>NZ_CP075169.1:4800000-6000000 GCF_016865525.2 Sodalis ligni | reverse complement strand
TGACGTTGCCTAAGTACAAGAGTAGTACCGGCTCAGCGCCCGCCCTCTTGGGTCATGGCCGACAGTTCCGCCATATTGCGGCAGGACTCGACGTCCCAGCATGCCCGCAACAGGATGGCGGCGCGATCTTGTCCCAATATCGGCGCCACCAGGTCAGTAAATTTAGTATTCAGATCCTGCCGGGTCATTGGCTTCGCCGCGCTGCCTATAGCATGGTCGACGTGTTTTTCAAGGCGTTGGCCGTTGTGAAGCCGGATAACGATATGGGCGGCATCGCTGTCCAGTGAGGGATCGATGACGGCATTGACCCTATCGCGCAACCCGATGGTGTGTTCATCCCGTACCGACGCGTCACTGTATTGCGCTTCGCCCGCGCGCCCTTGAATCACTGCCACAGCGGCGGAATGATAGACACTGAACTTACCGTCGAGACCGGTTTTGGGTGTGCGCTTGCCGGTCAATTCCAGCACCAGCGGATGGACGCGCAGTTCTATACTGTCAATCTCGTCGGCCTGCAAAGCGTATTCACTGCGTAGCTGGATACAGCCGTCAATCACCGGGTGGATTACGATGCCGCAGGCAAAAGGCTTAAAGGTATTCAGCAGGCTTTCGTGCCGCTCCCCCAATCCGCCGGTTATCTCCGCCAGGTTGCGGTGGGTGCTGGTGACATTGGCCCAGCCCCGTTTCGCTTCAATGCCCTGTTCCGAACTGGTATAGCCCTTTGCCGCCAGCAACGCGGCGGTTAAGCCGTTTTGCGCCGCCCGCCCCGGATGGAAGCTTTTGGTCATGGTGCCGAACATTTCCCGCAGCCCAACGGGTTGCGAGGCGGCCAGACCCAGCGCCCATACCATTTGCTGTTCGTCCAGAGCCAACAGTTTTCCTACCGCCGCCGCGGCGCCAAACACCCCCGCCGTGCCGGTGATATGCCAGCCGATATCATAGTGGTCCGGATAAACCGCGTTACCGATGCGGCATTCCGTTTCTATTCCCAATACCAATGCATGGATAAAGTCCGCACCGCTGATGCCACGGAATTCCGACAGCGCCATAATGGCCGATGCCACGGGCCCCGCGGGATGGATAACGGTTTTAAGATGGGTGTCGTCAAAGTCAAAAACGTGTGAGGCGATGCCGTTGAGCAATGCCGCTGTTATGATATCCGTGCGCGTATTTCGTCCCAGAAGGGCGGCCTGTTCCGCTCCGGCAAAAGGAGAGAGCGCAGCATAGGCGATATCCACCGCCGGATGACGGCTCCCTCCCACGGCGCACCCCAGCCAGTTAACGAAAGAACAGATGCCATGGGCGCGGACATTTTCCGGTAAATCCCCGGGCCTGGATGTCACCAGATAGCGCGCCAGCGCGCGGGTAACGCCTTCGTCGGACGTGTTCGATGCCTGTTGAGAATCGGGTAAAGACATAAACGCTCCCCAGTAAACAAATCAATGGTTGTATTGCATATTGTCGACAATATTCGATGGTATGGGTTATTCTGTAAAGTACATTTTCCAATTCTGTTACCTGGATCAGATATTAGACCTTTAAGTAATTGCACCATTGACTTTGATAAAAATACAGAAGCCCAAGGTCATGATGACGAACGGCATTCTGCTGATGCGGTGGGTATGCTTGCAGGCAAAGGGACGGGACGCAGCTACCATGTTCCAGGGATAGTTATCCCACGCCCCTGAGTAATGGCGTTATAACATACCTCAAAGCCACTCAGGATGCTTTCGGATGGCACCGGGATAAGGCAATACATAAAGTAAAACGGAACTTACACAGATTTAACTTATTTCATTATTTATGATGGAATAATTTTTTGTATTGATCTTTCGTATGGATTTCACTGCCAGGTTGGTGGCCAACGCTGAAATCATTATTCCTGAAACAAAAAGAGTCCTTTGCCCTGAAGCATAGATAGTGGGGGACAGCCCAAGCATGACGGTTCCCGCGTATGATGATATATAAACAATCGATATCAACGCTGCCTCTTTTCTCTCCTTGGTTGAAAAATAGATCATTACCGTCGTCAACGTGGCGAAAAGGAGGACTATGGCGACCCTGCTGAGGGCGAAAAATCCAGATATGTTTGATGAATTAAATTTATATATGGTGTTAAAATAGACAAAAGAAAATGCTTTAAGCTGGAGTAACAAAAGGCAGATTGTCGCAATGAATATCAACAGTGCCAATAATTTCATTTTTTGTTTTCATTAAGGAAGGCTAAACTCGAGTAAATGATAATCAAGGCTAAAGGTTGAACTGAAAACATCTGATCGAATGATAAGTTTATCCCTAATGCCACTTTATCAATAATATTGAAGTTTACAAAATCAGGATACCATCTGGGTATTTCCAATAAATATCTGTTTGCATTGCCCGGGCTTAGGATTATGTAAGTGAAAACCAGAGAAGTCGCCGCTAGGGATAATAGCGCCACCCTGCGTACATTTCCTAAGAAAATCAGAGCAATGGCCGTCAGGAGAATCAAGTTTATTACAACGACTTGCTCGCTGAATGATGACAAGAAAAGAAAATGGGTATCGCTAAACTACATATTGTTGAGTGACGCGTAGAACAGCAATACTTAAGCAATGAAAATCCAGCAAATGAAAGCGACAACGGCCATAGATAGTTTATAGATCCCGTCATCCATAGCATGCCATCTTTAATAAATCCTTTTTATTGTGAGTAATAGAATCAGTAAAAAATGCAACCACCAATAATGATCTCTTTTTATTCTTTGCTGTAATATAAGATAATGAACATAGCATTATTGCCATAAAAATGCATTACATACAGCCCAGGCCATTTTATGATTAATTACGCTCAATAATGCAAATTCTATGGCAGTACGTGAAGACCAACCATTATATCTGTTTATCAACCATTGAAGTTTGTCAGGTGTATGTGCCTCTACTGAAAATACCAAGTCATCCGAATAATGTGGTATACCCTCAGATTCAGATATGTAAAAGAAAGTATAAAACCACCAGAAAAAATAGCTTAACCTTTTAGTCATTTTCTGTCCTTTCGTTTAGTACTACATATAAATAATGGAGTATTCTTGTGACATTATGTCCCTAATATGTGTAAGAATAGTTATCAATCTTCAAGAGAGCGATAAATATTATTACCACTATATTATTACCTTATAAGTGCAGCGATGCCGGTAAAAGGACCCACCGCATAAAAAATTTTCTATGCTACAATATGCCATGCTCTTCTGTTGGTAAGCCATGCTTTTTCGTATCCTTGTTACGTACCTCTTTCAATCAAGGGGGCATGATAGGGTGCCGATAAAGAAAAAACACGATCCGATGATTAAAAATGCACGAAATCAAACAAAACACCCATCCGCGCTCGATTAACGTTTACAAGGGCTCCGTGCCCCAATATGCTGCTCAGCGCTTCTCCGTTGCGCCGATGCTGGACTGGACCGATCGCCATTGCCGGTATTTTTTACGTCTGTTGACACGGCATACCCTGCTCTACACCGAAATGGTGACCACCGGCGCCCTGCTCTACGGCAAAGGGGATTATCTTGCGTACAACGAGACGGAGCATCCGCTGGCTTTGCAGCTCGGAGGGAGTGAACCCGAGGCGTTGGCGCAGTGTGCCCGTATGGCTGAACAGCGGGGATATGACGAAATCAATCTCAATGTCGGCTGCCCTTCCGATCGGGTGCAAAACGGGCGTTTCGGCGCTTGCCTGATGGCGGAGCCCGTGCGGGTCGCCGACTGCGTCGCCGCCATGCGTTCCGCGGTGTCGATTCCGGTGACGGTGAAAACCCGTATCGGTATCGATGAGCAGGACAGTTACGGGTTTTTGTGCGAGTTTATTCAGACCGTTGCCGAGCGAGGGGGTTGCGATACCTTTATCATCCATGCCCGCAAGGCCTGGCTAACGGGTCTCAGCCCCAAGGAGAACCGCGATATCCCCCCGCTGGACTACGATCGCGTCTATCAGCTGAAGCGGGATTTCCCCGCCCTGGCGCTGGCCATTAACGGCGGCATCAAAACCCTGGACCAGGCGGAGCAGCATCTGCAATGGCTTGACGGCGTAATGGTGGGTCGCGAGGTTTATCAAAATCCGTCGCTCCTGTCCCGGGTCGACAGCAGGCTATTTGGTGGCACAGATCCCTATCGTGACATGACCGACGTTGTGGCGGCCATGTTACCCTATATTGTGCTTGAGCTATCCCGCGGCACCTATCTGGGCCACATCACCCGCCATATGCTCGGTCTGTTCCAATCCATACCGGGCGCCAGGCAGTGGCGCCGCCATTTAAGCGAGAATGCCCATAAGCCGGGAGCGGGCGTGGCGGTGGTTGAGCAGGCGCTCGCCAAAGTGATTGCACCGGGTGTGCGGGAAGAGATGGCGGATTTGACTAAAAAATAGTAAAAATGGCCGATCCATTCTAAATAATGTGATGGAAATCTATTCTAAAACAATGGGTTATAAAGTATATTTGTTGGCATGGATTTTGTAATAAAGCTCTTGTAATAGTTAAAGGCGTCATTGAGACAGCCGCGGGACTTATCCCCTATTTCAGGAGTCTGCCATGTTGGAAATTTTCTTTGTCATCGGATTCTTTTTGATGCTGCTGCTGACCGGGATTTCCGTGCTGGGCGTTCTTGCCGCATTGGCCGTGGGGACGTTTATCATGATGTTTGCCGGTCTGTTTGTCATGGCAATAAAATTATTGCCATGGTTACTGCTGGCGCTGGTGGTGGCCTGGGTATGGCGCGCCGTTAAGCCGCCGCGGTTGCCCCGCTATTAGAATAGTCATCAACCCCACCCGGCGGCGGGTTGCCAGGTCGCCGAACCCAAAAATGCAGGGTTGATCACATCTTTTCGTCTTTTTTACACCTTGTATTTATTATCGATATTTTTTACTTATATCTGCTGATAGGATGCACCCTGGTTATCAGCCATTTCATCCACATCGGAAAATAATAGCGGCTTTAGCGGCAGTTTCCGGTGTTTTGCCGTTCTGTCCCTACCTACAGCAGCATCACATGCAGTGAAAAATGACGGGCTTTCGCAAGGAAGCCCGTCTTTCAACGATCAGGGAATCAGCAGGGAGGAGCCGTTGGTTTCTCGTCCTTCCAACGCCCGATGCGCCCGCTGTGCCTCGGCCAGGGGAAATTTTTGCCGCTCCGGCACGTCGATTTTAATTGCGCCGCTGGCGATCATGGAAAAGAGTTCATTGCTGGCAAGCTTAAGTTCTTCCCGGTTGGTAATGTAGCCGTTCAGGGACGGACGGGTGACATACAGCGACCCTTTCTGGTTGAGGATCGCCAGGTTTACGCCGCTCACCGGCCCGGAAGAGTTGCCGAAACTCACCATCAGGCCCCGGCGACGCAGGCAGTCCAGTGAGATTTCCCAGGTATCTTTCCCTACCGAGTCGTATACCACATTGACCTTTTCACCATGGGTCAACGCCGCAACACGCTCCGGCACGTTCTCTTCACGATAATTGATGATTTCCCAGGCGCCGGCCTCCCTGGCCAGGGCGGCCTTTTGCGCCGAACCCACGGTACCTATCATCTTGGCTCCCAGCGCCTTGGCCCACTGGCAGGCAATCCGGCCTACGCCGCCGGCCGCGGCGTGGAACAGGAAAATTTCATTCGGTTTAACCGCGTAGGTCTGGTGCAGGAGATAATATACGGTTAATCCTTTAAGAAAGGACGCCGCGGCCTGTTCAAAGGAAATGGCGTTGGGAAGGACGGCGATATTCTTATCGGGGACGTTATGTATTTCACTATAGGCTCCCAAGGGACCCTGGGCGTAGACCACCCGATCCCCGGCATGCAGCCCGGTCACTCCGGGGCCGACTTTTGTGATGATCCCCGCGCCTTCCGTCCCCAAACCCGAAGGCAGCTGCGCCGGATAAAGGCCGCTGCGCATATAGGTGTCGATAAAATTGATACCTATTGCCTTATTTTCAACCTGAACTTCGCCCTGACCCGGATCTTTTGGTGTAAAATCTGTGTATTCCAATACATCCGGACCGCCGGTGGCGGAGAATTGAATGCGCTTAACCATAGCTGTTCCTCTCGTGGAAAGTCTTAAATAACCATAAGCCCTTACCGCCCGATTGCAAAGCCGCATAGGATTTGGCGACAATCAACGTTACAATGCGTCTTCACCCAGGTCGCTTCTCTCAGGCAAAGTCATTATCACATGTCAGAAAAAAAAACCGCTAACAAAACAAACTTCTCGCAGGACCGTCAGGTTGAAGGTCTCAAGCTTCCCCCCCATTCATTGGAAGCGGAACAGTCGGTGTTGGGCGGCTTAATGCTGGATAATGAACGCTGGGACAACGTCGCCGAACGCGTCGCCGTCAAAGATTTCTTCAACCGCCCGCACCGGCTGATTTTTGGCGAAATGCAGCGCCTGATGGAGTTGAATAAGCCTATCGATCTCATCACCCTTTCCGAATCCCTGGAGCAGAAAGGGGACTTGGATTCGGTGGGCGGTTTTGCCTATCTGGCGGAATTGTCGAAAAACACGCCGAGCGCCGCCAATATTTCCGCTTATGCCGATATCGTCCGCGAACGCGCGGTGGTGCGGGAAATGATCGCCGTCGCCCATGAAATTGCCGATGCGGGTTACGATCCCCAGGGGCGCAGCAGTGAAGAACTGCTCGATCTGGCGGAATCACGGGTTTTCCAGATTGCCGAAAATCGCGCCAGTAAAGATGAAGGCCCGAAAAGCATCGACCGTATTCTGGAAGATACCGTGGCGCGCATCGAGCAGCTGTATCAAAAACCCCATGACGGCGTGACCGGCGTCTCCAGCGGCTACCACGACCTGGATAAAAAGACCGCCGGTCTGCAAAAATCCGATTTGATTATCATCGCGGCGCGCCCGTCCATGGGTAAAACCACCTTCGCCATGAACCTGTGCGAAAATGCCGCCATGACCGAAGACAAGCCAGTGCTGATTTTCAGTCTGGAAATGCCCGGCAACCAGATTATGATGCGTATGCTGGCCTCGCTGTCCCGCGTTGACCAGACCCGGATCCGTACCGGCCAGCTGGATGATGAGGATTGGGCGCGTATTTCCAGCACCATGGGGCTGCTGCTGGAAAAGCATAATATGTATATCGACGACTCGTCCGGCCTGACCCCGAGCGACGTGCGTTCACGCGCCCGGCGGGTATTTCGTGAGCATGACGGCTTAAGCATGATCATGATTGACTATCTGCAATTAATGCGCGTACCCGCGCTATCGGATAACCGGACGCTGGAAATCGCCGAAATCTCCCGTTCCCTCAAAGCGCTGGCAAAAGAGCTGCAGGTACCGGTGCTGGCCCTCTCCCAGCTTAACCGCGGTCTGGAACAGCGCGCGGATAAACGCCCGATAAACTCTGATTTGCGTGAATCAGGTTCTATCGAGCAGGATGCCGATTTGATCATGTTTATCTACCGTGACGAGGTGTATCACGAAAACAGCGATCAGAAAGGCATTGCGGAAATTATTCTCGGTAAACAGCGTAACGGCCCCATCGGCACGGTACGGCTGACGTTTAACGGGCAGTGGTCGCGGTTCGACAGTTATGCCGGGCCGCAATATGATGATGATTGATAATCAGGACAAGGATAATGAAAACGGCCATTGCCGTTATTGACCGGCGTGCTTTGCGGCATAATTTGCAGCAGGTGCGCCGGCTGGCGCCCCACAGCCGGGTCGTGGCGATAGTAAAGGCCAATGCCTACGGGCACGGTATGCCTGAAACCGCACTGACGCTGCAGGATAACGCGGACTGCTTCGGTGTGGCGCGTTTCGCCGAGGCATTAGCGCTGCGCAGCGCCGGCATTACCAAGCCGATTCTGCTGCTGGAAGGATTTTTCGACGCTGATGAATTGCCGCTATTGGCCGAGCTTGGCATCGAAACCGCCGTGCATAGCCCGGAGCAATTGCTGGCCCTGGAGCAGGCAAACCTGGCGTCGCCGGTGCGGGTATGGATGAAGCTGGATACCGGCATGCACCGTCTGGGCGTCTCGCCGCGGCAGGGGGAGGAATTTTATGCCCGCCTGGCGGCGTGCCGTAATGTGCTGGGGCCGGTTAATATCATGAGCCATTTCGCCCGTGCCGATGAACCGCAGGCGGATGCCACCCCCCGGCAATTAGCCTGTTTTGACGACTTTGCACAGGGTAAACCGGGCATGCAGTCCATCGCCGCTTCCGGCGGGATCCTGTATTGGCCCGACTCCCACCGCGACTGGGTTCGTCCCGGTATTGTGCTGTATGGCGTGTCCCCCGGCGCCGGCATCGGCGCTGACTTTGGCTTCAGGCCCGCCATGACGTTGACCTCTTCCCTTATCGCCGTGCGCAACCATCGGGCCGGTGAAGCGAGCGGCTACGGCGGTATCTGGGTCAGCTCCCGGGATACCCGTTTGGGGGTGATAGCGTTCGGTTACGGCGACGGTTATCCCCGCAGCGCCCCCAATGGCACACCGGTCTGGGTCAACGGCCGCGAAGTGCCGCTGGCGGGACGGGTCTCCATGGACATGCTGGTGGTGGATCTGGGACCGGACAGCCGCGAGCGCGTGGGCGATCGCGTGGTTTTATGGGGCCCGGAGCTGCCGGTGGAACGGGTGGCCGCCGCCAGCGGCATCAGCGCTTATGAGCTCGTCACCAAGCTGACTTCCCGCGTGGATATTGAATATATTCAGAGCGAGCCGGCGGAAACCCTGGCAAAAGGCAGCGCTGCTTCAATTTTTAATCATTCCAGCTAACAGCTAACGAAATTTATTTGGTAGTGTGGAGGCAGGGCTTTACCCCTGAACCCACAATACCAGGAGATTTACACCGTGTTCCAACATGTTGATGCTTATGCCGGGGATCCAATCCTGTCGCTGATGGAAGCCTATAAACTGGATCCGCGCCCAAACAAGGTGAATCTGAGCATCGGGCTTTATTATAACGAGCAGGGAATCATTCCCCAACTGCAGGCGGTCGCCAAGGCGGAAGCCCTGCTGGATGCCATGCCGAAACAGGGCGCGGGTTATCTGCCGATGGCGGGCCTGCCGTCGTATCGTAGCGCCAGCCAGGCTTTGCTGTTCGGCGAAGATCACCCGATGCGCAACGCCTCCCGTATCGCCACCATCCAAACGGTGGGCGGCTCCGGGGCGCTGAGAATCGGCGCGGATTTCCTCAAAGCCTATTTTCCGGACTCGACGGTTTATGTCAGCGATCCTACCTGGGAAAACCATGTGGCGGTTTTCTCAGGCGCCGGTTTCAAGGTGGATTATTATCCCTATTTTGACAGTGGCAAGCTGGCCGTAAATTTCACCGCCATGCTGGCTTGTTTGCAATCGCTGCCGGCCAAAAGTATCGTATTGCTGCATCCCTGCTGCCATAATCCCACCGGCTCCGATTTGACCCATGAACAGTGGGATCAGGTTATCAAGACGGTGGCACAACGGGATCTCATCGCTTTCATGGATATCGCCTATCAAGGGTATGGCGCGAGTCTCGACGACGACGCCTATGCGGTTCGGGAAATGGCCCGGCAGGGACTGCCTTGCCTGGTGAGCCAGTCGTTCTCGAAAATCTTCTCCCTGTATGCGGAGCGGGTGGGGACGCTGTCGGTGGTTTGCGACAGCGCCGCCGAGGCTGAACGGGTGCTGGGACAATTAACCTCGACGGTGCGCCGCAACTATTCCAGCCCGCCGAATTTCGGCGCCCAGGTGGTGGCGAAAGTCTTGAACGATCCAGCTTTGTATACCTTATGGCGCGGAGAGGTCGCCGCCATGCGGGAACGTATTCTCAGCATGCGTCACAGCCTGGTGGAGGCGCTGAAAGTCTCCCTGCCGGGCCATGATTTCAATTATCTTTTGCGCCAGCGCGGCATGTTCAGCTATACCGGCCTCAGTCCGGCGCAGGTGGACAGGCTGCGGGAAGAATTCGGCGTATACCTGATTGCCTCCGGTCGCATGTGCCTGTCCGGCCTGAACGGCGATAACGTGCAGCGGGCGGCGCAGGCCATCGCGGCGGTAAGCTAGCATCAGCGGTCTCGCTGCCGGGAAAAACTCAACGCTAAAGGCTCTGCCGCGGACCGCAGCAGAGCTATGGGTATAGGTTTTTGGCGCTAGGTTAAAGTATGACGGGTATATTTATTTACTGTGCCATTGTCCAAGATAGCCGGTTCTAAACCGGGTATTGAAGGCACCTATAACCTCATCGCAGCCAGACGTTGCCTCTTTTATGCTTATTTCATTCCCCACCGCGGCGGCCAGGCTTCTCAGCACGCCCGTCGCTCTGATTTGGCTGTTAATTGAGATAAGCTCTTTTTGCGATGTGGTAAAACCCTTGGCGTTGAGGGATTTCTCCAGACGAGTATTGATTACGGACATTTCAGGCCAAAATACTATCTGAACAGCGGTCTTTTTTTCAATGCCAGCTTTTGAGTTTTGTCCATTTTTTTCTTCATGAACCTTTAATTTTTTTAGTAATTGATCGCTGTTTTGCAACAGTTTTTGGCCTGATTCTTTATTGACAATGCACTCTTCCGTAGCGTTTTCTGCGATTAAATTTGCATCCCCTTTTAACACAGCCGGTCCATATTTCCACGAATCCATTACGCAGTTGTTACTTTCAGACCATTCATGACCAGTATCCTCAGAGTCATCAGAGTAGTATTTTTTGACAACCTCATCCTTTTGGCATTTTTGAGATTGTATAATTGAAGTATGGGTTGAATGTTCTGAGCAATTACCCATCGAAAAATAACAAGAAGCAGCATAATTGGTTTCATCAGATTGACTATTATACCCACAGATGGTTAAATTGCGAATGAAGGTAATTTCCCTCCCAAGCTGTGGCCTCTTGATAAGATCAGACATGATATTCGGACGACCATTTCTAAGATTTTCGCGAGCCTGATTGACTGATGCATTACATCGGGTCAATTCGTCAATGAGTTTGTCGGAAGGCATTTCTCCCGCCGTCGACAAAGCATACAAATAACCCGCCAGGTCAACATTTCCATTGGGAATTTTGTGAGTCGTATTGGAAACCTGTGAGAACGCTGTACTTAAATCGATTGACTCTGCTTTAGCGGATGTTTGGAAATGTAGCTTATTTACATCTTTACCACTATTCGGTTCCTTAATAACAAGCACCCACATATCGTCGCTGGGACAACTGTAATCTAAATCTAATGGTGTAATAGTCATAAAATAATAAATTTTGATAAAATACTATCTTATCTTTTTATATTCCGGATGCTTTCAAAATTCGATTACGTCGGTAATAGTTGTATTTATTGGCGGATGAAAGGCGATTTTTAAATGAAATTTGTTGAATGGGCGATTGGGGAAGAGGCGTTTGAGCTCATAAGATGCTAAACCTAATTCAACGACTGACCCATGACGGCATAGGTCCGCCATGGGTTATGTGCGTTTTAAACTGCGAGTAGAGCGGCAGAACCGGGCACTCAAGAAAGCTATAAACGTGGTCACTGTCCCAACCCCGCAGTTAGAGCGCTAGGCTGTCAACCTATACGAGAAAGGAGCGGGCAAATGTGGTATCAGCAAACCCTGGTTTTGGAAGCGCAAAAGCGCGGGTTTCATTTGGTGACCGATGAAATTGTCCATCAATTGGAGCATCTCTCGGAGGTGAACACCGGCCTGCTGCACTTATTCTTGCAGCACACCTCAGCTTCTTTGACGCTCAATGAAAATTGCGACCCCACCGTCAGGGTTGATATGGAAAATCACTTTTTACGCCAGGTGCCGGAAGATGCTCCCTATCAGCATGATTATGAAGGATCCGACGATATGCCGGCCCATATCAAATCATCGCTGCTGGGTGCATCGCTAACCATTCCCATTAGTCAGGGGAAATTAATGCTGGGGACCTGGCAGGGCATCTGGCTGGGGGAGCATCGCCACCATGGGGGCAACCGCAAGATTATCGCCACCCTGCAAGGGGAATGAGTATGCTTTGCATCTGAATCGCAGTGCTGACAATCGCAGTGCTGACATAAGACAACGGGCTCTTATCTGAGACACCGGCTGTCATCGATTTAATCCTGTCGATGATTACCGGCAATTCTCAGTGAGAAGCCGTCATTGACGCTCCCCCAACGACAGAAAGTTAGCATTAGGCGTGGATTTTTCACCTGCTGTTGCGCGTTAAACGCCAAGATTGATTATTTCTCCATACAAATCTACCGACTGCAGCAGCTTATCCACTACGCAATACTCATCGGTTTGATGCGCCATGGCCGGTTCGCCCGGCCCGAGAATAATGCAGGGCGGCGAGCCGAGAGCGTCCAGCAATAGCGAGGCATCGGTAAAATAGGGCACAATCCGGGGTTGCAGCGGCTCGTCGTGCAGCGGCCGGCAGCAAGCGAATACTTGCTCGATCCAGGGGTCGCCCGGCTCGGTGAGTACCGAGGGCAAATCCACCAGGGTAGTCAGCCGCACCTGTTCCCCGGCCATGGCGGCCAAGCGCTGCCGTATCTCTCCATGCTGCAGATTAGGGGCGGTGCGGATATCCACGTCGAACGAACAGCGATCCGGCACCGAGTTGATATTCAATCCGCCGCTGACGGTGCCGACATTCAGCGTCGGTTGTTTCATTAGCGGATGCGGCTTGCCCGGTTCGAAATTACGTATCTTGCCGATGGCCTCGGCGGCAAGATAAATAGCGTTAATCCCCAGCTCCGGCATGGCGCCGTGGGCGGTTTTGCCCTGGGTTTCGCAGCGCAGCCACAAAGCGCCCTTATGGCCGATAATAGGGTAGTTCGACGTGGGCTCGCCGACTACCAAGGCCTTCACCGGCGGTAAAACGACCCCGGCATCCTCTAACAGCGCCCGTGCGCCGTCACAGCCGGTCTCTTCTCCGCCGGTCAGCATCAATATTACGCCGTCCCCGGCCCGTATCGCTTGTTGATGTCGTACACAGGCCATGATAAAAGCCGCAATGGCCGCTTTCATGTCGCTGGCGCCGCGGCCGTACAGCCTGCCGTCGACGATCTCGCCGCCGAAAGCGTCATATCGCCAAGGCGCATTCCCCAAGGGCACGGTATCCAGATGGCCGGTAAAGGCCAACGGCGCGGCATTTTTGTCTTTGCCGGCCATGCGCGCCAGCAAGTTGTAGCGCTTATCGGCGAAGCGCCGCAGTTGGATGTCGAAGCCGTGTCGTTGCAAATAGTCCGCCAGGAACGCCATGCATAGCGATTCGTCACCGGGTGGATTGATGGTATCAAAGCGCAGCAAAGCGCGTGTTAGCGTAATGACGTCTTCAGCGGCGTTCATCGCATTACCTCAACGTAAATCATTTTAACAACGCTTGATGTCATGCCGGGAACCGCCTGCCTACTGGCGGTGCTGACCATATTGGCGGCGAAACACCGGATATAGGCGCAATACCCGTCTGCGATAGACCGGGCGTTCCCGGCCGAAGCCGACGACGGCTTAACGCTGAAATACCCGCCGGGGATTCATGATCATCAGGGTTTCCAACTGTTCGCCGGTTACGCCGTGGCGCCGCAGCCGTGGGACGAAATGCCGCAGGATATAGCCGTAGCCGTGACCGCCGTAACGGGTGAGCATGGTTTTGAGAAAGACATCTTGGGACATTAAAATCTGGTTTAAAAAGCCATCGTCGATAAGTTCCCGAATAGCGCGGGCGTTCTCTTCGTCGGAGGGAGATTGGGCCGATTCATCGGCATAATAATAACTCATGCCGATCATATCGTATTCCAGAAATGCCCCACGCCGGGCCAGGTCGCGCTGATAGGTTTTATCGGCGAAGCTGGGATTCATATGGCACAGTACGGTATGGCGCAGGTCGGCGCCTTCGTCCTGCAATATATCCAGCACCCGGTGCCCCAGCCGCTCCCAGCCCGGCAGATGCACCTCAATGGGGACGCCGGTGGCGGCACTGGCCCGCCCCGCCGCGCGCAGGGATTTTTCCTCGTCGGCGGTAAAGGCCGACGAAATGCCGATTTCACCGATCAGACCGGCAATCACCTGCGGTTTTTCCTCGGCGCCGCCGACGTCGTAAATCATCTGTTCGGCCAGCTGTTCTACCGAACGGGCTTTCACATAGGCGGGATGGGACGGCTCCAGATAAAAACCGGTGCCCATGACAATGTTCAAACCGGTCAAACGGGAAATCCGCTGCAAGGCCAGGGGATCGCGGCCAATGCCGATATTGGTGGGATCCACCACCGTTTCCCCGCCTAACGCACGGAATTTCATTAACTCTTCCGTCGCCACTTCCGGATCGAACAGCTGGCAGTTGTCCCGGCTGGACAAGGGATTAAGGGACAGCTCGCCGAGATTTTCCATCTTGACCGGCATCTCCGCCAGATGCCTGTCGCTGCAGCAGCAGGGGGGTACCCATTTACCGGAGGCATCCAGCAAAATATGCTCGTGCATCAGCGTCACGCCCATCCGGTCAACCGGCAGCGGACCAAGCACCGTCATCACATAACCGCTGGCGACCCCCAGCGGGAGGGGATCCGCATGGCGGAAAATTGAACTTTGCATCGCGTCTATCCTTTGATGGGCCGGGCCGGGTTAAAAATACGGGTGTTAAGCCAGATGGCCAGCAGAATAATGGTGCCGGTGGCTATCTGGGTAAAAAACGGCGAAATGTGCGATAAAATCAGGCCGTTTTGAATTACCGCGATGGACAGCGCCCCCAGCAGAGTGCCGATAATGGTGCCGAAACCGCCGAACAGGCTGGTGCTGCCCAGCACCACCGCCGCAATGACCTGCAATTCAAATCCCTCGCCCTGGTTGGAGGAGCCGCTGCCCAGCCGCGCGGTGATGATCATCCCGGCCAGGGCGGCGCTCATGCCGCTGAGAACATAGACCCACATTGTCGTGGCGCGGGTGTTGACCCCGGAGCGCCGCACCCCTTCGGTATTGGCGCCGATAGCCGTGACATAGCGGCCAAAACGGGTATTGTTCAGCAGGATATGGCCGCAAATCAGCACCAATACCCCTAATATTGCCGGCAGGGGCAGGCCGATCACCCAGGCGCGTCCCAACAGCGTAAATGGGCTGTCGGCGGGAATCGGGATTGAATAACCCTGGGTAATCAGCAGGGCGACGCCGCGCACCACCGCCAATGTCGCCAGGGTGACGATAAACGCCGGTATGCCTTCATAGGCGATAAAATAGCCGTTGAGCAAACCAATCAATCCGCCGAGCACCAGACCGCCCACCAATACCACCGGCCAAGGCAATCCCCAATTGTTCAAGGCAATGGCGGATAACGCCCCCACCAGGGCCAGAATGGAGCCCACCGACAGGTCGATGCCGCCGGTGGTGATAACCAGGGTCATGGCGGTGGCGACAATCAGCAACGGCGCACTTTGGCGGATGATATTGAGCCAGTTGGGGCCGCTGAGGAAATCATCGGTTATCAAGGCAAAGACTACACAGCAAAACAGGCAAAACAGCGCGATGCTCACCACGCCGGAGTGGTTATGTAAAATGCGTCTCGGCAGCGAGTGCTGAATCATACGGTTATTAGACATATTCATAATACTCATGCGGGGATCCCCGTTAATGGGCGCGGGCGGAGTGCGCCTCGAACTTCTCGCCGACGATCAGATTGACGATATCCGATAAACTGGTATTCGCCACCTGGCGCTCCGCGACGTTGGTGCCTTCGTACATCACCATGATGCGATCGCAGACCAGAAAAAGATCCTGCAGGCGATGGGTAATCAGGATGACGCTGACGCCGCGGGCGCTGACGCGCTTTATCAATTCCAGCACCGCCTCCACTTCGGCCACCGCCAGCGCCGCGGTGGGTTCATCCATAATCAGCACCTTGGGTTCAAAGGCCGCCGCCCGGGCGATGGCAATGGCCTGCCGCTGGCCGCCGGAGAGGTTACGCACCAGCAAACGGGTATCCGGGATGGATATACCCAATCCTTTTAGCATCTCCCGCGCCCGGGCATGCATGGTTTTTTCATCAAGAAACGGGATGCCCAGCCAGCGGGTCTGCGGTTCACGCCCCATAAAAAGATTACCCGCCACATCCACCGTGTCGCAGAGCGACAAGTCCTGGTAAACCATTTCAATATGGCAACGCCGCGCGTCCGCCGGGGAGGTAAAGGCCATTTCCTGGCCGTCGATACGGATGGCGCCGCTGGTTGGCACCACCGCGCCGGACAGTATTTTGGTCAGCGTGGACTTGCCTGCGCCGTTGTCGCCCACCAGCCCCAATACTTCTCCGGGAGCCAATCTCAGGTTGACCCCGCGCAGCGAGCGGATGGATCCATAGGTCTTGGTGATATCCACCATTTCGACCCGAGGGGATACGTTTTGTGCTCCAGCCATTGATATACCTCTGCTCATAAAAGATGAAGCGCATACCGTCCCCCGAAAGGGACGTTATGCCGGCATCGGTGAATTCCCGCTGTTTTCGGCTCGCAATTCCTTTGTAAACCGGTTTACCAAAACAGCGGAAATCCACTTTTTGCCATTCCACTTGCCTATATCGCGTCGTGGATATTTGTATCGCCAAGAAGTCTAAAGCAGTTTTCATGCCATGGTGGCGATTAATCCCGCAGAGATGAGAAAAGGGACGTTGCTAATATTCTGATAATTATAGGATAAAAAATAAGTAATTTTTTAAGCAGCGGGTATCCGCCAGCGCTGGCTAAAAAATTTTTTTTGCTCATCAATGCCGCATTTTTGTGCATTGCTGCGCAAAAATGGTGCAAAAAATTTACTCCGGCGGGTAACATCGCACAGAATCACGGCCGACCCATTCCACCGGAATGCGGGTTTCGATATTGATATCCACGCGGCCGTTAAGCAGCTTAATCATGATATCCACGGCGGTTCGCCCCAGCAAACGAGCCGGCTGGCGGATGGTGGATAAACGCGGCGTGATAAGTTCGGCATAGCTGGCATCGTCAAAACCCACCAGCGATAAGGCTTCCGGCGCCGTCAATCCCCTCTGTCTCAGGCCGTCCAGCAGGCCGAGCACCAAATAGTCACTGGCGGCGAACACCGCGGTGGGCGGCTCGGGCAGCGACAGCAAACGGTGCAGGGCGGACTGGCCGAATTCGCGGCTGTAATCCCCGTACAGCACCCGCTCGGGCGGGCAAGCCAGTCCCGCACGATCCATGGCCCGCCTGAAACCCTCGTGGCGTTCCCGCACGCTCATTAACGCATCCGGCCCGCCGACAAAAGCGATGCGGCGGTGGCCGGCGGCAATGAGCTGCTCCGTCGCCAGGATGCCGCCCTGCACGTTATCCACAAAAAGCTTGGGCACCAGGCTTCCTGGAATATCTTCATCAATCAATACAATGCGCTGATGGCCCACCAATTCTTCCCGTAGTAAACCGTTATCCGGCCGGTTGGTGGTAAACAGCAGTCCGTCCACCTGGCAGGTATCCAGCCAGCGGATAAATTGACGCTCTTTGTCCGGATTATTGCGGGTAATACACAATACCAAGCTGTAGTGGTGCTCCGAAGCGGCTTCTTCCGCGGCGTCCGCCAGTTCGGCGAAAAACGGATTGGTAATATCCGGCAGCACCAGGCCGATAGTCTCGCTGCCGCCTTTGCTTAAACGTCGGGCCAGGCTGTTGGCGCGATAATCCAACTGGGCGATGGCATCTTCAATCCGCTGAACCGTCGCCTGCGGCAAGACGATGCTGTTGTTGAGATAACGTGATACGGTGGCCTTGGACAGGCCGGCTAAATTGGCGACATCCGAAAGAACCACTCTTTTTTTATTCATCCGCACCACCACAATCATTCTGCCCAGCGCTATTGTTAACACATTTACGTCAGAGGGTTACAGACCTTTTTATCGGGAGTCTGTCCTATAATACTCTATGGTCCAAGAATTAATGCTTGACAAAAGTTCGCTGTCGATGAATTGTAAATAGCAGTTTACCCGCATTACCTGTTTACCGGGAATTATTCCCAAACCTGCCGACTCTGCCCGACAAATAGCCTACATGGACAGGCTAGGAACAGAATCCGACAGTAAAAAGCCGCGACACCGGACGGTGGTTCAACAATCCCCGTTGCTGTGTTTTCGCCCTATCGATATTTGTCCCGCCAACATTATCCTTGATGCCAGGCCGTGGTTTTTGGTCTCGCCGCATCTTGCTTGCACTATTTTCCTTGACGAGGACAACCGTATGTTATTCAACACCGGCAAGAAATTCATTTCCACCCTAGCCTGTTCATTGACGGCAATAGCATTAATGACCGGCGCATCTTCGGCAAAAGATGCGGCGCCTACCTATGCGTTGGTCCAGATTAATCAGCAAGCGCTATTCTTTAATTTAATGAATAAAGGGGCACAGGAAGCGGCAAAAGAAACGGGTAAAACATTGGTGGTTTTTAATGCCACCGATAATCCCGTGGCGCAGAATGACGCCATTGAAAACTATATTCAACAAGGTGTTAAAGGCATTCTTGTTGATGCGATTGATGTCAACGGTATTATGCCGGCCATCAAAGAAGCGGCGGATGCCCATATTCCCGTGATCGCTATTGATGCCGTATTACCCGCCGGACCGCAAAAATCACAGGTTGGCGTGGATAATATTAAAGGCGGCCACATCCTGGGTGATTATTTTACCGACTATGTTAAGAAAAATATGGGCGGTAAGGTCAAGGTGGGGATTGTCGGTGCGTTGAATTCGGCCATTCAAAATGCCCGTCAAAAAGGATTTGAAGACGCTATTAAAGTCAATCCGGCGATTAAAGTGGCTGATGTGGTGGACGGCCGAAATATTCAGGACGATGCGCTGACCGCTGCGGAAAACCTGATTACCGGCAATCCTGATATGACTGCGATCTATGCCACCGGCGAACCGGCATTACTGGGTGCGATGGCGGCAGTGGTTAACCAGGGACGCCAAAAGGACATCAAGGTTTTCGGCTGGGATTTGACCGCCCAGGCCATCACCGGCATCGATCAGGGCTATGTGGCGGCGGTATTGCAGCAGGATCCTGAAAAAATGGGCTCCGAAGCGCTGAAAGCCCTTAACGCGGTAACCGCCGGCAAGACGGTGGAGAAAAACATTCTGGTGCCGGCCACGGTGGTGACCAAAAGCAATGTCGACACGTTCCGCCCATTATTCAAGTAATGGCGCGTATCGAGCCTAAAGGGATGTATTCACGGCAGGTTTACCGTATCGCTACGGTCTGGCGGCCTGTACTGGCGGGGCACTTTGTCAACAAGCCCAGCGGGACATTCCTGTCCCGCCCGGGCAGTTTTTTAACAGGTAAGCAAGCCGACCAGCTCTTGCCGGGAAGGAAAGGCGCTTAACGTGCCGCTGCGGCCGATGGTAATCGCCGCGGCGGCGACGGCATGACGCAGCGCCTGCGGGTCCACGGCAACGCCGCGCCGCAGTGAAGAGGCCAGCATGACCGACAGGAAGGTATCGCCGGCGCCGGTGGTGTCAACGACCCGGCAAGGGGCTGCGTCCACATGATGTTGCTGTCCGTTGCCCAACAGCAGCGCGCCCTCGGCGCCCAGAGTAATCACCAGCATGCCGACGCCGTCGTTCAGCAACTGCTGCGCCGCGGCCATCGGCTCCTGGCGGCCCTGGCTCAGCAGCCGGGCTTCGACGCTGTTGAGCACCGCCAGATCGATAAGCGGCCAAAGTTTGGCGAACTGAGCCTTAACCGGCGAAGGATTAAAGACATTGAATAACTTACGGCTGCGGGAATATTCAAAAATGGCACGGGTTTTTTCGAAAGAGAAATTGCCCTGCTGTAATAACACATCGCCCGGCTGCGCTGCGGCAAGGGCGATTTTGATGTCCTCCAGGGATAAGCTATCGGCTGCGGTGGTGGTGGTAATATTCGCATTATCGCCATCGGCGCTATTAAGAATGATGGAGGTATCTGTAGCGCAATCCAAGGGTTGGGTCGGAAACAGGCCTAATGACTCTTGCGCTATTTTATTGCGGCACCATGCTCCATGACTATCGTCACCGCTGCCGGCAATCAAGGTGGTATTTATTCCACAGCGAGCCAGAATAATGGCCTGATTGGCTCCTTTTCCGCCCAAATCCTGGGATATTCTTTGCCCAAGAATCGATGCGCCTTTTCAGGCAGTTCATCGATCAGAAAGGTTTGGTCGACGCCCATATTACCCACGACATAGACGTGCATAATGTAATTCCTAAGAAGGTGAAATAAGATGGCTTCTATATCAGCAGAAAAACCTAGTGCAATACAAGATATATTTTCCAGGAGCAAAGCAGTTATTGGTGTTGTGCATTGTCTGGCTTTTCCTGGTACGCCACAATATCAAGGTCAGCCTTTTTCAAAAATAATCGATCGCGCTTTGTACGATGCCAAGCATTATATTGCCGGCGGCGTACATGGATTAATTATCGAAAATCATGGCGATATTCCTTTTGCCAAACCGGAAGATATCGGGCCGGAAACCGCGGCGCTAATGTCGGTTATTACCGATCGTATTAAAAATGAATTCGGCGTGCCCCTTGGGATTAATGTGCTGGCCAACGCCGCGCTGCCTGCATTGGCCACGGCGCTGGCGGGCGGCGCGGATTTTATCCGGGTGAATCAATGGGCAAACGCCTATATCGCCAATGAAGGATTTATTGAAGGCGCGGCGGCCAAAGCATTGCGCTATCGCAGCATGCTGCGGGCCGAACATATCCGGGTGTTTGCCGACAGCCACGTTAAACACGGCAGCCATGCCATTGTCGCCGATCGCTCCATTCAGGAATTGACCCGGGATGTGGATTTTTTCCAGGCAGACGCGGTAATAGCCACCGGCCAACGTACCGGTGACAGCGCGACGCTGGAAGAAATCGATGAAATCCGCTCCGCCACCGGGTTGCCTCTGCTAGTGGGATCCGGTGTTACGCCCGATAACGTCCAGCAGATTTTGCAGCGTACCCAGGGCGTTATTGTCGCCAGCACCTTAAAAGTGGGCGGCGTATGGTGGAATGAAGTGGAACCGGAGCGTGTTACACACTTTATGGCCGCGGCCCGGGCAGCACTGGAGGAATGATGGAGAGTTTCAGCGACCGTCTGCTGGCGGAACATCAAGCCACCTGGCAGGCCATGCAGCAGCATCGTTTTGTCACCGATATTGAACAGGATAAGCTGCCCGCCGGGGTATTTAATCAATACCTGGTGTTCGAAGGCGATTTTGTCGCCACCGCCATCGGCATCTTCGCCCTGGCGGTCAGCAAAGCGCCGGGTATACGCCAGCAGCGCTGGCTGGTGGGCGTACTGAACGCCCTGGTGGACGACCAGATGGGCTATTTTGAACAGGTCCTGGCGCGGCGCGGCATCAATCCCGATGACTATCAGCGCAACCTCCCTGCGGTGAGCCGTTTTCGCGACGGCATGCTGACAGCGGCCCGGGAAGGCGGTTATGCCGATATCGTCACCCTGATGTTCGGCGCCGAGTGGATGTATTACCATTGGTGCAGCCGGGTGTATAGGTCCGAACAAGCAGATCCGGATATCCGCCACTGGGTGGAGATGCATGCCGAAGAGACCTTTTTCGCCCAGGCCCGTTGGTTAAAGGCGGAACTGGACCAGTGCGCCGCAATTTTGCCTGAAGGCGAACAGCGGCGCCTGTCCGCGCTCTACCGGCAGGTGCTGGAATGGGAAATTGATTTTCACGGCGCGGCCTATGCGGATTGCCCGGCGGGTTAAGCCCGCGATCGCCGGCGCGTGAAGCGGACCTGTTAAAGGGAGACCGCGGCAATGGGGTCGAAGCGGCCTTGGTCGGCCGTGGAGCGCCCCATGCCACGGTAGGCCCGCGATCATCGAACGTGCAGCGAGCGTGTTAAAGGGAGACCGCGGCAATGGGGTCGAAGCGGCCTTGGTCGGCCGCGGAGCGCCCCATGCCACGGTAGGCCCGCGATCATCGAACGTGCAGCGAACATGTTAAAGGGAGACCGCGGCAATGGGGTCGAAGCGGCCTTGGTCGGCCGCGGAGCGCCCCATGCCACGGTAGGCCCGCGATCATCGAACGTGCAGCGAGCGTGTTAAAGGGAGACCGCGGCAATGGGGTCGAAGCGGCCTTGGTCGGCCGCGGAGCGCCCCATGCCACGGTAGGCCCGCGATCATCGAACGTGCAGCGAGCGTGTTAAAGGGAGACCGCGGCAATGGGGTCGAAGCGGCCTTGGTCGGCCGCGGAGTGCCCCATGCCACGGTAGGCCCGCGATCATCGAACGTGCAGCGAGCGTGTTAAAGGGAAAGCATGCCGGCATTCGGTTAGCGTTTACCCCGTCCCCTAGCCGGCTTTGGATATGGGATGGTGCCTCCGGTCTAGAATCGGTTTCAAGAAGCGGGCGGTGTAAGAATCTTTGCACGCCGCCACGGTTTCAGGGGTACCCGAGACCAGAATTTCCCCGCCGCCGTTACCCCCTTCCGGACCGAGATCCACAATCCAGTCAGCGGTTTTAATCACATCCAGATTATGCTCGATAACCACGATGGTATTCCCCTGATCCCGCAGCTGATGCAGCACTTCCAACAGTTGCTGGATATCGGCGAAATGCAGCCCGGTGGTGGGTTCGTCCAGAATATACAGCGTCTGGCCGGTGCCGCGTTTCGACAGTTCCCGAGCAAGTTTAACGCGCTGCGCTTCACCGCCCGACAAGGTAGTGGCGGATTGCCCCAGGCGGATGTAAGAAAGGCCGACATCCATCAGGGTTTGCAGTTTACGGGACAGCGCCGGCACCGCATCGAAGAATTCCCGTGCGTCTTCAATGGTCATATCCAGCACCTCATGGATATTTTTGCCTTTATACTTCACTTCCAGGGTTTCCCGGTTATACCGCTGGCCCTTGCACTGATCGCAAGGCACATAGATATCAGGCAGGAAATGCATCTCTACTTTAAGCACCCCGTCGCCCTGGCAGGCTTCGCAGCGTCCGCCGCGAACGTTGAAACTGAAACGGCCGGGGGTATAACCTCGGGTCCGGGATTCCGGCACACCGGCAAAGAGTTCACGCACCGGCGTAAAGACCCCGGTATAGGTGGCGGGGTTGGAGCGCGGCGTCCGGCCGATAGGGCTTTGGTCGATATCAATGACCTTATCGAAATACTCCAGGCCCTGGATATCGCGATAGGGCGCGACTTCTGTGGTAGTGGCGCCGTTTAGCTGACGCTGCGCCACCGGGAACAGCGTATCGTTGATCAAGGTGGATTTGCCTGAACCCGATACGCCGGTGATACAAGTAAACAGGCCCACCGGCAGCGTCAGGGTGACATCCTTAAGATTATTGCCGCGGGCGCCGATGAGTTTCAGCACCCGGGTAGGGTCCGCCGGGATCCGCCGTTCGGGAATGGCGATTTCCCGTTTCCCGCTCAGGAACTGCCCGGTGAGTGAAGCCGGATTGGCCATAATCTGTTCGGCGGTGCCTTCAGCCACCACCTCCCCGCCGTGCACGCCGGCTCCCGGACCGATATCGATAATATGGTCCGCCGCGCGAATGGCGTCTTCGTCATGTTCCACCACGATCACCGTATTGCCGAGATTGCGCAGGTGGATCAGGGTTTCCAGCAGCCGTTCATTATCCCGCTGATGCAAACCGATGGAAGGCTCGTCCAGCACATACATCACTCCCACCAGCCCGGCGCCGATTTGGCTGGCCAGACGAATACGCTGCGCTTCCCCCCCTGAGAGGGTTTCCGCCGACCGTGACAGGGAGAGATAATTCAGGCCGACATTCACCAGAAACTTCAGCCGATCGCGGATCTCTTTCAGGATTTTTTCGGCGATCTTCGCCCGCTGGCCGCTAAGCTTCATTTCATCAAAGAAGCTCAGCGCATGGCCGATGCCCATATCGGAAATGGTGGGCAACGTGGTGTTTTCCACAAACACGTGGCGCGCTTCGCGGCGCAGGCGTGTGCCGCCGCAGCTGTTGCAGGGGCGGTTGCTGATATATTTCGCCAGCTCTTCGCGCACCGCCGAGGATTCGGTTTCTTTATAGCGGCGTTCCATATTCGGCAGCACCCCTTCAAAGGGATGGCGTTTCACCGAACTGTCGCCGCGATCGTTGATATATTTGAATTCGATGGTCTCTTTACCGGAACCGAACAGGATTTTTTGCTGAACATCGCTATCCAGTTCATTGAACGGCGCTTCCACATCAAATTTATAATGGGCTGCCAGGGATCGCAGCATCTGGAAGTAATAGAAATTACGCCGATCCCAGCCGCGGATGGCGCCGCCCGCCAGGGATATTTCCTGATTTTGCAAAACCCGTTCCGGATCGAAATATTGCTGCACCCCCAGCCCGTCGCAGGTGGGGCAGGCACCCGCCGGGTTGTTGAATGAAAACAGGCGGGGCTCCAGTTCCGGCATGCTGTAACCGCAGATGGGACAGGCAAAATTGGCGGAGAACAGCAGTTCTTCCGCTTGCGGATTATCCATTTCCGCCACCACGGCGGTGCCGCCGGATAGGCCAAGGGCGGTTTCAAAGGATTCCGCCAGCCGCTGGGCCAGATCTTCCCGCACCTTGAACCTGTCCACCACCACTTCAATGGTATGTTTCTTTTGCAGTTCAAGCTTGGGCGGGTCGGACAGATCGCAGACTTCGCCATCGATGCGGGCGCGGATATATCCCTGCGTCGCCAGGCCTTCCAGGGTTTTGCTGTGTTCGCCTTTACGTTCTTTCACAATCGGCGCCAACAGCATCAAACGGGTGCCTTCCGGCTGGGACAGCACATTATCCACCATCTGGCTGACGGTTTGCGCCGCCAGCGGCACGTCGTGATCGGGACACCGCGGCTCGCCGACCCGGGCAAACAGCAGGCGCAGGTAATCATGGATTTCGGTTATGGTCCCCACCGTGGAGCGCGGGTTATGGGAGGTGGATTTCTGCTCTATGGATATGGCGGGTGAAAGACCCTCGATATGGTCCACATCCGGTTTTTCCATCAGCGACAGGAACTGGCGGGCATAAGCGGAAAGCGATTCGACATAGCGACGCTGGCCTTCGGCATAAAGGGTATCGAAAGCCAGTGAGGATTTGCCTGAGCCGGACAGGCCGGTAATGACTATTAACTTGTCGCGGGGAATAACCAGACTGATGTTTTTCAGGTTATGGGTACGAGCACCACGAACTTCGATCTTATCCATTCAACTTAATCCCGTCACCGGATGAATAATGACTGACGACCGCGTTGGCAACGCGACCGGCACGAAACGGACAATTATGACACAAAAAAAGCTGAACGAATATCCAGTATTGATTGCAACAGCAATATCTGTATCAACCGACACGGGATCGTCCCCGCATTCATTTTCAGCCGTGTTCTTTACGCGTTTGCATGGTAAACTTTAGCGATTACACTTAGTAAATTATCTTATCAGGAGAGTCGACATGGCCAGCAGAGGCGTAAACAAAGTGATTCTAGTCGGAAATCTGGGCCAGGATCCGGAAGTCCGCTATATGCCGAACGGTGGCGCGGTAGCCAACATGACTCTGGCCACTTCCGAAAGCTGGCGCGACAAGCAGACCGGCGAAACCAAGGAAAAGACCGAATGGCACCGGGTGGTCCTGTTCGGCAAACTCGCTGAAGTGGCGGGGGAATACCTGAAAAAAGGTTCCCAGGTCTATATTGAAGGGGCGCTGCAAACCCGCAAATGGACCGATCAAGGCGGCCAGGAACGTTACACCACCGAAGTGGTGGTCAACGTAGGCGGCACCATGCAGATGCTGGGCGGCCGCCAGGGCGGCGGCGCGGGCGCACCCGGTGCCAATGCCGGCGGCGGACAGCAGGGCGGTTGGGGCCAGCCGCAGCAGCCGCAGGGCAATAACGCGCAGTTCAGCGGTAATCCCGCTGCCGCGCCGTCGGCGACCGCCGGTCGTCCCGCCGCCGCGCCGCAAAATAATGCGCCGGCTGCCGGCAATGAACCGCCGATGGATTTTGACGATGATATTCCATTTTAAGTTTATTTATTATTATAGATCAAGTAGTTATAATGGCTTGTTGTGATGATCTCAGGCTGTTAGAGTGCCTATTGCAAGCCTGACTGATCCTTACCCAGTAATGGGTTTGAACCTCGAAAGAGGGAGGGAAGCGTAGCATGTCAGGAAAAGGCTGGTTGCGGGGAAATAACCTACTTTGCGCCAGCCATTGCAAGTTCCATGAGGCGAAGCCCGGTTGGTTAAATCATGGTTCATAGTGGGTTGCGGAATGTCTGTTGCTCACCGTTATTCCGGCGTCATACTGGTATTTGTAGCGATTATCTTTTAAAGATAGCTATAACCAACCATACTGGCGCCTGTTCGGTGAGGATCAAAATTGAACGTAAGGTGAACCTAAGTGGGGCGCATCTTGACTAAAAAAAAGATTAACGAAGCTGGTTAACTAATTGTCTAATATGACAACGAACTCCGTAGCACCCAACGTAGCGTTGTAATGGCGTCGATACGCTCTATATTTTAGATACCCGAAAACCACATGAAAAGAGACATCCATTAGGCATTTCGATCGGTGGCAATAAATTGACACAGGAAATGGTGCCTGAAGTGTCTTCTCTTCTGTAATTTGCCTGCCTCAGGTGTGCAGATAGCCATATCAAGAACAAGCAATGAAGCAATTTAATTAACCAACTCAGTCAAGATGCACAACGCTCTTGTTTATTCATTATTCATTATTCATTATTCATTATTCATTATTCATTATTCATTATTCATCAACCATCATTCGTCGTCCACTCTTTCCAAAAATTGCCATACGCCGCCAATGTGCTTTCTTCCATATACTTGTCAAATTCATTGCCAGTAGCATTTTTTAGCATCTCCTTTTATTGTCAAGTAAGATTTGATTTGACAGTCTTCAACTAATCCCTTCAGCTCTTTAGGGCTAGTACCCTTATCTATTATCAATTTTCTGGCGGCCCATTTGTCCATTTTTTATTCCATTGTTCAGGATAATGATGGGCGGAACAGCCGATATTTGCCCAAGGATCAATTATAAAATCATTTGGATAACATTTATGCATGTTGTCTGGGTAAGCCTCTTCTTTATAGACGGCATCTCTAATTATTATTACACAATGTGAAAACCCTGGTGTAAATTTGCTGTTTTTTAAAGAAACTATATCTATGAAAAATTCAGTTGCATAATATTTAAAGGTATAATTCAAAAAAAAATATGCAATTGGACTTTGGCGGTCACAATTAGCAGAGGCAATTTTACTATTCTCAATTAGTAATCGCCCGTAATGAAAAAAAGTCTCCGGATTACCCGTATATTTGTAGGAATTGTTATAAAGCTCATCCCTTGATATATTATCAAGAACAGTCCTTTGACGTGAGTCGCGAACTTGTCTTTCCTTTGAGAATAAAAGGGAGTTTATCAGGGCTAATCACATTATCATTATTCCCATAATGCTTATTGCTTGATTTAAATCCAAAGAGACATCGGATTTTCTTTATCACTAATTTTGATAAGTTAACCAAATCAGGTTTGTTAGCGCGATTGCCGACACCGTACGAATATAATTCAGACTGCTGAAGTGAGGAAGAAAAATTGACAGGAACATTGCTAATCTCTTTAACATTGCTTTTCTTGGGGGTTTCGGAACTTTGAAATGTTCCCGTCTTTATCGGATGAGTCAATCCATCCTGGCCAGAACGTTGATTTTTAATACCGGAAGCTAGCATGGTTATCCCTTTAATAAATATTCTTGGTTAACTCTTAAATCTAATTTTAAGATATTGATCCTTATGGTAACAATATTTCCTTCAAGAATTGGTCTATTTGATTAAAATACCATAGCATAAGAATAGGTGATTACAAAAAACGGTCATATCAGAAATTCAACGTACTTAAATGCTAGGCAGTACCGATGTGTATGTATATCTGCCCTGTATCAACATTCCCAACGGGGCGAGCGGTCCTACCCGCGCAGACGTTTTCTCAAAAACGCTCCCAGGGCGGAATATCGCCAAAGTCAGCCACCAGGTAATCAATAAATTGGCGAATCCTTGACGGCGTATAGCGCATCGCCGGGTAAACCGCCTGTACGGTTAGGTCTTTGGTACGGTAAGCGGGCAGTAAATTGATCAGCTCACCGCCGGCAAGATACTTACCGAATACAAAGCTTGGGCCGTAGGTAATACCGATACCCGCCAAGGCCGCGTCCAAGAGCATCTGAACATTATTGGCCTGCATCCGGATTGGGCCGTCTATGGGGTGAGGTTGCTGGTTTTCATCATAAAGCGTCCATGCACCCATCGACACCTCTTCGCTGAACGCCAAACGAGGCGAATGATGTAAATCCTCGGGCAATCGAGGCGTTCCCGCGCGCTTTAAATATGCCGGCGCGGCGCACAGCACCATGCGACAGGGGGCCAGGCGCCGGGCAATCAAGGACGAGTCGGCCAACCGGCCGATACGAATCGCCACATCGATATTGTCGTCGTGCAAATCCAGGTAGCGATCGTCCAGCCGCATACTCACGTTAATCTGCGGATGATCCTGCAAAAACCGCCCGATGACGTTGCCCATATGCAGGGTGCCGAAGGTCACCGGCGCGGCAATACGCAAGACGCCGTGCAGGCTTAAGCTGGCGTCACTGGCTTCGCGGTTGGCGTCGTCGAATTCGTCCAGAATACGTTTGCAGCGGTCGTAATATCTTTTGCCGGCATCGGTAAGGCTTAGTCGCCTGGTGCTGCGTTTAATCAAACAAACATTCAGCTCTGTTTCAAGGCCGGTCAGGTATTTTCCCGCCATCGAGGCGGACAGGCCAAAGCGCCGGCCGGCGGCTACCAGGCTGCCTTCATCGACGGCGGCGATAAAAACCTCAATGCTGGTCAGACGATCCATCAATACCTCTATTCGATAGTTTAACGACAGGCTGATGATAACAGAGCGTGGATTATCGATTAAGGGTATTTAATATACTCTTGCATCCTGATATCACTTATGGCGAGGTTGCGTTATGAAATACGTTTTGAATGGTTTGACGCTGAATATACAAGATAGGGGTAACGGCTTGCCGGCCATTATCTTTTTGCATTATTGGGGCGGATCGTCGCGGACGTGGGCGGATGTTATCGCCGCCCTGCCCGAAACCTACCGTACCATCGCCCCCGATCTGCGGGGATGGGGTGAATCGTCCGCGCCGGCTGACAACGGTTTTGCACTTATTGATTTCGTTAACGATATCCTGGCCATGATCAAGGCGCTGGATGTGCGGCAATATGTGCTGGTGGGGCATTCCATGGGGGGGAGAATCGCACAATTGCTGGCGTCGCAGCATCCCCGCGGACTGGTGGGCCTGGTACTTATTGCGCCGGCGCCGCCGACGCCGATGAAATTGGCTTCCGAAGCGCGTTTGGTCATGGAAAATGCCTATTCCTCTGAGGAGACGGTGAATATGGCAATCGACCATATGCTGAGCGCAAAGCCCTTATCTCCCGACCATCGTCAGCAGATCATTAAAGACAGTTTGCGCGGCGCGCCGGAGGCGAAAATAGCCTGGCCGAAATATACCAGTCAGGAAGATATTGCCGGGGCCGTCGCCGGGATCGCATCCCCCACGGTCATTATTGCCGGCGAGCTGGACCGGGTTGAAACCGTTGCGGTTTTAAAAACCGACTTGCTGCCGCTTATCCCCCATGCGCGGCTGCATGTGTTGCCGGGAACGGGGCATCTTTCACCCCTTGAATCCCCGGGCGAGATTGCCGGGATCATTCATGAATTTGTCGAATCCTTATACCCTTAGGCCGATAGAGGTAGACAGCCTCTTTTATCTGACGCGCCGTCCAGCTAAAGCCAGACTTGCGCCATGGCATGTTCCCTGTAGCAGTGAGAGCGCACTGCCATCCCAGGATTCGTCAGTGGCAAAATTCAGCCAGCTTCAGGGGATTCGCCAATAGGGACGAATAACATTCAATGATCTGGCGTTGTTTGGTTTCACGTAACTGCAGTGCAATGTTGATAATTTCCAGCTGTCGCGCATTAGCGGCGAGATCGGAGCTCAGTTTGCCTTTTTCATGCAGCCATTCGGCCACGTCGGCCCAGCGCCACAATGGCGATATGCCTTTTAACCGTTGAACAGGGGAGGGAAAATCCGCCGGCCCGCGAGTCCCGTCCTTCAGCATGGCGATGGCCTGGCGCGACATGTTGGAAAGCCCGGCGATGTCGCTTAAGCCGACGAGGTTGGCATCTACGGAGTTCACGGTTGCGCCGGATCCGCCGGATTCGATATCGTTGATGGCGCTTAGCACCGCTTTGGCAAAATTTTCACTTTCACGATCGAACTCCACATACACCGATTTACCGTAAAAGCAGACCAGGCCGTCATCACAACCGCTGGCGAACAGGCTGTCTTCAAGCTCCGGCGTCTCCGAGGTAACGCCGGCCAGCGTGAGGGAGAAATGATAGTGTTGCATAGGTTGGCTCCTTGAAAGGCGGTTTCCCCGCCTTGTGTATCCATGACGTCAGGTTATAAAACAGCGATCCACCTGGCGACATATCTGTTTGGCATGATGCTCGGGATTTTTGGGTGTAGACCAGACGCTCATTTGGTGCTTGATATGATCTGGCTTACCGCAGTAAAGCCGGCCAAATGCATGTCCTTGGCTGGGGCGAAATTTCCAGTCCCTGGCAAGAGCATATTGAATGGCGGCCTGAATATGCTTATTGGGATGTTCCTTCATTTCCCTCCTTGTTACTGCTGGTTATCCTAATGATGATGTTGACGGTTGTCAACAACCCTAAGGCCGGTTATGTTGATCAAGATTGAAATTTATCTGATTGAATGGTGATGATGCGATGGCTAAACAACGGGTTAGGGAGGGAACCCGCAAATATTTCCCTTGAGGTCGTTGAGGAGTGATTTGATATTTTCGCCGTAATGCGTCTGTCAGCGCGAGGGCGGGTTGATGACCTGCCCGATCAATTCCGCCAGCCAGTCCATAAACACCCGCGCGCGCCGGGGCAGGTAATGGCGATGAGCGTACAACAACGAGACATCCATGGAAGGCGGCGGGTAATCCGCCAGGATGGCGACCAAACGCCCGGCGGCTACATGTTCGCTCAAGCCGATGGACGGGGCCTGAATGATCCCCAGGCCGGCCAGACAGGCGGCGTTATAGGCGTCGACATTATTTACCGTTACCATGGCCGGCAGCTCCAGGTCCACCGGCTTGCCTTGCCGCAGGTAGGTAAATCCCTCGGCCCGGGTGCCCAATACCGACACGTAATGAACCAGATAGTGCCCGGCAAGCTCTTCCGGGGTGTGGGGGGTGCCGTGGGCGGCCAGATAGGCCGGACTGGCGCAATTTATCATCGGCAGTTGACCTAAGCGGCGGGCGACGTGGGTGGCATCGGTTAATTCACCCACGCGCAGTACGCAATCAAACCCCTCACGCACGATATCCACCCTGCGGTCGGTGCAGCTGATCTCGATTTGCACCTGCGGGTGCCGTTGCATGAATTCCCCCAAATGCGGCAGCACCAGGGAACGGGCGAAGCCGGCGGGCATATCGATACGCAGGCGCCCGGTCAGCACCAGGCCGTCCTGACGAAACAACCCCTCCAGTTCGTCCATGTTCGCCAACATATCCAGGCTGCGCTCATAGAGTACCAACCCATCCTGTGTCGCCCTTACGCGCCGGGTGGTTCGATGCAGCAAGCGGGCGCCCACCAGGGCTTCCAGCAGTTGGATATGTTCGGACACCGTTGACTTGGGCAGGCCCAGGCTCTCGCCGGCCTGGGTAAAACTCGACAGTTCGGTCACGCGCACGAAACTGCGCAGCAGCTCCAGTTTGTTTACCATCGATTTAGCTCGCTATTGTTCTGTCATAGCGAACAGTATTTCCGGTTTTGGCGGATTTATCTATCGCTGTCCGGCTAATAAACTCTTATCCGAGCCATAATAATGTATCCACCCATTAGCGGGAGTAATAACCATGAGTCATAAAATTGCATTGATCACCGGCGCCAGCCGCGGGCTGGGCAAAAGCATCGCGCAGCATCTGGCCCGCCAGGGCGTTGATATCATCGGCACCTATCATAGCAAGGCCGACGAGGCGCGGGCGCTGGCGGACGAGATCAAACAGGCCGGCGGTAAAGCGGCCATGGTGCAACTGGACGTGGGCGAAAGCGCCGGCTTTGGGGATTTTGCCGCCAAAGTGGGACAGGTTTTATCCGCTGAATTTTCCCGCAATCATTTCGATTTTCTGGTCAACAATGCCGGCGTCGGGTTGCATGCCGCTTTTGCACAAACCACTGAGGAGCAGTTTGAACTCATGTTCAAGGTTCATCTAAAAGGACCTTATTTCCTGACCCAGAAATTGCTGCCGCTGATTGCCGACGGTGGACGGATCGTGAATATCTCCTCCGGCCTGGCCCGTTTCTCATTCCCAGGTTCATCCGCCTATGCCGCCATGAAAGGGGGAGTGGAGGTGTTAACGCGCTATCTGGCCAAGGAGTTGGGGGATCGCGGCATCAGCGCCAATACTCTTGCCCCCGGCGCCATCGAAACCGACTTCAGCGGCGGCATGGTGCGGGATACGCCGGAAATAAACCGGCAGATTGCATCAGCCACCGCTCTCGGCCGGGTGGGGCTGCCGGATGATATCGGCGCCGCGGTGGCCGCTTTGCTGGCGGAAGGCAACGGCTGGATCAACGGCCAAAGAATCGAGGCTTCCGGCGGTATTTTCCTGTAAAACCGCTGCATTGTTGCGGTGAACCTGATTGGTAACTGCATAACCGCTGCATGATTCCGCGGTGAATCTGACCGGCAACTGCATAACCGCTGCATGATTGCGGTCACGTGATCGGGATCGGTAATGCGAGCCGGTTAACTTCCGCGACAGGCTTTGCGCTGCCGCGCTTCCACCAGTGGGCAGCCGGGGCAGTATTCCAGACCGGCGAGTTTGTAGCGCAGGCAGCAGAGGCGACGGATGATTTTCGGCGGTCCCCCCGGCTGCGGTATTTCCCGTATCGGCTGGTAGAGGCGGTTGGGGGCGCCATCCGACAGGGTGCGCGTTGCCAGAAAATCGGCAGCGCGGGTAATGTCCGTCCCTTGTTCTTGCGCCATGGTAAAACCGTGCGCCAGACGGATGCCGGCATTATTCCAGAACAATCCCGGCTTGATGCCGGCTAACCGGCTGAATGTCTGGCACACCGGCGCCAGATGCCGGTGAATCAAGGCATCGAATCGGGCCGGACCCGACGGCGCCGCGCAGCCATTATCCGCCAGGATAAACCGATCCAGCACCGCGTTTTCGGACTGGGTAAAGCGGATATCGTGCGGCAAAAACGGCAATTGCCAATCGTAAAGCATATTGATACGCGCCCAGGGCGCCAGCAAAAGAGCAAAATACCATTGCGACCAGATGGAAATCACCGCCGCCGGGTCTCCTCCCTCGTGGATTTTCAACAGCGGTTCAATGATTGCCTGCGCCGTTTCGGGCGCACATAAATCCAGTGCGCTATAGACTTTTTTATGTGCGGGCGCCTCAAGTAAAAAGCTTTCCGTTATCTCGGCGGCGCACGCCCGGCCAGGCATTTTTTCGTCAGGATGCATGTGTTTCCTTTGTTGATTTAAACCAAGGGAAAGGCGTTCAGGCAGGCGAGTTGCTTGCAGTCACTCTCCGAATGCGCATAATAGGCGATTAAAATCGTAATGATAACTATTAATATTTAAATTTTATGCAAACTCATGATGAGTACCGCCGCCGGCTGCTTATGGGCATGATGACCCTGCCCTGGTGGTTTTCCGCCGCCATTGCCGCCGATGAAAATCCCGATCCGAGGCGGATAATCGCCCTGGAATGGCGTCCCACTGAGTTATTGCTGGCCCTCGGCGTCACCCCGCAGGCGATTGCCGACGCTCCCAACTACCGCAATTGGGTGGTTGAACCCCCGCTGGCGCTATCGGTGAAGGATGTGGGATTGCGTACCGAACCGAATATGGAAGCACTGCAACGCCTGCGGCCCTCGCTGCTTTTACTGACCAAAGGCTATGGTCCGGCGGCGGAAAGCCTGGCGTCCATCGCGCCGGTGATGTCTTTTCCCGTTCAGGAAACGCCGGGACTGCCTTTCACCACCGCCCGGCAGGATGTGCTGGCGCTGGGGGAGTACTTGGGCCTGGCGGATCGGGCCCGGCAACATCTGCAGGTTGTTGAGGAACAACTGACCCGAACGCGCCGGCGGCTGAATTCCGTTGTCAGCCGTCCGGTACTGCTGTTCACCTTTCTGGACAGCCAGCACGTTATGGTGCTGGGTAAAGGCAGCATGTTCCAGGAGATCATGGATCGGGTCGGTGTGACCAACGCCTGGCATGGAGAAGTCAACCGCTGGGGCAGCGCAACCGTGGGTTTTGAACAATTGGCCGGATTAAAGGATGTTCGCGGATTGTGCTTTCGCCGCGGCGATCAAGATCCCCTCGACGATGTCGTACTGTCGCCGCTCTGGCAGGTGATCCCCTTTGTGCGGGAGCGGCAATGGCAGACTGTTCCGGCGGTATGGTTTTTCGGCGCCACCATCGCCGCCATGCGGTTTTGCCGCCTGCTTGAGCAGTCTCTGGTGAAAACGGCATGAGCGCCAGGACTTCGCCTTATTCTCCGCTGCTGATTTTGCTGCTGGCCTTGGCCGCATTGGCGCTCACCGGTCTGAACCTGACGCAGCAGCTGCCGGTGGATCTTTGGCGGCAGGCCGCCTGGCAACCTCATGTAGATAACATCGACGAGATGCTGTTTCATTACAGCTTGCTGCCGCGCACCGTGCTGTCGTTGCTGGTGGGGGCCGGCCTTGGCCTGGCGGGACTGTTGTTTCAGCAGATCCTGCGCAATCCCCTGGCTGAGCCCACAACTCTCGGGGTTTCGGCGGGAGCGCAATTGGGACTGACCGTCGCCATGCTTTGGGCACTGCCCGGTGGCGAATCCACCCGGCAATTGGCCACCATCCTCGGCGCGCTGACGGTGGGCGGACTGGTGTTCGGCGTCTCGTGGGGGCGGCGCCTGTCGCCGGTCACCCTGATTCTGGCGGGCCTGGTCCTGGGGTTGTATTGCGGATCCGCCCGCAGCCTGCTGTCGCTGCTTAACTATGAACGTCTGCAAGGCATTTTCCTCTGGAGCAGCGGCATGCTCAATCAGCAGGACTGGAGCAAAGTGAGCTTTTTATGGCCGCGTCTGGTTATCGGACTGATGCTGGTATTGCTGATGCTGCGGCCGCTGATGTTGATGGGGCTTGACGACGGTATCGCCCGTAATCTGGGCCTGGGATTAATTACCGCCCGTGTCGGCGGCCTGGGCATCGCCATTGTTCTGAGCGCATTTCTGGTCAACGCCGCCGGCAATATCGGCTTTATCGGTCTATTCGCGCCGCTGCTGGCCCGGATGCTGGGGGCGCGCCGCCTGTTGCAACGGCTGTGGCTATCCTGTTTGTTGGGGGCATTGCTGCTGCTTTTCAGCGATCAGATGATGATCATGCTGGCGCGCCGGTGGCTTGACATACCCACCGGCGCCGCCACCGCGTTGCTGGGGGCGCCGCTGCTGTTATGGCTGCTGCCCAGGCTGCGCAACAGCGTTACCGGTCCTGAGGACGGTACGCAGCATCCGGGCCGCGAACGGCAACTGACCTGGGTCGGGGCGGTTTGGGGTGTAGCGTTGCTGTTGCTGCTTGCCTGCCTGGCGCTGACGCTGGGGCGTGCCGACCATGGCTGGTATCTGTCACTGGCGGAGATGTGGCGCTGGCGCTGGCCGCGGGTGCTGGCGGCGGGCGCGGCTGGGGCCATACTGGCGGCGGCGGGCGCCCTGATCCAGAAAATGACCGGTAATCCCATGGCCAGCCCGGAAGTACTGGGCATCAGCTCCGGAGCGGCGCTGGGCATCGTGTTGATGCTGCTGCTGGTGCCGGGAGACGCTTTCGTCTGGCTATTGCCGGCGGGTAGCCTCGGCGCGGCGGCGACGCTGCTGCTGATTATGCTGCTGGCGCAGCGCGGCGGGTTTTCCGGCAGCCGCTTGCTGCTGGGGGGTATCGCCTTGAGCACGCTTTTTTCCACGCTGCTGACGCTCATGCTTATCAGCAACGATCCGCGTATGGCGTCGGTCCTGACCTGGTTATCCGGATCCACCTATAAAGTCAGCGGCGCCCAGGCGCTCTGGACCGCTCTTATCGCGGTAATATTGCTGGCGGCCACCCCGCTGCTGCGCCGCTGGCTGGCATTGCTGCCTCTGGGGGGCGCTACCGCCCGATCCGCCGGGGTGGCGCTGAAACCGGCCAGGGCGGCCATTTTGCTGCTGGCGGCGGGACTGATCGCCGCCGCTACCCTCAATGTCGGCCCGCTGAGTTTTGTCGGACTCATGGCGCCGCACATGGCGCGGTTGCTGGGATTTCGCCGGCCGCTGCCGCAGTTAGCGGTGGCCGGGTTGCTTGGCGGCATGCTGATGATCGCGGCAGACTGGTGCGGCAGGATTATTCTCTTCCCCTACCAGATACCGGCCGGTTTGCTGGCAACCTTTTTCGGCGCCCCCTACTTCATTTATCTCTTGCGCAGGCCGGCGGGGTAGGGCGTGCCTGGCGCAGCACGCAGGATGTATCGGACAGAACATTTTCACTCGCCGTTAAAAAGTTAATCTGACGCAATGATTCCATTAGTAATATAAATAATTGCTTGCAAAAAAAATGGCGTTACGCATAATCATGAACTCTTATAAGAATCATTCTCATTATTGTTTGCTAAAGGTTTGCACATGCGTACTGCCGTTGTTTCAACTCCCGCCCCATCGGGGGCCCTGCCGCGTTTGCTGGCGGTGATTATCGGTGCCGCTTGCGGGACCACGATGTTGCCGGTGTTTGCCGCCACGACGGCGGATACAACCTCCACAGCGACCTCTTCCACCGCCGCTTCCGCGGCGAAGGGGGAAACCATGACCGTGGTGGCTTCTCCCAACAATGAATTCAGGGCCGGCGGCGACCAACTGGTACCGGCGTTTTTGGATGGCCCTATCGCCAACGGCGGACGTGTGGGATTTCTCGGACAGCAGGATGCGAACAACGTGCCCTTTAGCGTGGTGGGCTTTACCTCCAAGCTGATGCAGGATCAGCAGACCCGCTCCATCAGCGACGTGTTGCGTAACGATGCCTCGGTGCAAACCGCCTACGGCTACGGCAGTACTCAGGAAATCTTCAATATCCGCGGCTTTAAGCTCGCCAGTGAAGATATCTCCTATGGCGGTCTTTATGGCGTGCTGCCGCGCCAGTTCGTCGCTACCGAGATAGCGGAACGGGTAGAGCTGCTTAAAGGCGCCAGCGCATTTCTCAATGGCGTACCGCCGGGGGGCACCGGCGTGGGGGGCAACATTAATATCGAGCCGAAACGCGCCGGCGACGAGCCGCTGAACCGCGTTTCGCTGGACTATACCTCCAAATCACAAATTGGCGGCTCTTTTGACGTGGCGCGCCGTTACGGCGATGACAATCAGTGGGGCGTACGGGTCAGCGGTGTGCACCGCGAAGGCGAAACGGCGATTGACGATGAAAATCGCCGCCTGACGCTGGGCACCCTCGGCCTGGATTATCGCGGCGATCGTTTCCGCGCCTCGCTGGATGCGGGCGCCGAAAAACAAACCATTCACGGCGCCCGTTCAGTGGTCTATACCACCGGCCTGGATGAAATCCTCAAGCCGCCCTCCGCCACCACCAATTACGGCCAGAAATGGGCCTTTACCGATACCGAAAGCCAGTTCGGCGCCCTGCGCGGCGAGTATGATTTAAGCAACGACTGGACGGTCTATGGCGCGGTGGGCGGCAACCACACCCATGAGTACGGTTCCTATTCTTCCCCCACACCCTTTGACGATAACGGCGACGCCACCATGGGCCAGATGAGGGTGCCTTATTTCAGCGACAGCTTCTCCAGCCAGGCGGGCGTGCGCGGCAAATTCGACACCGGCTTTATCACCCACCATGTCAATCTGGGCTATTCAAGCGTTTGGACTCGGATTCGTACGGCTTACCAGATATCGTCCAGCAGCATAGCCACCAATATTTACGATCCGAGCTATGTGGATGAACCCACCGACGCCACCTATGCCGGCGGCAGGATGGGTGACCCAGGCGCCACCAGCCGCACCTTTAACAGCGGCGTGTCGCTGTCGGACTCCCTTTCCATGCTGGACGATCGCCTGCAGCTGATCGGCGGCCTGCGGCGCCAGAGCGTCAATGTCAGCAATTATGACTACACCGGCGTCGAGTCCAGCAAGTTCACTGAAACCAAGGTGACGCCGGCCTTTGGCCTCGTAGTCAAGCCCTGGCAGCATATATCCCTCTATGCCAACCATATTGAAGCGCTGCAATCCGGCGAAACCGCCGGCGCCAGCTATGGCTCCGGCGTCGTCGTCAACGGCGGCCAGGTGACCGGCATCGAGACCTCGAAGCAGAACGAAGTGGGCGTGAAAGTGGATTACGGCCGCATCGCCGGTTCGCTGGCGGCATTTGAGATCAAAAAGCCGGTAGCCTCGTACAATTACCTGGGCGACAACCAGTATGAATACGGCAACTATGGCGAGGAGCGCAACCGTGGGCTGGAGCTGAACCTATTCGGTGAACCGCTTCTGGGCGTACGCCTGAACGGCAGCGCTACCTGGATGGATCCGGAATTGACCAAAACCCAGGACGGCGCCTATGACGGCAACGACGCCATCGGCGTGCCGCGCTACCAGCTGGTGCTGGGCGGCGAGTGGGATCTGCCGAGGCTGAACGGCGTCGCCGCCACCGGCCGCGTGATTCGTTCCGGTTCCCAGTATGCCGACCAGGCCAATGATTTGAAGGTCAAGGGCTGGACCCGGCTGGATCTGGGGTTGCGTTATGACATGCAACTGCCGAAAAATAATATCGTCTGGCGCGCCAATGTGGAAAACGTCACCAACGAAAATTACTGGGCATCCGCCAGCGACGGCTATTTGACGCAAGGCGACCCGCGTTCTCTGAAACTTTCCATGACGGTGGATTTCTAACCGCCGGCGCTACCTTGGAACGCCCCGGCTTTGGCCGGGGCGCTAATCTTCCGCGCAACTTCACGGGGTTGGTATACAGTAATAACTGGAAAACCCCCGAAGGAGCGCATCATGATTACCGTTCATCATCTGAACCAGTCACGTTCCCACCGTATTCTCTGGCTGCTGGAAGAGCTGTCCCTGCCTTATGAGGTTGTGTATTACCAGCGGGAGAAATCCATGCTGGCCCCGCCGTCGTTAAAGCGCATTCACCCGTTGGGGAAAGCGCCCATCGTCACCGATGACGGGCTGACATTGGCGGAGTCGGGGGCGATTATCGATTATCTGGAGGCGCGTTATGACAGCGCGCACCTCTTCAGCCCGGCGGACGGCCTGAGCGACAGCGGTGTGCGATATCGCTATTGGCTGCATTATGCCGAAGGCTCGTTAATGCCGTTACTGGTGATGAAACTGATTTTCGGCATGCTGGGCAAGCCGCCGGTGCCCCTGCTGGCCCGTCCGCTGGGGGCGGCGGTGGGAAAGGGGGTACAGCGGCAATATGTGGACCCGCAATTAGCGACCCATCGCCAGTATATCGAGGATCACCTCACTTTATACCCCTGGTTTGCCGGCGAGCAGTTCACCGCGGCGGATATTCAAATGAGTTTTCCCATGGAAGGCCTGGTTTCCCGGTTCGGCGCCGAAGGTTTTCCTAAAATACAGGCATTCGTATCAAAAATTCAGTCTCGGCCGGCCTATCTGCGCGCTAAAGCCCGTGAGGAGAATAAATAATCGCTATAGCCCGGTTTTACCCATTCCTCATCAAGGTATCCCTATTTAACGGAATTTTGGATTGAATTATCCCCGGCGGGAGCAGGATAATTCCTGCCCTCGCGATCCATAAGCACACCGGTATTTTAGGGAAATTTTCATGTCCAGCTCCACTCAACCGGCCGCTCCGCAGGCCAGATCACTATTTTCACTCGACGGTTGGTTTCAGATCTCCGCGCGGGGCAGCACTCTTCGCCAGGAAGTCCTCGCCGGTCTGACCACCTTTCTGGCAATGGTCTATTCGGTGATTGTCGTGCCCGGCATGCTGGGTAAAGCCGGTTTCCCGCCGGCTGCGGTCTTTGTCGCCACCTGTCTGGTGGCGGCGTTCGGGTCGCTGTTGATGGGCCTGTGGGCCAATCTGCCCATGGCCATCGGCTGCGCCATATCCCTCACCGCCTTTACCGCCTTCAGTCTGGTTCTGGGACAGCATATCAGCGTGCCGGTGGCGTTAGGGGCGATATTCCTGATGGGTATCCTGTTTACCCTGATTTCCGCCACCGGCATACGCTCATGGATTTTGCACAACCTGCCGATGGGCGTCGCCCATGGCACCGGTATCGGCATCGGCCTGTTCCTGTTGATCATTGCCGCCAACGGCGTCGGGCTGGTGGTGAAAAATCCCATTGACGGATTGCCGGTGGCCCTGGGCCGCTTCGCCTCGTTCCCGGTGATTATGTCCCTGGTGGGGCTGGCGGCGATCTTCGGCCTTGAGAAATTGCGGGTACCGGGTGGGATACTGCTGGTGATCATCGTAATCTCGCTGCTGGGACTGGCATTTGACCCTAATGTTACCTACCGGGGATTGTTCGCTCTGCCGACCTTATCCGACGCCCAGGGCCATTCGCTTATCTTGAATCTGGATATCAAAGGCGCGCTGCAGCCGGCGGTACTGCCCAGCGTGCTGGCCCTGGTAATGACGGCGGTGTTTGACGCCACCGGCACCATCCGCGCGGTGGCGGGCCAGGCTAACCTGCTGGATAATGAGGGCCAGATTATCAATGGCGGCAAAGCCTTGACGGCGGATTCCCTGAGCAGCATTTTTTCATCCCTGGTGGGGGCGTCTCCCGCAGCGGTCTATATCGAATCCGCCGCCGGGACCGCCGCCGGCGGCAAAACCGGTCTGACCGCCACCATTGTCGGCATATTGTTTTTGGTGATTCTGTTTCTTTCACCCCTATCTTATCTGGTACCGGGTTATGCCACCGCCCCGGCCCTGATGTATGTCGGCCTGCTGATGCTAAGCAACGTCGCCAAACTGGATTTGACCGATTTTGTCGATGCCATGTCCGGTTTGCTGTGCGCCACCTTCATCGTCCTGACCTGTAATATCGTCACCGGTATCATGCTGGGGTTTGGTTCGCTGGTGATAGGCCGCGTGTTTGCCGGCGAATGGCGCAAGCTCAATGCCGGTACGGTCATTATCGCCATCGCGCTGGTGACATTTTATGCCGGCGGCTGGGCCATCTGAGGTTGAAAAAAACGATCACAGATTTTTAACTTATGGCAAAATGATTTACCATAGCAGCTCACGTTTTCGCCCAGACTTTCTCCAGGCCGGACTGTAATACGTCGCCGGACCGACGACATAGTAAGGAATGCATGGAAATCTTCTTTACAATTTTGCTCCTCACCTTGATGGTTTCCTTATCGGGGGTGGTCACTCGCATCCTTCCTTTTCAGATTCCCCTCCCCCTGATGCAGATTGTATTGGGGGCGCTCATGGCCTGGCCGCGGTTTGGCTTGCATGTGGATTTCAATCCCGAGCTGTTTCTGGTGCTGTTTATCCCGCCGCTGCTGTTTGCCGACGGCTGGAAAACCCCTGCGCGTGAGTTTTTACGCCACGGCGGCGAGATTGTGGCGCTGGCGCTGGTACTGGTGCTGATTACGGTGGTAGGCGTCGGTTATCTTATTTACTGGATGGTGCCGGGTATTCCCCTGGTGGCGGCGCTGGCGCTGGCGGCGGTGCTCTCTCCCACCGATGCCGTGGCGCTGTCCGGCATCGTGGGGGAGGGACGCATTCCCAAAAAACTGATGGATATACTGCAGGGGGAGGCGCTGATGAACGACGCTTCCGGCCTGGTATCGCTGAAATTCGCCATTGCTGTGGCCATGGGGACCATGGTTTTCACCGTCGGCGGCGCGTCGCTGGAGTTCGTCAAGGTCGCCGCCGGCGGTTTGCTGGCCGGCGTGGCGGTGACCTGGGCCTACAGTAAATCCCTGCGCTGGATCACCCGCTGGAGCGGCGACGATCCCGCCACGCAGACCGTGCTGTTGCTGCTGCTGCCTTTTGCGTCTTATTTGATCGCGGAACATGTGGGCGTGTCCGGCATCCTGGCCTCGGTGGCCTCGGGCATGACCATCGGGCAATCCGGCATTATCCGCAATGCGCCGCTGGCCATGCGGCTGCGCGCCAACAGCGTCTGGGCAATGCTGGAATTTGTCTTTAACGGCATGGTCTTTATCATGCTGGGCCTGCAATTGCCGGAGATCCTCGAGACCTCCATCACCCAGGCCATACTGGACCCCACCATTGAAACCTGGATGCTGTTCAGCGATATTGTGGTGATTTACGCCGCCTTGATTTTGCTGCGCTTCGGCTGGCTGTGGCTGATGAAAAAATTCAGCCAGCGTTTTCTGAAGAAAAGGCCGATGGTCTTCGGTGATTACAGCACGCGTGAAATCCTGATTGCTTCATTTGCCGGCGTGCGAGGGGCGATTACCCTGGCCGGTGTCTTGTCGATACCTCTATTGCTCAGCGACGGCTCCGCCTTTCCCTCCCGCTATCAGCTGGTATTTATCGCCGCCGGCGTCATTGTATTCTCCTTGGTGTGCGGCGTAATCGCCTTACCCTTGCTGTTACGGGGCATGGTGGTGTCGGATAAGAGCCTGCACCGCAAGGAGGAACGAATGGCGCGCGCCGCCGCCGCTGAAGTGGCCATCGAAAGCCTGCGGAAAATGCAGGAGCGTCTGGCGGGAGATCCGGAGGAAACTATCGACAATCAGCTGCTTACCGAGGTCAGCGCCCGGGTTGTAGGTAATTTGCGCCGGCGGATAGACGGCAATAATGAGCTGGGGAATGCCCTGCTGATTGAAAACCTTGAACGGCGGATGCGTTTGAATGCCCTGCGCGCCGAACGGGGGGAGTATTATCATCTGCGGGCGCAGCAAAAGATCAGCAACGAGACGCTGGTAAAGCTGCTGCGGGATTTGGATTTACTGGAAGCGCTGCTGATAGAAAGCGAATAGCCGGTGCTCAGCGTTCCAGCGCCCCTCCCTGCGGCCAGTGCCGGCGGCAGGCCTCGATCCACGCCTGGGCGCTGTGAGGCAGATAGATCCCCTGCCGCCAGATCAATCCCAGCTGCCACATCATGGGCGGCGTCACCGGCAGCCATAACAGGCGTGATTTATCCAGCCGCTGGCAAATAGGCTCCGGCAGGATGGCGATACCGATGCCCGCTTCCGCCATGGCCGCCAGGAAATCCCACTGCCCGCTGCGCACGGCGATTTGCGGATTGATGCCCTCGGCCTGGAAAGCCCGCATCAAGTGCCGGTGCAGGGCGAAATCTTCGTTGTAAATCAATACCGGCCAATCGCCGAGCTCCGCCAGCGCTATCCCGGTACGATCCAGCCAAGGGGCGGCACGGGGCACCACGGCGCATAATGGATGGCTGAACAGCGGCAGTACGTTCAGGGTGGTTTCGGTTTCAGCGGTGAGGGCGGTGAGCGCCACATCCAGTTCGCCGGACAGGACCGCTTGCTGAACCGTCAGTCCGCCGAACTCGGCAATCAACAGCTCAATACCGGGATACCGGCGGCGGAATGAACTGATCAAATCCGCCATTTGGGTGCCCACCATCGGCGGAATGCCCAGCCGCAGACGGCCCTTTTTCAGCGAGCCGATGTCCTCCAGCTCCGACTCCAATTGTCGGAACTCATCCAGAATGGCCAGCCCGCGCTGATATACCGCCTGGCCGCTGTCGGTGAGCAGCAGTTTGCGTCCCTCGCGCATTAATAATGGCCTATCCAGTTCGTCTTCCAGTTGCTTTAGCATTTTGCTGATAGTCGGCTGGGTAACGAATAACGCGTCGGCGGCACGAGTAAAGCTTTGTTGTTTAACCACTTCCACAAAATAACGGAGTGAACGGATATCCATTACTATTCCTTCCGGTAATGATTAACATAATATTAATTCATTTCATGCAACTTTAACCCTCCGCCTATAATGCTTCCACATCATTCAACGAAGGATCTCAAGGTGTTGTACACTGCGCGCATGGCAGTACCGTTACGCTGGGTAAACTTTCCCCTGGTGATCCAGCTGGCGTTGTATATCGGCTTATTCCTGGCCGCCCAGACGTTGGTGGATCGTTATCATTTGCCGTTGCCCGCCAACGTGGTGGGGATGTTTATGATGCTGGCGCTGATTCTTACCGGGATCCTGCCGGTGCGGTGGGTACGCGAGGGCGCGCGCTGGCTGCTGGCGGAGATGCTGTTGTTTTTTGTACCGGCAGTGGTGGCGGTTATCAATTACACTCAGCTATTGATGGTGGACGGCTGGCGTATCTGTGTGGTGATCGCTGTCAGCACCTTGCTGGTCATGGGGACCACCGCCGTAGTGGTGGATCGTGTTTATCGTTTTGAACTGAAAATGGCGCGTAAAAAACCCCATCATGGTTAATCTTATTCTGAGCTGTGTCTGTTTGTTTGTGACGCTGCTCTTATATTTCGCCAATAAGTTTCTTTATCGCCGCTATCATTATTTAATGCTGATGCCGCTGATATTAACGCCGGTGGTGTTGATAGCCTTACTGGCCGCCACCCATGTGACCTATCAACGTTATATGGTTGAAAACCAATGGCTATTATGGTTGTTGGGTCCGGCTACCATCGCTTTTGCGGTGCCGGTTTATGAAAACCTGTCACTGATTCGCCAGCACTGGCTGTCGCTGACCGCCGGCGTGGTGGCCGCCACCCTGATGGCGGTTTTGAGCTCGGTTTGGCTGGCGCGTTTGCTGGCGCTCCCCGAGATTATTCAGCGCAGCATGGCGGTTCGCTCCATTACTACCCCTTTTGCTCTGGCGGCGGCGCGGCAGGTGGGTGGCCAGCCGGATCTGGTGGCGCTGTTCACGGTGATAACCGGGGTATTCGGCATGGCAGTGGGGGATATTGTTTTTCTGCGCCTGTCGGTTCGGGCGAAAATGGCCAAGGGCGCGGGTCTGGGGGCGTCGTCCCATGGAGCCGGCACCGCCCGCGCCTATGAGTTGGGCCGCAAGGAGGGGGTGGTTTCCAGCCTGGTGATGATGTTGGCGGGCGTGCTGACGGTACTGCTCGCCCCGATGATTAGCCGGTTTATGTGGTAATGGTAAGGGGCCCGAGCGCAGCGGGCCGGTCTGCCTTTAACAGGTTCGTTGCACGTTCGGTGATGGCGGGCTTACCGTGCCATGGGGCGCACGGGCAGGCGGGAAGACCACGCCTGCTTCGACCCCATTGGCGCGGTCTGCCTTTAACAGGTTCGTTGCACGTTCGGTGATGGCGGGCTTACCGTGCCATGGGGCGCACGGGCAGGCGGGAAGACCACGCCCGCTTCGACCCCATTGGCGCGGTCTCCCTTTAACAGGTTCGTTGCACGTTCGGTGATGGCGGGCTTACCGTGCCATGGGGCGCTCGGGCAGGCGGGAAGACCACGCCCGCTTCGACCCCATTGGCGCGGTCTCCCTTTAACAGGTTCGTTGCACGTTCGGTGATGGCGGGCTTACCGTGCCATGGGGCGCACGGGCAGGCGGGAAAACCACGCCTGCTTCGACCCCATTGGCGCGGGCTGCCTTTAACAGGGTTGTTGCACGGTCGGTGATGGGGGGGTTTCCCTGCCCTTGGGGGCCCGGGGAGGGGGGGAGGACCCCCCCCCCTTCGCCCCCCTTGGCGCGGTCTCCCTTTAACAGGTTCGTTGCACGTTCGGTGATGGCGGGCTTACCGTGCCATGGGGCGCTCGGGCAGGCGGGAAGACCACGCCTGCTTCGACCCCATTGGCGCGGTCTCCCTTTAACAGGTTCGTTGCACGTTCGGTGATGGCGGGCTTACCGTGCCATGGGGCGCTCGGGCAGGCGGGAAAACCACGCCTGCTTCGACCCCATTGGCGCGATTTCCCTTTAACACATATTCGATTTAGACCCCGGCGATGGCGGGCCTATTCTGCAATGGGCCGTTTTCCCGTTGCGATAGTATCGGCGGGAGGGGAGGGCGAGGGGTCCTGCCACCCCCCATGCCGGGCTGGGGGCGGGGAAAACTGAGCGTAAAACAAGCCCCGCTCCTGTACCGCCTGCGTCGAGCTGTCGGTAATGGAAAATATCCAGATGCCGATAAACGCCACCAGCATGGAAAACAGTGCTGGGTATTCATAAGGATAGATTGCTTTGGCGTGGCCCAGTACCTGTACCCAGATGGTAGGTCCCAAAATCATCAAGGTCACCGCGGTGATGAGTCCCAGCCAGCCGCCGACCATGGCGCCGCGGGTGGTGAGTTTGGACCAGTACATCGACAGCAGGATAATGGGAAAGTTACAGCTGGCGGCAATGGAAAAGGCCAGCCCCACCATAAAGGCGATATTTTGTTTTTCGAACAAGACCCCCAGGCCGATGGCCACCAGGCCAAGTACCAGCACGGTGACTTTGGAAACTTTTAACTCGTCGCGCTCGGTGGCTTTGCCTTTTTTGATGACGCTGGCATAAATATCATGGGATACCGCCGACGCGCCGGCCAGGGTTAAGCCCGCCACCACCGCCAGTATGGTGGCGAAGGCTACCGCCGAAATGAATCCCAGGAAGAAATTGCCCCCCACCGCGTTAGCCAGATGGATAGCCGCCATATTGGCGCCCCCCAGCAGCGCGCCGGTGCTGTCTTTGAACGCCGGGTTGGCTCCCACCAGCAGGATGGCGCCGAAGCCGATAATAAACGTCAGGAAATAGAAGTAACCCATGAAGCCAGTGGCATATAACACGCTTTTACGCGCTTCCTTGGCATCCTGGACGGTGAAGAACCGCATCAGAATATGCGGCAATCCGGCGGTACCGAACATCAGGGCCAGGCCCAGGGACAGGGCGGATATGGGATCGGACACCAATCCGCCGGGACGCATAATGGACGCGCCTTTGCTGTGTACTTTCATGGCTTCGGAGAACAGCGTATCGAAGCTGAAATGAACGGTTTTCAGCACCATCAGCGCCATAAAGCTGGCGCCGGCCAATAACAGCACCGCTTTGATAATCTGCACCCAGGTGGTGGCCAGCATGCCGCCGAACAATACATACATCACCATCAGAATGCCCACCAGTACTACCGCCACATGGTAATTCAGGCCGAACAGCAGTTGGATGAGCTTACCCGCCCCCACCATCTGGGCAATCAGGTAAAGCGCCACCACCACCAGCGAACCGCAGGCGGACAACAGACGGATGGGTTTTTGCCGTAGGCGGTAGGAGGCGACGTCGGCAAAGGTATATCGCCCGAGATTGCGCAGGCGCTCGGCGATTAAAAACAGGATAATCGGCCAGCCCACCAGGAAACCCAGCGAATAAATCAGTCCGTCATAACCGGAGGTGTATACCAGCGCGGAAATACCAAGAAAGGATGCCGCCGACATAAAGTCGCCGGAGATGGCCAGCCCGTTCTGCAAGCCGGTGATTCTGCCGCCGGCGGTATAATAATCTTTCCGTGAACGGGTTCGTTTTGATGCCCAATAGGTGATGTACAGCGTAAGGGCCACAAACAGCACGAACAGAATAATCGCCTGGATATTCAACGGACGGCTGTCGCCGGTTGCCGCCTGAACCAGCAGCGGCAGCAGCCCTGATACACCCGCCGCCATTTTGACGAATTTAGCCATTATAACGTACCTCGCGCAGCAACTGCTGGGTCAGGCGATCGAATTCGCCGTTGGCGCGAACCACATATATCGCGGTGAGAATAAACGACATGATAATCAGGCCAATCCCCAGGGGAATGCCGCGGGTTACGCTGGTGCCTTCGTAAATCGGCGTACCCAGCCAGCCTGGGGCAAAGGCGATCAGCAGGATAAAACCATAATAGAGCACCAGCATAATCAGCGTGAGCAGCATGGCGAAATGCTGGCGTTTTTTCACCAGTTCTTGGAAGTGCGGATTTTTCTCAATCCGTTGATAAATGATGTCATTCATCAGGGATTCTCCAGTAGGGTATGGGTATTGTTGGAATAAAGCCGCCCGCGGGCGGCGGAAGTCTTATGAAGGCACGTTCATGGATTGTTTTTCTTCTAACAGCTTTTCCACCACGCCCGGATCGGCCAGGGTGGAGGTATCGCCCAGATTTCCGGTATCGCCGGCGGCAATTTTGCGCAGGATACGCCGCATGATTTTACCGGAGCGGGTTTTGGGTAATGAATCGGTCCAATGCAGGATATCCGGGGTGGCTATGGAGCCGATTTCCTTGCGTACCCAGCTGCGTACATCGTTATAAAGTTCGGGGGTCGGCAGTTCTCCATGATTAAGGGTGATATAGGCGTAAATCGCCTGGCCTTTGATATTGTGCGGGATGCCCACCACCGCCGCTTCGGCAATCTTGGGGTGGGATACCAGGGCCGATTCGATTTCGGCGGTGCCGAGACGGTGACCGGAGACATTAAGCACGTCATCCACCCGGCCGGTTATCCAGTAATAACCGTCTTCATCCCGCCTGGCGCCGTCGCCGCTGAAATACATGCCCTTGAAGGTGGAAAAATAGGTTTGCTCAAACCGGTCGTGATCGCCGTATAGCGTGCGCGCCTGTCCCGGCCAGGAATCGACGATGACCAGATTCCCTTCGGCGGCGCCCGGCTGCGGCTCGCCGCCGTTATCCACCAGCGCCGGCTGGATGCCGAAAAACGGCAGTGATGCGGAACCGGCCTTGAGCGGCGTGGCCCCCGGCAGCGGCGTAATCATGAAACCGCCGGTCTCGGTCTGCCACCAGGTATCCATAATCGGGCATTTGCCGTTGCCGATTTTATGGTAGTACCACTCCCAGGCTTCCGGATTGATGGGTTCACCCACCGAGCCCATGATGCGCAGGGATTCGCGGCTAGTGCCTTCGATAGCCTTGTCTCCCTCCGCCATTAGCGCGCGGATGGCGGTGGGGGCGGTATAAAGTATATTCACCCGATGCTTATCCACCACCTGGGCCATGCGCCTGGCGTCCGGCCAGTTGGGCACGCCCTCGAACATCAGTGTGATGGCGCCGCAGGCCAAGGGGCCATACAGCAGGTAGCTGTGGCCGGTGACCCAGCCGACATCGGCGGTACACCAATAGATATCCCCGGGATGGTAATCAAACACATACTTGAAGGTCATGGCGGCATAAACCAGATAGCCGCCGCTGGTATGCAATACGCCCTTGGGTTTGCCGGTGGAACCCGAGGTGTAAAGGATAAACAGCGGGTCCTCGGCGTTCATTTCGGCGGGGGGACAATCATCCGACGCGCCGGCCATGGCGTCATGCCACCAGATATCCCGGTTCCCCCGCCAGTTGATATCTTTACCGGTACGTTTTAATACAATCACTTTTTCCAGGCTTTTGACCGCCGGGTTTTTCAACGCCTCGTCGATATTTTGTTTAAGCGGGATTTTTCTGCCCGCGCGGATCCCTTCGTCGGCGGTGATCATAAGCTTAGCGCTGGAATCCACAATCCGGCCGGCGATCGCCTCGGGAGAGAATCCGCCGAATATCACCGAATGAATGGCGCCGATGCGCGCGCAGGCCAGCATGGCGACGGCGGCTTCCGGCACCATCGGCATATACAGCGCCACCACATCGCCTTTGGCGACCCCTTGCGACTTAAGCACGTTGGCGAAACGGCACACGTCCCGGTGCAACTGGCGATAGGTGATGATTTTGCTTTCCTTGGCATCATCCCCTTCCCAGATAATCGCCGTCTGCTCGCCGCGTTCCGCCAGATGCCGGTCCAGGCAATTGGCGGCTACGTTGAGCGTGCCGTCCTCAAACCAGCGAATCCGGATATGGCCGGGATCGAACGAGGTATTTTTAACCTGGGTATAAGGGGTAATCCAATCGATGATTTTGCCCTGTTCACCCCAAAAAGCGGCCGGGTCGTTCACGGATTGCCGGTATAGCTGCCGATATTGTTCTTCTGAAATGAGTGCCCGCTGCGCAATATCAGCGGGAATCGGATAGGTATGCGGTTGACTCATGATTTCCTCCTTTAAATGTTAATAGTATGTCAAACTTAAGTTAATTAAACCTATCCCGACGGCTTTGTTTCCTTTTTGCGCAGTAGATCACGCATCTTTGGTGAGGTTTTGCTAAAGCGGCATTCTTCCGCTTTTCCTCAGAGTGAGCATCGTCCTTTTGCCAGGGTATTCATCATACTTATACCCGTGCGCGGGGCGATATAAATGGCCGCGCTTTTAGCGGTAAAGAAAAATATACCGCGGAGAAAAAACCTTGAAGGAAGTGATAAAAATTACTTTATGCATATTTTTAACTTATTAAATTACATATAGTTAAGTTATATAAATCGTCTATTCAACCCTGTCAGTGATAAATGATTACGAAGTGAGTATAAATCATTGCTTGCATTGGTGCTTTTTAAGGTGTTACAGAATAGCGTCCTTATCTTTTGTGCGTTGAAAATCGACCCCGCCGGATGCAGCCGGATAGCGTAATGAAGCGAATAAAAAGCAGTGCGTGTCACGCTCTCGGCCGTGGCGGGATGGTCGTAGGGGAAAATATTGTTATGAAAAGGTTAAATTTTAGTCTCGCCTGGCAAATTCTGTTGGCGCTGGTATTGGGCATCGGCGCCGGGGCGATATTACACAACCAGGGGGAACCGCGGGATTGGCTGATGGGCAATATCCTGACGCCGGCCGGCGATATATTTATTCACCTGATCAAGATGATTGTGGTGCCGATAGTGATTTCCACTTTGATAGTGGGTATTGCCGGGGTAGGGGATGCGAAAAAGCTGGGCAAGCTCGGCTTGAAGACCCTGCTTTATTTTGAACTGGTCACCACTCTCGCTATTATCCTGGGCATCACTCTCGCCAACGTTTTTCAGCCGGGACAGGGCATCGATATGTCCTCTCTGGCGGTGGTGGATATCTCGCAATATGAAAGAACCTCCGAGCAGGTGCAAAGCGGCGGCCATAGTCTGGCGGGCACGCTCCTGTCGTTGATTCCGCAGAATATCTTCGCCTCCATGGTCCGCGGCGACATGCTGCCGATCATTTTCTTTTCCGTGCTGTTCGGTTTGGGATTGGCGGCATTGCCCGTTGAAACCAAAACGCCGTTGCTGAATGTGTTTAAAGCGGTGGCCGAGACCATGTTCAACGTGACGCATATGATTATGCGTTATGCCCCGGTGGGGGTTTTTGCCCTGATTGCGGTGACTGTGGCCAATTTCGGTTTTGCCTCGCTGCTTCCCCTGGCCAAGCTGGTGCTGCTGGTTTACGCCGCGATTATTTTTTTCGCCCTGGTTGTCCTGGGCCTGGTGGCGAGGCTATGTGGCCTGCGTATTTGGACGCTGATCCGTATTTTGAAAGAAGAATTGATCCTGGCCTATTCTACCGCCAGTTCGGAAAGCGTGTTGCCGCGCATTATCGAAAAAATGGAAGCCTATGGCGCGCCGCGGGCGATAACCAGCTTCGTGGTCCCCACCGGCTACTCTTTCAACCTGGACGGCTCCACGCTTTATCAAAGCATTGCGGCGATATTTATCGCCCAGCTTTACGGTATCGATTTGTCCCTCGGACAGGAAATCGTTTTGGTGCTGACATTGATGGTCACCTCGAAGGGGATTGCCGGAGTGCCGGGAGTATCCTTTGTGGTGCTGCTGGCAACCCTTGGCAGCGTGGGAATTCCGTTGCAGGGTCTGGCGTTTATCGCCGGAGTCGATCGTATTCTCGATATGGCGCGCACGGCGCTCAATGTGGTGGGTAATGCATTGGCGGTAGTGGCCGTCGCCAAATGGGAGAATCAATTCGACGATGAGAAGGCCCGTGCCTATGAAAAAGAGATGCTGACGGTCAAAGCGCCGCATTCATCTCTATCGTAACAAACTCGCGGCACCACCAGTGCCGCGAGATTCCATTAGCCTTTACGGTGCAGGATACGGTAAAGCGCCGGAATCACCAGCATCGACAGCAGCGGCGCGCTCACCATGCCGCCGATCATCGGCGCGGCGATGCGCTGCATCACCTCCGATCCGACTCCGCCGCCCCACATGATGGGCAGCAGCCCGGCCATGATGGTGGCTACCGTCATCACCTTCGGCCTGACCCGCAGTACCGCGCCCTCGCGGATCGCCGCCAGCAGCTGTGGCTCCGACAGCGGCTCGCCGTTGACCCGGTGGTTTTCCATCGCGTGATTAAGGTAAAGCACCATGATCACCCCGAACTCCGCCGCTACCCCCGACAGGGCGATAAAGCCCACCGCGGCGGCCACCGAAAGATTGTAGTGCAGCAGATAGAGCAGCCAAACCCCGCCTATCAGCGCAAACGGCAGCGTGCCCATGATAAGCAACGCATCCCGTACCCGGCTGAAGGTGACATACAGCAGCACGAAAATGATCGCCAGGGTAAACGGCAGCACGATTTTCAATTTGGCGCTCGCTCGCTCCAGATACTCAAATTGTCCAGACCAGCTCAGCGACACGCCGTCCGGCAGCTTGACCTGCTGCGCCACCACCTGCTGCATGGCATCCACGGCGGATTTCAAATCGCGGCCGCGTAAGTCCACGTAGATCCAGTCCGACAAACGGGCATTTTCGCTTTTCAGCATCGGCGGGCCTTCGGTGACCTTGATATCCGCCAGATCGGACAAGGCCACCTGCGCGCCGCCGGCGGTGACCACCGGCAAATCCTTCAGCTTTTGCACCGAATCCCGTAGTTCGCGGGGATAGCGCACGTTGATGGGAAAACGCTCGCGGCCCTCGATGGTTTCGCCGATATTATCGCCGCCGATAACCGCCGCCACGATGGATTGCAGCTCGCTCACCGATACGCCGTAGCGGGCGGCGCGCACCCGGTCGATATTGATATCGATATAGCGGCCGCCGTTAAGCCGTTCCGCCAGGGCGGAAGTCACGCCGGGCACGGTTTTCACCACCCGTTCGATCTGCTGGGCCACCGCTTCGATATCGTTGATATTGTTGCCGTTGACCTTGATGCCCACCGGGCTTTTGATGCCGGTGGCCAGCATGTCCAGCCGGTTGCGGATAGGAGGCACCCAAACATTGGCCACGCCGGGCAGCGATACCGTCCGATCCAGCTCCTGTATCAACTTATCGGTGGTCATGCCCGGCCGCCATTGATCCCGGGGTTTAAAATGAATGGCGGTTTCGAACATGGTCAAGGTCGCCGGATCGGTGGCGGTTTCGGCGCGTCCCGCTTTGCCGAACACCGTCGCCACCTCCGGCACGGTTTTAATCAGCCGGTCGGTTTGCTGCAGCAGCCGGGCGGCCTCGTTGGCGGAGATGCCCGGCAGGGTGGAGGGCATATAGAGCAAATCCCCCTCGTCCAGCGCCGGCATGAATTCGGTGCCCAGCCGGCTTAACGGAAAAAGGGTAATGAGCAGCAATGCCAGAGACAGGGACAAGGTGGTTTTCGGCCAGTGCAGGACCTTTTCCAATAACGGCCGATATAAACCGATAAGCCCCCGGTTAATGGGATTGGCGTTTTCATCGGGAATACGCCCGCGAATAAAGTAGCCCATCAGCACCGGTACCAAGGTGATGCCCAGACCGGCGGAGATGGCCATGGCATAGGTCTTGGTAAACGCCAGCGGGCCGAACATCTTGCCTTCCTGCGCCTCCAGCGAGAAGACCGGAATAAACGACAGGGTAATGATAAGCAGGCTGCAAAACAGCGCCGGGCCCACCTCGGTGGAAGCCTGGGCGGAAATCTGCCAGTAGTCCTCCCCCACAGGCGTTTGGCCGGGGTGATCGTGCCGCCACTTTTCCAGCACCTTGTGCATGTTCTCTATCATGACGATGGCCGCATCCACCATCGCGCCGATGGCGATGGCGATGCCCCCCAACGACATGATATTGGCGTTGACCCCCTGATAATGCATGACGATAAAGGCGCCGAGGATCCCCAGCGGCAGGGTGATGATCGCCACCAGCGCCGAGCGGAAATGAAACAGGAACAGGCTGCACACCAGGGTGACCACGATAAACTCTTCCAACAGTTTATGGGAAAGGGTCTCGATAGCTTGCTTTATCAGGTTGGAGCGGTCGTAAACCGGGACAATCTGTACGCCCGGCGGCAGACTGCGGCGGATTTCATCCAGTTTCTTTTTCACGCCGTTAATGGTATCCAGCGCGTTTTTGCCGTACCGCATCACCACAATGCCGCCGGCCACTTCCCCTTCGCCGTTGAGCTCCGCCACGCCGCGCCGCATTTCCGGCCCGAGACGCAGGCTGGCGACATCGGACAGCAATATCGGTACGCCGCCGCGAGTGGTAATGACAATATTGTCAAAATCCGCCGTGGTTTTCAGGTAACCGGCGGCGCGCACCATATATTCCGCTTCATTCATCTCCAGCACCGAACCGCCGCCCTCCTGGTTGGCCTGTTTGACCGCATCGATAACCTGCTGGTGGGAGACGTTCAGGGCCCGCAGCCGATCCGGCTTCAGGATGATTTGGTATTGCCGCACCATACCGCCGACGCTGGCCACTTCCGACACGTTCGGCACCGTTTTCAACTCGAACTTCAGCGTCCAATCCTGCAGGGCGCGTAAATCCGCCAGGCTATGGCGTCCGGTTTTGTCCTCCAGGGCATACTCATAGACCCAGCCGACGCCGGTGGCATCGGGTCCCAGGCTGGCCCGGGCGTCCGGCGGCAGAGTGGATTGTACCTGGCTCAGGTATTCCAGCACCCGCGATCGCGCCCAGTAGGGATCGGTGCCGTCTTCAAACAGGATGTAGACATAGGAGTCGCCGAACATCGAGAAGCCGCGCACCGTGGTGGCGCCCGGCACCGACAGCATGGTGGTGGTTAACGGATAGGTAACCTGGTCCTCCACCACCTGGGGCGCTTTACCGGGATAGCTTACGCGGATAATGACCTGTACGTCGGAAAGGTCCGGCAGCGCATCCACCGGCATGCGCTGCAAGGCCCATATTCCCCAGGCGGTGAGCAGCGCCGCCCCCACCAACACCAATAGCCGGTTGCGCAGCGACCAGCGGATGATAAACGCGATCATCGGACGCTCCTTACCGGTATCATTTGCGTGATACGGGCGCCATTATCATCCAGGGTAAAATGGAACAACACCCGGCTGCCCACCGCCAGTCCCTGGGGCAGTTTCCCGTCGGGCAGGGTGAAGTCCATGGTCATCGGCGACCAGTGCAGTTCAGGCACCGCATGATGGGACAGCGTGACCTGCCCATTGCTGACGGCGTCAATCACTCCTTCCGTGGCATACTCTCGGGGCTTGGCGGCGGCGGGCTCCGCTGTCTGGACGGATGCCGGCGCCGCGCCGGAGGACATCGCCGGCCTATCGGGCATGGGCGCCATACCCGGCATATCCGCCATGCCCGGGGCATTAGATTGAGCCGGTGTTTTAGCGGGAACCGGAGCCGGGCCGGAAGACATCCCCGGCATATCCGCCATGCCCGGGGCATTAGATTGAGCCGGTGTTTTAGCGGGAACCGGAGCCGGGCCGGAAGACATCCCCGGCATATCCGCCATGCTGGCGGCGGAGGTCTGTGTCGGCATTTTGGCGGACGCCGCACCCGTTGCCGAGGCGTCTGCGGCGGCCTGCGGGGCGGCATCGGCCGCCGCCGGCGGGTTACCGGTCATTTGCGGCAGGGCACTACGCAGGCTGGCTTCGGAATCAATCAGGAACTGACCGGAGGTCACCACCCGATCGCCGGCCCGGAGCCCTTGGCGTATTTCCACCCAATCGCCGAATTCACGTCCGGCGGTGATTTCCACCGGTTTGAAATGCCCGTCCCCTTCCGCCAGCAGGACGGTATTGCGGCTGCCGGTCTGAATCAACGCGTCCTGGGGAATGGCCAAGACGGTTTCTCCTTGTGCCGCCCGGGCCAACCGCACGTTCATATACATGCCGGGCTGCAATTGATTATCCCGGTTATCCAGCGCGATACGGGCCCGATAGGTCCGGGTGGCGTCATTCACCACCGGCAGCACCTCGCTGATGCGGCCATGGAAGGATTCGCCGGGCCAGCGCGCCGTGGTGGCGATGATGTCGCTGCCCGGCGTCACTGCGCCGGCCTGGGATTCGGGGTAATCCGCCACTACCCACACCGGATCCAGCGAAGCCAGTTCAAACATGGCCTGGGAAGCGGAGACCTGACTGCCTTCGCGCACATCCAGCTTGCTGATAAAACCTCTTTCCGGCGACCGGATTTCAATGCGGGTCTGCGGCTGCCCGGTTTTTTCGATGGCCCGGATCAGGTCATCTGGCATAAACAGCAACTGCAGTCGTTGCCGCGCCGCGGCGGTCAGCGCCGGGTCGCCCAAATGGCGCACCGCCAGATATTCCTGCTGAGCGGCGCTCCATTCCGGGATCCAAAGTCGTGCCAGCGGTTGATTCTTGGCCACCTGCTGCTGTTCGGCCCTGACATACAACTTTTCCACCAGCCCGTTGGCCCGGGCGGGAATGATCTGTATGCCGCGGTCGTCAATGCTTACCGTACCGAATGCGTCCAGGCGGGACTGCATCACCCGTTGTTCCACGAACGCCTGCCGCACCCCCAGATTTTGCTGCTGGCGGGCGCTGACCGTCACGCCCCCATCCTGCGCATCTTCATCGGCGTAACGCGGCTTTAGCGGCATATCCATCAGCGGGGACTTGCCCGGCTTGTCAAATCGCTGCCCCGGCGACATGGGATCATACCAATACAAGACTTTCCGACCGCCGCTGTCAGCGGTGGCCGGCGCGGCGGTTTGGGCGTCCGCCGGGGTCACTATCTCGGGCTGGCGCAAAAAATAGCCGGCGGCGAAGGCGGCTGTCAGCGCCGCTAGGCTTATCAAGGGCGTGACGATACGGCCCGTGTTAAAACGGCTCATGATTGGGTCTCCTGCGGAATGAGATAGCGGATGGCGGCCCAGCTTTGCGCCAGATCCCGTGCGGCGCGGTTTGCCTCAAGTTCGCTTTGCAGCAGTGCCCGCCGCGCGGCCAGCATATCGGTCAGGGTGGCGCTGCCGGTGCGGTATTGCGCCTGGGTCAGCTGCAGACGCTGCCGCTGCAACGGCAGAACATCATCTTTTTGCCGCTGCCAGCGGGTTTGCGCGGCCTGGTATTGGGCGATCAGCATAGCCAGCTGTGCGTTGTGGTCGCGAATGGTGGTTGCCAGCTGATCGTTGGCTTCAAAGGTCCGGGCCTGATCCGCCGCGTGATCTTTATCCTGGCGCTGGGACTGGAACAGCGGCAAATCCATGGTGAACATCACGCCGGCCATATCGTCGAGACGATCGGCACGCCTGCCGTAGTAGACCTCAATGCCCACATCCGGGATAGCTGCTACCGCCGACTGGGCGGAACGGGCCTGAGCGACTTCCGATTCACGGCGGGCCTGCAGGATTTCGGGGTGTTGATCGATGCCCTGCGCCAATACCGCCGGATCGGCGGGCAGGCGTTCAAAGCGCGGCAGCTGGCCGGCGGCGATGGCCTGGCTGTCGCCGGTCAACCGCGTCAGCTTGGCCTGCGCCACCGCCACATCACGCTCCGCGTCGGTCACCGCATTTTGCATATCCACCACTACCAAGCGTCCATCCAGCACCGATGCGGCGCTGCGGCCCCCTGCCACCGCCGCCCGCTGCACCGAGATTTGCCGTTCGCTTTCCGCCAGCAGGCTGCGGGCCGCCGTCAAACCCTGCCGGGCCAGGGCCATATCCAGCCAGGCCTGTGCTGTGTCGCGCTGCAACTGCGCCCGCAGGGTTTGATAACCGGCGGTGGCGGATGCCGCTTCAGCGCGAAAAGCATCGGCTTTCCGATCGCGCTTGGTGCTGCTGATGTAATCCTGCTGGATGCCGATGCGCTGCATGGTCATATCTTCGCGGGTGAATCGATGGGCGTTGTTACCCCCCACCGGCAGGTTTTCGATACCGAATTCCAGCTTGGGATCCGGCAATTGGGTGGCGGAATCCGCCTGGTTCGCCAAGGCCTGCCGTTCATGACGATTGGCGGAGAGTTCGGCGGAATAGTGTTCGGCACGGGCCAGTGCCTCATCCAGGTTCAGTTCCGCGGCGGAAGTCGTCGCGGAAGCGAGCAGCATGAGGACCAACCACGCCCGTTGAGAGCATGGAAGTAACATGGCTGTCCTCGCTTAGGGCTGAACGGGATGGATGGCGGTAAGCTGATAGCCCTGCGCATCCTGGCGGAAACTGAAATCAACCTGGGTGCCTACCGCCAGCTTCTGGCCGGCAAAGGCAGGGGGCACCGCGAAGGTCATGGTCATCGGCGGCCAGTTCAAGGCCGGAATGGCGTGATGGGCTATAGCCACATGCCGGCTATCCCACAGCTTGATAATTCCCTGGGAGTGATAGTCCGAGGCGGCCGCATCGGCCGCGGTCATCATGCCGTGGTCATGCTGCATGCCGGGCATATCGCCCATGGCCGCCATATCGTCGGCAAAGGCCGGTAAGTTGAAGAGAGAAAAAGCGGAAAGAACGACAATCAGTAAAGCTCGCATGGGATAAATTCCTAAACATAAGTCATACACTACCCGCGCATTACAGCGAGGGTAACCATTGGCGTTATGTCTGGATCTATTCCCGGAACCGGCAGAAGCGAATCTCTGCCGGCGGCCCTGCTATGGGCGGAGCAAGCCAGGCGGCATCCTGGATACAGGGTTCGTCGCGCCAGTCCGCCAACTGCAAATCGGTCTGGCTGGGCAGGACGGCAAACGGCGCATGGGGAGAATCTTTTTGCGCATTATCCGGGACGCAGTGCTTATCGCACAGCAAACCCGGTTCAGCGGCATGCTGCTGCGGGTCGTTATCGTGGAGCATACTCTCGGTATGTTCCATGGCGGCGGGCAGCGCGGTAACCGGCATAGAGCACTGGTGGCTGGCCAGCGCCAGCTGGGCGTTCAGTAACAGCCAAAAGGCCAGTAAAATCAAGGCAAACATTCGCCGCCGCCGGCAGCGAAGCTTAACCATGAATTTAGTTACCGAAGCGGAAGACAACATTATTTCCTTTTAAACAAGCCGGCATCGTACACAGCCGAAAGATCAAAGCCCATCAAAACCCAGCATGGCCGGAGGGCGCTTATCTGCCACCGGTTTGCCACAGTGAACGCGAAAAAGCCGACAACGTTATTGATGCGCGTCAACTTTCTTGAAATGAGCCCTCGGAGACAAGAAAATTTGCATTTATTGACATTCGTGTGCGGGGTACTGTTGAATTCTTTGAATGAATTTTGCAATTAAAAAGATCATTTATCTAATAATTAACTTTAAATTTAAAGGAGATGGCACGATGCCGATTAGTAATTTATCTTTTCCCCACAAGACAAGTCCTTCCATTGAACAAAATTTGGAAATCGTCCACAAAAATTACATTCAGTCAGAAACACCACTCTGGTTAAGTTTAAAGCTCCTTATGCATCAAAATCCCGTGAAAATAAAAATAGCGTTAGAGGATAATTCTTTACACCTCAAAGAATCTCCTCTTTACGAGCAATAAAACGGAATGATGTTGAGCAGTTGGAATATTTTTCAGTTACGAAAATAGATATTCCGGTGCGGAAAAATTAAATTTTAGAGATGAAGACGGTAACACGGCCGTTATGCATGCGGTTAAAAAAAACGACATGAAACTGCTGGAAAGATTAGAAAAAAATTTCTTCAGTGAAAAATTTCTTCATAGGATACCCCTGGATAATGAACTGCCCGATAATAACGGGAATACCCCACTCATGGTAGCGATTAAAAATGGGCATAAAAAGATGGTTGCTCATCTATTATCGATGGAAGCGACTAATGTTTATCATAAAAATAATGAGGGCGAAAGCGCCTTCACCATGGTCATTAACGATAATGAGCTATCCTTAGAAATTTTCAAACTGGTTTGCGACCATACCCAACTCTCTGCCTACGATGAGCAGGGACGAACGTTATTAATGAAAACGGTGATTGGCGGCACGGTAGAGAAAGTAAAGTATGCATTACAAGGCGTGGACCACTTGATAAATCAATTGGATGCTAACGGCAACTCCGCCCTGGCGCTGGCCCGGCGGCGTGGTGATAAAGATATCATAAAACTTGTTTCGGACAGTATTGATAACATTAAGAGCTCTTCCATTGGCAGTATCGACATGGACTATGAGAAAGATACCGACTTTCATAACCACTTTGTTGCCCACCGTGGCGACTTTGTTTTTGGCCTGTCGGAGTTTCGTACCGAATATCTGTTGAGGCTGAATAACGCGTCTAAGGATAATTTTAATATTATAAATTATTATACCAATCGCATAGCGAGGCGTATTTTTGGCGGAGAAAAATCTGGCGATGCTGCATAGTGGTTTCATCAATACAGGCGGTAGGAAAATTTCACCTAGGAGATTGTCCACGCACTGGAGGTTTTCCTGATATCTACGAAGCGGCCAGCGCGAATGATGATATAGAGTATCCCTATGCGTGGCGGGAATATAATCTGATACGCGATGAAATTAAAAATTTGATATAAAACGATGCTGGTTGAAGTCCATGATAATTATGACAAATACGATCATTATCTTCATTTGGCCTACTCCTCCCGGTTGGGTTTCCGGATTCCGCTGTTTTGGAAGCGCAGCAGCAAAGTGGGCATTGAGATCATTATACGTAACAGCAAAAGGCATCTGCATTTCGTACTTGATGGATTGGATCAACAAAGAATCACCGATAAAATCGAAGATTCCGTGACAGCATCCGAATTGCGATATATCTATAGGAATAAAGAGAAGCTGGAAGGAAGATTGCATTTTTACCACGATTATCGGCGGGTGCCCGCGCCGTGGACAGCTGGTGAGAGGTTTAGCGGCCTATGGGCCGCGTATATTCCCACCGATAAGGACACAGCCGCTCAGCGCAGATAATGCACTACCTGGTTACTGCTGCCGCGCCAAATCAGCGCCGGGTCGCGCAGATCCTGCACAAATTTGCCGTCAATCAGCACATTGATAAGCGATGTCACCTGCTGCTGGGGCTCGGTAAGAGAGTCCAGCGTATAACCGGTCCAGACCCAGATATCCTTGCCGTGGCACTCGGTCCGGACCCGCTGCACCAGATGCAGCACCGCGGACAGGTTATGCGGATGCAGCGGATCGCCGCCGGAAAGCGTCAATCCCTGCCGGTGAATCCGCGTATCCTGCAGGTCGGCGATAATCTGGTCTTCCAGTTCGCTGGTAAAAGGGAACCCCGAGTCCACCCGCCAGGTGCTTTTATTGTAGCAGCCCGGACATTGATGCTCGCAGCCCGCCACAAACAGGGTGCAGCGGGTGCCGGGGCCGTCAATCACATCTACCGGGTAATACTTGTGATAATTCATGACCGTATCAGCCCAGCTGCCCGTCCGGTAAATGTTTAACCCGCCGTTTCACTTCTTCCTGTTTACCCGCGTTAAAGGGCCGCGCGTCCGGACTGCCGAGATAACCGCATACCCGCCGCGTGACAGAGACCTTGGCGGGATTATGGTTGCCGCATTTCGGGCAGGTAAAGCCTTTGCTGGTGCAGGAAAATTCGCCGGTAAAGCCGCATTCGTAGCATTCATCGATAGGAGTATTGGTGCCGTAATAAGGCACGCGGGTATAGCTGTAATCCCAGACGTCCTCCAGCGCTTTCAGGTTATGCTGGAGATTGGGGTACTCGCCGTAGCAGATAAAACCACCGTTGGACAAAGGCGGATAGGGCGCTTCGAAATCCAGCTTATCGTAGGGATTCACCTGCTTTTCCACATCGAGATGGAAGCTGTTGGTGTAATAGCCTTTATCGGTAACGCCGGGGATCACGCCGAACTCGGCGGTGTCCAGTCGGCAGAAGCGATCGCACAGATTTTCGCTCGGCGTACTGTACAGGCTAAAGCCGTAACCGGTTTCTTCTTTCCATTGCTCGGTGGCGGCCTTCAGGCGGGCCACAATCGCTATCGCCGTTTCGCGCAGATGCTGATCGTCAAAGACATGGGTCTCGCCGCCGAACAGGGCATTGATGGTTTCATGCACGCCGATATAGCCCAGGGAGATGGAGGCCCGGCCGTTTTTGAAGATTTCCGCCACATCGTCATCAGCTTTCAGCCGCACGCCGCAGGCCCCTTCCATATACAGGATCGGCGCAACACGGGCCTTCACGCCGTCAAGGCGCGCGATACGGGTCATCAGGGCCTTCTTGGCCAACACCAGCCGTTCATCCAGCAACTGCCAGAAACGCGCCTCGTCCCGCTTTGCTTCCAGGGCGATACGCGGCAGGTTCAGGCTGATAACGCCTAAATTGTTGCGACCGTCATGGATTTGCTTGCCGTCCTCTTCATAAACCCCCAGGAAACTGCGGCAACCCATCGGCGTTTTAAACGAACCGGTAACTTTCACCACCTGATCGTAATTCAGGATATCCGGATACATCCGTTTGCTGGCGCATTCCAGGGCCAGTTGTTTGATGTCGTAGTTGGCATCGCCGTATTTGTGATTCAAACCGTCGCGAATAGCGAACACCAGTTTCGGGAACACGGCGGTTTTGCGGTTCTTGCCCAGGCCGGCGATACGGTTGCGCAGGATGGACTGCTGGATCAAGCGCGATTCCCAACTGGTGCCCAATCCGAAACCAAAGGTCACGAACGGCGTTTGTCCGTTGGCGGTATGGAGCGTGTTGACTTCATATTCCAAGGACTGGAAGGCGTCATAACACTCTTTTTCCGTGCGGGAAAGGGCATAGCCTTTGGCGTCGGGAATTTTCCACTGTGCCGCGGTATTGCAATGTTTATCGAAGCTGGCGGCAACGTAGGGGGCCAAAATCTCATCAATGCGGTTGATGGTGGTGCCGCCGTAGATATGGCTGGCGACCTGGGCGATAATCTGCGCGGTAACGGCGGTGGCGGTGGAGATGGACTTGGGCGGCTCAATTTCGGCGTTGCCCATTTTAAAGCCCTTGGTCAGCATGCCCTCCAGATCGATCAGCATACAGTTGAACATGGGGAAGAAGGGCGCGTAATCCAGGTCGTGATAATGAATATCACCCCGCTCATGGGCCAGCACCACGTCACGCGGCAGGATATGCTGCCGGGCATAATGCTTGGCCACGATGCCGGCCAGCAGATCCCGCTGGGTGGGGATGACTTTGCTGTCTTTATTGGCGTTTTCATTCAGCAAGGCCATATTGCTTTGTTCCACCAGGCCGCGTATTTCCTGATTCAGGCGGCCCCGCTGCTCCCGGGCGACGTCTCGGTCGTGGCGGTATTCGATATACAGGCGGGCCAGCTTCTTGTAAGGTCCGGCCATCAGCTGGTTTTCCACGGCATCCTGGATATCGCGTATATCCACGTGGGAACGGCTGTTCATTTGTTCCGCCACCGAGGCGGCGACGGCGGCGCAATACTCGTTATCTTCGACGTCGGCTGCCTGTGCAGCGTGTTTGACGGCCTGGCAGATGCGTTCCTCGTCGAAATTAACCTGGCAACCGTCTCGTTTGATCACTACCGGTTTCACGATGCAACTCCTTGTACGCCTGATGCGGGTGAGTGGTTAGCTCCTTACCCCCAGTTTTCCCGGTGAAATGCCTGCGGGTGCGATAGCTAGGGATAGGAGTGGTTGCCACTATATATAGTCTAATAATAATAGAAGCGACACTAGATGTAGAGTATGGGCCAGAAAAAGTGAACTAGAATTGACTTCGCGCAAGAAAATCGGCCCCTGGCCGAAGAGTTGACCAGCTCGATTTTTAGGCTGAAAAGGGCAGGTTAAGACTTATCTTGCTGAAAACGAATCGGTAAATCCCTTAAAACTCCAGCCAAGATGGAAAAATATTTACTATCACCAGATCACGTCCCGTTTGGCCTTCACCTCAAGCATTTTTAACGCATACGGCTTTTATCGCGCTGGGGATAACGGCCGGCCGTCTTATTTTTAAGCTATTTTCTGCAAGTAATCAGGAAATGCTTAGACGCTATGCCTATGCGCTGATGGAGAAGGCGAATTCCCTTGATGCGGCAGTGTTTGAAGATGAGAAAGTGTCAGCCGACTGGAAGAACCGCCTGCTCTCCCACAGCAACACCTTGAAACAATCCCCCTCTATAAAACAGTGAATCGTTTAATTTCCGTTTATAATTTTGGCTGTAAAATGCGCTCCGCTTGGCGTGGCGTTTGTTATGGTTAAACGTCAAAATCCTTGGCCGTACTGAACGGTCAAATCTATGTACGACACATTTAGTTGGATTCCGACAGTTGATGGCATTGATTTTTAATGACTCCGTCTGACTATGCGGATTTTTTTCCTTTACCGGAGGTGTTCACCCCATATGGACCCCGCACCTAAACCTGAAGATTATTCGCCCATCCGGTAAGGACTCCCGTCTTTTTACGTCTGCCTAACCGGGTGATTAACGGTAGGCAGAAGTTTCCCTCTTCTGCTGATGACACTTTTTTCCTTTTCCGGCCCTTGGGACCGAAAGAGGCAAGGAAGACAGCATGGTATTGAAAAAAGTTACCCGGCGGCTGTTCACACAGTTTTACCGCCACCTTCCCCGTCGTCTGTTTCAGCGCGACGTCATGCTGGAAGGCATGCAAAAAAACCTCAACCGCAACGTGCCGGCGGCACTGACCCACGCCTGCCTGACGTGCGCCCGTGCCGGCGAAGAGCAGTTGCTTGCGCGTTTCTCCAGCCACCCGGAGGGATTGACCGAGACGGAAGCTTCCGCCGCCCGCGCCCGGCACGGCGCCAATATCATTGCCGGCGAACAGCCCGTGACCTGGTGGCGGCATTTATGGTTGTGCTACCGCAATCCGTTCAATTTATTGCTGACGGTACTCGGCATCGTCTCCTACGGCACGGACGACAGCACGGCGGCGGCGGTGATCGCCCTGATGGTGATGATTGCCACCCTGCTGTATTTTGTGCAGGAATCCCGTTCCAATAAGGCCGCCGATGCGCTGAAAGCGCTGGTGAGCAATACCGCCACCGTACTGCGCTCCGACGATATCAGCGGCGAAAGCCGGTACCGTGAAATCCCTATCGACCAATTAGTACCCGGAGATTGGGTCAAACTGTCGGCGGGGGATATGATTCCGGCGGACTTGCGCATTTTGCAGGCCAAGGATCTGTTTATCGGCCAGGCATCCCTTACCGGCGAATCGCTGCCGGTGGAAAAGACCGCCCACAGCCGGCTGGACAACCTGCGAAATCCTCTTGAGTGCGATAACCTGTGCTTTATGGGCACCAATGTCATCAGCGGCACCGCGCTGGCGATGGTTATCGGTACCGGCGACAACACCTGGTTCGGCCAACTGGCGGGCCACGCCACCCGTGAGTCGGCGCCGCCCAACGCCTTTCAGGCCGGCATCAGCCGGGTCAGCTGGCTATTAATCCGTTTTATGATGGTCATGACCCCGGTGGTTTTGCTGGTGAACGGCTATACCAAGGGCGACTGGTGGGAGGCGGCGCTGTTCGCCTTATCGGTGGCGGTGGGGCTGACGCCGGAAATGCTGCCGATGATTGTCACCTCATCCCTGGCGAAAGGGGCCGTGCAGCTTTCACGCCAGAAGGTTATCGTCAAACGCCTGGACGCTATCCAGAACTTCGGCGCGATGGACATTCTCTGTACCGATAAGACCGGCACGCTGACCCAGGATAAAATCGTGCTGGAGAGCCATACGGACGTGTTCGGCAGCCGCAGCGACCGGGTACTGCAGAATGCCTGGCTCAACAGCTTTCATCAAACCGGGCTGAAAAACCTGCTGGATAAAGCGGTGCTGGAAAGCGTCGCCGACCATAATCCCGAGCTGGCCCAGCCGCAGTGGCGCAAAATTGACGAGATTCCCTTCGATTTTTCCCGCCGCCGCATGTCGGTGATTGTGGCGGGAGATGACGGCATTCCGCGTTTGATCTGTAAAGGCGCGCTGGAAGAGATGCTCGAGGTATGCAGCCAGGTGCGCCATGATGACGAGATCATGGCAATGACGCCCGCGCTGCTGGAACGAATCAATACCGTTACCGGGGAGCTTACACTCCAGGGGCTCAGGGTGGTGGCGGTAGCCAGCCGCGACATGGCGCCGGAGCGTTGCGATTTCAGCCGGGCGGATGAATCCGACCTGATTCTGGAAGGCTATATCGCTTTCCTCGATCCGCCGAAAGAGAGCACCGAACCGGCACTGACGGCTTTAAAAAACCACGGAGTGACGGTCAAAATCCTTACCGGCGATAACGAACTGGTGGCGGCCAAGGTCTGCCGGGACGTGGGGCTGACGGTGAATAGGGTCCTTACCGGCGGCGATATCGAGCAGATGAACGACCAGCAGTTGGCGGTCGCCGCCCATGAAACCACGGTATTCGCCAAGCTGACGCCGCTGCAGAAGGCGCGCATCGTCAGCGTGCTGCGCGGTGAAGGCCACGTGGTGGGCTTTATGGGGGACGGCATCAACGACGCCCCGGCGCTGCGGGCCTCCGATATCGGCATTTCGGTGGATTCGGCGGTGGATATCGCCAAAGAGGCGGCGGATATCATCCTGCTGGAAAAAAGCCTGATGGTGCTGGAGCGCGGGGTGGTGGAAGGACGCCGCACCTTCGTGAATATGCTGAAGTATATCCGGCTCACCGCCAGCTCCAACTTCGGCAATGTGTTCAGCGTGCTGGTGGCCAGCGCTTTCCTGCCGTTCCTGCCGATGTTGCCGCTGCATCTGCTGGTGCAGAACCTGATTTATGATATTTCACAGATTGCCGTGCCCTTTGATCGGGTGGATGAGGATCAACTGCGTTGTCCCCAGCGCTGGCGCACCAAGGATCTGGGGCGGTTTATGGTCTATTTCGGGCCCATCAGCTCCATATTCGATATTTTGACGTTCTGCCTGATGTGGTGGGTATTCAAGGCCAATACGCCGGAAAAACAAACGCTGTTCCAGACCGGCTGGTTTGTGGTGGGGGTCTTATCGCAAACGCTGATTGTCCATATGCTGCGCACCCGGAAGATCCCTTTCCTGCAAAGCCGGCCTTCCTGGCCGCTGGGGCTGACCACCCTGACGGTTATCGTGCTGACCGTGGGCATGACCTTTACGCCGGTAGCGGGTTTCCTGCATTTGCAGGCGCTGCCATTGGGGTATTTCCCATGGCTGGTGGCTATACTTGCCGCTTATATGCTGCTGGTGCAGGCCATGAAAGGCTGGTATGTGCGGCGCTACGGCTGGCAATAATCACAGCCCGAACAATTGATGGCGAGGCCAGGCAACCTGCCGTCAGTAAGTTGTCCAACTAATGCAGATGGGATCCAGGGTGGTGACAATATGCCACCGCCATGTTATGCTTAATCGGTCAATGGTTGGCAAAGCGAGGATATGTAATGGCTACACTCTCTCATTCTGAGCGCGGTCGCATCACGGCGCGTGTTTCAGGTGCCGTTCAAGAAACCTTGGAAGCAGCAGCCGGTATCCTGGGCTCGACGCTCAACCAGTTTATCGTGCAGTCAGCGTTGCGAGAAGCTGAACGCGTTATTGAGCACGAGCGCATCATTCGTTTATCTGAACAGGAGGCCACCGCCTTTTTAGCCGCGCTGGAAAACCCATTACCGCCCAACGATGCCTTAATGGCTGCACTTCAGGACTATACGGCGAGACGAAATGATCAAACTGGAACCTTTGACTGGGCACCACGACCGAAGCACATTTGATTGCGGCATTGAGCCTCTAAATGTCTGGCTCAAGCAAACCGCTTTGCAACACCAGAATAAGGGAATTTCGCGGACTGTTGTCGCTGTACTTCAGGATAACGACGCGGTAAAAGCGTACTCTGCTGCAGGCTATCCTATCATCGGCATTGCCAGTATCCTGGGCTTCTATGCATTGGCATCCGCGCTGGTTTCATTGGATGTGTTACCGCAAACCCTGGCTAAACGCTTTCCACGCCAAATTCCGGTTACCCGGTTGGGACGTCTTGCCGTACGTGCAGATTTGCACGGCCAGGGATTAGGCAAACTTCTTCTGAGTGATGGTATTACAAAGGCTCGAAATGCGGCTTTGGTTGTCGGTAGCGCCGGCATCATGGTTGATGCGAAAGATGACGCCGGTGCCTGTTTTTATCAACAATACGGTTTTATTCCCTGCGGACTTCAAACGCGCATGCTTTTCCTGCCTCTATGGTAAAGGCTTGCTCAGACTCGGCAGAGTATTCGCCCAAGGCGCTCCCAGGCAAATAAGCCCGCTAATCCGGGCTTAACGTGAAGGATTCAGCACATTGCCAACAAACCTGGACGCAAGCTCACTCCTCCGCCAGGTCCAGCGGCGGCATCTGCCGGAAAGTATTTAACAGTCCTTCTGACCATGCTTTGCGAATGGTGGCGAAATAGGGGTTCTTTTCGGTGATGCGGTATTGTTCGTCGCTGGCGAAACTGTCGCGCCGGTAGATCATCACATCCAGCGGCAGGCCTACCGACAGGTTGCTGCGCAGGGTGGAATCGATGGAAATCAGCGCACAGCACATGGCCTGCTCCAATGGCGTATCGTAGGTCAGCACCCGGTCGATAATGGGCTTGCCGTATTTGCTTTCGCCAATCTGGAAGTAGGGGGTATCCTCGGTGGCCTCAATGAAATTGCCCTCCGGATAGATATGGAACAGCCGCGGCGGCTCGCCGAGAATCTGCCCCCCCAGCAGGATATTGCAGCTGAAATCGGTGCTGCTGCCGCTTTGCTGGGCGCTGCTGTCGCGGTGAATCACTTCCCGCACCGTTTCGCCGATAAGGCTGGCGGCGTCGAACATGGAAGTGGTATTCAGCAGATTAGCGCGCTCGCCGTCCTTGGCCCGCAGCCGCAGCAGGTTGATAATGCTCTGGGTGGTGGCCAGATTGCCGGCGCTTTGCAACACCAGCGTGCGCTCGCTGTCCTGGTGCAGGACATGCAGCTTGCGGAAGGTGGAGATATGATCCACGCCGGCATTGGTACGGGAGTCGGAAGCGAAAACCACACCCCCCGACAGGCGCATCGCCACACAGTAGGTCATTTAATACGTCCTTCATAAGATATTATTGTTGCTGGCCGCCTTGGCCGCCGGCCTGCCGCTCCTCGGTTTGCTCCACGGTGGCTTCCGAATACATCTCTTCATAACCGCCGCCGATGCGCGAACCGCGCACCGGGCAGGCGTCAAGATAATCAAAACCCACCGCCAGCTTAAGATGCTGGCCGGGATTGCAGGTGTTATTGGTAATATCAAAACTTTGCCAACGATCGTCGAACCAGACTTCCACCCAGGCATGCATGGCCACATGCTTGGTGTCTTCACTGTAAATATAGCCGCTGACGTAGCGCGCCGGGATATGCAGGCTGCGGCAGCAGGCGAGAAACACATGGGCATGATCCTGGCAGACGCCGTGCCGGGCGGCAAAGACTTTGGCGGCGGTGTCCTGCACCTGGGTCACGCCGGGCGTATAGGGCATCCGCAACCGCAGCTCAGACATCATTTCCCGCAGGCTCTCATCCGCCGCATCGGCGCGATAATAACGCGCGGCGAAGTTGCGTATCGCCTCATCGGGCAGCGTCAACGGGCTGCAGCGTAAGAATACCAGAGGGGAAAGCGGACCGCACTCCTCAAGAATGCTTTCGCTGTCGTCGGCAATTTCCACCTGCCCCTTGGCGCGGATGGATATCACCTCATGGGGACGGTCCAGGGTCAGTACATGCAATATATTGCCGAAACCGTCTGTGGCGGGAGTGGCCTGTTCCGGCAGGGTCAACGTCCAATCGATAATGCGCTGGCGCGGCGTATTTTGCGGCGTCAGGCGCAAATACTGGGTACTGAACTTGACTTCATGATCGTAGCGGTAATGGGTGAGGTGATCGACGGTCAATTTCATAGCGCCTCCAGATAGGTATGGTTAATGCTCTCCGCCAGCGCGTTGATTTTGCCCTGAAACTGCATCATGTAGGTTTGCAGGCCCTCCGCCAGCACTTCCTCCAGCGAGCTAAAGCGCAGCTCCACGTTCAGGGTATGGGCCAGCCGGCGGGGGACATTGGCCCGCTGTCCGCCGATACGCTCGAGCTGCTGCACCACATCCCCGACGCAGGCCCGCAGGGAACGCGGCATATCGTTGCGCAGTACCAGCAGTTCGGCCACCGTTTCGCGGCTCACCGGGTGTTTGTAGAGACTGTGATAGGCTTCACGGGCGCTCACCGCGCGCAGCAGGGTATCCAGGCGATAATATTCCCGCACCGGATCGGAGTCGGTGTCCAGTTGCTGGTCCTTCAGTCCCAACAGCTGCGCGGTGGCGTAAGCGCGCTCTATAAGGGTACCCAGACGGATAAAACACAACGCATCGTTACGCAGCAGGGTGCCGAACATGGCGCCGCGAAACAGATGCGCCCGCTCTTTAACCCAGTCGAAAAACGCGTCGGTGCCCACCTTGGCCACGCCTTTGCTGCGCATCAGCTTCATTTCGATCCAGGTGGCGTTGATGCTCTCCCACACTTCCGACGACAGGCTGCCGCGCACCGCATGGGCATTATTCCAGGCCGTTTCAAAGCAGCTGTAAATGCTGCCGGGATTGCGGTCGTCGAGAGCAAAAAAATTCAGCAGATTAGTCATGTTCAGGCGCTGGTAATGCTCCTCGAACAGCGCATGAGAGCCGGTGAGGTTCAGCGGCAGGGTCAAATCCTCGTTCTGCTGGCTGCGGATTGGCATCAAGGATAATTTATAGGTGACGTCCAAGACCCGGGCCAGGCTTTCGGCCCGTTCCAGGTAGCGGGCCATCCAATACAGTTCACTGGCGGTTCTGCTTAGCATTCGTTGTCCTCCATTATCCAGGTGTCCTTGGTGCCGCCGCCCTGGGATGAATTCACTACCAGCGAACCGGCGTTCAGCGCTACGCGTGTCAATCCCCCCGGCACCAGCCGTATCTCATCGCCGGTAAGGGCAAATGGACGCAGGTCGATATGGCGCGGCGCCAGGCCTTCATCCACAAAAGTGGGGCAGGTGGACAGCGCCAGCGTTTCCTGGGCGATATAGTTGTGCGGCATGGCCAGCAGGCGCTGGCGGAATTCCGCCAGCTCGGCGCGCGAGGCCTTTGGCCCCACCAGCATGCCGTACCCGCCGGCGCCGTGGACCTCTTTCACCACCAGTTTTTCCAGATTGGCCAGCACGTAGGAGAGCGCATCGGCATCGCGGCACTGCCAGGTTGGAATATTGCCCAGGATCGGCTCTTCGGACAGATAAAAGCGGATCATTTCCGGTACATAGGGATAGATGGATTTATCGTCCGCTACGCCGGTTCCCAATGCGTTGGCCAGCACCACCCCGCCGGTACGGTACACCGACAGCAGGCCGGGCACCCCCAAGGTGGAATCGGCGCGGAAGGCCAGAGGATCGATATAGGCATCGTCGATGCGGCGATAAATCACGTCCACTTTGCAGGGGCCTTCGGTGGTGCGCATAAACACCGCCCCCTGCTTGACGAACAGATCGGCGGCCTCCACCAGTTCGACCCCCATCTGCTGGGCGAGAAAGCTGTGTTCGAAATAGGCGCTGTTAAAACGGCCCGGCGTCATCACCACTACCGTGGGATCCTCCACGGCAGTGCTTTCACGCAGGGTTTGCAGCAGATCGAAGGGATAGCGTTCAATAGCGGCGATATGCTGATTAGCAAACAGATCCGGATAGAGCCGCATCATCATCTTGCGGTTTTCCAGCATATAGGAGACCCCGGAAGGGGTACGCAGATTGTCCTCCAGCACATAATAATGGCCGTCGCTGTTGCGCACCATATCGGTGCCGACGATATGCGCGTAGGTATTGTTGTGCAGGGCGACCCCTTGCATACAGGGCTGATACTGTTCGTTGGCCAGTACCTGTTCCGACGGTATGATGCCCGCCTTCAGGATATTCTGCTCATGGTAGATATCGTACAAAAAGGCGTTCAGCGCCTTGACCCGCTGGCGGATACCGCGGTCCATCCACTGCCACTCTTTGGCCGGGATAATTCTCGGCACGCTGTCGAAAGGGATCAGCCGCTCGGTGCCCCCCTCTTCGCCGTAAACGTTAAATGTGATCCCCACCCGGTGAAACAGCAGCTCGGCTTCTTCTTTTTTTTGCTGAATGGCCTGCTGATCGGCCTGTTGCAGCCATTGCCAATAGGCTTCGTAATGGCTGCGGTGCGTCCCGTCAGCCAACAGCATTTCATCAAAAAACGGCGACCCGGAAAGATTAATTCTTATCATCGGCATACCCTGGCTTGCTTAGCGAGCTGATAATGACGTTATGCATAAAGCGCGCCAGCGCAGGGGGCGGTTCCATAGGAAAAAACGAGGGAATTATAGGGTAACTTGCACTAATACGGTGCGCATGGCGTTTAGAAGATGAGTTATTACCTAAAGAGGGGCAATTATTTAACCATTTATGATGTAGGTCTGGTTCGTTTTGAATTTAAAGATAACCAATAGTATTACATGGAGATTTTGTCCTTCGGACTTGATAACGCAGGTAAAAGGAGGGCTTAAGCTTTCTTATATCTCTCGCATGCCGTGGTTAAATTTGTACTCAATTTATCCTCCCGCGGATGATATGATAAACTCTATCATGATGAAACGATTGCAGAGTAATACCCTCATCAGAACAGGATTAACAGGAGAATATACGCATGGCTAACACGATGTCGCAAAAACGGCCCGTGAAGGGTTAGGCTCACCGGAACTCTTCAAGGGCGGCGTGTTTGTCACCAAAATGGTGTCGCTGAGCTGTTCGTCGAAACGGCGGAAGAGCGTGAAGCGGAATTGGTTACCCAGGCAAGGGAACAGCAGGCCAATGCCCTGCTCAAGTTAACTATGCTGGCTAAACAGGATGTATTCCAGCAACGCGTTATGTCTCCTGAAGAGGCATTAAAACAATTGCGCGCAGCGCGTAAATAAGGGATTAGATGGTCAATGTAAACATTACCGAAACGGCATTGTTATGCCTGACCGATATTGAATCCTTTCAAAGTGATTTAAACGGGGCTCAGTCTGCCGCTGAGTTAACCGAGTCACTGCTTTTAGATTCCGTTGCTGCTTTGCAGGAAGATCCCAAACGTTACCGCTATAATTCGATACTGGCTGATTTTGGATTAAAAGTTCGCGAACGGCTTGATCCTAAAGGATATAGACTCCTTTACGATGAAAATGACGAAGACGTTAATATTTTGCTCATACTTCATACCCGCCAGGATCTGGTACGAGCTCTTTATCGCTTACAGATTTTGCGCTGATTATTCACTCCGGCGCACGCGGGTCCGTGCGCCCAATGCCTCAGCGACGACAGGCGATCGCTTCGATTTCTATTTGCACATCTTTCGGCAGCCGCGCCACTTCAACGCAGGAGCGGGCGGGGAACGGTGCGCTGTTTTCCTTGAAAAAGGCTTCATAGGCGGCGTTTACCTTGGAGAAATCATTGAGATCTTTGACGAACACCGTGGTTTTGATGATATCCGCCACCTGTAAACCGGCCGCTTCCACGATGGCTTTGACATTGGACAGGGATTGACGGGTCTGATCGGCGATATCCTCCGCCACCTGACCGGTTTTCGGACAGATGGGAATCTGGCCGGAGGTGAAGACCAGATTGCCCAGATCCACCGCCTGGACGTAAGGGCCGATGGCGGCCGGCGCGTTTTCGGTACTGATAATGCGGGACATGGCGTCTCCTGGAGTCTACAAACAACAAATAGAAAAAAGGTGCCGGCCATTATAAGGAGTAAACCGGCGAATGCCCAGCCTGTCATTGTTACGTTACGCTTGCGCCAGCGCGGGTTTGGCCTGCTTTCCTTTAAACACGCTCGGTTCAGCTTTGGTGTCGGCGGGCTTACCGTGGCATGGGGCGCTGCGCGGCCGACTATGGCCGCTCCGGCCCCATTGCCGCGGTCTCCCTTTAACACGCGCTCACTTCAACAGGCCCGGTCGGGACTTCAGGAATTCTGGATCACTGCCTGGTGTTCGAACTCTTTTTCGCAATATTTGCATTTCAGGTGTACCTGATTGCCCCGGCTTTTGACGGTGAAGCCGGACGCCACCGGCTCGCTGCGGCTGATGCAGTTGCTGTTGGGGCAGGTCAGCACGCCGTCCACGCGATCCGGCAGCGACAGGGTCAGCTTGCGCACCACCTCGTAATTATCGATGCGGTTGACCGTGGCGTGGGGGGCGTAGATGGCCAGTTGGTTGGCCTGCTGCTCGGTTAGGAAAACGTTTTCGATTTTGATCAGGTCTTTTTTGCCCAACTGATTGGAGGGCAGGTTCAACCCAATGGTAATGCGCTGATCGGTGGCCGTCAGCTTGAACAGGGTTAACAACTTAAAGCCTACCTGCGCCGGAATATGATCGATTACCGTGCCGCGGCTGATGGCCTCAACCTGTAACTTATTGTCCTGAGTCATCATCTTCTCCTTATTCTGCATGATGGTTGTTCAATACCAGGGACAACAATGCCTGGCGCGCGAAAATCCCGTTACCGGCCTGTTGAAAATAGTAGGCATAGGGTGTGGCGTCCACTTCATGGGCGATTTCATCCACCCGTGGCAGGGGGTGCAATACTTTCAGATTGGCGCGGGCTTTCACCAAATCATCGGCGCGCAAAACGAACTGGGCTTTAACATTGGCGTATTCCGACGGGTCCAGCCGTTCTTTTTGTACCCGCGTCATATAGAGGATATCCAGCTGCGGCACCACGTCTTCAATGGTGGCGTGCACGCTGAACCGGATGTTTTTCTCCGCCAGCATATGAAGTATATAGGCCGGCATCGCCAGGGCTTCCGGGGCGATAAAGAAGAAATGATTGCCTTCGAACTTGGCCAGCGCCTGCGTCAGGGAGTGTACGGTACGGCCGTATTTCAAATCCCCCACCATGGCGATATTGATATTGTTCAGCCGTCCCTGGGTTTCCTGGATGGTAAAGAGATCCAGCAAGGTCTGGGTGGGATGCTGATTGGCGCCGTCACCGGCATTGAGGATCGGCACGCCGCCGGAAAACTCGGTGGCCAGGCGGGCGGCTCCCTCCTGGGGGTGGCGCATCACAATGGCATCGACGTAGGTGCTGATAACCGAAATGGTATCCGCCAGCGTTTCGCCTTTTTTACCGAGGGAGGTGTTGCCCGCGTCTGGGAATCCCACCACGCAAGCCCCCAGGCGATGCATGGCGGTTTCAAACGACAGGCGGGTGCGGGTGGAGGCTTCGAAAAAGCAGCTGGCGATGACCTTATGCTTTAACAGCTCCGGCTGTGGTCGGCTTTTCAGACTGGCGGCGGTGTTCAACACCAGCTCCAGATCTTCGCGACTTAGGTCGTTGATGGATACGATGTGCTTCTGGTAAAGGGGATTGGCCATGTTTTATCCCTCCTTCGGGTGTTGTTAACGCCGGTGTCTGACGCAAGTTTAGGCAGTGGGCTGAATGCCGCGCAAAAAAAAGCCCCTCAATGAGGGGCGGGATACGAATACTTCACAACGGGCAGCGGGAGCAACAATGGCAACCGGCTGCCCACAGGCAACCGAAGATCGTCATAAACATTAAATTTCTCAGTGCTGTTCATCGATCCTCCCGGCAAATTGCCCGAAATTATACTCGGGTACCGCTACACTTCAAGCGTAAAAGATCGATTATCCGTGATTAAGCAAACGATTGGCTTGCTAATAAAAATAAGTGTTAAATAATCCTCAGTTTCCCATTGAGTACGGTTATATAATGAAACAACATTTCAGTTTAAGGAATCGTTATGATCAGCGGTAATATTCACCATCTTGAGCTTGTTCCCTATCTGCCGGCAACGCTGCGGGACGCTATTGAGTATGTTAAAAAACACATTACGGCCGATACCCCGCTGGGTAAGTATGAGATCAAGGGGGATCAGGTATTTGTCATGATATCCAACGACAGTACCGATGTGTTTGAGCAGCGCCGCGCCGAATACCATGCCAAATATCTGGATATCCAGATTGTGCTGCAGGGCGAAGAGGGCATGGCCTTTAGCAACCTGCCGGCGGGCAAGCCCGATACCGATTGGCTGGCGGATAAGGATGTGGCGTTTGTGGCGTCCGGCGCGCAAGAAAAGCAGTTCGTGATGCGGGCGGGGGATTTTGTGGTCTATTACCCTGGTGAAGTGCATAAACCGCTGTGTGCCGTGGGTGCGCCGGCGCATGTGCGTAAAGCGGTGGTGAAGATTGAAGCGGCGCTGGTGCGGTAACTGGCGCTCTCCCTTTAACAGGCTCGTTGCACGTCCGGTGATAGCGGGCCTAGCGTGCCATGGGGCGCTCCGGCCGCCGCCAGACGGCGGCTTCGACCCCATTGGCGCGCTCTCCCTTTAACAGGCTCGTTGTACGTCCGGTGATAGCGGGCCTAGCGTGCCATGGGGTTTTTACTCTTTCGACAGCGTTGCCACCATCACCGCCTTGATGGTGTGCAGCCGGTTTTCCGCCTGATCGAACACCACGCTGTGGGCGGATTCAAATACCTCGTCGGTGACTTCCATGCCCCCCGCCAGGCCGTATTGTTCGGCCATCTCTTTGCCGATGGTGGTTTGATCGTCGTGGAAGGCGGGCAGGCAGTGCAGGAATTTGACCTGGGGGTTGCCGGTGAGTTTGATCATCGCCATGTTCACCTGATACGGGCGCAACAAGGCAATACGTTCCTGCCAGAAGGATTTGGGCTCGCCCATGGAAACCCATACATCGGTGTAGATAAAATCCACTCCTTCCACGCCTGCGCCGATATCTTCGGTCAGGGTGATGCGCCCTCCCTGCTGTTCCGCCAACTGGCGGCATTGCGCCACCAGTTCATTTTCCGGCCAGCAGGCGCTTGGGGCTACGAGCCGTAGATCGAGCCCGGTCAATGCCGCCGCCTCAAGCATGGTGTTGCCCATATTATTGCGGGCATCGCCCACGTAGGCGAATTTGATTTGGTTAAAAGGCTTATGGGGGAGATGTTCTTGCATGGTCAGCAGATCGGCCAGTAACTGGGTCGGGTGGAATTCGGTGGTTAAGCCGTTCCACACCGGCACGCCGGCATAAGCCGCCAGTGTCTCGACGATCTCCTGACCGTAACCGCGATACTGAATACCGTGATACATCCGGCCCAGTACCCGTGCGGTGTCCTTGATGGATTCCTTGTTGCCGATTTGGCTGCCGCTGGGACCGAGGTAGGTCACGCGCGCGCCCTGATCAAAGGCGGCCGCTTCAAAAGCGCAGCGGGTGCGGGTTGAATCTTTTTCAAAGATAAGCGCAATATTTTTTCCCGCCAGACGCGGTTTTTCCCGCCCGCTGCGTTTTTCCTGTTTCAAGGTGGCGGATAACGCCAATAATTCAAGAAGTTCTGCCGGTGTGAAATCCAGGAGTCTGAGAAAATGACGCTGATAAAACTCTCTCATAAGCATTTTGCTCCATTCATAATCATTAATATCATTTGCATTAAAATTCACTTTATATGTATGAATATTCAATTTCAAGCATTGAAAGCAAATCTTTCATTTTTAAGCTGGAGCCTTAACCGCCGCTGTGGGAAAATAGTGGTCCGAACGGCCGACTCATTGAGGACAGGGGCATGGCACATCAATTTCTGGAAGAGCAGCGCGATGAAACGCGTTTAATAATCGAAGAGTTGCTGGAAGACGGCAGCGATCCGGAGGCGCTTTACACCATCGAACATCACTTTTCCGCTGAAAATTTCGATATGTTGGAAAAAGCCGCGGTCGAAGCGTTTAAACTGGGCTATGAAGTTACCGATGCCGAGGAACTGGAAGTGGAAGACGGTTCCGTGTTGATGTGTTGCGACGCCATCAGCGAAGTGGCGCTCAATGCGGAAGTGATCGATGCCCAGGTCGAGCAGCTGTTTGCGCTGGCGGAACGGCATGGCGTCAATTATGACGGCTGGGGCACCTATTTTGAGGACGGCGAAGACGACGAAGGCGAAGAGGAAGACGGTGGCGATGTGGTGCCGCCCATTCACAATCACCTCATCGATCGGGATGATAACGGCACCCGTCATTGATACCGTGGTCCGGCGTGTTTACCGGCACGGCATTATCTGTGCGCGGCATAGTCTGGCTGTATTAATCGGTATCGGCGCGGTTAAACCACAACGATACCGGTTAGTCTCGTCACGGCAGGCTCAGGATTTCACAGGCGCTTGAGCATTCTCACTTCACAATCCACATGTCCGGTGCTGCCCAGCGGGCCGTCGATATGTTCAAATCCCAATCGTTCATACAGCGCTATCGCCCGGGTCAGCGCGGCGGTGGTTTCCAGATAGCAATGGGTGAAGCCTTGGCCGCGAGCGAAGGCCAATCCCCTCTGCGCCAGCTCATAAGCTACTCCGCGTCCGCGCAGGCTGGGTAAAAAATACATCTTTTGCAGTTCACATGTTTCCGGCGCGGCGCCTTCCAAGGGTGCGATACCGCCGCCGCCGGCCACCCGGCCTTCATATTCGATAATCCAATAGGCGCTGCGGGGACGGCTGTAGAGCTGATACAAATTGTCCAGATTAGGATCGGATACCGTATAGCCTTTGTCCGCGGTGAGGCCAAATTCGGCCGATACCTGGCGGATCACGTCGGCGATGACCTGATTATCACCCGGCGCGATGGGCCTTACCAAAATGTTGACTGAAGTAGCTGTGGACATCGTCATTACTCAAGAATGTGAAATACATTATCTGTTTTATTATTACGAGTAATAGCATTGCAGATGCTGGTGATGCAAATAAAATCATGGGGCGAAAGGCTGCCCCTGTCGGGTTTTTTCATGAAAGGCCTAGCATGATGGACGCCGAGGAATCCGGTCTACGGCCGGAAGGCAACATTCAGTGAGACAAGTGCCCGCCGCATCCTCATGCGGCAGGCACTCGTTGGTCGGGCGATAGCTTTGCAACCTGCCGGGTTCCTGATCCATAAAGCAGCACAGCCCGGCGCGGCATCAAAGATTGGCGATGGTTGCCCGCTGTTCCAGCAGCGTCTCTTTTGAAGCGACATAACCCGCCAGCTTTTCCCGCTCCTTGGCCACTACCGCTTCCGGCGCCCGGGCGACGAATCCCTTGTTGGAAAGCTTGGCCTCGATACGGCCGATTTCTCCCTCGAGCCTGGCGACTTCATTGGCCAGCCGATCCAGTTCCGCCGCTTTATCGATAAGACCGGCCATGGGAATCAGCAGTTCGCCTTCTTCCACCAGCTTCACCACCGAAACCGGGCCTTTGTCGCCCTCATCCAGCAGGCTCAGGCTTTGCAAACGCGCCAGGGTCTGGATAAAACTCCGATTGGTGTCGATGCGCTGCCGGGTTAGAGGCGTGGCGCCGCGCACCAGCAGATCCAGCGGCTTACCGGGGGAGATATTCATTTCCGTGCGGACAGCCCGCACCGCCATGATGACCTGCTTGATCCACTCCACGTCTGCCAGGGCCTGTGCGTCGTCCAGGCCGGCATCAAAGGCGGGGAAGGGCTGCAGCATCAGCGTATCGGCTTCAATGCCTTTCAGCGTCTTCACCCGCTGCCAAATGGTTTCGGTGATAAACGGCACGATGGGATGGGCCAGGCGCAGTAAACTCTCCAGCACCTGCACCAGCGTATGGCGTGTCCCGCGCAGCTCGGCGTCGCTGCCGCCGTTCATGACCGGTTTGGTGAGCTCCAGATACCAGTCGCAGAACTGGTTCCAGGTGAAGTCGTACAGCACGTTGGCCGCCAGGTCGAAGCGGTAATTATCCAACGCGTCGCGATAGGCTTTCACCGTCTGGTTAAAGGCGGTCAGGATCCAACGATCCGCCAGTGACAGGCTCATCTCGCCCCCGTTCTGGCCGCAATCCTGCCCTTCGGTGTTCATCAGCACGAAGCGGCTGGCGTTCCACAGCTTGTTGCAGAAGTTGCGGTATCCTTCCAGGCGTTTCATATCCCAGTTGATATCGCGGCCGGTGGAGGCCAGCGCCGCCAGGGTGAAACGCAGGGCATCGGTGCCGTGCGGCTCAATCCCCTGCGGGAACTGCTTTTCGGTGCGTTTGCGGATTTTATCCGCCAATTGGGGCTGCATCATATTGCCGGTGCGTTTTTCCACCAGATCCGGCAGGGAAATCCCGTCCACCATATCCAGCGGGTCGATAACGTTGCCCTTTGATTTGGACATCTTCTGCCCTTCATCGTCGCGGATAAGTCCGGTCATATAGACGGTTTTAAACGGCACCTGCGGACGCTGGTTTTCATCTTTGACAAAGTGCATGGTGAGCATGACCATGCGGGCAATCCAGAAGAAGATGATATCAAAGCCGCTTACCAGCACGCTGGTGGGATGGAAGGTCTTCAAATCGGGGGTCTGTTCCGGCCAGCCCAGGGTGGAGAAGGTCCACAGGCCCGAGGAGAACCAGGTATCCAGCACGTCTTCGTCCTGGCGAAGCTTCACCTCTGCATCAAGATTGTTTTCCCGGCGGACTTCGTCTTCATTGCGGCCCACATAGACCTTGCCGGCTTCGTCATACCAAGCGGGGATCCGGTGTCCCCACCATAGCTGCCGGGAAATACACCAGTCCTGGATATCGCGCATCCAGCTGTAATACATATTCTCATACTGCTTCGGCACGAACTGGATCTCGCCGTCCTCCACCGCCGCAATGGCCACTTTAGCCAACGGCGCGGTCCGTACGTACCACTGATCGGTGAGCATGGGCTCAATGACCACGCCGCTGCGATCGCCATAGGGCGCCGTCAGGGCATGGGGCTTGATTTCATCAAGCAGTCCCAGGGCGTCGAAAGCGGCCACTATCGCCCGGCGGGCGGCAAAACGCTCCAGGCCGCGAAACTCGGCGGGGATGTCTTCATTGGCAGCCGAACTCACTTCTCCCAGGGAACTGAATACTTCCGCCTGTTCACGTATATTGCCGTCCAGGGTCAGGATATTGATCATGGGCAGGGCGTGGCGCTTGCCCACCTCATAGTCATTAAAATCATGGGCCGGGGTAATCTTCACGCAGCCGGTGCCTTTGGTCATGTCCGCGTGTTCGTCGCCGATGATGGGAATACGGCGGCCCACCAGGGGCAACAGAACATATTTGCCGATGAGATCCCGGTAACGGGGATCCTCCGGATTCACCGCCACGCCGGTATCGCCCAGCATGGTTTCCGGACGCGTGGTGGCCACTACCAGGTAATCCTTGCCTTCGGCGGTTGTGGCGCCGTCCGCCAGAGGATAGCGCAGATGCCAGATGTGGGACTGGGACTCGCGGTTTTCCACTTCCAGATCGGAAATGGCGGTGCGCAGCTTCGGATCCCAGTTCACCAGCCGCTTGCCGCGGTAAATCAAATCCTCTTTGAACAGCTGGACGAACACTTCCTTCACCGCGTTGGACAGCCCTTCGTCCATGGTAAAGCGCTCGCGATCCCAATCCACCGATGCGCCGAGGCGACGCATCTGGCGGGTAATGGTGCCGCCGGATTCCGCTTTCCACCGCCAGATTTTCTCGATAAAGGCTTCACGGCCGTAATCGTGACGGTTTTTGCCCTCTTCCGCCGCGATTTTGCGCTCCACCACCATTTGCGTGGCGATACCCGCATGGTCGGTGCCCACCTGCCACAGGGTATTTTTGCCCTGCATGCGCTGGTAGCGCACGATGATATCCATAATGGTCTGCTGAAAGGCATGGCCCATATGCAGGCTGCCGGTCACGTTCGGCGGCGGGATCATGATACAGAAGCTTTCTTTGCCCGGATCGTTGTTCGGTTTGAAATAGCCCTGTTTTTCCCAATGCTCGTAAAGCGGCTGCTCAATATCGTGCGGGTTATATGTCTTTTCCATTATGCGTCGTATTTCACTGCGTTGGCGGCGTGGCCGTGGTCAATTGGAAGCCGACGCTGCGATAGGCTTTATAGCGATCGCGCGCCAACTGTTTCATGTGGTCTTCATGGGGGACGAAGTCTATCACTTCATGGAAAGCGGAGGCAAAATCGGCGCAGTGCGGCAACAGGCTGATCAACAGCTCGCGCGGCGCGTTGCCCCGGCGCCCGGGCCAGCATATTTCCACCGGCGCGCCGTAGCGGGGACCTTCCCCCGCCAGATTGTGCGGCACAAAGGATTCCGGATCCCGCTGCCATAATGCTTCATCCAGTTTTAATGCCTGCGCCTCGTCCTCACAGGCCACCAGCACTCTTTTACCCCCGCGCCAGCGGTTTGCCGCCAGTTCGCAGGCCAGCCGCTCCACGGCGGTCAAGCCGTCCTGAAGTATGTCCTGGTCAAGAAGATAAAAGGTCGCGTTTTTCATGTACCGTTTTTAAAGAACCTGAGAGGGGAAGATAAAAATAACGGGCGACCTGAGCCGCCCGGTAAAGCATACCTTTTTTACGCTTATTCGTCACCGTTCAGACCGGCGCGATTAAGCAGAAATTGCGCCAGCAGCGCCACCGGCCTGCCGGTGGCTCCCTTGGTCTTGCCGGAGCGCCAGGCGGTGCCGGCGATATCCAGGTGGGCCCAGCTGTATTTACGGGCGAACCGCGCCAGGAAGCAGCCGGCGGTAATGGCGCCCCCCGGACGGCCGCCGATATTGGCCATATCGGCAAAATTCGATTCCAATTGTTCCTGGTACTCATCCCCCAGCGGCAGGCGCCAGGCGCGATCGCCGGACTGTTCGGCGGCGGCGATTAGCTCATGGGCCAGGGGATTGTGGTTCGACATCAGGCCGGTGAGATGATGCCCGAGGGCAATCACGCAGGCCCCGGTGAGGGTAGCCACGTCGATAACCACTTCCGGATCGAAACGTTCAACATAGGTCAGCGCGTCGCACAGCACCAGCCGCCCTTCGGCATCGGTATTCAACACTTCCACCGTTTGTCCCGACAGAGTGGTCAACACGTCCCCGGGGCGGAAGGCGCGGCCGTCCACCATATTCTCGCATCCCGCCAGCACGCCGACGATATTCAGCGGCAGCTCCAGCTCCAGCGCCATGCGCATCACGCCGTACACCGTGGCGGCGCCGCACATGTCGTACTTCATCTCGTCCATGCTGTCGGCGGGCTTGATGGAGATGCCGCCGGCGTCGAAGGTCAGGCCCTTGCCCACCAGCACGATCGGCTTGGCTTCCGGATCAGGACTGCCTTTATACTCTATCACCGACATCAGCGATTCATTTTGCGAACCCTGGCCCACCGCCAGATAGGCGTTCATGCCCAGTTCTTTCATCTGCTGCTCGCCGATAACCCGGGTGGTGGTGGTTTTGCCGAACCGATCCGCCAATTGGCGAGCTTGGGAAGCCAGATAAGCCGGGTTGCAGATATTGGGGGGCATATTCCCCAGATCTTTGGCGGCCTTGATGCCGGCGGCAATGGCCAGGCCGTGCTGGATGGCGCGTTCCCCGCCGGTGAGTTCACGGCGGGTGGGAACATTGAACACCATTTTACGCAGCGGCCGGCGCGGTTCGATGCGGTTGCTTTTAAGCTGATCAAAGGTATAAAGGGATTCTTTGGAGGTTTCCACCGCCTGGCGGACTTTCCAGTAGGTATTGCGCCCTTTGACATGCAATTCGGTCAGGAAGCAGACAGCCTCCATAGAGCCGGTGTCATTCAGCGTATTGATGGTTTTCTGGATTACCTGTTTATATTGGCGTTCATCCAGCTCGCGTTCCTTGCCGCAGCCAATAAGCAGAATACGTTCGGACAGCACGTTGGGAACATGGTGCAGCAGCAGCGTCTGCCCCACTTTACCTTCCAGTTCGCCGCGGCGCAGCAGGGCGCTGATATAGCCGTCGCTGATCTTGTCGAGCTGTTCAGCGATGGGAGACAGGCGGCGCGGTTCGAATACGCCGACAACTATACAGGCACTGCGTTGTTTTTCCGGGCTACCGCTTTTTACACTGAACTCCATGCACACTCCTTAATCTTAAAGAAAAAAACCGCCAACGAAGATAAAATAGACCTTTTCCTATTTTATCCCCCCCCTTTGCCTTAACTCTATGTGTTAATCTAAACGACGCAAAGGACGTTATTCCGGCAATAATCAGTGCGTTCTCATAGCACGGCCGAACGCTTAATGTTGTTATACTCTATCTGGCGATAAAGGTGGCTAATTGATACGTATTATTGGTGGATTAGCAAAGAAATTATCGATTTTCCTGCAAAAAGACAAGTTTTCACAGGCGAAATAAGCGTGATCATCCTTAGATATCTGGTTCGGGAAGTTTTCAAAAGCCAGCTCGCCATCCTGTTTATCCTGTTGCTGATTTTCTTCTGTCAGAAGCTGGTACGGGTGCTGGGAGCTGCGGTTGACGGCGATATTCCGACAAACCTGGTGTTATCCCTACTCGGTTTAGGGGTGCCGGAAATGGCACAGTTAATTCTTCCCTCAGCCTATTCTTGGGCTTACTGATGTCCCTGAGCCGATTGTACACCGAAAGCGAAATTACGGTGATGCATGCCTGTGGACTGGGTAAGAGCGTTTTGGTCAAGGCGGCGCTGATTCTCAGCGTGCTGACGGCGATTTTCGCCGGCGCCAACGTTATCTGGCTTTCTCCCTGGTCCGCCCGCCACCAGGACGAAGTCCTGGCGGAGGCCAAGGCCAATCCCAGCATGGCGGCGATGGTGGAAGGGCAGTTCCAGGCGGCGCAAAACGGCAATTCGATACTGTTCGTCGGCAATGTCAAAGGACAGCAGTTCCAGAACGTGTTTCTGGCCCAGCTGCGACCCAAAGGCAATGCCCGGCCCTCGGTGGTGGTGGCGGATCAGGGGCACATGACCCAGCGTGCCGACGGTTCGCAACTGGTGATGCTGGATAAAGGCACCCGCTACGAAGGCACTGCGCTGCTGCGGGATTTTCGCATCACCGATTTTACCCAGTACCAGGCGGTCATCGGCCACCAGGCGGTGTCGGCGGACAGCACCGACGCGGATCAGATGACCATGCATGAACTCCGCCACTCCTCCGACCCCGGGGCCAAGGCGGAAATGCAGTGGCGCCTGACACTGGTGGTCTCGGTATTTATCATGGCCATCATGGTGGTTCCGCTCAGCGCGGTTAACCCGCGACAAGGCCGGGTGATGAGCATGCTGCCGGCCATGCTGATGTACCTGATCTTTTTTCTGCTGCAAAGCTCGCTGCGTTCCAACGGCGCCAAAGGTAAACTCGACCCGATGATATGGATGTGGTTGACCAACCTGGTCTATCTGGGCATTGCCGTGTTACTCAATCTTTGGGAAACCGTGCCGGTGAGAAGAATACGCGACGGATTACATTCAAGAGGAGCGGTTTGATGTTTGGAGTACTGGACCGCTACATCGGTAAAACGATTTTCAACACCATCATGATGACTCTGTTTATGCTGGTCTCGCTCTCCGGCATCATCAAGTTCGTCGATCAGCTGCGTAAAACCGGCCAGGGCGACTATTCCGTCGTCGGCGCCGGTCTTTACACGATATTGAGCGTCCCCAAGGACATCGAGATATTTTTCCCCATGGCGGCGCTGCTCGGCGCGCTGCTCGGTCTGGGCACGCTGGCTAGCCGCAGTGAACTGGTGGTGATGCAGGCCTCGGGCTTCACCCGCATGCAAATCGCCGCCTCGGTGATGAAAACCGCCATTCCCCTGGTGCTGCTCACCATGGCCATCGGCGAATGGGTGGCGCCGCAGGGTGAACAAATGGCGAGAAATTACCGTTCCCAGGCCCTGTACGGCGGTTCGATGCTCTCGGTGCAAAGCGGTTTATGGGCCAAAGACGGCAACAATTTCATCTACATCGAGCGGGTGGTGAGCAACGACGAATTATCCGGAGTCAATATTTACAATTTCGACCAGCACAACCGCCTGCAGACTCTGCGCTATGCCGCCGATGCGAAATATGCCGACGGCGTCTGGCATCTCTCCCAGGTGGACGAGTCCGACTTGACGGATCCACAGCAGATCTCGGGCCACCCTCAGCAAATCTCGGGCCGGCAGATGCTTAGCGGCGTGTGGAAAACCAATCTGACCCCTGACAAGCTGGGAGTGGTGGCGCTGGATCCGGACGCCTTATCCATCACCGGCCTGCGTGATTATGTGAAGTACCTTAAGCAAAGCGGACAGGAGTCCAATCGCTATGAGCTGAATATGTGGAGTAAGATCTTCTCCCCCTTCTCGGTAGCGGTGATGATGCTGATGGCGCTGTCGTTTATTTTCGGCCCGCTGCGCAGCGTGGCGATGGGCGTGAGGGTAGTGACGGGAATAAGCTTCGGGTTCTTGTTCTATGTACTGGATCAGATCTTCGGACCGTTAAGCCTGGTATACAGTCTGCCGCCCCTGTACGGGGCATTGTTACCCAGTATGGCATTCCTGGTAATCAGCGTGGCGCTATTGCTTAGAAAACGTTAATCGCGGCGAGGCGCTATGCCTAAATAATTCGAGTTGCAGGAAAGCCAGCAAGCCTGCAACTTGAAGTATGACGGGTATAACAGGCATATTCCTGTTAGCGCCGGTTAGTGGTGAAGACCTCATTGCATCGACCTTCAGGTTGTTATCAGCCGTTACGACCACAAATCATTCATTTAATACTTTCTACAAACAGCACTTTGGTCAGGTCGCGCAGCCACTTATGACAGGGTGAATGGTTATGTTTCGAGTGCCAGGCCTGGATGATGCTGCGCTTGCCTAAATCAAAATCCGCACTGAAAAATTCCACCGCGATATTCAGCTTGCGCAAATTCTTCACCACAAAATCCGGCACGATGGCCAAGGCGTCTGAATGGGTAATAGCATTCATGGTGGCCATATAACCGGGCGTAGCCCCCATGACGTGGCGCGCGGACCAAAAATATTTCATTGCCTCATCCGTACCGGCCGGATACTTCTCCTTGGTCTGGACAAAATGATATTTCAGCAGATTGTCCATGCTCTTATCCGTACAGATGATCGGATGGCCGCAGCGGCACATAAAATAACACTTCGCTGAGTGAATGGTACGTATGGTAATCTCCGGATTCAGATCGCGCATTTCGCCAATGTATAAATCAATATCGTTTGATCGTAAAAAGTCATCATCAAATTCGGAGTCATGAACCATATTGATAAACACATTTGGCGCGCTTTTCTGGATTTCCCTGAATAATGTGGCATTGAGGGTGAAAACAATGGTGGCGTTCGCCGCGATGGTAAATGACACATTGGTGGTATGGGGTTCGAAGGCCATATTGGTATTCAACATGGACTCAATGCGGTTAACCAATTGCCGCACATCCTCCTTCAATGCAATTGCCCTCGGTGTGGGAATCAGCTTGGTTCCGCTGCGAACCAGTATCGGATCGTTAAACAAAGCCCGAATCTTGTTCAGAGACTTGCTGATGGCTGGTGCGGTGACGTTCAGTTTCCTGGCCGCCAGATTGACGCTGCAGTCTTCCAGCAGCGCGTTCAGTACAACCAATAAGTTAAAATCAAAATTGTTCATATAGTAGTCATAATTAGAAACGCGGGTTTGAGGGATATTCGTTAGGTAACGAATGCAAAGGCACTTAAAATTATAATCTTCATTCTCCTCTACATAACTCATTAGCATGAGAACAATTGACTAACTTCTTTTAGTGGCTAATGATTTTATCTTTTATTTTTAATAATGACAAGGCTAAAATACTCCTTGCGGAGTGCCTTATCCCTTCATTAACCTATTGGACCGACCGCGAACGGGCGTTACTACTGGCGTGTCCCGTTATTTTAGATATGCTGAATAATATTGTTAAATGTCTTTTAATAGCAGATTAATAATATTATTTGAACTATGTAGAATATGCCTTTCCTAATATACCCAATAGATTTCGAATTGCAGCAAGGTGGCAATTTGAAAGATGATGAGTATCTGCATATTGCATGATAATGAGATCCTGCTCCATCGGAAAAACTGCTGAATGTCCCTTCCGTTGAGGTTACTGTGGCCAAATGTGCGGGTAAGCTGTTGTCCAAGGTCGTTGCCCACGGCGGGCAATCGTTTTAGCATGGGAACGTTTTGGGACGTCGGTTCATCAAGACCCTGAATCGCCGATGTGATTGCAACATTGCGAGGATACTCATGACCCATTTATCCCTGTTACCCGGTTCCGTCGCCGTTATCACCGGCGGTGCGTCCGGCATAGGTTTGGCCGCCGCCAAACGTTTCGCCCAGCGCGGGCTGCGCGTCTGCATCGCCGATCTCGAGGCTGAGCGCCTCGCCCATGGGGCCGAAGAGGTGGCCGCGCTGGCGGCAAGAGGCAAGCAGGATGTTTTCACCTTCCAGGCGGACGTCAGCCAGCCGGATTCCCTGGTCAGCCTGCGGGATGCCGTTGCCCAGCGCTTCGGTGGCACCGATGTGCTGATGAATAACGCCGGCATCCAGCCCGGCAGCGGCGTGTTCGGCCCGGCGGAAAACTGGCGGCGCATACTGGAAGTGAATTTATACGGCGTCATCAACGGTACGCAGATTTTTGTACCCGAGATGATGGCCCGCGGCCGGCCTGGCCTGGTGATCAATACCGGCTCCAAACAGGGCATCACCACGCCGCCGGGAGACCCCGCCTATAACGTTGCCAAGGCCGGCCTAAAGGCCTTTACCGAGGCATTGCAGCACGAACTGCGCAATACCGACGGCTGCCGCCTCAGCGCCCATCTGCTGATTCCTGGTTTTGTCTTCACCGGGCTCACCCGCCGCGGTCGCGTCGAGAAACCCGCCGGCGCCTGGACCGCGGATCAAACCGCTGATTTTATGATGGAGCGGCTGGACGCCGGCGACTTTTATATCCTGTGCCCGGACAATGACGTGCCCCGTTCCCTGGATGAAAAACGCATTTTATGGGCCGCCGGCGATATCGTCGAAAATCGACCGCCGCTTTCCCGCTGGCATCCGGATTTCGAATCGGCATTCAACGCGTTTATCAAGCAGCCGCGCCGATAGCGCCGCCGTCAGGAAATGAAGTTCTTGCCCTGTTTCAGCACTAGATTGCAGGCTTTGTATTTCACCTTCTGGCCCAGCTGCGAGGAGCCGAGATCCTTCAGGTTCAACTGACCGCCCTGGGCGGTATTCAATATTCCGCCGAGACCCTGCTGGTAATCCTGGCTCTTGGCGTTGGACGGGCTGGAAATACCCAGCTTGCCCATCAGCTTGTCTTTAATTGCCGTGGTGCCGGTATCTGACAGCAGATTGTTTTTCGCACAGTACTCCAGCACCCCGGCGGCATTGGTCATGGTGCCGGCGCTCAGGGCCTTATCGCCGCCCCCCAGCAACCCGGCAAGGGATGCCGTAGAGCCGCTTTGTGCGGCGCCGTTGCCCGTGGTGGTGCCTGATGTGCCAAGGGCGCTGTTAACCGAATCCATCAAGTTGGCCGCCAGGGCCAGGCCAGGGGCCAAAGTCGCCATCAAAGCCAGCGAAAGAAGGTGACGCCGCAGAGTGATTGTCATGGTCAATTTCCTGTTTAACATAAGCATAAAAAGTAAAATCGTATTATTCCATAGGTCCCTTTTTCGGACTTTAGTATGCCGGACAAGTTCATGGCCTAAAGAGAACAGACCAAAGAAGGGGCGATTTAATGTCGGATTTAGGATAATTCTAAGCGCCATTATTTTCATAACGCCCATAACAGGAGAAAAGTATGCCGGAAGGCCCTGAAATTCGGCGCGCGGCCGACGCCCTGATGATGGCGGTAGCCGGCCGGGAAATTACCCTGGCGTGGTTTGCCTTCCCGCATCTGAAGCCTTTTGAATCCCAATTGACCGGTCAACGCATCGAAAAAATAGAGACCAGGGGCAAAGCGCTGCTTACCTGGTTTTCCAACGGATTGGTGCTGTACAGCCATAACCAGCTCTACGGCGTATGGCGGGTAGTCAAGGCCGGAGAAACGCCGTTGACCAAACGAGACTTGCGGGTTCGCCTGGAAAACGAACAGTTTGCCATCCTGCTGTACAGCGCGTCCGATATTCAGATTCTGGATGCCGACGCGCTGGCGGCCCACCCGTTTTTGCTGCGCATCGGCCCTGATGTTCTGGATCCGGTCCTCACGGTGGAGGAAACCCGATCGCGCCTGCTCTCGCCGCGCTTTCGCGGACGCCAGCTCGGCAGCCTGCTGCTGGATCAATCCTTTATTGCCGGACTGGGCAATTATCTGCGGGTGGAGATTTTATGGCAGGCTAGGCTGACGGCGGGGGTTAGAGGGCGGGATTTGAGCCCGGAACAGATTGACCGCCTGTGCGAGGCGATTGTGGCTATCCCCAGGCTTTCCTATGCCACCCGCGGCACCATGGATGACCCGCTGGATGAAGGGAAGCACCATGGCGCCCGCTTTCAGTTCAAGGTGTTTCATCGGGCGGGACGGCCTTGTGAACGCTGCGGGCATCCCATTGAAAAAACCACCCACGGGTCGCGCCCGTTTTATTGGTGTCCTGTTTGCCAGCATGACTGAACGGTGAGCGTTAGTGTAGAAATGACCCGCTTGCGGGTCAGAATTCACAGGGTGATGACAATAACCCGTGATCCAGACCTGGCTGAGGGCATTTTTTCAGCAATCAGAGTGGCTTCGGCCGGATTAGTCTTGCGCAGGAACGCGTTAACGGTATAATGCACCTCGTTTTCCGTGTACGACTTCAGTGCCGAAGTGGCGAAATCGGTAGACGCAGTTGATTCAAAATCAACCGCCTTCGGGCATGCCGGTTCGATTCCGGCCTTCGGCACCATTAGTACACAATCAGGTCACCCAAGGGTGGCTTTTTTTGTGTCCATAATCTTCCACTAAGTTCCATAGTTGTCTGTTAAATAAAGAAAATATTTTCATCCTCTCTGCCGTGTCGATTTCTCCCTCTTCCATACTGGTCGTTTTTCATCCATTGACATCCGGTCCATTTGGGGGCTTTAATGGGGGCTCTTTCGGTTCGATTTACACGAGGCCCCCAAAATGCCTTTATCAGATCGCGCTGCTCATAACGCCAAACCGCTCGAAAAACCCTACAAGCTTAGCGATGCCCACGGCCTATATCTGCTGGTAAAACCGGCCGGATCAAAATTATGGCAGCTTAAATACCGCTACCAGGGTAAAGAAAAAAAACTCTCCTTCGGCGCTTATCCGCTAATTGGTTTAGCCAAGGCCCGTGAACTGCGTGAACAAGCCCGCGTTTTACTGGCGGACGGCCTCGATCCCGCCGAAAAGCGCAAAGAAGAAAAGCTGGCCAATGCGCCGGCGCATACCTTTGCCTCGGTGGCCCGCGACTGGCATGCCAGCAACCAACGCTGGTCGGCGGACCATGCCGCCAGGGTAATGCATTATCTTGAGGTCTACCTCTTCCCGGCCCTGGGCGATCGCGATATTACCGAGCTGAAAATACGTGATTTACTGGAACCGCTAAAAGCGGTGGAGGCGACTGGCAAACTGGACGTAGCCTCCCGGTTGCAACAACGGGTCACCGGCGTGATGCGTTACGCCATGCAGAACGGCTTGATTGACTATAACCCCGCCCAGGATTTGGTCGGCGCGATTGCCACCCGCAAGGCAAATCATCATCCCGCATTGCAGTTGGAACAATTGCCGGATTTTTTAGAACGTCTGGATGATTATGGCGGCAGAAAATTAACGCGGCTGGCGGTGCAATTGGCGCTGGTGATCTTTATCCGTTCCAGCGAATTACGGTTTGCCCGCTGGCAGGAAATTGACCTGAAACGGGCGATGTGGACCCTGCCGGCAGAACGCGAGCCTATTGAGGGCGTGAAGTTCTCCCAGCGCGGTTCCAAGATGCATACGCCGCATCTGGTGCCGCTGTCACGGCAGGCGGTGGTATTGCTTAAGCGGATTAGGGCGCTATGCGGTGATAACCAGACGTTGGTATTTCCTGGCGATCATGATCCTAAAAAGCCCATGAGTGAAAACACCGTTAATAAGGCACTGAGGACCATGGGATACGATACCAAGACTGAAGTATGTGGGCATGGCTTTCGCACCATGGCCTGCAGCGCGCTGGTGGAGTCGGGACTTTGGTCACGGGATGCGGTGGAGCGGCAGATGAGCCACCAGGAGCGCAGTGGGGTACGGGCGGCATATATCCATCGGGCCGAGCATATCGAGGAACGTAAGCTGATGGTGCAGTGGTGGGCGGACTATCTGGATGCGAATCGGGAGGGGTATGTGGTGCCGTATGAGTTTAAAAGGAAAAGCTTAAAGTGACGATGCTACTCATCATGTAAATGTTTCAGTCATATCGTAATCAGTCATTGAAAATCTGATTTTATAGAATGCGTTCACATGTATCAAATAATGCAATTTTGCTAGTAAGATGAAATGCTCATCTTGAGATAATAACTAGGATTATAAAAACATAAGGCAATAATTTCATGGCGGTATTTTTTTGACAAAGTTGAATATCTTGAGATTTTAGCATGTACATAGGAGAAACAAAAAGCTTTGCGGCAGCAGCCAAAGCTATTGTTCTTGCTCGTTCAGAAAACGAATATGCATAATAAAGTGGTTTATATATTTATTTAGAATAAAAATCAGGTTTTCAAATAATAAATAAGCATGTCTATTTATTACGAAAGATGTAACATCAAACCACACAATAAAGCATCTCATGTATAGGACTAATCTGTGGGTATTCTAAAATTAAAAGGTGTTAAGAGTTATTCCAGTGAAAAAGATATCGAATTTGATTTCAGTAAAGCTGTTACGCTGATTTATGGACAAAATGGTTCTGGAAAATCTACTATATCTGGATATTTTTATCGACCGGAAGATATTGACTATAAAGACTGTCGGTTTGAAGCTGATGCCGACTTAAAGTTCATTGTATTTAATCAAGATTATATAGATGCAACATTTAATAATAAAACGCTACAACCTGGAATTTTTACGCTCAGCCAAGATAATGGAAAAATTCAAGATGAAATAAATAACAATAAAGATAAAATAAAAGAATATGGAAATGAAATAAAAAAATTGAATGAGAATGTTGAAGATAATCAAGAGATGCAAAACGTATCATCAATGATTGTGCGACGAAAATGTTTGACTGCTCTTCTGCATTGAGAAGAAGTACATCATTAACGGAATTGATGCAGGGGCGTTAAAAACACAAGGATTTTACGATAAAATTTCCAATGTAAATTACAAAAATAACTATTCTACTGACGATTTGGCCAAGCGATGGGAGCAGCTTAAAGAAAGCAAAGGAATGCATATGTCGTTAATCAATTGTCCCGATTTTTCCAAATAGATATTAAAAATCAAGCTTTACTTAACACTCCACTTATTCCATCAGGAAGCAGTCAGTTGGGTATGACAATTGAGAAGTTGGGGAATGCTGATTGGGTCCACAAAGGTCTCACTTATATTATAAAAGACGAATGTCCATTTTGCCAGCAAGAGTTTGATGCCGAACATTTCAAGGAAGAGTTTAGGCGTCTATTTGATGAGAATTTCACTGAGTCACTAAATGCAATTAAACTACTGGCAGAAAAACATAAAGAATGGCATGATTATTTACAAATGCTCAAGAGTGAACTTAATGCGTGTTCTATGGTTTCTCAAGATGACCCTATTTATAGCCTACTATCATCAATTGAAAAAGCCTATCTATTAAATGATAAATTGTTAGCGGATAAGATCACTACACCTTCCGCTGCCATAGTTTTGCCTGATATACGTAAAGATATAAAAAATATGTGCGAAAATGTAACAAAAATAAATCTTTCTATAAATAAAAACAATGATATGGCTGATAATTATGACGAGGAATTGGCTAACCTTAAAAATGATTTGTTGGGGCATCTGAGGAAGATGTGTGATGACTTCTTGAAAAACAGGGATAATAATCTTGGTGAGCTAAAAAGTAATGAAAAAATTTACCAAGAAAAAATAAACACCTTAGAAAATTTAAAAAATTCACTTTTAAATGAAAATTCAAAAAATATGGCGGCTGTGACCAACATAGAAAAAACTGTTAATGATATTAATCTGATGTTAGTATCTCTAGGGGTTACCGGTTTTAAAATCGTCCGGCACAGCCAGGAGCAGGAAGTCTATCGTTTATCACGTGATGATTGGCAGGGGGAGAAATCAGTCTTCAAGAGCCTGAGCGAAGGGGAGAAAACATTAATTTCTTTTCTCTATTTTATTGAAAAATGCTACGGTAGAGATAATCGAGAAGACAATGATGATCGTGAAAACTTATAGTAATAGATGATCCTATATCAAGCTTATCACATAATTATATTTATGAAGTTGCATCGATGATTTATCATAACCTTATAAAATCCCAACAAGCTAAGCATATAATTATTCTGACACATAATCTATTCTTCTATCAAGAAATGATTTTGTCTACTAATGAAAGTAACCATAATAAAAAGATGCTCCGAACGGATGGACGCTGTATCGCATATCAAAAATATTCATAGCGAAGTCCATAAAATTAAAATGAATGATTTGTTAAATGAATATCAAGCTCTGTGGCAAACTCTAAAGGATGTTAAAATGGAGTTTCTCAATCTGTTGTTTTGCCTAATACCATGCGAAATATTTTAGAATATTATTTTAGTTTTGCTTGTAAAAAGAGAAACTTCAAGATGCGATTAATAAACTAGCTACTGAAAATGCGGACCCTCGGTATCATTCATTTTATCGTTATATTAATCGCCATTCTCATTCAGATGGTCGAAATATAACACAAATAGGTCCGCTCGACGCTGAAACTTATCAGGTTTTATTTGAAAAAATTTTGAGAGGACAAATGATCATGAACATTATCTTGCTATGATGAATGAAGAGTGAATTAGATTTTTAAAAATTAGCGTAAAAAAAGTAAAGCCGGCTCTTTTTAGCTATCACCCAGGAAGGAAAACAAAGCTACCACCGTCAGGCATCACATTCATTTAACGATTTGGCAGCGAGCGCATGTGCTTGCACACATGCTCTAAACGGCCAAAACGAAAACGTACATACCGGCGAACCGGGACGGTTTTCATTCTCATGACGTCTCTCCTTACAAGTTGGCTTAACTGCCAACAGGTCCCTGTACCCATTTACAGGCTTGCATACAGATTCAGGAAAAGAGAACGCCCGGGGTGGTAGCGTGGTAAGTGTAATCCAAATAAACTTTGTTTCGCAATCTAAATAGGAAGACGGTGATCAGGCCGGACCACTAGCGTGTTGCTTCAGGTTTTACCACAGCCTTATTTTTAGCGATGGGCGATTCTGTTTGACTCGCTTGATGGACTGGCCCTAGCGGAAATTGCTGAAAGGATCTCCAATTACGACCCTATGGGGGAGCGGAATCATAAACCAGACCTGATGGCGGTATCAGCGCAGTCTACACGCCCATCAACGCGGTTGTGGCGCAGACCGTATTGTTGCCTGACACGCATGCGGGCTTACTGTCAGATACGGGGCAATGGGCTGCTGTGGCCCCTACCCCGGAGACTTCTCATGGCACACCATCATCACCACCACAACCCACAGGAGCATAATGCCCTGTTTACCACGCCCACCGCACTTATGCTCGATACCCGTCTCACCCCCCTGGAGCGTAACGGCTGGCAGGTTCTGCGCATGCTGCGCGCTGCGGACGGACTCAGCCCGCTGGCGAGCCTGGGGCAGTTGCGCCGCTATCTCACCTCCACGCCGTTAGGGCAGCGTGCTGGCTATGAAACCGCCTGGCGCGTTCTTGTAGTATTGCGGCTCACTGGCTGGATCAGCTTGGTGGGGCAGCATCGAGACCCCATGACCGGCCATGTTCTCAGCGAGCTGTATCAAGTCCATGAAAGCACGCTGACCTTCCATCAGGCGTGCGCGCTCGATGCCAGTCTGCCGCAGCTTCTGCAAACGTCCATCGGCCACGAAAATAATCAAGTCGATCGCGTCGCCATTCACATCCAGGAGACGCTTGAACACGCACGCACCGTGGCCCCAATTCATGCCGAAGACCAAGGCAGTGATGATGATGAACCGCCGGCACCACGCATGCCGCTTCTCCGGGGAGACCAAAACGCAGCACAAGCGGCAATACCCGGCGATTCCGTCAGCACCACAGCAGGTCCGCAGCAGACCGACCCTGCCCAGCAGATAACTCCCGAGCAAGACAGTACGTATAGTAAGTATTTAAATAAAAAAGAACGTACGTACCGCGCACGCGCACACGAGGATGTCGGTCCGGTGTCACCGCCAGTAGCATTGCCGCCTTGCCTGGGTAGTGCCAAGTCCGAGCAGCAAAACGATGTGCTGGCGGCCTTGCATCGGCTGCCGCCCCAGTATCGCCAGGACGTGCTGGATGAATTAGAGGCGCGTAGCCAGAGCGGCACCGTACGCAACGTCATCGCTTACTTCTTCGGCCTGGTAAGGCGGGTGCTTGCTGGCGAGTTTCGCTTGTGGGCAGGCCGCAAGGCCACACAAGCGTCCAGACATGCGCAACAGGCCGCTCCCTGCATGATGGCGACAATCCAACGTGCCGAAATTCGCCAGGAGCCAACCCCTAAACTCGTATCACGCGAAACCGCGCTCGCGCATATCGCAGACATCCGCAAGATGCTGAACATGCCGGTGAACGCCGGAGACCTTGCCGCTCAGGTGATGCAGGCCAAGGGGTGGCATACTCGCCCTGCCTGATGCCCGCCATACCTTCGCGGCCTGCGGCCTAGACCAAGAGGCGCCGCCTCTTGGAACTCTGTTCTCGCCGAAGGGCAGGGCTGCAGGGGGCGATCATCCCCTGCAGCCAGTTGATAGGCTAGTGCGCTGTATGGGCGTCAATGGTGCGCTGCGCCGGGTGCTCACTCGTTCGGTGCTCACCTACGGCTGCGCTCCGCTGCGGCTTGCGCGCCCGCCATTGACTCCCACTTCGCGCGGATTTTTCCTGCTTGTCGGGCAATTTCTTCGGATGCCGCCGCATGGGCTTTACACTCAAGCTGCCTGCGCAGGAGCGGCATGAGCACCATGTCGCCCCTGCGCAGGTAGCCGACAAGGCCGAAGGCCGCGTCAGTGCGGCAGCCGGGTAATGCGCATTCCTGCCCCCGCGCCTTTTCGCTTTGCACGACTCCGATGCCTCGCCATGGGCCGTCACTGCACTCCGCAGTGACGGCCCGGAGAATTGCAGCAACAATGCGGGTTGGCGCCGCATCCTATTTCATGCTGCGCACATGATGATGCCCTGACACACTGGCAGGGCAATAACCCACCGGCAGGTTTAAATGCTGGAACCTTGGCGCAGGGCAATAAGTGCCACATCGGTGAAGTTGCTTCTTTACGATGCCGTACCCACCCGGTTGCCCATCCCTGGCGTGTTTCGGCTCAATTTCTCACGCCGCCCCTACCCATAGGGGAGCCTGATTTATCCTCGGTTTGGTATTTCCAGCCATCATCATATCGAGCCTTTCTGCGCTTTTTTGTCGTTTCAGTTTGGCGTTATAAACGCCTGTCTGGCGTAACCGTCGATCCCATTATCATCACTTCATAGGAGGTCATTATCCAAATTGTTTGCATCGCTATTCCTTGCGGTAAACACCGTCCGGTCTTCCCACAGGAAGCAGGATGGTGGCCTCATTCGAGGCAACAGGTGATCTGAGCACCTGGCCCATGCCCTTCGGGGATCTCGCTTCAGCGAGTTGGCAATAACACTCACCTTTTTTAGCTCAGGACAGAAAACGCCATAGTCAAACAGGAGATATCGATGGATGATCTCACCTATACGCTACGCCAGCTATGCCAACGCAATCGCGATGGCAGCCATGCGACGCAGGCTGACCGGATGCGTTCACTGGCGTTGGCCAGCCGTCAATTGCGGGAGGCGGGATTTCGGCAGATGCGGGCAACATCGCTTAAGGGCAAGCATGTCAGGGTATTATTGGAGCGTTGGCAGGGCGAAGGATTGTCGGCAGGCACACTTAAGAATCGCCTGGCGCATTTGCGTTGGTGGGCCGAGAAGGTCGGCAAAGCCGGTGTTATCCCAACAGATAATACGCAACTGGGTATCCCTGAGCGGCGATTTGTCGCCAGCGAGAACAAGGCGCGCGAGTTAGGCGATAGTTTGGATAAAGTAAATGATCCCTATGTACGCATGAGTCTGCTTTTGCAAAAGGCCTTTGGTCTGCGCCGTGAAGAGTCCATCAAGTTCCGACCCGGCTATGCTGACCGTGGAGATTGTCTCGTTCTTAAGAGAACATGGACCAAGGGCGGGCGTGAACGAACGATACCCATCCTAACTGCTGAGCAACGAGATGTGCTCGACCGGTCGCATAGATTGGCTGGCTCGGGTTCGCTGATACCAGCATATAAAACCTATATACAGCAGCGCAATGTCTATGACGGGCAATGCAAAGCGGCAGGGCTGAGTAATATGCATGGGCTGCGGCATCATTACGCCCAGGCCCGATATCAGGCATTGACGGGATGGTCGGCTCCGGCGGCAGGTGGCAAGTCAAGCCACATGCTATCACCCCCAAAGCGTGCCCAGGATGCGATCGCGCGCCAGACCATAAGCCGAGAGCTGGGGCATGAGCGTACCCAGATCACTACTGTTTATTTGGGACGGTAGGTCTGGGTATGGTTCAAAAACTCATACCGACATTAACGCAATAGGGAAGAAACACAACATAGTGATAATTGTCAGACAGGCATGATACGATTTAGCCGTGCTACTGATAGCAATTTGTTTTGCATTAGCTTCTGCCAGGCCTCTTCAATCGCGTCAGGTATATCCAGATGACCTATATAATTTTTTCCCTTGGGGCCGTATCCCTGTTTATCATCCCGTAGACGGGGAACTTCACCTATCAATAGTGATAGAAAACGATTAACCGGCCATAATTCGTCCCGATCGTCACCGGCAAAACCGACGCCATCAATCGTATTTGTCAGGCGTGGAATATATGTTGGCCATTTGGTAAACGTGGGTTTATGGGTTGAATCTAGCCATGTTTGTTGAAAGGTTGCATCAGTACGACGTTGCAACAATGGTTCTTGTATAAGGATAACGTTCTTAGGTGTCAATGATAGCTTTTCAAGTAAAGCACGCGAACATAGAGCTTTTTCCCCCGTGTTTTTAGTAGCGTTTTCCAGATAAATTTGTTCACTTGGCACTTTCCTGAAAGTGGTAGCAATATCATGCAGAATATTAGCTTCCGGGCATGCCCTAGTATTAATCACACGATAGCGGGGATGTTGTGCAACAGCCGTCTCAAGAAACGAGGTGGAGTGGCCAATACCCCCAGTGATAACTAAAGGTATGCCATATTTGTTGGCTAATGTGCATGCACCATCTATTGTCGCTAATACCGCATTGCCGGCCAAGATAATTATGTCGGCGCATGTATGAGCTAATTGAGCGGATAAATCGTCAACAGCAAGCCAGGCAGCAATGATATTTACTGCTGTGATAAGCTCGTCATTGAATGGTGCCGGGTTTGATGAATCGGTATCTTCGATGTGCATATTTAATGATCCCGCGTCTATGTAATGTTGTTATATATATTTATCTGTTATAGATGAGACCATGAAGTTGTTTTTTATATAAAACATATAAATTAGCGATAATTTTTAAATTTATTTTATAAAATGTGATAAAGGAATATTTCTAAAATTCATTTTATAGAAGAATTAAAGAAAAATGATATCTAATCACATGAGTCAAAGTTATCACTAACCTGTTGGCAACGGATATAATTTTTTAATTTTCTGTTAAAAGCTATAAATATCACCATAATTCACCTCTGTGCGTAACCAAGAAATTTCTTCATAGATAAATTTATGAAAAATCTTCCTTACCTGAGCATTCTTCAGTCAACAATGGAGGTATAATTTCATCGCCTTATCCGGCATAAATGCATTATTTTTGGGATTATTTTTATCGCAACAAGCAAACAGTAATAAAATGAGTAATCAGTATAACTTTTGCATTGTTTCCATGTTCAACACCATTAAATCATCAACAGCGGCTCTTTCTGGCGCAAGCCGCTGTGAAATTTAGGGCAGGAGTCAATTAACTCAGTAATTGTTTACAGTGTGCCAGAATGTTATCATCTGTAAATCCGAATTGAACAAATAACTGTTCAGCAGGCGCTGACTCACCGAATCGGGTCATGCCTATAATGGCGCCTTGTAATCCAACGTACTTATACCAAAAATCAGCAATCCCGGCTTCAATAGCCAGACGCTTAGTGACCGCCGACGGAAGGACGGACTCACGATAAGCGGCTTCCTGTTGGTCAAACTGTTCGGTTGAAGGCATGGATACGACCCTGACGTTGAATCCTTCACCCGTCAGTAACTCATAGGCGGTAACCGCAAGTTTGATCTCTGAACCTGTGGCTATCAGGATTAATTCCGGTGGATTGCCGCAATCTTTCAGGACATAACCACCACGACGTATTTGAGCCAGTTGGTCTGGTGTGCGTGGCTGCTGAGGCAGATTTTGCCGTGAAAAGATCAATGCGGAAGGACCATCCCGACGTTCAATCGCTATTTTCCAGGCTACGGCCGCTTCAACCTGATCACAAGGGCGCCAGGTGCGCATATTGGGCGTCATTCTTAGACTGGCCATCTGCTCAACCGGTTGATGAGTCGGGCCATCTTCTCCAAGACCGATCGAATCATGCGTATAGACGAAAATCGAACGTATTTTCATCAACGCCGCCATGCGCACCGCGTTGCGCGCATATTCCATAAACATCAGGAATGTGCCGCCGAAAGGGATAAAGCCACCATGTAACGCAATTCCGTTCATGATGGCCGACATACCAAATTCACGGACACCATAGTGAATATAATTACCCGCTTCATTTTCGTTTTGCGCTATACAACCTAGCCACATAGTCAGATTGCTCGGTGCTAAATCGGCGGAACCGCCGAGAAATTCCGGCAAAAGCCGAGCATAGGCTCCCAACGCATTTTGGGACGCTTTACGGGTGGCAATATTGCTAGGGTTCGCTTGTAATTGACCGATAAATTGCGTCGTTTTATCGTTCCAGTCATGTGGCAACGTATTGCTAACCCGGCGACTGAATTCTGCCGCCAGCTTTGGATAAGCCGCATGATAAGCGACATATTTATCATCCCAGGCGTGTTCTTTCATCTGTCCCGCTTCCTTGGCATCCCAGTCGGCATAGATTTCGTGGGGGATATCAAAGGGCGGATATCGCCAGTCAATAGCGTTACGGGTGGCGGTTATTTCCGACTCACCTAACGGGGCGCCATGCGCATCATGACTGTTGGATTTGTTGGGCGAGCCATAACCAATCACCGTTTTGCACATCAGCAGGGTAGGTTTACTCGTCTCTTTCCGTGCATCTTCGATAGCTGTCTTGATTGCCGTGGCATTGTGACCATCGATACGCCGTATCACCTGCCAACCATAAGCTTCGAAGCGTTTAGCCGTATCATCGGTAAACCAACCCTTGGTTTCACCATCAATGGAAATACCATTATCATCATAAAAAGCAATAAGCTTTCCCAAATGCAGCGTTCCCGCGAGCGAACAAACTTCATGGGAGAGACCTTCCATCAGGCAGCCATCCCCCATAAAAACATAGGTATAATGGTCTACAATCGTATGGCCCGGTCGATTGAATTGTGCCGCCAGTGTCCTTTCGGCAATCGCCATGCCTACTGCGTTGGCCAATCCCTGCCCGAGTGGCCCGGTCGTCGTTTCCACCCCCGGGGTATAGCCGTATTCAGGGTGACCGGGTGTTTTAGAATGAAGCTGACGGAACTGTTTTAAGTCATCAAGTGTTACCTTATAGCCCGTTAAATGCAGCAAGCTGTACAGCAGCATTGAGGCGTGCCCGTTGGATAAGATAAAACGATCCCGATCCACCCAATCTGGATTAGACGGATTATGTTTTAAGAAACCGCGCCAGAGGACTTCCGCCATATCAGCCATCCCCATGGGCGCGCCCGGATGCCCGGAGTTGGCTTTTTGCACACTATCCATGCTCAGAGCACGTATTGCGTTGGCAAGTTCTTTATGTGATGGCATGTTTTGATTCCTTGTGGATTAAAGAAGCTCTAGCAGCATGTTTTCCAATTTCTGCTGATCGACAGCGAACAAACGGATCCCTTCGGATAACTTTTCTACGGCCATGGCGTCTTGATTATGCAGCCAGCGAAATTCCATTTCGGTGATTGGCGAAGGGCGATATTTTTTAATGGCCGGCGGTGTTAATTTACGTTCAACGACACCGTTATTTTCTTGCAATTGTTTGAGCCAGCCGGGGGCAATAGTCAGACGATCACATCCCGCCAAAGCGATGATCTGTTCCAGACGACGGAAACTCGCCCCCATGATGACCGTTTCATAGCTGTGTGCTTTGTAATATTGGTAAATATTTTGCACGGAGACCACACCCGGATCGGTATCTGGTGAATAGTCGGCATTAGGTTGCTTCGTCTGATACCAGTCATAAATACGACCGACAAAAGGAGAAATAAGAAACACACCCGCTTCGGCGCAAGCGCGGGCCTGGGCGAATGAAAACAGTAGAGTCAGATTACAATTGATCCCTTCTTTCTCCAGAATTTCGGCTGCGCGAATGCCTTCCCAAGTTGATGCCAGTTTGATCAAGATACGGGATTTATCGATCCTCTTTTCTGCGTACATTCTGATAAGTTTACGTGCCTTACATTCACAAAGGCCACGATCAAAAGAGAGACGGGCATCGACCTCGGTCGAAATACGGCCCGGCACGGATTTCAATATTTCGGCGCCGATATTTACTGCCAACGCATCGCCGGCATTCACTAATTGCACATGACGGTCGCCGCCCTGTTGATGGGCATAATCAATAGCCTCATCAATTAACGATTTATATTGAGGTAATACGGCAGCTTTAAGAATTAAGGATGGATTGGTTGTCGCGTCTTGCGGTGAAAATTGCCGGATGGACTCTATATCGCCGCTATCGGCAACAACCGTAGTCATTTTTTTTAGTTCGTCTAATTGACTCATGATGAACGCCCTGAATTAATTTGTTGAGAAGTATCAAGGCCGGAGTGAATAATATCCGGCCTGTTTTTATCCTTAATAACTTTCCTTGGCCGTGACTGCTGCTTTTGCCTTCTCTACGGACAAACCCAGGACCGTAGGAGTGGAACGATATCCGACACCCATGCGATCAATACCCATGTCAATTAATTGCAGGAAATGTTCGCGAGTGCGAATACAGCCTGAACCTTTCACTTTGCAACGGCCTTTTGCCGCATCCAGCATGACCTTGATAACCTCAGGAATGGCCCCCTTACTTTCTCCGCCAACAAAAAATCCCGTAGATGTTTTGACGAAGTCAGCACCCGCCTTGCAGGCGGCATCCGTGGCCTTAGCAACCTGATCCAGTGTTAAAGCATCGGTTTCAAAATAACTTTCACCGCTGAACCATATTTATGGCCTACATCAACGACGGCTTTTATGTCTGCTTCGACTTCGGCCCACAATCCGCTGCGGATCAATCCGTAGTTGGATACAATATCAAGGTCTTCCACATCCCGTTTCCGACAGATGATTTCCGCCTGCTGGACCTTGGATTCAGTCGTTGAGTTACCGAACGGGAAATCACAGACTACGCAGATGCCGGTATCGGTTCCAGTACACATTTCACGGGCAATGGCTAACGATGCAGGATTGACGCAGACAGTTTTACATTTAAAATCAATGCCTTCTTGAATATATTTGCGAATTTCCGCTACCGTGAATTCGGGTTTGAGGACGGATTGGTCGATGTAGCTGGCCAGCTCTACCGGGGTCATTTCAATGGCTTTTTTAATGGGTTTCATACTAAGCTCCGTTTGCATCATAAGAATCATTTGTATGATACATTCTATACTTAGCTAAATAGATGTCAACATAGGCAATTGAAATAACGGGAAACTGCGAAAGCGGTCACATTATGCTGTTAAGTGTCAGGGCGGCCGCCCGGGGGGAACAAGGTCAAAAGAAAGGTCGAAAGAAAGGTCGAATGAAGAGTGGCCTGGAGCTACAGGCCTAATTTATAGCGATTAATGCTTAAGTTGCCGGGAAAAACCCATCGTGTTTTTGTTAGAGTTATTGTTATATAAGTCAAGTTTGAAACTGCACTTGTCAGCGCGCGTGACCGAGGTGGTGTATTCGAAGATATAACCAGATTCAAGATGAGAAATGCGTTCGATTTGGTAACCAGGCATCACTTTTTGTCACATTGAAGATGAATCGCGGCACTCCTATCAATGAGGATCGCCTCAATGGTTTCTACCGCATGATATATATTGAGACCAAATTGGTTGCTCAGTGTGTTATAGAGCGAGGTATTCTCAAATTGAATGTTTTCTATACCTTCACATAAATTATAGGGGATCCGTGTTGTTTCCAACAATAATGGATGTCCATCGCCACAACGAATACGTGTGAGTTCAAATACTTTCTTTTGGTGCGGGGGGAGCTGAAGTTTTTTTGCCGTAACTTCATCAGCCTCGATAATCTGACTCTTCAACACCACGGAGCTGGGATTGACTCCTTCTTCACGCATGCTTTCCGAAAAATTATACATATTGTTTAATCTTCGGCGTATTTTATCCTCGGCAATAAAGATCCTTTACCCCGGTAGCGAACAATCAGTCCTTCGTCTAACAACTGATTCATCGCCAGCCTGACCGTTGTCCGACTGATGCCCAACATCTCGCATAGCTCCGTTTCCGTCACCATTTTGTCATGGGGCTTAAAGACACCCAACCGGATTTGATGTTTTATATAAGACGCCAATTGAGCATACATTGACGTGTTACTTTCTTCATTAAACTGGAAAGATTCTTTAATATATTCACTACTCATCATAACCTTTATGCCTCTTCATGAGAGTAACGGTAAGGTTTAAATGTATCATACAAAAAGTGCAATTCCTAGCTTAGGGCAATGAATTGGCCGGTTGGATGAAGGTCACCGTCATCAGTTTACGTTGAGGCTCATTGGGGCCCATTGACCATGATTTCCCGTTCAATAAATCGGACCACGGCATCCTCATCGCATGATCCAATCACGCCAGTTGCTATTTCCTTTGCCTGCGGAATGCCATTTTCAGTGACATAACAACGATCTGCTGCCATAAGCATCGGGATATCGTTTAAATTATCACCGAATGCAACAACTTCCGAGGCATTAACAAGTTTTTTTAAATGGTGGATTGCCGATGCTTTAGAACAATCCGCGTTCAATACATTCATGAAAAAAATGTCTTTCTGGGGATGATAAACATCACGATTCAGTAAGCAATGGATACCGGGTAAGGCTTCGAAATCATTCCGAAGTTTGACAAGCTGCGAATAGGGGCCATAAATAACGAAATAGAGGGGTATGTAAGACGCGGGCAAATGAGCAAAGCTAGGGATCTGAAAGGTGTTGTTTTGCAAAAAACGTAATTTTTGTTGATGAAAATGGTAGGCAAGGGGGTGTTTTAACGATTTGTAAAAAAGTGAATATTGAGCATCTTGAAGAGCATATAAAAAACCATCAGACTTTGATTTTATCAAAATAGACTCAATATTATTGATGGATTCATTAGATAAAGGATTGGTATATATTACTGCGCTATCAAGCATGTTATAAATGAATAAACCATCACTAAGGATCGCTGGACACGTAAATGCTGTATCGCCTAATAAGGCGTTCACTGAAGTAAGAGTTCTTCCCGTTGCACAAGTGAACAGAATATTATCTTCGGCAAAACGGCGTATTGCCGCTTTGCTGTATTCTGACAATCTGCCTTGTTTATTGAGTAAGGTGCCATCCATATCAGTGACATACAATGTTTTTTCCATCATCTCTACCTATTTACCCGTCATCTTTCAAGCTGCAGGTGCGTTGGCTGCCGCCCTGCAACTCGAAAGCTATAGGGTATAACCGAAGTTGAATCATTTCATTTTATCATCGAGGCTACCATCCGTTGGTGGTCCTGGCAATTATCGCATCCTGTGCTTCGGGCATCAGTGAAATATATTGTGCGCAGTAGCCTACAACGCGAACAATCAGGTCGGCATAATTTTCTGGGTGCGCTTTGGCGTCCAATAAGGTTTTTGTGTTGAACACGTTAAACTGGCAGTGATAAATCCCTTTAATTACCAAGGTGTTAAGAAAAGAAACGAATTTATCGAGATTTTCGTCGCCGGCGAGTACGCCCGGAGAGAACCGCATATTCAGCAATTGGCCTGCGGCGACTTTAACATTGGGCAATTTGGCGACGGAATTAATCACTGCTGTTGGTCCCCGCGTATCAGTACCTTGGGTGGGAGAGCAGCCTTCATTCAGCGGGCTTCTGGCCAGGTGGCCATCAGGGGTCGCCCCACATCAAATCCGTTGGGAATATACGAAGTAATATTACTGGAGGACATGGTATAACAACTAACGGCAGTTAGCAATTTAGGTAATATACCATCGAGAGTGTGCTGGAGGTTAACGATAGTACCACCCTGTGCGTTTAGCTTTATAAAGGAGGTATGTACATTAACCCTTATTGTCGCCACTGTACCAACAACAATTGTCCCTAGCATGGCAATTGATCCTCCGATGGCATTGGCCCTGTTTCCCATAATGAAACCCACTGCCTTCCATCCGATCTTATATCTTTTAAAATACAAAAACGCATGCCGAATATCGTAATTAGATGGTTCTATAATAAATATTGGGGTAAACAAAAACTAATTTATTATTCCACCATATTTTTGGGTAAAAATAGAGCATAAAGTGAATAACTCGTTTACAAGCATATGTAGACTATTTATCTGGGCAGCATTCCTTCTGATAAAATCATTTTTCTAATATCTTCTATTAATTTTTCGTCCGGCGGTTCTACTCCTTTCATGGAATAAGACAGCCCGCATGAACTATATTTTTGCTTCCATATTGATGGAAAGGCAGAATATCATATTTCTTGATTCCGTATTTTTTAAGGTTGTGACCATGGATTTTATCTCATCTATACTGTCATTCACTCCCGGAATCAGAGGTGTTCTGACTACAATATCTGCCTTCATTCCTGCAAGATACTTTAAATTCTCCAAAATCCGTGAATTCTCTACGCCAGTCCATTTTTATGTTTTGCTGAATCTAACACCTTAAAATCATATAAAACAAATCAGTAAATGGTAATATCTGCTCCAGAATTTCCTTTTTACATATCCGGTTGTTTCTAATGCCGTATTAATTCCTTTGTCCTTACATTGCTCTAATAAAGCAGCAGCAAACTCAGGCTGAGCCAGAGGTTCCCCTCCTGAGAGGGTAACCCTCCTTGCTCCTTTCATAGAACAGTCTGTCTTTTTCTATCTCAGCTATAACTTGCTCAACAGACATCCATTCCCTTTTATTATCAGGGCTTTTGCAGGGCAGACTTTCGTCCATTCCAGTTCATCATTGCTGCACCTGTCCCAATGAGGCTGGATTTTTCCATCTTCCCATGTCATTTCCTTATTTTTGCAGCGTCTTACACAAGAAGCACATCCAATGCATCGGGAAGGAGAATAAAACAATTGTGGACATGAAGACCAGGATTCCGGATTCGCACACCATTTACAACGCAATGGGCATCTTTTAAGAATACAACCGTACGAATTCCGTCTCCATCGTGGATACTATATCTTTGTATATCAAATACGTTACCTTTCGTTTCTCTCATTCTGGTTCTCCTTGCTTCATTCACCCTGAGTAGTACGACTGATAATCTCATCCTGGATATCCTTATCCAGTTCAACGAAGAATGCACTGTAACCAGCTACACGCACTACCAGATTTCTGTATGCTTCCGGTTGTTTCTGTGCATCTTTTAACTTTTCGGCTGTCAGCACATTAAACTGAATATGCACACCACCCATGGAAAAATATACTCGAATCATATCAACTAATTTTTGCCGGTCTTCCTCCGTCTTCAACATAGTGGGCATAAATTTCATGTTGAAATTGACACCGTTGATTGCCATTACCTGGGGTACTCTTGCAACGGATTTGCAGGCAGCTGTGGGACCAGCACAATCCATACCGTGCTTTGGTGAAATCCCTCCATCCCCCAGAGGAGTACCGCTCAGCCTTCCACTTGGAAGTGCACACACCTGACGTCCAAGTGGTGTATTAGAAGACAGACAGAACAGGCCAGGACGATAAATCGCCCCATGAGGAGATGTCAAACCCTGTACACATTTGCAATACTGTTCTGCAACATATACACACTGCTCATCGGCTTCTTCAATATCATTTCCATATTTTGGCGCACTATTAATTAGTATATTCCTTAGAATTTCATTATCTTTAAAATTTGTTTTCAATGCTTTAATCAAATCTTCTGGTGTTATTTTTCCCCATTCATAGACAAGTTTATTAATAGCTGTCAAGGAATCTCCCACATCTGCCATACCGACACCCTGAACTCCTGCATAATCATATTTTGCTCCGCCAGAGGTACAATCCTTTCCTTTTTCCATACAGCCATCTATAAGCATAGAGGAATAGATATGCTGCCCATAGCGAGCATGAAGCAGCTCGATAGAATTCAGGAACTGACCATCATATCCACAAAGTATTTTACCTGTGTCTCATATGCCTTCTTCAAATCTTCGTAGCAGGTAAAATCTTCAAATCTTCCTGTCTTTGGCCCCATCTGTTCACCGGACATCTGACATACGCCGTTAAATAGAGCTAGCTCCAGACATTTTGCCAGGTTAAAATAACATGCATTGGTACGCCCCATGGTATTTCCCTGACCGGTAGGCTCTACGCACCCGACAATAGCATAATTCAATGCGTCTTTTCGCTGACTCCATTCACCATCAGACCATTAACTATGATTTCATCATTAAAAATGGAAGCTTCCCGCCTTCTTTATGTACCAAAATTTCGATAACTTTCTTAATGAACTTATCCGGATTCTTTTGGAAACACGGATACTTGTATTAGGTTCAGAATTGAATACGGCCTCTTCTGCCTCAAGGCATAAATATGTTAATTCATTCACTGAATTCTCACCATGCCCATTCAGCCCTCCAAGTACTACATTAACTGTCGTTGCAAATCCACCGTTGTTACGGGCGCTCATATACGTTCCAGCTTTGATGATATCACTGTTTTTACCCAAAGTGCTTCCAAAAGCTCTCTAGCTTCTTCTTTTACCATGATACCCTCATCGATATCATGCTTATAATAAGGATAAAATATCTGGTCTACACGACCGCCGGATATTGCGGAACCGTTCTGGGAACAATAATCAATGAGAATTACAAACCAGTAAGACTGCAATGCCTCCCAGTAAGATCTTGCCGGTTCGTATGGCACGCGTTCACAGTTCTTTGCAATCATCAAAAGTTCTTGTTTTCTTCCTGAATTGTTTTCCTCTTCTGCCATTTTTTTTGCTAACTTCTCATAACGTTTCTGGAAGTTATTTATTCCCTCACATACTGTTAGGACTGCCTGATAGAAATGGGTCTGATCCATATATTCCGGTTCTAGAATGTTCAGTTTTTCCAAAGCTTCTTTTGCCTGGTTTTCCACATACTTAAATCCATGGTGGAGAATCTTTTCGATATCTGGGAGATAATGTCCATAACCGCTCCTTGCACGACTTAAAGGGTTAAACACCCGATAAGGTGAGTCCAGAACTTTCATAATTTTTCATCAATGTAATATCTGGATATATCACCTGTATTTTTGTTTTTCCAATATGGATAGATATGATTTAACAGGAATTCTTTATCTTCTTCTGTAATCTGAAGGGTATCTACTTTACGAACTGGCATCAAATCAAGTTCCTTCTTGCCAAAAGTTCCAAACTCAGGAAAAAGAGGAGCTGAACGCGGTTTTGACCCATGGTTTCCTACAATTAGTTCATCCTCATCAATGAATATTGTCATATTTTCCAGTATATATTTAATACCATGTGCGCGTCTTAAAATATAAGGCATTCCTTCCGTTTCTTTGTAGCTTTTTGTAATCAAGTCCGCACGCTCTACACAAATAGATGGCTTTGCATTACGCATAGCTTTATTTAATTTTTTGTACGTTCTTCCCTTTTTATACCTTTGGGTAATAAACATTTATTTTCAGACATTCTATTGCTCCTTTCAATTTTTTAAAGCCTAAAAGACAAAGCCATAATATTGAGTTCCGCCTTTCTTAGTATGTAGACAGACTTTTTTATTATTTATGCCTGCTTTATTTCTGTAATTCCTTTTTCTTCTTTAATTCCTACTATCTTGTTACTAACAAGATCATTCCAGAAATTAACCATAAATCCAATAAAGAATGCCATAATAATAGTTCCAACAGCAACCGGCCCTCCCATTAAAAATGCGATTACCATAGTAATAATATCCTGCAGAACTCTAATAAACCGATAGGATCTTCCAGGAAATTTTTTATGCAGTGCAGGTGCAATTCCATCATAAGGACACACACCCATATTACTTGTAATATAAAGTGAAACTCCCAGTGTAAAAAACACAAGCCCTATTGCAAGATGAATAAGCATTGTTATGGTGCCTGGCTGGAAATAAAATACCTTTTCATAAATGTTGCTAAAAGTATCAATAAGAAAACCTACACAAAACATATTTACCAATGTACCAAAGCCAATTGTCGTACGATCCACGATTAACATAATGATAATGAAAACGATATTTACTCCCGGCACTGCAAACGTCATAGAAATTCCTGTTTTAATACTGACAGCCTTTATAAATGCCGTATAGGATCTACTCCCGTATTACCTTTCAGACATATTGTTAGTCCGATTGAAACAATAATAACTCCCAATACAGTGACAATCATCCTGCGCGCAATTCCATTTTACCCATAATATATTTCTCCAGATAATTATATCACACTCATCAAAATTTCTTTTTGGGCATTGTTTCCAGGCATCTTATTACTTCACCTCGTGAAGGTATTCCAGTAACTCCGCCTCTCTTACTGATAGAAAGTCCTCCTGCCGCATTACAAAAATCAATGATACCGGCCAGTTCTTTCTCATTAAAATTCATTTGTAGTTCTTTTTCGAGAAGTTTATATAAAAGAGCTCCCATGAAGCAGTCACCGGCACCAGTGGTATCCACAGTTTCAATGTCATATGCATTCAGATGTCCTCTAATTCCCTGATAATAATAGTAAGCACCTTTTTCTCCACAGGAAAGTACAATCAGTTTTGGACCTAATGCTGATATTTTGTCTGCTGCTCGTTCTAAAGTAGACTCCCCGGTAATAATCAATGCTTCTTCATCTGTACTTTTATATAAATCCAGGTATGGAATAACCCCTCTTATCTGATTTATGAATTCATCCAGGCTGTCCCACAGACTTTCCTATAATTCACATCAATTGCTGTGAAAATTTCTCTCTTTTTTGCCTCTTTTAAAAGTGTAAAGGAAGTTTCTCTGATTGGATCTCTGGTAAATCCCATTCCAGTAACATATAACATTTTTGTATCCAATATTTGCTCTATATTAACATCCTGAAGTTTTAGATCTTCATCTGCAGCACCTTTACGTATCAGAGCAAAACTTCTTTCTCCTTCCCTGAGTGTAACAAAAGTATGAGTTGTAAACTGTCCATCCTCAATAATATATCCTGAAACATCTACTCCCAGTTCTTTCAGAGTATTTAGCCCCTCTTTTCCCATAAAATCATTGCCAGCTTTTCCAGTAAACAAAGTATTCATTCCCAATTTACTTACAGTAGCAGCTAGATTTATTGCTGTTCCACCAACATTTGGTTCATATACCAAATGCCCTTTTGACATCAAAACCGGTGTAAAGTCCATAATAACGTCCCCAATAACACTAATATCGTACATAAATACATCCTCCATTTTTCAATTTATTAGTAAACTACAAAACCCTTAATAGCTGCCTTTATCAGAACTACTCATATCATACAGCCGGCTGCTATATTCAAAACAACGGGAGAAGATCTATACCCAACACCCATTCTGTCTATTCCCATATCAATTAATTGAAGAAAATGTTCTCTTGTTCTGATGCACCCGGAACCTTTATATCTTACAACGTCCCCATACCATCTTGCAGGCTGACACTTATGATGTCTCCTTTGCCTGGGCCGACCATCTGATCGAGGACACTATGTATCCCCTGCGCATAAAGCCCATGGCTGACCATAACTATGTACTTCATCTTATCCCCTTGTAATAGATTGATTTTTAGCTGTTAGCTAGTATGTTTAGAGTTCAAATGTAGGTTGCCTGCAATCTACTTAGGCGATAACTGTGCAATTTGACCCAATTATTTGATATGTTTCATTAGTATGATACATTTGCATTATCCACAAGAAATGATCAAAATCCGTGATGCCAATCTCATATAACAGCAAAAGCATAAAAAGTAAGCTTTGGTGGGGCGGGACGCTGGGGTGCATCATCGCGAATTACAGGATGAATGTCTGTGGGATGTTGCCATCAGTTCCTCAAGTTTGTAGACCACAGCGTATTCCAGCAACAAACGCACGCGCTAATGAAATAGTGGAAAAAACCATCTTTTTGATATATGATATGTATATCAAATATCTTTGAGAAGGTAATAACAATGATCCGCATTGTGATCGATCTACCTGATGAAGATCTCCGGCAATTGGATAACCTTAAGGCCATTCGCCATGTAGCCCGTGCCGAGATTATCAGGCAAGCCTTGGCTGGCTATCTGGAAAACAATCGTGCGGATGGTAGCAGTAATGCATTTGGCTTGTGGGGAAACAAAAAAGTTGATGGGGTTGTCTATGAAAATCAGATCCGCGAGGAGTGGGAATGATTGCTCAATTGGCCCTGTTTGATACCAATATTTTGATTGATTACCTTAACGGTATTGCGCAGGCAAAAGACACCCTCGAAAAATTTAGCCACAAACCGGCCATCAGTGTTATCACCTGGATGGAGGTGATGGTCGGCGCCAAAAAAATGTCGCCAGAGCAAGAAACCCAGACTCGCCAGTTTTTAGCGCAGTTTTTGTTACTGCCGGTGACCGACGAAGTATCCGAACGCGCCGTTATCATACGTCATGAATCTAAGATAAAATTGCCGGATGCGATCATATGGGCGACGGCTCAGGTAAACTCCAGAACACTGATTTCGCGCAATCCAAAAGACTTTGGTCCCGAGTCAGGTGTGATCATGCCGTACCAGCTTTAAGCTGGTTAAAAATGCCTCGCAATCTGGTTTGACCAGTGCTAAACTCAGCAAAGAAACATGTCGGCTCCGCCCCTGCTTAACAAATTGGGGGCCTTTTTGGGGGCTTCCATAAAACGGTGCTCTAACTAACTTATTAAAATTAAATAATTATTTCGTTGTTCGAGTCCGGCCTTCGCACCATTAGTACAAAATCAGGTCACCCAAGGGTGGCTTTTTTGTGTCTGGAGTTTTCCTCTGCGTTCCTGTTAGTTCGGCCAAAGCACCTGCCCGCGCATTTTTCCAAAATGTGGCTGCTTAATATGAAGTGCAGGACTTGTCTGATGGCAGCGGGTTGGGTATCTTGACGCAGAATAAATCAACAAAAATGTAGGAAAATTTTATCAAATCTGACATCTGAGTCATAATGCCTGAATTAAGCAATAGTTAGATTACTGATAAAATTCATAAAAAAATATAGTAGATGTTTGAAGTAAGGACATAATAAGCATATTAAGAACCTGCTGTATATCTCTACCCATAATTAATAAAGGAAGTTAATCTCATGGAAATCGATATATTTAAGCCGCTAGTGTTTGTCCTTATAGCGGTTTTCCTTAGCAAGAAACTTAAAGAAGTTAGCGTTAAAACAATCTCTTTAATTGCTCTATTGGCTTTTCGTCTAATTTATCTAAATTACATTCGCTAGAACAAATAAAAACAGATATCCTAACTAAGGAGTAAGCGTATATCCAGCGCCGTATTGACTGTTATTCCGCAGTAAGATCCACATTCCAGGGTAGGAGTTCTGCCACCCGGTTTATCGGCCAGTCTGCCAGAACGCTGAGGACATGACGCAGATACGCTTCAGGATCGATGCCGTTGAGTTTGCACGTGCCGATCAGGCTATACAGCATCGCACCCCTGTCGCCACCATGATCTGAACCGAAGAAGAGGTAGTTCTTTCTGCCCAGGGTGACGGCTCTCAGGGTGCGCTCTGCCGCATTGTTGTCTATTTCCACCAGACCGTCTTCGCAGTAATAACACAAGGCATCCCATTGATTCAACGCGTAACCGAAGGCCTCGCCCAGCCGCGATTTTTCGACAGCGTCAGCATCTTTTCTTGTATCCAGTCATGCAGTGAGACCAGCAACGGCTTGCTGCGCGCCTGCCGTGCCTTCAGTCGCTCCTCTGCCGCAAGTCCCCGGATTTCGGCTTCGATGATATACAGTTCACGGATACGCACCAGCGCTTCCTCCGCCGTGCCCGCACTTTTCGTTCGGATATACACGTCGTGGATTTTTCTCCGGGCATGAGCCCAGCAGGCCGCTTCCTTGAGTGGGCCGCCTTCGCGTTCATCGCTGAACAACGGGTCATAGCCGGTATACGCATCCGCCTGCAGCACGCCATAGAAGTCACGAAGATGATGCTTGGGATGTTTTCCTGCCGGTCCGGCGAGTAGGCGAACCAGACCGCCGGCGGATCTGATGAACCGGCATTACGATCATCCCGGACGTAGGTCCATAGACGACCGGTTTTGGTCTTTTCTTGCCTGGCGCCAGTACCGGCACCGGCGTGTCATCGGTATGAAGTTTGCCGGTGGCCATGACGTAGTGGTAAAGGGCTTCTTCCAGCGGCGCCATCAGACGGCAGCACGCATCCACCCAGTTCGCGAGCAGCGCCCGGCTCAGGTCCACACCGTGACGCGCCAGGATTTCCGTCTGGCGATACAGCGGCACATGCTCGGCATACTTCGAGGTCAGCACGCGGGCCAGCAGACCGGCACCGGCGATGCCCCGATCGATGGGGCGCGTTGGCGCTGGAGCTTCAACGATACAGTCGCACTTCACACAGGCTTTTTTCACCCGGACGGTACGGATAACTTTCAGGGCGCTGCGTATCAGCTCAAGCTGCTCCGCGCTCGTTTCACCCAGGTAGTCCAGCCGACCGCCACATTCCGGGCAACAGATTTCTGTGGGCTCCAGACGGTTTATCTCACGGGGAAGAGATTCAGGAAGCGGGCGACGGTGCCGGGAGTGACGCAACTGGCGGGGAACCTGCGGGTCATCCACCCGGCCGGTGCGCCGGTCGCTGTCCTGTTCACTCTGCTCGAGTGCCGTTTGTGCGTTGTCAACCTCACGCAGCAGCTTTTCCGAGGAGGCACCGAACAGCATCCGACGCAACTTATCCAACTGCGCGCGCAGGCGTTCGTTTTTACGTTCTTCCTCTTCTACCTTTTCCTCCGCCCGCGTCAGCGCCTGGCGCAGGAAGGCCTCAGTCTCCTCAACGAGACTGAGTTGCTGGTCTTTTTGGTGAAGCTGCCGTTCCAGTTCAGCGATACGGGCGAGATAGTCCTGACTCATGCCCCCCTTTATAATGCAGCAGTGATTTTTTTACAACATTGTCAGTGAGTTAAGGCGTGTCGTTTTAGGCTGGCGCCAGTCCAGCTTGTCCAGTAGCATAGCCAGTTGAGACCGGGTGAGCGTGATTTTGCCGTCGCGAACCGTCGGCCAGACGAACTGACCCTGCTCCAGACGTTTAATGAACAGACACAGACCGTCCGCATCCGCCCAAAGGATTTTCACCATGTCGCCACGGCGGCCACGGAAGATGAACAGGTGGCCGCAAAAAGGGTTCTCATTGAGAGCCTGCGGTATCTGTTCACCGAGACCATTAAAGGACTTGCGCATGGCGGGCACGCCGTCAACCAGCCAGATTTGGGTTCCAGAGGGGAGTGGGATCATCCTCGGGCACTCCCGGTCAGTTCCCGAAGCACAACCGTCAACAGTTCCGGGGAGAGATTTTCCAGCGTCATTTTGCCGGACCGGAACTCGATACAACAGGATGGAGCGCTGACTGCTGCGGGTAATGTTGCTCGGGAATGCCGGGTTTTATCAACAGCGGTGTCCGATGTCGGCAACTCGGGTATCACTTCAACCGGCAATAACGCCGGTTTTGATGGCGACGTCACCGTGGCCGGCAGGCGCCGGGATATACGACCTTCCTGCTGCCAAAGTCGTAACCATTTAAAGATAAGGTTACTGCCAACGCTATTCTCGCGGGCGATTTGGGAAACATTGGCACCAGGCTGGGATGCCAATTCAACCATGCGCAGTTTAAATTCATTGGAATAGACGTTACGGGGATCGTTACGCCAGTTCGCGAGATTATCCATGAATAGAGCTCTTTCTAAATGAGACGGAGCTCTAACCTACCCATCCTGGGGCCCATATAACAGACGGCGCTGGCTTTACGCTTACACTAAGGACGGTTTTTTGCATTATTGTATATCGTCAGTCATTACCATGGTTATCGCTATCATCATTCTGTTAATATATGGATTTATTAAGAAAAGGAATACATATGAATAATTCAAATGTTGGTCCTAATAATAGAGAAGTTGCGAGAGGGCTTGCGAATGATGTGGCTTGGGGCGCAGGGTTAGGGTTGGCAACCTCCGGCCCCGTCGGTGTCCCATTGGGCGCGGGTTTAGCCGCCGTACAAAATGTAGTGCAAGCAGCAAAGGGGCATTGTCCACTAGATATTCAGATGCCTCACATTCCTATGGGACCTACCCAGCTAAACCGAAGCAGCCAACCTAATGTCCATCATGAAACGTTGTCACCTTCAGAGCAGTGGAAAAGAAATTTAAGACCCTAATAAGACTAAAAGAGCAAGTTGAAATTGAATGTAGTTCTTCTGCTGGCATTTTCAATATATTTGTTTTTAAATAATATTATATACCCTAAAACATCATTTATTAAGCGGCGTAGGGTCTAAAAAAATATAGAGTTTTTAGACCCTACGGGATAAGGCAATTATGCAATATATAGTGTAAAAATATGCTTAAATAAATGGGTAGATAAAATAAATTTTTAAGCGCACATTAGTAGTACGCTTCAATTAGCATTTAGGGTTTTTTATGCGCTTTTTTTATTTTTATTGGCGGCTCGTTCGTTTTTTATTTTCTCAAGTAGCGCCGCCGCACTATTTTCACCGCTTATCAGCTCTGGGTTTTCTACCCGCCATTGTGCTGTCAGTTCACCACGAAAAGCTTTCGCCAGAATAGATTGCGTGAGGTTATTCCCGCGGGCCAGTGCGTTGTAAATCTGTTTTTCAATGACGTCGGCGTACGTAAAAAGTTGCTCCACTGGCGGTGTATTAGTCGCGACTTGATCTGAAATTAGACCTTGAAAGGTTGAGAGTTACCGGTTTTGATATGGGTGTCGAATCCTTATACAAAACACAAAATGTAACTCTCATGCTTCTCTCTAACAATCCTGCCCTTAAACACAAAGTGGATTTATTGAATCTTGCCGAAGAGCTCGGTAACATGCCGAAAGCTGTCTGCGAAGTAGACTCCCCAAAAATTCGAGCATTTTCAGCCTTAACAAAGATGCCCAGCCCCTTACCGTTTACTCACTCGGCGCCAATACGTGCTTGATGACGCCGCCCGAGAGCTTTGCCCGTAACGGCATGCAAAACCCACTCATCTGCTGATGCTGGCTATTTTATAAGCAAGGTGTATTTACTAGATAGAGTCCACGTTACTGGCCCAATTCACGCAGCAGCCTGGTGTTGATATACAGCTTTTCACGGCCAACCGTCATTTCCTCCAGTACGCCAATGGTTACTAACTGTTTGAGGTATGTTGATGCCGTTTGGCGTTTGGCCACACCTCGTTCAACAAGGTTATCGATCCGGCAATACGGCTGCGCAAAAATCGCCTGGATAAGTTCATGGGTGTAGATTTTCGGCAGTTGCTCGCGCACATATACTGTGGTTTTTGCCATTAGTTCTCTGACAACCGATATCTTGTCAGTCGTCCACCGAGACGTGTTCCTCACTGCCTCTAACATAAATAAAATCCACGATTCCCAGTCACCCTCTTCTGTCACCCTGCGCAGGAATGTGTAGTAATCATCACGCCTTTCCAGGATATAGCGGGACAAATACAGTATAGGCAGCGAAAGCAATCCAGTCTGAATCAGGTACAGGATATTCAGGATGCGACCCGTTCGCCCGTTCCCGTCCGGGAATGGGTGGATGCACTCAAACTGATAGTGCGCAATAGCCATTTTTACCAGCGGGTCTAAATCATCATCACCGTGTATAAACCGCTCCCAGTTCGCCAGTAAGTTACGAATGGCGTCTTCACCCACCGGCGGCGTATAGACCACGTTATTATTCTGATCACGCAATACCGTACCCGGCGTTTTCTTGATATCGGTTTGCACTGCGCGTAATTTGGTGCAGATAGTTACTGCTGTGTTTGTGCAGAGTGGATAGTCCTTAAGTCGGGTATAACCATCATAAAGCGCTGTACGATAGCGCAGCGCTTCTTTGGTGGCCGGATCTGCGCCATTTGCGTGATCAGCATACTGAAAGAGCCGGTCGCTGGTCGTTACGATGTTCTCAATACGCGAAGAATCTTTCGCTTCCAGCATCGGAAGGATGCTTATCAGCAAGCCTTGATCGGGGATCAACTCACCGGCAGTTTTCAACTCTGCGATTGCTGTGCGCGCACTTATGCACGCTTTGAGTACGCTGCGCGTTTCAACGCGCTCTAGTTCAGGCGGCAGCACCGGCAACTCGTTGTGAGGGGTTTCTGGATTCCAATTCATATGTTTATAAAACCATTTTCATCGACATATAACCATAATATGTCGATGTTATACACATGTCGCGCCATCATGTTTAAAAATCGCGTTTTATCGACACATGACCAGAACGTGTCGATACCATAAACATATCCGGCTCCATGTTTTCTCTTGTGCTCTTTGATTCTTGAGAACTATGACATGCCTGTGGCAAAAATGCAGATTGCGCAGTTTGAAGATCAGAAGGCATTAGTCGTTGAGCGTTTTGATAAAAGATGGTCGGGCGATGGGTGTCGCTACCGATGTAATTATGACCCACCTACCAATGTAAATCTGACCCACCTGGGGTAACAATGGCAGCTTTAAGAAGCTGCCCATGCTGACATTGGAGTTACGAGTGGAGATCGCAGTTCTTTTACGTCAGGGCATGTCTATACGCGGCATTGCTCGCCAGCTTTCCTGTTCCCGGCAGACCGTCCGCCGCTATATCCGTATGCAGGAGTCCCCGGCCAAGGCCAGCTACAAGGCCAGGGCGCCGAGGCCCGGCAAGCTTGACCCGTATAAGCCTTATATTCTTGAACGTGTGTACGCCGCCAGACCGCATTGGATACCTGGCAGCGTCATGCTCAGTGAGATACAACTTCGGGGATATTCCGGTGGCTACAGCATGCTTACCGCCTTTTTGCTCAACCTCAAGCAACAACCGGCTGACCCGGTGGTCCGTTTTGAGACCCAGCCCGGCGAACAGATGCAGGTTGATTTCACCGTGATAAGACAAGGCCGTCACCCGTTGTTGGCTTTTGTCGCCACCCTTGGCTGGAGCAGGGCAACCTTTGTACGTTTCTACGCCTGCCAGGATACCGCCGCTTGGTGTGATGGCATCGAGCAGGCGCTGTGCGCCTTTGGCGGTACACCGCAGCACCTTCTTTTTGATAACGCGAAGACCATTATCCTTGAACGCGATGTCTATGGCGTTGGCCGCCATCGGTGGAACCCGCCGCTACTGGCGCTCGCGGAGAAGTACGGTTTTACGCCCCGCGTGTGCCGGCCTTATCGCGCGAAGACCAAGGGTAAAGTTGAGCGATTCAACCACTATTTGAAGACCAGTTTTGTCGTTCCCCTGGCGACCACGTTTAAGCAGGCCGGTTTAGTCCTTGACGTGGATTCTGCCAACAGCCGTATCGGGCCATGGCTTACCACCGTCGCCAACGCCCGCAAGCATGGCACCACCGGCATTCCCCCCGAGCAGCGGCTACAGCAGGAGATTGACGTGCTGCTCCCGTTGCCGCGCGAAGGCACAGAGGTACCGTTATCGGTTGATAACCACCGGGTTTTGCCCCGTGAGAGTTTTCAACATCCGCTGTCGGTCTATCAGTCGCTGCTGGAGGTGAGGTCATGAGCCTTCAGCATCAGCGGATCAGCGAACTGTGCGAGTACTTTAAGCTTGACCGCATCGCCGCCGAGTGGCCTGGATTGGCACAGAAGACGCTGGATGATACCGGAACGTTCGGCGATTTTCTGGAGCAGTTGCTTCGCCTGGAGAATGACAGCCGCAACGAGCGGCGGCGCCAGACGCTGCTGCGCCTGTCGGGTTTGCCTGCGGTCAAGACGCTGGAGCAGTTTGACTTCAAGTTTGCCAGCGGCGCACCACGGGCACAGCTGCAGGAACTGGCTGGATTGGCGTTTATCGAAAGACAGGAGAACATCGTATTACTCGGGCCTTCCGGCGTTGGCAAGAGCCATTTGGCCTGCGCGTTGGCACATAAAGTCGCGATGGCCGGACTCAGCGTACGCTTCATTACGGCGGCGGATATGATGTTGCAACTGGTCGCCGCTCACCGTCAGGGCGATTTAAAAGGCTATTTAGGCCGGTGTGTCACCAAGCCCCGATTATTGGTGATCGACGAAGTGGGTTATCTGCCGTTCGGTAAAGAAGAAGCCAATTTATTCTTCCAGGTCGTGGCCCGCCGTTATGAAACAGGCAGCGTGATATTGACGAGTAACCTGCCGTTTACGCAGTGGTCTGGGACGTTTGGCGATGATGAGACGCTGACAGCGGCGATGTTGGATCGACTGCTGCACCATGCGCATATCGTCCAAATAACCGGCCAAAGCTATCGATTAAAAGACAAGCTCAAAAGTGGTCAGCTAAGGAAACCAACGCTGGCTGAACCACAACGATAATTCGTGGGGGGGTGGGTAACTTTTACTTTGGCATGGTGGGTCACAATTCAATCGGTATTGACAGATGGGCAATGGATCGTTCGCTTACCTCAAGAGGAAGTTGTATGCATTACCCCTAAGTAGGCATCGATTTACCTGAAGAAGACCTCTGGCAACGGGAGAATTTGGACCCTATTTGTCATCTCTCCCGTTCAGAATGGATCAGGGAAAGCACCAATGCCCCCTTTGATGGGCGGCGCGTTCATTTATCAGGGCGGCGCGCCGCAACGCCCGATCCGCTCACCGCCCCTCGATGCCGTGAAACGTGTGACCATCTGGTTCAGATGGCTGCAATCCGGTAAAAATCAGACGCCGTGTCATGGAACAGGCGCGCTTTTTCTGTGGCCGATGCTTGCGCCGCGATGCGTTTGAAGGCATTCCAGAGCACGCCGTAAGCGACATTGCCTTTGTCCACCGGGAAGTTGCTTTCGAACATACAGCGTTGTGCACCGAACAATTCCACGCAGGTTTCAACGTAAGGACGAATGACGTCGGCGACCTCAGCCGAGGAGGGTGGCCGCGGCTGTTTGTAGAAGTCGAAACCAAACAGGCTCATGCCAAAGCCACCGAGCTTTATGTGCACATTGGGATAGCGTGCCAACTCGCGCATGGCGGTTTGCCAGAGAGGAAATACTTCGTCGCGTTTTCCCCGGTAGGGCCCAATGCCGAGCGGACCGCCTACATGATTGAGTACCATGCGGGTTTCGGGGAAGGCGCCGGCCAGCGAACAAAGCTCATCGAGTTGCGTATGAATCACCCATGCGTCGAAGCCCAGACCGAGAGGCGCAAGGCGGCCCAAACCCTCACGGAAGCGAGCATCCATCAGCAGATGCGGCGGCGGCGTGGCGACCGAAGCGCGTACGGTCGGATCGGCATGCCATACGCCGATGTTCCGGATGCTCTTCACGCGGCCTTCAGAGGTTGAGATCAACCCTTCCAGCACGGACGTTACGCGCGCTCCCAGCAGCAAGTCGGCATGGCCAACCATCGCGGCGGCGACTCGCGTCGGTGAGCCCGCCTGGTGGGCGGCGTCGATCTCCTTGAGCACGAACTCAACCTCGCCAAGGGATGCCATCTCGGACGGGCCACTGGTCCGATATCCTGTTTCGCACTCGATGAAGACGGTGGCGCGAATGTTGTGTCCTGAGGCCAGATCATCGAGAAGATCCGCGCTGCGATATGACTTGTCAGGAAACTGCCACAGGTGATGATGCGGATCGATGATCGGCAGCGACGGTTCCAAGGCTTCCTCGGTACACAGCGCGAGCCACTCGGGGCGAACCGGAATGTGCGGCGGCGGAATATTTCGATTCACGATATTCTCCTCCCGGCCGCGGCGGCTTCAGTCGCCATGCCGGCCGCATGTGCGCCGATCGGCTTCCAGGTCAGGAACCACGAAGACATGGCCCCCACGAGGAAGATGATGCCGGCGGCGATGATAGCCGCCGAGAAATGTCCGGTGGCCTGTACGATGTATCCGGTAACGATAGGCGCGAAGAACCCGAAGATGTTGCCCCCGGTGAACTGCAACGCGACCGCGCGGCCGATATCTCGGCGTGTACGCAAGAGGTCGCCCAATAGCGCGACGTTGAGGGCGATGCCGGCGGAAGCCGCCCCTAATGCTACGGTGATCAAGCCGAGCACTGCCCATACGTTGGAAACCAGGGGGATAAACACGATCACCGCGCCGGCGGACATCACCGCACCAACCAGCCTGCGCCGCCGCCCTTTTTCAACTGCGGCGGGGTCGAGCGTCGAATCGCTCAAGAAGCCCAGCGCCATCGAAATGAAGATCGAGCCGAGATAGGGAATAGCCATCGCTGTGCCGCTGCCCAGCAGCGTCATGCCGCGTTCGGTTTGCAAATAATTGGGCAGCCAGGTGAGGAAGAGATATTGGGTATAGACGTTGCACCCTTGCGTGAGCATCTGCGCCCACATGGTCCGTTCGCGCAGGAGACCGCCGAGCCCGATGGAGGCGTTATCGGAGTCGGTCTGCTCGGCGGTTTCACGTTCACGCAGGATAGTCTCGCGTTCCTCTTCCCTGATCCACTTGCTGTGCTCGGGGGATTTGAAAAAGAGCAGCCAGACAGCGATCCATATAAAGCCGATGGCGCCGCAGATGGCGAAGGACCAGCGCCAGCCGGCGGTTGAGACCAGCCATGACAACGCGAGCGCTCCCAGCGCAGGGCCGAAATAGGCGCCGGAGTTCAACGCCGTCATGGCGACGCCTCGTTCCCGGCTTGGTGCCCAATCGCGAATGATGCTCGCGGCCGACGGATAGCAGCTCGCTTCGCCCGCGCCCATGACGATACGCGCCATGAGTACGCCGAGCGCACTGGAGGCGGCGCCGGTGAGCATGGTCGCGAGCGACCAGACCGTCATGCTGATGGCGGTGACGGAACGTGCGCCGAAGCGGTCGACGAGCAGGCCGATGGGTATGAGGAAAAGCGCGTAGCCCCACAAGAAGGACGAGAACAGATAGCCAAGTTGAATCTTGTCGACGTGCAGGTCTGCTGCAATCGGCCCGGCACCGACGGAGAGCACGACCCGGTCGAGATAGTTGATGGTGGTTAAAAGGAACAGCATCAAATAAACCCAGTACCGCGCCTTCCAGCGGGTGGTGTTTGTCGTCTCCAAGGTGAATCTCCTATTGGTGCGCCCCCGTTGAGCCGACCTGGTCCAACTCGTCAACACGAAAGGGTATGCGCAAAATTATCTTGAATGGATAAGACCGGGCCTTGAACGCACGAAACGCGCCGCGGGCCTAAATGCCCGCTCAGTTTGGTCTGTCGTTCAAGACTCGCCGTTTGGCCGCCACCAGCGCGGACAGGCAACGATCCCGCCACAGGCGGCGCGCCGGCAATCCGTCCGCGGGCGTCAACCGGCGCCGCTGTTGCTCGACGTCCTGCACCAGGGCTGCGTTCCATTCACGCGGGTCGGCCTGTTCTCTGGCCAGACCGTAGTACATGGGGCCCAGGTTGCGGCAATACTCCGCCACGCCGTTTTGAGCGTTCAGATCAATGGTCTCGAACGGGCCCATGAAGAACCAGCGCAGGCCGAGGCCATCCGAAACGGCTTTATCAACATCGGCGGCGCTGCATAGACCATCCTCCACAAGGCGGAAGGCTTCGCCCAACAGCGCGCTTTGCAGGCGATTGACCACAAAACCGTTGATTTCGCGGTTCAGGCGGATCGGCGATTGCCCGAGACTCTGCATCAGCTTGGCGGCTTCGTTGACCACCCCGGCATCCGTCCAGGGCGCCGGCACCAGTTCTACCAAGGGGATCAGATGTGGTGGATTGATAGGGTGCACCACCAGGCAGCGTTCGCGATGGCGCAGTTGGTCGGTGAAGGACGAGGCGGGTAGACCCGAGGTTGAACTTGCCAGAATGACGTGGGGCGGGGCGATCGCATCGAGCTGGGGATACAGTTCGCGCTTCACTTCCAGGCGTTCCGGCGCGCTTTCCTGAATATAGTCTGCACCGGCCAGCGCCTCTTCGAGCGACGTGGCGGGTTTTAGCCGGGCGCATACGACATCGATATCCTCGGCGCTGCCGCCGCCGTCGGGAGGCAGACTTTCCAATGACTCGCGCACAAATGCGAGGGCTTGCTGTACCGACCCCGGAGAGGCATCGTACACGGCGACTTCATGCCCGGCCCGGGCGAAAACGAGTGCCCATGATGAACCGACTACTCCGCATCCTACTATTGCAACTCTCTTCACAGTTTTTCTCCTGATGTATGGCCTGCGTGTGCGCCGTTGCTACGTCTTGCCCCTGATTTTCCGCTTTAGGTTTAGAGAGCGGCTCTTGCGAAACCAAAACTTCATTAATATTCAATATCAATGACGGATTCCATTCAGGACAACCGTTTTCGTCGACAGAATGCAGACATCTATCGCCGAATTCGTTGGGAGGGTAAGCCTCATAGATATTGCGTGTTAATATTTATCATTATTTATTATTTATTAACACTGTCAAGTTAAAATATTCACTTTTTACCATCGGGGAACATCTGGTAAGATTACAGATTTTGGCGCTATCGCGTCCGGAGCCATGTGTTTTAATAACTTGTTTAATAAGGTTAATTTTGAGGAAAAATTTTACAAGGCGTAAAAAAAGGCGGCCGCTCAAGGCCAGGATTCGCTCCTGGCCCCAGGGAATTAAAACTCAAGTTTGTGATACGGATCGCGATCAGGCTACGGGGCGGCAAAGCCGCTTCAGGCTAATATCAATTCCACGCCCAGCTTACGTATGCCTCTTGCGGCATCCTCTGTTAAACCGGCATCAGTGATAATAGTGTCGAAACGATCAAGACCGGTAATGCGGTACATGCCAAATGTCCCGTATTTTGAACTGGTTGCGAGCAATACATTCCGTGAAGAACTGCTTATTACCGCTTTTTTAACATCGATTTTTAACGCGGAAGGCGTGGTGACTCCATGCTGCAGATCCCAGGAGCTGGCGGAAATGAAAGCCAAATCAGCCACCAGATTGTTCATCGTGGCCGCAGCAAGCCCCCCGACGAACGAACGATTTTTATGGTCAAGAATGCCGCCGGTCTGTATGACCTCCACGTGCGGCGAGTCGGTCAAAGCCAGGACGATGGTCAAATCATTGGTAATAACGGTTACTCCGCTAAGTGATTGAATATAAGGAATAAGACATAGGGTTGTGGTACCTGCATCCAGATAAACCGTCATATCCGATCGCATGAGTTTGGCCGCTTCCGGGGCCATTCGCTGCTTTTCCTCCTGCTCGGCAATGACCTTGGTCTGATGACTGGGCTCACTGTAGAGCTGATTGGCGATCCTCACCCCGCCAGGGACCGAAAATGCCCGGCCTTCCTGTTCAAGTAAGGCGATATCGCGCCTGACCGTCATATGGGAGCATTTCAGAATTTCTGTTAACTGACTAACACTCAATACCCGCTGCCGGCGCAACTGACGCAAAATCATTTCACGGCGTTGGGCGGGAATCAGCGGCGCATCCGCGGACGGACCTGGTTCTTCATGGTAATCCGACATCGTCCCTCTCTTTGTTTTGCTGGCTAGGAATGTCATGGAGAATAAAACAGATTTTACATCACAATGTGAGGCTTTATCTATTGCTTGCAAATCTCAAAACATATATTAACATAAAATACCATGCATGGGTGTCATGTTAACATTATAGAACATGATAGGATGTTAACGCTGCCAGACAAACCATCTAAAACGAATGTGCAACACATGAGGAAGTGGACATGGGTAAAGCGTTGTTAGGGTGTATCGCCGATGATTTTACCGGCGCCAGCGATTTAGCGAATAATCTTGTTCGCAGTGGAATGCGGACCATTCAATTTATCGGTTTGCCGGCTGAGGGTGACATTGCCGCTTTGGGCGCCGATGCCTGGATCATCGCGCTGAAATCCCGCACAGCGCCGGTGGCCGAAGCGGTAGACCAATCGTTGGAGGCGCTGCGCTGGCTGGAACGACAGGGATGCACACAGATCATGTTCAAATATTGTTCAACATTCGACTCGACTCAGGAAGGCAATATCGGGCCGGTCAGCGAGGCGCTGCTGCAAGCCATGCAGGAAGATTTTACCATCGCCTGTCCGGCATTTCCCGAAACCGGTCGGACGGTTTACCGTGGACACCTGTTTGTCAATGATGCGCTGCTCAATGAATCAGGTATGGAAAATCATCCGCTGACGCCGATGACCGATGCAAACCTGGTTCGTTTCCTGGCAAAACAGACCCGGCTGCCGGTGGGGCTTATCCGTTATGACCATATCGCGGCGGGCGAATCCGCCGTTCGGGAAAGGATTACCGCGCTTAAGAAAGAGGGCGTAAAAATCGCGGTGGTAGACGCCCTGAGCAATAACGATTTGTTCACCGTCGGCCGGGCGGTAAAATCGCTGCGTTTTATTACCGGGGGGTCGGGCATCGCGTTGGGTTTACCGGAAAACTTCCGGCAGCAGGGTCAACTCGCGCCGTATAAACCGATGCCGATGTCGCCTCAACCCGGACGCAGCGCGGTACTGTCGGGGAGCGCCTCTATTGCGACCAACCGGCAGGTAAGCCATTGGGTTGATAGCGGCCGGCCGGCTTTTCGTATCGATCCGCTGAAAATCGCTGATGGCGAAGATATCGCCGGGCAGGCGCTCGAATTCGCCGCTGACGAAGAATCATTTTTGATTTATGCCACCAGCCTGCCGGACCAGGTAAAACATGTGCAGCAAATTTTGGGAGCCTCAACAGCGGGGAAGCTGGTGGAGCGCACTCTGGGACAAATTGCGCTGGGCCTATACAGCGCGGGGATCCGCAAGTTTGTTATCGCCGGCGGCGAATCGTCGGGGGCCGTGGTACAGGCGCTGGGGATACGGATACTACGGATTGGCGAACAAATCGATCCCGGCGTACCGGTCATGGAATCTATCGATCGCCCGGCGCGGCTGGCGCTTAAATCCGGTAATTTCGGTTCGGAAGATTTTTTTGCCAAAGCCATCGCCAGACTCTCGGGGGTTCAATCATGAAAAATGAAACGGCGCTTCGGGAAGAGATTTGTCGGGTGGGCTATAACCTTTACCTGCGCGGTTATACGGTGGGCAGCGCGGGCAACATCAGCGCGCGGCTGGACGATGGCTGGCTGATTACGCCAACTGACGCTTGTCTGGGAACGCTGCAGCCGGAAGATATCGCCAAGGTGAATCTCGATAACGCCTGGATATCCGGTGCCAAACCGTCGAAAACGCTCTCACTCCACCGGCAGATTTATAAAAACAATAGCGGTGTCGGCGGTATTGTCCATACGCATTCGACGCATTTGGTGGCGCTGACGCTCAATTCCATTTGGCAGCCGCAGGATATCTTGCCGCCGATAACACCCTATCAAGTGATGAAAGTGGGTCATTTACCCATGATACCTTATGCACGGCCGGGATCAGACGTTGCGGCGCTTCACGTTGCCAGTCTGGCGAATCAAGTCCGGGGGGTGATGCTGGAACGGCTCGGGCCGGTCATTTGGGAAAGCACCGTATCTAAAGCGGCTTATGTGCTGGAAGAATTGGAAGAAACCGCGAAACTGTGGTTAATGTCGTCACCGAAACCATCCCCCTTGAGCGATGAGGCTATCCAGGAGCTCATTGATACTTTCGGCGCCCGTTGGTGATGAATATTCCCTGTTATGTAGGCGGTCGGATTCGAAAATCCGACCGCTACTACTGGCTCACTCTCCACAGTTACCTTCAGGATATATCAGTTTCTCCCGACGCTGTTGGATTGAGGAACTGATAAATAAAATCAACAAATAACCTTACTTTTTTAATGTCACGTCGGCTGGGATTGTGCTTCAGCCTCAGGTTGTGGAGGTCATTCATGGAAGCGGTATTAACAAAGACTGGAATGAGCTGGGTGTTCGTTCACAATATCGCATTTTTTATAATCCGGACGGCACTATTCTGGACAAACAATTAGCCCCGCAAATTCAAACGTCGTGGTCATTGATTTATTCGACATTGCGTGGGAACCTCGGCAAGGAAAACTACCATCAGGGCAAAAACTACAACGTATCGACTCGCAAAAGAGGGTGTTACGGCATGGTTTGAGGATGGCAGCCATAGGCAGGGCGATATCCTGATTGGTGCCGACGGGAACGGCTCTACCGTTCGGCAATTACTCTGGCCGGGTGAAGCACCGACGTATTCCGGCTATATCGCATGGCGGGGATTAATTAATGAAGAGCAATTGCCAGAACGTGCATATCGCGACCTTCATGGCAACTTCGCCTTTGCCACTAATCAGGGGTCGCATATTCTGGGCTACCTGGTACCCGGCATAAATAACGATCTGCGCCCGGGTCACCGGCTTTATAACTGGGTATGGTATCGCGTTACGGACGACGCCACACGCGAATCAATCATGACCGATAAGAATGGCGTCATGCGCGGGCATTCCCTGCCAGAAGGCTACATTACCCAACAATGGAAAAACCATGTTTATGAAGAGGCTACGCGCTTACTTCCCCCGGGGTTCAGAGAAGCGGTCCAGGCAACCAAGGAACCCTTTGCGCAATCTATCCGCGATCTGGCCGTCGATGGCATGGTGAAAGATCGCGTGTTATTGCTCGGCGATGCGGCTTCCATTCCACGCCCGCATACGGCGGCAAGCACCTCCAAGGCGGCCGCAAATGCGCTGGCGTTAAGGCAGGCTTTTCTGACTCATCCTACCGATATTGCCGCCGCTTTACGTCGCTGGGAGCCGGCGCAGCGGCACCTGGGTAAGTACTTGCGGGAGACTGGAATGAGCATGGGCAACCGCCTGATGTTCGGCAACCTGTAACCACAAACCCTCAGAGATTGGCCGCTTCCCACTGACGATATCGTACATAGTCCTGTGCGATATCCTGCTCACTTATCCCCGTTAGAAAGAAAGCAGCGGGGCAGGAGTAGACATCCGTTGTGGGTTTGAGTCGGGCGCCTTCGGCTATTTTCATCACCGCGCTCACAAATCCAGGCAACGTTTCCAGGAAACTCCGCAGTTCAGCGTGGGAAAAAGGCCCGGTCTGCGACGCTATAGCATGAACGCAGCGTAATGGATGGATGAGCTGATACCGCTCGCTTGCCTGATAAAATGATTCAGGGCACGTATAGGCATACCTGATCAGTTCCAGCTGATCGCTGCCGGTGGCAACACGTATCGCTTCAGGATTAGCAGCGCCGGAAACGCGGGCGCCGACTTCAATGAGCGTGGGGCCATCAGGGGATAAGATAAGCTCAGTATGGCCCGCTCCTTTAACAATACCAATTGCATCAAGTGCTTTGAGAGTGTAAGCGATACAACGTTCTGTCTCTGGAGCCTGTGGGGACACAGTTCATCAAAATCATATAGATTCCTGCCGACAGAAAGTTTTTAGAAACGCGCCATACATCAGTGACTTTATGTTTTCCGTTCAGGCTAACAGTATTAACGACGTGCTCTTTACCTTCAATAAATTGCTGGATCAGCGCTTTTCATTACGGTTATGCATGATATTGATTTTGCTGGTGATGGTGCGTGCTGCGTCTTCTACCTGAGCTTCATTCGTACAGATATATACGTCATCTGAACCAGCGCTGTCGAGGGGTTTGACCACAACTTTTGATTGGCTATATTGCCTGAACCAGTTTTTCAGAACGCAGGGGTCATCACTGGCAGCCTGTTTAACCGTTTTCAGGCCCGCGCGACCTACTGCCTCATTCATCAGAAATTTATTTCTGCGAAGTACCGTGGTCGCAGGGTCATTGCCATCTCCATTGATGCTCCAGGCAATCTTTTCGCTCAGTTTAACCGCAGATTCATGGCCTGGAATAATTGCCAAAGGATTGTGCAAGGCGATTTGTTCAAGGCACTTTTCTGCCTGGCTACGGTCCCAGTGATAAAAAGCCTTAAAATGATGTTTATGGAAACGGGGATGAGATAATGCGTTGACGGCAACATCTGATTCAATGTGTATCAGGTCATAATGCCCGGCCATCTCCTGCGTGACCAGCGCACCCGCGGAAACGGCATCAACTATCGCCACGACCGGCCTGCAGTTTGCAGAATATTTAGACATTGTCTCGCTTTCCATTTATCTGAGGGATAGGTGGTGCCCGTTTTTCTTTTTCCGCAAAACAACCGCCGGAAAACTCTGACAAGCAGGTTCTTTGAATGCTTTTTTCTTCCATGTTAAATGACTTGTTCATAGATAATCCGTCCTATTTCTTCGTAACCGGCATCGTTGAAGTGCAAGTGGTCGATATAGATATTTTCATTCAAGACAGGTGAGTCTTTCATGAGCATGTTCATATCAAAAAAACAAATGTCTTCATTCAAGCATCCCTGTTTAAGCTGCGAAGAATAGGATTCATGTAAATCCGGCGTTGCGAGTTTTTCAAATAAGCGCCAGAAGTTATTAGCACAGGCGTCGATAGCATAGAACATCTCTTCCTCTGTTTCATGAAAGATCTCTTTACTCCATCTGGACAAAGGCTGCAGGACATAATGCACTCGGGCGCCATTTTTACGGGCAAGCTGATTGATTTGCGCCGCGGAATCAATAGTGCTGCGAGCGGCCCGGCTGATACGCTCGGCCAGGTCCATGTGAGTATCGGTAAATACCCTTTCTGCCGGGTTCCCTTCAGTATCATCCAGCCAATGATTGAATTTCTCAGTGAGCCGTGGAATTAATTTTTTAACCGCTGATTCATTCATTGAAGCATAAGAATTTGCCCTTTTTTTAATGTCCTTATTATATCGATTCATATAATGCAAAAATTCATACGAATAATAGTATTTACCATACTCACTGGTATAATCATCAGGCAGTCCTTCCAAGGTAAGCGTGTTTAGACCACTTAATATAATGATGTTATTTATTTTATCGAAGCGATGCTGGTTGAGCATAAAAATGATGGCTTCCTGCACCGAGTTATAGCCCCGCCCGCCAAAGTTCAACCAGACTTCTCCCGTCAGTTTTGACAGCGCGGAAGAGACCGTGCTTGCATCGGATGTCGTACCGGTACCCAGAGCCGTTGAACCGCCAATCACAATATTGACGGGTTTATCAGCAGGAAATCGGCGGTTGATGCCCAGCCGCAAGGGAATGACTCAGGCGAAACCCCATGTCATCCGTATTGATAATCGCTGAGGTATAATTCCGATGATGGAAAACATGGTATAAGGCAACCACCGGACGCCAAGGTACATGAACTCATCGTATTCACGCAGTTGTGGGGTAAGCTCATAGCATCGGTTTACCGCCTCTTGATGGGACATTTTTTTAAATTTCATTACTCATCCTTTGAGAACTTGATTCCGAAAGTATTAATCCAGAGGGTAATGTTTCTTCCAGTCTATTTTTTCTTCCCAGTCGGGTTGATCCTGTTTGCGCAATAGAAAATTTCCCAATACGAGATAATCCATTGATGTGCGCATGAAACAGACATAAGCATCTTTAGGTGATTCAACAATCGGCTCTCCTCTGACATTAAAAGACGTATTTACCAGCACCGGACAGCCTGTTCGCGCATGAAAGGCGTTCAGGAGACTGAAAAAAAGCGGATTGTGACTCCCATCGACCGTTTGCAGACGCGCCGAATTATCAACATGCGTAACGGCTGGGATTTGTGAGCGGATTTGGTTAAGTTTTCCAAGTCCGCTTACCTGAACGGCACCGGGACCAGGTGGTGTGAGCTTGGAGTTTGCAACCGGGTAGACAAACAGCATATAGGGACTTTTCGTTTTCACGCTGAACCAGTCCTTTGCATGCTCTTCTAATACGACCGGAGCAAAAGGACGGAATGACTCTCTGTTCTTTATCTTGAGATTCATTACCGTCTGCATTTGGCGATTTCGGGCATCGCCCAGGATGGAGCGCGCGCCGAGTGAGCGGGGGCCGAACTCCATCCTGCCCTGGAACCAGCCGGTGACATTACCTTGTGCCAGAATCCCGGCAACCTCCGCGCAAAGTTTATCTTCCGTGAGCTCGGTGAAAACTGCGCCTTGCTCATTAAGGTAATGAAGGATTTCTTCGCGCGTGTAACGGGTCCCCAGATAGCTACCCTTCATGCTGTCTCCTGCATCAGGTATGCGTGGTGCGCCTACGTGTCCATACCAGCCTGAGAGCGCCGCACCCAGCGAACCGCCGCTGTCTCCGGATGCCGGCTGTACCCATATGTTTTTAAAGATACCCGCCTGCGCCAGTTTGCCGTTTGCCACGCAATTCAAGGCAACGCCTCCGGCCAGGCAAAGATTTTCCAACCCCGTCTTTTTCTGCCAATAACGGGCAATAAGCAATACCACTTCTTCCAGAACTGCCTGTATGGACGAGGCTAGGTTGAATTGCCGTTCAGTAAGCTCGCTTTCCGCATCACGCGGCGGGCCGCCGAACAGGTCGTGAAACTTTTCCGACGTCATCTGGTCGCCCGTGGCATAGTCAAAATAGGACATGTCCATCTCAAAGCTGCCGTCCGGTTGCACCTGTATCAGATGCTTTTTAATCATATCGGCATAAACGGGGCGTCCGTAAGGAGCAAGGCCCATCAACTTATACTCGCCGGAATCAACCTTGAATCCGCAGTAAAACGTGAACGCGGAATAAATCAGACCAAGTGAATGTGGAAATCGCGTTTGCCAGAGCTTCGTGAGTTTACTGCCTTCACCTACCCAGGCTGTTGTTGTGTCCCATTCACCAACGCCATCAATGCAAAGCACCAATGCTTTCTCAAATGGACTGGGAAAAAATGCGGACGCGGCATGAGAATGATGATGATTAATATAGGTAATTTCAGGCACGGGCGTGTTGGCGAAGCCCAGTGCCTTTGTAAGTTTTTTTCTGACGTACAGCTTATTGGTCAACCATCCCGGCACGTGGAAAAAAAGCGATCTGACCCCCGACCAGCCGGAGGTGACGGCGGTGGACATTATGCGTTTAAATTTTTCCGTGGGGTTTTCGTAATAAAAAATCCGAGATACCTGGTCTAAAGTAATTCCTGCCGTGTTTAAGCAGAACTTAACCGCATTTTCGGGAAAAGAAGGATCCTGCTTAATACGGGTGAATCGCTCTTCCTGCGCGGCCGCCACAATTTCTCCATCGCAAAGCAACGCGGCGGCGCTGTCATGGAAGTAGCATGACAGTCCCAGAATATACGTTTTCATTCGAGGTTCCTTAAAAAACGCGCTTTTGTGTCAGCGGAGTGAACTGACGGGATGCCATGAATTCCGGTCGAGGGGAGGGCACTTCGTTTAAACAATTGCTGACCAGGTTGTAGGAAATAAATACGGCTTTTCTGTCCCATGGCGACGAGTTCGCGCTAGAGCAGTGCAGGAGATTGCAATGGAAAAAAAGTACGTCACCCGGGCGACCCTTTGCGGCCACGATTCCCTTATTTTCGATTTTTTTGCGCAGGTACGTTTCAGAGAGACGATACTTGAGGTTTTGCGCAGTCGTGATTGCCCAGTTGTCACCCCCATCGAGTTCGCCGTATGGCCTATCGTGAATCTCGTCGATGAGCACGTCATACTGCGTTCCCGGCACAAGCAACATTGGGCCGTTGAATTCATTGACTTCATCCAGGAAAATAACCGTGGTCAGGGCTTTCGGTTCCGGCATGCCATCCTCTTTCTTCCAGAACCAGTAGTCGGAATGCCATTCCCAATTCTGGCCCTGGAACGCCTGCTTGGTATTGATTTTATATTGATGAACATAAACAGGTCCGCCCAGTAACATTTCCGCTTGCCCAAGCAATCGCGCGTCGCAGGCTAAATTTTGAAAAAGCTCGCTGTTAAGGTTAGGCCCGTTAATGCTTCTCAGAGTTTTTCCATTGCCTTCCAATACCTTTCCGGCGGAGCTTTCATGCATTAATCGATGGGTTTCAGCATTGAGTATGTTCACTTCCTGGCGAGTATAAAGGGATTCTGAGATGTTGAATCCTTGCTTGCGATAAAGTTCCAGATCTTTAGATTCCATTCCTGAACTCCTGCTATATTATTTTACATAAATTCCTTAAGAAATCAGTTATGCATATATATATATTTTTATCCTGCACTTAGATTGAATGTATTGTTACCGGCACAGATAAAATTTACTTACAAGTGAACATTTCGTCAACGCTTAAATGAGCTCTCAGGTATTTTTTTGGCCTCATTCTGATAAAGATCACATGGAAAATATTACATTTGACATAATTATCAATTGACATAATTCCTGCAATACTTGAGCAGTCTTTTAATCTTCGGTTAAAACCCAAATAAAGTTTATTATTCAGGGAAAACGTGTTCAGAAGAAATAAGTATTTAAAAGGATGTAAAGATGTCTATTGCGGTAGGGGCACAGTCATTTATAGTAAACAACCAAAATGCGTAGCACATGCTGGTATGAATATTACGTTTGCACTGAGATATTGCCGTCATTGCCTCTACCGTCATGATGAGGGCAACAATCTCGCCGAATGGGTCGGAAGGAGAAAAAGTTAGTATTTTAATGACGAGAAGGAAAGTAAAGTCGGTCAGGGTAGCTTAGTCTGTTTGCAATGGATGCATGAATAATTTCATTCTTTATTTAACGCGTTTAAATAATGGAAGTTAACTGCATAGAGATTGATATATGGACTTATTAATAAAAGGAATAGATATGAGTAATTCAACTAATGGGCTAAATAATAGAAAAGCCGTAAGAGGTCTTGCTAATTACATAGCCTGGAGTGTGGTATTAGTATTGACTACATGTGGACTTGCAGGTATCTTCTTGGCATCAGATTTAGCCGCCGTACAAAAGGTAATACAAGCTGCAAAAGAGCATTGGCCGCTACATATCCAGATGCCTGATATTCCTATGGGACCTAGCCAATTAGACCTAAGCAGCTAACCCAATAACGATCATGAAACATCGTCAAGTATTTGAAGATTAAATAATGTAATTTTAAAATTATAATAAGCATGTTGGTTGACGAGGAAGGAAAATGCCTTTGATACAATCTGGATTCAAAATTGAGAGTTGGATATGATTTTTATCGAAGAATTTAGCGCCACTATATATAGCATTCCCTTCCATGAAAGCAGCACGAACTGAATCAAATTTTAGACCTTCTTTGAGTGCAATTGCATGGGCATGCCTAATCACTGCGCAATCAAGTTCTCTACGCTTGAAGTCAAAATCGACAGTACCAAAACCACTATTGATAGGAATGGGTTTGCTATTGGTATCTAATGATTTAACCATTTCGGAATGAGCGAATTTCACAAAATCAATATGTTTTTGGTCAAGCAAATCCAAGCAATTACCAAGTTCAATTACTGCACCTAAAACAAATGGTTCTTTGATCTTGGTTTTAGGTCTTTTCATGTCCTCAAGGGCATACTGTTTCGCTCTTTCATGATTGTTTTCCCAAAAATAAACTCCATCACCAAGCCAATCATAAATATTATTGCTATGACGGAAATTATCTTGATAATTTAAAATTGACATTGCAGCAGCTTTATCCATTCCATGGAATCCATAGACCACACTCGGCTTGGATGAGTACATAAATAACCTTTGAAATAAAAATATCTAAGTATTAGGCTTTACTTTTTTGTACTGTTTCTTTATTGAAAAACCGGGAGTTAAAATTGCCATCTTTAGTCAGAATTGAATGGTTTTATGCCATCAAGGCACCCATTCCCGGTCTTCATTTTCAACTTCCGCGATCAGCTTTACCCCTTTGCCGGTACGCACCCAGCGAGGGGCTTTCAGTTCGCCGGCGAAGTAGCTGACCAGTTCGAACATCAGCCCAATCAGGGTTTGCTCCATTTCCGGCGTTACCGCCCGGTTTGTCAAAAGGCGCGCCAGCGTCAGACAATATTCGCAGAGCAGATCGGCATCGGGTTCAAAGCCGAGCCTCGGCGAGGGGAGCTCATCAACGGTCAGGCTTTCCACCAAATGAGGCGGAAGGGGGCATCCATGGTAGGCAGCAGCGTTGCCAGGCAGTTGGCCAGCCGGACCTAGAGCGCTTGCCGCTGCATGGGTTCGTCAACCTACAGCCGGGTTTTGGCAAATTGTTCGCTATAGTCAGCCAGCAGGGTGAAATCGGTTTCGGCGCTAAAGGGTATGGCAAGCAGCGCATCGGTGCGCCGGCATGAAGATAAGGTCATTGTAGGCATAAAAATCTCGCTAGTTTCTTTGAGTAAAAACAACGACACCAAAAATTATGGTGCCGGGAGGCTCAAAACGGTCTAGCGAACCGCGGACTTATTTCCCCGAAGGGTATTGTATTAGTCGCCCTCCCGACGTTGATCGGGCAGCTTGAACCCTCCGTCTAAATAGACGGAGGTCAAAAAAAGCCAGAACTTTGCTATCCGCCATAACGGTGTGGACTATTACCCCGCATACGGTCTTGATCGCGACGCCGGCTTTCGCCCGCTCAAGTCCTTAGCCGAGGTCATCGAAATCTTCACCAGCGACAAGGACAGCTGGGGCATGGCCTACTGGTTTCGCTCGCCAAACAGTTTCCTGGGGGCCAAACGGCCACAGGATCTGCTCGGTACGCAGCCTGAACTGGTGATTGCGGCTGCGCAGGATGAGATACAGGAGATCTGCCATGGTTAAGCGTAGCGCCAAGCGAAAATCACCCTAAGGAGTAGCTGATGACCCCCTAGTGATCGATTTACCTGAAGAGGATCCCCGGCAATGGGATAATCTGGCCGCTATTCGTCATCTCTCTCAGGCAGAGTTAATCCGCGAAGCCTTCAATCTTGCAGATAATCGCCCCGCTAGTAATAAGCATGCGTTTGGATTATGGGCTGATGGAAACACTGACGGAATTCATTATGACATTCAGATCCGCAAGGAGCGGGAATGATTGTTAAATACGTGGCTTGCCTATCGCATCACGATATACGCTACAGCAAGCCGCGATTACCAGCACTTTTATTCTACTCGTCAAAGAACCAGTATCCCTGATTAACCAGCCCGGTCAGCTCAGCCGCAAAAGCCGGATGATGAAGCGCCTCCCCCAGTTCATTTTTACCGATAAAGGTATATTGGCACAGCGCGTCGGCGGCGTCGGGATTGACCGTAACCAGCGGTTCGCCATTGATGAAGAAGCCGTCGCCGACCTGCAGAACCCTCAGACCGTCCAGGCGTTTCAAGACTTGGCCCTCCATCAGCGCGCCGACAATCTCGTCGCTCTTATAGAGCGGCTGGGCGGGAGCGATATCCAGCTCGTGGCGCGGCGTGGTGGCGAAGCGGCCAAACCACTGTTTAAAATCTTCCGGCTGATTAATCATATCGGTCATCATCGTACGCAGGCGATTAAGCTCATGATCTTCAACCCGTCCCGGATGCTCCCGGCAGGTTAAATCAGGATCGCTGTAATGCTCGCCGCCGAGATCGTTTTCCAGCGCATAGTCGGCGAAACTGCTGATTAAATCCCGGCCGTTGGGTCCGCGGAAACCCACCGAGTAGTTGAGGGCGGTTTCGTGGGTGAAACCGTCGTGCGGGAAGCCCGGCGGAATATACAAAATATCCCCCGCATTGAGGTCTTCATCAATGATTGGCGTGAACGGCTCAACGTGCAGCAGCGCCGGATGCGGGCAAAACTGCCTAAGGGGCAGTTTATCGCCGACGCGCCAGCGGCGGCGGCCCATTCCCTGGATGATAAAGACATCGTACTGATCGATATGCGGTCCGACGCCGCCCCCAGGTACGGAAAAGGAGATCATCAGATCGTCCAAACGCCAGTCCGGCAGCACCCGAAACGGGCGCACGAGTTCGGCGGACGGGGCATGCCAATGGTTGACGGCCTGGGCCAGCAGCGACCAGCCGGTTTCACCCAGATCATCAAAGTGTTCAAACGGCCCGTGGCTGGCCTGCCACTCCCCGTTTGCATGGCTTACCAGGCGGCTGTCCACCTCCGCTTCCATGGCCAGGCCGGCCAGTTCGTCCGGCGTAATAGGATCGATAAAGTCCGGGAAAGCGTTCTTTAATATGACGGGTCGTTTTTGCCAGTATTTTTCTAAAAATTCGGGCCAGTTAAGGTTCAGCTGATAAGCCATGCGTTCACACCAGTGAGAAGACAAACGGCCCTGATTATATCGAGTCCCCCCGTGGCCGCTTTGTCATTGGTCAAGGCTAGGCGTTCAGCCAGGCAAAAATGAAGAGGGTCAGTCCATTCCCGGGGGTGACGTTGTCTGGCAAAGGCGTATACCCGTCATACTTCAAGCAGCAGATGCGTTGCCGCCTTCCCGCAACTGGAATTATTCAAGGTATAACGTTATCCGGATCGCTTATTCAGAATGTTTCCCAGCCGGCAGTGTCGTTTTGTTTCTCAGCAGGCTTATTGGCGGGAAGAGGCGATACTTTAGTTATGTCTGGTTTGACCTCCTCTGGCCTGCCTTTCGGTTCATGTAATTTGAACACATGAATAGTTTCAAGCAGCAGGCGTACCTGCTCCATCAGCGAGGCGCTGGCCGCTGAGGACTGTTCCACCAGCGAGGCATTCTGCTGCGTTACCCCGTCCATCTGCGAAACCGCGAGGTTGACCTGGTCGATACCGGTAGATTGCTCCTGTGATGCCGCCGAGATTTCCGCCACGGTGTCAGTGACGTGCTTCACTGACGAAACGAGTTGATGCATGGTTGCACCGGCGCGCTCCACCTGCCCTGCGCCTATGTTGACCTTGTCTGCGGAGTCTTCTATGAGGGATTTGATCTCTTTGGCCGCGGAGGCGGTGCGTTGAGCCAGCGTGCGTACTTCGCTTGCCACCACCGCGAAGCCCTTGCCTTGCTCTCCGGCGCGTGCAGCCTCCACCGCCGCATTTAGCGCCAGTATATTGGTCTGGAAAGCGATGCTATCGATTACCGAGATAATCTCGGAAATTTTGCTGGAACTGGAAGAAATCGCATTCATTGTCTGGACGACTTCTGATACAGCCTTGCTGCCGGACTCGGCCATTTGGGAAGCATTGGCGGCGAGTTGGCTGGTCTGTCGCGCATTATCGGCGTTTTGCTTGACGTTGGAGGCGAGCTGTTCCATCGAGGCGGCGGTTTCTTCAAGTGAAGAGGCCTGTGCTTCTGTGCGGGACGAGAGGTCTGTGTTGCCTGCCGCAATTTCTCTGGAGCCGATGTTTATCTCTTCAGCGCCAAAGCGGACTTGCGTGACCAGACGCATCAGGTTTTGTTGCATTCCCTTAATGGCGAAGAGCAATCTACCGATTTCGTTTTTGCTTGATACCCGTATGTCGGCGGTTAAATCGCCTTCCGCCACCGCATCGAGCTGTTCGATGGCATAGTTCAGTGGCCGCAATATGATGTTTCGCAATAAAAACAGCACGGTAATGGCTATCAACAGGGTAATGAATAATACGATTGCCAACGTCCACAGCAACTGGCGGTATTCGCTGTTTCTCATCTGCGCCAGCGTGTTTACAGTTTCACGCGTGTCTTTCTGATACTTCTCCAGCGATGTGGAAAATCGTCCTCCGGCTTTGTCGATATCCTGTATGTTGATATCGTAGTAGCTTTTCACGTCCCCCGCCTGCAACAAATGCTCCGCTTTGTCGAGAAGCTGGCTCAAGGCATTCGCCGACTCGACCAGTTCAGTCTTTATAGCTTCGTCGCTACTGAGCATGACGGGGAGGCCTTTGAATAGTTGGATATTGGCCAGCATGCGCCCGTGGGTGGTCTCGATGTTTTTGTAAATCCAGGGTTCGGCTTTGCCATCTTTCAATAAGCTGGCATAGACCAGGGCAAAACCCGCACGGGTACGTGCAGAATCTTTGTAGACATCATTAATCAGAATTACCCGGCTATCCGCCTGGTGAACAAAGTCAGTAGTGTCGTTTGAGCGCGTGAGCGCGAACAGACCTGCGCAGGAAATCGCCAAAATCATCAGCGCAAAAACGGAAATTGCGCCGGTCAACGCAAGTCGAACTGAAATATTCTTCATTAAAAATTAACTTCCATAGTTTAAACAGCAAATTTAGGAACTAGTGCAATTAATTTGTGCTAATTCAACTCGACGCACCGTACCTGCCGAATTCTTCCAGGGACGGGGTATCGTATTTGTGATATAACGGCAAGAAACCAGAAAACTTTAATTTTTGACCTTATGCCGCCGCCCTTATCGTTGGCCGATATCCGTCTGTACGGCACGTTAACACTGGGTGCTGGTCGCTTTTTTCATTCAGTAAATTGTTATGGTGGCAAATGATTTCCCGTTGCCATTATTTTTGTCTGGCATCATTCTAATTTGTATATTGGGTTTTGTTTTCTAATAGGTTCATTCATTGCCGAGATTATCATTTATATATTGGATTTTCATAATAATTATCCCATGAAACTAAGGTGAATCAGGTATTTCTAAAGCTTATTATTAACAATTGATTTTTATTAATAATTTTGGCGATATGAAAAATTGACCCTGCAATAGGGATAGGATAATCTGATTATTCTATTGGTTTTCGATTAATTGAAATATAATGATAATTATACATTCATCTTATTTTTCATTTGGTATTAATCGTATTTATCCAATGAGTTTGATTAAATTGCCGAAGACCCGGTGGGGTCATCGTGATGCGCGTAGGTGTCTTGCCTATTTCACGTCCGGCTCAGCCACCAGCTCTATCCGATTACCCTCCGGATCGGCAATCACGGCTTCGTAGTAGCCGTCGCCCGTGATACGGGCAGGGCTCAATAATGTGCCGCGTTGACGGGCATGGTCGGCCAGGCGATCGACCTCTTCCTTGGTGCCCACATCCACCGCAATATGCGCCCAGCCGACAAACTCCGGATGTTCCGGCGCGGCCGGCAACTCCGGCAAGGTCATCAGTTCAATAGTGGGTCCCCCCAGTAGCGTAATGAAGTGAGATTCAAACCCGGCGCGGTTTTTGCTGACATAGCGTTCATTACTGATTCCGCCAAAAGTCCGTTGCCAGAACGCAACCTGAGCCTCGAGATGACGGGTCCAGAGTGCGACGTGTGCTATTTTCATTTCAACCTCCGTGAGGAATTGCGGCCGACGCTGTCATCTTTTTCACCCATAATGGGGGTCAATAGTGTTGACAGACCGATCGTGTATGCATGATTATGCTCATTGATGCTCGATGTTTGAGCCAATAAGGAATTATTATGCTCGATTATGCAGCTTTTCCCAATCAACGGCAAGTCCTGATCCGCCGGATCCTTGAGCAGGAGGGAAGGGTGGTCTGTGTGGAAATGGCGGCGCAATTGAAGGTGTCTGAACACACCATTCGCCGGGATTTACAGGAGCTTAGCAAGGAAGGCATCTGTAAGAAAGTGTACGGCGGGGCAGTGCTTCAGCTACCGGAAGCCGGCAGTTTTATCAATCGCAAAGAGCAGAATATTGCAAACAAAGACATGATCGCGCAGGCCTGTGTGGGACTAATTACGTCCGATAGCTGTATTTTTATTGATTCAGGCACGACTAATCTCGCCATTGCCAGAGCACTGCCTGAGGATATCCGGCTGACGGCAGTAACAAATTCTCCTGCCATTGCCGTTGAGTTGATGAAACATCCCCAAAGTGAAACGATTGTGCTGGGTGGACGCATCCAGAAGGCGTCGGGTGGGAGCTTAGGCAGTACTGCTGTAGACCAGCTTCGGGGAATTATCTTCGACCAGGCTTTTATCGGCGCTTGTGCCATGGCTCCGGAAACCGGGCTGACGGGTTTTGATTTTGAGGACTGCGAGTTCAAGAAGGCCGTTATCAAACAGAGTAATCAGGTCGTCGTGGCCCTGACCGCGGAGAAAGTTCCTGGTGTGGCGCGTTATGTTGTCGCCGACCCAAGTGAAATTGATGTAATGGTTGTTGAGGAGAGTTTACGTAAGGAGTTTATTAACTTTTTCAAGACACATGATATTCGAATCATCACTGTCTGAGGTTGTTTAACCTTGTAAAAACAACCTCAGGGGCGGAGTTCATCACTTTGATATTCAAGCATGAATAATTTATTCTGATATGGCGTAGTTATTTTTTTATTCATGAAAATTCATTTTTTTAAAAGTAAATATGATATTTAAAAGATGACACCAGGCAGAATTTATCCATTTTGTCTGTCGATCGCTGTCTCCAGAGATAATTAGAGACAGCGAAGAGGGTAATTTAATTAAGATGATACTGAAGCGTTATTTCCGCTTTCAGCAACTGCGATACCGGGCAGCCGGCTTTGGCTTTTTGAATGATTTTTTCAAATACCGCATCATCAATGCCCGGCAGCTTCACCGTGCTGTTCAATGCTACTTTAGTGATGGCGAATCCGCCTTCAACTTTATCCAGCGAAACATCCGCTGTGGTATCAATGCTGTCAGGCGTAAAGCCCTCGTCGCCAAGCATCAGGGATAATGCCATGGAAAAACAGGCGGCATGGGCCGCGCCTATCAGCTCTTCCGGGTTGGTTCCCGCCGCGCCCTCGAAACGGGTGTTGAAACCGTAGGGCTGCTGTTGCAGCGCCCCGCTCTCGGTGGAGACGGTACCTTTACCGCGTTTGATATCGCCTTCCCAATGGGCCTGACCTTTCTTATGGATCGTCATGTTTTTCACCTTTGTGGATGAACAAGCCATAAGTATAGAAGATCGTGCCCATTGCGCGTCGGGCAACAAAGCCATCCGAAAATTTTCTCATGGAAGGGGCTAATGGGGGGCGGTTTTTTCCGATGCCTTACGCCAACTGTGCATCAGCGTCAGGCTTTGTTCGCGAATGCATTTTTTTATCATCTCTTTTTTTTCCGCCGTAACGCTGCCGGTTTCCGTCAGGGTAGGAAACAGGGTGTGGCGCAAGACGTGAAAGGTGGTGACCTGGCCAAGCAATGACAGGGTGCGAAGCTGCACCATCTCATCGTCCATCGGGCTGTCGCAGATGCGAGCCACCAGCTTAACCGCCCCGGAAAACAGCTGTCCGAACAGCTTGTTGCTGAAATCTTCCGCGGTCTTGCCCGGCCCTTGGCCCAGGCGCATACGCGCATAAAACAGCCGCTGGCCGCTGGTGGCGTTTTTGCTTAAAATCCGCTCAAGCAGACTGTCCAGCATTTGGCATAGCGTCTCGATGCAGGTGTCCGTATCGGCGCTGTTCTTTACCAGGGTCCGCGCCAGAAAAGGCTGGAGCCATGCCTGATTCTCCTCCACGAGAGATGCCGTGCAGGCGATGTACAAACCTTCTTTATTGTCGAAGTAGTATTGCAGCGCGGGGGGATTGACGCCCGCCTTTTTGGCAATCTGACGGGTGGACGTACTCTCGTACCCCGATTCGCCAAACAGTTCGATGGCGCTGTCGATGATGCGCTGGCGGGTTTCGCTCCCGCGGGCATAACCTCCGGAAGAGGGATGGCGGAGTCGCTTCGGCTGCATGCTTTTAGGCATATTTTCAGGTCCTGTGCAAAAACGTACCGATTATACCTACCGGTGGGACAATTAGGAAATATATCACTTGACACAATTATTCCATATGGAATAGTTGTTCCAATTGGAATAATTTCATAAAGGCTTATCGTCATCCATGGCTACAACAGCTTCAACTCCTAGCGCTTCACAGCCTCCTGTTCCCATACGACCGCGTCGAAAACGCCGCATCCTGCTTTATCTGGTGCTGGCGGGCGCCGTTCTGCTGGCGGCGGGGCTGCTTTACTGGCTGCTGGTCGCCCGTTTTAGCGAATCCACCGACGATGCCTATTTGCAGGCCGACAGCGTGACGCTGGCACCGAAGGTCACGGGTTATGTGCGCGAGGTGCTGGTGAAGGATAACCAGAGGATCGGCGCCGGGCAGCCGGTGGTGCGGTTGGAGGACGATCAGTATCAGGCGCGCCTTGACCAGGCGGACGCCACTATTTTGTCCAACCAGGCGGATATTGACCGCGCCACGGCGGAAATCACCCGCCAGCAGGCGGAAATAGAAGAGGCGCGGGCGCGGCAGCGGTCGGCGCTGGTGCAACTGCATTATGCGGAGCACGAATACCAGCGCTACCGGCCGCTGGCCGCCAGCGGCGCGGAAAATCAGGAGAAACTCACCGATCTGGGCCGTAGCCGGGACCAGGCGCAGGCGGATTACGACGCCAACGTGGCGGCGGTGAAATCGGCTTCGGCGCAGATCCGGTCTATGCAGGCGCAGATTGAACAAGCCAAAGCGCAATTATCCTCCGCCCGGGCGAACCGGCAACAGTCCGGTATCGATCTGCGCGATACGGTGATCCGTAGCCCCATCGACGGTTTTGTAGGCGACCGCGCCGTGCGCGTAGGCCAGTATGTTCAGCCCGGCACTCGGCTGTTAACCGTGGTGCCGAATGATGACATTTATCTGGTGGCGAACTTCAAGGAAACGCAACTGACCAATATGCGTCCCGGCCAGCCGGCCACGCTGCATGTGGACTCTCTTCCGGACCATGACTTCCAGGGCCAGGTGGAGAGCTTCGCCCCCGGCACCGGTTCATTGTTTGCGCTGCTGCCGCCGGATAACGCCACCGGCAACTTTACCAAAATCGTCCAGCGTGTACCGGTGCGCATCCGGATTACCGAACATTCCGACGAGTTGAAACGTCTGGTAGCGGGCATGTCGGTGTCTGTTGATGTGGATACGCATCCGTCCCGGCAGCGTACGCAGCCATGAGTGAGTCAGTGCGGGAAAAAGCCGATATCACGGACTGGATAGCCGTGCTGGCCGGCGCGCTGGGTGCGCTGATGGCGACGCTGGATATCTCCATAACCAACTCGGCGCTGCCGCAAATCCAGGGCGAAATCGGCGCAACCGGTACGGAAGGCACCTGGATTTCCACCGGCTACCTGATGTCGGAAATCGTCATGATCCCGCTGGCGGGCTGGCTGAGCCGCCTGCTGGGCCTGCGCAATTTCCTGGTGGGCTGCGCCCTGCTGTTCACGTTTTTTTCCATTATGTGCGGCACCGCCGACAGTTTGGCGCAAATGATCATCGGCCGAATCGGCCAGGGTTTTGCCGGCGGCGCAATGATCCCTACCGCGCAGATGATTATCCGTACCCGCCTGCCGCGCAGCCAGTTACCGTTGGGGATGTCGCTGTTCGGCGTTATCGTTATCCTCGGGCCGGTGCTCGGGCCGGTGGTGGGCGGCTGGCTGGCTGAAAACGTCAGCTGGAACTGGTGCTTCTTTCTCAATATTCCGGTGAGCGCCGGCCTGGTGCTGTTATTGTTGCTGGGCCTGCCGCCGGAGAAGCCCGTCTGGGACGACTTTTTCAAAGCGGACTGGCTGGGCATTTTCGGCTTGAGCGCGGCTCTGAGCAGTTTGACGGTGGTGCTGGAGGAGGGCCAGCGGGATCGCTGGTTTGAGTCGAACCTCATCATTTGGCTGACGGTGGTGATGGTCGTAGGGTTCATTTGTCTGGCGATAGCCCAGGTTACCGCCAAAAAAGCGGTTATTCGCCTCTCCCTGCTGGCCAACCCGCGTTTTGCCAGCGTGCTGGTCATCGTGTTTGTCGTCGGCATGGGCCTGTATTGCGTGCTTTATTTACTGCCGCAGTTTCTGAGCGGAATTGTCGGTTATAACGCCCTGCAGTCCGGTAACGTATTGTTGATTTCCGGCATTCCCAGCCTGCTGATGATGCCCATATTGCCGCGTCTGCTGGGCCGTGTGGATGCGCGCTTGCTGGTTATTACCGGAATTATCCTGTTTGCGGTGAGCTGTTTTCTGGATACCACGCTCACCGCGCAGAGCGCCGGCAATGATTTTTTCTACTCGCAGCTGCTGCGGGGCGCCGGGCAAATCATGGCAATGATGCCGCTCAATCAAGCATCGATGGCGGCAGTGAGCAATGAAGAAGCGGCGGATGCCGCCGGGCTGTATAACATGATGCGCAATCTCGGCGGCTCGGTGGGCCTGGCGCTGATGGGCGTGTTTATCGACCGTCAGAACAAATTGCACAGCGACATTATCCGGGAGTCCGTGACCGCCAACTCGCCGCTGGCGGACAGCCGTTTGTCCGGCAATACCGCTCTGTTCGCCAGCGAGCATGGCGACATTTGGCATGCCAAAATGCAAGCTATGGCGCAATTGGCGAATGAAATCAACCAGCAGGCGGCGGTAATGACCTATTCCGAGTCGTTTTTCCTGCTTGGCATCGCCCTGATGTGCTGTATTCCGCTGGCGTTGCTGCTGCGCGCGCCGCGTTTAACCCATAAGTGAAAATCAAAATGACCACTTTTGCATACGGGAAACTGTTTTTACCGGCCACGCTGGCTTTGCTGCTGGCGGGCTGCAGCGTGGGGCCGGACTATCAGGGACCGCCCGCCGCGCCCGCGGTGAGTCAATTCCAGCGTTTGCCTTCTTCCGGCGTCGGCACGCAACCGGCGCAGGCGCGCTGGTGGCTGGCATTTCATGACCCGCGGCTGAACGGGCTTATCGATAATGCCCTGCGGCATAACCCGGACCTCGCCATTGCCGCTGACCGTCTGAAGGAGGCGCGGGCGACGCTTATGGGCGACGAAGCCCAGCAATATCCGAAACTGAATGCCAGCGCCCTGGCGGCGCGCGCCAAATTGCCCGACAGCATCGGCTTGGGGGGCGATAACCCGATGAACCTCTACAGCAGCAGCTTTGACGCCAGTTGGGAATTGGATTTGTTCGGCCAGGAGCGCCGCGCGGTGCAAGCCGGCCGGGCGCAGGCGCAGGCCAGCGAGGCCAGCCTGGCGGATACGCAGGTCTCCATCGCCGCCGAAGTGGCGCGCAATTACCTGCTGTTGTGCGGCACGCGCGAGCGGCTGGCAAACCTCAATCAAAACCTGCAATTACAGCAAAAGGCGCTGGATCTGGTGAGCCAGCGGCGCGAGCGCGGCGCGGCAAACGATAGCGACGTCAACCGGCTGCAAACGCAGTTTGAAAACAGCCGGGCGGAGATTCCGTCATTGCAGGCGGATATTAACGATTACCAGGACCAGTTGGCATTCCTCTCGGGTCTGACGCCCGGCGCGCTGGATACGCTGCTGGCGGGTGCCGACCGTCTGCCGGCGCAGCCCGACCGGGTCAATGCCGGCGACCCGGTGTCCCTGTTGCGCCATCGGCCGGATATCCGTAGCGCCGAGCGCCAGTTGGCCGCCAGTACGGCCACCGTCGGCGAGCATGTGGCGGATCTTTACCCCAAGGTCACCCTGCGCGGTCTGCTGGGTTTTAGCAGTTCAGACAGCGGTCAAATATACAGGCAGGAAAATGAGTCCTGGATGCTCATTCCGATGCTGCAGTGGAATATCCTGGATTTCGGCCGGGTTCGGTCACAAATCAATGTGGCCAAGGCACAGCGGGACGAAGCCGAAGCGCAATGGCGCAAGACCGTGCTGGATGCGCTGCGGGACGCCAACAGCTCGCTGTCGCGCTACGGTCAGCAGCGCCAGACGCTGGTGAATTATCTGCAGGTGGAAAATACCGCCGACCGCGACAGCGCACTGGTCAGCCAACGCTATGGCGCCGGCGTCTCCAGCCTGATTGACCTGCTGGATACCCAGCGTACGGCGCTTACCGCCGGGCAGCACCGCATCCAGGCGCAAACCTCCCTGGCATTAGACTTCGTCGCGCTGCAAAAAAGCCTGGGGCTGGGCTGGCAGGACGGCGCCGGCTGAATGAAACGCTTCAACCAAACTCGCTTATACGATGGGATACGCAGAGTTTTTTGATTTCATCCCAGTCAAGTTCAACACCCAGGCCAGGTTGTTCCGGGACATGGATAATCCCTTTATCGTCGATAGGAAGCTTATTTAACAGCGGGAACATAAAAGCGTGCTCAGGCACAAAATACTCAAAATAGTCACAGTTTTTAATGGCGCAGGAGACATGGAGATTCGCAATATCCATCAACCCCATGGTGGTGGTATGGATTTCGCAATTCAGTCCGTTTGCTTCAGCCATATGGGCAATTTTTAGTGTGCCGGTGATCCCGGTTTTCCAGGATACATCGGCGCGGACGATATCGGCCGCCTGTTGCGCAATGGCCTGCGCAACTCCCCAATGCGCCCCTCGGGTTGTTTCCGTCGCGGCAATGGCAATGTCCAGACTGGCGCATAACTGCTGGTATTTGGTCAGTTCAAAATCCCTGAACGGTTCTTCAAACCATTCGTAATTCATCTTTTCAAGTGAACGGCCAACCTTGATAGCCTCGCTTAAGGTGTAATCACCCACCGGATCGGCAAACAGTAAAAAGTCATCTCCTACCGCATGGCGCAGTGCTTCATGAACTTCAATATCTTTTCGCCACGGGCCGGGGGAGTGAACTTTATACCCTTGAATCCCCGAATTTTTATAGTGAAGGGCTTCCTTGATATACTCCTCCGTCTCACCATGGAACAGCCCGCTGGCATAGACCGGTAAGCTATTACGATAGGCGCCGAGATATCTGAACAGCGGTAAATCAGCCGCTTTCGCCGCAATATCCCACAGCGCCACATCTACCGGGCCGGGCAAATAATTGGGGAAAAAGGTCAAATGACGATCGAGGGTCCAGAGCTCGTGCCAGATGCGTTCCCGTTCCGTCACATCCTGTCCCAGGACCAGAGGCGCGATATTTTCATGCAGATAGTTCTCGGTAATAATGCCTGAACGGGCTGCCAATGCGCATGCTTCGCCCGCGATATCGGCATCGGTGTGCAGCTTAATCACTACTACATCCCATGACATATTGGCACCCGATCTGTTTTCGGGGAATAAGCGGAGGTTTCTTGCGCAATGCCATGTTTCCAACGCGGTGACTTTCATTTTTCCCCCTGAATAGGCATTAATAATGTTTTTGAATAGGGCCGGAGCGCATAGGGTGACTGAGCGGATCGTTATTCCGTTAAAAGCCGATCAATGCTCCGCCATCAACCACTAATACATGTCCGCTAACAAAGGCGGCGGCATCAGAGACGAGATAAACAGCAGCCCAGCCAATATCTTTGGGTGTGCCGAATTTTTTCATTGGCGTTCGGTTGAGAATCTTCTGGCTACGTTCTTTATCTCCGGCAATGGCTTTTCTTAACATTGGCGTATCAATCCAGCCGGGAGCAATACCATTGACCCGGATGCCCGAATCCGCCAGTTCAGTCGTCAACGCCCGGACTAGCCCGAGACAGGCTGATTTTGCCGCTGAATAACCCGACACATAAGGGACGCCGATAAAAGACGCCATCGAGGCCATAAAAAGTATGTTGCCGTTACCGTATTGCTTCATATGCGGCACCAGGGCTTTTGTTAATGCAAAGGCACCCACGATATGCACATCGATAATGGATTCAAAATCCCCGACGCTCATCTCCTCGATTGATTTTTTACAGTGATTCCCCGCGTTATTAACCAATATATCGATGCGGCCATGTTCCGCCAGTAAACCGCTAACCCATTGCCGGGTTGTTTCTGTGTCAGCGACGTCAAAGGCATATCCAAAAGCCTGAGGGCCCAGAGCTTCGGCCGCCCGTTGAGCATCCTCCTGGTGCCGTGATGTGATAATAACCTTCGCGCCGCTATCCGCCATGCACTGTGCAATGGCGAAACCCAGCCCGCGGGATCCGCCGGTAATCAAGGCGGTTTTACCTTGCAATGAGAATACGTTTGCCTGCGACATACGCCACCTTATTCTGATTGAAGCTCAACTAAAATTTTAGTGACAGCTCCCGGGTCGCTCGCCCAGTGTTCCAGCGCGCGATCGGCTTTTCCAAGGGGATAATAAGCGCTGATAAGCAATTCCACCGGATAACGATTCTGTTCCATCAGCGCAATAACGGCGCGGAAATCCGCTTCCGTGGCCCCTCGCGATCCGCGGATATCAAGTTCCTTCAGCAAAAAGATCGCGCTATCAAAGGTAACGGGTTTTTTGGCATAGCCGACATAGACAATCCGTCCCGCAAAGGCGACCAGGTCAACGGCAAGCTCGATAGTGCTGCTCAGGCCCACCGCTTCGATGACCAGGGACGGACCTCGTCCTTCATCGAGTCCACCGGCAATCTCAAGGAGATCGGATTTGCTGCTATTGATGAAGCGGGTCGCGCCGCAGGCAAGGGCAACCGCTTCTTTCCGGTCGTCAATATCCACGGCAATGACTCTGGCCCCCATCGCCGCCGCCGCCGCAATGGTCCCCAGGCCGATAACGCCGCAGCCAATGATAACCACCCACTCGCCCACGTTTATCGCTCCCCGCCGGGCGGCGTGCAGTCCTACCGACAGCGGTTCAATCAGGGCCAGTTGCCGGCTGTTCAATTGGTTACAGACCAGCGCTTTTTGGAAAGGCACGGCGAGTTTCCTGACCATGCCGCCTTGCCGCTGAACCCCCAGGGTCTGGTTGTATTTGCAGGCGTTGGGCCGGCCTTTTTTACAGGAGCTGCATTCGCCGCAGGCGGTATAAGGCAATATGGTGACGCGATCGCCTACCTGGCACTTGGTGACATCTTCCGCTACCTGCGTAACGGTGCCGCCGATTTCATGTCCGGGAAGGCAGGGATAGACCACCAGCGGGTTCAACCCGCGCCAGGTATTCAAGTCAGAGCCGCATAGCCCGACATATTCCACGGAAACAAGCACTTCACCCTCTTTAATCGATGGCTCTGGAATATCGTCAAAGCGGGTTTGACTGTTACGATCAATAATTAACGCTTTCATGAATTTCTGCCCTAAATGATAAAAAATATTTGTTAGGTAGGCGATTTCTCAGCAGATTCCATCAATGGAGAGACCCGGACAAACAGGGCCACGCAGAGAGCGCCGATAACGCCTATCACACCTGTAAGGATAAATGCAGCTATGAAATTTCCCGTGTATTGCACAATGAATCCTGTCAAGATCGGCGCGATGACGCCGGCCGTATTGGCAATCAGATGAATAAATCCCCACGCTGCCGACATTCCTGCTGCTTACATTATCAGCCACTAGAGCCCAGGGCGCCGCGGCGGCAAGATACATAAAGAAGATACCCAGCGCCATCATGACTACCGCCCCTACCAGGGATTGGACATAAGCGGAAAAATCAGGCACAAGGATGATAAAATAAGGGCAACCACCAGGATTGCTTTTCGGGACAATATAAGATTGTTCGTTTTCTTATATAAAATGTCGCAGGCGACTCCTCCTAACGCCATTCCAATACTGCCGATAATCCAAGGAATCGAGGAAGCAATGCTCAGCTGCTGGATATTCAGTCCTCTCGACATGGACAAATAACTTGGGAACCATGTCAAAAGAAATAGAGAATATAATTAATGGCAAAGAAAGCCATCGCTGTGGCCAGGATCATCGGTTTTTCAGGTACTCTTTCAGCGGAAGAGTTTGGGTTTCGCTATCATGAGAGGCCTGATCCAGAATGCTGTTCTCATATTCTTCCACCTCTGTTTTGCTGGCGTGGGGATTATCACGAGGGTGGTCGGTAAACGCTTTCAACCAAAAAAAAGTCCAGATAAATCCCAGGCACATCATGATGAAGAATGAAATACGCCAGCTCCACATCACCGCGATAAGGCCGACAATGGGACCCGCTATCGCGCCTCCCAATGGGTTGCCCGCGTTAGCAATGCCTACAGCCCTTACCCGTTTACTCAGAGGTACCCAATTACTGACCGTTTTGTTAACTGTCGTACCCATCGGCCCTTCGCTCATACCAAAGAGCACGCGTATTATAAATAAAATCACATAGTTAAAAGCGATCCCCGTAAGTCCGCAAAATAAAGACCACGAAACCATTGCTATCGCAAATACTTTTCCCGGACCATAGCGATCGGATAAATAGCCGCCAACAAAATTAAACAGGGCATAGCCAAAAAAGAAACTGCTGAGTATGAAACCTATTTCAACAGGATTTAATCCCAGATGCGCCTTGATATAAGGCATGGCGACAGAAAAAGCGGCCCTGTCAAGGTAGTTTATTGCCCCAGCGATGAACAGCAAAAAAACGATTTTTGAATATTGACGCTTGAACATAGTCAGTTCCTCTGCTCGCCCGGCTTATCCTACCTGGATGATGGAATTTGATTACATTGGCTTGTTGCGGCAATTGCTGATGACCGGGTAGTTAGAAAATAGATACAACGTGTAAACCTGTCAAACAGGTTGAGGCGGAATGTCTTGTAATTGTAACTCAGCTCACACTTTTGCTGCCGCATCCGGCGCTTGACGCGTTCAAGACCTGACGAGTGCCAGGAACCCAGCCAGGATTGCTGACGGATTGCGTTCGTCGTATGCCACGGCGATGCCGCTTGACAGTCTTGCGGCCTCGTCTTTCAGCGGTCGGAAGACCACGCCGTGCCGTTTGACATGCTTTAGCGAGGCGGGGATTAACGCGATGCCTTGTCCTTCCGCGATAAGGCCTAGCAAGATGTGGTGGTCGTCGGGTTCTGGAATCGTTTTGGGCTTGAAGTCGATCTTTTCGAAGAATGCGTGGCAATGGTCGTAATAACCGGGATTCAACCGGCGCTCAAACCGGAAAATCGCCTCGCTGCGCAGGTCATCGAACCCAAGCCTGCGCTTATGGGCAAGAGGATGGCCGGCGGGCAGGGCGGCAATAAGCGGCTCCTCAAGCAGTGTCTCGGTCTTAAGGCCCTTGGTCTCGGTGTGCAGGCCGATAAAGGCGACATCCATTATCCCGTTCTTGATGTCCCGCACCAGGCTTATTGAATGTTTACCCTGGGTGACGAGCCGAAAATCCGGAAAGCGCTGCTGTAAAGGTTCGAGCACGTCGGGTATGACGCTGCGATCAAACACCGTGGTGTAGCCTATGAGAAATTGTCCGCCCGCGCTGCTCCGCGCCGCCCTGGCGGCTGCTATCGCCTTTTCCGCCTGAGCCAACGTGCGCCTGGCTTCCGGTAGAAATGCCGCCCCCGCTTTCGTCAATACCACACCCGATTTGGTCCGCAAAAACAGCTCAACGCCAAGCCGGTCTTCCAACTGGCGGATCTGTCGGCTTAATGGCGGCTGGGATATGTACAGACGTGCGGCCGCGCGCCCGAAATTAAGCTCCTCGCTCACCGCCAGAAAGTAGCGGAACTGTCGCAGGTCAATGGATTCATTCATACCGAAAAGGTATCACAAAAAAAGTATTGGCTGAACCTGCTGCGTAAAACATACAGTGCCTTCAGCGCATCAACCCGGCAACCAAAGAGGATTTATGGATAACGAACGTTACGTACGCGGTTTAGCGAAGCTTAATGAGGTGGATGGCCACGCGGGTGAGAAGGTCATTGACAGTCTGCGTGATATCGCCCCTGACTTTGCCCGGCTGCTCATTGAGTTTCCGTTTGGCGATATCTACTCAAGACCGGGCATTGACCTTAAAATTCGTGAACTTGCCGTGGTGGCGGCGCTCACCGCCATGGGAAACGCTTCGCCACAGCTTAAGGTACATATTCACGGCGCCCGGAATGTGGGTTGTTCCCGGCAGGAAATTGTCGAAATCATTATGCAGATGGCGGTCTATGCAGGCTTTCCGGCAGCTCTCAACGGACTGTTTGCAGCGAAGGACATTTTTTCTCAAGAGCCAGAAGCAAGCTGAGATCATGGTAAGCCTGGCATATTCTCATGCCGCATTGACCCGGCCCGCTTTATCCAGCAGCGCGTTAATCAACACATTCGCCCCCGCGGTGGCCCAGTGGGGGTGAATATTTTCAGCTTCGTTATGGCTGATGCCGTCGACGCAGGGGATAAAAATCATGGCGGTGGGCGCGGCCTCATTGAGATAGCAGGCGTCATGTCCCGCGCCGGATACCATATCCCGATGGGAATAGCCAAGCGCCTTAACCGCGTCGCGTATGCTGGCGATGCAGCTTTGGTCAAATTTCACCGGCGGATAATCGAATATGCGTTTGACAACCGCCTCAAGTTCACCGTTATTGACGATGTTTATGGCTTCACGCAGCCGGCATTCCATTTGCTCAAGTACCGTCTCGTCAGGATGCCGGAATTCGATACTGAAAAAAACCCGTCCGGGCACGACATTGCGGGAATTCGGGGTGATTTGCGCCATGCCGACGGTGGCCCGTCCGTCCGGCATGAAGGTCCGGCCGATCCGGTTGACCTCCTCCACCATGCGGGCAAAGCCCAACAGCGCGTCCCGGCGTTTATCCATCGGGGTGGTGCCCGCATGGGCGCTGAAGCCAACTATCTCCGCTTCAAACCAGCGTTGGCCCTGGGCGGCGGTGACGATGCCGATTTGCCGGTTTTCGGCTTCAAGAATCGGGCCTTGTTCAATATGCAGTTCAAAGGCGGCATGGATGGGAAACCCGCCCACCGGGTGTTCGCCTTCGTAGCCGATTTGGCGCAGCGCTTCCAGGAGCGTGACGCCGTTCTGGTCCCGGCGGCTGTGACCGAATTGCAGGTCGAAGACGCCGGCAAAGACGCCGGAGGCGATCATTGCCGGGGCGAAGCGGGCGCCTTCCTCATTGGTCCAGTTAATGACTTCTATGGCGCGTTCGGTTTGAATGTGCGCGTCGTTCAGGGTCCGCAGCGCTTCCAGGCCGGCCAGCACGCCATAGACGCCATCGAAACGGCCGCCGTTGGGCTGTGAATCCATATGGGAGCCGGTGACCACCGCGGGCAGCTCCGGGCGCGTCCCTTCGCGGCGCAGGAACATATTGCCCATGCGATCCACCCGGACCCGGCAACCGGCGCCCAGCGCCCAATTTTTGAGGCAATCCCGCGCCAGCCGGTCTTCTTCGCTCAGGGCCAGGCGACATACGCCGTCTTTGGCAATGGCGCCGAACACGGACATGATTTGCAAGGTTTGCCATAAACGTTCGCCATTGACGGTAGTGATATTACTCATGCTTGCCGCCCCCTGTGTCTTTTTTGTCCACCGCATAGCGAAAGTCACAGCGCGGCGCCCCGGACATGATGGTTTGCGTGCGGGTCAGTTTGACCTCGGGGGCATAGCCGACGATAAACTTGCTGTCCCGGGCGCAGGAGAGCAGGTGGCCGATTTCCCCCAGCCCCATCTCATGGTACATCTCGGCATAGCGGCAGCGATGGACGTCATAGTCAAAATGCCGATCATCGCTGGAGAGTATTTTCACCTCCAATGCATCGTCTTTCTCCCACAGGTACTGCAGGGCGACAAAGCTTTGGATATCGGCGCCGGCCGGCTCGCGGCGGGCAAAATCCTTGCCGGCGGCGATGGCCGCGTTCTCTACGGCCTCGCCGATGACCTCTTGCGCCCGGGCTTTGCCGAAGTCGCGCACCAGAATCTCATAAATGGGTTTTATGATTTCGGCCTCGATGCGCCGACGGGCCAATATGCCCAGGTCGTTTCTATGTTGGCCGGAATGGTGTTGGCCGGAATGCTGCTGACAGGAATGTTGGCAGGACATCGTCTAGCTCCTTTATGGTATGGCATTATTGCGGGTAATGGGGTCCGGCCAAGGCCGGTCCGGGCCGTACGGTCAGTGGCCGGCGGCGCCGCCCAGTACGCTTTGCGGCACCCATTTGCCGTTAGTCACCCGATAAACGGTGAATGTGGGATTGAGCAGGTTGCCCTGGCCATCAAACGCAATGATTCCGGTGACGCCCTGATGTTTGATGGCGCGCAGTTTCGGCAGGTATTTCGCCGGATCGGTGGAGTCGGCCTGTTCTATAGCGTCAATCAGCACGCTGGTGGCGTCATAAGCAAACGGGGCGTGCAGTTCTATATGGGTCTTGTAGCGGTCGATATAGGCCTGTTCGAATGCTTTGCCCCCCGGCATTTTATCAATGGGCAGGCCTGGCTCCAGCGCCACCACCCCTTCCCCCTCTTTTTGCGCCAGCGTCAGGAAGGTCTGGCTGACAAAGCCGCCCGCGCCCATCAGCGTGGCGGGCAGCCCGAGCTGTTTAATGCGCCTGGCGAGCGGCGCCGCCTGCGAGTCCACGCCGCCGAAAAAGATCAGATCGGCGTTTTTACTGCGGATATTGGTGAGAACGGCGCTGAAATCAACGGTCTTATCATCGATATACTCGCGATCGATAATATCTACTCCCTGTGCCTTAAGGGACTTGATGAATTCGTCGGCCAGGCCTTGGCCGAAGGCGGTACGATCGTCGAGAACGGCAATACGTTTGGCTTTCAACACGTTTACCGCGTATTGCCCGGCATCATTGCCGCCGTCGTCATCGTGGCCCATGACGCGGAAACTGGTGTCAAAACCCTGTTGGGTATAGGCATGGCCGGTGGCGACCGGCGCCACCTGGGCAATGCCCGCGTCATGGTAAATCCGGGCCGCCGGAATACTGGTCCCGGTATTCCAATGCCCAACCACCCCCACCACGCCTTCGTCCACCAGGCGTTGCACTACGGCAACGGCGGTGCGCGGATCGGACTGGTCATCTTCCGATACCAGCTTGAAGGTCACGGCCTTACCGTCAATTACCGGTTTTTTATTATTGGCGTCGGTGATGGCTAACTGCGCGCCATTCTCCAAATCCTTGCCGATTCGGGCGGAAGGGCCGGTGAGGGGCCCGGCAAGGCCGATCAGGACGGTTTCGCCGTTCGCCGCCGCGCTGTTGAAGGCGGCTAAAACCAAAGATGCCAGCGCCAGTTTGCTAAAGGTATTTTTCATAAAAGTTCCTTGTTGTAAGTAGTGTGAAATCAAGTGGTTATTCCCCCAGATAGGCCTGCCGGATCCTGGCGTCGTCCAGCATGTCCCCGGACTTGCCGCTGTGGCTTATCAAGCCGCTATCCAACACGTAGGCGCGGTGGGTGGCTTGCAGCGCCAGGCGGGCATTTTGCTCCACCAGCAGCAGCGTTACGCCCTGTCCGCCGATGCGGTGGATGACCGAAAAAATGGCCTCAACCATGATCGGCGCCAGCCCCATCGAGGGCTCGTCTAAAATCAGCAGGCGCGGTTTGCCGAGCAGGGCCCGGCCCATGGCCAGCATTTGCTGTTCGCCTCCCGACAGCAGGCCGGCCGGTTGTGAAAGGCGCTCCTTAAGGCGTGGGAATATGCGATAAATTTCCGCCAAATCGCGTTTGACGCCGTTGCCGTCGCGGCGCAGGTACGCGCCGATTTGCAAATTCTCCAGTACGGTCATGCGGGCGAAAATTCCCCGGCCTTCCGGCACCATGACCAATCCCTGCTTTAGCAAATGATAAGGCGGTACACCGCGAATGGATTTCCCGGCGAACAGGATCTCGCCGCGAAAGTCCTGCAGCCCGGTCACGGCCCTGAGGCTTGAGGTCTTACCCGCGCCGTTGGCGCCAATCAGGGTCACCTGCTCCCCGTCGGCGACGTCAAAATCGACTCCCTTGACCGCATGGATCCCGCCATAGGAAACGGTTAATCCCCGTACGGAAAGCAGTGGGTCAGACATGAGCGTTCCCTCCCAGATATGCCTGGATTACCGCCGGTTCCCGGCGCACCGTCTCCGGCGCGCCTTCCGCTATCACCTTGCCGTAATCGAGCACGGTGAGCCGGTCGCAGATCCCCATCACCAGTTTGACGTCATGTTCAATCAGCAGCAGGGTTTTGCCGTCATCACGGATGCGCATCAGCAGGTGTCTCAGATCGACTTTTTCCGCGGCATTCATGCCGGCGGCGGGTTCATCCACCGCCAGGAGAAGCGGATCGGTGGCCAGCGCGCGGGCGATCTCCAGCCGGCGCTGGTGTCCATAAGAAAGAGAGCCGGCGCGGTAGTGGGCGAATTGGCTGATGCCGACATACTCCAGCAGCTCGTAGGCCCGTTCGTGGGTCTGCGCTTCTTCTTCCCGCGCGCGCCGGTGGTGGCTGATGGCGGCCCATAACCCATTGCGCGTGCGCACATGCCTGCCTACCATCACGTTTTCATGAACGCTCATGTCATTGAATAAGCGCAGATTCTGAAAGGTGCGGGCAATTCCCGCCCGGGTGACTTTTTCAATGTCATGGGGCCGGTAAGGCATGCCCGCCAGTGCAAATACCCCCCGATCCGCCCGGTATAGTCCGGTAATCAGATTAAAAAGGGTGGTTTTCCCGGCGCCGTTGGGACCGATAAGGCCGTAAATCTCCCCTTGGTTGACGGTCACATTGACGTCATCCACCGCCACCAGTCCGCCAAAGCGCTTGCTGACGTTTCGTAAGGCCAGGAGGGGTGTCATGGATGCTTTTCCCCGTGATGGCGGGTCGGCCATAGCCCGGCCGGGCGAAAGAGCATCACCAAAATCAATGCCAGCCCGTAAAACAGCTGGCGGATGATTTCCGGGTCGATGATTACCTGGCCAAACAGCGCCTGCTGCAACGGGCCGGTGCTGCTGCGTAAAAATTCCGGCAGCGCGGACAGCAGCAGCGCGCCGAGAATAACCCCGGGAATATGGCCCATCCCGCCGAGAACCACCATTGCCAGCACGGCGATGGATTCCTGTAGCGAAAAGGATTCGGGGGAAACGAAGCCCTGGAAGGCGGCGAACATCGCGCCGGCGATGCCGCCGAAGGCGGCGCCCATGGCGAAGGCCAGCAGTTTAAAGTTACGGGTATTGATACCCATGGTCCGCGCGGCTTCCTCGTCTTCGCGAATGGCCGTCCAGGCGCGGCCGATGCGCGAGTGCTGCAGTCGAATGCACATAAACATGATGAACAGAATCAGCGCGGCAAACAGGTAGTAATAGAGATAAAGGGATGAGACGCGCACGCCGAACCACTGATACATGCCGGAGAACCTAAGGCCGAACAGCGAGGCCGGGTCGATGCCTGAAATACCTTTCGGTCCGTTGGTAATGTTCACCGGGCGGTCAAGATTGCGCATCAGAATACGGATGATTTCACCGAAGCCGAGCGTCACAATCGCCAGATAATCGCCGCGCAGGCGCAGCGTCGGCGCGCCGAGCAAAATGCCGAATGATGCCGCGAGCAGAGCCGCCAGGGGAACGACAATGATCACCGACAAATGGAGCCCCTGGGGAAAATACTGCAGCAGCTGCGGAAACTGCGTGGTCAAATGCGGCGAGGAGAGCAGCGCGGCAAGGTATGCGCCGATAGCGTAAAAGGCGATAAAGCCCATATCCAGCAGGCCGGTGAAACCCACCACGATATTCAGGCCGAGGGCCAGCATGATATAGAGCAGGGCGAAGTCCACCACGCGGATCCAGTAATTCCCCCCGGACGGACCTATCAGCAGCGGGGCCAGCGCCAGGCCGGCGACAAACAGCCACATGCCGAGGTGCGCGCGCCGGCGGGAAGCCGGGAAAAAAGTATTGAGGGTTGTCATAAGCGGTTCCTAGGCGCGATTGGCGACGCGTTCGCCCAACAGTCCGGAAGGCCTGAAAATCAGCACGGCGATCAGTACAATAAAAGCGAATATGTCTTGATAGTTGCTGCCGAAGTTACCTTTGGTGAGCTCGCCGAGATAACCGGCTCCCAGGGATTCGATCAAGCCGAGCAGCAGGCCGCCGAGCATGGCGCCGCGAATATTGCCGATACCGCCCAGTACCGCGGCGGTAAAGGCTTTTATCCCCGGCAGGAAACCCATGGAAAAACCGGCGTTGCCGTAGTTGCTGGCCATCATGACGCCAGCCAGCGCGGCGAATGTCCCGCCGATGGCAAAGGTGAGGGTAATAATGCGGTCGGGATTGATACCCATCAGGCCGGCGACCTGCGGATTCTCCGCCGTTGCGCGCATGGCGCGGCCCAGGCGGCTATGTTCCACCAACAGCAAAAGACCGGCCATCACCAGGCAGGCGATAACCAGCGTGGCGATACCGGTAACGGTGATGACCGCCGGCGCATGCGTCCCGTCGCCTCGGGTCAGGGGGATGGGATCCATCGGCAGGAGCTGTGGAAACATCAGCGGATTGCGCGACCAGATAATCATCGCCAGGGTTTGCAGCAGCAGTGACACGCCGATGCCGCTGATCAGCGGCGCCAGGCGGGGAGCATGGCGTAAGCGGCGATAGGCCAGGCGTTCGATTGCCATAGCCACCAGCGCGCATACCGCCATCGACAGCAACACCGCCAGCAGCAGCAGGACATAAACCGGCAGGCCGGGAAAATGGCGCTGAAGAAATGTCACGACGGACAGTGCGCTGAGCGCCCCCACCATCAGCAGATCGCCATGGGCAAAGTTGATGATGCGCAGGATGCCGTACACCATGGTATAGCCGAGCGCCATCAGCGCATAAATGCTGCCGAGGGTGAGCCCGTTAATGGCTTGCTGGATAAAGGTATCCATACTGCGAACGTCCTAAATAAAAAGGAATGCATGGGCATACCCTAATCGTTTAGTTTAATTAGTGAAATACCGATAAATAATTATTTATATCAAAAATAGTAGTTTTTAATTTATTGTTTTAATTATATAAATAATAAATTAGCAATTCAGATTGGTGATGAAAGAATCAATATATGAAAAAAACAGAACAATATGGATATGCACCGAACGACCTTATCCCGCCGACGGCCTTGGCCGACGATCCCCCTTTACGGGCCGTCCGGGCATTCGAGGCCATCGCGCGTTTGGGCAGTGTCACCGCCGCTGCCCATGAACTGGACATCTCACCCTCCGCCGTCAGCCACCAGCTCAAAATTCTGGAAGCCTTTTTGCAAATGCCGCTGACGGAACGGCAAGGGCGCAATCTTATCTTACGTACAGAAGGGCGCGAATATTATCGTTCCATACGCTCCGCCTTTAACGTGTTACGCCAGGCCACGGAGCATGTCAGGGAGCAATCCGCCTCCCGGCAGGTGACCATCAGCCTGATACCGCTGTTCGGCATGGGCTGGTTTATCCCCCGCATGAGCGGTTTTTTGCAGGAAAATCCCGACATTGATATTAACGTTGTCTATGCCAACCATCGCAACTACCCAAGCGACGCGGCGGATATTTCCATCCGCTTCGGCGCGGGCCAGTGGCCGGGATATCGCTGCCAAAAATTGATGTCGGGGGAGATGATTCCGGTTTGCAGCCGGGGCTTTATCAAGTGGCATGGCCTGATAGATACGCCGGATCAGCTCTCAGCCATGCCGTTGCTCCATGATGAAGAGCGCAACACCTGGATGGCATGGTTCCAGAGCATCGGCGTCAAACGGCCGCTGCGCAGTTCCGGACCGTTGTTCGAGGACGGCCTGCTGACCCTGGCCGCTGTGCAATCAGGGTTGGGCTGCGCACTGATGCGCGAGCCTCTGATCGCGCCATATCTGCTGTCGGGAGAGCTGGTGAAATTATCGGACCATGCCATCGACGACGGGCGCGATTATTATCTCTGCGTCAGGCAAGACAGCGAGCTATCAAAGGAAGGGGTGAATTTGCAAAATTGGCTGGTCAAAGAGGCGCAGCGATAAGACTGTTTTTCCACGCGCCTTCGGCCGGAAGGTTACTCAGGCTTCCGGTTCATGTTAAATAAATAACTATTTAAAGTTAAAATTGTTATTTTTAAATCGTGATATTTAACCGTCTAATAGCAGGCTTTCTGGTCTTAACCACGGCATGGCCGGTGGGATAAGACGTGATTTCATCGGTGGCTATTGCCCCGACGTTATTTTTTATCCAGGAGCGACTGCATGGCATGGCGTTTAGATCCGCGCAATTTTCCCGATTTCACGCAAAAGAAAATCATCGATAAGCATCTGGACCGGCTGGATACCCATGGCGTGTCCAGGCGCGATTTCCTGACCCTGGCATCCGCCGGCGCGGTGGCCGCCGCCACCGCCAGCCTGACGCTGGGATTTCCATCGGCGGCCGTGGCGGCCCCCAGCGGGAAGCTGGCCTATCTCTCCTTTAACGTCAACGAATACAACGTGCAGACCGATAAGGCATTCCAGGCGGCCAGCCGTGAGTTCGGCCTGCCTTACGCTTTCCTGGACGGGCAAAACGACGGTCAGCGCCAGGTGAATCAATTTGAAGAGCAAACCGTGGCTGGGGCAATCGGGGCGGTATTCAACCTGGCTGACGGCAGTTCGCTGCGGCGGGTATCGAGCCTGGCGCAGCAAAATAAGCTTTTTTTCGGCAATTTCTGGAATACGCTGCCGTGGTTTACGCCTTTCGACGCCAGTGAGTATTACACCCTGTATGCCGTGCCCGAAGAGTTCGAAGCCCACCGCGCGGTGACGGTGGAGCTGCTGCGCACCGTCACCGAGAAATTCGGCGGCGGCGATATCGTGGCGGTGACCGGCATTGACGGTTATGTATCGGACATCGCCCGAAGCCGGGGCCGGGACGATGCCTTCAAAGACTTTCCGAAAACGCGGCTGGTGGACAAACTGCCGGGTAAGTGGAACCGCGAAGACGGTCTGAAGGCTACCGACGATTTGCTGACGCGCAATAAAAACGTGGTGGGCATCGTGGCGCAAAATGACGATATCGCCCAGGGGGTACTGGCGGCTCTGCGCGCCCGCGGCCTGCGTCCGGGCGAAGATGTCTTGGTAGTGGGCGCCGACGGCACCACCGAAGGGGTGAAATCCATTATCGGCGGCAGCCAGCTTGCCACTAGCGCCAATAGCCCCGCCTATGCGGCGGCATTGTTTACCGCTCGCATCTACGACGTTACGCACGGTTGGACGCCGCGCGCTTCGGAGCGGGTGCTTAACTGGCAATCGCTGAACCTGACCCGGCGCAACGCGGACATTTATCGTAGCCGTTTTGTCGACAACAACGGCGTGGCGCCTTTTGACTATAGGCGTCTCTCCCATGTGCTGCACCCAAGCGATTGGGATCCCCAGGCGCATGTTTACCCCATCAACCTGGAAAAGGAGTGGACCGGCATTCCCAAGCCGGCGGGTTATCAATTGCCGAAAGAGTATACGGATGCGCGTGATAACGGCGAGTTTGAGCGCGTGCGGGCGGAGTATGCCGATCATTACAAGATCAAGTTTGACGGACCGTCCCCCAATGTTAAAAGCTGACGTTTTTTCCACCGCCGCGCCGCCGGCGGTACTGTCTCCATTGTTGCCAAGGCCTCAGCCGCTATGGCCGCGTGCCGGCGACGCCGCCCGTTATGCGTGTGCATCATCCCTGAATGGCGCGTTTTGGCCCTTATTCAACGGAGCATTCCGCCATGGAGCATAATCTGCTCGCCGTGAACCATCTGGGCAAACGCTATGGCCGCACCCTGGTGCTGGATGACTTGTCGCTGCTCATTCCCGCCAATAAAGTGGTGGCGGTGATCGGTGAAAACGGCGCCGGCAAATCCACGTTAATGGACATCATCAGCGGCATCGTGCCGCCGACGTCGGGGGAGATGCTGGCGCGGGGGCGCCCGTATCAGCCAGGCAATTACCGCGCCGCCCTGGGCGAAGGCGTGTCGCGGGTGTTCCAGGAGCAATCGCTTGTCGCCAATGTGCCGGTCTATGAGAATCTGTTGCTGGGTGAAGAGGCGCGTTTTACCCGCGCAGGGCAATGGCTGGATAAACGGAAAATGATCGCGGCCGCCGAGGGGATCGTCGAGGCATCGGGTTTTGATATCGATGTGCGCAAACGCACCGGCGATTATGATTTTTCCAAACGCCAGGCCATTGAAATCGCCCGCGCCTGTTTAACCCCGTCGCTGTTACGCGGCGTCAGCCAGCCGCTTATCCTGCTGGATGAACCTACCTCCGCCCTGGACCGGCGCGATGAGGAGATATTTTTCCGCCTGGTGGCGCAGGTCAGGCTACAGGGTTCGCTGCTGTTCGTTTCACATCGTCTGAGCGAGGTGATGAGCCATGCCGACATTATCTGCGTGCTGAAGGACGGCAGGCTGGTGGCGACGCTCTCCCCCGGCGAGACCGATGAGAGCGGCCTGCACCGGCTGATGGTGGGCCGGGAGCGGTCGGCGGATCACTATTACCAGCAGCGGCAGGAGGACGTCAGCGCGAATCCGATACGGCTGGAAACCCGCCGGCTGGCTCAGTCGGGGTCGTTCCAGGATGTTTCCCTACGGGTGCGGGCCGGCGAGGTGCTGGGCATCGGCGGACTGCTGGATTCCGGTAAAAGCGCGCTGGGCAAAGCGGTGGCCGGCATTACCCCGCCGGATGACGGCGAGGTGAGCCTTGAGGGGCAATCAACGCGGCGCCCCGACATCAGGCGTTTTATCCGTCAGGGCCTGGGCTATATCCCGGCGGAACGGCTTACCGACGGTTTGATTGCCCGTTTTTCCGTGGCCTGGAATTTCTCGCTGGCCGGCGGCGGCGACCTGTTTGCCGGCCGGCTGGGGCTGTGGCGTCTGCGCCGGGAACAGCGGGACGTTCAGCGCTATATCGAGCAACTGCGGATTCGTTCCGCGACGCCGGTGCTGGCATGCTCTCGTCTTTCCGGCGGCAATCAGCAAAAGGTGGTGCTGGCGCGCTGGCTGTGCCGCAGCCCGAGGGTGCTGGTGTTGGATAACCCGACCCGCGGGGTGGACGCCGGCTCGAAAGAGGAGATTTACCGGATTATCCGCGAACTTACCCAACAGGGCGTCGCCATCCTGCTGATTACCGATGAACTGCTGGAATTGATCGGTTTGTCCAATCGCATCCTGATCATGCGCCGCGGCCGGGTGGTGAAAGAGCTGGCGGCGCCTCCCGACCAAAAGCCGGGGGAGCGCGACATCATCCCCTGGATGTTGCCGGACGGCGCCTCCCGTCCCAACGAACCTTCCGCTTTTCCTCTTCAAGGAGCCGGTTATGCAAACTGATCTCCCAAACGTATCCGCCAAAACCAACCGGGCCGGCGACTTTTTACGGGCCATTGATAAAAGCTTCTGGTTTCCCGTCGGCGTGGTTGTGGCGCTGTTCGTTTTTTTCTCCCTGACCACCGACTCCTTCGCCACGCTGCGCAACTTTACCGCCGTCAGCGGTCAGGCGGGCGCGCTGTTGATTGCCTGCCTGGGGGGCAGCTTTATCATCCTGATGGGCAGCATCGATCTGTCCATCGGCGCGATGGTGCTGCTGTCCGGCGCGGTGGGGGTCACCCTGATTAACGGCACGCCGCTGGGATTTGCCGTGATTCCCGTGGTGACGGCTATCGGCTGCCTGTTCGGCCTGTTGAACGGCGTCATTTATGTCTATGGTCGCATTCCGTCATTTATCGTGACGCTGGGCACCCTCTCCGTATTCAGCGGACTGGCGCTGAAAATCCTCGATGGCCGCGCCATTGAATTTAATTTGCCGGGCTTTGAAACCCTCTCTATCGGCCAGGCCATACCCCATTTGCCCAATATCACGCTTTGTGCGCTGATTGCCTGGGCGCTGATGGTGTTCGTGGCCGTTCGCACCCGGTTCGGCCGCTATATGTATCTTATCGGCGGCGGCGAAACGGTGGCGCACACGGCGGGCGTGCCGGTCCGGCGCTATAAGCTTTATGCCTTTATCGTCGCCGGCGGGCTGGCGGCCATCGCCGCGCTGCTGTCGGTTGCCCGGCTCGGGGCGTCGGGTCCTTCCCTGGGCAGCGATCTGCTGCTCAACAGCCTGGCGGCCATCGTGGTGGGCGGCACCTCGCTTTCCGGCGGGGTGGGCGGCCCCCACCGCACGCTTATCGGCGTGCTGATTATCGCCATGCTCGACAACGGCCTGAACTTGCTGGGTGTATCGCAATATTCACAGATGATGATCAAAGGCGCGGTGGTGATCGCCGCGGTGCTGGTCAGCCGCGAATCCAGCCTGCGCGTGAGCGTCAAATAGGAAAAAACATGCCAAAAAGATTGATATTCAATGCCTTTTCCATGAACGCGGTATCCCATGTCTATCACGGGCTATGGCGGCATCCCGAGACCCGGCAAACCGAACTCAACGATATTTCCGCCTGGGTGGAACTGGCGCGGATCCTGGAAAGAGGCAAATTCGACAGCCTGTTTCTTGCCGACGCCCTCGGACTGGACAGCGGCCATAACGGCAGTTGGGATATTTATGCGGAACAAGGCATCCATTTTCCGGTTAACGATCCCACGGTGCTGGCGGCGGCGCTTATCACCTCCACCGAGCATCTCGGCCTGGCGTTTACCAGCTCTATTTTGCAAAGCCATCCGTTTGATTTCGCCCGGCGGGTGTCCACCCTCGATCACCTGAGCCGCGGCCGCATCGGCTGGAATATCGTCACCAGCACCAGCCGCAACGCCGCGCAAAACTTCGGCTTTGACGCCCCGGTACCCCACGACGAACGCTATCGCTGGGCCGACGAGTATATGGCGGTGGTCTATAAGCTCTGGGAGCACTCCTGGGAGCAGGACGCGGTGGTTGCCGACCCTGTGGCGGGGCGTTATGCCGACCCGCGCAAAATCCACGCCATCGATCATCAGGGGGAGCGGTATCGGGTGCGTGGACCGCATCTCTCCAGCCCGTCGCCCCAGCGCACGCCCTTTTTGATCCAGGCCGGCTCGTCCACGGCGGGCCGGGCCTTCGCCGAGCGTAACGCCGAGGCGACCTTTGTGGTCTGCCTGACTCCCGAGGCGGCCCGTATCGCCATCAGCGGGCTGCGGGCCGGGCTGGTGCGGGCAGGCCGGCGGCCTGAGGATTTACTGGTTTTCCAGGGGCTGTCGTTTGTGGTGGGAAGCACGGAAGAAGAGGCGGCGCGCAAGGCGCGCGCGCTGGACGAATATGTCAGCACCGATGGATTGGCGGCCCATGTGGGACGCGATCTGGGCATAGATTTCGGGCTGTTGGATCCTGATAAGCCGGTGGCGGATTTCAACATCGAAGGTTTGCAGGGCTTCACCCGTTTTTATGAAGAAGCCCATCCCGGCAAAAAGGCGCGGCTGGCGGATCTGGTGACGGCCATGTCCTACAACGGCCGTATCGTAGGTACGCCTGAACAAATCGCCCACCGCCTCGCATTGTGGCAAGAGGCGGGCATTGACGGCGTGAACGTGGCTTACCAGACCACGCCGGGCTCCTTTGTCGAGTTTATCGACCACGTCATGCCCGTTTTGGCGCGGCGCGGGCTGGCGCAGACGGAGTATGCGCCCGGTACGCTGCGCGAACGGTTTTTCCCCGGGGGAGAGGCGCGGATCAATGCGCGGCATCCCGCCCGGCGAAGCGACTGACCACCATTTCTTGCGGCGCGCCCGCCAGGATGCCGCTGCTTTTGATAAGGATAACACCATGACATTAGCTACTAATGCCTGGGGATTGCCCCCAAGCGAGCGTTATTCGTCGCTGGCGGAGCGATTCCGGCCGCTGTTCGCCAACATCAGCGCCGGCGCGCTGGAGCGGGAAATTACCCGCACGCTGCCGTATGAACAGATAGGCTGGCTCAAAGAGGCCCGTTTCGGCGCGCTGCGGGTGCCTGAGGAGTTCGGCGGTTTCGGCGCCACGCTGCCTGAGCTGTTCGGCCTGCTGATTGAGCTCTCCGCGGCGGATTCCAATATCACCCAGGCGCTGCGCGGACATTTTGCCCTGGTGGAGGATATTCTTAACACCCGCATCCCCGGCCGGCGGGAAAAATGGCTGCCGCGTTTCGCCACCGGTCAAATCGCCGGCAATGCCTGGACCGAGCTGGATTCAACGCTTCAGGGATTCTCCAGCCGTGTGAGCCGCGACGGTGACGGTGCTTATTTAAACGGCACCAAATTTTATACCACCGGCTCGGCATTTGCCGATTGGATCCATGTCGGCTGTGTAAACGATAATGACGAGCCGATATCGGCGATTATCCATCGCCACGCCCGCGGCGTCACCGTGGCGGATGATTGGGATGGTTTCGGCCAGACCCTGACCGCCAGCGGGACGACAGTATTCGACCATGCCCCTTTGGAGTGGGACGATGTTGCGCCGGAGGAAGATCGGTTTAACTACTCTCCTGCGTTCTATCAGCTGGTTATCCTCTCCGCCCTGGCGGGGGTCGGCCGGGCGGCGGCAGACGAGGTGGCCGGGGCGGTGGCGCGGCGAAATCGCACCTATTCCCATGCCGCGGCCACGCAGGCCGGCGCCGATCCCCAGGTGCTGCAGATAGTGGGTCGTATTCAGGGCGCGGCGTTCGGCGCCGGCGCCATCGTGCTCAAAGCCGCCGAAGCGCTCCAGGACGCCTATGACACTGCGCGCCGCGGCGACGCCAGGGAAAAAGAGGCGGTGGCGCTGGCGGAACTGCAGGCGGCGCAGGCGCAAACGGTGGTGTCCGGCCTGGTGCTTGACGCCACGGCGCTGATTTTCGATGCCCTCGGCGCCTCGGCGGTAAGGCGCGGAGCCGGCCTGGACCGGCATTGGCGCAATGCACGGACCCTGGCATCCCATAATCCGCGCATTTATAAAGACCGGATCGTCGGCGACTATGCGGTAAACGGCACGCCGCCGCCGCCGCAATGGACGGTAGGCAGCGCCTGAAACAATGGATATTGTCTTCCCCAGGCTACCCCGCCATGCACGCCAGCAGCCACTCCCTTAGCCGGACGATATCCTCACGGCTGGACTTATCTAGAGTGGTAACAAAATAGTAGTTGGCGCCCGGTAGCCGCCGGGCATTGGCGGGCGTCTCTCCGGACGTTTTTTGGGCAGCGCCGGTTCGGTGCGCTTGCTCATCATGTGGATGACGAACAGAGATTAAACACGTATCATTCAACCTCTGTCCTTCAAGCCATACGGGATTGTCAGTTTTGGTCTCGCTTTTTCATCTATCGCAGCGACGCATGCCAGCGCTTATCGGGCTGGTAGCGATTCTGATGCTTTTTATCGGTCCGGTGGTATCCAAATCACTGGAACACCGGCGCGTGGGTGTTAACATCGACCCGGGTCATACGGTGGCAACCGCTGCCATGGCGATGGCCGGAATGGACATGTCCGATGATGAGATGAATGGCGACGGCATGTCCGCCATGTCCGAACCTGATAACAGCCAACCGGTACCGGTGCATGATGCTCGGCACGCCGGCCACGATAATCACCTCGCTCATTCCGCGTTATATGCCTGGACGGACGGTAGCACTTCGGGATTGATGAATGATATCGCCTGCGGCTATTGTCAGCTTTTGCTCCATCTGCCTTTAATGGCATGGCTATTCATTCCTTTTGTCTGGCTGATGTTGCTCATCTCACGCGCCACGCCGGCCGCGATATTTACCCGTCCGTTACTTTCTTTTTTCCCAGGCGATCCACAGCCGCGCGCGCCACCCCCTGTTTAATTAATCCATTTTTTAATGAAATAATCCGATCATTTTTCTTGCTCAATGCAGCGGGATGAATTTGTATGCGCAATATTAATTCCTAAATAACAGGTTAATAAATATGAACTCGAATATGTCAAAACGCTTTATTGCCACGGCTTTATTGATGGCAGGTCTGGCCATAAACCAGCAGGCACAGGCTCATGCCCATCTGGAAAGTGCTTCACCCGCGAATCAAAGCGCGGTGGAAACGTCACCAAATCAATTGATTCTATCGTTTAGCGAAGGAGTGGAACCCGCCTTCAGCGGGGTTGAGTTAAAGGATGGCGGAAGTAAAACCATCGCTACCGGCGAGGCGACGGTTGATCCGGCGGATAAGAAAAAGATGATTATCCCGTTATCCACACCGCTGGCCCAGGGTAAATACGAAGTTGATTGGCATGCGGTAGCGGAAGATGGTCACAAAACGAAGGGAAACTACGAGTTTTATGTAAAATAAGAAGTGTAGGTCGCGCAGGGGACTATGGTCCTTTGCGCGCTCGACAGCATAAGTAACACAGTACGTTATGAACATAACTATGGCGATATTATAATAGTGGCAGTGCGTGCAGTTAAAATATATAAAATTTGAATAAAGGTGATAGCATCAAATTCTTGAATTTATATAACTTAAAAATCTACTAAATACCTTATGCAGGAAAGCTATCCTATCAAATAACCTGATATCCTTCTTTTATAGAGATGAAGTAACGGATTGCGGCTTCCGCCAAGCTATCTGCGGTATCTATCATGACAAAGGGCTTTGGCCCATCAAAAATCAGCGGCCTGATGTCAGTGCAAGCAACGAGTCCCGCCTGCGCTCCGAGCGCCGCGGCTTCCGATAGTACGGAGTGCCAGCTTGCTGTTACCGCTTTATCTTTAAAACCTTTTTCTTTGACCAGTATTATGAGTTCGGTGGTATGTTCAAGCAGACCTGCTGACGAGACGACTTTTAAGCCGGCAGCGATAAGACGTTCCTGATAAAAACCGGCCTCAATGGTGGGCGCCGTCCCAATGATTGCAACGTTTTTGGTAGCATCCGGGATTTTTGCAATCGCGCAATCTGCCATATGTAATATAGGGATGCCTGCACCGGCCGCTTCAATATCGGCAAAATACCGATGTGCGAGATTACATGGAACCACGATGAAATTCACTTTCGCTTTCACCAGATCGGTAATGCCGCTTTGCAGCGCCAATATCATTTTTGTATCGTCTAGGTCCCGGCCAGGATAAAAGGGCGTCGGTAGAGAGATGATGTGCATTTTAGGAAAATCCATATCATCCTTCGCACCGTACAAGGATTGGCAAGTACTAACTAACATATCGATGAAAGGGGCCGTGGAACGTGGTCCCATCCCGGCAAGCACGCCGATTGTCAAAGGCATTGCAAATCCTCCTGATAGCATAAATGTGTTTCCAGTAACGGGAAACTATCATGGTCCGCGAGACTTTACATTTTACGGGCATGGCTATGCCAATCAATCAAAATATTGTTCAGTTAAGGTTAATTTGTTGGGGGTAAATAATCGGTAAACCACCCTTTCAAGTTATCTGTATTCCCCACGATATGAGCGCGCCATCGCATGCGCCAGCATGGCGAAGCGACAAGCGGTTTGGGCAATAATCGGGAAGGATCGGGCTGACGCAGGCAAACACGAATAAGGTAGTGTCATGGAACTCATTTGATTAAAGGAGCGTTTCATGAAAACCATCGGTTATGCGGCGTTAAATGCGAACACGCCTCTGGCGCCATTTATTTTCGAGCGGCGCGCCTTGCGCGATAATGACGTGGCTATCGAGATTTTATACTGCGGCGTATGCCATAGCGATCTTCACCAAAGCCGGGACGATTGGAAAGACTGGGGACCCACGGCCTATCCCTGCGTGCCCGGCCATGAAATCATCGGCCGGGTGGTTGAAACCGGCGCCGGCGTTACCCGTCATGCCGTAGGTCAATGGGTTGCGGTGGGCACCATTATTGACAGCTGCCAGCATTGCGACCAGTGCCGCAGAGATGAGGAACAGATGTGTCGGGAATACCCGACGGTAACCTATAATGGGCACGATCGTATCAGTGGTGAAATAACCCGTGGCGGCTATTCCAAGCATATCGTCGTGCGTGAAGAGTTTGTCCTCAAATTGCCGGACGGGCTCGATCCATCGCGTGCTGCGCCTTTATTATGCGCAGGTATCACCGTTTACTCGCCGTTACGTACCTGGCATGTCGGGCCGGGGTCGCGGGTCGGTGTTATCGGCATCGGTGGTCTTGGCCATTTGGCGGTGCGGCTGGCCGCCGGTCTTGGCGCCATAGTAACGGTTATTACCCGCACCGCGGAAAAGGCGGCGGAGGCCAAGGTCCTTGGCGCGGAGAAAATGCTGCTGTCAACGTCAACAGAAGATATGTCGGCTGCAAACGCTTCTTTTGACGTGATTATTGATACCGTTCCTGTCTCCCATGATGTGTCGCCTTATGTTCAACTGCTGGATGTCGAGGGTGCGCTGGTGATTGTCGGCAATTTGGGCGATATGGCTGGGTTCAACACCCTGCCGCTGATAATGGGCCGTCGGCGCATTACCGGCTCACCCTCGGGCGGGATTGCCCAAACCCAGGAAATGCTGGATTTCTGTGCCAGAAAAGGGATCCTTCCCGACTGTGAAATCATTCCCATACAGGACATTAATCAGGCCTTTGAACGCATGGAACATGGCGAGGTGAAGTACCGTTTTGTGATTGATATGGCGTCGCTGGCATTGCCATGAAGGTCATCAGAATGTGCTGGGATTGTTAAAGACGGGGGCGCGTAGCCCCTTCACATCCTTGATCGGCGGCGCGCCGAACATGCGCCGATATTCCCGGCTAAATTGGGTGACGCTTTCATAGCCGACCCGTACTGCCGCCGTGGCGGCATCTACGTTTTCCCCGATCAGCATGCGCCGGGCTTCGTGCAAACGCAGATGTTTTTGATATTGCAGCGGGCTCATGGCGGTCACCATGCGAAAATGGTGGTGCAGCGTTGATTGACCCATGCCGACGAATGCGGCCAGTTCGGCCATTTTTAACGGTTTATCAAAGTTTTCCCGAAGCCAGGTAATCGCCTTGGCGGTGCGGTGGCTTCGGGTGCCGGTGAGAACCGTCTCGCGCAGCCTGCCCCCTGCCGGGCTGGTGAGAATGCGATAAAGAATCTCCTGCTGTATGAGTTTTCCCAGATGAGGAAGATCCTGCGGTTTATCAAAGATGGCGATGAGTCTGGCAATGGCATCAAAAAGCTCAGGGGTTGCCGGACCGGTTGCCATTCCGGGACCTTTAACCGGCGAATGAGGACCGTGCTGTTCAATGTCAGCCATCAGTTGGCGCGCCATCTGCAAATCCAGCCGCATCAGTAACGAAATATAGGGCGCTTCGGCACTGGCCTGTAGAACTTCCGTGACGGTGGGGAGATTCACCGAGGTCAGCAGAAACCTTGATTCATCATATATATAGGTTGTTTCTCCCAGCTTCACTCTTTTGCGTCCACGTATAATCAGCGACAGGCTGGGTTCGTACAAATAGGACATTGGCGGAGTATATTCACATACCCGGGCAAAGCTAAGCCCTGATGCCGGGGTCATGCGCTCATTTTGGCCGCCCAGGAAGGCCATGATTTTCTCCGCCAATTCTCCGCGGACGCGTTCTGTGTCTTTGCTACGCTTTCGATCTTCTTCTCCCAGTTCAACAATCATGCTGGCCTCGGCGCTTTCTGCTCATGAGCGGGCAGGTTGCTTTCTCAGGGTAGGATTGCCTAATTTAACGTAATCCGGATGAATTAAGCAATGAACCGGATTAACGCCATGGGATGCCCGTTAATTATGCATCTTCCAATAACATCCCGCGTAACACCGTATCAAGCTCGACTTCACCAAAAAACCTGTCTGTTGTTTTGCCTTCAAACGTAATCCATTCATCATTGAAGCCATCAAGCATCTGTATTCGGGGCAGGGGGTTCTGCGCGCCCTGTGCCCGGAACAGCGATTCCCAGCTCGCGCGCGGAACCGCTTTTGCAACAATCGGGCGTCCCAGTATATCGGCGAAAGCCTTGGCAATATCGTTCGGCGAGACGCGCCGCGGCCCTTCCAACTCCACCACCCGTCGTCCTGACCAGCTCTGCTGCAGCACCATTGCCGCCACTCGTCCGATATCAGCCGTAGCAATCATCGGAACGGCTTTGTCCAGCGGCTGTAAATAGCTTTGGATAACGCCGCGATCGCGCGCCGCGTCAATGTCCAGCGCCGCATTCTCCATAAACCAGCCAGGCCGCAGGAAGGTGACGGGCACGCTTAATGCGGCCAGCTCTTTTTCCATCAGGGTACGTTGCGTCAGCAGATTGGTTTGGACGGCTTGAGCGCCGATGGTGGAAAGGCAAACCGCCTTTTCCGGCATCGCCGCCTTGATGGCGCTGGAAACGGCGGCAATGACCTTTCTGGCTTCAGGGAAGCCCGGGGCGGGATCAAATTCCGGGGGAGGGAGAATAAATACGCCGGTCGCGCCTTTGAATGCCTCGGTGAGCTGGGGGGCATTATCCATGTCGGCGATGGCGATTTCACATCCCTGCGCCCGCCAGTACGCGGCCTTGCCGATATCCCGCATAACGGCCCGCACAGGCTGATGCTCACTGAGCAATTTTCGCGCGGTTGCTCCCCCGACTTTTCCGGTGATACCCGTAATGACATACATTGAGTGAGCTCCTATGTAGCGTAAAAGAAGAAAAAGCAGATAAGGCGGGTACTCTTTGCCGGGGAAAGTATATAGTGGGCGCTATATTGACAGAATGAGTATCTGGTCATAACTTTAGTGACTTTAAATCACGAGTAAATCATGGGCTTTGACGGACGACTGCTTTCCAACATCAACGTATTGGCTGCAATAGTGCACAGCGGCAGTTTCGCACGCGCGGCCGAAGCAATGGGCATGACGCCTTCGGGGGTCAGCCGCGCGGTGAGCCGCCTGGAAGCCGGCATCGGCGTACGTTTATTCGATCGGACAACCCGCGCGGTGACGCTGACTGATGAGGGCAGGCGGCTTTATGAAGAGATTAGCCCGCTGCTGGCGGGCATCGACGATGCCGTCAATCTGGTCTGCGGCGCATCCACGGCCGTTCACGGACGGCTCCGGGTCAATGTCGATCCGTTTTTCTCCGGGCGAATGCTGGCGCCCCATCTCACCGCGTTTTTGGAGCGTTATCCCGGATTATTCCTTGAGCTTACGGTGCGCGATCAGTTAGGCGATCTGGTATCAGAAGGATTCGACATCGCCGTGCGCTTCGGACAGCCGCCGTCTTCTTCACTCATTGCGCGAAAACTGCTGGAAACACATACCGTTACCGTGGCTTCGCCGGAATATATCCAGAAACACGGTTACCCCCGGACGCCGGAGGATTTGATACAACACGACTGTATCCAGATGCGCAGTTCCATGACGGGGCTGCCGTTGGAGTGGGAATATGTTTCCGACGGCAAGATCATTCCGGTAAAAATCGCCAGCCGGCTGCTGGTTAACGAGGCCGGTACGCTATTGGGAGCATGTCTTGCCGGCGCGGGTATTGCCCGGATTAAAGAGAGAGGGGTCAAAGGCTTGATCGCACAGGGACGCCTGGTAGCACTGCTTACCGACTGGTCGGGAGAGAAATTTCAGCTCTATGCGCTTTATCCTTCCAGGCATTTAGCGCCGGCAAAGGTGCGGGCATTTATTGACTTCGTGGTGGATATGCTCCGTTCAGAACCAAACGAGGCAATGGAAAATCATTTTGACACCAGGGCCGAGTAACAGAATCGAAAGAGTGTCCACTGTAAAAAGCCATCAATTTTAACACGTTGAAAAAGCTTCCAGGCACGTTATGAAATAGCTTTTTGGTTAAAAACGTTATATGAATTTAGTCTGTATTTATTTATGTGGTGAATATGATATTTAACACCTATGAATCTCTCTACGGATAATTATGTGTATATTGGAAGTGATCAGCATGGGTGAAATTTGAATAATCAATTCATACATAAGCAGTATTATACTAGTTAACACTAGGAGGTAATAGGGTGAATTATGAGGTGGGATCAATCAGGCCGTTACCAAAAATCTATCCCTATGAGCATGGGAGCAATACTTTAACAAAAAATATAATATCTGCGTATTCTTCTGAAAATAAATTATTAAAAAATAATTCATCATTAAATGGCCGTGATCTTTATTATATGGCGATAGATTTTAATAACGAAAAAAAACAGATCATTAATGATGAACTCAATAGACAATGGAAACTAAAGCAACCCAAAAATAACATAAAAAAATTAATTTATGGTCTGCTGCTGGTTTCGCCTTTTAACAGCGGCCCGCCGGCGCCAGGCCAGGATAGAAAAAGGTCAAAGCGCGAGCCCCTGCCGTCTCCCCGGCATATCCGCACCGATAGTCAATATCGGCTTGCAGTCTATCTTAACAAAAACGCGGCGGCGGGAATTAACCCGGAGATCATTGAGGACCGTCAACTGGCTATCCGGCTGCTTAACAGCATCGCGCTAGAGCCGCGGTTTTTACCCGATCTTGCCCGACTGGCCCTGTCCGGCAGCAGGCTTTATGGTGAGCTCCGGGGTGAGACCCTGAGTTCCCTGCAGCAAAAAAGCCTGGTCGGGCGTGCCCTGTGCCAGCTGATTTACCAGGAAGACAATATTCCCCTGCGCGTGGCGAAGCTCTTTGCCGTCAACCGCCATGTCACGCAACGATCCTTTGCCGAGGTGGTGCAGTCCTGGCCCTACTCCAGCGCCTTTGCGCGAGAGGAACAACTATGGCGGCGGCAGTATGAAGCGCCGGAAATCCCCGTGCTCTTTCTGAAATCTATTTATAAATCGCCGGAGGGGCGGGAAGGGTTAACGCAAAACCAGACCGCCATTCTCGAGCCGGATAATCTGTGGGTAGGCAGCCTGACCTGGACATTGATGCAATTCGGCGCCCGAACAATAGTGTTGGATGACCCGGACAAACTTCCGTCCACGTCCGTACAGTCCTTGATCGAACTGGGCCTCGGCCTGGTGGCCCTGTTTCGGCAAGGGCTGCTGGCTTCAGGCGTGGAACCGACGCTGTATCTGGGGCTGGTACTCTACTATCTGCGTGCCAGGCCGGAGCTGGGGCTCGATGAGTTGCTGGCATCCGGCACACTGGACCCGGCGTTTGACCTGCTTAAAGATGAGCTTGAGCGCCGGCATCTCACGGCCCAGCGTCTGTATGACAGCTTTACCTATTATCAGGTCAATCATCAACGGCCAACTTGGCGTTCTCGCAGGGCGGCGGCCGAGGAATTGCTTAAGCAGCACTGCGGGAGCGCCCAAGCCGCCATTCTGAGCCGCGAAAATAAGAGTACTTATGCCTCAGATCCGGCTGGTGCAATGATGGCGTCGCCCGCCGGCCAGGAGTGCGTGGCCTCAGGCTCGCCGCTCCCCAATGTGAACGATTATTATCGCCGGGAAGTGGACCGGTTTGCGGGTAAAATCCGCGATCTTGACACGGCGCTGTTGAAGGCCGCCTTTGTGCCCAGCGATGTGCTGGATGACAATCTGCAAACCGAAGACGAACAATTCCTGCAGCGGTCGAACATTCATTGGGTTGCTCCCAGGCTGGCCCAGCGCCGAAGACCCCATAATATGTTTTACTCCAACGTACCGGTAAATTATTTAGCCAAACCCGATACCTTTTTTTTACAGGCCCACGCGGACGGCAAACAGCGGCTTTTTGCCCTGCAAACCTCCGAACAGGGATATTTGCTGCGTAAAGTTCACCTTGATGATAGTTACCTGAGCACGCTGCGGCCGTTTATGGCGGATTGGCCGGACGCGGAATGGGTTCCTCAGCATGAATTCACTCTTTTGGCCTTGAACAATGTCTCCGTGATGAAACAGCCAAACGAAACTTTGTCTGTTTTTCTTGAGCGCTACGCAGATTACCATTACCAGATCTATCGGCTGAAAATCCACGATATGGGCTTTGAGGGACCGGGGCCTACTTTTGCGGAAATTATGGATACGGCTGCCGGCTATATTGTTCCTTTTTATGGCTGCGTCAGCGCCATTAAGGCCGGGCAGCAGCAGGTTGCATTCGCGGAGTGCCTGGTAAATGGCGCCCTGATAGGAATGCCGCTGGTCTTTACCGGCATCAAAGCGGGTTGTGGCCTGTTCCGCGCGGTGGTAATCGGTGCCGGCCGTACTATTGGCGGGCCGAGATTCAGCGCGTCAGGGCAGGTTGTCTTCAAGAACGTTGTCCCCATCACGACGCAAATTTCCGGTGGCATCATGGCCGCCCGCGACCAATTAGGCAGCTTTATGGATGTGATGGGAAAAGAGGTGCTCAGAAGCGTCGATCCGGGATTTGCGACGCTACGCTCGCTGAGCGTATTAACCAAAGGTCTCTATCTGGCGTTGCTGTGCAGGGCGTCGCTGGGGCTGGTGGGATGGCAACGCAATCTGGCCAAAGTTTCGGGCGATATCCCTAAGTTCGTGGTGGCGACCCACGCCCAGGATTTTCAAATTTCCTATGACAAGGACGGCTTCACGCCGCTCACCGTCAAAGTAAAAGGCGTCACGTATCCGGTTTTCCATATACAAAACAGCAGTATGGTGGCCGTGGAAACAGGCGAGCGGACCCCCGGCGGCCAACTGATGTTTGCCCAGTTGGATTTACAGAATCAGTTCGGCATCTATAAAAAATACTATTGCCTGTATATTGGCAGCGCCCGGTGCCAGATGAGGGCCTACGCTTATCCGGATTTCAAGATAGAAATGGATGCGAAGCTCTCCCGCCCGGCTGAAACGCAATTTTTTTGGCTGCTCTCAAGCAGTTCGACCATTGACCTGGTCGTGGTGCATCCGTTCCATCTGTTGGATTTCGCCGACAAGCAATGGGTGGTGTTTGAAATCAACGGCCGGCGCTGGGCTTTTTCCCAAGACAACGCAACCCTGATACCGGCGGATGATACCGACGACTGGCGACCGTCATCCGGCCAGGGCGGCGGTATATTATCAATGATTGAACCCGGCGAGCATGAGAGGTCGTTCGGGCTGCGCCTGACGCCGCCGCGCCGGCGCCTTAAACGTGAAAACGCGTTTCCCCGGGTGATAGACTGGGGCCGGCGCTTGGCCGATTACACCCTTGATGATGTGGAGGACGTTTTGGGTTTACCCGCCGTCATTCATGACGATGCTACCCTGAACGTGCACATCGGCGAATTCCGGTATCTGCTGACGCCCGAAAAGAACGCCGCCACCTTCCTGCTGCGTCATCCCAAGCTGCCCGCCGCGCCGGCATTCCGGGTGGCTTATCTGGTCAGCAATGGCGATTTTGTCTTTGTGACGCCGATGGAGCCTATCAATGCCCATCACATCGGCGAGCAGTTGCGGCAAAAAATCGCCGATATTCCCCAGGCCACGCTGGCGACCCATGTCGATATATTGTTGCCGCCGCTCTTTAACGGCGCCTTTAGCTACGGTAACAGTATGTTCCTGAAAATCGGCGATCGATTTTTGCCTATCACGCCGATTGACGGGCTTTATCATACTTTGCCCGGAAAAGAAGAGGCTGGGCCGTATAAAATTCGCTGGACACTGCGCTATGAGCTATTCACCGGCAGTTTCGATATTGTCGGCATTGACGATTTCACCGCGCCGCACGGAAAAGGGGTAGGGGGGCACACTTCCAGGTTTGAAAGGCTTGCGGAACGTACTTATCCCAAGAGCGCCTTCCCCACCGTATCGGATTTGTGCCGGCTGGAAAATTGGATTAATAATCTTCCATCATTGTATAACCGACTGCGGCAGACAGCGCTTTTGTTGCGTCTTGACCCGCCACGCCGCGCCGAACTGCTGCATGCCGCAAGCGTTGCGTTGCGTACCTTCAGGATGGATGGCGCCTTACCGGACGATTGGGTGGCGGACTTTCCTCCGCTGGCGCTCTGGGCTACGCTGGTCACGACGGTTGACGCCGTCCGACGCCAGCAGGCAACGGCATCGGGGAATGTCTGGGACTGCCGGCAGCTGGCGCAAATTGTAGACGCGACCTGGCATTTCCCGCCGCCGGTTCTGCTCGCGCAGCGTGCTGACCTCAGGCTGTTAATCGTCAACAAAGAGCCCTCCCCTCTGGGGGAGCTATTGGAAAGAGCCTATGAAATACGGATTTTCCCCGATCGGCTGGCGGCGGCGCTCCTCACGAATGAAGGCGGCTTTCGTCGCTGGCTACCGGCAACGGATGATATTCTGCCTACAGTGGTGACCAAGTTTACCCTCGCGGACACACCGCAGCCGATTTTCTGGGTGGATGATACACAGCAAACTTGGGTGCAGGCGCCGGACGGGGCTAAAACACGATTGTACCGTCCAAACATGAATCGTCCCGTGCTCGATATTATCGTCTCTCCCGACGGCGGCACGGCGGTATTGATTGTTGAGCGAACGGCACAGATGCAATCGGCGCTGTTTTATCATCTTCCGTACATGAGCAGCCGGGCGGCGCCGGCCGAGATAGATTTCTATCAAGAAACCCCGCTGGCGAGGCCTTATTTAACCGGACAGTCAAATTGGGTCACCAATCAAGGCGATTTATATGTCATTTGCGAAAAAAGCTGGTCCTCACTTAATGAAGACTCTCTTCGTTGGACCGTCCCCGAGGGCTACCAACCGGACTTTGTCTCGCCGGATCAGCGCTTTCTCGGCTACATCAGGCGTGACGCCGAAATGCACGATCAGCAGTTATTGCTGATTGATATCATTTGCGATAAGTTCCTGCATTTACGCCGCAGCCAGCCGGTGAATATTAAGGGATTCGGCGCAGGCAAGGTCTTGAGCGTCGCCTTTTCCGCTCTTAATGCATTGGCGGCGGTGGGTTTTTCCGATGGGTATATCGAGATATACCGCATCGTTGAAAACGATGATACGGATAATGCGCTTTCTCTCGGCCACGCGCGCGTGCCGATGGGCCGGCTTGTCCTGGCGCAGGAGTGCTACTTCAAACCCAAGCAGATGGTGTTAGCATTCGATAATGCTTTTGACCGGTTATTGGTTTTTCATGATATCGGTGACTTCCACTCGGACCGTCAAGGCAACGGGACCTATGCCGTGTCGGAAATATATCTGGCCGATCTGGCATAACCATCGCCCTGGGATACTTTGCCGGTCACTCATTCAAATTATATTAATTAATGCAGGCGCTTTTCAAAACGAACCGGTAGCCAAGAGACATACTCTATATATGTCTCCCGGCGCCGGTTATATCGTCTTTCGCCCCGCGCTTATTTATAGATGTCCGCCGCACCGGAATAAGAGTTGTTGCCGCCTGCGGCAATGATACGATAATAACGGGCGCCGGCGGCATCCGCTTTCGCCGCCAGGTTACTCTGTAAATCGGAAAGCGTACCGGCTCCGCTGTTGTCGGTAACCCGGCCGATGCGGGTCAGTCCGTGGGGCATGGTCGTTTCCGTTGCGGCAAGGCATGACAGGGAAACGGTGCTGAATATAATGGCGGTCAGGATTATTTTAACGGTTTTCATATTTCACCTCGTAGTGACAGGATTAAAGCGGAGGAGAAGAAGTTCTCCTTGGCCCGACGAGATGATTTAACCATTGCCATGTATCCCTACTATTTTCGCCGGCGGCGATAATGTAATCCGATGTAGCGTATTCCGCACTAGCGACATAGGGATACAATTTAAGCTGTCATGTCCGTGAGCGTTATTGTCACCGCCAGTCCGCCGCCGTCCCGATTTGCCAGTACCAGGCTGCCGTCGAGGGAGGCCACCAGTTGCTGGGCGATAGCCAGCCCAAGTCCGGTTCCTCCGGTCATACGATTGCGCGAACTCTCCACCCGATAAAACGGCTGCAGCACCGCGTACAGTTCCGCCGGAGGAATGCCCGGTCCCCGGTCCAGAACCTGAATGATGATGTTACCGGCGGCCTGTCCCACCACCACTTCGGCGCTACCGGAAAATTTCAGGGCGTTATCGATCAAATTACACAGGGATCGCCGTAGCGCATGGGGTTTGGTCAGCACCGATCCCGGCAGTTTGCCCGCCAGGGTAACAGGTTGCCCGGTATCCTGATAATCACAGACCAGGCTATCGATAAAGGCATTGGGCTGGATTCGGCAAGGCTTTTCACTGCTGCTTTCGCTGGTGCGGGCATAGGCTACGCCCTCGCGTACCAGATGGGTCATCTCCTCAAGGTCCTGGAGCAGTTTGGCTTTGATGTCGTTTTCTTCCATCAGTTCGGAACGCAATTTGATGCGGGTTATCGGTGTTTGCAGATCGTGTGAAATTGCCGCCAGAATTTGCATCCGTTCCTTTAGATAAGCGGCGATACGATCCTGCATGGCATTAAAGGCCTTTGCCGCGTTACGCACCTCCACAGGCCCGCTCTCCGCCATTCTCACCGCCGCCGAGGTATCGGGATTTAGGGACTCCGCCGCGCGCGTCAGCGCCACCAACGGGCGCACGGCATTACGGACCGCGAACCAGGTACAGCCCAAAAGCAACACCAACTGAATAACCAATACAATCGGCAGCCAGGTGGCAAACGGCATGGTGCGCGGGACGAGATCGAGGGTTAACGGGCTGCCGTCGCTTAACCGCATATGGGCTTGCAGACGTCCTTGATCGCCGGGGATGGCGTTCACTTTCAAGTGGTACCGATCCCCCAGGGCTGCTTTTAATGAACGAGCGGTATCCCGTAATCGTTTCCCGGTGGGATAATCGCCGCTCCGGCCTTGCTGTAATAAGTAGTGATAATTAACCCGATCAAGTCGGGGGATCCAGGCGGGACGCTCAACGGCGGGGAGGCGATCGAGGATGGCAACGCTTGTGGCTACATCATATTCCAGGTTGCCCAGCATCATGGCTTTGGCGCTTTGCGCACGCTCAAGCAGCAGCAGGCCGAGCGTCAGGCCGTTGGCCAGCAATAAACCCAGCAGCAGAATCAGCAACAGGCGCGATACCAGTGTCTGCGGCCAGAGTCGCCAGGCGCGTTTCACTTGTTAGCCTCGGTTATCTCGACGGGCATGGCGAAAACGTACCCTTCGCTGCGCACGGTTTTGATATAGAAAGGCTCCCGCGCATCGTCGTTCAATCTCTGCCGTAAACGGCTGACCAGCAGGTCGATGGAACGCTCGAACAGCTCCGCATCGCGCCCTTGCGTCAGATTAAGCAATTGATCACGGTTCAGCACCCGCTGCGGATGATCGAGGAAAACCCGTAATAAACGGTACTCGGCGCCGCTTAACGCCACCATCACGCCCTCATTGTCCACCAGATTACGCGCGGTGGTATCCAGCAGCCATTCGCCGAAGGCCAGCATGCGGGCCGCTTCGGTTATCTGTATATTGGGCGGCATCATCCTGGTGCGGCGGAGTACGGCTTTGATACGCGCCAGCAGTTCGCGGGCCACGAAGGGTTTTACCAGATAATCGTCGGCCCCCATTTCCAGGCCGACAATACGGTCGGTATCTTCGCTTCTCGCCGTAAGCATCAATACCGGTATGCCTTTATGGTTTCCGCTGCGTAGTTCCCGGCAAAGCGTGAGGCCGTCATCCCCCGGCATCATGATATCCAGCACAATCAAATCCACCGGTGTGGTTTCCAGAAACGCGCGCATCTGCCGTCCGTCCGCCACCGCCGTGGTGCGTAAGCCGTTTTTTTGCAGGTAATCGGCAATCAGACTGCGAATTTCGCGGTCATCATCGACGATCAGGATATGATCGGTATGTTCCACAGTAGCGTCCTCTCTTAGGGGCGGGGCACGAATCGCCATCAGTTTACCCTAGTTAAACAGGGAAAACGGGCGGCTTTGTATCCCACTGTATCCGCCAACGCGGCGCTTTCAACCGGCGGATGCGGCCAGGGCCGATATTCACTGTTATGTCCGCTGAATTTCCTGCAGGGCCCCTCTACATAAAAATACAAATCCCCCGGTATCAGGAAACACTTCCGATACATCCCTTTGCTTTAATTGGCCGCTTCTGGCCGGCCGGCACGGTCATCCGCCATAACGCTGAAGGAAACCCTATGAACGCCATCTCCCGTTATCTCATTATCCTCGGCGGCGCGCTGCTGCTCTGCCAGGGCGCTGAAGCCCATAAACATGCCGACAGTGCGGCGTCCCCTGCGCAAACCGCCGCCGAGCAGCCGTTCCTGCAGGATAACGATCGGGCGATGAATACCATGATGGCCAATATGGCCATCAGCCCCTCCGGCAACGTGGATGAGGATTTTGTCGCCATGATGACGCCCCATCATCAGGGCGCCATTGATATGGCGGTGGCTCAGCTTCGCTACGGTAAGAACCCACAGCTCAAACGCATAGCCCAGGAAATCATCGTGACCCAGCAACAGGAAATTACCGCCATGTATCAGGCGCTGGGGAAACCGTTGCCTCCCGCCCTGCCGGCGCCGGATCAGATCTCGCCGGCCCGGTGAAACCACACCATAACGAATAGAAGGTAAGGATCATGAAACGACACTTTGCACGTACGGCGATGGCGACTGCCCTGGCGCTGACATCTTATTTGTCCTGGGCCGGACAAGCGCCTTATGCCGCCGCCGCGCCGGACATTGCCATCAGCCACCGCGATCGCGTTTACGCGGCGGAACAGTTTTCCAATACCGTTTCGGTCACCGACCCCGCCAGCAATACCCTGCTGGGGGTTATCAAATTAGGGGATGCGCAGCCGGCCAACCTCAGCCCGCTCTACAAGGGGCAGGTTTTGGTGCACGGCATGGGCTTTTCCCCGGACGGCAGAACGTTGGCGGTGGTTTCCATAGGCTCCAACTCCGTCAGCCTGATCGATACGGCCACTAATGCGGTGAAGCATGTGACCTATATCGGGCGTTCGCCGCACGAAGCGTTTTTTACCCCGGACGGTAAAGAAATATGGGTGACGGTGCGTGGCGAAGATTATGTGTCTGTGCTTGATGCGGCCAGCGGGGAAGAAAAGAGCCGAATCAAGGTGCCTGGCGGGCCGGGAATGCAGATTTTCTCCCCTGACGGGCGGTACGGCTATGTCTGCTCATCCTTTAACCCCGAGACGGTGGTAATCGGCGTCAGCGATCATAAGATTGTCGGCAGCATCAAACAGGCCAGCCCGTTCTGTCCGAATATCGCCGCCACGCCGGATGGGAAACAGGTCTGGCTTACCCTGAAAGATACCGGCAAAGTGCAGGTCTTTGATGCAAAACCGCCCTTTTCCCTGCTGAAAACGCTCGATACCGGTCCGATAACCAATCATGTCAATATTGTCCGTAACGCAAAAGGCAGTTTCGCCTATGTGACCATCGGCGGACTCAATCGGGTCAATGTCTATCGTACCGATGATTTTACCCAGACGGCTTCAATTCCGGTGGGTAATCTGCCCCATGGCGTTTGGCCGTCCGGCGATGGCAGCAGGGTGTATGTCGGACTGGAAAACGCCGATGCATTGACCGCCATTGATACGTTGAGTAATAAGGTCATTGCCACCATACCCATCGGACAGGCGCCCCAGGCGGTGGCCTACGTTCCGAACGCCGTTCCCGCCGGCGACGGCATGCAAGGACTGCAACCGCTGGGCATTGCCGGCCAGGCGGTCCATCTGGCGCTGAAAAATGTCAACGCGGTACATAATGCGCCGACGGCCACCACGCTTTCCCTCTTTGATCAGGGGATTACCCAAATATTACAGGCTTCGGCCACCGGGTTGGAACCCAAGCAAAACTATCTGCTGGGGCTCTCTCCACAGGCGGATGGCGGCGGCAAACTGGAACCCCTGTCTCAATTCATGACTAATCCGGCGGGTGCGGCAATTGTCAACGCGGTGGGGCCCATCAGGCAAATCGTGGACAGTCATCACGCTGATGAGCGCCGTTATCTGGTGATAGTAAAAGGTAACGCCGATGGATATGGTAAACCCATTCAGATTCAGGTCCGGTAAGGCCGCGTCGAAAGGCCAAGCGCCGGATTGATACCTTAACGCAAATAGCCCGTTCCAGCATGTCTGATACGGGCACTGTGCTATTCACCTTTGCCGAAAGACCGACGCTATAAAGTTCATCACACTAATGAATAATCTGTTTATAGTATTTAATAATTGTATGAGAAACAGTAACTTTCAATCCAATATAGCCTAGTGCTGGTAAAAACACTATTTTTATGCTGATTAACATTCTGTCTATATTGCCGCAAATAATAATGATATATATTCCATAATAATTTTGGTTAAAGAGATGTGTAGATATTATATTTTATTTTTTTATGGCCATAAATTGAAACTATATAAATAACAAGCTATCCCAAGGAGAAGGTATGCCTATTTCATCCATTCATGATCACCAGCGGACAATCGGCGTCTACCAGCAAAGGCACAAAAAAAAAGGTAAATCATCGACGAAGGCCAATACGGTTTTTTACCAATGTAACCCATTTGAGGAAGGAAGGGCTATTCAGCAACTAGCCCATGCCGGTAATGTGACCCTTTGCCGCAAAAAAAATGAAAAGCAGATCAATAAGCACATGCTGGCATCTTCCCTTTTGAACGTGACGATACTGTTACTTTCACTGAAGCCCAATCATAATGATCATAACAAAACTATTTCATTTGGCAGGGAAATATTGATAACTTCCTTGCCCGATACGCATAATGCGAGCGGTGCGGTGTTGTCTTGTGGAAACATCTGTTTTTTTGATAAGTTTCCATTGCGAAAACCCTGTGTTGCGGGCAGAAAAACGGCGGGCGGTTTTTCGAGAAAAAAAGGCTCCCCCGCCGCGCCCGCCATACGCAACCGCCCCGCCAAGCCCATTCTCCCCGCCGATAAGAGCCATGTTGATAGATCCGCGGAAACCGAACGCGGCCAGACGCCCCCTTTTAACGTGCCGGGTGGTGCTGCCGACCAGCCGATTCATGCTTGTGAAACACATTTTATAAATGGCCTGAAGCAATTTATCAATCCAATGAAATACTATCGTTCAGCATTTGAACATGAAAAGTTGGATCAGTATGCAGCCATTGCTAAAGAAATAAAAAATAATTACAGAACAGAGGAGGTGTGTATAAGGTATTTGAAAGATCGTGATAAAGATATTCCAGACCGATTTTTTTATCTCAGGGAAAATATCGACTTGTTCAGAAAGGAAATCAATATGGCCCAGGGTGTCGTAAATCAAGCTTTGTTGAAATTAAAGCTGTCTACGGAAAAAAATGTGTTTGGCTCTCTGCGTTATCATCCTCAAAATAGTATAAAAATATACCTGAAAAATACCCTTGACACTCATGACGATCGCATTTTACAGCAAGCAATGCTTAGGGTGGAATATTATCTATTGCAATTGGAGAAATATTTCCGTAAATATAAAGGCAATATACTTTTGCTACGTCAAAATCATGAACGCTCCCGAGATACCTTTTCAAGAACCGCTGATGGGATTTACCCTGCCGATGGACTCTCGCCATAGAATAGTGGTTATGGTGGATTATTTTGATAAAACCGTGGCCCGCAAGGATAGATTGCGCATCACTGAGCTTGCGGAAGATGCAAATATACAGGTCGGAACAACCAGTTTTGTTTATTCTCCTAAAAGCCGACAGCTGGGCGATGGGAATGAGATTCTTGAGTTTTTCGATGAAGACATATTTGCCAATGGTAAGGAGGCCTTTATCTTTGATGATTTGTTTATAAAAAGCTACGAAAACGCTTTAGACGTCAGGGTTGATGCCGCACAGCTTATTCAGGCCATCAAGAGCGATCCTATGCTGCAAAAAAACATCATGATGGATAATGCCCATTTTATGGCAAAGATTATTTATGATATTGCCCATTATCAATCTTATGGTCAGGATTTCCTCTCACCGCCGCATGATAGAAAAAATACCAATGGCCTGGGCCCGGTATTTACCAAAGCGCTGCTTAACCTGATTATCAAACAACACGGCGTGGCCTGAACCGGTCGCGCCCGAGCCGCCGGGTAGTCTGCACGGGCGGCGAACTGCTTGATAAGCCGGGCCGAAGCGGGACCATAGCGGATTTCTCCGGCCGCTTTGCTCAGCCATCGTTCTACCTGGAGAATAACAAAATGAGCGGTTGCCGGTCTCTTTTCGAATTAGGGGTTGATTACCCTCTCATCAAGAATTAAAGTTCAAATAACATCTAATTTCACAGAGGTCAATTGTGGGAAGATCTACTCGTGCACAGGCTGATCAGAATCGCGCCCGCATCGTTGACGCCGCGTCGGGATTGTTCCGGGTGAAAGGGATTGATGCGGTGAGTATTGCCGAAATCATGGAAGCCACCGGCATGACACAGGGCGGTTTTTATAAACATTTTTCGTCTAAGGAAGCGTTGGCGGCCGAGGCCTGCGCCGAAGCGTTCGAACGCTCCACGACGACCTGGAAAGAACTGGTCAGCGCCGGTCCCGGATCGGGAAGAACCAATAGGCTGCGGCAACTGGCGGAATATTACCTCACGGAAAAACCGCCGGAAAAAACCTGCCCGATGATAGCCCTCGGCCAGGATGCCGCCGGACATGCCGCCGAGGAGCCGTTTAGCCAGGTCTATCGGAAAGGCGCGCAAGGGATGTGCGAACTCTTTGTCAACGCGGCATCACCGGAACCGAAAGGGCGGCAACGAGAAGAATTGATGCTGCTGTTCGCGTCCATGGTCGGGACCAATCTGCTTAAACGCGCGGTGGGGAATGAGCCCTGGATCCAGGAGATGCAGCAGGCGCTGATGAAAAAATTATCCTGTGAAGGAAGCGGGGATTAAGGTTTTATAACCATGCCGGCCCATCCGCTGCTGCGCTTGGTAGCGCTGGGATTGCCGCCGAAACAGCGCTTGAAGGGAACATTGCCCCCTCCCGCAAGGGAAAAGGGGCATGCATTGAACGTATAGCAATGGCATCTGTCCGCTGTTAGCGAACGGCGGCCGCCAGGGCCTTTTGTATCCATTCTTTATTCAGGCGGACGCAGTAGGCCGGCGTGCCGGTCTGGAAGCGCCAGCCTTCGGACAGCGGTCCGACGTCCACCGCGTCGAAACCGAACTGATCGTAAAGATCCGCCACCCGTTTTTTCGCCTGGGCATCATCGCCGCACAGGGGCAGCGCGCGGCGGTCAAAGGAGCCGGCGGGCTGGCTGTCCCGTTCGATGTGGGTCATCATAATGGCATTGAAGGCCTTGACGATGATGGATTTCGGCAGGTGGGCCGCCAGCAGTTCGCTGCTGGTGGTGGAGCCGTTGTCCAGGACGTCTATTTTGTCGTCGCGCTGGGGATAATAATTATTGGTGTCGATGACAATTTTGCCCACCAGGGGTTCAACCGGGACGGCTTTGTAATGCTTGAGGGTAATGGCGACAATCACGATATCGCCGAATTTAGCCGCGTCGTCTATGGTGCCGGTTTTGCAGCCCAGCATGGCGGCGTCGCTGAATAAGGTATGGGGACCGCGGGAGTTGCTTATCATGGCCTCATGGCCGTTCTTTACCGCCGCAGCGGCCAGGGCGCGACCAACATATCCCGCACCGATTATGCCGATTTTCATTTTAAAAGTTCCTTTGATTAGGGTGTTCCGCCCTCGGCGTTGCGAGGCGCGGATAACATTGAATTTGACGGTCTGCTTCTTTACACTTTTCATAAAGTGTAAAGTAAGATATCATATTTACAATAATTGAAAAGTGTAAAGATGTATCCATGAGGTTTTAAAACGCGTGCAAACAAAAGAACAGAGGATATTGGACGCGGCGATGCGTCTTTTCCACCGTCATGGTTATTGCAAAGTCTGTATGAGCGATATCGCCGAGGCGGCGGCGATGTCCAGACCGACGCTGTATGCCTCTTTTGCCGGTAAAGAGGCGATTTATGCCGCCTTGATAAGGCAGCAGTGCGCCAAAAGCCAGGAGGAAACCGTCGCCATGCTGGCGCGTACGGTCGATCTCAAGGCGCGGCTTATCAATTTGTTTGACATCTGGATTGTCGGTCCGGTCACGGCGGTGCTGGCGTCGGAAAACGCCACCGAGCTGCTGGCAAACTGCGCCCTTTACGCCCCGGAGGCGGTGGCGGAACAGCACGCCCAGTTCAAGGCGCATTTGGCGGCAGTGCTCCTGCCGGCTTGTAAGGGAGGAGGGGCATTGTCCGCTGAGGACATAGCCGCCATCATGTGCCTTGCCACCACCAGCATGAAGGCCTCGGCGGAAACCGAACCGAAGCTGCGCTATCTGGTAGAGGGACTGGTGACCATGGCGCTGGCGACGGTTTGCCCCATTGTGCCGGCATAACGCGCCCTATTGCCGCCAGGTTGTCATTCCCATGACGGCAACGCTGAACTGAGGGCCGATTGCTATTTCATCATGGGTAAATTTACCGAAACCTTGGCTAAGGCGGTCATGCTGAGTCATTAATATTGAAAAACGCAAAACCCTTTAATTGTCTATTCGACCGCTTCCGCCCCTTTAATGACCGTTTAACCAAAATTCACGGTTGATTTCTTCATCATTGTCATAGAGTACCGTCTTATCTTTACCTACTGAAGACAGCGAAATGATGAAGAATAATCTGCTTAAACATATACCCTGGATGATCATCGGCCTGATCGGCGCGTGCTGCCTCGGCGTAGTCGCACTGCGCCGCGGAGAAAACATCAGCGCCCTATGGATTGTCGTGTCCTCCGTCGCCGTATACCTGGTGGCCTATCGGTACTACAGTCTTTTTATTGCTAAAAACGTCATGCAGTTGGATCCCGACCGCGCGACCCCCGCAGTGATCAATAATGACGGCCTCAACTATGTGCCCACCAACAGAAATGTGCTGTTCGGGCATCACTTCGCCGCCATCGCCGGCGCCGGACCGCTGGTGGGCCCGGTACTGGCGGCGCAGATGGGATATCTGCCCGGCACCCTGTGGCTGCTGGCCGGGGTGGTATTGGCCGGCGCGGTGCAGGATTTTATGGTGCTGTTTATGTCTTCCCGGCGTAACGGCGTCTCCCTGGGGGAGATGATCAAGGAAGAGATGGGCCCGGTACCCGGCACCATCGCCCTGTTCGGCTGCTTTCTCATCATGATCATCATCCTGGCGGTGCTGGCGCTGATCGTGGTGAAAGCGCTGGCGGAAAGCCCGTGGGGCGTCTTTACCGTTTGCTCCACCGTGCCCATCGCCTTGCTGATGGGCATTTACATGCGTTATATCCGCCCCGGACGGGTGGGGGAAGTCTCGGTCATCGGCGTGGTATTGCTGCTGGCGGCCATCTACTTTGGCGGCGTTATCGCCCATGACCCCTATTGGGGACCGGCGTTAACCTTCAAAGATACCACCATTACCTTTACCCTGATTGGTTATGCCTTTGTCTCCTCCCTGCTGCCGGTGTGGCTTATCCTGGCGCCCCGGGACTATCTGGCTACGTTCCTTAAAATCGGCGTTATCGTCGGTTTGGCCATCGGCATCCTGATTATCGGTCCCGATCTGAAAATGCCGGCGGTGACGCGTTTTATCGACGGCACCGGCCCGGTATGGAAAGGCGCTCTGTTCCCCTTCCTGTTTATCACCATTGCCTGCGGCGCGGTATCCGGTTTCCACGCCCTGATCGCCTCCGGCACCACGCCCAAGCTGCTGGCCAGTGAAAACGATACCCGCTTTATCGGCTACGGCGCGATGCTGATGGAATCCTTTGTGGCCATCATGGCCCTGGTGGCGGCGTCTATTATCGAACCGGGACTCTATTTCGCCATGAATACCCCGCCGGTGGCCTTGGGCATCACCATGCCGGACCTGCATAACCTCGGCGGCGCGGATTCGGCACTGATCCTGTCCAACCTGCGGGATGTGACGACGCACGCGGCGGCAACGGTGAGTTCCTGGGGCTTTGTGATCACCCCTGAGCAAATCCTGCAAACCGCCCACGATATCGGCGAACCCTCGATCCTCAACCGGGCGGGGGGCGCGCCGACCCTGGCGGTTGGTATTGCCCATGTTTTCCATAAAATCATGCCGGGCGCCGACATGGGCTTCTGGTACCATTTCGGTATCTTGTTCGAAGCCTTGTTTATCCTGACCGCGCTGGATGCCGGTACGCGTTCCGGCCGGTTTATGCTGCAGGATCTGCTGGGGAACTTTGTCCCCTTCCTGAAGAAGACCGACTCCCTGCCTGCGGGTATGGCGGGCACCGCGGGATGCGTCGGGCTATGGGGCTACCTGCTGTACCAGGGGGTAGTGGATCCCCTGGGCGGCGTGAAAAGCCTCTGGCCGCTGTTCGGCATATCCAACCAGATGCTGGCGGCGGTGGCGCTGGTGCTGGGCACCGTGGTGCTGGTGAAAATGAAGCGCACCCGTTATATCTGGGTGACCGTCCTTCCCGCCGTCTGGTTGCTGATTTGCACCACCTGGGCGCTGGGACTGAAACTGTTCAGCCAGGATCCTCAACTGGAGGGCTTCCTATACCTGGCCCGCGCCTACAGCCGCAAGATCGACGAGCAGGGCGCCAGCCTGACGGCGCAGCAAATAAGCAATATGCATCACATTGTCGTCAATAACTATACGAATGCGGTGCTGAGCGTACTGTTCCTGATTGTGGTCTATGGCATCATATTCTACGGAATCAAAACGGTGATGGGTGCTCGCAAGACCAGCCAGCGCACCGATAAAGAAACCGCTTATATCGCGCTCCCCGAAGGTGGGGTAACCACCTCGTCCGGTCACTGAGCGGGATAGATGACTCACAACCCGCATCACCCTTCATAGTGATGCGGGTATCACAGCGGAGATGCCCTATGTTTGGAAATCTGGGTCAGGCAGGAAAATATCTCGGACAGGCCGCCAGGATGCTGGTGGGTATTCCTGACTATGACAATTATGTTCAGCATATGGCCACCAATCACCCCGATCAGCCGGTGATGGACTATGAAGCGTTCTTCCGCGACAGGCAGGAGGCGCGTTACGGCGGCAGCGGCAAAGGGGGATTCCGCTGTTGTTGACGCTAAGGTTGGTCAAGAGGATCCAAGTATGAACACGCCTTTGCCGGCCACTATTTTATCCGGTTTCCTGGGGGCAGGGAAAACCACCCTGCTGCGCCATATCCTGAATGCCGATCACGGCGAAAAAATAGCCGTCATCGAAAACGAATTCGGCGCGGCGCCCATTGACAGCGATCTGTTGGGCGACCGCGCCACGCGCATAACCACGTTGAGCAACGGTTGTATCTGCTGCAGCAGCGCCAATGAACTGGAGCGGGCGCTGCTGGATTTGCTCGCCGGTCTTGACCGGGGAGAGGTGGATTTCAGCCGGCTGGTTATCGAATGTACCGGGATGGCCGATCCCGGCCCGATTATCCAGGCCTTTTTTTCCCATGAGATTATCAATACCCGCTTTTTGCTGGACGGCGTGATTACGCTGGTGGACGCGGTGCATGCCGAACAGCAGCTGTCACGGTTTCCTATCGCCCAGGCCCAGGTGGGATTCGCGGACCGCATCCTGCTGACCAAAACGGATGTGGCCGGCGATTGCGAGGCGCTGGTGCGCGGCGGCTGTCAAGGATGTTGGCACCCTTAGTCATTTTTTATGCTGCATTTTCCAGCGCTGTTTCCGGCTTATCCGGATTCAACATCACCACTTCGACACGTTGCCATTGGCGACAGTGTTTTGACCATCGTTCCGGGTTGGCCCTTTGGGCTGATTCATACAAGGCTTTTCGGTTTGCCAACAGGGCAATGTCATGCCCCTGATGGCGTTGTTCCGGCGTCACATAACCGATAGCGCTATGCCGGTGCTCTTCGTTGTACCATCGGCTAAAACACTCAACCCACTGTCTTGCCTCATTTAGGTCCAGGAAGCCCGATGACGGCCACGCTGGAACATATTTCAGCGTTCTGAACAGCGATTCTACATACGGATTGTCGTTGCTGACCCGCGGCCGGCTGTGCGAACCGGTGATCTGCAGTTCTTCCAGCTTTGCTTTCAGCGTTTGGGATTTCATCGGCGCCCCATTATCGGCGTGCAGCACCAAAGGTTGCCGGTAGCACTGTTCACGCAGCACGGTACGCTGCAGCAGGGCGGCGGCCTGGTCACCATTTTCTTCTTCGTGAACCTCGTAACCGACGATTTTCCGGCTAAAGATATCTTCTATCAGATACAGATAAAAATACCGGCCACGGACTCGTGACGCGAGCCAGGTGATGTCCCATGTCCACACGTGGCGGGGCGCAAGCGCCTGATAGCTGGTCGGTTTATTGACCTTCAGCGGTGCCCGGCTACGCCCTCGATGATGCACCTGACCGTGGCGCCGCAGGATCCGGTAAAACGTCGATTCGCTGGCTAGATAGACCCCTGTGTCCGCCAGACGTGGCACGATTTGCGCTGGCGGCAAACTGGCATACTCCGGCTCGTGACACACGGCCAGTATTTGATGTTCTTCGGCGAGTGTCAGCTTATTGGCCGGTCGTGGGCGCACCGCCGAAGGCCGGCGGTCTTCGGCCTGCCCGTTCCAGCGCCGCCAGGTGCGCAGGCTGATGCCCACTTCTCGGCAGGCGGGGAGCAAGCGCGCACCGGCGCTCGTCGCCTCGCCTATCCACCGGATAAATTGCACTCGCTCGTTCGCTGGCGTCAGTCGTCCTCGTCTGCTATCCCGTAATAACCATTGAGCTTTTTTCGCAACACCAGCAACGCGGCCGCCTCCGCCAGGGCTTTTTCCTTTCGGGCCAGTTCTCGCTTCAGCCCTTTGATTTCTTTTTGGGCCTGTTTTTGCGACTGCCGGGTATCGGGTTGTGGCGTTTGAAGGAAGTCTTGTTTCCACTGGGCTATTTGTTCTGGATAAAGCCCTTTACGACGGCAATATTCGCCTAACTCGGCTTGACTGAGTGTGGCAGTTTCCACGATCACGGCAAAACGGGCTTCGGTCGACCATTGTTCGGTAGTTTTATTCGCTCCGGGCACGGGCTTTCCCTCCAATTTGGCCTGAATACGCCAGTTGTAAAGGGTAGCTTCCGATATTCCTTCTTGCTGTGCAAGTGCGCTAACAGTCATGTTGTGAGGAGGTAATAATTTGTCCAAAACAGCAGCTTTACGTTCAGGTGAATAACGTTTCATGTCAGGCTCCACTACCCCCAATTAGATTTTCAGTAGGGGATGCCATCTATCCTGACAGGGGGGGTGCGGCGCCTGCAGGCCATTAACGCCCGTGCGCCGGTTTATCGGGTGGTGAACGGCGATATTCCGCTAACGCAGCTGTTTGGCGTCGAGGGTTTTATTCTTAACGATCGGGTGGCCGTGGCCAAACCGTTATTCCGTCCGCTTATCCCAACGCAAAATAGCGTGCAATCCATCGTGGTGTATCTGGACGACGCGGTGGAGTTGCCGGTGGTGTCGGATTTCATGGAAAGCCTGCTGGTAAAATATGCCGATAACCTGCTGCGCTATAAGGGCATACTAGCCATCAAAGACGATCCCCGCCGGCTGTTGTTCCAGGGCGTGCAGCGGCTGTACAACGCCGACTGGGACCGGGAGTGGCGTGCGGACGAGGCAAAAACCAGCGTGCTGGTGTTTATCGGCATCGATTTGCCTGAGGCGGAGATCCGCGCCGGCTTCGCGGCGCTGGCATAAAGCGGCCTCAAGCCGCTGGCTGTCCGTGGCCGCGGCCGAACAGCAGCATCGTCAGTCCGCCGGCCAGCACCGTCAGTGCGCTATAGGTAATGGCTCCCGGCGGGCCGAAGGAATCCACCAGCACCCCCCCGGCAACCGCCCCCAGGGCGATGGCTATCTGAAAGGTGGTCAACAGCAGGGCGCCGGCGGTTTCCGCATGATCGGGGGCGGTCAGGGTATTCCAGGTCTGGATGCTGACCGGGAAAGCGCCAAAGGCAAAACCCCAGCCCGCGGTGGCGATAAAGGCGATGTATATCGATGCGCCGTCGGCCAGCAGGGAAAACGCCATGGCCGACAACAGCAGCGAACCCAGGGCGACCGCCAGTCTGGCGCTGCGCCCGGCCAACATTCCGCCGGCGATATTGCCGAAAAAGCCGCCGATGCCGAACGCCAGCAGCACCAGAGAGATCATGCGAACGTCAAGATGCGGGACCTGCTCAAGGAAAGGCCGGATATAGGTAAAACCGGCAAAATGGCCGGAGATGACAAACATGACGGTGATAAGACCGATACGGATGCCGGGACGGCGCAGCAGGACGCCGAAAGTCCCGAAACCCGCGCCGGCCTCCGGTTGCAGCCGCGGCAGACTGAGCAATTGCAAAAGCAGCGCCAAAACCCCGATACCGGCGGCCGCCAGGAACGTGGCTCGCCATCCCCAAAGCGCGCCGAGATAGGACCCTAATGCGGGCGCGCACACCGTCGCCGCCGAGACGCCGGTAAAAATGATCATCATGGCCCGCGCCAATAACCGGGCGGGAACCAGCCGCAGCACCAGGGCCGCCGCCAGGGACCAGACCCCGCCGAGGGCGATGCCCAGCACCACCCGCGCCGCAATCAGCGCCCAAATAGTCGAGGCTGACGCCGCCAGCAGGTTTGACAGCACCAGCATCAGCGTTAAACCCCAAACGACATTACGCCGGTCGATTCGGCCGGTGCCCAGCACCACTGCCGGTCCCGCCACCGCCGCCACCAGGGCCGTGGCCGTTACGGCCTGCCCGGCGGCGCCGTCTGAAATGCCCAGATCTCCGGCGATGGGGGTCAGCAGGCTGGCGGGCAGGAATTCCGCCGTCACCAGGGCGAATACACCCACTGACAGCGAAAGCACCGCATACCAGGCGGCGCTCCGTTCATCATCGGCACGGGACGCGGGGCAGGCAAGGGCGTCATCGCCGATACAGCTTTTTTCTGTCATGGTTTCTCCAAAAAAAGTGTCAGCACTCGCTTTTCAATGCGGTTAAATGGATGTTACAGTCGATGGGTTGGAACTTCCATGCTAGGAAAACCAAAATGCATGACAATTCGTCCAAATTGGCCCCGCCGACCCCTCATGATCCCCTGACGGATATGCTCAAAGGACTCAGGCTGGACGGAGTGGAATATGGCCGCTGCACGCTGGCCGCGCCCTGGGCGTTCGCCTTTCCGGCCCGGCAGGACGCGATATTTCATTTTGTGTTCGGAGCGGGGGTGCTGGCTGCTTAACCCTGCCGGCCAATGGATTGAACTGGGGGCCGGCGATGCCGTGCTGTTGCCCCGCGGCAGCGCCCATGCGCTGGCGAGCGAGCCGGGGGCGACGCCGCATCAGTTCCCCCGTTGGCAGTGCAAAGCGCTGAGCGGCAATATGTTTGATTACCATTCCGGCGCCAAAGGAGAAAACTGCCTGCTGTTCTCCGGTTCCATGCGGTTTAATCTCGACAGCCTGCATCCGCTGTTGCGGATGATGCCGGATGTGATGCGCGCCGATGAGCTGATGAAATGCGAGCCCACCATTTTGCACCTGCTGGAAGCCATGGGATGTGAAGTTGAGATGAACCGGGTCGGCGCCTGCGGCATTATCGCCCGCCTGGCGGACGTGCTGGCCGCCCAGATAATTCGCGCCTGGGTGGAACATGGCAGCGTTGATGCCACCGGCTGGATAGCCGCGGTGCGGAATCCTGAAATCGGCCGGGTACTGGCGGCCATTCATGCCAGTCCCCATCGCGACTGGCCGCTGCGTGAACTGGCGGAGGTTATGGGGGCGTCGCGCTCCAGCTTCGCCAGTAAATTTTCAGCTATTGTGGGAGAAACCCCGGCCCGCTATGTGGCACAGGTGCGAATGCATCTGGCGCGGCAATGGATTAGCCGTGATGCCGCGCGTATCTCGGAGGTGGCCCGCCGGCTGGGTTACGATTCCGAAGCCTCCTTCAGCCGCGCGTTCAAACGAATTGTCGGCACGGCTCCCAGTCAGTTTCGGGCGCAAAACAAATAAGCTACCTCTCGGGGGCAGTCGGCGGCCCATGGCTTGCTATGCTGTTATTTCGTTGCAAAAATAAAGGAACTTCTCCCGCTATTTTTAACATTAAGGCTGGCAAAAAATGCCATTGCAAAGCAATGGGTTTTCTCTACTATCACTATTAAAAGTAATCATTGACCCTAAATAAATATTGATGCATCCATGCGAGCATCGATTAAGGAACGGCAATGGCACTTGCACCTCCCTTTTTACCACAAATAATGAATGGGCAAATACCGACGGCCAACATCCAATCCGCTGGCGGCGTGATATATCAAATCTTTCGTAACCAGAATCCAGCGGTGGATGATGTCGTACAGGTATTTTGGGATGGTATATTAATAGGCAGTTATATTATCAGAAATCCAGATACGGATTTCCCCATAACAGGTTTCGTGCCGGTGCAGTTGGTACGGCGAGGCGTAAATACAATATTCTACACTATCACGGATCGTTTCGATAATCCTACCAGTTCAGATCCTTTGAATGTGAATATAACCATTTCATTGTCAATGATAATTTCCATCGGAGCCGCCAATCTCGATTTCGACGCTATTAGGGTGAATCCTTTTAATCGCGGTGTGGTCTATGGCAATCCGGGCGCTAGAATCAGGCTTAGTGTAAGCAACGGAATGGCTTATTTCTATGAAACAGAAGAAAGGACTTATGAACTTAATATCGATTCCACCGGGCAAGGTTTTTCGTCTATTTTCATATGATCAGGAAAATTATTTTGTAAGTGCTTATGAACTGGCCACTAGCGCATCTTCTATTTCCACGACGTTTTTCGGTCCCTTCCGGGCCGGTGAAGATAAAATATTATATGTCAATTATACTACCGGCGCACCGGCGAATAATAGAACATACAACTCCATTTATGTGAAAACGGACACCGTTTCCAATCGAGGAACGCCTATCACCCAGATTTTGGCGCAAATTCAGAACAGCAGTACTGCATCCATTATCGGCGGCACGAATATCGGCGGTCCCAGCTATTCGTTGATTTCACTCAACAGCGATCAATCCGCCACCATTGATATTATTGACTCGGTTGCTGAGCCGGTGACCGTGATACTCTCTCTGCCTCAAGCCAGCGGTTCGTCACTGTTTATAGATACTGTGTTCGCTTCGCCGCCTATAGGACTTCTCAATATTCAGCCGGAGCCTGCGGAGAATTTTGATGCGGAAATACTTTCAAATGGTGGTTAACTTCGTTGCTGTTATTAAACATGCTCCCGATATTTCTATATCAGCCAGAGGTCTATTATGCAAGAAAAACCCTGTTCAGATGAGGAAACCTTCCCCGAAGAGGAGCCATTAGCCGATTACAGCCTGACCCTGGCGGTGACGTCAGGTGCTCTGGCGAATGGCATTGCAACTAATGCCGCAACGGCTACGTTGAAATCTGGCAATAATTACCTGGCTCAGAGGACTATTAACTTTGAGCTAACGGGCAGCGCAAGATTCACCACCAACAACTTGCAACGTGATTCCGTTAATACCAATAGTCTGGGTAATGCCACTATCACTTTTATCAATAGCCTTCCTCAAGAGGTGACAGTCTATAGCAGTTTTACTCCTTTGAATGGTGAAGAGATTTTAGCGAGAAAGAATTCTACCTTTGAAGATGCTGCTTCTCCGGTGCTCATTTTAAATTCAAGAGTTGATCAAAATAATGCTTATGCGGACGGTATTCTGCCTAATACCATAATTTATACAGTGCAGAATTCCGCCGGGCAGCCAGTTTCTGGTGTGCTTATTAATTTTACGCGTTTATCAGGCGAGGCCAACTTAATTCCTGCCGTTGACAGCCGGACCGATTCACAAGGCATGCTCACTCTTTACATGTATACATTGACACCTGGCCCGGTCTCGGTTCGCGCATACATTGCCGATCAGCCGGATATCTATAAGGATGATAATGTTAATTTCAGGTCCAATGACATTTTAATCGTTAGTGTGGAAAATGACTTCGTTCCCGCCAATGGCACGACCCCGGCTCAATTGTTATATCTTCTTTTGAATAGTCGAAACCAACCGGTAAGAGATGCACAGCTAGAATTTCGAGCTACCTGTAATGCCATGTTGCCCAGCTCGGGTTATACAGATAACAATGGACAGTATTTATTGAATGTCACTAATTTCTATCCTGAGAGAGTGACGGTAACATGCTACTTGATAGCTGACCCCTCAGTGAATATTCATACCGATGTGACTTTTGTTCCATCATAGCGAAGGCGAAGTTATCGCATAACCCTGATTAATTCGGTTATCGAGACCGTCACGGTTACTGCCGGAATCGTATTAGAGCCACTGACGAATAGCTATGCGGATGTGAGATTTACCTAATCCTTACGCAGTTATGCCCCAGAATCGGACAGTTTTTTCAGCGTGCCGTATACGGGCTGCCGATATAAAGCCAAACAGCCGGAGGCAACTATGTCAGACAACACTTTGCCATCAATTCATCAGGGTGAATGCCATGACTTGACGTTGGCGGCCACCACGAATGCCATAGCCGACGGTTGCGATACCAATAGCGCAACCGCGCGGTTAAGTTATCAAGGCTGCCCGTTATGCGGACAACTCCTCTCATTCAGTTTGTCCGGCGATGCCCTGTTTAGCGATGGAACCCAGCAATGCTCCGCTACCACGGACGGGCAAGGGGAGGCGACGGTATTTTTTACCGATACCCGGGCGGAAACAGTGCTCATCACCTGCAACTATTATCAGACCCAATCCAGGGAAAGCGTCAGCTTTGATAACAATCCCCTGGCTGATATCAATCTCTCCGGGGCGGTATTGCAAAATAACGCACCGGCCGACGGAATCAGCCGAAACGCCATGCGTTATCGCCTTTATCAAGCGGCAGGGAGCGCTCCCGTACCCAGAACAGCGCTGGCTTTCAGCGTCGGCGGGGGGGCGATGCCGATTCCACCGACAGGCCCCTGGATAACCGATGACAACGGGCTCTATGATCTGTATGTCACCAACGGCACGCCCGGCCAGGTGTTGATTAACGCCCAGGTGCCCAGCGTTCCCGGCGCCAATAATAATACCTTCCTGAATTTTACTCCGGCGGCGGTGTATTCCCTCACTTCCAATACGATCAGAAACTATCAACCGGTCGGCGGCCTTTCCAACGCTATTATCTTCTCCCTTGACCGGAATGGCGCGCTGGCGGCTAATGAAAGAATGAGTTTTACCGCGACTCCTCCTATCGCGACGATTATGGCCGCCAATGCGACTGACCAGGCTGGTCAATTGCTGGTAGATATTCTTAGCCCCCAGGCCGGGGAAGTGGAGATTACCGCCGTTGTTGATTCGCAACCCGGCCTGCAGCCCGTCCATGTCATTGTGACTTTCACCGAGCCTGCACAGCGGTATTTTATTGCCAACACCGTAATAACAGATAATACGCCTGCTGCAAAGCCCATAGGGAATATAGTGCTCTTCACCGTTTACTCGCTCGCTGACCGTACAATTCAACCCGGCATCGTATTGGATTTTTCCACTACCGCTCTCGGCACATCGCTCCCCATCCCAATTACAGGGACAACCGGCACGGATGGCTCTATTAGTGTCAGGGTGCTTGCTGGCGATGTCGGGATAGTCAGGCTTACAGCAACCATCAGAACGGAGCCGGCGACGACGTCCAATGTCGATACGACATTTATTTAAGCGTTGCCGGCGAACGGCCATAGCGCCATGAATATCCATCCCCTTCCCGCGTGACAAACCCGGCGGAGGCGCCGGGGAAATGCGCAGGCAGAACGAGCGCCTTGTTTTGCGCCGCCTGTTCCAGCAAAGCCAATCTTGATGCCAGGGCCGTGTGGGGGTCCAGGCAGTAGGTTGATCCCCACTCCGGCCGGGCAACCTGCAGCGGGCTGTGCATGGCATCGCCGGAGAAAATGGCTTCACGGCCGCCGGAACGCAGGGAAATAATCATATGTCCCGCGCTGTGGCCCGGCGCGGGATGATAAGCGATACCCGGCAAAATCTCACCGCCGTCCGCGGCCATGACAACCGCCTGATTGGTACAAATAACCGGCAAGATACTGTCGTCAAACAGCATGCGGCGTTTTTCCCCGGCGGGAGTAAAAAAATACTCCAGCTCTGTCCGGGGCAAAACATATTTGGCCCTGGGAAAGGTAGGTTGCCATGCGCCGTCCACCCAGCGGGTATTCCAGCCCACATGATCGGTATGCAGGTGGGTCAGCAGGACATAATCAATGTCTTCCGGCGCGGCGCCCGCCGCCGCCAGCCGTTGCAGGAACGGGTTTTCCAACTGATGGAACAGCGCGCTGAAAGGCCGGGGCTTATGGTTGCCGATGCCGGTGTCGATGAGAATTTTCAAACCGTCCATGTCAATCAGCCATGAATGCACGCTAAGCGTTATCTCCTGTGCCGCGGTAAAATCCACCGGCAGTTTCCGGCGTGCGACGGCCTCATCCATATCCTCCAGCGCGGCGGGATACAGGGTGTTGAACGCCAGCGGAAACTGCGTTTCCACGATGCGGGTGATGACGGCGTTTCCCAGCCGGTAAGAGACGGTATTTTCTGACATATTTTTTTCCCCGCGATAAGCAGGCCTGATGACAACAAGCGTTCTTTATGATCATGGCAAGCCGGCACGATAAACGCCAATGCCGAATTTTTGGTGTTTTGATGCCTGCAAAGCATCAATGCCTTTTGCCGGCATCTTCCGCGACGTGCTGCGCCAGCAGTTCGACGAAACGGTCCAGGGCCGGGTTGAGATGACGCCGGCGCCAGACAAAATAGAGCGGCAAGGGTACGGAGATATCCGTCAGCGGCAGGTAGTCCACCTGCGGCAGGGGCCGGGAAAGATTAAAGCTGTTGACGATAGCCACGCCAATCCCCGCCGACACCAGGCTCAGTACCGCACCCTCGTCACGGGCCGTTTGGACAAAATCCGGCGAAAATCCAGCGGCCCGGCAGGCGCTCAGTAACTGGTCGAAATACGCCGGGTATCCTGCACGGGGGAAACCGATATAGGGCACGCCTTTCAGATCTCTGGCCGCGACGCTTTCGGCAAAACGATGGCCCCAGGCCGAAGGCGCCGCCAGCACGACATTGTCGCGGCGCAGCGCGAGACCGGTCAATGGGTCTTCCAGCGGGTTGAACAGGTAAATAAAACCGCCGTCGAGCGTATCCGCAAGCATCATTTCCAACTGCTGCGGCGTGTTGCCGGCAATCAGCTCCATACCGATATCGGGACAGGCCGTGGAGAAAGCACTGATAACATCAGGCATGATGCCGCGCCAGGCGGCAATTTCCAGAAAGCCTAGCCTTATCCGTCCCGCCTCGCCGGCGGCAACACGCCGGGTTCGTTCGCCGGCGGAGTCGAGATCCGCCAGTATCCGCTGTACCTCCCGGGCATAAGCCTTTCCCGCGGCAGTTAGACGGATTCCGCGGGGCAGGCGTTCGAATAATGTAATGCCCAGTTCGTCTTCCAGATCTTTTAACTGGCGGGAAAGGGCCGGCTGGGTGACATGCAGATGTTCAGCGGCCAGCCGGACATTTTCCGTCTGCGCAATCGCCAGAAAATAACGCAGATGCCGTAATTCCATATGACCGCCCATGCCTTATAGGCATCAGTTCAGATTACGATCATTATCGTCATAATCGGTCAGCGTTGGCGAGCGGAGTTGTATCGGACCTGGGTGATTACCAGCCCAGGGTTTCGCCCCGGTAGTTCAGGAACGCGATGCCTTTTTTACCCAGGCGGCCCAGCAGCATATCGGCGACCCCGTTGGTGCTGGTTTCAACGTCCAGGATCGCGTCCGGTCCACCCATATCCGTTCTGACCCAGCCGGGCGCCACCGCCGTCAGCGACCAGGGCGCATGCTGACTTTCCGCCGCGAAGCTGCGCAGGGATTGATTCAGGGCGGATTTGCTTGAGCGGTAGGGTTCCCAGCCTCCGTCGGTATTGCCGGAAATACTGGCCAATTCCGATGACATCACCGCCACCGCGCCGCCGGCCCGCACCAGGGGCGATAAAACCCGGGTGGCGGTCATGGCGCCGATAACGTTGGTGCGCATCACCGCCAGCAGCCGTTCGCCGAACGGTAGCGCGGCATCCCCGGCGGTGCCGGCATTCACCATCAGCAGATTAATCTGGCGGCCGGAGAGTTTTGCGGCCAGGGCGTGCAGCTCCTCTTCTTTATCGATATCCACGGTCTCGACGGACAGGCGCGGCTGGCTCGCCGCCAACTGGCGCAGATCGGGCCGCGTGGAACCCTGGCGTTCGGTGGCGATGACAAACCAGCCCCGTTCAAGAAAACGACGTACCAAACCATATCCCAGCCCGCGGCTGGCGCCGATGATAAGCGCGGTAGATTCATTGGTCATAAAACCTCCATTAAGAGTAAACGCGGTCATCCGTAAGGATGTCGGTAATATGCCGTCAGAAAGATTGACTGATAGGATCTTACAATAAGCCAGTATGTCTGACGGAGCGATGTGAATAAAACCCACAGTCTGCTGGGGAGCGACGGGTTTGTCGACAACGCTAACCTCATTTCATTGATGCCATAACGTCATTAATCGACGCCCGGACGCCTCGATAACTCTGTGGCCGTAGAGTTATTGTGTCTCGGCCATGACTTTAAAGCCTTCATTGAAATGTCATAAATCTCGCGCAGAGTGTCCAGCAATAATACCCACCAGCTCGGCTGTCTTTTCCTGTTGTTCAGAACGAAACGGGTGATGATGACGCGTTTTTTTAATCCCTCGGCAACGAATGTACGCCTTCTCGCCCTAGGCTGTGCGGTCCGGGTGTTGTGCGCCATGGCGCTGTTATTGTGGATGGCGGGCGGATTGGCCCGGACCCTGCCGGCGCAGCGGATGCCGTTTGATTTGCCGGCCCAGCCGCTGGCTGCCGCGCTGAGCGCCTATGGCGAGGTGACGGGATTGTCGGTTTTGGTCACCGCCGGGTTAACCGTCAATCGTCAATCCGCCGCGGTGAAAGGTCTGTTTACGGCGGCGGAAGCATTGCGCTTGCTGTTGGCGGGCAGCGGCCTGACGGCGCGTTATACCAGCGGCACGGCATTTACACTGATACCGATTGACAACACCCTCTTTCCGGCGCGAAAAGTCGATGCCGTCGATCCGGCTCGGCAAGCCGGCCTGTATGCGGCGCGGGTACAGCGGGTGGTGGGCAGATTATTGTGCGAATTGCAGCCGGACAAGCTGGGACATTACCGGGTGGGGCTGCAGCTGTGGATTGACGCCTCCGGACAGATTTACCGGGTGCATCTCTTGGATTCTCCCGGCGTCGCCGCCTGGGGTGGTACGGTGCAAGGGGTTATAACGCGGCAGATAATCGAGCCGCCGCCGCCTGGATTTCAGCAGCCCATTACGCTATTGCTGCGCAACCGGCAGGATACGCGAGGGGATTGTCGACGTTTGCAGCGATAAAGAGGCCGATGATGCCGGATATGATAAAAAAGCCTTTGCGCGAGCTGTTCCTGGCGAGTTATAAGGAATTTCGCCAGCGTCTGTGGAATCGCCTGGGCTCACAGCATCTGGCCGACGATGCCCTGCATGAAACCTGGCTGCGCATCGACGGGGTCGGCGACGGCGTGGTGGTGAAATATCCGGCGGCCTACCTGTTCCGTATCGCCCTGAACGTGGCGGAGGAGCAGCGGCGGAGCCAATCGCGGATCATGAGCCTGGACGAAGTGGATGAACTGTACCAGGTTGCCGATGAACTGGCGGACCCCGCCCGGATCATTATCGGTGAAACCGAGATTGAGACGTTTCGGCAGATCCTGGATGAATTACCCCCCCGCCGCCGGGAAATGATTATCGCCGCGCGCCTGCGCGATGTTCCCCATACCGATATTGCCCGTCGTTTCGGCGTTTCCCTGCGCACCGTGGAAAAAGAGCTGAAAGCCGGTCTGCAATACTGCTGCGAGCGCATGGGAAAACATTATATTCAACGTTTCGGACCCCGTCCGGAAACGAAAGCGTTACTGAAAAATGATGAATGATACCGATATGAGCCAGAACGGATCCGACGAGATCCGGCAGCGCGCCATGGATTGGGTGCTCCGTTTGGCATCGGGCCGTGCGACGGTGGCCGACGGCGAGGCGTTTCGCCGCTGGTGTGGGCAAAGCGCCGAACATGCCCGCACGTTCAGCGAATGCCGCCAAAACTGGCTGGGTATGCAGCAGGCGGCCCAGCGGGATGCCGCCGCCGAGCCGGAGCCGCAGGGCACCGTAACGCCGATCAATACCGTGCGTCTCGCCCGCCGCGCTCTGCTGGGCGGTGCGCTGGCCGCCTCGGTGGGCTGGCTGGCGGTACGCCCGCCGCTGCGGCTGTGGCCGAGCGTCTATGATATCTCCGCGGATTATCATACCGATACCGGCCAGCAGCGGGAAATCGCCCTGAGCCAACAGGTTCAGCTGCATATGAATACCCAGACCAGCATCGATTTATATCGCCGGCAAGGCGCACTGGCAGGCATTACCCTGAAAACCGGCGAGGCAGAGGTCATCGCCCGTCCGGGGGAGGGATATCCCTTTGAGGTGCTGGCGGACAACGGGCGCATCCAGGCGACGGATGCCCGTTTCAACGTACGTTATATCGACCGGGCGGTATGCGTCACCTGCCTGGCGGGCCAATTGACCGTTGAGCACAGCGATCGCAGCGTGCGGCTGCTGACGAACCAGCAAATCAGCTATGATCAAAACGGCATGCTGCCGGTGGTGGCGGCGGACGCAGCGCAAATCACCGCCTGGCGCCGGCGTATGCTGGTGTTCAATAACACGCCGCTGGTTCAGGTCATTGATGAAATCAACCGTTACCGGGCGGGAAAGGTGATTCTGATGAACAGCGAACTGGGCAAAAATCTGGTGCAGGCGCAGCTGTCGGTGGATCGCTTTACCGATTTTACATCGCTTATCCAGCAGGTCTACGGCGCCAATATCCGTTATTTGCCCGGCGGCGTGGTGCTGATCAGCTAAGCCGCGGCGGCCCGAAGCGTCATGTGAATTTTTTATGAAAAGCTGCATTCGCTACCCTGCCCAATCATCTATTGGTCTGAATGCAACCTGTCGGCCTCCCCCTTAAAGGTATGGCCGGCGGGCACCCAGACCCGATTGAGCACAGGAAGAGAGCTTCGATATGCAAGCCAGACCAGCCGCCCGACGTCAGCAGAAAATTTCCGTTACCGGACCTAGACAAGCCGGTATGAGCCGCTCCGATAACCTTCGTCTTAACATCAAGCCTATTGCCTACGCCATCGGGATGCTGCTGCTGTCCGGCGCCGCCCGGGCCGCCGGGCCGCGGCCCTTCACGGGCGCTCGCTCCGCCGACAGCGCCCCCCCCCGGCCGCCCCCCCCCGGGGCCGCCGGCGGCGGCGGCCTGCCCGGCATGCCCCCGCCCCTGGCCCAGCAGCAGCAGGCCAACGCGCAGCTGGCCCGCTCCATCGCCAACCTCGGCCAGACCGCCGCCGCCATCGCCGCGGCGCAGGCCCAACAGGCCGCGGCCCGTCAGGCGGCCCTCAACGCCCCCGGCGGCGTGCCGGACGGCCTCGCTTCCGGCGGCCTGCAGGTGGACAACAACCCGGCCACCCAAGGCTGGCTGAACGCCGCCGCCCCGACCCAAAGCAGCGCCGGCGGCCATACCACGGTGAGCATCAACCAGACCAAAGACAAAGCCATCCTCAACTGGCAGACCTTTAACGTCGGTAAAAATACCGAGGTGGACTTTCACCAGCAGGCGAGCTGGGCGGTATTAAACCGGGTCAACGACCCCAACGCGCGTCCCAGCCAGATAGAAGGTCAAATCAAGGGGGACGGCACGGTGCTGCTGATGAACCGCAACGGCATCGTGTTCAGCGGGTCGAGCCAGGTGAACGTGCGTAACCTGGTGGCGGCCGCGGCTGCGATGAGCGACGACCAGTTCACGGCCCACGGCATCTACGGCGCCCAGACCGGCGGTCTCTATACGCCGTCGTTCACCAACGCCGGCGGCGCGCTGACCGTCGAACCCGGCGCGGTAATTTCAACCAGCGCGCCGGCGTCGGTTACCCAGGGCGGCGGCTATGTGCTGTTGATGGGACAACAAGTGAGTAATGCCGGCGATATCGAAACGCCGCAAGGCCAGGCTGAACTGGCCGCCGGCGACAATTTTATCATCCGTCGCGGCGTCGGCACCGACGCCAATCCAACGTCCACCACCCGCGGCAATGAAATCTCACCGCAGTTGAATCCCGGCACCGCCGCCGGTCAGGTGGACAACACCGGCTTATTGGTGGCGCGTGAAGGGGATATCACGCTGGCCGGGCACAATGTGCAGCAGAATGGCGCAGCCATCGCCACGACCACGGTCAATACGCGCGGCACCATCCACCTGTTGAATTCGGACGGCGACGCCGCCGGCCGGGTTACGCTGGGCGGCAGCGCCGTCACGGCGGTGCTGATTGACGACGACGGCAAGACCACGGCGCTGGACAGCCAGCGCGATGCATTGTCTGTCCCCAATGGCAACGGGCTGGCGACAGGGCAGTTCGACAACCTGTCGACTCTGGCCGACCGGCGCGACCAGTCGCGGGTGGAAATTGTCTCCGGCGGCGATGTGGTCTTCACCGGGGGCTCGATGACGCTGGCCACCGGCGGCCAGATTGCTGTAAGCGCCGCCGGGCGCGCCTTTGTCGCCGACGGCGCCAATCTGGACGTATCCGGTGCCGTCGGCGTGCAGGTCGCGATGGACAGCAGTAATCTGCTGGTGAATGTGCAGGGCAACGAACTGCGCGATGCGCCCGCCAATCGAGATAGCGGCAAACTGGCCAACAGCAATGTCTGGGTCGATACCAGCGGGCTGCTGTATGTGCCGGCCGGTGCGGGCGGCGACGACAGCGACCGCTGGTATACCGCGGGCGGCCTGCTGGAAGTGGGCGGCTATCTGAGCAATCAGGGGCATCGCATCGGCGAGTGGGCAGCGCTGGGGGGTACCGTGGCGCTGAGCGGCAGGGAAGTGGTCACGCAGTCCGGTTCGCGGATCAATATCTCGGGCGGCAGCATTGATACGGCCACCGGCTATCTGCAGCAGACCTGGCTGAAGGGGCCGGACGGCCAGTTGTACAACGTCAACAGCGCACCGGCCGATTTGATGTATACCGGTATCTTCAAGGGTTTTGAAGAGGTCCATGCGCGCTGGGGCGATACGTCCACCGAATATTTCCGTAATCCGCTGATCGGACCGGAGCAGATCCTGCAGAACGGTTATACGGTAGGGCGCGATGCGGGGCAATTGATCGTATCGTCGCCTACGGCGGTGCTGGAAGGCGATGTCGTGACAGCGGTCTATAACGGCCCGCGCCAGGTGGACAGCCGGCCTGACGGCGTGACCGACGGCTACAGGCTGGCCCACGACACGGCGGCGCTGGGCGGCGGGCTGGTGGTGGGTTTATACACGGCGCTCGGGCTGACGGGCGGCATCGACAGCGATATGCGCATAGGGGACATCGGCGGCATCACGCAGGGTATGGGAGAAAACGATGCCTTGCCGGACGAGCGGACGGATACCGTCTGGCTGGATGCGAATAGCCTTAATGCTCAGGACCTGGGCGGATTGACGCTGATCAGCACGGATCAGATCGCCATTGATGCGCCGCTGGCGCTGGCCACCGGCGGGCAATTGACGCTAATTGGACCCAAGATCGATGTCGATGCCGACATCACGGCCCATGGCGGCGATATCACTATGGGCAACGTCATGAGTACCATAGTGTCCCAAGGCCAGACACCGTTCTGGGTGGCATTGAACGATGCTCAGGGATATTCCCAGGTTACGATCGACAACAATGCGAAGATCGATCTCAGTGGGCTGTGGCTGAACCAGCGTGATGGTTCCGACAACGGTTCATCGGCTATTGCCTTCCTCGACGGCGGCACGTTGAATGTGGCAACCACCGGCGGAGTGACCTTTGCCGCCGGAAGCCTCATTGATGTTTCATCGGGCGCGGCCGTCCTCGCCAGCGGCGAGACCCGGGGCGGCAAGGGCGGCAACGTCAGCCTGATCGCGAATGACGACACGCGTGTCATCGGCAGCAATGCACCCATGGATCCGTCGGCGCCATTGATCGTCGATGGCAAGATCATTGCCTACGGCTTTAACGGCGGCGGCACGCTGACGCTCAAGGCCGGCCAGACGGTGGTGATCGGCGATGACGCGACGCTGGCGGGGGGGCATTTGGCGGCAGGTACGCCGGCTTCAACCAGTGTGCGGCTGAGTCAAGACGTGGTGATTCCCATCGGCGGCAGGATACCGTTCGACTACAATGACACCCTGTCCTCGGTGCCGGTGGATACGCCGATCGCCAGCGCATTCACGCCGAGCGTCAGCACTACGGCTCCCATCGTCTCCGCCTCGAGCTGGGAAGTGCCCGCGGGGATGTCCGTAGGTATCGTCAATAGCGGCGGCAACGGCACTATTTTCTTCTCCGCCGGCAGCATTGTGCCCTCTAACGCAACCATCTTCTTCATATCGTCAATCCCTTTGGGAACGGTAATACCATCGTCAGTATTTCCGCATGGAATTCCGATACCGCCTGTGCTGCTGGCCTCCTACAAGGCCGGCGACGTGGTATCGGCGCCGGTGACGCTGCCCACGGGAACGGTCGTGCCCGTCGGCACGCAGTTCGACAGTTCCGTCCCCATCCAGCCGGTGCTCGCGCTGGGTCCTGATATTTTCAGCGCCGGCTTTTCCCACTACGCCGTCAGCAGCAACACGGGCATGGAGATTGCAACAAACGTCGCGGCGACCGTCCCGGTCTATAGATTCGACACGGCAAGTCGTTCGGCGCCCACTGGCAGCGAGGTTTCGGATGCGGCCGATCTCTGGCTGCCGCCGACCTATATCGATGACCCGATTGCCGACCGGCTGACCCAACGGGCAGGCGCCAGCCTGACGTTCAGCAGCCTCTACGATTTCAATATGACACAGGGCAGCGCCATCACCGTCGATCCGGGACAGAGTGTGACCCTTTACGCGGATCGGCAAACGACCATCGAGGGGGCTATCACCGCGCACGGCGGAAATATCACCATCGCGAACGTGCCGAATGCGTCGAACGGCGCGTTGTATGGCGGCGATGGATTCGGTTTTGCGACGCCGACGCGGTCGATTTGGGTCGGCGAAGACAGCATCCTCGACGTCTCCGCGCAGGCGGTTGTGGCCGCCGACGCGGCCGGCCGCCGTTACGGCGTAGTGCCGGACGGTGGTTCGATCACGCTGGGCAGCGGCATGGACTCCGGACACAACGTTGTCGCCGGCGATGCTTTTATCATTGTTAGGCCCGGCGCACTGCTCGACGCGTCGGGTACAGCGGAAACGATCGATGTCCCGGCCGGAGCCGGATTGCAGCCCACGCTGGTGGCCGGCGATGGCGGTGTCATCGCGCTTTATTCGGCCAGCGGGATATATCTCGACGGAGACCTGCGCGCCGCCGCGGGTGGGGGTAATGCCTCAGGAGGCCTGCTTAGTCTCAATGTGCTAAGCCACATTTATCTTCCGTACCTGCCGACACCGCAGTCGCCTTTTGCCGTCGGTGAAGTTCCCGAGGAGATGCAGAGGCTGCGCAATATCACGATTGTCCAGCAGGATCGGCCTACCGGTTTGTCTGCCGGCCTGGCTCCGGGCGAAAGCGATCCGGCGCTGAAGTTTGGCGACGCGACCCTTAGCGTCGACAAGATTCATGCCGGGGGTTTCGATCAGCTTGCGCTTTCGACCCATGACCTGTTTGTGTTTGACGGCGATGTTGATCTTGGCATGAAGCGAAGCATTGTCTTGTCAGGCGGCGTTATCTCGGCGAGCGCAAACGATCCGCACATCAACGCCGCTCTCCGGGCGCCGTATGTGAAAATCGATGGCTGGTATAACGACCCGTCCCTCGCCGGCGCACAGGTGTACCAATATTATACGGGCCTCAATAACATCAAGGGATCAGGTTTCACCACGGCTTCAGACAGCAACTTTGAAGTGGACGCGGATTTGATCGATGTGTCATCGGCGGTGCAATTCGGCGCGTTTGGATTCCAGGGCGCCGGATCCCTATATTACGTAGGTAGCGGACCGGGCAACATACCGGCGCAGACTCCGGGGGACGACGATCTTTTCGCCCACGATAGCGGGCCGCATATCGTCAATATGCCGGGATTCGGCAACCTCATTTTGCACAGTTCGGGGGATGTCAGGTTTGGCACCGGCAGCCTGACTGTGCCCAACAGCCTTGCCATCCAGGCGGATCAAATCTATCCGATGAGCGGCGCCACCATGAACATTCTCGCCGGACTGATGATGACGCGCAGCAGTGCCGGCGGAAGTGCCGGCGGAAGTTCCGCCGGATTTGGCGGAGTCGCTTTCGATCCCGGTGCGACGCTTATCATCAGGACCAACGGCGAACCGGCGCCCGATACGCCGGCATCGGTCTTCGGGAATCTGTCAATCGCCGCACCTTATATCGATCAGGGCGGCGTGGTTCGCGCACCGCTGGGGATCCTCGCGTTCAATACGCTGTTTACCAATTCGCCTCTGGTGCCGCCGGCGCCGAAGCTGGTGCTCCGTGACGGCAGCCTCACTTCAACCAGCGCCCAGGGCCTGACAATCCCCTTCGGCGGCACAAGCGACGGCGTCACCTACCAGGGGACCGATGGGACCATCGAGGATCTCGGCGCCACCAACGACTACGTCAACGGCACAAATCTTGTTGAAACCGGCCTGATGATCGCAGGCGAGTCGGTGGTGGGCGAGGCCGGCGCCGTTCTTGACGTATCGGGGGGCGGCAATCTCCTCGGCGCGGGCTTCATTTCGGGCCGAGGCGGTTCCGTGAACGTCCTGACGACCGCGCTCGTCAACGCCAACCCGATCAACGCTACATTCAGCGCCGCGAGCGACAAGGTCTATGCCATCGCGCCAGGTTATGCGGCTGCCTACGCGCCGGCGATTGCCGCCAAGGGCGCCGGCGATCCGGCCGTCGGGCAGCAGATCACGATTGCCGCCGGCGTCCCAGGCTTGCCGGCCGGCACTTATACCCTGCTGCCGTCAAGCTACGCCCTGGCGCCGGGCGCTTTCCGCGTCGAGCTTGGCGGCAGGACGCAGGCTGCCGATGCGCCCCTCCATTTGCCGAATGGATCGATACTCGCCAGCGGCTATCTCGGCATAGCGAATACGGCCGTTCGCGATTCGTTGCCGACGCAGGTGATCCTGACCGCCGGCCCGACGGTCAGGACCTACTCGCAATACAACGAGACGGGCTACGCGGATTTCCTTCGCGGGCAGGCCTCCCTGTTCGACGGGATCCGGCCGAGGTTGCCGATTGATGGCGGCATTGTCGAGTTCACGCTCGGCTCGCCGTCCAGCGGAAAGGCATTGTCGTTTGCGGGCAGCGCGCTGTTCAGCGGCGCCGAGGACGGGATTGCGGGGGCACTCGTTATCAAGGCAGGCTCTCAAGGCGTTCTTGACATCACCGCGCCCGGCGCCGCGGCGCTGCCCGGCCACACCACGCTGTCGAGCGATGACATCAATGCGTTTAATGCCGCCTCTGTCCTAATGGGAGGATCGACATCCTATAATGACGACACCGGTGTTTACACCGGCGGACGAATTGTTTTCACTGGGGATAATGCCGTGAATGTTCTGGATGGCGCGACCTTGCGCGCCGGCCAGATTTTTCTTGTCGGCCCCGCGGTGAGCGTCGCGGGCGGAGCGACGCTCGATACCCGTGGTCTTGGCGGCAGCGGTCTGGATTCGTCGCTCGGTTACGTCTACGGCAATACCGGCATCGATGTGCCGGGATCGACCGCCGTCCTTGCCGTCGCCAATGGCTGGTTCAACTTCCTGCCGTTTTCCGGAACCGGCAGCATCGAAATCGGGAACGGTGCGTCGCTGCTCACCGAAGGCAGCATTGTGCTTGGCGCGCCGGGCTCCCTGACCATGGGCGATGCAAACCTGGGCGCCCGCTATCTTTCGGTGACCCAGGAGACGGTCAATGTCGGCACCGACGCCTCCCTGACGGCCGCACAGGCTGCCGGCAGTCTGCCCGCGGGATGGAATCTGACCCAGGGCATCCTCGATCGTCTTTTGCATCCGTCTTCAACGGCCGGCGTGCCGGCGCTCGAGCAATTGACCATCGTGGCCGGCGGCTCAGTCAATCTCTTCGGCGACGTTTCACTGGATGCGAGAAGCCAGTCCGGCGGCGGCAACGTTCAGTTTGTCGTCAATTCGCCCGCGCTTTACGGTCTTGCCAATGGCGACGAGGGCGCGCATATCACGGCTGACGCCTTCGTTTGGAATGGCATTCGTACCGGAAACGGCTGGGATCCCTCCGCCAATCCTACCGGCAGCATTCCGTACGGCAATCAGGATCCGGCCGTCATCGTGCCGAATGGACCGGGAACCGGTCTTGGCACACTGGATATTGCGGCGCAGAGCGTTCTGTTCGGTTACGGCGATCATACCCGTGTGACCGATGGGACCTCGCTCAATCGCTATGCGATAGGCTTCTCGGCGGTCAATATCAGCGCCGGCGACCGCGTCACCACGAACGATGACGGAGCGCTGTTTGTCGGCCTGAGCCGGGATAGCTCAGGCAATGTGCAGGGGGGCAATCTGACTATCACCGCGCCGCTGCTGACCGCGCAGCAAGGCGCCGTGATGGCTTACAACGCCGGCGGCGCGATAACAGCCACCGCGCCTGCGGGCGTCACGGCCGCGAACACCGCGAACGAAAACAATCTCGGCGGCACAATCTCCTTCAACGGCGACAGCATTGTGCTCGATACGGCAGTCGCACTGCCAAGCGGCAAGCTGACGCTCAAGGCCGTCAACGACCTGTCCGTCGGCGGCAATGCGATGATCGATCTCTCGGGCCGCCACCTGACATTCTTCGACAAATCCGCCGACAGCTGGGGCGGCGACCTCGTGCTGCAAAGCGCTAGCGGCGATATTTCGCTGGCGGCCGGTTCGCTTTTAGACGTTTCGGCGCAAAACAACGCCGCCGGCACGGTCACGGCAATGGCAACCGATCTGATGCATGGCCGCGTTTTATTTGACGGCGCGCTTAATGGGTCCTCCAGCGGCGGCTATGCCGGCGGTGAATTCACGATCCAGGCACAGGATTTGGGCGATTTCTCCGCGCTCAACGACAGGCTGAACGGCGCGGGTTTCTTCGGTGCGCGGTCGTTCGACATCAAGCGTGGCGATCTGGCTTTCGGTAACGGGGTGAAAGCCAATGCCGTGTCGATCTCGGTGGATGGCGGCAGCCTGACCGTCAATGGGACCATCGATGCGAGCGGTACCGCGCCCGGGACGATCCGGCTGGCGGCGCGCGACGATCTCCATCTGGCATCCTCGGCGGTGCTGGATACGCACGGCACGGTGCTGAAGATCGATAGCTATGGCGCGCCCATCGAGGCCGATAACACCCCCCATATTGAACTTGCTTCGGCGGATGGTTTTGTCAATCTGGACGGCGGCGCGGTCATCGACATGCGCTCGGCCGACAATACCGCGCGCGGCAGGCTGGAAATCGACGCGCCCCGCCTCGGCGGCGCCAATGGGACCGGCGCGGGAGCGAACGACATCGCTATCAACGCCGGCGCGGCGCTCAACGTCGCCGGCGCCGCAAGTATCGCCGTCAATGGCTTTCGGACTTATGCGCTGCCCGATGGCGGCACCATCGACCAATCCTATCTCGATGGATTGAATATAGACAGCAGCGCGTTTATCAATGCGGCGCTGGGCAACGGCGCGCTATCGGGCCGCCTCGCCGGCCTTGCGGCCTATGGCTCTGCCTTTCATCTGCGCCCGGGCATCGAGATCAGATCGGACGGCACATTGTCGACGACAGACGATCTGGACTTTGCCGGCTACCGTTATGGTCCGAATGCGAATCCGACGCTGTTGGGATCCGGAGAACCGGGCAAGCTGGTCATCCGTGCCGCGGACGATCTGAACATCAACGGCAGCATCACCGACGGTTTTGCGCCGCCGCCCAACTCGCCGGACGACACCAACTTCCTGGTTCCAACGCCATCAACCGTGGCGGCAACCGATATTTACCCGACCGGGAATGTACATTTGCTCGAAGACTGGACCGTTCCGAACGATGCTTTCTATTCGCCTTTCGGCGGTATCGTTGTCAGCGATCCCAGCGGCAGGGTGTACAACCCCGGCGAGACGCTCAAGGCCGGGACGGTGATCAGCGCGACTTTTTTTGGCCTGCCGTTATTTGCCTGGGAGGCGGGCCTGCCCATTCCGGCGCTGCTTGCACCCGGTCCGTCGTCCCGTCCGGTCTATGCCCTTGCGCAACCGCTTGCGCCGGGAAGCCTATCATGGTCGATGCGGCTGGTGTCGGGCGCCGATACCGGCGCGGCCGACAGCCGAGCCTTGCGCAGCGCCCCTGATCTGGCCGGTCTCGGCAACATGACGTTGAACGATCCGCATGTTGCGGGTACGGACGGCCAATCCGTCGCCAGCGTGATTCGTACCGGCACCGGAGATCTTGATTTGCTCGCCGGCGGCAACTATCAGCAGATGAGCCCTTATGGCATCTATACTGCCGGTACGCCGATCGCGGCAACCGGCGCATCTGCGAATGCTCCCTATAATCCCGCACGCGGCACGTTCGCCGATGACGGTACCGTGCTGGGCGCCGCCAATACCCTCTACGAAGATACGCTCGGCTCGCAATACATGTACTACATGGAGCACGGCGGCGACCTCCTCCTGACGGCGCAAGGCAATATTGATGGTTCTTTGGCCTTCGACTCGGGAGAAGTGGGGGGCTGGTTATGGCGTCAGGGCGGAACGGAACTCGGTCAGGCCGCCGCCTGGGGCATCAACTTCGGCAGTTACACCGCCAGCCCGTCAATCGATCCCTACAGTGGCCCCGATTACACCGGCGTTAGAGTGCATCTTTCCACGTTTTCCGGCGTCGGTACGTTAGGCGGCGGCAACGCCAACGTCCGGGCGGGTGGCGATATCGGAGACACGGGAGGCATTGTCATTGCCGTTGGCGGCAGCGGACGCGTGATGGCGGACGGCAGTCTGGCGCAGACCGGAGGCGGCACGCTTTCCGTGAAGGCCGGCGGCAATGTCGGCGGCGCGGGTAATCAGTTCGTCGATATCCGCGGGGACATCAATCTCTCCACCGGCGACTTCGGCAGCCTCTATGGCCAGCACTTTGGCTACGACAACGGACTGGCGGACCCGCGCCCGCTCGATCCCCTCAAGACCTATTCTGCCGTGACGACATCCGGCGGCGCCTTCGTACCGGGCGACGGTACGGTCAACATTCTCGCGCGCGGCGACATTGCGATGGGCGACGTCATCGATCCCGGGCGTATTCGCTTGACCGAGCAAACCGATGCGAGCTCCACGCCGGGGCTGCAGGGGGCAACCTGGTTCACGTTATGGACCCCGGATACGGCGATTAATCTATTTGGCGCCGGCGGCGGCGTGTCGCCGCTGTCGGCCTTTCAGGGAAGCGACCTTAACGCTAACAGCGCCATTCACACCAGCACCCTTTTCCTGCCGTCAATCCTGCGGGCGACGGCAGGCAACGGCGACATATTTCTCTTCGCCGGACAACAAGGCGCAAGCCTGATGTTGCCGTCGCCTTCCGGCGAATTGCAACTGCTCGCCGCGGGCTCCGTCATCGATGCCACCGCCTCTTACGCCTACGGGCCGCTTGCGACCTCCATGTCGACTTTAGCGACTCCGTTCCACCCGGCTTGGGCGACGTATTTAACGGACAACTATACCTCGACATTGCAGTCGTCGAATTATTGGGGCGATCCGAACAACATTGTGGACAGCACACAAGCCTGGAAAGTCTACAGCTCCGATTATGGCCCAAGCGGATTCGGCGGCGTCGGCGGCAATCCGTTCGTGTTCGGACCGAATACGGTGTCCGACGCCAGCGCGTTTGACGGCGATGTCGTTTCAAGCATTTACGCGATGGACGGGGATATACTCAATTTACGCTATGGCGAGATCTTCGAGAGCGACCAGGTAGTTTCCGGAATCAGGACAACGACGGACTATTATCGCGCCGTGAAGCCTGTTCAAATACTGGCCGGGGGCGACATTGTCGACTTGAAGGGTCTGATTCTCCAAAACGATCCGAACGACGTGTCAGCGATCGCGGCATCCGGGAACATTATTGAAGCCGGTGCCGGGACTATAGATTTTACGTCAGAAACCCAAGTCGCCGGTCTACAGATAGCCGGTCCCGGCACATTGGAGATCAGCGCCGGTAAGAATCTTTATCAAGGTTCTTCCGCGGCAATAGAGAGTATTGGCCCTTTGGTTGCCGGCGATCAGCGGCCAGGGGCGAGCGTAGTGCTGCAGGCCGGGCTGGGCGCCGGCACGCCGGGCGAGGGACAGGTCGACTGGACCGCTTTCGCCAGGCTCTATCTCGATCCGGCCAACCTTGCCGGGCCGGGTGCGTTGGCCGACCAGCCCGGCAAGGTCGCCAAGACTTACAACGGAGAGCTGGTGGGATGGCTTAGGGACAGCTTCGGCTATGCCGGCCCGGCCGGGGACGCGCTTGCCTATTTCCTCGCTCTTCCCGCCGAGCAGCAGCGAATATTCTTGCGCACGGTCTACTACGCCGAGCTTACCGCCGGCGGTCGCGAGTTCAATGACAGCAACGGACCCCGCCCTGGGTCCTATCTCCGCGGCCGCGAGGCCATTGCTGCGCTGTTCCCGCGCGAGGATGCCTATGACGGCGACATCACCCTGTTCACGGCGATCAGCAGCGGCCTCAATATCAGCGGTTATGTGCACACCGATTTTGGCGGAGACATTCAGCTTCTCGCGCCGGGCGGCGGTGTGACGATTGGTACCGAGGGACTGACGCCAGGCGCTGATTCCGGCCTGATCACGCAGGGCCAGGGCGATATCCAGATTTATTCGCAGGATAGCCTGCTGCTGGGGCTGTCGCGCATCATGACCACCTTCGGCGGCAATATCCTGGCCTGGTCGACCGAGGGCGACATCAACGCAGGCCGCGGGTCAAAGACGACGGTGGTCTTCACGCCGCCTAAACAAACATATGATGATGTTGGCAACCTCACGTTGTCCCCGCAAGTGCCGAGCACTGGCGCCGGTATCGCTACCTTGGCTCCCATCCCTGAAGTTCCTCCCGGAGACGTAGACCTGATAGCCCCCCTGGGCACCATCGATGCCGGCGAGGCGGGCATCCGGGTATCGGGCAATATCAACGTCGCGGCGCTGCGGGTGGTGAACGCGGAGAATATCCAGGTGCAGGGCAAATCCACCGGCATTCCCACCATCGCGGCGGTGAACGTCGGCGCGCTGACCTCAGCCAGTCAGGCGGCCAGCAGCGCGGTGCAGGCGGCGGAACAGATAAACCGGCAGGCGCAGCGCAACCAGCCTTCGGTCATCAGCGTGCAGGTTCTGGGCTACGGTACTGAACGGCTGGAAGCGGGGGGCGATGATAACGCGATGCGCAGCACGGGGTATGATCCGGCCAGCGTGGTGCAGGTGGTGGGAACGGGCAAACTGGACCAGAAATCGCTGGCGCAGCTTAGCGAGGACGAGCGCCGCAGTTTGCAATCGCAGTAATCCGTCAGGCCCCGTATCGTTGCGGTACCGGGCCTGTTTCACGCCGGCGGAATATCGCTATCCCGATGCGGGCCATTAAGGCTGTGTACGCGGCGGGCGCTGCGGCTTGACTGACTTGCCCAGGTTATCGCCCATGCGGTTGCGCAGCGCCGATTGGCTGAATTGACCGATGTTGTTGGGCTGCTGCTTGCTGATATCCGAGTTAGCCAGCGCCGGATTGGGGTGAGCCGGCTGCTCGGGCGGCGTCATGGCCTGGCCCAGGCACGAGTAGGGCACGGCACGGTATCCGTTCACTTCCACCTCTTTACAGGTGCCCGAGGGATCGCCCGCGGGCGCCGCCATGGCGTTGTGGCCCGCCAGTAACGCCGCTGTCACAAATATGCCGGATAATAACCGGCGTAACCTTGATTGTACGGCCATCATACTTCTCCCACGGTAGACATTTCAGACTCAATCTCTCTCCATTTTAGCGGCCATTTATGACAGCGCTGCGAGAGCCGTTTTTGTTTCTCGCGCTGAGTGACGTTTTTTGAGGGTTATACGTCCTTTGCGCCATCTGCTTCGTGTTCCATAATCAGTGGGACATTCGGCCGGGACAAGCGCGCAGCGGGATTGCGCTTTGCACCCTCGGCCGATCAATTACGACGCAGAGAAAGGAGCATGAAATGAGGCTTAAGAACAAATCAGCTTTGATCACGGGCGGTACCAGCGGCATCGGTCTTGCCACCGCCAGGCTTTTTATTGCAGAAGGCGCCCGGGTAGCGGTCACCGGCCGCGATGAAGCCGTATTCGAGCAGGTGCAGGCCGAGCTTGGCGAGAATGCGATCGTTCTCAAGGGCGACGTACGTTCCATTGAGGACATGCGGGCGATTGCCGCCGAGGTTAAAGAACGGTTTGGTGGCTTGGATATCGTGTTCGCCAACGCGGGTCGGGCTTTCCCGTCGGCAGTCAACGATATCGATGACGATCTCTATAACGAGATCATGGACATCAACGTCAAGGGCGTGGTGCTCACGCTTCAGGCAGTACTGCCTGATTTAAGGGAGGGCGCCTCATTTATTCTGAATACATCGTTCGTCGCGCAGACCGGCAAGCATGGCATCTCGCTGACGGCGGCGGCGAAGGCGGCGGTACGTTCGCTCGCCCGTAGCTGGTCTTACGAGTTTCTCCACCGCAAAATCCGCTTTAACGCCATCGCTCCCGGCGCGATGGACACTCCCCTGCTCGGCAAATGGGGTCTGTCCGACGAGGATATTCGCAGCATCAAGGACGGGTTCGCCAAGACGATTCCGGTGGGCCACATGGGCCAGGCCGAGGACATTGCCTATGCGGCGCTCTATCTCGCCAGCGACGAATCCGCCTACGTCGTCGGCACCGAACTTGTTGTCGACGGCGGCGCCTCGCAACTTTGAAGCGTCGGCTCCTGTTCGGGAGTCCCCGACGTTATTTCGGCTCATCCGCATTTCAATCCTACGCCCGCCGCGCCTTTCGTCGCGGGGAGACTTCACTCTGCCCCGATTTGGCTGCGCCTGCCAAGGGTGTTGAAGCACAAGGAGAAATTATCTTGACCAACGATAGCGAAAACACGTCCTCAGACGAACAACCGAAAAGCGGGGGCTACTCCCGCCGCGATGCCCTTAAGCTCGCAAGCGTGGCCACGCTAGGCGCCATCGTGGGAGGAGGCGCCCTGCTTGGCCGCGCCACTCCCGCTCTCGCAAAGGCGGCCGGCGCGGGGATGCTTTCCCCCGCCGATCCGCTCAACATCGTCATTGCGGTTTATCCTGGCGGCACGCTGCTGGACTTTGCCGGCCCCAGCGAAATTTTTCACCGGCTGCCGAATACGAACGTCCGCTATGCGAGCCTCGATGGCGGCTACGTGACCCTCGAATTCGGCGTCCGGTACGGCAAGACTGAACGATTGGCCGATATCGCGAAGGCGGACATGATTTTGGTCCCCGGCGGGTCTGATTTGACGGTGGCGATGAGCCCGGAGTATCAAGCCCAGATCCGGCGTCTGGCTGAGGGCGCCAAATACGTAACGTCGGTTTGCAACGGCTCGCTTGTGCTGGCCGCAACGGGTGTTCTCAAGGGTAAGCGAAGCGCCTGCCATTGGGCCTTCGTCAACAAACTGTCTGAATATGGCGCCATTCCCGTTCCGGATCGCTTCGTAGAAGACGACAACGGTCGGTTCATGAGCGGCGGCGGGGTGACGGCGGGTATTGACTTTGCGCTTCGCGTTGCCGGGAGGCTGCGCGGTCAGCAGGCCGCCGAATTTACGCAGCTCCTGATCGAATACGATCCCGCTCCGCCGTTCCATTCCGGCCATCCCAGAGATGCCCGGCCGGAAGTGATCGCGATGGTGGACAAGGTGCTGCCCGGCGCATCCAAGGGTCTGGCCCGGGTTCCGGGCGTTCGCTGAAACCCTTGCAAGCAATGGGCACGAGGCCATCTCACTAGCCACCGGCGAGCGCGTTCTTCATCACGAGCGCGCTCATTATCAATAGACAGATTAACTCGATTGGATAATCCACATGGGACCCATTTTCACTAAACCAGCTTTGCTACCGGCCGTTGTCGCTCTCGCTTTCGCGTCCGCCGCGGTTTATGCCGCCGATCCGCCGCACTCCACCGTAGCGGCTATCAAGGCTGAAAACGCGCGTTGGGCTGATGCTTTCAAGCAGGGCGACTACCAGGCGATTGGGCGCCTCTACACCGATGATGGGACACTCCTGCAGCCCGGCGATGACCGGGTCGTAGGCCCGGCGGCGATCGCGAAGTACTTCACGGCGGGTTATGCAGGGAAAGCACCCGATACGGTGACCTTCAGCGATGCCGAATTTTACGGTAATGATGAAGCGGTAACGGAGGTTTCGAACTCCACCATCCGCGGCCATGACGGGAAGTTGAAGTCGCGCGGCAAGCAGGCCCTCATATTTTTAAAACAGGGCGGCGTTTGGAAACTTCACCGTGACATCTGGAATGACAATGGTCCGCTGAAGCCGGGGGATCGCTGATCCGGCATTGGCGGTAGGGGCATGACCCCATCAGCGCCCATCGTTCAATCTGCTTTCGCGGCGGATCGATTGCGGCGGATGTCCATGCAGCTTGATGAAGGCCCTGCGCATCCGTTCCGGATCGGTGAATCCCACCGCCAGCGCAATCTGTTCGATGGGTTCGCTGCCATCCTGCAGGCGCAGCCGCGCAGCTTCAACGCGCAACCGCTCCACCGCCTTAGCCGGTGTTTCACCGGTTTCCCGGCGAAATGCTCGTCCGAATTGCCGCAGGCTCAATCTTGCGGCATCGGCGAGCCGCTCCACGGGCAGCGCTTCAGCCAGATGCTCTCTGGCAAAATTCAACGCAATGCGGATACGATCCGACACCGGGTCCATTTGCGACATGGCGGAGAATTGGGACTGGCCCCCCGGTCGTCGATAGGGAACGACCAACAGCCTGGCGACGGCGTGGGCGATTTCCGCGCCCATATCTCTTTCAATCATGGCGAGCGCCAGGTCTATTCCGGCGGCGATGCCCGCCGACGTCCAGATGCGTCCGTCCGCTATATAGATACTGTTGCCCTCGACTCTGGTACGAGGGAAACCAGACTGCAGTTGAGCGGCGTACCGCCAGTGGGTCGTTGCTCTCAGACCGTCCAGCAAGCCGGTTTCCGCCAGCAGAAATGCGCCTGTGCACACGCTTGCCACCCGCAAGGCGCGGGCGCCCAATTTCTTGGCGGCGGCGATGTTCTCCGGTGTCTGCATCGGATTGATATCACCGCCCACGAATATGACGGTATCAAACGTACGCTTTCCCATCGGCCTTGTCTCGATGGGCAGGCCAGTATTACCAACAACCGGCCCTCCGGACTGAGAGATGACGCAAAGATCATAGGGGTTATGGCCAGCGGCTACGGTCACCTGATTAAAGGTCGAAAGCGGTCCGGCAAGATCAAGGGCATCGTGACCCCGGCAAACGAAAAATCCAATGCGATGCATGATAAAGTCGCCAACTGAAAACCCATGTGCGGCCTATTTTATATAAAACCCTCAAATAGCGCCATGGTAAATCACGCCTGGCGGCTATGAGTATTACGGCTATTCGCTAGGCCTTTTTTAACCCGCTTAATAAAAGTGTCATATCAGCCGGGCACTATTGCGCAACCCTTAACGCTGCTTATCCGGCGTGACACGGGACGGTGACGACAATCGGGCCGAACGGGGGGAGTATGGCAATCGGTGTGGGTTAAATTCATCTCCCTTTACGGCTGCGTGATGGCGTTCTCCGGTGTGCTGGCATTTTTATTACCGGCAGCCGCTGACGGGAACCGGACGTTGCCGATGGCGGAGCCGTCGAGCCGGGCGGTCTGGTTTGATATTCCCCCGCAGCCGCTGGCCCAGGCGCTGACGCGTTTTGGCGAACAGGCGGGACTGGCCGCGCTGGTGGACAGCAGGTTGACCGCCGGCCGGCGTTCCGGCGGCGTTCACGGTTATTATCCGCCGCCGGCCGCCCTGCGGTTATTGCTGCAAAATACCGGACTCGCCGCTCATTATACCAGCGCCGATGCTTTTACCGTGTTGATGGCCGAAGCACGCAAGAACAGTTTGCCCTCATCGATAAATAACGCGGGAGATACCTCCACTTTGGGACTGGGGGGTAACGGGTATGCCGCGGTTATTCAGCGCGCCATCCTGCGATTGCTTTGCGCGTCGCCGCAAACCAGACCGGGAGGATACCGGGCGGTATTGCAATTTTGGCTGTCGGCGCAAGGTTCGGTATCCAGGGTTGAACTGCTCGATTCCACCGGTCTGGACAGCCGGGATACGGCGATTCTCGATCGCTTGCGTCGCCTGCACATGGATATGCCGCAGCAAGGGCATTTGCCGCAGCCGCTGACGGTTTTGCTGCTGCCAGGTATCAATGGGGATTGTCAGTTATCGGGTATTACGCGACGTTGACCGGGAGAATAAAAAGTGCGCCTGCAGTTTCTCGCTTGTTACGATGCACTTCGCAAACGTCTTAAATACCGTCTGGGCTCGGAAGATCTGGCGAACGATGTGCTGCATGAAACCTGGCTGCGGGTGGAACGGATGGATGATGCCCAATCGGTTTATAATCCGGCGGCCTATCTGTATCGCACCGCGCTGAATGTGGCTAACGATCAATACCAGAATACGCCGCGGCTGCTGCTGGTGGGGGAAATCGATGAACTGCTGCAGGTGGAAGACGAACTGCAGGATCCGGCGCGCATTACCGCCGGACGCAACGAGCTGGATGAGCTGCGCGAGGCGCTGCGCTTGTTGCCTTATCGCCAGCGCGAAATCCTGATAGCATCGAGAATGGACGATCGTCCGCACCGGGAAATCGCGCTGCGTTTTCATATCTCCACGCGGATGGTTGAGAAAGAACTGAAGGCGGCGCTGGAGTTTTGCGGCCGGCGATTGCAAAGAAAAGTGGTGCAGCGGTTCGGTCCGGGGGCTGGAAAAACGTCTTGATACTATATGTCCCCAAAAACATGTCCTCAAAAACGATGGACTTCAAAAACGGGAAACGTCGCCGATGCCGTGCATAACATTTTGGTCAAAGCCTGAACCGGGAGTCCGGTGAGTTATGCGTTATTTTGACCGCAAACTTGCCATTCCGGGCGCCGTGCAGCGGGAGGCGAAAGCCTGGCTGGTCCGGTTGACCTCCGGCGAGGCCACCACGGAAGACGCCGACGCGTTCCGCCGCTGGTGCGATCAAAGCCCGCTGCACGCCGCCGCGTTCAGCGAAAGCAAACGTCTGTGGCAGGCGCTGGGCCCGGCGATTTACGCCGAACAGCAGCAGCCGTCGCGGCCGGCGTTGAAATTATCCCCGAACCTGGGACGCCGGGCCTTTATCGGCGCGGCACTGGCCGGCGCCGCTTATCTGGCGGTACGTCCGGCGTTTGATTGGCCCACGCTGCCGGGAATGTCCAGCGATTACCATACCGCCACCGGCGAACAGAAACAGTTTGTCCTCGGTCCGGACGTGACGGTGGAGATGAATACCCAAACGCAGATCAACCTGCGCCGTCCTTCAGCGGATGCGCCGGGTATCGAATTGGTGACCGGCGAAGCGCAGGTGCTTATCCGCACCCCGGCCGCCACTCCTTTCACCCTGTATGCCGACGGGGGCGAAGCGCGGGCCAGTCAGGCGCATTTCAATGTCCGCCATGTGGATAACGATGTTTGCGTTACTTGCCTGGCGGGCCGGGTTTGGGTGGTTTACCACGGCAATCAAAGCGAACTGGCCGCCGGTCAGCAGCTCACCTACAACTCCCGTGGCCTGGGCCGGGTGGTGGGCGCCAACGAAGAACAGGTCAGCGCCTGGCGCAAGCAGCTGCTGATTTTTGATCATCAGCCGCTAAGCCGGGTAGTGGAAGAGATTAACCGTTATCGGTCGGGGAAAATCATCCTGGTAAACCAGGCGCTCGGCCGCCGCATCGTCCAGGCGCGCTTTACGCTGAATCAGCTGGCGGAAGTGACCGCGCTTATTCGCGATGCCTACGGCGCCCGGGTCACCACCTTGCCGGGGGGGATTGTTCTGCTGAGTTGACGGCTTATACACCTACCGGACGGCGAGCGGCAGATTGTATATCCCCTCGCTGCGGCGGGAGGCACGGTGGTGTGGCGGCTCTTTTCCCCCTGATTTTTACCGCGGTCCAGTCCGTGGCCCTTTCTCTTTGACGCGGGCATTTTATTGCCGGTCCGCAGATGAAATTTTTGTGACATGAGTTCGGTCGCTATTCCCAATCGGGGTCAATCAGGTATGTAAGCCGTAGCGGCCCTGGTCCGGATTATCCCGGTCACGGCTTTGCTGCTGCATCGGTATTACGCCTGCGAACCGGAAGGAAGAACATGTCTCCCAGCAACGCTGTAAAACGTATGGAACCCGCGGCCAGGACGAATGTGAACGGCGGCCGATTCACACCCCGGAGCAAACATCCGTCTCCGGAGTCCATCATGGACCGCTCCGATAACCCGCGTCTGAACATCAAGCCCATTGCCTACGCCATCGGGATGCTGCTGCTGTCCGGCGCCGCCCAGGCCGCCGGGCCGCGGCCCTTCAGCGGCGACTGGTTCGCCGTCAAGGGCGCCACCCGCGCCGCCACCGCCGAGGCCGCCCGCAGCGGCGGCCTGCCCGGCATGACCCCGCCCTGGCCCAGCAGCAGCAGGCCAACGCGCAGTTGGCCCGCTCCATCGCCAACCTCGGCCAGACCGCCGCCGCCATCGCCGCGGCGCAGGCCCAGCAGGCCGCGGCCCGCCAGGCGGCGCTGAACGCCCCCGGCGGCGTGCCGGACGGCCTGGCTTCCGGCGGCCTGCAGGTGGACAACAACCCGGCCACCCAAGGCTGGCTGAACGCCGCCGCCCCGACCCAAAGCAGCGCCGGCGGGCATACCACGGTGAGCATCAACCAGACCAAAGACAAAGCCATCCTCAACTGGCAGACCTTTAACGTCGGTAAAAATACCGAGGTGGACTTTCACCAGCAGGCGAGCTGGGCGGTATTGAACCGGGTCAACGACCCCAACGCGCGACCCAGCCAGATAGAAGGTCAAATCAAGGGCGACGGCACGGTGCTGCTGATGAACCGCAACGGCATCGTGTTCAGCGGGTCGAGCCAGGTGAACGTGCGTAACCTGGCGGCGGCCGCGGCTGCGATGAGCGACGACCAGTTCACGACCAACGGCATCTACAGCGCCCAGGCCAACGGCACCTATTCCCAGGCGTTTACCGACGCCGCCGGCAAAGTGCTGGTGCAGAGCGGGGCGCAAATCACCACCGCCACGCCGGCATCCGCCACCCAGGGGGGCGGCTACATCCTGCTGCTGGGACAGGAGGTGGACAACCGCGGCACGCTGAGCACGCCGCAGGGCCAGACGGCGATGGCGGCGGGGGACTATTTCATTCTGCGTCCGGGCCAGGGCACCGACAGCAACGCCTACTCCACCACCCGGGGCAACGAGGTCGTGGCGGGCTACAGCGGTGACGGCAACGGCGCCGGGGATAATGGCGCTGCTGACGGCGACACGGCGTCCGGTGATAATGCCGGCACAGCGCCGGTGTCCGGCCGGGTGAGCAACCACGGGCTGATACAGTCGCTGCAGGGGGATATCACCCTCACCGGCCATGAGGTGGTGCAGGACGGGGTGGCGCTGTCGAGCAGCACGGTGAACAACCGGGGCACCGTCCATCTGCTGAACCCGGCCTCGGACCAGACGGGGTCGGTGACGGTGACCGGCAACGGGGTGACGGCGGTGGTGCTGGACGGCAGCGACCAGACGGCGCTGGACAGCCAGCGGGCGTCGCTGATAACGCAATCGGCGGTGCAGGACCTGGCGCGCCGGGGCGCGGCGCAGGGGGTGTTCGACAACCTGTCGCGGCAGGACGACCGGGAGGACCTGTCCCGGGTGGAAATCGTCAGCGGCGGCGGGGTGGATTTTGCCGGCGGGTCGCTGACGCTGGCCACCGGGGGGCAAATCGCGGTGAGCGCCACCGACGCGAGCCGGGTGGAGGACGGGGCGACGCTGGACGTGTCGGGGTCGGTGGGGGTGAACGTGGCGATGGCCTCCAACAACGTCGAGGTGAACGTGCAGGGCAACGAGCAGCGCGACTCGCCGCTGAACCGGGATACGCAGGACCTGAACAACAGCACGATATGGGTGGACCGGCGCAGCCTGATACACGTGGCGGCGGGGACCGGCGGGGACGCGGATGACCGGTGGTACACGGCGGGGGGCCTGCTGGAAGTGGGGGGCTACCTGGGGTTGTCGCCGCACGGCATCGGGGAATGGGCGGCGGAGGGGGGCAGCGGTAAGCTTCAGCGGCGGGGGCGTGCGCACCGACGGCGGGTCGGCGATAAACCTGTCGGGGGGCTCGCTGGACGTGCAGAGCGGCTACCTGCAGATGAGCTGGTTGCGGGGTACGGACGGACGGCTGTACGACGTGTCGAGCGCGCCGGGGGATGTGGCGTATTCGTCGCTGTACAAGGGATTCGAGGAGGCGCATGCGCGCTGGGGCGAAGAGGCGGCGGCGTATTTTTACAATCCGCTGATAGCGCCACGTGAGCGCTATGAGAACGGCTATACGGTGGGACGCGACGCGGGTCGGCTTATCATTGCCACCAATGCGTCGGCGCTGGACGGCAACATCATTGCGGACACCTACCAGGGACCGCAGCAGGGCCAGGGGACGGACGCGTCGCTGGACGGGTATCTGCAATCGCAGACGGCGGTGGCGCGGGGCGGGCAGCTGATATTGGGCAGCTACCAGAGCGCGGCCAACGGCGACGTCAAGAACGGACCGGTGGGAGCGTTTTATAACCTGGCGCCGGTGGCGGACAATATCGTGTTTGGCGACGGGGTGTATCACGGCGCCGGGGCAAGCGGCGCGGACGCTCAGGCGGGCAGCGGCGATACCGCCGGCACGGATGCGGACGCGAACGGCACGAATAATGCTGACGATGGCACGACGGATGATGACAGCAACCTGCATCCCGGCGAGTTGTACGTGAACAGCGACCTGCTGAACAGTTTTGGCTTAGGCAGCATTATCGCGGCGGCCAAGAACGGCGTCACGGTGGACAGGGCGCTGACGGTGACGGCGGGGGGCAAGATAGCGCTGTACGCGCCGAACGTGGAAGTGAATGCCAGTCTGACGGCCCGCGGCGGGTCAATCGCGCTGGGCAATGTGCTGGCGTCAATGGCGGGAAATGGGGTCACGGTGGATACCTCCATCACCGCGCCGGCGGGCGGCGTGACCGCGGTGACGATAGCGAATGGGGCCACTCTGGATACGCGCGGGCTGTGGAGCAACCTGCAGCTGGATGCGTCGGGCAATAAGGATCTGCCTTATGTGAGCGGCGGCAGCGTGAGTGTTCGCGGCACCGGCGGGGTGACGCTGGCGCAGGGCGCGGCCATTGACGTGTCCTCCGGCGCGGCGCTGCTAGCGAACGGTTCGCTGAACGGCGGCAAGGGCGGCGAGGTCACCGTGGCGGCGGGCTATACGCTGCCGGATGCCCAGACCCAGCCGGACGGGCCGCTGGAGCTGGACGGCGACATACGGGCCTACGGCGTCAGCGGCGGCGGCACCCTGACCATCGAATCCGGCCTGGCTATCGGCATCGGCGGTGACTTTCTCACCCACAACGGCACGCTGAAAGCCGGCGAAACCACCAGCATCAATCTGCGGCTGGCCGAGGAATATGTCATAGCGGCCGGCAGCGCCATCCCGATGAATTTTTCCATTACCGTCACTAACCTGGCGCCGGGCAAACCCACCGATACCGGCTATACGCCCCAGGCAACCCCCAACAGCCCCATCGTGCCGGCGGCGGACTGGGTGGTGCCGTCCGGGATAAGCTACCTGCAGGCCAACGGCAGTTATTATTATCCCGGCTATACCGTGCCGGCCGGCGCGCGGATCACCTTTGTTTCCGGCTCGATTCCCGCAGGCTATGTGGTGCCGGCGAATGCTTTCCCCGGCGGTCTGCCGGTGAGCCCGGTATCGAAAAGCTATTCCGCCGGCACGGTGGTCGCCGAGCCGCTGGTGGTCCCCATCGGCACCCTTATCGCCCCCGGCAATACGCTGCCGGTGGATGTGGCGGTAACGCCTTATAATCAATTTTCCGGCGAACTGTTCCAGGATGGTTTTGCCCATTACAGCATCAGCGGCCGCGATGGCGTCACGGTGAGCGACGGTACGCAGCTTAACGTGGCCATGTCGGTGTATCTGCCGGATATTAACGCCCTGGCCGGTCTGGCATCCGGCGAGGATCCGGCCGCCTTTATGTCGGTATGGACGCCGCCGGTCTATCAGGAGAATCCGCTCACCGCCACACTGACCCAGCGCGGCGGCGCCAGCCTGAGCCTGTCGGCCGGCTCCGATGTCGAGATGGACGGCGCGCCGCTCACCATCGGCCAAGGTGCGGTGGTGAGCGTCGATCCCGGCCAGCCTATTGATCTGCACGCCAATGGCCAGTTAACGGTAGACGGCCGCCTGAATGCCTGGGGCGGAAGCATCAGTCTGGCCAGTTCGCCGGCTTTGCCCGGCGGCGATCGTTTCTCCCCCACCCGTTCGGTATGGATTGGCGATAACGGGGTGCTGGATGTGGCCGGACGCGCCTATAGTGCTCTGGACAGCCAGGGGCGGACTTATGGCGTGGCGCCGAAAGGCGGCAGTATCACCGTCTCACAAAGCGATGCCTATGTCATCGTGCGGCCCGGAGCGCTGCTGGATGCGTCCGGCAGCGCGCTTACCGTGGACCGCTCGGCGGGCGGCGCGCCCCAGGCGCCGTCTCAGTCGACGACGCTGGCCGGCGACGGCGGCGGCATCGAGCTGCACTCCAATAACGGCATTTACCTGGACGGCACGTTGCGCGCCGATGCCGGCGGCCCCGGCGCCACCGGCGGCTCGTTGACGCTGGTGATGGACACGCCGCGGATTTACTACCCCGGTACGGATGTTATCGAGCCGGATCTCGCTAATCTGCATAACATCCAACTGGTGCAGCAGGCATCAGGCAGCGGGCTGGCGGCCGATCTGGCACCCGGCAAATCCGATGATCAACTGACGATGGGTTATGGGACGTTGGGGGTTAATCAGGTGGAAGCCGGCGGTTTCGCCGCCTTAACGCTCAGCACCCATGATTTGATCGTGTTTGACGGCGATGTGGATTTGTCCCTGGGCCGCAGCCTTAACCTGAAAGGCGGCATCCTGACGGTGGCGGATACCACGCCGGATGCGCAGGTCAGACTGGCGGCGCCCTATATCCGGCTGGATGGCGGCAGTTGGGCCGAATCGAGATTGGATGGGCCCAGTTATCTGCCCGGCTTTTTGGATACCATCGCCGGGGTAGCGCCCAAGGGAAACAGCGCCATTACCCTTGCGGCGAATCTGGTGGACATCTACGGCACCGTGGCATCTGGCGCCAGCGGCATGCAGGGCCAGGCATACCAAAGCGTTTTGCCGACGACCCCGGTAACGGCGGACGGCTTTGCCACCGTTAATTTTAACATCAATGGCGATATGCGGCTGGCGGGGGGCTTTACCGCGTCGGGCAACCTCAACGTTACCGCCGATCAGATTTATCCCCTCAGTGGTCAAAACGCCAGCCTTATCGCCGGCAGCCGGACCACCGGTATTGACCGGGACAGTCAACTGGTGATCCGCGCCAACGGCGGCGGCACGCCGGATGTGCCTTACTCGGTATTCGGCAACCTGCTGCTGCTGGGGGGCACGGTGGATCAGGGCGGGGTGGCGCGGGCGCCCCTGGGCACCATTTCCCTTAACACCACCGGCGCCCTGACCCTTGGTACCCTGTGGAATATGGTGCTGAACAGCTTCCAGACCACCACGCCGGTGCTGACCGATCCGCAGGTTATCCTGCGCGGCGGTAGCCTGACCTCGGTAAGCGCCGCCGGTCTGGATATTCCCTTTGGCGGCACGGTGGACGGCGTGACCTACTCCACTGCCAGCCTGGTGGCTTCGGCGGGCTATCAGGGCGACGGTCTGAACTACAATCTGGCCGATATTTTTATTTCCCGCGGCAGTGACGGCGGTGATAACCGCAAGGATCAGTCTATCCTGGCGGCCGGCGTCTCCCTCGGCGGTACCAGCGTGATTGGGGAGCCTGGAGCGGTGATTGATTTGTCCGGCGGCGGCGAACTGCACGGCGAAGGGTTCGTCTCCGGCCGCGGCGGTTCGGTAAACGTGCTGACCACGCCGCTGGTGAATGCCAATCCGATTATCAACAGCTTCAGCAGCGGCACGGACGGCGTATATGCCATTTTGCCCGGCTACGCGTCGGACTATGCGCCGGTGATTGCCGACAACGGCGCCGGCAACCCGGCCATCGGTCGGCAAATCGTGCTGGAGAGTGCCGTCGACGACCTGCCCGCCGGTACCTATACCCTGCTGCCGTCCAGTTTTGCCCTGCTGCCCGGCGCTTTTCGCGTAGAGCTTGGCCCGCAGCAGGGTGCGCTGGCCATCCCCTCGATGTCGGGCACCGTGGCGATGCCCGGCGGGTCCTGGATCACCAGCGGCCCGCTGCAAACCCGCCAATACCGGCCAGCAGGACGCCTTGCCCAGCCGGCTTATCATCAGCTCCGCCGATACGGTGCGCCGCTACGCGCAATACAATGAAACCAGCTACAGCCAGTTCGCCCAGGCGCAGGCCAACCAGTTCAGCACGGTGCGCACGCGTCTGCCGGAAGACGGCAAGATGCTCAACCTCGATTTGACCCAAAGCGATGACGGCACGCCACTGAGTTTTGCCGGTACGGTACTGTTCGGCGGGGTGGACAGCGGCGCGGCCAAGGGCATCGACGGCGCCATGATCATCACCGGCGGCCCATCGGTGGTGGAAATCCGCAATGGGCAGGCCGCGGCCACACCGGGCGATGTTTCGCTGGTGGACACCGACGTCAACAATTTTAAAGCGCCGACGTTGATGATCGGCGCCGCCTGGAGCTATTTTAACGGACAATCCTCGCTGGGGGACAGCGCCCGCATCTACTTTGGTTATGACGGCAAATTCCATAACGGCGCGGTGCTGGGGGATAACGCCACGCTGAAAGCCGGGCAGGTGTTCCTGGTGGGCAATGATGTTACGGTGGGGGACGGCGCCACCATTGATACCCGCGGTTTTGGCGATAACGTTATCGATTCCGATATGGGCTATGTGTACGCCAACGGCCTGATAGCCGGCCAGACGTTCGACAACCCGGCCATCCTGGCGGTGGGCAACGGCCGGCTGGATTTCCTGGGCTCCGAAGGGGCGGGCGCCATAACGGTAACGGCGCATCCTTGCTGACCGAAGGCACTATCGCCTTTGCCGCGCCGGGGGCGTTGAATCTGGGCGCCGTCAATATGGGGGCGCGCTACCTGACGGTATCACAGCAGCAAATCAATATCGGCACCGCCGACAGCCTGTCATCCGCTGCCGATAGCGGCGTGCTGCCCGCCGGCTGGCTCTTGACCCAGTCGGTGCTCGATAAGCTATTGCATCCGGCCACCGGGTCGGGCTTGCCGATGCTGGAGCGCCTCAGCCTCACTGCCGGCGGCGCTTTTAACTATTTCGGCTCCGTGACGCTGGATACCGGTGATTCCCCGGTGCAATTTGTGCTGAATACGCCGGCTTTTTATGGCTGGGGCAATGGCGATGACATCGTGCGGCTGGTGACCCGCGATCTGGTATGGAACGGCCTTGCCGCCGGGCGGGGCACCATCGACAGTCCCTACCAAAGCGTCGCCCCCGCGCCGGTTACGGCCGGCGGCCACGGACAGCTGGTGATCGACGCCGATACCGTCACCTTCGGTTATGACGCCCTGAGCCAGTCCCAGCGGCAAACCACCCTGGACCGTCTGGCGCTGGGCTTCTCGTCCATGACCATCGACGCCGCCAGCCGGATCACCGCCAATAACGCCGGCTCATTAATGGTGGCCGGCAGTCAGGGGGCAGACGGCAGCCGCTCCGGCGGCGATTTGCTGATCAATACGCCGCTGCTTACCGGCGCCGGCGGGTCGTCCATGAGTTATAACGCCGCCGGCGCCTTGCGTATTTCCGCGCCGGACGGCGTGCCGGCGGCGGATACCGCCGACGTGAATACCCTGGGCGGTTCGGTGTCGCTGAAGGGACAAACCGTCTCCCTGGATACGGCGGTGGCGCTGCCCGGCGGTAAACTGACCCTCAACGCCGACGGCGATATCCAACTGGGAGACAATGCCCACGTGGATATGGCGGGACGCGCCCTGGCCTTCTTTGACGTCACCAAATACAGCTGGGGCGGCGACGTCTCGCTGCAAAGCGATCATGGCAATATCAACCAGGCCGGCGGCTCGCGTATTGACGTGTCCGCCGCCCACAACGGTGCCGGCGCCGTCAGCCTGGCGGCGGCCAACGGCGCGGTGACGCTGGATGGCAGTATGGCGGCTTCAGGGGGACAAGGTTACAGCGACGGCCTCTTTACCCTGACGGAGGCGCGGATTGACGACGGCGCCTTTGCCGAGCTGAACAATCGGCTTAGCGATGAAGGCTTTTTCGGCGCCCGGTCTTTTGATATCAAAAACGGCGATTTGACCGTAGGGGACGGCGTGCGGGCGCATAACGTTACCATCAGCACCGACGGCGGCAGCCTGACGGTGAACGGCACCGTTGACGCCTCCGGCGCTTCGGTGGGCAGTATTTTGCTGAGCGCCCGGGATCAACTGCATATTGCCTCGACGGCGCTGCTGGATGCCCACGGCGATACCCTGGTTACCGACAGCTACGGCCAGGCCATCGACGCCTCTAACCGGGCCAGCCTGACGCTCACCAGTTCCTCCGGCCGGGTGATGCTGGACGGCGGCATGCAGGCCAATTTGTCCGCCGGCGACGATGTGAACCGCGGGCAAATCACCATCAACGCCCCGCGCATCGGCGCCAATGATATCGGTCTGGACGCAGGGGGCAATCTGCAGCTGAACGGCGTCGGCGCAATTTATGTCAATGCTTTTCGCAGCTATACGCCGGACGGCGGCATTATCGACCAGGGCTACCTGGACGGCATCGACGGCGACAGCCGGACCTTTATCAACGCCGCCTGGAGCAACGGCGGCCTGCAAAACCGGCTGGCCGGCCTGAAAGCCTACGGCGATGCCTATCATTTGCGGCCCGGCGTGGAAATCACCAGCACGGGAGATCTGAGCACCAAGGGCGATCTGGATCTGTCCGGCTACCGCTACGGGCCAAACGCCGACCCGAACGTGCGCGGCTCGGGCGAGCCGGGCGTGCTGGTACTGCGCGCCGCCGGCGATTTAAAAATCAACGGCAGCATCAATGACGGCTTTGCGCCGCCGGTCTCCACGCCCGACGGCGATATCAACAAAACGCTGTTATCATCGGTGACGCTCACCACCGATTACCAGACTCCGGACAGCGGCATGACGCTGGATACCGGTACCCAACTGCCCGCCGGCGGCAGTCTGGGTTTTGATCTTACCCTTGGCGCCGACACGCCCATCACTCTGTCCGACAGCATTCTCTTGCCGCAGGATGTGGTATTAGGGGGCGCCTTTTATAGTAATTACCTCATGCCCGATGTGGTGACCAAGGCGGATATTATCCTGCCAGGCGGGCAGGTTATTCCCGCCGGCACCAACACGTCCAGTCTGGTGGGCGTTCCGGGAATTATCGGCACGTCCGCCGATTGGCTCCAATTGCCCAGCGGCACTATTTTAAAAGCGGGCATGAACAACATTGCGCAATATATCGCCGGTGATGCTTATGCCATGGAAATTCAGGCGACAACCTGGCGCGCCGGCAGCGATCTGGCGATATTGTCCGGATATACCGGCTATACCCTGCCTGCGCCCGTGCAAGTTGCCGCCGGGGCGGTATTACCCACCGGCACCTATGTCAGTAATGCCTACACCAAAGACGGCGAGCGGCAAATCTGGGCTATCTCGCCGATGCTGGCGGCCGGCAGCCAGTCGTGGTCGATGCGGCTGGTGGCGGGGGCCGATCTGTCGGCGGCCAATACCAGTACCTTGCAAACCGGGGCGCAATTGGCCGCCAACGGCGCCGCCGGCAATATCGAGCTCAACGATCCGTTCCAGATCAACCAAAATGGCTTGAATGTTCCCTTGCCGGGCTTCAGCGTGGTGCGTACCGGCACCGGCTCTCTGGAGCTCTACAGCGCCGGCGATTTTACCGAAGACAGCCCCTACGGCGTTTATACCGCCGGGACCGCGGTGGACGGCACCGGGGCCGGCACCCCCTGGAATGTCTCGCGGGCGGTACAGGCGGACGGTACGGTGTTCAACACCGCCTACAGCGGTTTTGAAGATACGCTGAACCCACAGCGCATGTGGTACACCACCAACGGCGGCGATTTTACCCTGTCGGCGGGCGGCAACGTGACCGGCAGCGAAGATCATTTCACCCAGAACATCGGCGGCTGGCTGTGGCGCCAGGGCGGTGACGGCATCGGCCAGGCCACGGCCTGGGGCATCAACTTCGGCAGCTACGTGCTGGACGGCAACGGCAGCGACATATATAGCGCCGGCATCGGCCTGTCCGGTTTCAACGGCATGGGCGCCCTGGGGGGCGGCAACGCCACGGTCAGCGCCGGCGGCAATATCGGCCGCGACGGCCTGGGGGATGTCTACAGCGGCGCCACCGGCCTGGAACATGATCTGCTGGTGGCGGTGGGCGGCAGCGGCCGGGTTATCGACGGCGCACTGGTGCAGACCGGCGGCGGTACGCTGACCGTCAATGCGGGTGGCACGGTTTACGGCGGTATGTATGCCGATTTGCGCGGCGACATCAATGTTAACGCGGGCAATGTCGGCGTGGTGCTGCCTCAGAGCTATGGCACCAGCGTCAATGCCGATCCCCGCGGTCTGGACCCCTATACCGCCTATTCCGCCCTGAGCCGCGCCGGCGCCGGCTTCGCGCCGGGAGACGGCAATGTGAATGTCAATTCGCGGGGGGATGCTGTGCTGGCGGAAATCGACGACCCCGGCCGCGTGGTGCTGCGGGCCGAAACCGCGGCCGCCGATGATCAGGGCCAACAGGGCGATGCCGCCAGCTGGTTTACGCTCTGGACCCGGGACACCTCGGTGAATGTTTTCTCCGCCGGCGGCAACGCCGCGCCGTTAGGTACGGGGGGACAAGGTTTTGTGGGCGCTGAAACCGCGGTCCTGCCGCCGATTTTGCGGGTCACCGCCGCCGGGGGCAATATCTATTATGCCGCGCGGCAGAATGACGACTATCTGATGCCGTCGCCGGACGGCCAGCTTGAGTTATTGGCCAGCGGTTTGATTTCCGGCGGCTCGGTCAATAATATCGGCAATGGCGGCGGCGTTTTCGGCCTGCTGGGAACGTCGCTTTCTACCATCGCCACCCCGTTCAACCCGGCCTGGCGGATGCTGGCGGCGGGAGACTATTCCAGCGGTCAGATTATTTCATCAAATTATTGGGGCACTACATCGAGTTACTATGACTCGATAAGCTATGATTCTGTTTATAACTACGCTTACGACCCATACAATTACGCCGTAGCCGGTTCAGGCGGCACGATGTTTATGTTCGGCCCCAATACCCTGACGGATAACAGCGCGGCGGGCCACGGCCAGCAAAGCCATGTTTATGCCCTGAGCGGCGATATCATGAATGTCGTGCTGGGCGAAGCCCGCAATGTCGGCAGCATCTATGACGGTACCAACACCACCTATTATAAAGGTTCAAAGCCGGTGGACATGATGGCGGGTGGAGATATCGTCCACAGCGGCGGGGTGTTTGTGCATGACGATCCGGCGGATATTTCGGTGGTTGCCGCCGGCGGCACTGTCTTTTACAGCACTATCTCCATAATCGGGCCCGGCGTGCTGGAAGTCTCCGCCGGCGGCGATATCTACCAGGGCAACGGATCCAATCTGGTGAGCCTGGGGCCAATCGAGACCGGCCATACCCCGCCGGGGGCCACTATCGTTGCACAGGCGGGGCTGGGGGCGGGCGTACCGGGAGTCGGCGCCACCGATTACGCCGGTTTTGCCAATCTGTACCTGAATCCGGACAACCTGGCTGATCCGTCGCTGCCCCTGGCGGATCAGCCCGGCAAAACGGCGGCGTTTTACGGCGACAAGCTGACGCTGGCCCAATGGCTGCATGGCAATTACGGTTATCAAGGCAACGAGGCGGACGCCCCGGCGTTCCTGACCGCTGAACAGGCGCAGCTGGATGCGGCCTATGCCGCCGATTCCACCGCCGGCCGCCACGATCTGAGCCGTGAATTCCAGAACGCCACTCAGCAGCATCTGGTTAACTGGCTGGAAACCTATTACGGTAGCGGTTCGAACAGTCCCTACCATTATCAAGACGGCGCGGACGCGCTGGCGTTCTTCACAGCGCTGCCGGCGGCCAACCAGCGCGCTTTCGAGCGCAATGTGTTCTACGCCGAACTTATCCAGGGGGGACGGGAATACAACGATCCGGACAGCAAACGCTACGGCAGCTACCTGCGCGGCCGCGACGCCATCGCCGCGCTGTTCCCCATCGATGATGCCGACGGCCAGGCTATTGAACGGCAGGGGGATATCATCTTGTATCAAGGCCCGTCCAGTAATGCCGGTATCCGTACCATCTCCGGCGGATCGATCCAGACCCTGACCCCCGGCGGCCAAACCCTGGTGGGCGTGGAGGGGGTCGCGCCTTCGGCCAGTACGCCGGCGGGCCTGGTTACCCAAGGCTCGGGCGATATCCAGATGTACAGCCGGGACAGCATTTTACTGGGCCTGTCGCGCATCATGACCACCTTCGGCGGCAATATCCAGGCCTGGTCGGCCGAGGGGGACATTAACGCCGGGCGCGGAGCGAAAACCACCATTGTTTATACGCCGCCGAAACGGGTGTATGACGATTGGGGCGATATCACCCTGTCGCCGGTGGTGCCGAGCACCGGCGCCGGTATCGCCACGCTGGCGCCGATCCCTGAAGTGCCGCCGGGAGATATCGACCTGATAGCGCCCCTGGGCACCATTGACGCCGGCGAGGCGGGCATCCGGGTATCCGGTAACGTGAATATCGCCGCGCTGCGGGTAGTGAACGCGGAAAATATCCAGGTACAGGGCAAATCCACCGGCATTCCCACCATCGCGGCGGTGAATGTCGGCGCCCTGACCTCCGCCAGCCAGGCGGCCAGCAGCGCGGTGCAGGCGGCGGAGCAAATCACGCGCCAGTCGCAGCGCAACCAGCCGTCGGTTATCAGCGTGCAGATATTGGGCTACGGCAGCGAGCGGCTGGAAGCCGGCGGCGACGGGGCCACGGGCGGCACGGCGGTCAACTATAACCCGGACAGCTCGGTGCAGGTGCTGGGGGCCGGGCCGCTCAGCCCCAGCTCCCGCGCCATGCTGACGGCGGAGGAGCGGAGCAAGCTGTCGATGTAAACCCGCTGTCGGATTTTATAAATCATCGCGCCGGTTTCCACCGGCGCTGTGTTTGTTGACAAAGTGCCCGGTCGGGACAGGCTGCCGGATCGTAAACACGCCGTGAATCCATCCATGGAGGCTCGATCCGCGCCGTCCCTGGCGCGGACGGTTTACTCTTCCAGCAGCCTGTCCCGCCTTTTTGGTTCCGAGTATGTTTGTCAGCAGTCTGGAGCGCCGGTTTTCACTGGCGCTGTTTGGTTTGGGATGTGCCGGGCATGACGCCTGGCCGGGGAAATATATGACTCAAGCTCTGCTGAATAAAATCCTCGTTCACTCAGGTCTGTTAGCCTCAATATAACAATTACCCCCTCCTCAGTGAGTCTTAATTAAATTGGCATTGACTCGTTTCATTACCAGTGATAATCATAATCCCAAGGTGTGTTGATAAAAACACTTAAGTTTAATGTTTGTTTATTATAATAAATTATAGTCACTTGATATATAATGATAATATTTATTATTGAAAAAATTACTATTGTAATAACCAGTACAGTTAATGGAATTTAAATAATCAAACCAGGGAAGATAATACTATGAATCATGGCTTAAATAATGATACGTCATATTTTAAACCCAGCTATTGGAATAATAATATTGGAGGAAGTAGCTCACAATTTAATTTTCCTTCCCCTTATCAAGTCGGGAACGTTCCACACCATTTTAATGCGCCTCCGGTAGTGCGGTTTTCCCCGCAAGGCCCCTTGGTGGGCAGCATGCAGTATAGCTGGCAACTCAATGACACACCCTGCTCAGGCCCGGCAAGAAAAGAAAATGGCAGGGAGGTTATTACTATATGTGGGGGACTGAAACCTCAGCTAAAGTACGACTTTGTTCCCTATAAAGAAGGGCCTTCAATTAGCAGTATCCGTAACGAGATTAGCGCCCGCTTACTGCAAGCAGGACAAGCGCCTCATATCGGTCATTTCGACTTTGCCGACCATGAACGTCCTGAATTTATGCGGGTGCCAAGGCAGCCAACCCGGGAATTTCATTTAGCGCATCCCCCGACGGCGGATGCTCAAGAATGTATCGATGCCGGCCATAAGGAGCAAGAACATTATTTCAACACGCCGCTGCCGTTTACGCTTACTGAAGCGGAACAAGCCTTGGAATGGCGAAACCAGGAATTAACTAATCTGATAAGAATCAGAGACGAGATACAAGCTAAAATCAACGAAAATCAGCAGTGGATTTCCGATATACATCGGGGCACTCGCGGTCCTCGAAGTAAGACATTCTTAAATTCATTACGCGGGCAAAATCATAAATTATGGCAAACAGGCCAAGCCTTTGAATGGCGTTGCCAAAACGCCACTACACGCAGAGACGAAACCGCCGAAAACCTGCAAAAAATCAGGCATGCCCTTGAACATAACAAAGAAGCTTATCGAGATAGCATAAAGGCTGTTGAGAGGCAGCGATTTCCAAAAGATCATGCCATTTTTAATGAAGAACGAGGGCGGGCCGAAGCGGCGAAGCAAGAGGAGCTGCGATTTTCCATTTTAGCCAAACAAGAGCGGGAAAATTATTCACACGCCCCTGCACCCGCAACAATGGATGAAGCTCGTAACACTGCCGATGCAGGGAAAAAGCATTTAGAGAACTGCGTCAGGGATAAAAACGCCAGTGAAGCCCTGTATAATGAAAAACAATCGCGCCTTGAAGCCACCAGAGCATTGTTAGCGGAAGAGTGGAACGTTATCGCGGAGCACGAGGTGGCGTTTCTGGAGGAAGAAGTCGCGGCACTCAAGCGCACCGTTGACATTCAGGATCAGCGGATTGCCAATGCCTACACCCGCGCAACGGAATCTTACCGACAAAAAATACTGGGCTTACACTCAAAAGCTGATTTCGATACGTCTCATGCACTTGCCGGGGAAGCGCAGGCGCAATTCTTTCAACGCCTGGCGAATCAGCCTGATGACGCTTTAGCCCCGGCGCAGGCCGATGAAGCACAACCACCACAAGCTCACATTCCCGATACATCGCGTGTCAATCAGGATCAAAAGCCAACTGGCGCAACGACTTCATCAAGCAAACAGCCTATTACCGCATTGGCCGACCTGGCCGCACTCTCTTCTGAAATTGCCGACAGAGCCGCCCGGCGGGCTGAGCGGCAGGCTAATCAGCATGCTGTGCTATCGGGCGCCGAAGGTGCGGCATCGGTTGCGGCTGAACACGGACCTAGCGCACACCCGAACAGCACAAACCTGCCGCCGGCAAATCAGCCAGCCATAAACACGGCCCTTGGCGCTTCAGCTCTTGCGTTAGCGTCCTCCAACACCGTAACCGCCCCAGGGGCAATCGCCGGCGCATCTGTGAATCTCGGTGAGCTCGCTGCAACCGCGGCACGATCCCTTGCCGGCGCAGCGGGCCAGGTGCTGTCGGCTCCCGCCATCGCGGTGGGGGCGTTGTTCTACTCGTCAAATGCCGGTGAAGGCAGCGATAAGGTACAGGGCCGCGAAAAGGGGGGGCCTGACGCACTTTTGGCAAAGCGTAATTCGGCCCAGCTCACAAAGCCGGCAATCAAACCCAAGCCGCAACTTGGCGTCAAAACGCCGTCACACGCAATCAATAGGCCCGGCATAAAACCCCCGCTGGCGGCCAAGCCAGCGTTTGACCGCGCCAGTCTTGATGCATACCGATCTAAAACATTGAGTCAGGCAACAGCTAACGCGGGAATAACTCCCGTGGCGAGCCCGGTTGCTGTAGAACCACTCAAACAGGTTGCTATGGCGTTGGACAAAGCTGTCGCCGCGCTGCAAGATGCCGTTTGTCTCGACAATCCGCTATGCGTGGCGAAACTTATTCAGGATGGCGATGGCCGCAGCTCCACAGTAACGGTGCCTGTCGCGGATGACCTGACCGGGGGTAAACTTGAAAATCCGCTAGGGATACAGGATAATAAAACTGCACTGATTTCACCGGATCAACGGGGGGAGCAGGGAGCCAGCCATACCGGGAACGTGGATGGTAAGCCGGAAACGGGCGGGAATACGACGGTAACGCCTATTCCGGTAGGGACAAATACAGACGACTTAGCTTATCTTGCTCTGAAAGGAAAAGATGCTCAGGAGGCAGCTGGCAAGTTAGGCTTTGACCGAAGAATTTCTCCTCAGAAAGCTCCATTTAACTCTCATGGACAGCCTGTTTTTCTAATGGGAAAAATTATATTACTCCTGATATTGATAGCCATAATGTGTCTAATGGCTGGAAGTTATTCAATAGCAAAGGTAAGAGAATTGGCACTTATGATAGTGATTTGATTAGAATTAAGGATTGATATATGTTTGGTATCTTCCCTGAAGATAAGCCGGTTAATACTGATGGTGAACTTGTTTTGCCAGCTTCGATAGTCATTGATAGATTTCATGAGGCTATGAATATTCCTTTAACTTACTGGAATATAAATGATTATAAAAGGAGCTGGCTGAGGTCCCTTGAAGAGGGCTGATAAGTAAAAGTCATGCAGCCCTAGCTGTATCGATGTATGATCCTGCTTTAGCAAACTTCGTTTTCGCTTGGGTTATATATTTTGAAGGTGAAGTGGTACACGTACAAAATAACGTTATTTTTTAGAAGAAGGTAAAGAATTTTCTCCTGAAAAGATTAACGAATTTATTGATGAGCATATGACCCATGATGAAGACGGCATGAGAATCTCTGAGTGGAACACGGATTTAAATAGCGTAATTAATTTTATAATGAACTAAGTAGATAAAAAATCGGCCTCAAGCCGAGCTTTTAACGCTAATCCTCATGGGATAATTTTAGTTCTGATCGTCAAATATCCCCGGCCCGTGGCTACTAACATCGGTTGCCCGGTGGTGAGTCCAACCGGGGTTTTAATGGCATGCTCCAAGTCTTCTGCATGTTCATTTTAGTGTGAAAACCTAATGACTGGTGAGTCTATCTCGAATAATCACGTTCCTTATAATGATTAAGAAAAGGTAATGATTTTGAAAATGGAACTATAGACAGTGGCGATAATACCGGTTGGGAAATACACTTCGTTGATGATACCCAAGGTGAAACCGGCGGCTTTTACCTCATAATACAAAGCGGCGATTCGGTGGCTTATGATTATTGGTTCGAAAAGAAAGAATATCTTGATAATCAATTATTAGATCATAACATTAAATGGAATAGTTGAAAATAGCTAACCCAGGCCACGTGACGGAGTTCTCTTACTATTCCAGAACCTGCTGTGGAAAATAATGGATTGAAAATTGAATCTAATGCTAAACACACACTTGGAGCACAAGGATCTAGGCCTAATGCGGGGTGGAGTCGAGAAATTTTTATAATTGTTTGAGCATTCCATTGCTACCCCCAGGGTCATCTATCCTGACATTAGGTTAGATGCTATAACAGAAAAAATGGCAATGTGAATGTGGTTGTTACCATTCTGCGCAGGAGTGGCATATGAGTGATTGGATCTATCCTGAGGTGATTAATCATCTCAAGAAATCATGTAAAGATTTTCTCGATGAAAAAATAACGATCCAGGATATTCAAGAAGAGATTTTCAGTGCTGAAAATCAGGTGGTTGCGCTTGAAGAAAAGTGGCTACATACTATCTTTTTGATGCGGAAAATCAGATTGAATTATTACGTTATGCTACTAATGAAGATATATTGGTGGATGCAATAAAACCCATAATCCAGCATGTCTTAAATAAAATACTATAAATTACCCCCGAAGGCCTCGTCGGGGGATTTGATTAGCCTAATTCTTCCCTTCATTTTTTCACCCGAGCGCTAGTCTCTGCGTTACATGCTTCAGCCAAGACTAAGCAGACAATCGGTCGGTCTATTGCAATACTTTTTCAATAACTAAGTGGGCTGTATGGTAATGATCGGACAGAAGTCCATGATCCTGTAAAACTGAGCTAGGGCGAGGCGGTATTGAATATAGACTACCCGATGGCCGTGGAATTCGTTATAATTCAGACGGTTCGTTCTCTGGTGTTATAGATCCTAAGAGGCCATAGTGATTATGCATAATGATTTTGATATTACATTTTTCAGCGACTCTCGTTATGAAGAGCTGACAGCAGAAATTTCATATAAAGATTAAATAATATGCCAGCTTAATAAGGATAAGGGAATCGATGATGTAGAGGTTGAGCTTTTCTCTGATGCTCGATTACTTCCTGAAGTAGGAGAAATGAAATTTCCTTTGAATGAATTTATATCAGTTTTAATTAAAGCTAAAAAGATCTCATTGAAAGTTAATGAACATTTCGTCCTAATTGGTAAAGTAATTTTGTTATAAAAAATAGTCAATAGATTGTATTAGCTCAGACTTGATCTGACAGGTTTTGTAGGTTGTACACAACCAAATCTGACAGTCTGGTATGAGCGAAAACAGACATTAGCTTGCAAACCGCTCATTGTTTTTTAATGAAATGATGCAAGTTTGGTCTTAAAAGAAGGAAATATAGTCTGATATGAATGATGATACTCTACATAACAGGTCATAGAAAACCGTCAGTTTTCAAGCTGGATATTCCGTGATGGCACGACGAAAGCCAGTCTTATCTGCACACTAGAGGATTTTTATCGATGGAAAATTTATTATTTTTACTTTCATAGACTTAATTGCTTTTATTATTCCTGTCCTTATTGGTTTAATTATATTCACCAAAAGACGCAAAAGAAATCAGATCACGGCAAACTGTCTTTTGACCTGGCTTTTATAGCTGCTGTGTCATTTTGTGAAATATTCAGCACTATTTACACCACGTATTCATATAGGCACAATAAATTATATAACAATGATAAATTTAACACTGTTTTAATTACGACTTCGCGTATATTGTTTTTTGCAATTGTCATGGTTGTTGCGGTTGTTCTTTTTGTTCAGGAACTACGCCTTAGAAAGATCGTTCGATGAGACCAAAATGTATTTTTGGTTGGCATCCCATCAACCATATGAAGGCAAGGGTGGCTGCTAAGAATGCAAGATGATTGCTGACATAAGGCGATATTAAATATTATCAACCAAGGATGCGAATGACTATATTTGGCATAGAACGGCTTGTCAGATTAGGTTTGGCTCTGTGCCATAGCTGTGTCAGGTCAAATCTGAGCTATTACGAATAGATTACCCCGGCAGCTTTGCCGGGGTTCCCTCATCAGCTCACCTGATTACTAAGGCCGACTTCCCTCGGTCAGCTTCTCCTTAAGCGCCAACCCCTGTATCAACTGCTCCAGCTCCAGCCGCGACTGGGCCGACAACCGGTCGGATTGTTGCAACACCTCGTTTAGCCGCGAGTTGGACTGGGTGGTGATAACCAGACACCCCTCCATAACCCTGACCACCGGTGACATGCCGGTCAAAAAGCCGGCCTGCTCCAGCCGCTTGCCCTTGAGCTTGACCTGCGGATAGCGGTAGGCGTCTGGGGCGTAGCCCACAACGCTCTGGCGTAGGGCTTGGGATATGACGGGTTCTGACTTACAATCGCGCTTAGCCATGGTAACCACTCCTATTAGTTGCTTGTGGTTAGCGGTTGTTGTGGGTTGCCCCCCACTTCAGCCGCGCTCAATAATCTGTTTAGCTTGATATTTTAATATCATCCCGTCCAATAACGCCCGAATAATCCAGCGCCATTCAATCAGTTACCGCCTCGCTTGCTCTGCCCTGAACCCGGTCTAACCCCCGGTTTCTCCTCCGGTTTTGCCCTTCCGCCAAACAGACATATGAAGTTTTAGTGACAAGTGTTCGGTCTGACGCCCGCTCAACCGTCTAGGTAGTGTTAGCAGATAGCGGTCATGGAAATGACCGGACAGCCCTTGTGTTGCGGACGTTGCTCCTTGATCGCCGGGCAATGTAATAGCGATTTTTTTGTTTCATCATGCACAGAGTCCATCCAATGCACGACTTTGATAAAACGAACAGGTTGGTATACCTCTTGGGGACGCTATTAACGGCATTGCCGATAATGTCGCCGGCGGCGGACGCGGTAACGGAAACCACCGCCGCTCCGGGTACTGGCTCCGCCGCGGGCAATACAGCCCCGGCCGGCGGCGCCGCTTCGGGTACTACTTCCACTGCAGGCAATACCGCCGCCGCGGGCAGCAACGCTGCGACGACTCCGGCGCAGCGGGTGAATATCAATGAATACATCGTGCGCGGCAACACGGTACTGACGTCAAGGGAAATCGAAACCGCCGTCTACCCCTTTCTCGGACCGCAGCGCACTCTTACCGACGTCCAGGGCGCCCAGAAGGCCCTGCAACAGGTCTATCAAAGCAAAGGTTATCAATCGGTCTATGTCGAACTGCCGCAGCAGCAGGTGAGCGGCGGCGTGGTGTACCTGATGGTGACGGAAACCACGGTGGGACGGGTGCGGGTCACCGGCGCGAAATACCATTCGCCGCTGGCGATCCGCAACGACGTACCGGCGCTGGACGAAGGCAAAGTACCCAATTTCTCCCAGGTACAGCAACAGCTTACCGATATCAACCGCGACGGCAGCCGCCAGGTGACGCCGCTGGTGAAGGAAGGCATCGTGCCGGGCACCATGGATGTGGATTTGTCGGTGGCGGATAAGAATCCCTGGTCCGGCAGCCTGACCGTCAATAACGACTACAGTGCGGATACCAAAGAGCTGCGTACGGTAGGCACCATCACCAACTCCAATCTGTGGCAAAAGGGGCACAGCGCTTCGCTGACCTATTTTGTCGCGCCGCAGGATCGGGATAACGCCGAAGTCTGGTCCGGCAGCTACAGCGCCCCGCTGGACAAGCTCTGGACCCTGCGCTTCTCCGGCTATCACTCGGACAGCAACGTGGCCAGCGTCGGCGGCACCAACGTTCTCGGCAAAGGTTATTCCTATGGCGCGGCCTTGGTGTATAGCCTGCCGTCAACCGGCGCCTGGGCGCACTCCCTGTCGATGGGGCTGGATTTCAAAAACTTTGACGAAAACCTGACCTACGGCGGTTCCGAAGACAAAGTCCCATTGAAATATGCGCCGGTTACCCTGTCCTACAACGGCTACTACTTCAGCAACCAAACCCAGGGCAACCTTGGCCTGAGCGTGATTATGGCCAGCAGCAATTTCCTGGGCTACGGCAGCGACTGGTCCGATTTTGACTACAAGCGCTATAAAGCCAGCCCGGATTTCGCCGCCCTGAAAGGCGATGCCGGTATCACCGAGACCTTTAAAAAGGATTGGCAGCTGGCGCTGAGCGGATCCTTCCAGCTGGCCTCCGGACCGCTGGTCTCCAATGAACAGTTCGCCGCCGGCGGCGCCACCTCGGTTCGCGGGTATCTGGCGGCCGAGCAGTCGGCGGATGACGGCATGATAGGCAGCGTGGAACTTCGTACGCCCTCCATTGCTTCCTGGCTGGGATCGCCATTGACGGAATTGCGTCTGCATACCTTTGCCGACGGGGCGGAACTATGGCTGCGGGATGCCTTGCCCGATCAGGACGATCGCTTTGATATGGCCAGCGTAGGGGTGGGGATGCAAGCCAATGTCTCCACCTGGCTGTCGGGCAGCCTGGACCTGGGGTTACCTCTGGTGGACGGGCCCAATACGGATAAGTACGACCCACGCGCGCAATTCAGTCTGAGTGCGAATTTCTGATGATTCGGGTGTGTAAACACCCTCCTTTACCCACTTAGGATCGATTTTTGGAGTGTTCGACCATGCAACGCTTATTCTTGTTATTACTGGTTTGCCTGAGCGTACTTGCGCCCGTCACGGCGCAGGCCTGGTGGCAGCCGGACTGGAACTACCGCAAGCAGATTACCATCGATACCACTCCCACCGGCGGCGCGTTTACCGAACGGGTGGGGAGGGTGCCGGTGCTGATTCGCCTGCACACCGGCAATTTCACCTTTGATGGCACCCAGGATAACGGCGCTGACCTGCGATTCGTCACCGCCGACGACAAAACGGTGCTTAATTATCAGATAGAGAGCTTCGATCCGCTGATGGGCGTGGCCTATATCTGGGTAGACGTGCCGTCCGTGGAAGCAGGACAGCGCCAATCTCTGTGGATGTACTACGGCAACAGCAAAGCGCCGTCCACCGTCAACGGACAACTGACGTTCGATCCGGACTACACCCTGGTGTATCACTTCGACAACGAAGCCGGCGCCGCGCCGCGGGACACTACCGCCTATGCCAATAATGCACAGACCCCGGTTATCGGCGTCACCGATGGCGTAGTGGGCCGCGCCGGACAATTTACCGGCGGCGCGCCAATCCTGTTGCCCGCCAGCCCCTCGCTGGCCATACCGGCCTCGGGGTCGTTTACCTTCAGCGCCTGGGTACGCGCCGACCAGCCTACCGGCGAACAGCTGATTTATGCCCGCCGGGATTCCGGCAACTCACTGTTGATCGGCCTGAACCAGGGTGTGCCCTTCGTTGAAGTCAACGGCCAGCGCAGCGCGCCGGCCCAGCCGCTGTCGCCGGGACAGTGGCAGCATCTGGCGGTCACCGCCAGCGCCGATCAGCTGGTGCTGTATATCAATGGCCATCAGGCCAGTACCCTGGCGGCTTCCCTGCCGCCCCTGAGCACCGTGGCGGCCATCGGCGGGGATATCCCCGGCTATGCCGCCGCGCCCGCCGCTCCTGATACCGCCGCCCCGGCCACGCCGCCCGCCGCAGCGCCGGCTGCCGCCGCCTCGGCATTTATCGGCGCCATTGATGAAGTACGTCTGTCGAAAGTCGCCCGTCCGGCGGCGTTATTACTGGCGGACGCCATGGCGCAAGGGGCTGAATCGCCGCTAGTGGCCTACGGCGCCGACGAAAAGCAGTCCGGTTTCGGTTTCGGCGGCCTGGGCTTCCTGCTGCATGCGGTACCGGCCGACGCCTGGGTGATTATCGCCATCCTGCTGTTCATGATGGTTCAAACCTGGTTCATCATGATCCGCAAGAATCGCAGCGTGTCGCGTATCGAGCGGGGCAATGTCGAATTTCGCGCAGAGTTCGCCAAGGTCGGTACCCAGCTTGAACTGCTGGCGGACGACATCACGTTGATATCACGGCTGCAATACTCCTCGCTCTGGCGCATCTACAAGGTCGCCGTGGACGAACTGCGCTTACGGCGCAACGGTCAGGGTTCGGCGCTCACCTATGTCTCCAACTCCACAATCGAGGCCATCCGCGCCGCAATGGACACCGTGCGCACCGCGGAAAACCGCCGGCTGTCCCATCGGCTCGGCATTTTATCCAATGCCATCGCCGGCGGTCCTTATATAGGCCTGTTAGGCACGGTACTGGGCATCATGGTGGTGTTCCTGGGCACCGCCATGGCGGGGGACGTCAATATCAACGCGGTGGCGCCGGGTATGGCCGCAGCGCTGCTGGCTACCGCCATGGGCCTGTTTGTCGCCATCCCCGCGCTGTTCGGCTACAACCGCCTGATTGCCCGCAACAGAAACGTCAGCTCGGATATGCGGGTCTTCCTTGACGAGTTCGTTACCCGTCTGGCGGAACTGCACGACACCGGTAAAAAGAAAGGCAACGTGGAAAATCCTTCCGTCAGCGCGCCCAGCGTTCATATCGCAGGTTAAGGAAACAGTATGGCGACCATAAGAGGTTCCATGGAAGACGACGATACCGACGGACCGGTTGACGGTATTAACGTAACGCCGCTGGTGGATGTGCTGATGGTGGTGCTGGTGATGTTTATCCTCACCGCCACCGCGCAGATCGCCGGAATCCAGGTGAACCTGCCCAAGGCCAGTTCGTCGGTTTCCCTGTCGAAAGTGAAGACTAAGGCGATTTCCATTAACAACGGCGGACAGGTGTTCCTGGATGCCTATCCGGTGACGCTGCCGGAACTGGAGGATCGCTTGCGGACGGAAAAGGCGTTAAATCCGGACTTTCCGGTGATTGTGCGCGGCGATGCCGGCGTGCAGTACCAGAAAGTGGTTGAAGTGCTCGATCTATTGCGGCGTCTCGACCTGTCGCAGGTGGGGCTGGTTACGGGCAAACCCCGTTAATGGGAACGGAGCATCGGGGAAAACCATGTCGTTTCATTTAGCGCAATCAAGTGAACCGGGACAAGCCGGGCCATCAGCCAACGGTTCCGGCAACGGCCGCCAGCGCGCGACGCGTGTTGCCGCCTGGGCGCTGGCGGTGGCGGCGGCGGGCGGCCTGGCGTGGCTGGTCTGGCAGTGGGCTCATGATATGAGCGGGGTGACCCGCCAGGTGCCCAAAATCCCGATGATTATTCCATTGCCGCCGCCGCCCCCCCCGCCGCCGCCGCCGAAGGAAAAACCGCCGGAACCTGAAAAACAGGTGGAGCCCAAACCCGAGCCGGAGCTGAAGCCCACCGAACAGCCCAAACCGCAGCAGAAGGCGCCGACGCCCGCCGATGATTTGGCCAAGCCGATGCAGATGAACAGCGACGCGCAGGCCGGCAACGACGCCTTTAATATCGGCGCCGGTTCCGGCGGCGGTATGTCCGGCAGCGGTGGCGGAGGGGGACTCGGCAACGCCACCTACGGCCAGTATCTCTCTCAGGCGTTCCAGCGGGCGCTAAGCCTGGACGAGAGCATTCGCTTACTGAGTTATCGCATGGAGGTGAATGTATGGCTGAACGAGGCCGGGCAGGTCACCCGGGCGGAATTGGTCAAATCCAGCGGCGACGGCGATACCGACGCTAAGGTGATTGCCGCGTTGCGCAGAGTGGCGGCGCTGGAATACAAACCGCCGAAATCATTGTCTTTGCCGGTACGGATGTCTTTACAGGGACGGCGCCCTAACTGAAGCCCCATTTACCTCTACCGAATCGCTTTTTTATTGCAGGAGCAGTGTGCAGATGAATTTTCAACCTAATCGATTGGCGGCTATGGTCGCAGTCACTCTGGCATTGTCGGTGGGACAGGCGATGGCAGCGCCGGCGCCGGCACCCTCGGATAATGCCACCGTCAACCTGATTCGCCTGTTGGTTAAACAGGGCGTGTTGACGCAGGCACAGTCCGATACGTTGGTACGCCAGGCGGAAGCCGAGGCCCAGCAGGCGCGGCAGGCCCAGGCGCAGCGGACCGCGGCGGCCCCTGCGGCGGCCGGTGGAGCCGTTGCCGGCGCTGCGGCCGGTGCCGCAGCCGGTCCTGATGTGCAGCCCGGCGATGTACGGGTGCCCTATGTGCCCGAAATTGTTCGCGATCAGATCCGCGACGAGGTCAAGGGTGAAGTGATGGCCCAGGCCAAACAAGAAAATTGGGCTTCCCCCAACACCTTCCCGGACTGGGTCTCGCGTCTGAAGTTCAGCGGCGATGTGCGGGCGCGGGACGAATCGCACTTTTTCTCCGATGGCAACAGCAACCAGGTGGTGGATTACAATGGCCTGAACAGAAACGGTCCTTACGACGTCAACAGCAATACCAGCCACTCATTGCCGCCGATTTTGAATACCCGCGAGAATCGGGAAAACCGCTTCCGTATCCGCGCCCGTTTAGGGGTGCTGGCTACATTGCCCGATGACTGGAGCGCCGGCATTCGGGTGGCCACCGGCAGCGATGACGGTCCGGTATCCACCTCACAGACGCTGGGGGATGATTTCGAGAAGAAAAGCATCTGGCTGGATCAGGCCTGGGTGCGCTGGAAATCTCCTTATCATACCGATTTCACCTTTGGCCGGGCGGAAAATCCTTTCATGCATACTGATTTGCTGTTCTCTGATGATTTGCAGATGGACGGCATATCGGCCAAGGTGCCGAACCTGAAACTGACGGAGAATACCTCGCTGTTCGGTACCTTGGGCGCCTTCCCGCTGGAATACGGTTCCGATTCCTGGCCGTCCAACAGTCAGGACAAGGGCAAGAGCGAGGACAAATGGCTGTTCGGCGGCCAGTTGGGCAGCGAATGGAAGCTGAACGACACCAATACCCTAAAGGGAGCGGTGGCCTACTACCGGTTTGACAACATCGCCGGACGGCGTTCCTCCAGCTGTAATCTCTACCAGGGGGAACCGGCCTGTGATACCGATTGGTCACAGCCGGAGTTTATGCAAAAGGGTAATACCGTATTCCTGCTGCGCAATATCGCCCTGGACCCCAACGATCCGCAAGACACGCCGCTGCCGCAGTATGTCGGCCTGGCTTCCGAATTCGACCTGCTGGATCTTAACCTGCAATGGGATACCGAAACCTTTAACAGCATGAAACTGCGTTTACAAGGTAACTATGTCCGCAACCTGGCCTATGACGAAGACAAGATGAATCGTCGCTCGGACGGGCAGATTGTCAATAATCTCGACGACGACGGCCATATCCAAAGCGGCCCTAATGCCTGGATGGTGCAAACCACCTACGGACGTTCGCTGGAAATGCAAGACGCAGGGGATTGGAACGTTTTCGCCGGTTACAAGTATATCCAGCCGGATGCCATGCCGGACGGTTTCAACGATTCAACCTTCCATCTGGGCGGCACCAACGCCAAGGGCTATTACATCGGGGCCAACTATGCCATCAACAAGCTGATATCGGTAGAGGGCCGCTGGCTTAGCGCGGATGAAGTCTATGGCGATCCTTTGTCAATCAATGTCTTCCAGCTTGATCTTAATGCGCATTTCTAAGGGGAGTCTTTTTATGGGGGGCGAATTTTCATGAACGACAATACCCAATCCCGCGGCGGACGCGTTTTGCTGATGGCGCTGGCCCTGTTGATGGGGGGCAGCGTCCTGATGGCGCCCGGCATCGCCAGCGGCGCGGATCAGACGCAAAGCATCGAGGATCGTCTTCGTTTGCAATTGCGCAGCACCAGCCAGCAGTTACAGGCCCTGCAGGCAGCGCAGGCGCAAATGCAGGCGGCGCGCAACGCGGCTGAAGCTCAAAACGCCGTTTTGCAGGATCAAATCAAATCGCTGCAGGCTGAGCGGGATAAAGCTGCCGATCAGAACAAAACCCTGGCGCAGCAGCAGGATGCGGTACGCAGCCAGGCCCAGAGCCAGGTAGAGGCCAGCCAGCAGCAGGTGGGCCAATTCAAACAGGCCTACGATCAGCTGCTGGGCATGGCAAAAAACTCTGAAGCCCAGCGCATCAGTCTGCAGACGCAGCTGGCGCAGCAAAAAGCCGCCTTGGCCTCTTGCGGAGTAAAAAACCAGCGATTATACGAACTGGGCAATGAAGTGCTTAAGGCCTATGAAGGATTGGGCACCGGCAGTCTGATAAAAATCCGCGAGCCGTTCGCCACCACGTCGCGGGTGAAGTTTGATGAGATTGCCCAATCCTATGGCGACAAACTGTATGAAAACCGGGCTGACGCCCGGCAGCCGGTCGCGGCAGCGGCCACTGCGCAGAAGAAATAACCCAATTCCTTGTTAAGCGAGAGATGAATATGAACGAACCGGCATTGATTGAAAACGTCACCGTGCAACTGCTCACCGACCTGTTACAAGGGGCGGGCTACCGGACCAATGAGTCGGAGCAGGGCGGTATCGTGCAATTACTGAGCGCCAGCCAGGGAATCGGCTTTGCCGTGCGTTTCGGCAACCCCTCCCCGGAGCCGGGAACGTTCCTGGATTTCACCCTGAGCTGCGCCCTGCGGGTGAACGGCGCGTTGCCCTCCGGGCTGGTGGAAAAGTGGAATCAATCAAAACGTTTTTCCCGCTTAAGCGAGCAAGGGGGATTTTTGGTGCTGGAGATGGACGTGGTGGTGGCCGGCGGGGTAAATCAACGCTATCTGCGCGCCAGTATCGAGCTTTGGGATCGTCTGCTGCAGGAATTCCTGTTGTATCTGCGGACATTCAGCGCCGCGCCGCAGCCGGGTAAGGCAAAAGAATCCGCCGCCGCGGCCGACGGCAACGGGGCTGAGACCGCAGAAAGGGTTGATGCGGCAAAGAACATCACCATGGCCGGGCAGCTTGATGCGGAACAGGACGCCGTTGATACCGACATCCAAGGCCGGAAAACCTACGCAGCGGATGATAAAACCAATACGGTTGCGCTATGAACCGCCGCCAAACCGAGGCACAGGAAATGCTGGATCTTGAAAACAAGCATTGCCCTATTTATCAAAAAGAGGGCGGCAAAGGCCGGCGGCCGTCTCGGAAGGTCGCCATGACCGTCGTTGCGGCAGCCGTCTGCGTCATAGTGGCCGGCGTGGCGCTGACGCAGAAAAAACATTCGCCCTCGGCAGTGGCGGCGGTTGGCTCCGCGGCTTCGGCTACCGTCGGGGATCAAACCGCATCGTCGGTAAACGCCGACGCGTCGCCCATATCATCTGCCCAAGCCGCCGATAAAACCGCCGCGACGGGCGCCGCCGCTTCGGTAGCCAGCCTGGGAACGGTGACCATCAGCCGGCAAGAGGTGGAGCAGTGGCTGGCCGCTCTGCCGCCGGAAGGGCGCGCGGCGCTACAAGACAAACCGGAAGTCCGCGAACAGTGGATGCGGGAACATCTGGCCGAAAAAGCGCTGGCGGCGGAAGCACGGAGTAAAAACTGGGATCGGCGGCCGGAGGTGATAAGCGCGGAGCGGGAGGCGGATCAGCAGATTTTGTTGCGCAGCTATTTGGACGCCGTGAGCCAGGTGCCGCAAACCTATCCTTCCGCCGAGGAAATTTCGGCAGCCTATGAGCAGGCCAAAGGGAAGCTGCAGGTGCCGCCGCGTTATCATTTGCGCCAGATCTACCTGGCGGCGCCGTCCGGTGATGCGGCGGCGGTAGCGTCGGTACGTAAACAGGCGGCTGCGCTGGTGGTCAAGGCCCGCGCCGGCGGGGCTGATTTCGCCGAGCTGGCGCGCCAGTTTTCGCAGGATGCGCAATCGGTGGCGAAGGGCGGTGATATTGGTGAATTACCTTTGCAACAGCTAACGCCGGAAGTCAGGGGGAGCGTCGCCGCGCTCGGCAAAGGCGACGTGTCGGACCCCATCGAGTCAGCAGAGGGTTTCCACATCATCAAACTGGAAGATGTGCAGCCGGCTCGCACCGCGACCCTGGAAGAGGTGACGCCGCAATTACGCGCCGCCTTGCGCCAGCAGCGCCAGCGCCAGCAAGCCCAGGATTATCTGGCTCATCTCACCACCGTCTCGCCGTTGAATATCGATGATGCGGCGCTAACCAATATGGTAACGCAGCCATAGGCTGCCGGAGGGCAAGGCCATGAGCCGAGGCAAGCAAGCTGAGAACGGATGGAAATCCCGTCTGATGGGACTGCTGGCGCTGTTTATCGGCTCGGTAGCAGTGGCGCCGGCCTCGGCCGGACCTCAGGATTGGGACAGCTACGGTCGGTATGTGGGTTTGACGCTGCAGGAATCTCTTGCCCGGGACGATAATCCGGCGGCCCGGCGTTTTCACGATTTTCTCGATGGCAATGCGCAAAAAAACGCAGAACAGCTGCCTGACCTGGTGGTCCGCGTCTGGTTGGACGACAGCGGAAAGATTGTCCGCCTGGGCATTCCCGAGCTGGGCAATGCCCAGGCCGCCAAGGATCTGTTCGAGGTTCTGACGGCGCAGCCCCTGGGCCGGCAGCCGCCGCAGGATATGCCGATGCCCCTGATCCTGCGTTTACAATTGACTTATAAGGTATAACCCTATGGCGCAACGCACCCCGGCCGCTTTATCCGGTCAAAACATGGCGCTACGGGAAACCCATGTATTCAAGGGGGTAGCATCGTCCATTGAGGAGCCGGTTTCCTGGCAACGTTTTTTCGGCGAGGATAAAACCGCTGCCGGACATTTTCTGGCCATCGCCCGCTGCGGCAGTTTTAATCAGGTTGCCCGCCGCTTCGGCATGCGGGCGGATATCTTGCGTAAAAGCATCACGCGGCTGGAGCAGCGGCTGGGCAGCCGGGTATTCGTGCAAAAAAACAGCGTGCTGGAACTCACCTCGGCCGGTAAATATCTGCATACCCTGGTGCGGGATGCTTTTTTCGCCGAAGGCGATAGCGCGGCGTTACCGATGATAACGCCGATCCGGCTGTCGATACCGCCCATGCTGTTGGAAGGGGCTCTGTTCCGTTCGCTTATTTCCTGGTTACGCAAGAATGCCGGTACCAAGATGGTGTTGCAAGATCCGCTGGCGGAGGACCATCAGCCGGCGGATTTGAAGATCTGGATCGGTACCTCGGCTTCCCCCGTCCCGGCGGCAAGGACGTTCCTCGATGAACGACGACTGACGAAACTAGGGTATTTGCCGCATATCGCCGGCAGTTATGCCAGCAAGCGTATCATCCCCTGCCGACTGGAGGATCTGGAAGATTACCTGCTGGCGCAATACCAGGGTTTCAGTAATCTCCCCGGCCTGCATCCCTGGAATGATATGATTGCCGGGCGCCGGCACGGGGTAATAGAGGTGCAATCTTACGACATGCTGCGGGAGTTGGTACGCTGGTCGGGCTGCATCGGCCTGCTTACCGACGGCACCGGCGGCCAGAATCCTCATTTTATGCCGCTGAACGGCGTCTTTCGCGAGGCCATGGCGCTGGATGTCTGGATTGGCGTAAATCCTCGCAGCGAATGCCTGTCCGAGGCGCGACGCATCATGGAGATGATGGCGCAGGCATGTGCCGAATAGCGCATGCCGGGTCAGGCCGGAATAATCCGCTGAGCCTTCAACAGTTCAAACAGGTCGATAAACGCGTCGCGGGTGTCCTGATAGTCCAAAAACCCGGCTTTCCTGCTTTTGCTCATATTGGTCATGACCTCCATCGGCCGGCCGAGATCGGCGTCGGTGTGCCACCATGAGGCCAGTTTATCAACGTCGGCTTCCCGCAGCGAATGACGTGCGGCAATGGCTTTCCACTGGGTCGCCGCATCCTGCATGTGGTGTTCCAGCGGTTGAGGGGAATCGGGGAAAGGCGCCGCCTCGATACCGAAATAGTCCGCCAGTTGCGACCACATCCATTGCCAACGGAACACATCGCCGTTAACCACGTTGAAATCTTCATTTTGTCCGCCGGGCCGGGTGGCGGCCCATTCCAGATGCCTGGCCAGCAGCCGGGCATCGGTCATATCCGTCAGACCGTGCCACTGCATGGCCGAACCCGGAAACACAAACGGCCGCCCGGTGTGCTTGCATAAGGTTGCATAGACCGCCAGCGTCACCCCCATGTTCATGGCATTGCCGATGGCATAGCCGATAATGGTATGGGGCCGGTGCACGCTCCAGGAAAAATCAAATTGTTTGGCCGCGGCGAACAGTTCATCTTCCTGGGCATAATAAAAATTATCCACCGACTGCCGCCCCTGCTCTTCACGAAAGGGCGTCGGGGGAACCGCGCCGGTGCCATAGGCGTCAAACGGACCTAAATAGTGTTTTAATCCGGTAACCAGGGCGGCATGGCCATGGGCCAATGTCCCGCCGAGAGTATGCAGCACGTTGCGCACCATGGCGCCGTTGACCCGGATGTTCTCCTGTTCATTGGCCTGCCGCGCCCAGGCGGCAAAAAATACCCGATCAACCTGCAGCCCTTGCAGCGCCGACCGTACCGACGGCTCGGAGGCGAGATCGGCAATCAGGGAAATCGAACCTTCCGGAACGGGGGTACGGCCGCGGGAGATGCCGTAAACCTGCCATCCGTCTTCCAACAGTCTTTCCGCCAGCGCGCTGCCGATAACGCCGCTGATGCCTACAATCAATGCGCGATGCTGCATGATGGATAACTCCCATACTGTCAGTGAAATAGCTTCGCCAAGCTCTAGCCTGCCAGCTTAAACTAGAACTGATTTCTTATTTCAGTTATTATTTCCGGCCATTAATGAATATTTGTCCTTAATATGACATCTTCCCTCGAACGCCTGACCGGCATCGCCCCTTTTGTCTATGCCGCCGACTGCGGCAGTTTTGTCGCGGCGTCGGAACAATTGAACCTTACCGGTTCCGCCATCAGTAAAAGTGTAGCCCGGCTTGAACAGCGGCTGGGCGTTCGCCTATTTGAACGCACTACCCGGCAGTTGAAACTCACCGATGCCGGGCAGGCCTTTTACGAAACCTGCACCCGCATATTGTATGACTTGGCGGAAGCGGAATCGGTGCTGGCGGCCCAAAAGACCACTCCTGCCGGACGGCTGCGCATTGATTTACCGGCCTCGTTCGGACGGCTTAAGGTCATGCCCGTCCTTACCGATTTTTGCCATCGCCATCCTTATTTGCGTCCTTATATCACCTTCACCGATCGTCTGGTTGATTTAGCGGAGGAAGGCATCGACGTCGCGGTGAGAATCGGCGGCATCAACGAGCTGCCGCCGGCCATAGGACACCGCTATCTGGGGTGCGAAAGGCTGATTTTCTGCACGACCCCGGCGTATCTGGCGCGCCGGGGCGTACCGGCAACCCTGGGAGATCTCGCTGACCATGACAACATTGTTTACGGTAACGCCAACGGGGCGATGAAACCCTGGTCTTTCCCGCCGGACGTGGTCACCCGACCTCCGATGATGGGCTATCGCATGATGGTAAGCGACAGTGAGGCGCAGCTGGCTGCTCTGCGGGCCGGACTCGGCATTGCCCAGATCGCCACCTGGCTGGTGAACGAGTGTCTGGAAAACGGCACATTTGTCCAGGTGCTTAAGGATGTTTCCCTGGATGGACTGCCGTTGCATCTAGTGTGGCCAAAAAACAAACAGCTGCTGCCTAAGGTTGATGCGCTGCTACAGGCGTTAACGGAGGGTCTGGCAATTCGTTGACTGCTGCGTAGACATTCCGCAGCCGCTCCTGAGCAGTCATGGCCGAGGGGGTAAGACCTTTATTTTATTGACCTATTTTTTATTGACCTGTTTTTTTTGTTGTACCAGGCAGTCGAGCTCCTCATCGGTGAGACCCGTCCACTTCTTGACCAATGCAAGATCAGTACCATCCGCTAAAGACTGCCGGGCTACCTCAAGCTTACCTTCCAACTTGCCTTCCAACTTGCCTTCTATTCGACCGACATGCTTTCCCTCCTGCTTGCCCTTCTTTAGCCCTATCAATTCAAAATGTTGTGCTATGGTTATCATATCCTCTTCCTCCAGACAACGCGGCGCATGCTGTGACAGCATCCGCACAAAAATTTCGGCATCATCAGTTTTCCCTGCTTGCGCAATGTAGGTGAGCAGGCTTTTGCGCAGTTCCTCTGATGGGCGCCATTGGTTCAGCAGGTTGATGATATCTTTAACCAGCAGTGACATATCCCGCAACCGAATATGTTTTTGCACCAGTTCCAGCAATGCAACCCGTCGATGGGTTTTAATCTCATCATCCGGAATGACCGACAGATCAATCACAGGAAAGGGGCGGGTATAAACATCCCTGGCCAATTCCCCATCGCGGAAACAGCTAAACCAGTCATTGTCATAGGGGTAACCGCTTTTAAGGCCCCCTTGATAAAACAACAGCGGCACCACCACCGGCAGCGTTTTATGCCCCTGATCAAGGTGCTGCTGCATGGCCGCCAGGCTATAACGCAGCAAACGAAACGCCATTAACCGATGCGGGCTGCTCTGGTGTTCCACCAGACAATAAATATAGCCTGTTCCCTTGCGAGTCCGCACCGAATAAAGCATATCCGAGTAATGGGTGCGTAAATTTTTTTCAACAAACGAACCGGAGCACAGGGTCAGTGTATTAAAATTGCAGCGCTGCCGTAAAGAGGGAGGCAAATGTATTTGAAAAAAATCCCGGGCAATGCCGACATCGCTCAAAAATGTTTTGAATAATGCATCATGATGGGAATGATTAATTATCATATAAGATGTCCATATCATTATTAATTATAACAATCGAAACAACACGGCGTTCTCGTTTTTCTCCAAAAAGATTTTCTATGGGGCCTTGTAATGCGTCTTGCGCTTATTTATAGACGATCATGCCCGTTACGCCGCCGGGGCCGGCCTGATAACCAATCGCCCCGGTTCCACCGATACCGTGACATGCTGGCCGGTCAGAAAGCCGCAGGCCTCAAGCCAGCGGCCGCCAAGATAAATGGCCGGGGAAGGGTTGTCCCTGCCGCCGTTTGGAACGTAGCCCACAATATAACGCCGGTCTGAACGGTCCGCTTGTGCCGTATGAGTTACTGCATGAACAACCTTTTTAGCCATGGTGGGTCTCTCTTTGATTTAACGTTGTTGACGGTGAACGACGAATAAGAACTGCCAACGGTTTGCCGCACCAAGGTAGGGAAAACAACGGGCATGGGAAATAACGAAACGCCAGATAAACCTTGGTAGTTCTGTTATCAGATAAAAGGTGGAAATATACGCCGTCTTGACACTGTATATATTATCAGGAGGATTAAAAAAGTCGAAATAAAAAACAGAAAAGAACTATGAAAAATATTTATTCAAAAAGATATGCTTGATGTAATTTTAAGATATATAACGTTCATTGATATCATTTTTTATTTCACCGCTGGGATAAACTCACATGCATTATATGGGCTGCATATCGACATGATGGCGCACAATAAATAGGCTGATAGGCAAAAATACCGGCGCGGGCCGGTCTCCTCTCCTCTCTTCTCCTCTCTTCTCCTCTCTTCTCCTCTCTTCTCCTCTCTTGCCCGTTGCGCTGCCTGGGGTAAGGCAGTATGTTGAATTGAATCCTTTACAATGTTGAATCAAGTATTTCGTCGCCGCGTTTGGCTTAACGTTTGGCGCACCGAACACAAAAGGGTAATGTCATGATCACGTTTTACTTTAATTTGGCGCCCAACCCCGCCAAAATCGCGCTCTTCCTGGAAGAAGCGCAGCTGCCTTACGACGCCGTTCCGGTGGATACCGCCAAAGGGGAACAACATCTGCCCGCCTTTCGGGCCATCAATCCCAACGGTAAGGTGCCGGCGATTACCGACGGCGAGGGGCCGGGGGGCAAAGAGATCAGGGTGTTTGACTCCACGGCCATCCTGCTTTATCTGGCGGAAAAAACCGGCAAATTCCTCGGCGCGCCGGAGGATCGGCCGGAACTGCTGTCCTGGCTGCTGTTCATTGCCACCGGCGTGGGACCCTATTCCGGCCAGGCGGTGCATTTCCAGTACGCCGCGCCGGACGCTATTCCTTATGCCGTCAATCGCTATCGCCGGGAAGTGGAGCGCCATTACCGGGTATTGGATAACCATCTGGCGGGACGGGAGTATATCGTGGGAGAGGGGTTTACCATCGCCGATATATCAGCCTGGGGCTGGCTCGACCGCGCGCCGAAGATATTCAAGGGCGAAGACGATCCGCTGGGGAAATTTCCCCATCTGAAGGCCTGGTTCCAGCGGGTGGATGCCCGTCAGGCCGTGAGCCGCGCCCGGGCGCTGGGTAAAGATCACAATTTTAAAACCGCCAGCGACGAAGAGAGCCGCCGGGCGCTTTTCCCGTCCAATTATCCGGACAGCCAGGGCTGACGGACAGGACCCTGCGACGGCTTCGCCGGGTCTTACCTCACCATACCGCCCATATCCCGCCCATTAGCCTTATCATCTTTACGCTCTGCGGCGAGGGCAAGGGCTTCGTTTCGTTCTGCGGCGCTCTTCGTAACGGTTTTCTCTACCCTAAATGTAAAGCCTTTTTCCTTCATAACCTGATCAACGTCGGCAGACAATTTATGCAATTGACCTGCTTTCTTGCTGTTATGAGTGCCCTTGTTATTTTTCACCGTGGCAAGTTTGTTGGCCACCTGATCGCGCAATGCCGTTAACTTAGTGTTAATGGTCTTCGGTGTATTGAAGGCGTTGATCGGCGTATTGCGTATTTCTTTGAACTGCTTGGTCAATGCGGTGATTTCCCGGCTTGTGACATGCTCCGCCGGGGTGAGTGCTTGATGTTTACAACTGCCTAAACCGAAAATACTCATTGTTCGCTCTTTATGTAAGTCAAAATAATTAGGCTGAAAACAATGTCACAGTAATCGTCGAGAAAATATCAAAAAACGACCAAATCTGTCAGCCCACAGGGTGGAAAATTGATCTTGCTGCGATTGCAACCAAGGAAGCGCTAACGAAAAGCCCAATGCATTTAATGGGCTAGAGGAGTTTAGGGTCCGACTGAACGCCTTATGAACCGAATGGGGAGATTCATCGTTAACGACGGTGAATCTCCCGGGAAACACGTTTAAGGCTTAATGTATCGGCGCCAGAGTGGAATCGCTTCGGGGTTGGGAAGGGGATTTGTCATCAAACTTCGGCGCTTTGACAAAGGTCCATAAAATCACCGCGCCGCCCACGTCCAGTACGCTTAAAAAGATAAAGAACGGGTTGTAGCCGATGGTTTTCACCAGCGCGCCCATGATCAATGTACAAATCAGGATACCGGTCCAGCCGGCGGAACCGGCGAAGCCGCTGACGGTGGAGACCTCGTCCCGTTTGAACAGGTCGGTGGCCATGACGATACACTGAGTGGACAACATTTGATGGGCAAATGCGCAGATGGAAACCAGTCCGATGGCCACATAGGCGCTATTGACAAAACCGACAAATGACAGCGGCAGCATCATGAGCGCGCCGAGGGAAAAGGTCAGCCGACGGGCATTGATGGTGTTTACCCCCCAAACCTTCATCATGATTTTATTCAGGAAGCCGCCGGCCAGTCCGCCGAAATCGGCGGCGAGAAAGGGCAGCCAGGCGTATAGGGCAATGTCTTTTAGCTCCATGTGGCGTACCGTTATCAGATATATCGGCAGCCAGAAATTAATGGTGCCCCAGGTGGGATCGGCAAGAAAGCGCGGCAAGGCGATGCCCCAGAAATTGCGCATTTTGAAAAAGGACATCACCGCCGGTTTTTTGCCGTCGGCCATCAAATGCCGCTCTTGGCCCGCGCTGATATAGTCCGCTTCCTCTTTGGTCACCATAGTGTGTTTTTGCGGCGAGTCGTATAAGAACCACCACATTACGGCAAAAACCAATCCTATGGCGCCGGTGATGACAAAGGACATCTGCCAGTTGTATTTCAACAGCGCCCAGACCACCAGCGGCGGCGCCAGCATGGCACCGATTGAGGTACCGATATTGGCGATACCGCCGGCGATGCCTCTTTCCGTGGCCGGGAACCATTCGGAATTACATTTCACCCCCGACGGAATGGCGGATGCTTCGCTGAGTCCCATGATGCCGCGCAGGAACGCCAACCCGCCCCATGAGGTGCATCCCGCATGGGCCATATTGGTCACCGACCAAATGACAATCATGATGAAAAAGCCGAGTTTCAGGCCAATAATGTCGATGATATAACCGCATATGGGCTGCGCGACGGTATAGGCCAGTTGGAATGAGCTCAGAATCCAGGAATATTGCTGTTCAGTAATATGTATTTCTTTAAATAACGTCGGCGCGGCCACGCTTAATGAGCTTCTTGCCAGAGCGTTAATGATGGTGCCAAGCGAAACCAGGCCAATCATCCACCAGCGAAGATGTTTTATTTTCATTTTGAAAGCTCCTGCGCGCCCAAAGCCGACAGCCAAAGATGAGGCAGTACGGCGGCTACAATGTTCATCACCAGTTGTCCTTTGCAGAGTAATTAATTATGAGAGCAAATTAGAACATGTAAGACTACCATTCAAGTATGATAGGTGTGGTTTTATGAGACGTGTCCCATATAAAAATGCAACGCAACACTTTGCATTGCAAAAGTGTAAGGTCAGGCATTTTAAGCGCCTTGGGCAGGCTCACATTACCTCTCTACTGCAAAATCAGGTATTGTTGGGATCTTGCTGCCGATGATGATGGTGAATGTGAATGGGTCTCGTGGGATTCTCTTTTCCGCTTCTGTGCGCCTTGCTATTGCTGGCTATCGATCTGACGCTGTGGCAATGGTTTGCAAACAAATGGTTTCGCTGGAAGGTATTAATTCGTCTGGGTTTGTACTTCCTTTTCAGCCTGGCGTTAATGAATGCCGGATTAAGCCCCTTGTCCCCGATTCCGGCGGCAATACCGTCGTCCTATCATGCACTGGTGATTATCCTGGCTATTGCCTGGTGGCTGTTGGGGGCCCGGACGCTGACCGTGCTGATGATACTGATATTGGCGCCCCGCATCGGCGGTAAAGGCCATCTTCTGCAAGACGTGCTGGGGGCGTTTATTTTCCTGATGGCTGCCTTGGCGGCGTCAACCTACGTGCTCGATTTACCGCTGAAAGGCCTGCTGGCAACCTCCGGCGCCGTGGCGATTATCCTTGGCCTGGCGGTGCAAAGCACCCTGAGCGACGTATTTTCCGGCATTGTGCTCAACGCCACCAAGCCGTTTCGCGTCGATGACTGGATACGGGTGGATGATATCGATGGGAAGGTGATTGAGATCGATTGGCGCTCAACCCACTTATTGACCCCGGAAGGCAGCATGGCGGTGATCCCCAATGCCATGGCGGCCAAAACGCGCATTGTCAATTTCAGCCGTCCCGATCATTTTCATTCCGTTACGCTCAGCGTTGAACTCCCCGTGCGGTTGCGTCCCAGCCTGGCGCTGGACGCCCTGGAGAAAGCGCTGCAAGGCTGCCGCGAACTCCTGCTGCAGCCCCAGTCCGGGGCGCTGGTGAAAAAAGCCTATGTACGATACGTGGAATATGAAGTGACCGGCTACGTCAAATCCCGGGATCGTCTCGATGCGGTGCGTAATCAGCTATACGACCTCATTTATCGCCAGCTGTCGGTCATGGAAAGTCTGGATCGCGGTAACCCGGTCAGACCGCTGACGCGGCAGTCGGCGGTGCTCAATACCGTGAGCGCGTTGCGCATGCTCAGCGACGACGACAGGGCCGAGCTCGGGGAAAAAATGCGGCTGACGCTGTTCAGCGCCGGCGAGGTGATCCTTGAGCAGGGCGTAGTGCCGGAGGAATTGCTCATTATCGAGTCCGGGGTGGTGTCGGTGACCACCGGATCGCAGGATAACGAACTGGAGGTAGGCCGCATGGGGCCGGGAGAAGTCATGGGGGAGACCGGCATCGTCGATCACAGCGCCTGCGTGGCGCGGTTCAGCGCCATGACGGACTGCGTGGTTTACCGAATCAGTTACGGCGATCTTGAACCTTGGCTGGAGGAGCATGGGGAATTGCGCGAGGTCATGGTGAGATTGGCCCATTTCCGTGCGCAAAAAAGGGATTCAGTGGTTCAACAGCAGCCCCCGGCGCCCAGAAAAAAAGGCTTTATGCACTGGCTGCGCCAAATGCAGAGGAATCCCAGGGAATGACCCATGCCAGTCTTTACCCTTTGCTCGGCAGCGCCGTCACGGAGCCGGGGTAAATGACTTTCCCACGGATGATCACTTTGCTGGGTTCGACATCCGCATCCGTGGCCCTTCTGATGGCCAGATTCAGCGCCTGGTAGGCAATTTCATTCATGTTGTGGGCGATGCAGGGAAAACTGAAACCGTAGATATTGGCATCGGGTATTTCGTCAATACTGAACAGCGAGACATCTTTCTGGGGTTTTATTTTATGATCGATACAGGACTTTATGATACCCAGGGAAATCTGGTTATTGGTGCCGACAAAATAATCCGGCAGGGGATTGCTTTCGATATAGCGGCTGGTGACCTGGTAGGCCGGCATCATGAAAAAGTCGGCGTGCAATATGTCCAGATTCTCAATGGCTCCCTGTAATACCGCGCTGATTCCAATGATGCGATCCCGCGATACGTTTGAGTCTTCCGGACCTGAAACCACCACCACCCGGTTGACCTGCTTCGACAGCAGGTAGCGGCCGGCCTGTAGCCCGCAGTCAAGGTTATCGATATATACCCCGCTGCAGTTCTTGACGTTGAGATCCCGGTCCACCAATACCACGGGGATATTCAGTATTTCCAGCCGTTTCAAATAGGCGGGGTAATAGGACCTGTCGGAAGAAATAACGGAAAGAATAATCGCATCGACGCCGTAGCCGATGAGCTTGTCAATGATACGGTTTTCTATTTCCTGCGACTCATAGGAATCGAAAATCAGGGTGTCATAGCCTTCTTTATGCGCGGCCAGCGTCATCTCTTTAGCCAATTGCCCAAAGAAAGGATTGCTCATATCGGGATTGACGATCCCGATGGTTTTGCTGGCCTTGGCCCGCAGGGTCCGGGCCGCGGCATTGACGATGTAACCCATGCTTTCAGCCGCGTCCAGGACGCGTTTCAACGTGTCGGGATGAACTTTTTCCGGATGCGTAAAGGCTCTGGACACGGTGATCTTACTAACATTTGATTGAGCCGCGACGCTCTCCAGCGTCGCCTTCCGATGTCGAGATGCTACCACAGGCGCCCCACAGTCTAAGCTATCATTGTGCATCATTATTCTATCATGACATAACAATGCTGATGATGCCAGTCTCCCGGAGACGGTTGTCGCCGGCGGGCATTAGAGCGTCGAGGCGCGCACGACCTTCGGATCGGTAAAAATATCGTAATCGTCGCGGCTTTCCGAGGAGAATTCCGACACGACGGCGCCCTGCGCGCCGGCCTGGAACCAATGCCGGGTATTGGGAGCGATGGTATATTGTTCGCCGGGCCTTAAGAGTATATATCTATGACAAGTATAATATTTTTCAAAGCCTTCCGGCGGTCGGCACATGAGGGAACCGTCCTGGCGTTTATTCGGCGTCAGGCTATCGTCATCCACAAACAGATAGACTTCCCCCCAGCGACAGCGAAACGTCTCCTGCTTGCCCGGCCCCTGATTGAAAGGGGGGTGAAGATGTTCCGGGCAGGTCTGCTCGGGCAACAGCACCAGCTCTTTGGCACAGTAGCGCGGCGAATTGATATAGGTCAGCAGCTGCAGTCCCGAACGGGGATAATCACCCAGGCCGAAATCAGCTATCTCAATGTTTTCCCTTTCTTTTGTCGTTAACATGATATGAGCAGATTCGAACATATGCTGCGTTTGTTCGAGTGCAGTGGTACGAGAGGTGTTGATCATCTTATCCCCTTAATAATGTTATCGTTTTCATTTAAAAGGCGAACCCATGCCGGCGTGTCATATGCACTGAGTCGTCACAAATAATACTTTCGAATATTTAATAAAAGTTCTGACTCCGTCACAAAATAATAACAAGCTTTCCATTAGGATTTGCATCAATCAATGTTATCGATATCATTTAATGATAAATTTCGGAGCGATCAAATGAAAGCATTAGTGCTAGAGAAAGCCGGCAAAATCTCCATTCAGAATAAAGCGTTTGATGAAACTCTGGAGGAAACCGACGTTCAGGTCAAAATCCACTCCGTGGGCATCTGCGGCAGCGACATCCATTATTACCAGCATGGACGTATCGGACCTTTTGTCGTTCAGGCTCCCATGGTGCTGGGCCATGAAGCTTCCGGCACCGTGCTGGCGGTGGGCAAGAAAGTCACGCACATCAAGGTGGGCGATCGGGTCTGCATGGAGCCGGGCATCCCGGACATGCAGTCGCCGCAGTCTCGCGCGGGCATTTACAATCTCGACCCGGCCGTGCGTTTCTGGGCGACGCCGCCCATCGACGGCAGCCTGCGTGAAACCCTGATCCATCCCGCCGCCTTTACTTTCCCGCTGCCGGACAATGTGAGTTTCGCCGAAGGGGCTATGGTTGAACCTTTAGCCATCGGCATGCACGCGGCAACCAAAGCCGGCATCAAACCCGGCGACATCGCCCTGGTGATCGGAGCGGGCACCATCGGCGTGGTAACGGCATTGGCCGCCCTGGCCGGGGGCTGTGCGGAAGTCATCATTTGCGATGTATTCGATGAGAAACTGGCAATTGCCGCCAATTATCAGGGCCTGCACGCGGTAAACATCAAAAGCGGCCAACTGGCGCAAAAGGTCAGCGAACTGACCAGCGGCAACGGCGTGGATATCGTGTTTGAATGCAGCGGTTCAAAAGCGGCTATCGCCACCGTCAGCGAACATATCGCGCCGGGGGGCACCGCGGTGTTGATCGGTATGCCCATAGACGCCGCGCCGTTGGATATCGTGGCCGCCCAGGCGAAGGAAGTGACGTTCAAAACCATTTTCCGCTACGCCAATATGTATCCGCGCACCCTGCGCCTGTTGAGTTCCGGAAAATTGAACGTCAAACCGCTTATTTCAGCCACCTACAAATTTGCCGAAGGCATAGAAGCCTTTGAGCGCGCGGCGGCGGGCAATCCTACAGATATCAAAATCATGTTGGAAATGGAGTAAAACATGCCTCTTTATGCCGGGATTGACTGCGGGACCCAGGGAACCAAGGTCGTCATTATCGATACCGAGCAGGGGGCAACCCTTGGCGAGGGTTCTGCGCCGCATGAAATGATTTCCAACTCCAACGGGCGCCGGGAGCAGGATGCCCAATGGTGGATTGATGCCCTGTGCCTGGCGTTTGGGCGTGCGGTCAAGGCCGCCGGGATATCGCCGGCGGATATCGCGGCCATGGCCGTCTCGGGCCAGCAGCACGGCTTTGTTGCGCTGGACAAGGAGGGCCGGGTGCTGCGGGCGGTCAAGCTTTGGTGCGACACCGAAACCGCGGAGGAGAACGACCGGCTGCTGGCGCTGCTGGGCGGCGTCAAAGGCTCCATCGAACACTTGGGTCTTATGGTGGCCACCGGCTATACGGCGTCAAAGATACTCTGGCTGAAAACCCACCATCCGGCGCTTTGGCAGCGGCTGGAAACGGTGCTTCTGCCCCATGATTACCTTAATTTCTGGCTTACCGGCAACCGCGTCGCCGAATATGGCGACGCCTCGGGCAGCGGTTTGTTTGATGTTCGCCGCCGTTGTTGGGACCGGCATACGGTAGAACTCATTGATGACAGCGGCAGGTTGTGGAATGCCCTGCCGCCTCTGGTGAGCGCCGACAGCCTGATAGGAACGGTATGCCCGGCGGCGGCCGAGCGGCTGGGGGTCAATGTCACCACCCGGGTCGCCAGCGGCGGCGGCGACAATATGATGGGCGCCATCGGCACCGGCAATACCCGGCCGGGGCGGGTTACCATGAGCCTGGGAACCTCCGGCACGCTGTTTGCGTATTCGGATACTCCCGTGATATCGGATTCGGCGATGATCGCCGGCTTTTGCTCCAGCAATAACGGCTGGCTGCCGCTTATCTGCACCATGAACGTCACCTCGGCGACGTCCGCGGTCCAGAAGCTGTTCAAACAGGATTTGGTGCGGTTTAACCAGGCGCTGGAGCAGTCGGAAATCGGCGCCGGCGGAATCTTGATGCTGCCGTTCTTCAACGGCGAACGGGTGCCGGCCTTGCCTTATGCCAAAGCCAGTTTGCACAACATGGATACCGACAACTTTACCGAAGACAATCTCTGCCGCGCCGTGGTGGAAAGCGCCACCTTCGGCCTGCGGTACGGCCTGGATCTGTTCCGCAGCCAGGGGATCGTCGCCACGGAAATAAGGCTAATCGGCGGGGGATCGAAGAGCCGGCATTGGCGGCAGATGGTGGCGGATATCATGGATTGCCCGGTGGTATGCCTACGGCAAAATGAAACCGCCGCGCTGGGGGCCGCCATCCAGGCCGCCTGGTGCGACGGATTACAGCCGGCGGCGACGCCGGGGGAACCGGTACCGGCGGCGTCCGACCTGCTGTCCGCGCTTTGCGAAAAGTTCGTGCAGCTGGATGAAAGCACCCTGACACGGCCCATTCCTAGTCAGCAGCAGCGTTATACCGACCTCTATGCAAATTATCTTGCGTTGCTGAATAAAGAATATGCACAGGTGGCTTTATGAATGATGACGCATTGACTCCCGAACCCACGTATCTGCTTGAAGTCACCGGGGTTAAAAAATCCTTTGGTCCCGTGGTGGCGCTGAAGAATATCGAGTTTTGCCTAAGGCGCGGGTCGATACATGCGCTATGCGGCGGCAACGGGGCCGGAAAATCCACCTTTCTCAGTATTCTGATGGGGTTTATCCAGCCGGACAGCGGCGAAATCTATATTAACGGCAAGCGCTGCGAATTCGCTCATCCCCGCGAGGCCATGGATGCCGGCGTGGCCATTGTGCAGCAGGAATTAAGTACTATTCCCGATCTTACCGCGGCGGAGAATATTTATCTGGGCCGGGAGCCGCGCAAGCTGGGTTTTATCGATTTTAAAATGATGAATGCCCAAACCGTCGAATTATTGAAAAGTCTGGATTTTAAAATCTCTCCTTCGGAGAAGATGCGTAATCTGAGCGTCGCCGAGCAGCAACTGGTGGAAATCGCGAAAGCGCTTTCCCATTCCGATGCCGATATCATCATCATGGACGAACCCACCTCAGCCATCGGCGAGGAGGATGTGAAAAAAATATTTCAAGTGATTCGACAGCTTGCCGCCCGGGGAAAGGGGATCATTTATGTTACCCATCGTCTTTCCGAAATATTCCAAATAGCGGATAGCTATACTATTTTCCGGGACGGGACCTATATCCACGAAGGGATTCTCAGCGACATCAATCGTGAACAGTTGATCGAATATATCATCGGCGGCGAGTTCAAAGATGAATTCGCCAAATTCAACTCCCCGGTGAAAAGTCTTGATGGAAGTCAAAGGATTAAGCTGGAAGGACAAGGTTCATGATATCAGCCTGACCCTCAAGCAGGGAGAGATACTGGGTATTTACGGCCTGGTGGGGTCGGGACGCAGCGAGTTTCTCGATCTTATCTTCGGTATCAATCATGCGGATTCAGGGACGATCCATATTGGCGAGCGTCTTTTGCACAAGCACTCGCCGGCGCAATCCATCAAGGCGGGTATTGCCTACGTTACGGAAGATCGCAAGGATACCGGATTGGTCTTGAGCAGCTCAGTGACCGAAAATATCAATATCGCTTCCTTTCCCGCCATCAGCCGCGGGGGGTTTATCGATAGCAAACAGCAGCAGCGCCGCGCCGATGAGATGATCAAGCTGTTCGGCATAAAAACGCCGGATAGCGAACATATCGTCAGTAACCTGAGCGGCGGGAATCAGCAAAAAGTGGTGCTGGGCCGCTGGGCATTACTGGATCCGGAGGTATTGCTGCTGGACGAGCCGACGCGCGGGATTGATGTCGGCGCCAAAAAGGAAATCTATCGGTTTATGTCAGAATTTGCGCTTAAGGATAAAGGCATTGTTATGGTCTCTTCAGAACTCGCGGAAATTATTGGTATGAGCGATCGAATCCTGGTGTTTAGAAACGGTTGTCTGGCCGGGGAGTTATCAGGTGATAAAGCAACGCAGGCGGACTTGATGAAGTTAGCCGTTTAATCCGTATATTGCGGAAAATTCATCGACTACCTTATATTTAAGAGACTTTATTATGAATAGCACATATTCTGCTTTGCCACGCGCTTCGTTTTTTAATCGTAATAAGCGGCGCCTGCATAAATACGGCATTATCATCGCCTTTTTTATTTTATGTCTTGCTGTCACGGTTATTGGTGAAGTGCAAGTGACCAACGGTGCCTGGTCGAGTAATTATTTTCTAAGCCAGGATAATATATTAATCGTTTTCCGTCAGATTTCCATTAACGGTATTCTGGCCATCGGTATGACGTTTGTCATTATCACGGCCGGCGTGGATTTGTCCGTAGGTTCGGTGCTGGCGCTGGCGGGTATTGTGGCCGCCCGGTTCGCCACCACCAACAGCAATATGGCCATTGGCGACACGGCGAATGCGATACTGTTACCGACGCTGGTTGCCCTCGGGATCGGTTTGGTCTGCGGCGTGATCAACGGTACTATTCTGGCGCGTTACCGCCTGCAGCCTTTTATTGTCACCATGGGCATGCTTTCCGCCGCCCGTGGCCTGTCTTTATTGACCACCGACGGTAATCCGGTATCTCAGCTGAACGATGATTTTCGCTGGCTGGGGAATGGTTATATTCTCGGCATCCCGGTGCCGGTGGTGCTGTTTGCCGTTCTGTTGGTTCTCGCCTGGATTGTGCTGAATAAAACGACGTTCGGCCGTTATGTCTACGCGGTGGGGGGCAACCAGAAAAGCGCCCGTACTTCCGGTATCAATGTTCTGAAAATCAAGGTCTTGGTTTATACATTATGCGGCGCGATGGCGGGTATTGCCGGTTTGATTTTGACGGCCCGCACCGGCTCCGCACAAACCAGCGCGGGCACTGCCTATGAATTGGATGCTATTGCCGCCGTCGTTATCGGCGGTACCAGTATGGTTGGCGGTATCGGCACGCTGGTGGGCACGTTATTCGGGGTTTTAATTATCGGCGTCATGAATAATGGCCTGGATCTTCTCGGCGTACAGTCTTATTACCAACAGATCATCAAGGGGGCGCTTATTGTCATTGCCGTAATGCTGGATCCGTCACGCAAGCAGCAGCGTGATTAATTTGAAATTTGACGTTTTATCTCTACCTAGCCATTACCCTATATTGTATCCAGGAGAATATATGAAAAAAATGACGAAGTTATCCCTTATTGCCTCTTCACTGATGCTTTGTATGTCAACGGAGGCAGAGGCCGCTCCGGTTAAAATTTCCGTCTTGATGTACGGTATGAAAGCCGAATTCGTCCAGCTCATGGAAAAGGCGGCGAAAGAGCATCCAGAGGTCAAAAACGGCGATGTGCAAATCACCATGTATGACGGTCGCTACGATCCGATGGTGCAGAATAATCAGGCCGAAACGGCGATACAAACCAAAGCGGATGCAATCATCGTCAACCCGATGGATTACGAGGCTAATATTGATGTGGTCACCATGGCCAATAAAGCCAAGATTCCGGTTATCGTCACCAATGCCCGTCTGAATACCGACAAAATGACCAGTGAAGTGGTATCCGACGATGTGCTGGGGGGATATCTTGACGCCAAGGCCGTCCTGAAAAAGATGAACTGCAAAGGCAATGTCGTTATCTTCGAAGGACCCATCGGCGGATCCGGTGAAATCCAGCGCGGTCAGGGCATAGATAAAGCCATTGCCGAATGCGGCAAGGGCAATGTCACCGTTTTGGAACGCAAAACCGCCAACTGGTCCCGTGCGGAAGCGCTGCCGTTGATGGAAAACTGGCTGCAGAAACACCGTGGCAAAATCAACGGCGTGATCGGTGAGAATGACGAAATGGCGCTCGGCGCCATAGAAGCGATAAAAGAAGCGAATCTGAATGTGAAGGATTTCTCCATCGGCGGTATTGATGGCGTGACGGATGCCATACGCGCCGTGCAGCAAGGTGAAATGGTGTCCATTCTGCAGGATGCCCATGCGCAAATGCAGGGCTCCATCGATGTGGCCTTACGCGCGGTAAAAGGCAGCAGCTACCAGCCCAAGTCGGACATTTGGCAGCAGTATAAAGGCCAGATGGATTGGAAGGACGGCACAGCTCAACGTTATGCGGTGCCCTGGACCGAAGTGACCGTGGACAACGCGCAGCAACTGCTGGATGCCCGTAAATAGGCTGAGTTATTCATCGGTCCCGTTGTTTCTGGCGATATAAAGGGTTTAAGGCACGGAAATTCAGCATTATTGGCCGTGGATTAAACCTTATAAAGCCAATAAGCGTGATGTGATCGGGTTAAATGGACGCTCTGGTTGGCGCCTGTAGCGGCTTAATGAAATCACTATTTCATTAAGCCGGGGCGGCCATCCGCCAAAGGCGTCCATCATAAATCATATGTATCAGCCTCGGCTTTGCTAAAATCCCCAGTGTTCCGCCGCCTGCCAACCGGTGTGCGGCGGCGATAAAGTCACTGTTTATTCCGATAGTGCATATTTATCTGCTTGCTTCAAATGATACTTAGCCGGAAATGAATGACGAAAAAGAGTTCATTCAACGCAATCAATATTTTATAGATAAATAAAAAAACAGCCGATTTTATTTTATGCTGCTTATGATGTGAATCATGCCCAATGTTTTCGAGCTATTCTGTTAAGCTACGCGCACCGGCCCGCTGACCCTTGAGTCTTTCTTATGCAAAATTTAATTTCGGCAATTCTCATTAAAATGGCAAAAGTAGATTCTCAGTCGAAAGACCTTGCCGCGCAGGTGGATGCACAATCTCTGCTGATGGCCGCGATGTGTTTAACGTTGAAAAGAGGTGAACACGACTCTTTGTCCACCAATATCCTCAAGGCCATGACCGCCGCTACCGTCGCGTCCAAAGAAATTTTGCAGTCGGACGCGGATCTCCTGTTAATGCATATAAATCGGTTGATCTCGATTACCCATTTTGTTGAGGTTCACGTTGAACCTCTTGCCGAAACCACGCCTTCCTTAGAAGGAGACCGTGCCGGGGATTAACGCCGGGGCGGCGCCAAGAGTTCCAGGTCTATGGCATCCGCCATGGCGCGGTTGCCGGCATTGCCGGGGTGGAGATGATCTCCCGAGTCAAATGCCGGTTTGAGCCGGGCAGGACGGGCCGGGTCACGCAGCAGGGCATCGAAGTCAATGACGGCGTCAAAGGCGTGGCTTTCGCGGATCCAGGTATTGACCCGGCGGCGTAGCGCATCTTTATCGACACGATAATAATTGTCCAGCGGCGTCCCCGGCAGGGCGCCCTCGAAAGGGGGCAGGGTGGCGCCGATGATGCGGATCCCACCGGTATGGGCCCGGGTGATTAACTGACGATATCCGGCGATAAGCCCGTCCGCCGACGGTAGCGGGCCAAGGGGATCATAGAGCGTTCCCGGCCAACTGATGTCGTTAATGCCCAGCAGGACGATAACGCTGCGTACGCCGGCCTGGTGGATAGCGTCCCGATCAAACCGGGCCAGGGCATTGGCCCCCATGCCATCGGACAACAGACGGGCGCCGGAAATACCGGCATTAATCACCGCTACGCCCCGCGGCGCGAGGCGCCGGGCCAGAAAGTCGGGCCAGCGGGCGTTGGCATCCATCGTTGCGCCGTTGCCATCCGTCACCGAATCCCCGATAACCGCTACCGTACCGCCGGTGCGTGGGGCATCCACTAAAACAGCGCTCAAAAGGGTACGGGCGGTAACGGGCTGATTGATGCTGATATTTTCCGCCTGGCTTTGGTCGCCCGCCGCAATCCAGGACGTTTGCCGCGCGTCCCAGTGAAAGGTTGTCGTAGGCGTCGGGCCGGGCAAATACACACTCACCGCCAGGCTGGCCAGTGCGGGGACGGCCAGGTCCACCGGGTCGCTTACCAGGGGTGCGCCGGGGGGAATGGCGGCGGTGGTTTTCCCGCCGAAGGTGAGTAAATGAAGGCTGCCCATGTCAATGGCGCCCCGGTCGCCCGCCAGCGCCACCGATGCTTTGCCAAGCGTCAAGGGCGTTTGCCCGTAAGCGTTGGAGAACACTATCCGCAGACGTTTTCCCCCCAGGCTTATTCTCGCCACCTGACGCAGCGTCTGCTTCCCTAACCCATCGGGTATATGGGTGGGGAAGGGAAAGTCCTTTCCCCATACCGCCTGTGGGCTGGCGGTCCAACTGCTTACCCAATGGGCGGCCTGCGCCGCGCCGGCGAACCCTGCCGGCAAGGAGAAGAGCGCTAACGCCGCCAATAGGCTGATAAAATGTGTTAACAGACGATGCTGATGACTGGGTTTCGCCACGATTCTCTTTTCTCCACTTGTGAATTCATAAGACTACCGTGAAGAAATAATGAATTAAAAACCGGATATGAAATAGACTGGCGACACGACTAACAATTGTGACCTGAAATCATATGTCCCGATTAGAAATCAATCGCGCCGGCGAACTGGACGTGTTTGTCCGGGTGGTGGAGCAGGGCAGTTTCTCCATGGCGGCAAGTTTGTTCAACATGACGCCGTCCGCCGTCAGCAAGCTGATAAGCCGGCTGGAAAAGCGCTTAGGCGCGCGCCTGCTTAACCGCACCACCAGGCAACTGCGGCTGACTCCCGAAGGTTGCGTGTTTTATGAGCGCGGTATCCGCATCCTGGCCGATCTGGAAGACGCCGAGCAGGGCGCCGCCGCCGGCAGCGCCCCCCAGGGGCATGTGCGAATCAACGCCAACGTGCCCTTCGGACACCATTTCCTGCTGCCGCTGGTACCGGCGTTCATGGCCCGTTATCCCGACATAAGCCTGGATATCACCCTGGCCGATGAGGTCATCGATATCCTCGAACAGCGGACGGATATCGCGGTGCGCGCCGGGCCGTTGAAAAGCTCCGGCCTGGTGGCGCGCAAACTCGGCCAGACGAAAATGATGATTGTCGGATCGCCGGAATATCTGGCGCAAAACGGCACGCCGCAACGGGTGGAGGATTTGGCGCGGCATAACCGGCTGGGGGCGAATTATATGCGCTCAATGGCGGGATGGCCGTTACTGGGCGACGGGGCGACAACCCTTATGCCGATGAACGGCAGCGTCCGGATCAGCGACGGCGAGGGTTTGCGCCGTTTGGCGCTGGCGGGCGCGGGATTGGCGCGCCTGGCGCTGTTCCAGGTCCGAGAGGATGTGGCCGCCGGCAGGCTGGTGCCGGTGCTGGAGGCCTTCAATCCCGGCGATAGCGAAGACGTCCATGCGGTCTTCCTCGGACAGGGAGGCTATCTCTCCCTGCGGGTCAGGGCGGTGCTGGACTTCCTGGTGGAGAACGTCAACCTGGCCCGCTAAAACATCAGGCTTTGGCGCCGCGGGCCTCAAGCGCCGCAAGAATGGCGCCGCGAAACGCGGCGGCGGGCTGGCCGCCAATCAGCACCTGGCTGTTGTCGATGACAATGGTGGGGACGGAGTTGACCCCGTTGCTGAGCCACCGGTGCTCATCCGCCCGCACTTCCTCGGCATAGCGGCCGGTATCCAGCACTTCTGCCGCGGCGGCGGCGTCCAAGCCCGCGTCTTCGGCCGCCCGCAGCAGTACGGCGCGATCGGAGGGGTTTTGCCCGTCGGTAAAATAGGCGGTGAACAGCAGCCGTTTCAACGCATGCTGGCGGCCTTCCAGGCGGGCCCAATGCAGCAGCCGGTGCGCGTCGAAGGTGTTATAGATCCGGCCGTCGGGAAAGCGGACGCTAATGATGAAACCCACATCCTGCGCCCGCTGGCGAACCCTCTCCTGTCCGGCCTGCGCTTCGGCCGGTGACGAACCGTATTTTTCCCCCACGTGTTCAATCAGGTTCTGACCCTCCGCCGGCATGCCCGGGTTGAGCTCAAAGGGGTGAAAAACGATGTCCGCTTTCACTTCATCCCCCAGATCGGCAAGGGCTTTTTCCAGACCCTGCAGGCCGATAATGCACCAGGGACAGGAAACGTCCGAGACAAAATCAATTTTCAACATATTCATATTGGGTTGTCCTTTAAAATTTGCTCGGTGGTTTTTAAGGTAATGGTATTACCCGTCATGGCGGCTCCTTGAATGCCTGTCTGAATTGACATTTACGACCAAGCACGCTGATTAATAATGTGATATACCCGTCATACTGACGGTTTCAGGTACGTTGGCTGTGCTGCTCGGTTCATCCGTTATGTACGGGATCGAGAATAAAACAACCGCGCTGCGATGGCCTGGACAGACTGATTTATAGCATACCCCGATAGCGCCGGTTTGACATCCCAGGCGGGGGCTGACAGACGAGAGATGAGTATTGGATATGCCTGACCACTCTTTTGCGATATCCCCTGCGCGGGCACGGGAAATCTGGCTCCATGCGCAGCGGCTCGACGTTGCCGCGCCTTTTGGCGATGGACCCGAAGCGGTAAGGCTGGCGGCGGAGCATTTAGGCTATATACAAATCGATACCATTAATGTCATTGAACGCGCCCATCATCATATTCTCTATAGCCGCATTCCGGCCTATAGCCGCGCCGACCTGGATTTGGCGCAGTCGCTGGACAAATCGGTTTTCGAATACTGGACCCATGCCCTGGCCTACGTGCCGTCCTCCGCTTACCGCATGTATGTTTCGGCCATGGACCGGTTCCGCGCCGAGCCAAGTCCGTCGTTTGCCGGATTGGATGCGAACGACTATAGCGCACTGCTGCGGCGCATTCGTGACGGAGGGCCGCTGTCGATCCGGGATATCGACGAAGCGCTGGTGGAAAAGACCCACCCTTGGGGCAGCCGCAAGCCGTCAAGGCGGGCGCTGCGCTACGGCTTTTTTACCGGCGATCTGACGGTCAGCAAGCGCACGGGCATGGTCAAGTCCTATGATCTGTCCAGCCGCCATTTTGGCTGGCGCCGGCGGCCGCGGCCGGTTAACGATGTCCAACTGGCGGATTATCTGCTGCGCCGGGCGCTGCAATCCCAAGGCATGGTCAGCGTGGAGTCCATTTGTTACGGTAATGCGCAGCACAAAGCGCCGATACGCCTGGCCATTGAGTCCGCGGTGAAGCGCGGACGGCTGGCGCCGGTGCATATCGAGGGCAGTCCGAAGGCCCTGCACTGGATCGAACCGGCATGGCTGGAGCGGCAACCGGATCCCCGGTCGGCTCCCCTGGTGCATATTCTCTCGCCATTCGATCCGCTGGTTATCCAGCGTAAGCGTCTGCAGCTCTTTTTCGGCTATGAACATCGTTTTGAAGCTTATGTGCCGGCCGCTAAGCGTCAATTGGGGTATTTTGCGCTGCCGGTGCTGGCAGGGGATGAAATCGTCGCCGCCATTGATCTGAAGATGGACCGCTCGTCGGGGAAATTACTGGTACGGCAATGGACCTGGATGGTGGAGCAACGTCCGGAATTACAGCTGTTGATTGATGAAGCGTTGAGCAGGTTCGAGCGTTTCCAGCAAGCGTGACCATAGCAGCACCCCCTGTAGTTTGAGTTAATACAAAACGTCGTTTTGTTTGAAATAAACTTTCTTAAAATATTTATTTAAAAATATTGCCTATTCGGTGTTTATTACACATTCTTTTAAAGACAACTCCCTGCGCACTTTAGCCGTCTGACCGGAATCATCTTGGTAAACCTTTTGGTAAACTACAGCGCTTTACTCACGGAAAAGCTTAAACATGCCACCTGGTATCAAAAGCGGCATTCCAACCGTGTTCTGTTAAGCCGTGAAGTCATTCCTCTGGCCATACCTATCCTGATTGAAAATCTTTGTGTGCTCCTGATGGGGGTGCTAAGCACATTTTTAGTCAGCTGGCTGGGCAAGGAATCGGTGGCCGCCGTGGGTATGGCGGACAGCTTTAATATGGTGATCCTGTCTTTTTTCGCCGCCGTCGACCTGGGCACCACCGTGGTGGTGGCCTTCAATCTGGGCAAACGTAACCGTAAACAGGCCCGTACCGCCGCCCGGCAGTCTATTACGCTGTTAACGCTGGTGTCGGTTGCCATTGCCTTGCTGATTGAATTCACCGGTCCGTGGATTATTGATTTGATTGCCAACCAGGCCGACCCCATGGTGAAAACCCTGGCCCTCAGCTATTTGCGGGTGACGGTGTGGAGCTATCCGGCCGCCGCCATTGCCCTGATCGGCTGTGGCGCCCTGCGCGGCGCCGGCAATACCAAACTGCCGATGGTCATTAATATCGGCATGAACATTATCAATATTATTATTAGCAGCGTGCTGATTTACGGCAGTTTTTCCTGGCATGGGCTGGGGTTTGTCGGCGCGGGCCTCGGGCTGACCATTTCCCGTTATATCGGCGCCGCCATGGTGTTGATGGTGCTGCGGTCCGAGCTTAATCATGCCCTCCGGTTGCCCCTTAAGAGCTATTTCACCACCCTTAATCCGGCGGTATTGCTTGATGTGCTGAGTATCGGCCTGCCCGCCAGCATCGAGTCGGTGCTGTTCAACGGCGGCAAACTGATTACGCAGTGTTTTGTCGCCGGTATGGGCACCGCGGTCATTGCCGGTAATTTTATCGCGTTCTCCATTGTGTCCTTGATTAACTTGCCCGGCAATGCGTTGGGCTCCACCTCCACCATTATCGTCGGTACCCGGCTGGGTAAAGGTCAAATCTTCCAGTCGGTGCGCCAGCTGAAGTTTATCTTCGGGCTATCCAATGTCGGCGTCTGTTTATTAGGCTTGCTATCGATACCTCTCGCCGGAGTGCTGGCGGCCTTCTACACCAACGATCCTGAGGTTATCCGGGTGGTGAAGCACCTGGTCTGGCTGAATGCCCTGTTTATACCGTTCTGGTCCGCCTCCTGGGTATTGCCGGCCGGCTTGAAGGGCGCCCGGGATGCCCGCTATACCATGTATGTCTCGATGTTGGGCATGTGGGGATGCCGGATTGTCGCCGGTTATACCCTTGGCGTCATTCTGGGATGGGGGGTCAACGGCGTCTGGATGGGGATGTTCCTCGACTGGATCGTGCGCGCGGCGTTTTTCTATCGCCGTATGGAAAGCGGCCGCTGGCTGTGGCGCTACACCCAGCCCAAAATCGCCAAATAACCGCCGCGCTCCTGTCTGCATGCGCCTTCGGCAAGGTGCCGGCGCCGGCCGCGTCCGACATTCCCCAAGGGCGCATATTATCTGCGCATTATATTAAGCCGGCATCCAGTATAGTCATCATCCGCCGGCTTGCCGTGGCGACCTGGCGTTCTATCTCCGCTTCGTCCGGCAGCGGGTTTCCCAGCAATGCATCATCAAACAATCCGGCCCTGAGCAGGGCGGCAAATATCGCCGCCGCCTGCTGCGTGTCGGCTATCCGCCATCCCGTTGCCGGTAGCCAGTGTTCAAGGTAGTGGGCGAACAGCCTGTCTCTCCTGGTGATGACTTCCTGTCGGTACAGCCGGCCGATTTCCGGGAAACGGGCGGCGTCGCGCATGACAACACGATAAAGCGCCAATTGCGGCGCCGACAGCGAATGTTGCAGATAATCCCGGCCCGCCATCAAAAACGCCTCCGCCGGAGGCTTCTGGAACCATAAGGGCTCGAGGTCATCGGGCTGGTTTTGGTTGCCGACATCGTTACAGGCCGTTTGCATTACCGCGCTGAACAGATCGTCCTTGCTGTCGAAATGCCGGTACAGCGTTTTAATGGAAACGCCCGCCGCGTCGGCGATGCGGTTCACAGAGCTTTCGCCGTAGCCGCTTTCCAGAAAAGCCTGCAACGCGGCATCCACAATCATTTTCCTTTTGCGCGTCATCAGCGCCGCTTTGGGATCGTTCTGTGACCAAACCTTAACCATAAAAGTCCCCTTGGTATGCCTTGACAGATGATACGACAGTTGTCACTATCCCACAAACGACAGTGATTGCTGTCGTTTGTGGGCGGCAGATAAAATTCTTCGGATTCCCAGGCGCAGCCAACACGGCTGCACCTGTGAAGATGATGGGTATATTTGCCGGTGGCTTGCATTCATTTTATTTTGGGATAGCTACCCTAATGACGAATTTACTTTCAGAACCCGTGCCGCTGCCTTGCGGCACGGTGCTCACCAATCGCATCTGCAAAACCGCAATGAGCGAGGGATTGGCGGATAACGCCAACCACGCCACTCCCCGTTTGGAAACATTGTATCGCCGTTGGGCGCGGTCGGGGGCAGGACTGCTGCTGTCGGGAAATATCCAGGTGGACCGGAACCATTTGGAACGACCGGGCAATATCGTCATCGACGATGACAGCGGGATGCGGCAGCTGGCGCGGCTGGCGCAGGCGGGTAAAGCCGGGGGCGGGCATTTTTGGGCACAGCTGAGCCATACCGGGCGGCAAGTGATCCAGGAAATTAATCCGGCGCCGCTGGCCCCTTCGGTGGTGGAACTCGATGTATTGCGGGGTGCCGGTTTTACCTTTGCGCCGCCAAGAGAAATGACCGAAGAGGATATTCGCCACGCCATAGCGCAGTTCGCCTACGCCGCGGGTAAAACGCGCGAGGCGGGATTCACCGGGGTGTCCCTTCATGGCGCCCATGGTTACCTGGTCTCGCAGTTTCTCAGTCCGCTCACCAACCGCCGCCGGGATGAATGGGGCGGCTCGCTGAGAAATCGCGCCAGGTTCCTGCTGACGCTATTGGCTGCCGTGAGAGAGGCGGTAGGAAAGGGTTTTCCCATCGGACTCAAACTGAATTCATCGGATTTCCAGCGCGGGGGGTTCACCCATCAGGAATGCCTTGAAGTGGTCGCCATGCTTAACGATACGTCGCTGGATTTGCTGGAGCTTTCCGGCGGGTCCCTGGAACAGCCCATGGTAATCGGCGTCAGTTTAAAAGATCAGGGGATAGACGGCCTCCCGGCGGCCACCGTCCGCCGGGAGGCCTATTTCGTGGAATTTGCCGCTTCGATCCGGGCCGTTGCCAGGATGCCGGTGATGGTGGTGGGCGGTTTTCGTACCCGTTCGGTGATGGTGGATGCCCTGCGGCGGGGCGAACTGGATGTGATCGGGCTGGGCCGTCCCATGATTGCCGATCCGGATATTGCCCGCCGTCTCATTGCGGGGGAAACGGACATCGCGCCGGCGCCTGAAAAAAACCTGGATCTCTTACATCTGCTTCCTTGGAATAACATGCAGCTAAAGCGCATGAGCGACGGATTGGAACCGGATCTCCAACTGAAGGGGGAAGCGGCGGCGGCGTGGTTCGCCGCCTGGGAAAAAGAGTATCTCTGCGCATTAATGGCCCATCGGCGGAAACGTTGATACCGCAAAATGTCAAAAAATGAGGCCGGAAATAAGCTTCCGGCCCCGTGCTCTCGTTGTTATTCTGCTTTTGCCTGTTCAATCACCCTGCCGCCTGACTGTACGTCGGCCCGTTCTATGGTGATCTTTTTCGGTTTTTCCTCTTCCGGGATTTCCTGTTCAAGACTGATTTCCAGCAAACCGTTGGCCAGTTTGGCCCCGTTCACTTTGGTGCCGCGATTGACGCTGAATTGCAGCGAGAAGTTGCTGCGGCTGATGCCCCGGTGAACCCAATTGTCTTTTTCGGTTTTTTTGTCTTCTTCATGCCGGCCCTCAATGACCAACTGGCCGTTGCGGGTGCTGACGTTCAGCTCTGATTCACGGTAGCCGGGCACGCTGACGGTAATGGCGTACTGATTATCGCCTTTTTTAACGATATCATAAGAGGGACTGCCGGCAACCGGTTCATCGCCGGTCAGTCTGCTGAACAGCCGGTCGATTTGATTAAAACGATCTGACAGCAGCGAGTCGCTGAATGAAGGAATAAGTGAAAACGGATGTGTGATCATGGCTAATCTCCTGAGTGTTCAAAAGTTCAACCTTTTACCGGATTACTTCAATCCTCAGCCTTTAGATAGGGATAAAAAAGCGGCTTTCAAGGGCCGAAAATGAAAAAAAATGCCGAGGGATTTTCCTCGGCATCGGTACGTTGGCTATCCGCGGGCTTTCACTTAATAAATAGCCTGATAAAGCTGCTTGATTTCGGCGACGCTGGTCTGGCGGGGGTTGCCGCCGGTACAGACGTCATCGAACGCCGCCTGAGCCAGCGCCGGAATATCCTGTTCCTTCACGCCCACATCCCTTAGGCGCGGCGGGATGCCCACATCCTTGCACAATGCCTTGACCGCGTTCACCGCCGCCAGACGCGCCTGTTCTATGGGCTGATCTTTGGCCTCCGGATGGCCCATCGCCACGGCGATAGCCCGGAATTTTTCACCGGTATGGGCAGCGTTGTATTCCATGATATGCGGCAGCAAAATGGCGTTGGCCACCCCATGGGGCGTATTGTAGAAAGCGCCCAACGGATGGGCCATGCCGTGCACCAGTCCAAGCCCCACGTTTGAGAAGCCCATGCCCGCCACGTATTGCCCCAGGGCCATATCGTCCACGCCCTGCGCATCGCCTTTCACCGACGCCCGCAGCGAGCGGGAAATAATCTCGATGGCCTTGATATGGAACATATCGGTCAGTTCCCAGGCGGCCAGTGTGGTATAGCCTTCAATGGCATGGGTCAGCGCATCGACGCCGGTGGCGGCCTTGAGAGAGGCCGGCATACTGGCCATCATATCCGGATCGATAATCGCCACCAGCGGAATATCATGGGGATCCACGCAAACGAATTTACGGCGGTTTTCCTCATCGGTAATAACGTAATTGATAGTGACTTCCGCCGCCGTGCCGGCGGTGGTGGGAATGGCAATAATGGGCACGCAGGGTTTTTGCGTTGCGGCCACGCCTTCCAGGCTGCGGACGTCAGCGAACGCCGGATTATTGATGATAATCCCGATGGCCTTGCTGGTATCCTGCGGCGAACCGCCGCCGATGGCGATCAGGTAATCCGCCTGGGCGGCCTTGAACGCGGCCACGCCACGGTTTACCACGCTGATGGTAGGGTTCGGCACCACTTCATCGAACACCGAGAACGCCAGATCCGCCTCATCCAGCAGGGCGGTGATACGGGTCGCTATTTTTACGCGCATCAGCTCTTTGTCGGTGACGATTAACGCTTTTTTATAACCGTGGGCTTTCGCTTCGTCAATAATATGGGAGACAGCTCCTCGGCCAAAATAGGCGGTTTGATTCAAAATCATTCGGTTAGTCATGAGAATTACCTTGACGTGATTAAAAGATTTTTTTAAGAAACATGAAGCCCTGAGTTTTCAGATTCCATGCTTGCGTCCGCCAACTTTAAATACCTTCTGCTTTAAATACCATGACGGCGCGCTCTAATACCGCCCATTATAATAATGAGCTGGTATTATTACCTTCTTGCCACTGCCACCTGCCGATGGAAACTGGCAATTTAATGAAGAATCCCCCTCCGGCGTGTCTATATCTCATTTTTCATGCCGTAAAAATGCGCTGGAATATTCTCTGTAAATAAAATGATGTGATGGATTTGTGATTCAGATCACTCGTTTCTTACGCTGTTTGCCATTTTTGCAAGGAAAATGGCATTGTCAAGAAGGCCATATTCTCCAAATCTTTTAATATATAAAAACTTCTGTAACCGCAGTTTTAAATTAGCTCTCTTTTATCTCTTTTTTAAAGAGGTCCTATTTTTTAAAGGAATTTCTCAAATGGGCAGTTCAATAATTCTCGGCATTTTTTGGCACTTCGTGGGTGCCGCTTCTGCCGCCTGTTTTTATGCACCCTTTAAGCAGGTCCGGCGATGGAGCTGGGAAACCATGTGGTCGCTGGGCGGCTTCTTCTCCTGGATCGTTTTACCCTGGACGGTGAGCGCCATACTGCTACCGGACTTCTGGGGATATTACAGTTCTTTCTCAATGTCCACGCTGCTGCCGGTGTTTCTGTTCGGCGCCATGTGGGGCATCGGCAATATCAACTACGGCCTGACCATGCGCTATCTGGGCATGTCCATGGGCATCGGCATCGCCATCGGCATTACCCTGATAGTCGGCACGCTGATGACCCCTATCATTCAGGGTAAATTCGGCGCCCTGGTCCATTCCAGCGGCGGCCAGATCACCTTGCTTGGGGTATTCGTCGCGCTGATAGGCGTCGGCATCGTCAGTTATGCCGGCATGATGAAGGAGCGGGCGCTGGGCATCAGTACCCAAGAGTTCAACCTGAAGAAAGGGCTGCTGCTGGCGGTGATGTGCGGCATTTTTTCCGCCGGGATGTCTTTTGCCATGGATGCGGCCTTGCCCATGCATGAAGCGGCGAAAAATGCCGGTATCAGCCCGCTGTATGTGGCTCTGCCGAGCTATGTGGTGATTATGGGCGGCGGCGCGATTGTCAATCTGGCCTTTTGTTTTATCCGGCTGGCCACCAAACCCGAGCTGTCGCTGAAGGCGGATTTATCCCTGGCTAAACCCTTGCTGCTTGCCAACGCCCTGTTCTCCATTCTCGGCGGCGTGATGTGGTATCTGCAATTCTTCTTCTATGCCTGGGGCCAGGCCAATATTCCGGTTCAATATCACTATGTCAGTTGGATGCTGCATATGAGTTTTTATGTGCTGTGCGGCGGCATCGTGGGACTGGTGCTCAAAGAGTGGAGCGGTGTGGGCAAAAAACCGGTGCGCCGGCTATGCCTCGGTGCGCTGGTGATTATCCTGGCGGCCAATATTGTCGGTCTCGGTATCGCGTCCTGAGATAGGAGATAGCACTGATGACTATACGTAATCTTGCCGCGGTGGATCTCGGCGCCTCAAGCGGAAGGGTAATGCTGGCGAGCTGGCAGTCCGATACCCAAACCCTGGGCATCAAGGAAATCCATCGGTTCGATAACGGCTTCAAACCCGTGGGCGGCCATGACTGCTGGAATCTCGACGGGCTGGAAAAGGAGATACTCACCGGCCTCACCAAGCTTGGGAACAATGTCTTCCCGCTGGACGGTATCGGTATCGATACCTGGGGAGTGGATTATGTCCTGCTGGATGAGCAGGGAGCGCGGGTCGGCGAAGCGGTCTCCTATCGCGACCACCGCACCGACGGCGTGATGGCGCAGGTCACCGCCGAATTGGGGTATCAATCCCTTTACCGCCATACCGGCATTCAGTTTTTGCCGTTCAATACGCTTTACCAATTAAAGGCCCTGTGTACCCAGACGCCGGATATTATTCCCCGGGTGGCGCATTTCCTGATGATCCCGGATTATTTCACCTACCGCCTGACCGGCAAGATGAATCGGGAATATACCAACGCCAGCACCACCCAGATGCTTAATCTGCAAAACGGCGATTGGGATCAAAGCCTGCTTGACTATCTGGGCATTCCGCGCCGCTGGTTCGGCACGCCGCGTCTGCCGGGCAATACGGTGGGGGAATGGACCGGTCCTTCCGGGCGCCGGGTGCCCGTAATAGCCGTGGCCAGCCACGATACCGCCAGCGCGGTGGTGGCTTCGCCGCTGAAAGACAGGCATAGCGCCTATTTGAGTTCCGGCACCTGGTCGCTGATGGGGTTTGAAAGTGATGTTCCCTATAACAGCGAACAGGCGCTGGCGGCCAATATCACCAACGAGGGGGGCGTCAGCGGCACCTACCGGGTATTGAAAAATATCATGGGACTTTGGCTGCTTCAGCGCATCTGCCGTGAGCAAAACCTGACCGATTTACCGGCGCTGATCGCCCAGGCGGCCGCAGAGCCCCCTTTTGCCAGTCTCATCAATCCCAACGACGATGGATTCCTCAATCCCCCGTCCATGGTGGACGCCATTCGCGCCGCGTGCCGCGAAACCGGCCAGCCGGTGCCGCAAACCGACGCGGCGCTGGCCCGTACCGTTTTGGACAGCCTGGCGCTGTGTTACCGCCGGGTCTTGCAGGAATTAAGCCAATTGCGCGGGGCCAAGCTGAACCATCTCTATATCGTCGGCGGCGGCTGCCAAAACCAGTTGCTCAATCAACTGTGCGCGGATATATGCCAGATTCCGGTTACCGCCGGCCCGGTGGAAGCCACCACGCTCGGTAATGTCGGTTGCCAATTGATGACGCTGGGAGATGTGCCCGATCTCGCCTGCTGGCGACGCATTGTGGAGCGCAGCTTCCCGCCGCGTCATTTTTCACCCCGTCGGGTTCCCGAGCTTGCCGCAGTATGGCAGCGGTTTAAGGAAATCTGTCATTTTCAACAGGAAACAGCAATATGAATAACTCTCCCGAACAAGCCTGGCTGCTGGCGAAACAGCGTTTTTCCGATGTGAATGTCGATGCCGAGGCGGCATTAAAATTCCTGGATACCCTGCCGATTTCCATGCACTGCTGGCAAGGAGACGACGTCACGGGTTTTGAGAATCCGGAAGGTTCGCTGACCGGCGGCATTCAGGCTACCGGCAACTATCCGGGCAAGGCGCGCAACGCCGCCGAGCTCCGGGCGGATCTGGAACAGGCATTTAAACTGATTCCGGGGCCGAAGCGCCTTAACCTGCATGCCATCTATCTGGAAGCCGAAGGTAAGGTTGAGCGTAACGAAATCGAGCCGAAACACTTTAGCGGCTGGGTAGAGTGGGCGCGCCGGCACCAGCTCGGACTCGATTTCAACCCCACCTGTTTTTCCCATCCCCTTAGCGCCGACGGCTTTACCCTGTCTCATGCCGATAAGGATATTCGCCAGTTCTGGATCGAGCATTGCCAGGCCAGCCGCCGAATATCGGCCTATTTCGGCCGAGAGCTGGGTACCGCTTCCGTGATGGATATCTGGGTACCGGACGGTATGAAGGATATGACCATCGACCGGCTGGCGCCGCGCCAGCGGCTGCTGGAGTCGCTGGATGCCGTCATCGCGGAAAAAATCGACGCCAAATACCATATCGATGCGGTGGAAAGCAAACTGTTCGGCATCGGCGCTGAAAGCTTTACCGTGGGCTCCAGTGAATTCTGCCTGGGATACGCCGCCAGCCGCGGCATCGCCTTATGCCTTGACGCCGGCCATTTCCATCCCACCGAGGTCATTTCCGACAAGATTACCAGCGCCATGCTGTTTGTCCCCCGTCTGCTGCTGCATGTCAGCCGTCCGGTACGCTGGGACAGCGACCACGTGGTGCTGCTGGACGACGAAACACAGGCCATCGCCAATGAAATCGTGCGCAACAAGTTCTTTGATCGGGTGCATATCGGCCTGGACTTCTTTGATGCCTCCATTAACCGCATCGCCGCCTGGGTCATCGGTACCCGCAATATGAAAAAAGCACTGCTGCGCGCCCTGCTCGAACCCACCGAACAGCTGCGCCAGTTGGAGCAACAGGGGGATTACACCGCGCGTTTAGCCCTGCTGGAAGAGCAAAAATCCTTGCCCTGGCAGGCGGTCTGGGACCGCTATTGCCAATGGCATGACACGCCGGTGGGCGGCGACTGGCTGTCGGCGGTACGTCGCTATGAAACATCGGTGCTGCCGCGCCGTGGGGGGAATAACGCCTAGCGCGTTAAAAAAAACCGGCATTTCCCGTTCCGTGGGCATGTTGCCTGCGGAACGGTGCTTAAGAATCGCCACCTCAGTCCACCCCACCTTCATTGGCAACAATTCAATTTAATCAAATAGGTAAGTCCCGCAGTTTTATGGATTTGAATGATCTTGGCCGCTATGATGAAACCGGCAATTTTATTCATGCGATCATTTATCTCGATTAAATTTATAGGTGCTTTACTGCGCCAAGGGAGAGGCTTATACGATGGATAATGTGAATGGATATTATACTTCATGCAATATAACGTTAATTCCATGCAATGTTGAAAATAATAACGAAAAATCATTGAAAATGCTTAATGATCTTTCAGTAAGCTATTTTCAGCTTTGCAAGAGTGATATGGCCTATCAGTTCTATGAGATTGATGAACTGATATCTAAAATACAGAGCGGCGATAAAATCGATAATAAAGATGCGCAGGGAATACATGAAATTTGTGAGTCATTATGTCAAAAGGAATACCACGCTGTTGAAATGTTAAAATCCTACCAAGCGCTGGTGGGCGAAAACCCCACCCTGACATGTTTTCCCTGGAATGGGCGAATTATTGATTACGCCACGCTACGTCGTAGCCTGGCGGAAGAAATTGTTGCTAAAGAAGTCAGGGCTAAGGTTTTTGATCAGCTTGCTGAATTATTTACCTGCGCTTTGTTGCCTGATGTTGACAAAGCCGCTATTTATCGGAGCAGTATGCGTTTTCTTGATGCCCTGACGCTTTGCTTATACACGGATAAGGTATTTGCCGCGAGGGCGAGCGTGGAGGCGCTTGGCAACATGTTTGGATTGAATCTGTCCGTTATGCCGGTGTTAACGGACTTTTGCAATGGTATGTGCCTGCGCATGGACTTGTTGCCTTTGTTGGAAAAGGGCTATCGAATCCTTTTCCGTAACAATGATTTGCTTGATGACGACGAAATCAGTTATTTGTGCATTCTTAAAGGCGCGTTCGCTGAAATCGCCGCCGTGGTGGAGCAGCATTACGGTACTCTCGACTATGCTCAAGAGCAGGGTATTCACGTGCCTGAGTGTTTTTTCAGCTATAACCTGATCGATTAACGCACTGCTTTGCCATGCTCAACCCGTTGACAGCCTTGGCCTGACTGGCTCATTGTCGCCGGCGTCATTCCTGAATGGCCCTTTTCCTACGGGCCACTGGTTAATGGCGGCGGTGTCGCATTCGACTTTATGTTAAAAAATCAATTGAATAGACCGGAAGGCAGCACCCCTGCCAGTCATATCTTTAAATTGCCGGTGGGGATGATTGATTATAACAATCTGGATTTAACCGAAAGCGGCGAGAACGAATGGCTGTGCCTTAAAATAGCCGAGCAGTTCGGACTGCCGACCGCACTGGCGCAGCTGGCTGAATTTACCGGGCAAAAGGTCCTGATTGTTGAGCGTTTTGACAGGCGGTGGTCCCAGGATAAGCGGTGGCTGATGCGTTTGCCGCAGGAAGATTTTTGTCAGGCGCTGGGCGTTGCCCCGGCTGTCAGCGAGGCCGTTTTTGCCGGGTTACGGCGGCAGGCCGCCAGATTGCCTTAGTATCCGGCACCGATGGCGAGATATCGAAACGGTACGTAAGCAAGCTGTAATGATAGCCAATGAGCTTGTCAGCCAGGATCACCCCTTATAGAGGATAAAAGAGCATTTAGCGGTTATAAGGGATAAAAATAATCCTATCCGTTCATCAGCATCAACCGTTACGGTCCCAATCAGGTCCGGGTATAACGCAGCCATACGCCGTCATGGTCGGTTTTTTCCACCGACGCGAGCTTCAGATAGGCCGGCTTTTGCCAGGCGTCCACCGGGATATCGAACGAGGCGGCATGGCCGGTGCGGCCGTCCACAATGGGCACAATCAACACGCTGACCTCGTCCACCAGTCCGGCATTGACGAACGCGCCGCAGACATGGCCGCCGCCCTCGACAATCAATTTTTTCACTCCCAGCTCCCGGGACAGGGTTTCCACCACCGCCGCCAAATCAAGCTCGCTCTTGCCGCCGAACAGATAGGAGACGCCGATGGACTGAAGATAGGCCAGATAATCATCGCTCACCTGTTCCGTAAGCACTTCGATAACATGGGAATCCAGGGCGGTATTGCGCTGCCAGCCCACCCGTCCCTTGGGATCGATGGAAATGGCGTATTGCGCGGCGTCGCGAACGGCGAATACGTTGGTGCGGGGCAGCGGCGCCTTTGCCAGTCCTTTCGGATACTCGATGCTGTGGGCCACTTCCTGCATGGTCACCCGGCCGCAAATCCAGCCGTCGGCCTTAAAGCTGGCGGCGGTGGATTCATAAAGATCGCCGGTGTATTTCAGGTTCCAGCCATCGGTAAGACTGCGGCCGTCAATGGCGGACAGCATATGGCATATGATATAAGGCTTCATGTTTTATACCCTTCATCTTTCCAAGTAAAAGTGACCGATTCCCTGAAATCAATCCGGATAAAACGCCGGGTCCATAAATTGTTCAAAGGACCACGGGCAGGAAGAGGGAAAACGGTGCGTTTAATATTGGTTTCACGCTCCGCGCTTATCACCGCGTCGCCATAGGCATCTTCGATAATTTCCGGCAGGTTATGTTTGAGGCTGGGGCTTTTTTTCAGGCGGCGCTCTATCTTACGGCGCTGCTCCTCAATGGTCAGTCTCCAGCTCCGTCCTTGTCTTTCCGCCTGGAATTGCCATTTCAGCAGATGGATGAACAGAACTTCAAGACGAGACTCAAGCTCATTTTCCGCACTGGTTCCCATCGACTCAATTTCCTCCAGCAGATTTTTGGTATCCAGCTCAGCGAGACGGCCTGAACGCAATAACTCTGCCTGTTCCTGAGTCCACCCATAAAAGTCGCTGTCATAACGGGTTGTCATAGTTACTCCCCTGAATTTCAGGTTATCCTGCGGATATCCTGAGTTTGTCAGAGAAAAACGCGTCAGTCAAAACTGGCGCATTGTTGTAAAATTATTCGATATTTCGGTGGTTCGATGATTAATGCAGAACCACCGAATCTTCGACGATCTCCCCATCCAAGGTTCGGTCCAGCAAATCCAGCCGTTCACTCAGGATATACAGCAGCAGTTCTTTTACCACCGGGTGCGGTATTTCAATGGCGGCATAGGCCAGCGCACGGCAATGATCGACGATTTCTTCCAAATTGAGGGGTGAAGAATCATACATGATTCACCCCCGAGATAAGGTGAGTGTGCTGCGGACGAGTAGGGATAAAAAAAGCAGCCATAGACAGCCCCTATAGTGATGGATGATCAACTACTACCCGAGCCGTCAATCTCAAGGGTGGTAGCCCAGACAGAGTTGACGTTACCGGTCACTACAGCCGGCGCTTTTTGCAAAGCCCCCGCCTGGGCCACCATAATGGGGTGTGCGCAGATGCTACTTGATTGTACTGCATTATCAAGCACTGATTGATTGTCGGAACGTCAATTCCGGCTGCGGATTTTGCCGCAGCGGGTGGACTATACCTTAGCCATTTCATTCAAAGCAACCCCCTGGAATGGCAAGAATAAATCAGAAAAATTAATTCAGAATCCGCCTCGCAATTCTCCACCTGGGCCTTTGTGAAAGAGACAGATGAAATGCAATAATATGCCAACCCGTAAAAATGCTGCTTTTGAGCTGAACACAGCATCAAATCAGTAAGCGCGCCCAAACGAAATGGGCGCGCTTACTTAACAATAGACAACCGGTGACCCTATAGGGGATTAATACCGCTGCTCATCGTTCTCCGGAGACAGCGGGAAAACCTCCGCAGGACGGCCATTTACCGTGGTGCCGCCCTGGAAGACGGTGGGCCCGACGCCGTTGATCCAGTTTATGAAGGTCTCCGGCGGCGCCGAAAGCCGGGAAAGCTCAGCGATTTCCTCATCGCTCAGCCGTACTTCCAATGCGGACAGGTTGGCTTCCAACTGATCCAGCCGGCGGACGCCGATAATGGATGAGGCCACCCCCGGCCGCGACTGAACCCAGGCCAGGGCCGCCGCCGCCGGCGTGACGCCGTGGGCGGCGGCAATGGCGATTAGCGCATCGATAATGGCGTATTCACGATCCCCCAGCGAATCGGCCTTGCTGTCGCTGCGGCCGCCCTGGGCGACGGAACGGTTATCGCGCCGGTATTTGCCGGATAAAATTCCCCCCGCCAGCGGCGACCAGGGTATCACCCCCAGCCCCAGCTCAAGAGCCATGGGAATCAGTTCGTCTTCCACAGTGCGCTGCAATAATGAGTATTCAATCTGCAAGGCGATGAGCGGGGACCAGCCGCGAAACTGGGCCAGGGTTTGCGCCTGGGCGACTTTCCAGGCAGGCGTGTCGGAAAAACCGATATAGCGCACTTTGCCGCCGGCCACCAGGCTATCCATGGCGCGCATGGTCTCTTCAATGGGTGTAAAGGCATCCCAGGCGTGCTGCCAGTAAAGATCGATATAATCGGTTTGCAGCCGGCGCAGCGACTGTTCGCAGGAGGCGATGATGGTCTTTGCGCTGCAGCCGCCGCCGTTGGGATCGCCCCGATACATATTGCCGGAGAATTTTGTGGCCAGCACCACCCGATCGCGCCGGCCGCCATCGCGGGCGAAGAAATCGCCGATGATTTTCTCGGAATGGCCTTTGGTATACATATTGGCGGTATCGATAAAATTGCCGCCCCGGTCAAGGAATGTCGCCAGAATGGTTTCTGATTCGCTGACCGAAGATCCCCATCCCCAGTCTTCGCCGAAGGTCATGGTGCCCAGGCAAAGGGGGCTGATGCGCAGGCCGGACCGGCCGAGAGTGAGATAAGCGTCGAGAGACATAAAAGGCTCCTGTTATGCATGGGGCGCACTGATGCACGCTTGTTCAGCAATGAATCATCGCTTTTATAGCGGGAGCGTGCCATGCCCAATCGTCCGTTATTTATGCGCAATCGTGCGGGATTATGACGCCCCGCGACATATCCCTACCTGACCGAAGCGCAGTGAGGGGACAGGCCCGGCGGTTATCAGCGGTTGCGATCGAATTCCTCGCGCGCCCGTTCCACTTCGGGCAGATAATCGACGGTCCAGTCGTACAGCGCTTGAAAAGGTTGTTTTAGGGTATGACCCAACGGGGTAATGCGATACTCCACCGCGATGGGGGAGGCGGTAATGACGCGCCGGGCGACAATGCCGTTGCGCTCCAGGCGCCGTAAGCTCTGCGTGAGCGCCTTTTGGGTTATGCCGTCGAGGCGGCGCTTGATGACATTAAAGCGCAGCGGCTCGGCGCATAGGGCGGCAAGGATCAGTACCGACCATTTATCCGCAATCTGATCCAGCAGTAAGCGGCTCGGGCAATCCGCCGCCGAGAAGATATGGCATTCAGCTGCCGGCGCGGCGTTTTGCGTTATGCTGCCCACCGGGTGTTGCACTTCGGACATGGCGGTTTCCTGTTGGCTACCTGGTAGCGTTAAAGTGCCTGATTGACTCGAGGTATACATAATATACCATCAAAGCCTTGTTGTTAACCGGAGCTTAAATTTATGAACGCACCGCAAGTGGACATCCTGTTCCAGCCTTTCCGGATAAAATCCCTCTCTTTAAAAAACCGTATCGTCATGGCCCCCATGACCCGTTCCTTCTCGCCGGCAGGCGTGCCGGGCGAGAATGTCGCTGCCTATTATCGCCGCCGGGCCGAGGCCGAGGTGGGGCTGATCCTTTCAGAGGGTACGGCTATCGATCGGCCGGCGTCCAGGAACGATCCGCAAGTGCCGTTTTTCCATGGTGAAGCGGCGCTGGCGGGCTGGCAGCGAGTGATAAATGAAGTCCACGCCGCCGGCGGCAAGATGGGGCCCCAGCTTTGGCACGTAGGCGCGGTGGCCAGTTTCCAAACCGACTGGGTGCCCGATGTCCCGGTTGAGAGTCCGTCGGGCCTGGCGGCGCCGGGAGTGCCCCGGGGCGAGATCATGAGCGATGAGGCCATTGCCGATACCCTTGCCGCCTATAGCCGGGCGGCGGCCGATGCCAAGCGGCTGGGCTTCGATACCTTTGAGATCCATGGCGCCCATGGCTACTTGATTGACCAGTTCTTTTGGTCAGAAACCAATCTGCGCAAGGATCGTTTCGGCGGCGCCACGATAAAAGATCGCGCCCGTTTTGCCGGCGAGGTATTAAAGGAGATGCGTGCGGCGGTGGGTCCAGACTATCCCATTATCTTGCGGGATCAGTCAGTGGAAGCAGCAGAATTACACCGCCAGGCTGGCCGAAACCCCCGATGCCATGGCCGACTGGCTGGTGCCGCTGGTAGAAGCGGGGGCGGATGTGCTGCATTGTTCCCAGCGACGTTTCTGGGAGCCGGAGTTTCCGGACCAGGATGGTGCAAACGGGCTGAACTTTGCCGGCTGGGCCAAGAAGTTAACCGGCGCCGCCGCCATCAGCGTCGGTTCGGTGGGATTGTCGGGAGATTTTCTCGGCAGCTTCGGCGGGGAAAGCGCCAGTCCGGTGGGATTGGATAATCTTGTCCAGCGGATGGAGCGGGATGAGTTCGATCTTATTGCCGTTGGCCGTGCGCTGATCACCGAGCCGCGCTGGGCCGCCAAGGTGCGCACCGGAGAAACCGACAATATGCCGGATTTCAGCCCGGCGGCGCTGGGTGAACTATTCTAGGGGGAAAACGAATAAAACCCCATTGCCACGCTCTCCCTTTAACACCTTTGTTTGCACGTTCAGTGGTCGCGGGCCTACCGTGGCATGGGGCGCTCCGCGGCCGACTATGGCCGCTTCGACCCCATTGCTGCGGTCTCCCTTTAACACCTTTGTTTGCACGTTCAGTGGTCGCGGGCCTACCGTGGCATGGGGTGCTCCGCGGCCGACTATGGCCGCTTCGACCCCATTGCCGCGGTCTCCCTTAACACGTTCGTTGCACGGTTGGTGATAGCGGGCTTACCGTGGCATGGGGCTTTTATAGGACAATGGGTTTTAGTGCTGCTGTTTGCGGCCCTGCTGATCGAGCTGTGCAAACTCTTCATCGGTCAGGGTCACATTGGCCGCCGCCACGTTTTCTTCCAGATGCTTCACGCTGCTGGTGCCGGGAATGGGCAGCATAACCGGGCTGCGCTTTAGTATCCAAGCCAGGGCGATTTGGCTGGGAGTCGCCCCTTTCTGTTTCGCCAGCGTATCCAGCAAGGAGCCGGGTTTGGCCAGGTCGCCTGAGGCCAGGGGGAACCAGGGGATAAAACCGATATTGTTTTCAGTGCAGTAATCCACCACCGCTTCATGGCTGCGCGTCACCAGATTGTACATGTTCTGCACCGAGACCACCGGGAAGAACTTTTGCGCTGCTTTGATCTGCGAAACGTCCACTTCGCTTAATCCCACATGGCGGATCAAACCCTCTTTTTGCATCTGCGCGATGGCGCCGAACTGCTCTTCAGCCGGAACTTTGGCATCGATACGATGCAACTGCCACAGGCCGATTTGTTCGACGCCCAGTTTACGCAGGCTCAGCAATACCGCCTGGCGCAGATACTCCGGACGTCCCACCGGCTGCCAGATATTCGGTCCATGGCGGGTCAGTCCGCCCTTGGTGGCGATGAGCAGGCCTTTATAAGGATGTAACGCCTCATGAATCAGCTGTTCGCTGACGTCGGGACCATAACTGTCGGCGGTATCGATAAAATTGACGCCCAGTTCAGGAAGGCGGCGCAAGGTGGCGAGACAGGCTTCCCTGTTGGCCGGTTGTCCCCAGATACCTTCGCCGGTGATGCGCATGGCCCCAAAGCCCAAACGGTTAATGGTGAAATCCCCAAGCTTGAATTGGCCTGATGCGGCTGCGTTAATCGTACTCATAATGTGTTCCTTATGATAGGAAAGAGGAATTGCTCAAAACGGCCCCAAGCAGCGGCCGGTGATAAAGATGCATAACGCGGTTCGATCTAAAATGTAGCTTGCGTCATGGCTTTCGACATGGCGGGCGGGGAATCGTTTGTGGAATTTACACTCAACATGGCGCAGAGCAATCCCGCCATCCCAGGCCGCCAAAAATGATAATTGACAGTACTACCAAGGCAATACTAGCTCTCCGGACTTAAGGGGGAATGACAATGCGTGCCATGCCTGGTGCTTATTCGAAGACGGAGGCCAGGAAGCTATCGAACGTCCGCTGGGTGAAGGCAAGCGTAGCCGCATCGGTGAGTTTGCCCTCCTTCACCTTGGCGCTGATATTGCTCATGGCGATTTCCGGCAGGGGCGGCAGTATGCATAACATGGACGCCAGGGTTTCCCGCAGCTGTAGTTGCGCCCGTACTCCGCCCAGCAGACCTTCTGACAGGGTGAGGAAAAATACCGGCTTGTTGACCATGCCGCTTTTGAACGCCGGACGCGACAGCCAGTCCAACGCATTTTTCAGTACTCCGGGAATACCGTGATTGTATTCAGGGGACACGATTATCACGGCATCGCAGGCAACTGCCTCGCGGCGTATCTGAGCGATGCTGCCCGGCAGTTGGCCGTTTTCAAGATCGTGGTTATAAAAGGGCAACCCGCCGATATCGCCGATGCTCATTTCACTGTCCGACGGCAGCATTTCCGCCACGGTGTTCAACACAATCCTGCTGTAGGACTGGGTGCGCAAACTGCCAGCCATGCCGAAAAATCGCAACGATCTGGTCATTTAAACTCCTTATTAGGTAATGATAGGTCTCGTCATAAAACACTTTTGGTGTCATTATTGCAGAATAAAATGGAAATAATTCTGCCATAATGACAAAACAGTCTGAGGTGACGACAATGTCGGAGCAACTGCCGCTGCGAGGGGAATATGTCGTTCATGAAAAGGGCACGCGTATGGCCTATCATCAACATCCCGCCGCGCAGCTCACCCAGGTCATAAAGGGGACGCTATCGATTCAAACCGAAGAGGGCCTGCGTCTGATTCCGCCCGGACGGGCCGTTTGGATAACAGACGGATTGCCCCATAGCGTTTATTACAGTGAATCATCCGAAATCATCAATTGCTTTATCTTGGCCGACCAAGCCGTTCGCGTGCAGGCTCAGTGCCGGACTTTTACCATCACGCCGCTGTTAAAAGCGCTGTTGGAGGAAGTGGTGGATTTTTCCCGGCCCGGACGGGATAACGGCGATGCCGAGACGATCCTGTCGTTGATTATTCATCAGCTTAATCTGGTGAATAAGCGCCTGGATCTGTTTATTTCCTACGGGCAGGACCGCCGGTTAAGGAGCGCAATTGATATGACAAGAAATTATCCTGAGGAAAATTATTCCCTTAAACACTTAGCCGAAGGGGCCGGTTGCAGCGAAAGGACCATTTCCCGTCTGTTTATCAAGGAAACGGGAATGAATTATCTACATTGGCGCGATCGCTACCGGGTTATTTGCGCGGTGGAACGGTTATCCCGCGGTTTTAGCGTAACTCAGGTGGCGCTGGATTTGGGGTACCGGGGCGCCAATAATTTTTCCACCATGTTTTCCCGTGTCATGGGGATGCCGCCGAAACGCTATATGGCGTCGATTCAATTCTGATGCTCCCGGCCCGTGTTTGGCTTTTCCAAAACGCGTAGGGGCAAGGTGCATGAGCAAAGGGTATCAGTATTCTACGAAGGGTTAATTATTTCAGCTCTCACTATCGTTTATAGTTATCCAATGATCCAGGGCGACAGAATACATTGCCCCGAAAAGGCTGCCGAGTCCCATACCCACGGTGCCGCCTATAATCAATATGATATTCTTGTGATCGGCATAAAAATCGGGGTGGTTGCTGATCTTGATACACTGCCTGAGAACCACCGCAGCCGACAATCCGGTGATGATTCCGCCCATTGCGCCATAATTTAAGCCCAGATGAATGATGTCTTTAGGAGAGTCGTTTTTTCCCGGCTCCCCCGGCGCCAAATGGCTGTTTAAATCGTAAACCGCACTGGTAATGGCCTTGCCGCTGATGTATGTCGTGGCGGCCATAATTACTCCGCAGGAGATGCCGATTAAGCAGGATTGTACCGGCGATGGGGCAATATTGGATATTGTTTGAATACGCGTGCCCATATCAACATGAGTTTCGGAAAGAAGTGTTGTCATGGGGATATAATCATACCTTCGTGAACTATTATCGATGATCATATTTTTCTCTATTCTATTTGGAATATAAAAATGTATGAAACGGATCATGGCTATTTTACTTTAAACATCAAACTACGGCATTCAGGTGAATCTGACTCAATAAGTATTGGCGCTTATTGAGCCTAAAACAATACCCGTGGGTTGTCGGTTTGGCTTAATGGCGGAGAATCGCTCTTCGGGGCCTCATAAGACGCCGCCTCTTTCGCCGGGAAAATGGTTAAATATCAAAATGCTGTTCTCTGATGATGATAGGGGATGACCTGAGCAGGCCAAATGGCTATCGTCCGTATTATGAACTTGCTGCAAATGGATAGCATACAGCATGCCGGCAATAGCGCCGAATGATAACCCTATGGCCGCGCCCATTTTCAACAGTTGTTTCTTGACGTGATCATAATCTTCGCTGACGTTTATGAAATTAATGTTTCTCCTGATAATAGCCGCTACCGCCAACCCGGTTAAGATGCCGCCGGACAGGCCATATTTCAAGCCTGCACTCATTACCTCGCAATAAGTCTGAAGTGAGACGCTTTCGCAAGGCGCCAACAACTCGTTTATATCATAGACCGCGGATGAGATTAATTTAGCGCCGGCATACGAGGCGGTTGACACGAGCGCGCCGCAGGCAAAGCTGGTACGGCAGGCCGGATCTTGCCACAGGGGGGAGTTGGACACGCGCTGAAAAATAGCGCTTATGCCGCGTTTGCTTTTTGATAAAAACGTACTTTCGGGGATAGCGGTATCATTAGTTCTGATTGGCTCGGAATCAATATTCATATTTGCCTCTATAGCATTGAGTAGACATGGCTTTTTTTAAACAAATGAATGCATAGGGTATCAATAAGCATTTTACGGCTCTTTATATATTATCGTACCCGCTGTGCGGTGGCGGCCAAGGGTTAATCGTTAATCATTGACGGATTATTATAATTTGCGTAGTGATGGCCATTTGCATGGTAATGATCCTGTGCGTGGTTATAGTAATCAGGATAATCTTGCTGTAGTGAAAAGGAATACACCGCGCCGGCCAGACCGCCGGCTATCATCCCTAAGGTCCCGCCGATGACCAATAATAAGTCTCTGGCATTGTCCTTATCCGGGGAGCGGTTACTGATTCTGCTTAATTGATTGAGCAGCAGCGCTGTCGATAAGCCGTAAGTGGCCCCGCCCGCGGCGCCATAACCTATACCAGCGAATAACAGTTCTTTGATAGCCTGGCAGGCGCTGCCTTCCCTAAAAAACAGCGAGCGGTTTATATTATGGACGGCATCTGAGATTGCCGTGCGGCTGAGATAGATGGGGAGTGTTAACATTGCGCAGCCCGCAATGCCGCTTATCCAAGAGAATGCTGGTGGCAGGGCGGCGTTGGACGCGCTTTTGAAAGATTTACCCATGCCGTTGTTGCGTTGGGATGAAGGATTTGTTGTGGAAGAAAAGTAATATTGATTAATATTTGAAGAAAAATAGGTAGTCATATTTATTCTCTGCGAGATCTGAATCCATTAAATACCTTCACTTGTTGAGCCTGTGTTAATATTTCCAGCAGTGCTGATTTATAGATAGCCCGGCGTGGCAAAGTTCCCTGACAAACTTCATCTGGCGCTGTCCCTTTTCCTGCGATATACCTTACCCAAGGCTATAACCATACGGCGGGCCCGCTCGCCGGGCGGCACAAGGGCTTTGTTATGCATAAACAGGATTGCTGGTGGCATCGTTCGTCGGTTTACCAAATTTATCCCCGCAGTTTTTGTGATAGCGACGGCGATGGCATCGGCGATCTGGCCGGTATCCGGTCCAAGCTGGATTATCTGGCTTTGCTGGGGGTGGACGTGCTGTGGCTGTGCCCGGTTTACGCCTCCCCCAACGATGACAACGGTTATGATATCGCCGATTATGGCCGGATTATGCAAGAGTTCGGCACCATGGCGGATATGGAACTGCTGATAGCCGAGGCGGGTAAGCGCGGCATGAAAATCATGATGGACATCGTCGCCAATCACACCAGCGATGAGCATAAATGGTTTATGGAAGCGCGGAAATCAGCGGATAACCCTTATCGAGATTATTATATCTGGGCCAAACAACCCAATGCATTGTCTTCCACCTTCGGCGGCAGCGCCTGGCAGTATGAAGCGGAAAGTGGTGAATATTATCTGCATCTCTTTAGCAAAAAACAGCCGGATTTAAACTGGCGCAATCCCCGGGTGCGCCAGGAGATCGCGGATATTCTCATTTTTTGGCTGGACAAGGGCATCGGCGGCTTTCGGTTCGATGTTATCGATCTGATTGGCAAGGTTCCGGAACAGGGCATTACCGCCAACGGTCCCCGGCTGCACGAGTATGTCCGCGAGCTGAATGAAAAAAGCTTTGGTCCGCGGAATGTGCTGACGGTGGGGGAATCCTGGACGGCGACGCCGGAAACCGGCCCGCTGTGGAGCTCTCCGGCGCGGCATGAGCTGAGCATGATTTTCCAGTTCGGCCATCTTACCCTGGATCAGGCGCAGCCCGGCGGGGAAAAATGGGATCTCGCTCCATACTCTCTGCTTGATTTGAAGTCGTTGTTGAGCCGGTGGCAGACAGAGTTATACGGCAGGGGCTGGAACAGTCTGTTCTGGAACAATCATGATACGCCGCGGGCGGTGTCCCGATTCGGCGATGAAGGCGAATATCGGCTACAAAGCGCCAAAATGCTGGCTACCGTGATGTACGGTATGGCCGGAACGCCGTTTATCTACCAGGGAGAGGAAATCGGTATGACCAATGTCCGCTTTACCGATATGGCGGATTATCGTGATATCGAGACCCTTCATTTCTACCGGGATCGGCTGGCTGCCGGCCATGGCGCGGGCAGCATCATGGCTTCAATCTACGCCAAGGGCCGGGATAACGCCCGTACGCCGATGCAGTGGGATGGCAGCGAGCACGCCGGTTTCAGCGGCGGCGCGCCCTGGATAAAGGTCAACTCTAATTATACCGAGATCAATGTCGATGCGGCCTTGAGGGATTCCCACTCGATATTCCATTTCTACCGCCGTTTGATAGCGCTGCGCAAAACCGCGGACTGGCTGGTTTACGGCAGTTATGAATTATTACTGCCGCGGCATGAACAGCTGTTTGCTTATGTGCGTGAATACGATAACCGCCGGTATCTGGTGTTCGGTAATTTCAGCCGTCAGACCTTGGCCATCAACCCGGCGGACCTGCGGATCTCTCCCCAGGCGGCCAGCATATTGCATAATTATACCGCTGTGCCCCTGCTGGAGCAGGGGATTATCCGGCCATGGGAAGGAGGTATCATCAGCCTGTGAGGGCGAATCCGGCTTAAGCCAGTACGGTGGCGTCCCCCCGCACAAATACCGGTATGGTATCGATGGGGGTGTCCACCTCTATCCAGCCGCCGCCGGGCCGCCGTTGATCGGTTAACAGGTCCCGCCAGCCGTCGCCGGGGGGGAGGTAGACCCGCCGTGACTGCATGCCCTGGGCCAGTACCGGCGCCACCAAAATCTCCGGGCCGAACATATACTGGTCCTCTATCTCCCAGCAGGCCGGGTCGTCGGGAAAATCATAAAAGAGCGGCCGCATGACCGGCGTGCCCTTTTGATGCGCCGCCACCATCTGGTCATGAATATAGGGCCGCAGGCGCTCGCGGATGCCCAGCCAGCGGGACATGATCCGTTCGTTTTCCTCGCCGAAGCTCCAGAGCTCGTTGGGGGATCCGCTGTTGCACTGTTCAACGCCGTCGCGGTACATTTCCGGCGGCGGGATCTCCGGTTCCCGGCACCCGTGCAGGCGGCACACCGGGCAAAATACCCCCCACTGGAACCAGCGGATCAAGAGTTCCCGGAAGGCGGGATCGTCATGCCGTCCCCCCTGGAAGCCGCCGATGTCGGTGGTCCACCAGGGAATGCCCGCCAGACCCATGTTCAAGCCGGCCACCACCTGATTATGCAGGGCATGGAAAGACGAGTGTACGTCCCCTGACCAGGCCAGCATGCCGAAACGCTGGCTGCCGGCCCAGGCGCAGCGAACCAGGTTGAGAACATCCCGCTGCCCCTCCCGCCGTTGGCCGTCATACAGGCACTGGGCGAATTTTTGCGGATAGATGTTGCCCACTTCCAGCGCGGTACCCATAAAATAACGATAATTGTCAAAATGGTAGGTCCGGTACTCCGGTTCCGCCATATCGAGCCAGAACCAGCGGATACCGATATCGTAATAGTTCTGTTTGATTTTTTGCCAGACATAATCCCGCGCGCCGGGATGGGTGGTATCAACAAAAGTGGTGCTGCCCCTGGAATCAAGAGTGATGGGTATGCCGCGATCGCTGCGGACCAGAAAATCTTCGGTTTCCATTTCGTTGTAGCTTTCGGCCCGCTGGTCCACGGTGGGCCACACGGAAACCATCAGTTCGATACCCATGGCCCGCAGTTTATCCACCATGGCCTTCGGGTCCGGCCAGTCAATGTCGTTGAAGCGCCAGGTACCCTGGATAGGCCAGTGAAAAGAGTCGATCACCAGTACCGACAGCGGCAGTTTGCGGCGTCGGTATTCTTCCGCCACCATCAGCACTTCGTCCTGGGTGCGGTAGCGTAATTTCGATTGCCAGAAACCGGTGGCGAATTCCGGCATCACCTCCACCGTGCCGGTGACCGCGGCATACTGCTCCACCAGCTCCGACGGCCGGTCCGCTGCGGTTATCCAATAATCAAGCTGATGGGTGACCCGCGCCCGCCAGAGGGTTTGGTTGTTGGCGAAATGCACTTCCCCCACCGCCGGATTGTTCCATAACATGCCGTAGCCCAGACTGGAGAGCATAAAGGGTACGCTGGACTGGGAGTTGCGCTGCGCCAGTTCCAGCACGCAGCCTTTCAGGTCCAGCATCGACTGCTGGTACTGCCCCATGCCGAATATTTTTTCATCCCGGTGGGCTTCGAAATATTGGGTCAGCTGATATTTCCCGCCGGGTATAGGGTTGAATTCCCGTGCCTCGATTTCCAGCGGACTGACGTATTTTTCCTTTTTGATATCCCCCGGAATATCTTCGGTGGTTCTTTGCCGCCACCACTCCGACAGCAGCAGCTCTCCGCGCTGGTTGTAAAAAGCCAGCCGTCCGCGATTATCTATCTCCGCCGTGATATTGCCGTGGGTAATACGCACCATCGACGGCTTTTCCTTGATTTTCACCTGGTGATTGTCGGGGTCGGGCAGCAGGGCCCAGTTCTCTTGCAGATCCAGATGCGGTGAGCAGGTGGCCCGGATCCGCAGGCTATTTTTTCCCCAGGGTTCTATCACCAATTGCTGGCCGCTGGCGCGCCAGTAAACTTTATGATTTTTTACCGATAAGTTTGTCATTTCCAATCCTCACAGCGCGGGTGAAGCCGGTATTCAGGCCAGCGGAACGGTTACCGCTTTTAACTATAGCAAGGCGGGTAAAAAAGCGAGGCGTGCGATCCTTTCCTGCCTCGGGGCGGCCTGCTCGATTGCGGTCGCGGGATAACCGACGTTTTTTCCGAATTGTATTGGAGGGATCACTAATTTCTAGAATTGCCGGCCTACTCTCTATATAACTTGATGCTAGGATTCGCGGCCAGCTCTCTATCGAGCGGTATCCGGGACGCTTGTGGCGGGGTTGTGGGGGATTCCGTTGGAAGAGTGCGCAAACCAGGCGGGGGCATATGCTAACACTGCGGCAGTTACGGCATTTTATCGCAGTGGCGGAAGCCGGCTCCATTTCCGGCGCCGCCCAGGCGACGTTTGTGGCTCAGTCCTCTTTGACGCTGGCGGTTCAGCAGTTGGAGGATGAGCTGGCGGCGCCGCTGTTCGAGCGTCACGCCAAGGGTATGACGCTGACCCACCAGGGGCATCAGTTCCTGCGGCAGGCCAATTTGATCCTGGCCACGGTGGAGAATGCCAAATTCAGCGTTCGGCAGGGGATGGAAAGCCTTAGCGGCGATCTGACCCTGGGGGTGACCAGTCTGGTGTCCGGTTATTTTCTGATGGATATACTCACCCGTTTTCGTGCCTGCTATCCGGGGGTTAACGTGCGGATCGTTGAGGATGAGCGGCGTTATATCGAGCATTTGCTGGTTAACGGCGAGATCGATATCGGGGTGTTGATACTGAGTAACCTTGAGGATCGCCACGCTTTGCAAACCGAGGTGCTGGTGCATTCACCTTATCGGCTGTGGCTGCCGCCGCTGCATCCTCTTTTGGAGCAGGAGTCCATTGCCCTGGCGGATGTTGCTGCCTATCCGCTGGTGCAGCTTAACGCCGACGAGATGGAACGGCATGCCCGTCAAATTTGGGCCCGTGCCGGCCTGCATCCCTGTATTGCCATGCGCACCGCGTCTACGGAGGCGGTGCGTAGTATGGTGGCCGCGGGGCTGGGGGTATCTATTCAGCCCGATATGGCCTATCGGCCCTGGTCGCTGGAGGGCAGTATGATCGAGGCGCGCCAGCTGTCGGATCTCAATGAACATCTTAATGTCGGCCTGGCCTGGCGGCGGGGTAACAGCCGTCCGGAGCTGATTGCGCCGTTTCTCGCCCTGGCGCGGGAAAAAACGCCGGGCCGCAAGCCGGTGGCATAAAGGTTCGGCCCCATTGGCACGGCCTCCCTTTAACAGTACGGTTTAAGCGTTAGTGATAGCGGGCCTACCGCGCCATGAGGCACTCGGGCGGGCGGAAAAACCACGCCCGCTTCGACCTCATTGGCACGGTCTCCCTTTAACACGTTCGGTTTAACCTTCGCTAAAAGCTGTTGACTTGCTAGAAGACCGCTATCCGGCTGTTTGGTAATTCATCCCGCATCCCTTCGCTTTTTCCGAACGCCACGTTCGTTATTTAGTATTTGTCGCTGGGCCCGTGGGCGGGATAGTCTCATCGATAAGATTATGTATAAGGTTATGTATATAAGTTGTTAACTCCCATGTCCGGGCCGGAGGGTTATCGCTTTGATCGATCAGTCGCTGTTAACCGGGATTCCCTGGGTAAATTATATCGGTGGAGAAAAGGTCGCCGGCGAGGGATCGGCGGAGAATATTGTCAATCCCGCCACCGGCAAGGTGATTCTCACGCTGCGGGAAGCCGGCGAGGAGCAGGTGATGGGCGCGGTAGCCGCCGCGCACCGGGCTTTCCGGCAGTGGTCCTCCACTACGCCGGCCCATCGTGCGGGAGTATTGCTGGACATCGCGGCGGTCATCGAGCGTGATGGCCGGCAACTGGCCGGGCTGGAGGCGCTGAACTGCGGCAAACCCTTCCATCAGGCATTTAACGACGATATCGCTGCCGCCGCCGATGTGTTCCGTTTTTTTGCCGGTGCCGTGCGCTGCCGGCAAGGGCAACTGGCGGGTGAATATCTTCCCGGCCATACGTCGATGCTGCGCCGCGATGCCATCGGCGTGGTGGCGTCTATCGCGCCGTGGAATTATCCGTTGATGATGGCCGCGTGGAAAATCGCGCCGGCCCTGGCGGCCGGCAACACCCTGGTGTTTAAACCTTCCGAGCATACTCCGTTATCCATTCTGGCATTGATGCACCGCCTGGACGGTCTGCTGCCGGGCGGCGTCATTAACGTGATGTTCGGCCGGGGCGAGACCACCGGGGCGGTGCTGGTGAATCATCCCCTGGTGCGGATGATTTCCGTGACCGGCGATACCGTGACCGGACAAAAGATTCTTCAGGCGGCGGTCGGCGGCATTAAACGTACCCATCTGGAGCTGGGGGGGAATGCGCCGGTGATTGTCTGCGATGATGCGGATCTGGAGGCGGTGGTGGCCGGTATCCGGCAGTTCGGTTATTACAATGCCGGCCAGGATTGTACGGCGGCCTGTCGCGTTTATGCCCAGGCCGGTATTTATCCCCGACTGGTGGAGGCTCTGGGGGAGGCGGTGAAAAGCCTGCGTTTCGGCCGGCCCATCGACGATGAAAACGATCTTGGCCCGCTGATTTCCGCCCGCCAGCGCGATCGGGTGGCCAGCTTTATCGAACGGGCGCTGGAACAGCCGCATATTTCCCTGATAGCCGGGGGCGGCGCCCATGACGGCCCCGGTTTTTTCTACCGGCCGACGCTTCTGGCCGGCTGTCTGCAACAGGTGAAATCATTAAGCGCGAGGTGTTTGGTCCGGTGGTCAGCGTGACCTGTTTCGACGATATCGAGCAGGTGCTGGAGTGGGCTAACGACTCGGAATACGGTCTGGCATCCTCGGTCTGGACGCGGGATGTGGATCAGGCGTTTTACCTGGCGTCGAAGTTGCAATACGGCTGTACCTGGATCAATACCCATTTCACCCTGGTGAGCGAGATGCCGCACGGCGGGCTGAAAAGCTCCGGCTACGGCAAGGATCTCTCCGGTGAAGCGTTACAGGACTACAGCGTGGTTCGCCACATCATGGCGAAATTCGACGGCCGGTTTCCCTCACGGCACTGAGCCTTTATGGTATGACAGGAGACAGGCGATGATGAAGATAACGCAGGCGGGTATGCTATGTTTGAGCTGGTTGTGCGGCGTAACGCTGGCCCAGGCCGCCGATCTGCCGACGTAATTGGGAAAAAGCGAGGGGCAGGTGGATATCATCGCCTGGCCCGGTTATATCGAACGGGGCCAGACCGATAAAAACTATGATTGGGTCACCGCGTTCGAAAAACAGACCGGCTGTCAGGTCAATGTGAAAACCGCCGCCACCTCCGACGAGATGGTCAGCTTGATGGCCAAGGGCGGCTACGATCTGGTGACCGCGTCGGGAGACGCTTCGCTGCGGCTGATTTACGGCAAGCGGGTCCAACCCATCAATACCGCGCTGATTCCCAATTGGCATAATGTGGATTCCCGTCTGTCGGGTGGTCCCTGGTTTAACGTCGACGGCAAGGTGTACGGTACCCCTTATCAATGGGGGCCGAATGTGCTGATGTACAATACCAAGGTCTTCACCACGCCGCCGGACAGCTGGGCGGTGGTGTTCGAGCCGCAGAACCTGCCGGACGGCAAAAGCAATAAGGGGCGGGTCCAGGCTTACGACGGCCCCATCTATATCGCTGATGCGGCGCTTTATCTCAAAAGCACGCGGCCTGAACTGGGTATCAGGGATCCCTATCAGTTGAACGAAACGCAATACCAGGCGGTGCTGGCTTTGCTTAAGCAGCAGCATCCGCTGATCCACCGTTACTGGCACGATACCTCGGTACAGATGAGCGACTTTAAAAACGAGGGCGTGGTGGCCTCCGGCGCCTGGCCGTATCAGGCCAATGGCCTCGAGGGGGAGGGGCAGCCTATCGCCACGGTAATACCCAAGGAGGGGGTAACCGGTTGGGCGGATACCACCATGCTGCACGCCGACGCCAGTCATCCCAACTGCGCCTACCGCTGGATGAACTGGTCGCTGGAACCGAAGGTCCAGGGTGACGTGGCCGCCTGGTTCGGTTCAGTGCCGGCGGTGCCGGACGGCTGTAAAGCCAGCACCCTGCTGGGCGCGAAAGGCTGCGAAACCAACGGGTTCAATCAGTTTGCAAAAATTGCCTTTTGGAAAACCCCCACCGCCAAATGCGATAGCGCCGGCGGCGGTCAGTGCGTGCCCTACAGCCGCTGGACGCAGGATTATATCGCCATTATGGGCGGGCGCTGAAGAGGTAGCCGCAGCGTACGGGGCGGCAGAGAGCGGGACATCAATGCTGAGGCGGATGTCCGTTAACCTGGAGGAAAATCACTATGACCAGCGCCGTTGCCCTGGATAATGTGTCCCGTCGTTTCAACGGTGTGGCCGCCGTGGATCGGGTGTCCCTCGATATTGCCGACGGGGAATTTTTTTCCCTGCTGGGACCGTCGGGATCGGGCAAAAGTACATGCCTGCGGCTGATCGCCGGTTTTGAGCGGCCGGATACCGGCACCATTCGCCTGCATGGACGGGATACCGTCGATCTGCCGCCCTATCGGCGCGATGTGAATACCGTTTTTCAGGATTACGCGCTGTTCCCTCATCTGTCGCTGCTGGATAACGTGGCCTATGGCCTGATGGTAAAAGGGGTGGGACGCAGCGAACGGATGAACCGTGCCCGCGCCATGCTGCGGCTGGTGGAGCTGGAGGACGTTCATAACCGCAAGCCGGCCCATTTGTCCGGCGGCCAGCGGCAGCGGGTGGCGCTGGCGCGGGCGCTGGTCAACGAACCCCGGGTTTTGCTGCTGGACGAACCGCTGGGGGCGCTGGATCTTAAGCTGCGGGAGCAAATGCAGGGGGAACTGAAAACCCTGCAGCGGCGGCTGGGCATTACCTTTATTTTTGTCACCCACGATCAGGGAGAGGCGCTTTCCATGTCCGATCGGGTGGCGGTATTCAATCGCGGGCGTATTGAGCAGGTGGACAATCCCCGTCAGCTCTATCTCACGCCCCGCAGTATCTTTGTGGCCAATTTTGTCGGCAGCGCCAATGTTATCGAGGGTGAACTGGCGCGGGAGCTGACCGGCGAGAACGGCATCTTCGCCATCCGGCCGGAGTTCGCCCGCATTCACCGGCTAACCCGGCCGGCGGCGGATGAGCTGTCGGTCAACGGAGAACTGAGCAATATCCTGTTTCAGGGAGCCATGACCCGGTATGAATTAACCTTGGCCCGGGGCGTGCGGTTTACCGTCAGCGAAACCCATCCGGCGGGAGTGGGGACGCCGGACGGACCGGTGCTGGGCCAGCGGCTGACGGCGTCATGGCCCCGGGCGGCCATGACGGCGCTGCGGGAGTGAGAGGTATGGATATGATCGTGCCGGATTCCTCCCAGCCCCGTTCACCGTCCCAGCCGCCGCCGTTGCCGAATCCGTCCGGGCCCGGCGGCGCCCTCGCCACGTTTTTCTATCGGCGGCCGACGTTTTTCCTGCTGTTGCTGCTGTTGCCGCCATTGATGTGGTTCGGCATCGTGTATATCGGCGCATTGCTGGCCCTGCTGTGGCAAGGGATGTACACCTTTGACGACTTCACCATGACGGTCCAGCCGACGCTCACCGCCGCCAACTTTGCCGCGCTGTTCAGCCCGGCCAATTACGATATCATTTTACGCACCCTGTGCATGGCCCTGGCGGTGACGGCGGCCGGCGCGCTGCTGGCTTTCCCGCTGGCCTATTATATGGCCCGCTACACCCGCGGCCGCACCAAGGCTTTTTTTTATATCGCGGTCATGATGCCCATGTGGGCCAGCTATATTGTCAAAGCCTATGCCTGGACCCTGCTGCTGGCTCATGACGGCGTGCTGCAATGGTTCTTGCAGCATCTCGGGCTGGAGGGGGCGCTGCAGGCGGTGTTGACCGTGCCGGGTATCGGCGGCAGCACCCTGTCCACCTCCCATCTCGGCCGCTTTATGGTGTTCGTCTATATCTGGCTGCCGTTTATGATCCTGCCGATCCAGGCCGCGCTGGAGCGCCTGCCGCCGTCATTGTTGATGGCCTCCGCCGATCTAGGCGCCCGTCCCGGCCAGACCTTCCGCTATGTGATCCTGCCCTTGGCGGTTCCCGGCATCGCCGCCGGCTCGATATTTACCTTTTCCCTGACCATGGGGGATTTTATCGTGCCCCAGCTGGTGGGGCCGCCGGGGTATTTTATCGGCAGCATGGTCTACGCCCAGCAGGGAGCCATAGGGGATATGCCTATGGCGGCGGCCTTTACCCTGGTGCCGATAGTCCTGATCGGTATCTACCTGACGCTGGCCAAACGCCTGGGGGCATTCGATGCGCTGTAAGTCCGCGAACCGGGAGGAGGGTTAAATGAAGAGTGAACGCGCGCCGCTGGCGCTGAAGCTGTCCGCCTGGGGCGGCCTGGTGTTCCTGCATTTTCCCATCGCTATCATCGCGCTGTATGCGTTCAATACCGAAGACGCGGCGTTCAGCTTCCCGCCCAAGGGATTCACCCTGCATTGGTTTGTGCTGGCCGCCGGACGGCAGGATATCTTATCGGCGCTGTTGCTGTCTTTGGAGATAGCCGCCATGGCCACCGCCATTGCGCTGTTCCTCGGCACGCTGACGGCGGCGGCTCTTTACCGGCGCGATTTCCTGGGTAAGCAGGCCATTACCCTGATGATGATCCTGTCTATCGCCCTGCCGGGCATCATTACCGGCATCGCGCTGCTTTCCGCCTTCAAGGCGCTGGGAGTGGAGCCGGGCGTGGCCACCATCGTCATCGGCCACGCCACGTTTTGCGTGGTAATGGTATTCAATAATGTCATTGCCCGCCTGCGGCGCATCTCCTACAGTCAGATTGAGGCGTCAATGGACCTTGGCGCCGACGGCTGGCAGACCTTCCGGTACGTGGTGCTGCCGGGACTGGCCTCGGCCATGCTGGCGGGAGGGATGCTGGCCTTCGCGCTGTCGTTCGATGAAATCATCGTCACCACCTTTACCGCCGGCCATGAGCGGACCTTGCCGCTGTGGCTGCTCAATCAATTGGGCCGGCCGCGGGATGTGCCCATCACCAATGTGGTGTCGCTGCTGGTCACGCTGGTGACCATGCTGCCCATACTGTGGGCATATTATCTCACCCGCGGCGGCGAAGAGACGGCGGGGGGCGAGAAATAAATTTTATCTCACCGAAGGCTATTTGGCCGGGTATCTGAATAAGGAACAGGCTATGCATGACAAATTACTGATAAACGGCCGGGCAGCGACGGGAACGGGTAAACAGACCGCGGTCATTAATCCGGCCACCGGCGATATTATCGTTACCCTGGCTGAAGCCGGTACTGAGCAGGTGGATGCCGCCGTACGGGCGGCGGATGCGGCTTTCGACAGCTGGGGGCAGACCACGCCGAAAAGCCGGGCCGCCATGCTGCTGCAACTGGCGGACGCCATCGAGCAGCACGGCGAATCCCTGGCGCGGCTTGAGTCCCTAAACTGCGGCAAGCCTTATCACTGCGTGATCAACGATGAAATCCCGGCTGTGGCGGATGTTTTCCGCTTCTTCGCCGGGGCTTGCCGCTGCCTGGGCGGCAGCGCCGCGGGAGAGTATCTGGAAGGTCATACCTCCCTTACCCGGCGCGACCCCATCGGCGTGGTGGCGTCCATCGCCCCTTGGAACTATCCGCTGATGATGGCGGCCTGGAAACTGGCCCCGGCCCTGGCCGCCGGCAACTGCGTGGTGTTCAAGCCCGCGGAGCAGACGCCGCTTACCGCGCTCTATCTGGCGGATCTGCTGGCGGACATTTTCCCGGCGGGGGTGGTGAACGTCCTGTTCGGTACCGGCAGCGAGATAGGCGACGCCCTGACCGGCCATGAGCGCGTGCGCATGGTATCGCTCACCGGCTCCATCGCCACCGGCGCCCATATCCTGTCCCATACCGCCGGCGGCATCAAGAAGACCCATATGGAGCTGGGGGGCAAGGCGCCGGTCATCGTCTTTGACGATGCCGATATCGCCGGGGTAGTGGAGGGCATCAGAACCTTCGGTTTTTATAACGCCGGCCAGGACTGCACCGCCGCCTGCCGCCTGTATGTTCAGCGCGGAGTGTACGATCAACTGGTGGACGCCCTGGGCCGCAGCGTCGCCACCCTCAAAGCCGGCGATCCCGCGGATGAAAGCACCGAACTGGGGCCGCTGATTACCCAGGCGCAGCTGCAGCGGGTAACCGGTTTTGTCGAACGGGCGAAGGCCCTGCCCCATATCCGGGTCATTACCGGCGGCGCGCCTCTGGAGGGTAAGGGCTTTTATTTTGCTCCCACGGTGCTGGCGGATGCGCGGCAGGAAGATGAAATCGTCCAGCGGGAGGTCTTTGGACCGGTAGTGACCGTCACGGTATTCGACGACGAGGCGCAGGTCATCCGCTGGGCCAACGCCTCGCCCTACGGACTGGCCTCCTCGGTCTGGACCTCGGATATCGGCCGGGCTCATCGGGTCACCGCCCGCCTGCAATACGGCTGCACCTGGGTGAATACCCATTTTATGCTGGTTAGCGAAATGCCCCACGGCGGCCAAAAGCTCTCCGGATTCGGCAAGGATTTGTCCATGTACGGTTTGGAAGATTACACCACCGTACGTCATATCATGATCCGGCACTAAACCCGGTCCGCCCCGCGTGATGCGGGGCGGGGCCGATGCCGCCGCACGAAATCCGGACTGATATTATTTATAAAGCTTATTGTAATCTTTCGGCTCCATAAGTTCGGATCGCCTTGATTAATGAGTTTACCGCAATAGGCAGTTCGCAGGCTCATTTTTCTTCGGGCTATAAGGCCTGTCGCCGATACGGTATTAAATATTCATTAAGACGGTGTAATTAATTAAATAATAAATGTATAAATTGGTCTAATAAATATATTCACTTCTTCCCTTAAAAATACATCCCCCATTCGCGCATAACGCATTATTACGGCACGGGTTAGCGAAAGCTTATTTAAATAATTTATTAGTCTCCTGTTAATAAGCTGACTCACCTCTCATTGATGGCGGTAATGGGCTGTTATTATCCTATCGCATACCATTGTCTGCTCGCGAGCGGAAAGTCGCTTTTGGCCCGGCTTGGCCAGGGGGATTATCGGCAATATTTCCGTGCGGGATAAATCGGACTTTTAATTATCACTTGCGAATAACAGGTATATGTTTGCCATCAGGAGGGTCCTGCAATGAATACCTCACCGGTAACGCCGTCTATTTCACCGCAGAGTCAGGATAATGCCTGGTATAGGCTGGATACGGAAGAAACGCTGCGTCGGCTCAATACCGGCAATGCCGGATTAGGGACACAGGAGGCCGCCGAGCGATTACGCCATTATGGTCCCAATACGTTGCCCGCCCGGAAAGCCCGCCATCCTTTATTGCAATTTCTGGCGCATTTTAATGACGTGCTGATTTACATACTGCTTATTGCGGCGGTGTTAAAAGGGGTTATGGCACAGTGGGTAGATATGGTCATTATTCTGGCCGTGGCGGTGATTAACGCGTTGATTGGTTTTGTGCAGGAAAGCAATGCCGAAAGGTCGCTCAAAAGCATCCAAAATATGCTGTCCACCAAGGCGGTGGTTATCCGCGAGGGTAACCCAGACCATTGAAGCCGGGGATTTGGTGCCCGGCGATATCGTCACGCTGCGCCCTGGCGACAAGATTCCGGCGGATCTGAGATTAATGGAGGCCCATAACCTGCTGGTGGAGGAAGCGATTCTCACCGGCGAATCGACGGTGGTGGAAAAACAGACCGGGGCGATTGACCGTGAAGTGACCATCGGCGATCGCATCAACCTGTTGTTTTCCGGCACAACCATCAGCGCGGGCACGGCCAAGGGCGTGGTTATCGCCAGCGGCGGCGATACCGAGCTTGGCCATATCAACCAGATGATGGCCGCCATAGATCCTCACCGCACGCCGCTTTTGGCGCAAATGGATCGTCTGGGCAAAGGGATTTTCATGCTGATCCTGGTGATGATGGCGGTGCTGTTTGTCTTCGCCTTCTTCCTGCGGGATATGCCGTTCACCGAGCTGCTGCTGGCGCTGATAAGCCTGGCGGTCGCCTCGGTTCCCGAAGGTTTGCCGGCCATTATCTCGATTATCCTGTCCCTGGGCGTACAGTCTATGGCGCGGATACGGGCCATTATCCGCAAGCTGCCGACGGTGGAAACCCTGGGGGCGATGACGGTAATCTGCTCTGATAAAACCGGTACGCTGACGATGAATGAGATGACGGTGAAAGCGGTGGTCACGGCGGACGGCGGCTATCGGGTCAGTGGGGAAAGCTATGAGCCGGTCGGTGTGATCTCTTCGCCGGGGGGAAAGCAGGGGGAGGAGCAGGCCGTGGACCTCTCTGCCCATCCCGCTCTGGCGCGCTTTATCACCGCGGTTGAGCTTTGTAACGACAGCCAAATCAGTCAAGACGAGCGGGGCCGCTGGGGCATTACCGGCGGCCCGACGGAGGGCGCGTTAAAAGTCCTGGCCGCCAAAGCCGCCCTGCGGCTCGGCGAGGTGGAGCTGCGGGATAAAATCCCCTTTGATTCCGCGTATAAATACATGGCGACCCGTCATCGGATAGGAGATGAGACCTTTGTTTTCATCACCGGGGCGCCGGATGTGCTGTTTGCCTTTTGCCATCAGGAACTGGCACAGGAGGGAATGCGTCCGTTTCGCCGGGAATACTGGGAAGAGGAGATGGCGCGCTATGCCAAGCAGGGATTGCGCATGGTGGCGGCCGCCTTTAAGAACAGCGCGGAAGGCGAGTCGGCGCTGGAGCATGAGGCTTTACAGCAGGGCATGATCTTCGCCGGTATGGCGGGAATGATGGATCCGCCCCGTACGGAAGCCATCGATGCCATTGCCCAGTGCCAGCGGGCCGGTATCCGGGTGAAAATGATAACCGGCGATCATCAGGAAACCGCCATGGCTATTGGCGCCATGCTGGGTATCGGCAACGGGGCCGACTCAATCACCGGCAGCCGGCTGGAGCATATGGACGACGATGAATTGGCCGACGCCGCGGTGCGTTATGATATTTTTGCCCGTACCAGTCCGGAACATAAGCTGCGGCTGGTAAAAGCATTGCAGAACAGGGGCGGAATTGTGGGTATGACCGGTGATGGCGTCAATGATGCGCCGGCGCTCAAACAGGCCGATGTGGGTATCGCCATGGGGATTAAGGGAACCGAGGTCACCAAGGAAGCGGCGGATATGGTCTTGACCGACGATAACTTCGCCACTATCGCCAACGCGGTGAAGGAAGGGCGGCGCGTCTACGATAACCTGAAAAAAACCATTCTGTTTATACTGCCCACCAACCTGGCGCAGGGCCTGCTGATTATTTTTGCCATCCTGGCGGGGGCCGTTATTCCCCTGACCGCTCTGCAGATATTGTGGGTGAATATGGCCACCTCGACAACGCTTTCGTTCGGCCTGGCCTTTGAGCCGGCGGAAAAAGGCGTTATGCGCCGCCAGCCGCGGGATCCCGCTCGGCACGTGCTGGACGGGCACGCCATCTGGCGCATCGGTTTTGTCGGTACGCTTATCGCCTGCAGCGCCTTTTTGCTTGAATCGCTGCTGCTGCCCCGCGGCTATAGCGGCGAATTTATCCGCACCCTGATAATGCAGACGCTGGTTACCGCGCAGTGGATTTATATGTTCAACTGCCGCGTGGCGGATCGTTTCCCGCTGAATCGGGAAATGTTTTTGAATAAGGGATTATGGCTGGTCACCGCCGTACTGGTAGCGCTGCAATTGGCCATCATCTACCTGCCGTTTATGAACCGGGCATTCGGCACCGAACCGCTGCCGGCCTATTACTGGGGGGTGACCCTGCTGGTGAGTATCGGCATCTTTATCATCGTCGAAATAGAAAAATGGCTGTTCGCCCGTTTCAGACCGGCGGCCAATGCGGCCTAAGGCACGGCAGTCAAGCCCGGCTGGCCGCCGGGCTCAGACTGTGACAAACGTATTCGGAGCTGAGAGGGAGGGGCAGGATGCTGGAAGAGTAAACCGTCCGCGCCAGGGATGGCGCGGATCGAGCCCCCAGGGAAGGGTTCACGGCGTGTTTACGATCTAGCATCCTGCCTCGACCGGACACTTTGTCAAGAAGCTCAGCCCGGCTGACCGCCGGGCCGTTGAATATTTTCAGCCATATACCCGCAGATAAGCAAAAAGCAGGGACAGCGCCACGATAACAATCCCGGTGGCCAGGGCCAGCCGTTCGGCAAAAAGTCGTTGCATAACCCATTCTCCTCAAGCGAAGTTATAGCGTTCGGTATGGTATTTGGACATCGGCACGTGCATCTGTGCCAGCGTCTGTTCAATGGCATCCATCATCATATGGGGGCCGCAGATAAAATATTCATGCATATCAAAGGGCGGCGGCAAATGACGTTTGAACAGCCCAGCGTCGATATAGCCTACTTCACCGGTCCAGCCCTCGTGGGGGCGGGTCAGGACGTATACCAGCTTCAGATCGAGCCGCGCCTGCAGGGCATCCAGCTCTTCGCGAAAGGTGATGGATTCCCAATCCTTGCTGCCGTAGATCAAGACCACCGGCCGTTTGTCGCCGCGATCGGCTAAGGTGCGCAGGATGCTCATCATGGGCGTAATACCGACCCCGCCGGCGATAAGTACATGCATATCCGCCGGGTTGCCAATGGTGAAGGCTCCGTAGGGACCGTCGATATAGACCCGCTGTCCCACGGCAACCCGGCTGACATTGGCGGTAAAATCCCCCAGTTTGCGGATCGACATTTCGACGCTGCCGTCGCTCGCCTCTGCGCTGGAGGAAAAAGAGAACGGATGGCCGGTGATTTGAAACGGACTGCCCCAAAGCGTCAGCCAGCCGAACTGTCCCGGCGTAAACCGGAACCCCTGGTGACCCTCGGGTTTCATCACAAGCGTCGTCGTATCGCCGCGTTCGACCTTAACCTGTGCCACCCGGTAGGGCCGGCGCAGCATAAACAACGGTTTCACTATACGGACGTAGGGCAGGAGCGTGAGCCAAAACAGCGCCAGTGCGCACCATAGCGCCTTTTTTACCGGGTCCACCAGATAGACGCCCCAGGCCACCATATGCAAAATCCCCGCCGCTACCGCCGCCGCCGCCAGAATGATGTGGGTCAGATGCCAGACTTCGTAGCTTAACTTCAATTTCACCCGCCACAGCGCCATAATGATAAGGGCAATCAGTGAATAAGTGGAAATCGCCGCCAATCTGGCGCGCCATGGCGCCGCGATAAAATTGAGTAGTGCCAGCAGTTCCGGCCGGATAACAAACAGAATCAGCGGGTGGGCCAACACCAGGCCCAGGGCGATGAATGATATTCTTCGATGGAAATGATAGATAACATCCTCGCCCCAGGGTTTGGTTACCCAGCGAAATCGAGATGTCAGGCCGAACTGCAGCCCCATTATCGCCAGCCCGGAATAGCCCAGGGCAATGGATAGCTCGGTCCAGAAGCTTCTGGCGGGAGGCAGCGAACCGAATAATAAAACAAATAGCGGAGCTAATATAAAGAAGAGATATATAATCAACCATAATATATTACGCAGCGCAAAGCTAATCATTGTTATCTCCCTGCACAGGACTATTATTTGAGTTCCGGCATTATAATCCGGCATATTATAAAATAAATTGCGTCGGCTCTCCGTTTATAAATATTTTTAAGAAAATGACCTTCATTATTTCATTAAATAATACTTATATTTATTCTATCTTTCGCGAATATGTCCGGACCGGATAATTAACGTCAACGTTGCTTAGCATTAACGTAGGAGGGCATGGCCGAAGGCGACGATGCAGGCCGGGCCGGGAGAGGATTCTCTAATGGATTCCGCGTTTACCGCAAAAAAACCATTGTGATTGTTTTTTTTATTTGCTATAAAAGTCTGCGTTAAAAATTCATCGGCATCCTCAGCTTCGCCGTTTGCGCTTATTTGGAGCAGTGCTGCACTTTTAAGGTGCATTCTACGCAATGTTAATATTTTCTGATATTTTTCTCTCAGCGTTTAATTCGATTAACTCAGGTTTCACTTAATAGAACGTCTGGGTTCGTCGCATTTATTAATATTTTGTTCTGATGCGACATTATTGGTTACAGTTGGCCCGGCCCCTGCAAGGGTGACAGCGATATCATGTGATATCTCATTCCCGGGAGCTTATTTTGTCCAGTATATCCGATAACCTTACCCCGCTAGAGTGTACTCAGCAGGCTTTGAAGTGGATTGAAAAAAAAACGCTGACACAAGATGAAATGATCGACCTGAATAATCAGGTGATGAATAATTTTAAAGAATATGTGAATCCCGGTTTTCTTGAATATCGAAAATCGGTGACGGTAGGCGGGGATTACGGGGCCGTAGAATGGCGGGCCAGCGGCCTAAATACGCTGGTGGACACCCAGGGTAGGGGATATATTGATTGCCTGGGGGGGTTCGGTATTTTTAACGTGGGGCACCGTAATCCAAAAGTTCTATCCGCCGTCGAACATCAACTGGCCAAGCAGCCTCTTCACAGCCAGGAATTACTCGATCCGTTACGCGCCCTGCTGGCTAAAACCCTGGCGGCGGTCACGCCGGGAAAGCTCAAATATACCTTCTTCAGTAACAGCGGCACCGAGTCGGTAGAGGCAGCGTTAAAACTGGCCAAAGCCTATCAGGCGCCACGGGGAAAATTCAGATTCGTCGCCACGAGCGGCGCCTTTCACGGCAAGACTCTCGGCGCGCTTTCCGCCACCGCCAAAGCGGCGTTTCGCCAGCCGTTTATGCCGATGCTGCCGGGTTTTGATCACGTGCCGTTCGGCGACATTGACGCGCTGCGCGATCATCTTCGCGCCTATAGCGATGTCGCGGCGGTGATCCTGGAGCCAATTCAGGGGGAAGGCGGCGTCATTATCCCCCCGGCCGGTTATCTGACGGCGGTGCGGGCGCTGTGCGATGAAACGGGAGCGCTGTTGATCCTGGATGAAGTGCAGACCGGCATGGGCCGCACCGGCAAAATGTTCGCCTGCGAACACGAAGGCGTCCAGCCGGATATACTGTGCCTGGCCAAAGCCCTCGGCGGCGGCGTGATGCCCATCGGCGCTACCGTCGCCACGGAAGAAATATTTTCCGTGTTGTTCGACAATCCTTTTTTACATACCACCACCTTTGGCGGCAATCCCCTGGCTTGCGCGGCGGCACTGGCGACGTTTAACGTGCTGCTGTCGGAGGATCTGCCGGCTCAGGCGGCGCAAAAGGGCCACGTCTTGCTGGCAGGCCTTTCCCGCCTGGCGGCGGACTATCCCGAGTTTTTAGTCGAAGCGCGCGGCCGAGGGCTGATGCAGGCATTGGAGTTCCGGCGCAATGATATAGGCTACGCCTTCTCACAGGGTATGTTCCGCCATCAGGTATTGGTGGCCGGCACCCTGAATAACGCCAAAACCATCCGTATCGAGCCGCCGCTGACCATTACCCTGGAATATTGCCACCAGGTATTGGGCGCAGCGGAACGGGTTCTGGCGGCGATGCGGATCAATGCGCCGGGCGCGCATGTGTTCAAGACGCCTATAACCGCCGCCGTGAAGAGCCCTAGCCTCGCGGGCGTGGCGGTTATGGCGGCTACCCCAATGGTGCGAATGCCGCTGACGACATAGATTGGTATAAACAGTTCGCAAAAAAGTCCCCCTACCGGCAAAGTGGACGGGGGACGAGAGGATTATTCGAGCTTATCAAGGCAATTTTGCCTGGGAATGGTGTTGCATAGTGACGGGCAGTCATAGCTGACCGGCGTTATTGATTTCGGCTCCGGAGGGCATTATCGACCCGCGTCTAGATGATCTGTTCATTATCAGGCTCTTCAGCATGAGGTAAGCCACCGTCCGGCGGCGGTTTTTGTCGACAGAATAGGGCTGCCGGTCTCATCAGGACAATCATTGACGACAGGTGTGCGCTGCTCAGGGGAAGGGGAACGTGTACCGGCGGCAAGGTGGCGTTTTTCGCGCTGGATTTAGCAGGTATTCAGGTAGGCAGAGCAAGCGGTTATGCCGCAGCCGATAAAAGAGGTGCGCCGAAGCGCACCAATAATCTGCCAAATATCAGCAGTATAGGGATAATCTCATCCCTTGCCTTTTACACTGCTGATAAATGTTTGCCGTGCCGACGTCGAGCCCAGACGCTCTGCTTCATTGAGCAGTTTCAGCGCCTTGTCGATATTGCCGTCGTGCACCGCCTGTTTGATGGCCCGGTTAAAATAGCTTTCGGTGTCGTTCAGCATCGGCGCTGCGGGGGCCGCCGGTACGACGGGAGCAGCCGCCGCAGCGGGCGTCGCCGGGGTATTGACGGCGGGCGCCGTGCTGCCCACTACCACCGGCTGCGATTCCCGTGAGGAGAAGATCTGGCCGATCATGATATTGCCGCTGTTTTGTTCAGAGCGGACCTTTACCTCAACGGTGCCGTTCGCGCTGTGGCGGGCGTAGGGATCCGGCACATCCGGAATGGCGTTGCCGACGCCTTCGGCATAGAGTTTGGCCGGATTGATCATTTTAGTGCGTCCCGTGAGATCCTGGCGGGTGGTGTAAATCAGCAGAAAGATCTGTTTTTGCCCCAATACCGGCGTCAATTTCAGGGTGCCTTCCAGCCGGTTCGACGAGGCTATGCCCGGTTTTTGATAGGGGAAGTAACTGCTGGGGAAAAAAGCCGCCGGATGCATCTGCTCATCCAGCACCAGGACGTTGGGAGCATATACGCTTTCATGTTTGATTACGCTTGCGAGGGTAATTTCCAGCGGATTGGCGGGCAGCGTTAACGCGACCGCCGGTCCGGTCATGTCGCCCTGATTGATACCGGGAGCGGAGGCGTCAAGCGCGAATTCACGCGCCGTCGGCGGCATCAGCGGCTGCCATGGCAGGCTTTGCAGCTTGGCCACGGAAACGGCGGGCGCGACGGATACATCCTGCGGGCCGGAGAACGGCTCGGCGGAAAATGACGGTAGGGATGACAGGCTCAGGGCCGGAAACAGGCAGAGGGCCAGAAGATGTTTTTTCATTTTTTTTATCCTCGGAAAATCACGGCCCGTATTCCTCAGGCAAGACGAATACGGGCCAAGGTATTATGCGTACCGGCGGGCATCAGATGCCCGCGCGGACGGGGTGTTTACCACCAGGCTTCCGCCTGGACACCGAACGTTACCTCATTGTCGTCGCCACGGCTGAAGGTGTGGGTGCCGGTATCGCTATAGGCGGCGCCTTCCACCAGGTCAGGATTTCCCCGAACATCGTCGCTGGTGGCATAGCCCCATTTTTCATTCCATTTAGCATAAGTGGCGAACAGGCGAATGGCCGGACGGGACCAGATACTGTTGCCTGCCTGCCATTGCTGGGCCAGGGTAACTTTATATTGGCTGTTGCGCTGGTCGGTGGCCTGGGATTTGACGTTATCGTAACCGGCTTCCAACAGGGTGCTCATGGTTTCCGTCCATTTGAACATCGGACGGACGCCCACGGTGTACCAGGTGGAACCGCTTGAGTTATCACGATCCACATCCTGGTACATGCCGACATAGGCCAGGCTCCAGGTGTCGTTGAAATCGATCGCGCCATGGTCGATAACGCGGAACATATGGCCGTCATTGTTCATGTTGGTGATGGGATGGCCTTTACGATCTTGGGTCATCGCGTCGGTGGCGTACTGCACCACAAAATTATTCAGGCTGGTGTCATGGAAGGTCTGGGTATGTTGGATGGTTGCCATCCAGCCATCTTTGGTGGCGCCATCGACGTTGGGACGATAACCGTCGGTTTCGTTGGCGCGGCCGTAGTCAAAACCAAATTCCAGCGAGCCGCCGGGATTCAGTCCTACCTGGGCAATACGGGCGTCGAAAATGTCGTTGGACAGGGCCTTGGTTCTGGTCACGCCGTCGACAAATGCCTCGGAACCGCCTGCTTCACTGTTACGCGTCGTGGCGATTGAGAGTTTACCGAAGCCCAGGTCGACATTTTCCAGACCGCCGCCAGGACCGGAGATGTCCCAGTAGTAGAAGTCGATCATATCCACGTTGTGACGTTGATAGTAACGTTTACCGGCCCAGATGGTGGATCCCGGCAGCGAGTCAATCACGTTCACGCCCTTGACGTTCATCTGTCGAACGCTGGGGGAGGTGGATTCATCGTCATTCAACTGGGATACGGAATAACCGATCATGGAATCGACATAAAAACTTTTATCGCCGTCCTTCCATACTTCCTGTCCCAGTTCAATTTCGGCGTAGGTTTCGCATTCGTTGCCCAGACGGTATTTACTGTCGGCGCCGGTGGCCTTGAAACATTGCTGTTCACCGCCGCTGCCTGTCCAGCCGATACCTGAACGTAAATAACCTTTGAAATCGACCGCGGATGCATGGGCCGATATAAGCGCTGTAGCCACTGCCACTGCCGCCAGAGAATATTTGCGCAGCATTATCATCGTTTATCTCCTATTATTTTCATTGCTTATTTTGCTGGTGTACTTCAACACCCGGCTCACGGTGTAGCCGGCGACAGGCGGTGCCATCCTCACGGAATAGATGGCAGCGCTGCGGCGGCAGGCCGATGGCGTAAGGGGCACTCTCCTCAACCAACACCACGTCGTTCTGGCGGTACACCAGGTTTTGACGCAGAGCCGGAATTTGAATATGTATCTGTGTTTCTCGGCCGAGCTGTTCTACCAACTGCACCACCCCACTGAGGGTGACGTCGGCGATGTCGCTTGGCAGCAAATGTTCCGGACGGATGCCGAGGGACATATTGCTGCCGGTCTGCACGCCGCTGCTGTCAACCGGCAGCCAGATCCGCTGTCGGTTCGGCAGTTCGACCTGCACCTGGTCGATGGACGTTGTCGTCACCTTCACCGGTAGGAAGTTCATCTTTGGCGAACCGATGAACCCGGCGACAAAGCGGTTTGCCGGGTAGTGGTACAGCTCCAGCGGTTTCCCCACCTGCGCCACGCGGCCGGCATCCAACACGACGATCTTGTCCGCCAGCGTCATGGCTTCAGTCTGATCGTGAGTGACGTAAATCATCGTGCGTTGCAGGCGCTTATGGAGCCGGGAAATCTCAATACGCATTTGCACCCGCAGCGCGGCGTCCAGATTGGACAAGGGTTCGTCCAGTAAAAAAACCTGCGGCTCGGCCACCAGGGTTCGGCCGATAGCCACCCGCTGGCGTTGACCCCCTGACAGCGCCTTTGGGCGGCGGCTCAGCAAATGACCGAGCTGGAGAATGTCCGCTACCTGACCGACGCGTTTTTCGATTTCAGCCTTCTTAACCCCGGCCAGCCGCAGGCCGAACGACATATTCCCCGCCACCGACAGATGCGGATAAAGCGCATAGGATTGGAAGACCATCCCGACCCCGCGCTGAGCGGGCGGCACCTCATTCATCCGGCGATCGTTGATTTTCAGTTCGCCGGAAGTAATGTCCTCAAGCCCGGCAATCATCCGCAGTAATGTGGATTTCCCGCAGCCCGACGGCCCGACAAATACCACAAACTCCCCCTCGCCGATATCCAAAGAGATATTGCTGGAAATCACATTTTCACCGTAGCTTTTGCAGATATTCCGCAATGTAACGCTCGACATTTGCGCTTCCTTTGTGATGCCTTTCTACGCGCCATCCGTCGGTATCAGAGGGGCGGACTGACGGCAAGTGACGGCAAGTGTGAGTTAAATGCCAAGAGGGGAAATCATCCGGGCAGGTTTTTTTCTAGGGGGAGGCTTAAGGATGAAAAGAAAACGCTGATTGCCGCGCTTAGCCTGACGCCGCCAGATAAAGCGTGATAGCAGCGGCAAAATTTCAGCGGGTTTTATGTGGCATGGACCGCATATTTCCCATCGCTGTTATAGCGGTCACATTCGGACCGTTCAGGGCGTAGGGCGGGGGAGGATGAGGGGGTAAATGGTTTTGCTCAGTATGTCCGATGTGGAATTGCATGGCGATCCTCTCTCGCCGGTACCCCCGCTTACTCTGTAAAGGACGGAATATTATGACCATAATGACATCCGCTTTACGTATCCTGGCTCTCTCCTCGTTAACCTCGGCCATGCTGTGCGGTTCGGCTTTCGCCAAAATAGAAGAGGGCCGGCTGCTTATCTGGATCAACGGCGACAAGAGCTACAACGGCCTGGCTGAGGTCGGCAAGAAATTTGAACAGGATACCGGCATTAAGGTCAGCGTGGAGCACCCGGATAAGCTGGAGGAAAAATACCCGCAGGTGGCGGCCACCGGTGACGGGCCGGATATCGTTCTGTGGGCCCACGATCGCTTTGGCGGCTACGCCCAGTCAGGCCTGCTGGCGGAAGTGACGCCGGATAAAGCCTTCCAGGACAAGTTTTTCCCCTTTACCTGGGATGCGGTGCGTTTCAATGGCAAACTGATCGGCTATCCCATCGCAGTGGAATCCCTCTCGCTGATTTACAATAAAGATCTTCTTTCCGCGCCGCCAAAGACCTGGGAAGAAATCCCGGCGTTGGATACCAAGCTGCGCGCCAAAGGCAAAAGCGCCATTATGTGGAACCTGCAGGAACCCTACTTCACCTGGCCGATTATTGCCGCCGCCGGCGGATACGCCTTCAAAGCGGAGAACGGCGGATACAATATCAAGGACGTTGGGGTCAACAACGCCGGGTCCGTGGCCGGGTTGCAGTTCATCATTGACCTTATCAAGAACAAACATATCAGCGCCGATACCGACTATGCCGTTTCCGAAGCCGCCTTTAACAAAGGTGAAACCGCTATGACCATCGACGGTCCCTGGGCCTGGGGCAATATGGAAAAAAGCGGCATGCATTACGGCGTCGCGGTACTGCCGACCTTCAAAGGCAAGCCTTCCAAACCCTTTGTCGGGGTATTGAGCGCCGGTATCAACGCCGCCAGCCCCAACAAAGAGCTGGCCAAGGAATTCCTGGAGAACTACCTGCTGACCCGCGACGGCCTGAGCACCATGAATAAAGACAAACCGCTGGGTGCCGTGGCGCTGAAAAGCTACCAGGCCGAACTGGCCAAGGATCCGCGCATTGCCGCCACTATGGTGAATTCGCAAAACGGCGAAATCATGCCGAACATCCCACAGATGAGCGCCTTCTGGTATGCCCAGCGCAGCGCGGTGGTCAATGCCATCAACGGCAAACAAACGGTTAAGGAAGCTTTGGACGGAGTAAAAGACCGCATCACCAAATAACGAGGAATGCAAGCGCCCATGGCACGGTAGGCCCGCGATCACCGGACGTGCAACGAACGTGTTAAAGGGAGACCGTGGCAATGGGGTCGAAGCGGGCGTGGTTTTACCGCCCGCCAGAGCGCCCCATGGCACGGTAGGCCCGCGATCAGCGGACGTACAACGAACGTGTTAAAGAGAGACCGTGGCACGTTAGGCCCCGCGATCACCGGACGTGCAACGAACGTGTTAAAGGGAGACCGTGGCAATGGGGTCGAAGCGGGCGTGGTTTTACCGCCCGCCAGAGCGCCCCATGGCACGGTAGGCCCGCGATCACCGGACGTGCAACGAACGTGTTAAAGGGAGACCGTGGCAATGGGGTCGAAGCGGGCGTGGTTTTACCGCCCGCCAGAGCGCCCCATGGCACGGTAGGCCCGCGATCACCGGACGTGCAACGAACGTGTTAAAGGGAGACCGTGGCAATGGGGTCGAAGCGGGCGTGGTTTTACCGCCCGCCAGAGCGCCCCATGGCACGGTAGGCCCGCGATCACCGGACGTGCAACGAACGTGTTAAAGGGAGACCGTGGCAATGGGGTCGAAGCGGGCGTGGTTTTACCGCCCGCCAGAGCGCCCCATGGCACGGTAGGCCCGCGATCACCGGACGTGCAACGAACGTGTTAAAGGGAGACCATGGCAATGGGGTCGAAGCGGGCGTGGTTTTACCGCCCGCCAGAGCGCCCCATGGCACGGTAGGCCCGCGATCACCGGACGTGCAACGAACGTGTTAAAGGGAGACCGTGGCACGATTGGCCCGCGGTCATTGAACGGGCAACGAACGTGGCGTTCCGCCGCTTAAGGAGGGGGTTATGCCAGTTACCGATCCATCCCCGCCCGGCGGGAGAAAAACACGCTGGTGGCACCATCCCTGGGTAAAAGGGGGATGGGTGGCCGCCATGGCGTTATTGATTGCCTGGCTGGTGATCCCCATGTACGCCCGCGGCGAATATCTCTTTGCCATGGTGACGCGAGCCTGTACATAGATTTGTGTAATTGCCTGATTTTGATATCTTCTATCCAACATCAAAAACAGGTTAATTTATGGACGAAAAACAGTTGCAGGCTCTGGCTAACGAATTGGCCAAAAATCTTAAAACCCCGGAAGATCTCAACCAGTTTGATCGCTTACTGAAAAAAATCAGTGTCGAGGCGGCTCTAAACGCTGAAATGACACATCACCTCGGTTACGATAAAAATCAGCCCAGGACCGGCTCCAATGCCCGCAACGGCTACTCGGCTAAGACAGTAACCACCGGCGATGGGCCACTGGAACTGCGTACTCCGCGCGATCGAGAGGGGTCCTTCGAACCGCAATTGGTGAAGAAAAACCAGACCCGGATCACCGGCATGGACAACCAGATCCTGTCGTTGTACGCCAAAGGCATGACCACCCGCGAGATCGCCGCCGCGTTTAAAGAATTGTATGACGCTGATGTTTCGCCGGCGCTGGTATCGAAGGTGACTGATGCCGTGATGGAGCAGGTTGTAGAATGGCAAAATCGGCCACTGGATACTGTCTATCCCATTGTTTACCTTGACTGTATCGTACTTAAAGTTCGGCAAGATAGCCGCGTCATCAACAAAACCGTGTTCCTGGCCCTGGGCATCAATATCGAAGGGCAGAAAGAGTTGCTGGGGATGTGGCTGGCCGAAAATGAAGGGCAAAGTTCTGGCTGAACGTGCTGACGGAGCTGAAAACCGCGGTCTGAACGATATTCTCATCGCCTGCGTTGACGGTCTGAAAGGCTTCCCGGACGCCATCAATGCGGTCTACCCGCAGGCGCGTATCCAGCTGTGTATCGTGCATATGGTGCGCAACAGTCTGCGGTTCGTCTCCTGGAAGGACTACAAAGCCGTCACCCGGGACCTGAAGGCCATCTATCAGGCGCCTACGGAAGAGGCTGGCTTGCAAGCGCTGGAAGCGTTCGCCAGTGCCTGGGATAACCGCTATCCGCAGATAAGCCGCAGCTGGCAGGTAAACTGGGCGAATCTTGCCACGTTCTTTGGCTACCCACCGGACATCCGCAAGGTGATCTACACGACCAACGCCATCGAGTCGCTGAACAGCGTAATCCGCCACGCGATCAAAAAGCGTAAGGTGTTCCCGACAGACGACTCAGTGAAAAAGGTGGTGTGGCTGGCGATCCAGGCAGCATCACAGAAATGGACGATGCCGCTGAAGGACTGGCGTATGGCGATGAGCCGCTTTATTATCGAGTTCGGTGACCGCCTGGACGGTCACTTCTGAGGAAAGGCATTTACACAGAATCATGTACAGGGCCGTTCACGCTGATATTGACCGGCACCGGCGTCTATCTTTTTACCAACCGCCGGGCTTACGCCTGGCGCTACGTATACCCAGGCGTGGCGGGCATGGGATTGTTCGTACTGTTTCCGCTGATTTGCACCGTCGCCATCGCTTTCACCAACTACAGCAGCGTCCACCAGCTCACCTATGAACGCGCCCGGGCAGTACTGCTTGACCGGCAATTGCTCTCCGGCACGCCTTATGATTTCAGCCTCTACCCCGACGGCGGTCAATGGCGCCTGGTACTCACCGACCCCGATGGCGGCGGGACCCTGGTTACGCCGTCATTCAGTTTTACCCCCGGGACGGAAAGGACCCTGCCTCTATCCCGATCCGACGGGCCGCCGGCGGGAGAGCGGGGCACGCTACGCAGCATCACGCAACATCGCCAGGCACTCAGCGGCTTGACCCTGCAACTACCCGACGGCACCCGCTTGCGCATGAGCTCGCTGCGGCAATTTTCCCGCTTGCGGCCTTTGTACATTCCGGGAGCGGGTGAAACCCTGACCGACAGCGGCACGGGTACGGTCTATCGGCCGAATCCGGCCACGGGATTTTACCAGGCGGTAACGGCCAACGGCGGCTTCGGCGACGATAAACTCAGCCCCGGCTATACGGTCTCGGTGGGCTGGAAAAATTTCCTGCGGGTATTGCAGGATCAGGGCATCCGCCAGCCATTCCTGGCGATTTTCATCTGGACGCTGCTCTTTTCGTTTTTCACGGTGATAGCCACCGTAGCCATCGGCATGGTGCTGGCCTGCGTGGTGCAATGGGAAGCGTTGAAGGGGCGGGCCGTTTACCGCTTACTGCTGATCCTGCCCTATGCCGTGCCATCGTTTATCTCCATACTGATCTTCAAGGGATTATTCAACCAGAGTTTCGGCGAAATCAATCTCATGCTGCAGGCCCTGTTCGGTATACAGCCGGCCTGGTTCAACAATCCGGAGCTGGCCCGGCTGATGCTGGTTGTGGTTAACAGCTGGCTGGGTTACCCCTATATGATGATCCTCTGCATGGGATTGCTGAAATCCATTTCGGACGATTTATATGAAGCCTCGGCGATGGACGGCGCCGGGCCTTTCCAGAATTTTTTCCTGATTACCCTGCCGCTGCTGATTAAGCCGCTTACGCCGCTGATGATCGCCAGTTTTGCCTTTAATTTTAATAACTTTGTCCTGATACAACTGTTGACCAACGGCGGGCCGGACCGTATCGGCACCGCCACGCCGGCCGGCTATACCGACCTGCTGGTGAGTTATACCTATCGCATCGCTTTTGAAGGGGGCGGCGGACAGGATTTTGGCCTGGCGGCGGCCATAGCCACCCTGATATTCCTACTGGTGGGCGGCCTGGCGGTGCTCAACCTGAAAGCCAGCAAAATGAAGTTTGATTAAGGAGGCGCACCGATGGCTATTGTTCAATCCCGATCCCATTATCTGCGTCTGGCGGTGACTCATGTGATCCTGCTGGGATTTATCGCCCTGATCATTTTCCCGCTGCTGATGGTGGCGGCCATTTCACTGCGGGCCGGCAATTTTTCCACCGGCAGTTTGATACCGGACCATATTTCCCTGGAGCACTGGCGCCTGGCGCTGGGTTTCCCGGTGCAGCATCCGGATGGCAGCGTAACGCCGCCGCCTTTCCCGGTCATGTTGTGGCTGTGGAATTCGGTAAAAGTGGCCACGATTACCGCGGTGGGCATTTTGGCGTTATCCACCACCAGCGCCTACGCGTTTGCCCGCATGCGCTTTCGCGGTAAAAACTCGCTGCTCAAAGGCATGCTAATATTTCAAATGTTCCCGGCGGTGCTGTCGCTGGTGGCGTTATACGCCCTGTTTGATCGGCTGGGCCAGTATTTGCCGTTTATCGGCCTCAATACCCATGGCGGCGTGATATTCGCCTATATGGGCGGCGTTGCGCTGCATGTCTGGACCATCAAGGGCTATTTCGAGACCATCGACGGTTCCCTTGAAGAAGCGGCGGCTCTTGACGGGGCCACGCCGTGGCAAGCCTTCCGGCTGATACTGCTGCCGCTATCGGTGCCCATACTGGCGGTGGTTTTGTGTTGTCGTTTATTGCGGCGGTGACCGAAGTTCCGGTGGCCTCGCTGCTCCTGCGGGATGTCAACAGCTATACCCTGGCGGTGGGAATGCAGCAGTATCTCAGCCCGCAAAACTATCTGTGGGGGGATTTCGCCGCCGCGGCGGTGCTCTCGGCCTTGCCCATCACCCTGCTGTTTTTATTGGCCCAACGCTTCCTGGTCAGCGGACTGACCGCCGGGGGGACAAAAGGTTAACGTCACTATTGTGGTAATTGTTGTATCTATCTGTGTCTGTGTGCTGTGTCTTCGGCGACCTAATGTGGTCGCCGTTTTTTTGGTCCGTTATCCCGCTTTGCCGCGACGCCGGTTAATCTCGCGCAGCAGGCGGTTAACGCTGCTGTCGGCGAAGATTTCGTCCAGTGAACGGGACAGTTTTCGGCGCCAGTTCGGGTATTCATCGCTAGTGCCGGGAACGTTCACCGGTTCCGCCATATCCAGCCAGTCTTCCGGCTGCAATCCCAGCAGGGCGCTGGCGCTGTCGGCGAGAAACAGGTGCATCCCGCGGTTAAGCACCGGAGACATCAGCAGGCGGTCGGCCTGTCGCCGGGTGCGTTCGGGCACGCTGCCCTGCCGGTGCAGGGCGTCCAGCAGCCCTTGCCGCGCCAGCCGGCGGTCCTGGTGCAGGAAGGTTAATATGTCGTCGTCGGAGTAGAGTCCCAGTGCCCGGCCGAGCCGCAAATCATCACTGGTCCAGTAACCGCGCAGCGTCGGCAGATCGTGGGTGGTGAGGGTGGCCATGGATTGAGACGGATAGCCGGACGGCGGCCGAAAGACGTGGCGATCGTCCTGCTCGAAGTAGAGCACTTTGTAGGAATAGATGCCGTTATTAAACAGGCGGCTAACGATTTCCTGCGGTACGGTGCCCAGATCTTCGCCGATCACCATGCAATGGTTGCGCTGGCTCTCCAGTGCCAATATGGCCAATAAATCGTCCACCGGATAGTGGATATAAGCGCCTTGTCCGGCGGTATCCCCCAGAGGTATCCACCATAGGCGCAGCAGCGACATGACGTGGTCGATACGCAGCGCGCCGCAGCCGCGCATATTCGGCCCTTAATAAATCGATAAAAGGCTGGTAGCCGCGGGACGCCATTTCATGGGGCGACATCGGCGCCAGACCCCAGTTCTGACCACGGGGGCCGAGCACATCCGGCGGCGCCCCCACCGAGGCCCGCAGGCAATACAGCGCCGGCTCGCTCCAGGTTTCCGCTCCGCCGTCGCTGACCCCCACCGCCAGATCCCGGTATAAGCCGATAGGCATCTCCAGGGTGCGGCATAAGGCGAAACAGTCATTGAATTGCCGATCCGCCAGCCACTGTAGCCAGATATAAAACGCAATCTCCCCGGACGAATGGCGGCAAAATTCTTCTATGGCCGGGCCGCGGGCGTCGCGGTACTCTTCCGGCCATACCTGCCAACTCCAGTTCCCCTTATCCCTGGCAATCAGTTGCCCCTGCAACGCGTCGAAAATGCCCTGATAGCGCAGACTGTCGCCGCCGCGGCGTACGAACTCCTCAAAGTCCCGCCGCCGGACGTCGTCTGCGGCGCGCCGGTTGAATTGCTGCCAGGCCAGGCGCAGCGCCGTATATTTCAACGCCGCCACGCGCCGATAATCCACCCCGGGGCTGGCCCGGACTTCCTCCAGGGCCCGTCGAATCTCCCCGCGGGCCCACCATGCACGTGCCGCCGGGCTGAGTTGAAAATCTTCCACGTCTCCCACATCGATATAGAGCGTGTTAAGCCAGCGTCTGGAGGAGGGGCTATAGGGACTGGCATTGTCCGGCAGGGTCGGATACAGGGCATGGATGGGATTGAGGCCGACAAACGATCCGCCTCGCCGGGCGATTTCCCGGATAAGCTGTTTTAAATCGCCGGTATCGCCAATGCCCCAATTGTGTCCGGAGCGGAGGGTATAGAGCTGAACACAGGTACCCCATAACTTACGCTCCGCGAGCAGCTCGTCGGGTTCATAACAGCGTCTGGGGGCAATGATTATCTGGCAATGCCACTCCCGGCCGTTCTGGTTCAAGGTCAGGCGATGATAACCCGGCGGCAGCGATACCGGCAGAGAGAGCCGTTGCCCGGCGGCGATTTTTCCATGATGGATGCGGCCCTGTTCGGTATGCAGCCACCAGCGGAAATTGCCCTGTCCGCCGGGGATCAGCCAGTGCCGGTCATCGGGACCGTTTCGGTAGGGTGTTTTTTGCCGGTACACCCGCACCGGCGGCAGCGGGGCGGCGTCGGCAGGGCCGGGTTGGGCGGTGTAGCCCATGGCGTCAAGCAATCGTTGTATGGTATGAGGCGAGATACTCTGCCGCTGACCGAGGGCATTGATGTAATCGGCGGCGATGCCGGCGTTGGCTGAGAGTGATTCTGATCCGGTTTCTTCCATGCTCATCCCCTCCGGCGCTAATACCTGCCGGATACATTGCGTCCTCGCCTGCCAAAGGCAACAGGCGGTATCGATGACTCAATGGGTAACCTAACGTATGGTTCGGGTATTTCTCATCCTCCAGTGAATAAATAATGAGGGATGAGCGATAAGGCGTAGTGAAATTTGTGACCGTGCGCAATTTACCGAAGCAGGAAATAGATAACCCTGTATTAATAATTACTTACATAATCCTTACTTTCAATAAACATTAAGATTGAACTTTTTTTCGCCATTCAATACCTCTGGATAATAAAAAAATGCTGATCCCCTCTAAACTCAGACGGCCTGCAAGGCTGCAAAATACGGTTGTTCGGCAACGCTTGTTAGATAGACTTTCCGCGGCGGCTAATTACCGTCTGGCTCTTATCACCAGTCCCGCCGGTTATGGCAAGACGACTCTGGTGGCGCAGTGGGCGGCGGCAAAGCAGGATTTAGGATGGTATTCCCTGGACGAAAGCGATAACGAGCCCGAGCGATTCGCCAGTTACCTGATTGCGGCATTCCAACAGGCAACCGGCGGCCACTGCCAGCGCAGCGAGGCGCTGGCGCAGAAACATCAATATGCCACTCTGTCGACGCTGTTCATCCAACTGTCGGTGGATTTATCCGACTGGCCGACGCCGGTATTCCTGGTGATCGATGATTATCATTTGATCACCAATGAAGTGATTCATGAGTCCGTGCGGTTTTTGCTGCGCAATCAGCCGGATAACCTCAAGCTCATCGTGCTGTCGCGCAATCTTCCTTCATTGGGTATCGCCAACCTGCGGGTGCGGGATCAACTGCTGGAGATAGGCAGCCAGCAATTGGCCTTTACCCACGAGGAGGCTAAGCGTTTTTTCGACTGCCGGCTGGGAATGGCCATTGACCCCCCCGACAGCAATCGGTTATGCGATGAGGTGGCCGGCTGGGCAACGGCCTTGCAATTGATCGTGCTCTCCTCGCGCCAGTCCGATACGCCCGCCAGTAAGACGGCGAAGCGGCTATCCGGCATCAACGCCGGTCATCTCTCCGATTATCTGGTGGACGAGGTGCTGGATCGGGTGGATGAGTCCACCCGGCGTTTTTTGCTGCGCTGTTCGGTGCTGCGCTCCATGAACGATGTGCTGATCGGCCATTTGACCGGCGAAGAAAACGGTCAGCACCGGCTGGAGATGACCGAGCATCAGGGCTTGTTTATCCAGCGCATGGATGATTCCGGCGAATGGTTCTGTTTTCATCCGCTGTTCGCCAGTTTTCTGCGGCAGCGCTGCCTGTGGGAATTGGCTGCGGAGTTGCCCGCCATCCACCGCAGCGCCGCCGAAGGCTGGCTGACGCTGGGCTATCCGGCGGAGGCTATCCACCATGCCATGTCCGCGGGAGACCGCGAGATGATGTGCCGCATTCTGTTGGACAACGGCTGGCGGCTGTTCAACCGCGGTGAACTGGCCTTGCTGGATCGCTGTCTGAAACATGTGCCTTATGACGATCTGATCACGCTTCCCAGGCTGGTGCTGCTCAAGGGCTGGCTGGCCCAAAGCCAGCACCGCTGCGGCGAGGTGGCGGATATGCTGGCCCATGATAAAGCGCAAATGGAGGCCCGCGACGTTGAGATCAGTCCGATGCTGCAGGCGGAATTCAACGCGCTGCTGGCTCAGGTGGCGATAAACACCGGCCAGACCGACCAGGCGGAGTTTCTGGCCGCCGAAGCGCTGCGCCATTTGCCGATGTCCAGTTTTTACGGCCGTATTGTCGCCATGTCGGTAACCGGGGAAGTCGCCCACTGCAAAGGGCGCTTGACCCATGCCTTGACCATGATGCAGCAAACCGACCGGATGGCCCGGCAGCATGAGGTCTATCACTACGCCCTGTGGGCGCTGCTGCAGCAAAGCGAAATATTGATTGCCCAGGGCTATTTGCAGGCGGCTTACGATATCCAGGAGAAAGCGTTCGCGCTGGTGAGGGAACAGCATCTTGAGCAATTGCCGATGCATGAATTTCTCCTGCGCCTGCGCGCGCAGCTGCTTTGGTCCTGGGCGCGCCTGGAGGATGCGGAGCAGGCCGCCAAAGCCGGACTGAACGTGCTGGCCAGCGCCCAGCCGCAGCAGCAGTTGCAGTGTCTGGCGATGCTGGCGAAATGCGCGCTGGCGCGCGGCGATATCGACGATTCCCGCCGTTTGCTGCACCGTTGCGATAATCTTATCAACAGCGGACAATACCACAGCGACTGGATAACCAATGCCGATAAACCGCGGGTGATTTATTGGCAATTGACCGGCGATACCGTCGCCGCCGCCAACTGGCTTAATCAGACGGTAAAACCGGATTGCGTCGATAACCATTTTCTGCAGGGACAATGGCGTAATATCGCCCGCGCGCAAATTCTGCTCGGCCAGTTTGATGAGGCGGAAGTGGTGCTGGATGAATTAAACGACAACGCCAGGACGCTGCAGCTGGTGAGCGATTTGAACCGCAATCTGTTGCTGAACAACCTGATTTATTGGCATACCGGCCGCAAAAGCGAGGCCCAGAGCGTGCTGATAGAGGCGTTGACCTTGGCCAATCGTACCGGGTTCATCAGCCATTTCGTGATTGAAGGGGAGACGATGGCGGTGCAGTTGCGCCAGCTGTTGCAGCTGGGCATCCTGCCGGAGCTGGAGCAGCAGCGTACCCAGCGTATCCTGCGGGAGATCAATGCCCATCACCGGCATAAGTTCGCTCACTTCGATGAGGAGTTCGTTCATCAGTTATTGCAGCATCCCCAGGTCCCCGAGCTTATCCGCATCAGCCCGCTGACCCAGCGCGAATGGCAGGTGCTGGGCCTGATTTATTCCGGCTACAGCAATAATCAGATTGCCGGCGAGCTGGATGTCGCGTCCACTACCATCAAAACCCATATCCGCAATTTGTATCAGAAACTCGGTGTGGGGGAGCGGCAGGAGGCGGTGTCGCAGGTGAAGCGCATGCTGACGATGATTGGGTATCAGGTGTAGGGCACGGTCTCCCTTTAGCACGAATAGTTGCACGATCGGGAAAGCGGGCCCGGCCTGTCTAGAAATGGGTATTCAGGCTCATATAGAAGGTCCTGCCCGGTTCGTTGTAGGTGGCGGCGCCTGCGCCGTACATATAGGCGCCGGTGGTATCGTTGCCGGTGGTTTGGGCGTTGCCGGCCCGGAATTGGCGTTTATCGAACAGGTTGTCGATGCCCAGGGTGACGCTGGCGTTCTTGGTCACCTCATAGGTTCCGCTCAGGCCGACAATGGCATAGGGGCTGACCTCCCTGGTTTCGCTGCCGGTTACCGGTTCGCCTTTGTAGTTGTATTTTTTCGGTTTTTGGCGTCCGTACCACGATAACGTCGATTGAACCGATAAATCTTGCCGCGCCTGCCAGCTGAGGGTGGAGTTTAAGGTATATTTCGGAATGATCGACAGATAATCTCCGGTCTCTTTGTTTTTACTTTCAATCATATACGTCATATTATTACTCCAGGTCACCGTATTGGTCACCGGGATGTTCAGCATACCCTCCAATCCTTGCACCACCGCTTTGGGTACGTTTTCCCATTTATAGATATCGGAAGCACCATTGGAAGAGACGCCGGTGGGCACGTAGCCCGCCTCAATTTTATTGCGATAATCGTTACGGAAATAGGTCACTCCCGCCTGATAACCGCCACGTTTGAATTCCAGACCGATCTCTTTATTGATGCTGGTTTCAGCATCCAGGTCCTTATTGCCCAGGAGATAACAGCCGCCGGTGCTGGCGGCGCAGCCCTGGCCGCGGCTGTACAGCAGGTAATTGGGGTTGGTTTGAAACAGGCTGGGGGCTTTGTAGGCGCGGGCGATGCCCATTTTCAGGGTGAAATCGCTGCCGAATCCCTGGGACAGATTGAGGGACGGGCTCCAGTTGTCGCCGACGATGGAGTGATGATCGAACCGCAGGCCCGGCACCAGACTTGTGCTGTCGGTAAGCTCGATATTATCGTCGGCGAATAACGAAAATATCTCCGCCGACGCGTACGGGCTGCGGCCGGTGCTGGCGATACCGGGAATGTTTCCCCCCAGCAGGGTCTGGGTATTGGAGGCCGGGTCTTTCATCTTCTGCTGATTCCATTCGGTGCCGAAGGTGGCGGTCTGGTTTACCCCAAGCTCAAAGGGGACGCTTAACTCACTGTGCGCCAGCAGGCTGTCCAACCTGATGGTGGAAAAGCTGTCGTCGGAGAAAATGCCTTCGGTGCCGCCGGCCAGGCCTTCATCCAAGCGGGTGTTTCGGGTTCTTTCAAATTGCAGGTAATTGAGGGTGCTGATGCCGCTGTCCCAGTAGCCGCGATAGCTCAAGGCATGGGTTTGCCGGTACAGCCGATTGGTTTCTTTGCCGTAATTGTCTTTAACCAAATCACTGGTGTTGGTGTTTTGGGTATCGCCGGCGTACAGATTGCCCTGGCGGCTAAAGGTGGTTTCATACTCCAGCGTTTGCATCGGCGCGAAATCCCAATGCAGCAGGGCATCGATATTCTTGTCAATCACCCCTTCCCGGCCCGCCGGCAGGGTATCGGCGTAGGTGCCGGTGCGCAGGGACTGGTGGCCTCGGTTGATATCCCAGGCGTCGGCCTGGGTTTTGCCGTAGCCGCCGGTGAGGCGAAAACTGAACTGATCGCTTAGCGGGCCCTCCAAACTGAAATTGGTGCGCTTGGTGGCGCCTTCATCGTTATGTTGCGGCACATTGAAATAGGTATTCCACGACCCGTGCCATTCGCGGGTGTCGCGCTTGGTGATGATATTCACCACCCCGCCGGCGGCGCCATTGCCGTAACGGGCGGCGGCCGGTCCGCGCAGGACGTCGATATGGTCGATCATTTCCGGCGGCACCCAGGCGGTATCGCCCCGGGTATCGCGCTCGCCGCGCCAACCCTGGCGCACCGAATTGCGGCTGCTCACCGGCAGTCCGTCGATGAGGATCAGGGTGTTTTCCGGCCCCATGCCGCGGATATCGATCTGGCGGTTATTGCCGCGCTGGCCGCTGGTGGAGTTGCCGGTCAGGTTGACCCCCGGCATGGTGCGGATGATTTCCGAAACGTCCCGCGCCGGCGGACGTTTCCTGATTTCTTCGGCGCTGATGGTGGAGACCCCCGGCGCCTGTAGATTTTGCTGTGCGGCGGTGACTACCATGGTCTCGCCGCCGGCGGTTTTTTTCTCATTGTTTTCAGCGTTTTTATCCGCCGCCGCCACGACTTCCTTGTCGTCATTGGCCGTCAATGCGGCGGCTGCGAGCGCCGATGTGCCCAGCCCAAGACCTATAAGGGTCGCTAAGGAATAACCTGCTAATTTCATGGCTAAGATCTCGAATTCTCTGCCGATTCTCAGGCGGAGCGGGGTTAGCCACCGTCTGGAAATGGCACATTGTTATCGTGAAAACAGACGCCTGCGGCGCTGCTTATACCGTTGCGGCGTTCCCTGGCCGATTAAAAAAATTCCCATGACAAAGCCGCCATCCTGGCAAAATGACTATGAATACATAGGAAGCTTTACACATTATTGCAAATAGAAATAATTATCAATAGTATTAAGATTGCGTTTTACAAAGGCTGATTACCAATGGTCACAATAATGCTGGGACGGGCGGATGCAGGGACGAAGGAGTGGTGGCGGGAGATAGCGGATCACGGCACCCCATGGGTGGAAAAAGATCGGGACGGCCGCTATCGGGTAACTTTTTTGTGGCGCGATCCCGGCGGGAATGCGCAAACGTCGGCCCTTCGCCGGGTATGGCTGAATATCAACGGCATTACCGACCATCATCAGTCCCTGGCGCCGCAAAGCCTGGAACGTTTGCCCGGCACGGATGTCTGGTACCGGCAAACCTGTCTGAGCGCCACCTGGCGCGGAAGTTATTGCTTTATTCCCCGTGAGGACGAAACTCCCTTTCCCGCGGCGGCGGGGAGTCGCCCGGAGACGGAGATGTCGGCATGGCGTCTGTGGTGGGGAGGGCTGCTGGACAGCGCGGTACATGACTCACTAAACCCGTTGCGCTGCTGGGTCGGCGCCCGCGGCCATGGATTATCCCCCCTGCATATGCCGCTGGCGCCGCCGCAAACGGCTTGGACCTATGTGGACAGGCGGGGCGCGGACTCGCGGGCCTTGCGACCGCCTTCGCCGGCGCGGCTTGAATGCCGCCGCTGGCACAGCCGGCGGTTGGGCAATAGCCGTGATGTCTGGGTTTTGACCACCGGGCAGCAGCAGCCCCATCGCCGGCCGTTGGCGATATTGCTCGACGGTCGGTTTTGGTCACAGGAGATGCCGGTTGCCGTTCCGCTCTGCCGGCTTACCCGCGAGGGCCGCTTGCCGGAGGCGGTGTATGTGATGATCGACAGCGTCGATACCCGGCAACGAAGCCATGAGCTGACCTGTAATGCGGAGTTCTGGCTCGCGGTGCGGGAAGAGCTGATGCCGTGGCTTGAGACCTGGGCACCCTATCGGCCCGATCCGGCCACTACGGTGGTGGCCGGGCAAAGTTTCGGCGGGTTGGCGGCGATGTACGCCGCGCTGCATTGGCCCCTGAGCTTCGGCCTGGTGCTTAGTCAGTCGGGTTCCTTTTGGTGGCCCCATCGGGACCCGGGACGCATCGATGGCGATATCCGCGCGTCCGGCGAGCTGTTAAGGCAGCTGGAAAACGGACTGGGCGCCGGTCTGGCTCTTGGAATGTATATCGAAGCCGGCATTCATGAACCGTTGATTTACCAGGCTAACGAACGGCTGCTGGCGCTGTTGCGGCCGTCCCGCCATCGCATCCGCTTCCGGCGGGTGGACGGCGGCCATGACGCCCTCTGCTGGCGCGGCGGCCTGCTGGACGGCCTCGAGTCGCTCTGGCGCGGCCCGGATGCCCAAACGACGATCTAGGGTAAACCCCGGCTAATGCGGGCGGATTCACGGCGTGTTCGGGATGTGACAACCCGTCCCGGCAGGCCGTGTTGGCTGGCGACTCATGTTGACGCATCCGCCGGGTCGCGGCCCAGCGGCACAATCAGCGGCGTGTGGGATACCGGGTCGTCGATAATGATACAGCGCAGGCCGAAGACCCGCTCCACCAGTTCGGCGGTGACAATGTCCGACGGCGTCCCCTGGGCGACAATCTGCCCATCGCGCATGGCCACTAAATGAGTGGCGTAACGGCAGGCATGGTTAAGATCGTGCAGCACCATCACCAGCGTTTGTCCGGCGGTACGGTTTAGGTGCCTGAGCAGTTCCAGCAGATCGATTTGATGGGCGATATCCAGCCAGGTGGTGGGCTCGTCCAATAACAACAGCGGCGTTTGCTGCGCCAATACCATGGCTATCCAAACCCGTTGGCGCTGTCCGCCGGAGAGGGTATCCACCGGCTGCTGCGCCAGCGCTTCGATACCGGTGGCGCGCATGGCTTCCCGTACCGCCGCTTCATCCTGTTCCCGCCAGCGGCCGAACAGCGATTGATGGGGATAACGCCCCCGGGCCACCAGGTCGCCCACCAGGATATCGCCGGGGGCGGCGGGGCTTTGCGGCAATAATCCCAGCCGGCGGGCCACCTCTTTGGTGGCGTAGCGGCGGATGTCCTCGCCGTCCAGCCATACCCCGCCGCCATCGGGGCGCATCAGCCGGCTCAAGGCGCGCAGCAGCGTGGATTTGCCGCAGGCGTTCGGGCCGATAATGACGGTCAGGCCGCCGTCGGGAATGGACAAGGACAAATCACGGGCAACGATCTTTTTATCATAACCCAGGGTCAGGTTTTCCGCCCGCAGGCGGGACGGCGGCAAGGGGCAGGGGTTCATGTTTTACGGGACTCCCGGATTAACAATGCTATCAGGTAGATGCCGCCGATGCAGACGGTGACCACCCCCACCGGCAATTGATAGGGGCTGAACAGACGCTGAGCCGCCAGGTCCGCCGCCAGCAGCAGCAGCGACCCGGTTATGGCGGCCAGGGGAATCGAGGCGGTGCCGCCGACCGCCAGACGGCGGGAAATTTGCGGCGCCACCAGCGCGATAAAGGATATCGGCCCGGCGACGGCGGTGGCGGCGGGGGTAAGCGCTACCCCCGCCGACATCAGTCCCAGGCGCGTGCGCTCCGCCGATACTCCCGGCCCGCGGGCGGCATCGTCGCCCATTTCCAATAGCCGCATGGAACGAGCCAGCGCCAGCGCCAGCAGCAGCGCCAGGGCGATGATTACCGCCGCCGGCAGGCATTTGGCCCAGGTGATGCCGTTGAGGGATCCGGCGCTCCATAACCCGGCGGAGAGGGCGGATTCAAGCGAGGCGCCCACCACCAGGGCCGTATTCGCCGCCACCAGCAGGGCGCGGACGGCAATACCGACGATAATCAGCCGGAAGGTATGAATGCCGTTGCGCCAGGCCAGCATATAGACCGCTACGGCGGTCAGGCCTCCGCCGGCCATGGCGGCGGCGGTTATAGTGGAGTAGCCGCTGTTGAGCAGGACTATCGCCAGTAAGACGCCGCTGTGGGCGCCGGTATTGAAACCCAATATATCCGGGCTGCCGAGGGGGTTGCGCATCAACGATTGAAAAATGGCGCCGCTGGCGCCGAGGGCCGCCCCCAATAACAGCGCCACCGCCACCCGCGGCAGCCGCCAATGGGTGACCACAATCCGCACCGGGTCGGGGGCCGTTCCCCATAGGGCCTCCATCACCTGCGGGACGCTGAAGGGAAGCGAGCCGGTGCTCAGCGACAAAACCGCCAGCGCCAGACAGCAGCATACCAGCAGGCCGCCGGTGAGGAATAAACGGGGTCCGCGCCGGACGACGTAATTCATAATCGTTTAAGCTCCCGGTGATTACGTACCAGCGCAATCAAAACCGGCGAGCCGATAAACGCCGCCACTACTGAAACCCGCAGTTCCCCCGGCACGATGACCCGGCCGAGTATATCCCCGGCCAGCAGCAGCACCGGCGTCAACAGCAGGATGAAGGGCAACAGCCGCCGGTGATCCTCCCCCGCCAAACGGCGCGCCATATGGGGCGCCATCAGGCCGATAAAGGCGATGGGGCCGACCAGCGCGGTGGCGCCGCCGCATAACAGGGTAATGGCCGTCACGCCCAGCGCCTGGGTCATTCCTATCCTTGAGCCCAGGCCTGCGGCCACATCGTTGCCCATGGCCAGGTTATTCAATCCCCGGGTCAGTCCCAAGGCCAAAACCGCCCCCAGCATGATGGGCGCCGCCACGATTTTTATCACCGCCATAGAACGGATATCCAGCGATCCGGCCTGCCAAAAGCGCAGTTGGTCATAGATAAGGGGATTGATCAAGGCGATGCCCGAGGCAATGCCGTCAAGGACCGCTCCCAGCGCCAGGCCGGACAGCGTCAGGCGAATGGGATTTAGCCTGCCGCCCCCCGCCGCGCCAATAAGCGCCACCAGCAGCGTGGCGGCCAGCGCGCCGAGCAAGGCGAACATGACATAGAGGTCCGGCGAAGCGGCGCCGAAAAAGGCCATGCCCAGCACCACGGCGAAACCGGCTCCGGCGTTCACGCCCAGTATGCCGGGATCCGCCAGGGGGTTGCCGGTCAGGGTTTGCATCAGCGCCCCGGACAAACCCAGGGCGATTCCGGCCAACAGGCCGGCCAGCGTTCTCGGCAGGCGGGCGTCGAGCACGATAAGGCAATCGGTGGTACGGCACGCCTTCGAGAGCGCCTGGACAACCGTGGCGAAGCCGATGCTTTTTGCCCCCACCAGCAGGCTGGCGGCGAGGGTCAACGCCAATACCAGGCATAACAGGACTAACTTATGGGACGGGCGCATAATCCTCCGCATCATCATCGGGATAAAAACAAGAGCCGGCTATTCTTTGCGGCGCAGGCTGCCCGATAACGCCGCCGGCGCCGACTCGTGCGGGCTACCCCTGGACGAAGTAGTGCTCGAGCGTTGTCAAAACATGGGAGGCGCTGTAATAGTCGAGGCGAAAGGTATCGCGGCCCAGAGCGTACACGCGCCGGTTGCGCACCGAGGGCAGATGCAAGAGAAAAGGATTCGCCAGCAGGGCGTCGGCGTCGGCCTCGTCGGCGGCAAACAACAACAAGCTCTCGCCATTCAAACCGTCCGCCAGGTTCTCGCCGGAAAGCTGCAGGATATCGCCGCGCCGGCCCATGCTATGGCTTTGCGCCAGATTGTCCGGCGGTACGGCCAGTACGAAACCCAACTGCAGCAGCAGCCGGCCCTGGGGAGAATCGGCGGTCCACAGGTTGGCGGCTTTGCCGTCGCGGTGGTACACCAGCGCGGATACCGGCTGCGGCGGCAAAGCCAGTCGCTGCCGCAGGGCCTGCCGCCGGCTATCGAAATCTTTGACAATTTTTTCGGCGTCGTCTTCACGCCCGGTGGCCCGGCCGAGCTCCACGGCCACCTGCTGCCAGCTCTGGTTGTCGTAATTCACCACCAGGACCGGGGCGATGGCCGATAATTGATCGTGAAGCCGCAGGGCCGAATCGCCGCCGGTGGCGGCGATGATAATCAGGTCCGGGGCTTGTGCTGCGATGGCCTCGGCATCGGGTTCGCCGATATAAAGCCGTTTCACGCCGCGCCGTTGCGCCACCTCGCCCCACTGGCGTAAAAACCCCTGCCCGTCGGCGACGGCGTTATTAGGGGTGGTGGCGCCGCTGGCAATGACCGGCGCGCCGATGGCCAATAACGTTCCGGTAAGGGTAACGCTGGTGGATACAATCCGCTGCGGCATCCGGGGTAGGGTAATGTCCCCTTGGCCGCCGGCGATCTGTCGGGGCCAGCCCTCTGACGCCGGGCACCAGCCGGGGGCAAGGATAAGCAGCAATAGCGCCAGCAGGGGAATGATTACGCGGTGGGTACTCAGGAGACCGGGCATGGGATACGCGTCCAGGGGACTAATTAGGAATGCGTATCATTTTCATTGTTAACGGAATAAAAGTCCAGCAATTCGCAAAGAGAAGGCCTCGGTTAAGAGGCCCGGGTACTTCAGCCCACCGGCAGGATTTTGCGGCCGAGCTGCTCGTTAATGACCTGCGCCATGGCCAGGTAAATGGCGCTGGCGCCGCAGAACAGCCCGACATAGCCTGCAATCACCAGCAGCGGTTTGTTGGCGGTGATATCACCGATGGCCAATAAAGCGAACAGCAGGGTCAAGGTGCCGAACACCACCTGTAATGCCCGGCTGGCGGCCAGGGTGGCGAAAAACATGAACAGCGTGAACACGCCCCATAGCGCCAGATAGACGCCGAGGAACACTTCATCGGCGGGATCGGCAAGCCCCATGCGCGGCAGGACCAGGATACCCACCAGGCTGAGCCAGAACGCACCGTAAGAGGTAAAGGCCGTAGTGCCGAACGTATTGCCGTGTTTGTATTCCATAATGCCGGCAATCATTTGCGCGATGCCGCCGTAAAAAATGCCCATACTGACGATAATGGACGTTAAAGGGAAAAAGCCTGCGTTATGCAGATTAAGCAATACGGTGGTCATACCAAAACCCATCAATCCCAGTGGGCCGGGGTTCGCTAACTTGGTGGTGTGCATATAGCCTCAGTGATAGAAAGAAAAAGCGAATTCATTATCCCCATGGCCGCGCGTTGAGGAAAATTATCCCATCGCGCAGCCTGGGCCGCAGCATCATAAAGATCCCGGCGCGATGAAACAATGATTTGAACAGGCTATCAAAGGCGAGAGCAGGTATCTAACTCTCTGGGCGGCAGGTGGGGAGTCTTGGTTTTTCCCCACGGCATAGGGGAATATCCGGCGGTTTGCCCGGTGATGTTAATGCCATCCCAGCCGGCTGCTCAGGATGGCGGCGTAATTTTTCACTGCGGCGATAAGCGCCTCGCCGTTTTCGTTGAACCGGCTGGAAATGGCCGCCACATTCAGTGCCGCCACGGTTTCGCCTTTGCCGTTGAGCACCGGCGCCGCGACCCCGGAACCGCCGATGTCGATCTCCTGATCGGATACCGCGTACCCGTCCCGTCGGGCCTTGGCGATATGGGCCTTGATTTGTCCGCGATCCACCAGGGTATGTCTGGTGTACTGCACAATACGTTCCCGTGACAGGTAATTATCGATTTGGGCGTCGTCCCGCCCCGCCAGCAGGGCACGGCCCATGGCGGTGCAATAAGACGGCAGACAGCTGCCGAGGGGGGATTCATACCGCACCGGTTGCGTGCCGCTGCAGCGTTCCAGCGTTTTCAGGCGGCCTTCGCCGTTGAGCACGCCGAGCATAATGGTTTCACCGCAGCGATCCCGCAGTTCGCGCATTACCGGCAGCGCCATTTCGCTAAGGCGCGCCTCCGGCCCGCAAATCCAGCCCGGACCCTCGCGAAAGGCGTTATTAAGCTGATAACGGTCCGTTTCGTCCCGTATGGCGTAACCCCGCGATACCAAGGTGGCCAGCAGATTATGGGTACTGCTTTTCGGATAGCCCAATTCGTCAACAACTTCTTTCAGGGACAGGGGTTTTTCCTCATGGGTCAATAATTCAAGCACTTCCAGCACCCGCACCGCGCTTTTTACTTCGTTCATGTATGTGAATCCTATTCTTGTTGCTGAACCAATTTTTACTATGCTAGAACATTTATTACAATCATTATTCACTGGCAGAGTTACCGATGAGCCATGCAGCGCCGCTGGACCCCATAGCAATCGAGCTTGTTCGTCACGCTTTCCATTCCATTTGTGATGAAATGGCGGAGTCTCTGGTGCGTTCCAGCCATTCCCCTAATATCAAAGAACGGCGGGACTGTTCGTGCAGCGTTTATGATGTCAACGGCGATATCGCCGTCCAGGCGGAGCATATTCCCATCCACCTGGGCGTTATGGCGGGGCCTTGGGTCACATCCTGGCCGCGTATCCGGCGGCAGAAATGGCGCCGGTAGATGCTTTCCTGGTTAATGATCCCTACTATGGCGCTAATCATCTGCCGGATTTTATCGTCGTCGGACCGCTGTTCGCCGGGGGCGAGATGGTGGGCTTCGCCGCCAGCATGGCGCACCATACCGACGTGGGCGGACTGACGCCGCGCAGCATGCCGGCCACCGCCACCGAAATTTTCCATGAGGGCTTGCGCATCCCGCCGGTGAAGCTGGCCGCCGCCGGCGCGGTGGATCAAAACCTGCTGACCCTGATCGGCGCGAATTCGCGTTTGCCCGAGGAGCGCATGGCGGATCTCGGCGCGCAGATTGCCACCATTCAGGTGGCGCAAAACCGTATCGACGAACTGGCCCGTCGTTATGACATGGCGCAGTTGCGGTTCGCCATGGCCCAAATCATCCGCCTGTCGGAACAGACCACCCGCGCCTGTATCGCCGCACTGCCCGACCAGGTATGGACCGGCGAGGCCCAAGCTGATTTCGGCGGCGTCATGATTCCCCTGCGGGTCGCCATCAGTAAAAATAACGACGTGCTGAATATCGATTTCACCGGCAGCGGGCCGCAAACCGAGAGCCCGTTCAATTCCTGCCTGGCCAATACCCTGGCCTGCGTGTATATGGCGGTTCGCATTACCCTGGCGCAGGGCATCCCGGCCAATGCCGGCATGTACCGCGCCCTGAATATCACCATCCCGGACGGCTCAATCCTTAATCCCCGCTTCCCGGCGGCCATTTCCGCCGCTACCCAGGTGTCTTACCATACCTTTGAAGCCTTGATGGACGCCCTGTCGGCGTTTTCGCCGGCGCTGGTGCTGGCGGGAACCGGCGGCGGCGGGGTATTTTCCTTGGCGGCCCGAATCCGCGCACCGGCCGGCTGTTCGCCTATGGCGAGGCGCTGGGGCGGTTCCGGCGCCAGTCATGTGGCGGACGGTGAAAGCGGCATGATACCGCCGGTGGCCAATTTGCACGATACGCCGGTGGAAGTGCTGGAAATGAGCCTGCCGGTGCGCATCCTGCGTTACGAACTGGTGGAAGGATCGGCGGGGCGGGGCGCCAGCGCGGCGGCTTCGGTCTGCGGCGCACCTTCCAGATGCTTACGCCGGTGCGCTGCTCCTTCCAGGTCAGCATGCCCACCCGCGGGCCGGATGGTTTACTGGGGAACCGCCGGCGCGCCGACCCGCATCATCGTGACGCCGCCGGATGCGAAGCCGCGGCACATTACCGGTTTTAGCGAGCTGTCGGCCCCGGCGGACACACTCATAGAAGTGGAAACCGCCGGCGGCGGCGGATACGGCCCGGCCGCGGAACGGGACCCCACGGCCGCGGAACAGGACAGGCTTTATGGCTATGGCGTCCATGGGTTGGGCTTTCAGGCACAGGAGAAGCAAGCATGACCGGTTTATTGGCAGCCGTGGACGTGGGCGGCACCTTTATCGATGTGGTGGTCAGCAACCCCGCCTCGGGGGAAACCCGCATCGCCAAGGTTCTGCACCGCAAAGGGGATCAGGGCAACGATATCCTGGCGGCCCTTGATGCCCTGGCGGTGGAAATGGGCGCCCGCGCCGCCGATATCGAGGCGGCGGTGGTGGGGACGACGGTGGTCACCAACGCACTGCTTGAAGGCGCGCTGGCAAAAACCGCCTTGTTGACCACCGAAGGATTTCGCGATGTGCTGGAAATCGCCCGCATGACCCGGCCCTCCTCCTACGATCTTCACGCCAGGCGCGCGCCGGTGGTGGCGCCCCGGCATTTGCGCCTTGAGGTGCCGGAACGCCTGGATTTCCAGGGCCGGGTATTGAAACCCCTGAATGAAGCGGCGCTGGACCGTTGCATTGAGCGCCTGCGGGAAGCCCGGGTGGAGGCGGTGGCGGTAAGTTTGCTGTTTTCGTTCGTCAATCCGGAACATGAACGGCGGATCGGCGAGAAGCTGGCGGCGCTGGGGGTGCCCGTCTCGCTGTCATCCGAGGTTTTGCCGGTATTCCGCGAGTACGAGCGCACCACCGCCACGGTGCTTAATGCCGCCACCATGCCGGTGATGGGGCAGTTTCTCACCGGTCTCGAAACGCTGAAAGATAACGGTCCGGCGCGGACCTTTGTCATGGGTTCCGCCGGCGGCTGCCTTACCTTTGCCGAAGCCCGGCGCTTTCCGGTGAAATGCGCCATGTCCGGTCCGGCGGGCGGCGCGGTGGGGGCGTTGGAACTGTCGGCCCGCCACGGACTCGGCGAGGCCCTGACGCTGGATATCGGCGGCACCAGTTCGGATATCGCGCTGCTGCGCGGCGGCGCCATTCCGGTCACCGATGAACGGACCATCGGCGGTTATCCGGTGGCGGTGGCCTCGGCGGAAATCGAAACCATCGGCGCCGGCGGCGGTTCCATTGCTTATCTGGATCGCACCGGATCCCTCAAGGTCGGTCCCCAGAGCGCCGGATCCACGCCGGGGCCGGCCTGTTATGGCCGCGGCGGCGACCAGCCGACGGTGACCGATGCCCATGTGGCGTTAAACCGCCTTGGCGTACGCAGCATGCTCGGCGGCGATTTTGTCCTGGATCGTGATGCCGCCGTGGCCGCAATCGAACGGCATATCGCCGCGCCCCTGGGCCTGAGCTGGCAGCGGGCGGCCCAGGGAATTTTGCAAATCGCCACCGCCAACATCGTGCGCGCCATTCGGGCCATGTCGGTGGAGCGGGGGCACGATCCGCGCCATATGACCTTGATTGCCTTCGGCGGCGCCGGCCCGCTGCACGCGGTGGATGTTGCCCGCGCGCTGGATATCCCTAGGGTGTTGATTCCCTATTATTCCGGCGTGTTTTCCGCTCACGGCATTTTGTCGGTGGATATCGCCTACGACGCCCAGCGCACCTGGCTGCGCACCCTTTCCGCCATCGATGCGGCCGAACTGGCGGCATTAACCGGCGAAATGAGGGAGGCGCTGCTGGCGCGGGCCGCCGCCGACGGTTTTATGCCGGCGGAGCTGGTTATCGCCTGGTCGGCGGATTTGCGCTATCAGGGGCAGTCCCATGCCCTGACGGTGGATTTACCCATCGCCGACAGCGAAGGATTGGCCGCCAGCCGGACGGCATTTCTAGCAGAGCACCGGCGGCGCTACGGCCATGCCTCCGAGACCCTGCCGGTGGAGTTACTGAATCTGCGGCTGAAAATCAGCCGGCCGCGCCCCGCCGCCGGCGAAGCGGCCACCGCATCGACCCGGACCGCTGAGCCGGCGGGCCGGCGCCAGGTCTGGCTCAGCGCGGAAGCGTGCGTCGAATGTCCGGTCTACCGGCGTACCGAACTGCCGGAAAATTGGCGCGCCATTGGCCCGCTGGTGATCGAACAGTTCGATACCCTGACGCTTATCGGCGCCGGCGACCGGGTGGAGGTATTGCCCGGCACCCGAGCCTTGTCCATAGTTATCAACCCCCAAACCGTTTGACAACCAAGCACCCCGAGGAGATACCGAATGAAATTTTCTATAAAGCACGGCACGGCACTGCTGGCACTCGCCGCCACATTAAGCGTCTGTGCCTGGTCGGCCCAGGGGGCTGAAGGGTTTACGAAACTGCGGGTCGCCGCCGATCCCAGCTATCGGCCGATCTCCTTTCAGGATCCGTCGGGCAAGCTGGTGGGGTTTGACGCCGACTTCGCCGCCGCACTCGGTAAGCATATGGGCGTGCCGGTATCCTACGAGGGGATGGCTTGGGACGGTATTATTCCCGCCCTGCAGGGAGGCAAGATCGATGCCATCACCAATCTGGTGATTAGCGACGATCGCAAAAAAGTGGTGGCGTTTTCTGAACCGATCATGACGCAAACGATTGTCCTGGTAGTCAAAGCCCACTCCGGCCATGAACAGCTCACCGCCGCCGATCTGGGCAAACTGAGGGTGGGCGTCATGGTCAATACCGCCGCCGCCACGGCTCTGCAGTCCATGCAGGGCGTTACGCCCACCACCTACAATACGGTTGTGGACGCCTATAATGATTTGATGCTCGGCCGTATCGATGTGGTGGCGGTGGAAAGCGTTAACGGAACCTACATCGTCGCCAGCCAATACGCCGGTAAGCTGGCGGTGGTGAAACAGCCGCTGACCAATGACGTTAAATTGAACGGCGTGGCGCTGCGCAAGCAGGACACCGACGGATTGCAGCAGGTCAATACCGCCATCGACAAAATGAAAGCGGACGGAACCCTGGCCGCCATCGCCGTCAAGTGGTTCGGCAACGCCGACAACGTGCCGAAATAAACCGGGCGCCGGTGTGTTTATAAGATTGCTATGAGGCCGCAAGATGCCAGATATGACGGAGAGGCCGCCGGGGAACGATGAAATGCCGGTGCTGCGAATCGCCGGACTTTGCAAATCGTTCCACGGCGTTCCGGTGCTGACTGATGTCTGTCTTGATATCGCACGGGGTGAAACCGTCGCCATCATCGGGCCCAGCGGCGCGGGCAAGACCACCCTGCTGCGCTGCGTGAATTTCCTTAACGGTTACGACAGCGGCAGCGTGCTGATCAGGGGCGAACAAATCGGTTACCGCCAGGTGGGACAGCGGCGTATCGAAGACAGCGACGCCAATAACAGCCGCATGCGCCGCAAGACCGGCATGGTGTTCCAGCGTTTTGCGCTGTTTCCGCACCTGAGCGTGCTGGAGAACCTCATTGAAGGACCGATCCGGGTCCTTCGGCAGCCGCGCAGGGAGGCGGTGGCGCGGGCCATGGCGGTATTGACGTCGGTGGGCCTGGCGGATAAGGCCCAGGCTTATCCCGCCTGGCTTTCCGGCGGCCAGCAGCAGCGGGTGGGCATTGCGCGGGCGCTGTGCATGGAGCCGGAATTGCTGCTGTTTGACGAGGTGACGTCGGCGCTGGATCCCGAGCTGGTGGGAGAGGTGCTGGCGGTTATGCGCCGCCTGAGCGAGGAGGGGCGCACCATGCTGATGGTTACCCATGAACTGCGTTTCGCCCGTGATGTTGCCGACCGCATCGTGTTTATGGAGCAGGGGCGCATCATCGCCGATCTCCCGGCCCGGCAATTCTTTGAACAGCCGCCCAGCGTTCGTATCGAAGCATTCCTGGCGTCCAGCGCGTCAAAATAGCGATGGCTTAGTTGTTAATTAGGGGATGGCCCGAGCAATGATTGACTTTTTGGTGGCGTATTCGCCGCTCTATTTAAAAGGCGCCCTGGTGGGCCTGTCGCTGACGGTTTTCGCCATGATCGGCGCATTGCTGATAGGTCTGCTGGTGGCCTTGGGCCGGCTATCCCGCCGTACTCCGCTGCGTTTGCTGTGCCTGTGTTATGTCACGCTGTTTCGGGGCGTGCCGCCGCTGGTATTGCTCTATCTGGTGTATTTCGGACTGCCGGCCTGGGCCAGTCAGGCCGGCAGCCCGGTATTGATAAAACTGCTGAGTCCGCTGGATAACCGCCTGTTCGCCGCCACCCTGGCATTTGCGGTAAACGCGGGCGCCTACACCGCCGAAATCATCCGCGCCAGCATTACCTCCATCCACAGCGAGCAGCTGGAAGCCGCCCGCTCCATCGGCATGACCTACCCGCAGGCCATGCGGCGTATAATACTGCCGCAGGCCTTGCGGGTGGCGTTCCCGCCGTTATGCAATGAGTTCATCATTGTGCTCAAGGGCACCTCCCTGGCCTCGGTGATAGGCGTGACCGAACTGATGCGTAACGCGCAGATGGTCGCCTCTGCCACCTTCCTGAATCTTCAGGCCTATCTGCTGGCGGCGCTGTTTTATGTGGTCATGGTTATCGTGCTGCAAATCGCCTCCAGCGCCATTGAGCGGCGGCTGGGCTCGCCCGGAGGCAGCCGGTCCTAATCTTTTTCCCTTGGCCGTTTAATTTGTTACAGTACTCTTTTAGCGGGCGTTGGGACGACCAGGGGAATGATGGACAATAAACAGCGCGAACCTGAAATAAGCGCCGTGGCCATGGCGGGAGAGCTGCGGCTGGTGCTCGGCAATCTGAGCCGTCGATTGCGTGAACAGGCGCATCCCGGGGATTATACCCAGTCGCAAAAATCGGTTATTCTGCGCCTTGAGCGGGAAGGCCCCGCCACCGTCACGACCCTCGCCAAGGCCGAGGGCGTCCGCCCGCAGTCCATGGGCGCCACGGTGGCAACGCTTGCGGCCGCCGGTATGATAAGCGGAACGCCGGACCCCACGGACGGCCGCCAGACGCTGTTATCCCTGACCGAGCGCTGCCGCGAGCTTATCAAGGCCGGCCGGGCGGCACGTGAAGACTGGCTGTTCCATGCCATCAGCCATCATTTCGCCCCTCACGAGCTTGAACAGCTCGCCGAGGCGATCCAGCTGCTTAAGCGCCTGGCGGAAGCCTGAGCGAGGCAATGCCGGCGGTATAAGCCGCTGAGCTTGTTGACAAAGTGCCCGGTCGAGACAGGCTGCAAGATCGTAAACACGCCGTGACTCCCCCGCCGTCACCGGGTTTTTTCTCCTTCCCTTCATGCCCCAGGCTCTATATAATTAACGAATGTTAATTAAAGAAGGTTTTTGCCGGCGAATCGAGCTTGAAAACAAGAAAATTTAAACTTTTTTTATCATTATTTTCAGTCTCTTAAGTAATAAATTAACGATCGATAATAAAAAGTTGTTGATCGGCGGCGGTGAGAGGGATAGTATTTAGTTATCGAACGTTAAGAAATTAACGTCAAAGACAAAAACCCTTAAATTACGAGAGAGACAACATCATGAAAAACGTAAAATACACCATCGCCGCCATCGCACTGGGCACCCTGTCATTCGGTAGCTTCGCCGCTGATCTGGTCAGTTCCGCTCCAGCCAACCAGCAGCAAGTCGGCGTCATCAGCGTTAGCGGTGGCCACGACGTAACCTCCATCGAAAGCCAGCTGGCGGACAAAGCCGCCCAGTCCGGCGCCAAATCATTCCGTATTACCTCGGTCACCGGTAATAACCAAATGCACGGCACCGCGGAAATATATCAGTAAGCTTATTTATCGGTAAACGAATAGCCCCGGCGGGGAATTAAATCCCCGTCCGCTGAATAAAAAACGCATCTGCAGGAAATAACGATATCGCTGTCGCTATTTCAAAAGCACTTTATTAAAGAGAGACCGTGGAAATGAAAAATATTAAATATGCCATCGCCGCCATCGCATTAGGTAGCTTGTCATTCGGTAGCTTTGCCGCCGACCAAGTGAATTCGGTTCCGGCCCGGCAGCAGTCAATGGGCGTGATAAACGTCAACGGCTACGACGCGACCTCTGTTCAAAGCGATCTGGCGGAAAAAGCCGCCCAGGCCGGCGCCAAATCGTTCCGTATCATCTCGGTGACCGGTTATAACGAAATACACGGCAAGGCCGAATTATATCAATAAGCACCGTTTGAAATTGATAATCAGCAAAAAGAATTAGCACTAACAAATTGCCCCGGAGGGAAAAGATATTCCCCTTCGCTGAAAATAATCATCTGCATGAAATAACGATATCGCTAATCGGTATTTCAAACATTACTTTTAAAGAGAGACCGTGAAAATGAAAAACGTAAAATACACCATCGCCGCCATCGCCGCCATCGCACTGGGCACTCTGTCATTCGGTAGCTTCGCCGCCGATTTGGTCAGCTCGGCTCCGGCCGAACAGCAGCAAGTGGGCGTAATCACCGTTACCGGCGCCCATGACGTAACTTCTGTTGAAAATCAGCTGGCGGAAAAAGCCGCCCAGTCCGGTGCCAGATCGTTCCGTATTACCTCTGTTACCGGCAATAACCAAATGCGCGGCACCGCGGAAATCTACGAATAATGGTATGACGGATAAATGAGCCAGGGTAGGATGCCCCGGCTAAGCATCACATTCAAAGAAACGCCGGCAAAATCCAGTTATTTTGCCGGCGTTTTTTAATGCCAAATTTTATTCGAAAGAGCCTAGATAATCTTTTTTACCGATCGCCAGGCCCAGGTGACGCAGGATGTCGTAGGCGGTGGTGATATGGAAAAAGAAATTCGGGATCGCCATTTGGAATAGGTAGTCATTACCGGTGAAGGATTTTTCGCTGCCGCGCATGTTCATCACGACGGGGCGTTCGCCGCTGTGTTCAAACTGCTCAGGATGTAAATTACCCAGAAAAGTCAGCGTCTTGGCAATACGGGTCTGCAATTCGTCAAAGGTGCTTTCGGTATCGGGGAAGCTGGGGATTTCACAGCCCGCCAGGCGCGCAGCGCCGCCTTTGGCCGCATCGCTGGCGGATTGGACCTGTCTTGCCAGGGTGAACATATCCGGCGCCAGCCGCGCGTTGATCCAGTCTGACGGCTCGATGCCCTGTTCCTGGACATGGGCCGCCGCTTTAGCCAGCAGGGAGGATAGATTGGTCAGCATGCGGATAAAAACAGGCACTGATGCCTGATAAAAACTGATGTTCGGTTGTGCCGTGGTAACCATACAAAACCCTCTTAGGGTAATCGAACAGAAAAAAAAGAGTAAGGCGTCGGTGGCGCCCTCTCGCAGCCGCTATCAAATTAGGGCCGACGCCCGGTGCCGTCAATGTTTTTCTAACGAGCGCTATTAAATTCCCCCCGCCGGGCCAGGCCAAGATGCAGCAAACCGGCAATCAACAGCGACGGCAGGGTGGCGCCCACCTGGGGATAGTCCCGCAACAGTAGCTGATACACCGCGATACCCACGATCCAGGCGGCGAATGCCCGCCAGGACAAACCGGCGCCGGGGGCCGGATTGCGGCGGCGGCGCACCAGGAAATGTTCCGCCAGCACCACGCCGAACAGCGGTGAAAAAACCGACCCGATAAGCAGCAGGAAATTTTCGTATTGGGATAACGGTACCTGCCAGGCGATGAGGGTGCAGATGAGGCCGATAATCAAGGTCAAGGGCTTCACCTGGCGCGGGATGAACAGCGCCGAGGAGAGCGCCGCCGAATGGATGTCGGCAAAGGCGTTTTCATTTTCGTCAATGAGGATCAATAGCAGCGGGATGCCCAGGGCGGCGCCGGACAGCGCCACCAGCAGCGCGTTGGCGTCGCCGTTGCCCACATACGCCAGAGCATAGGCTCCGCCCAGAACCATCATCCACAGGCTGCCCAGCAGGTAACCGCCGAGGGTGCCGAGAAAACTTTGCCGCGCGCTTTTGCCGAAACGGGTGTAATCCCCGATAAGCGGTAGCCAGGACAGCGCCATGGAGATAACGATATCGCAGCCGGCGGCAAACGGCAGGCTGCCGTTGCCCGCCGCCGCCGCCAGCCGGTGAATGTCCCCGTGCCGCCACAGGGACAGGCTCAGCCAGGCACAGGCGATCAGCAGCAGATAGATCCCCCAGCGCCGTAATACCAGCCGGATAAAGGCCAGCGGGCCACCCAGGGCGATGGCCGTGGCGCCGATGCCGAACAGCCATGTCCACAGGGCGGCATTGGCCCAGATACTCTGGCTGCCCAGCGCGCGAGCCGCCAGCAACGACGCCGCATCGCGCATCATCACAATCTCGAAGGCGCCCCAGCCAATCAGCTGCAGCAGATTCAGCAGCGCCGGCACCGAGGCTCCCTTTTTACCGAGGCTGTAGGCCATGGAGGCCATGGAGGAGCGTCCGGTATCGAAACCTATCACGCCGGCCAGCGCCAGCAGCAGGCATCCCAGCAGCGAACCCAGCGTGATGGCATAGAGGGAATTTACCATGCCCATGCCGGGGGAGAGCACGGCGCCGGCCTGCAGCACCGCCAGGCCGATGCCCAGGGAGAACCATAACGAAAAGAAGTCCCGCCATCCCAGGACCCGGTCGGTCTCGGTAATGATCCTGTCCGGAGCGTATATATTGTTTTTCATCGGGTTATCAGTTTTTTTGCACGGATAACGACAATAGCACAACCTTATTCCGGCGTAGACGGCGAATCGATGCCGTGACCGACAATTAATTTCAGTGAGCCGTCAAAACTCGGCTGGGTGCGCAAATGACCGTACCTGGCATCCCAGGCGCCGGAGGCGAGATCGCGCGTCAAATGCCGCACAAAGCGCTCGGCGACGGACGGATCGACGAAGCTCCAGGCGGAATTCGCCCGGCGCGCGCCGGGATCAAGCAGGGCTTCCGGCCGGCCATAATAGGCTTCGCCGAAACCGTCGCTGCAGCGCAAGGGGATCGGGACCGGCCGCACGCTGGCGTGTTTGCCCAGCGCCGCCGTCAGGCTGCTCATGGGCGGATAGCGCTTCGCCTCCACCGCGATCATTTCCGGCGCGTAGTCATTCAGCCAGGATTTGGTAAGCTCACCGGGATCGCAGGACAGGATAACGATGGGGCCGCGAACGACGCGGCGCATCTCCGCCAGTCCCTGGGCCAGGTTCTGCCATTGATGTACCGTGAACGTCGCCATGCCGGCATCAAAGATCCCGTCGGCAAAGGGTAGCGCCTCGGCCACGCCTTCAATGGCCCGGGGCAAATGCGCCGGCCGCTGGGCGCGCATCGAGGCGGAGGGTTCCAGGGCGGTGACCTCAAGATCGGTGGGTTCGTAGGAACCGGCGCCGGCGCCGACGTTCAGTACCGTGCGCGCGGGCCGGAGGGCATCTCTGATTAAACCGGCGATGGCGGGATCGGGGCGGCGGTAGCGGGAATATTCCCGGCCGATAACCCCGTAATCCGCATCGCCGGCGCTGCCATCGTCGAAACGCTCAGACAAAATTAACCTCCTGATGGATATAGTGGCAGGTCTTCTCTCTCTATAGCTTAAATGGTTCTCCATGTGCCGCGGCACGGGCATGGCTAGTCCCGGTTTTCCCCATCCGCCAGCGCAAGCTGGGTCAACCAGAGACGGGTATCGAATTCAAGCTGATGATAGCGGGGCTCCATATGGCAGCACAGCTGATAGAATGCCTTGTCATGCTGTTTCTCCTTCAAATGCGCCAGCTCATGCACGGCGATCATCCGCAGCAAGTCGGCGGGCGCCTTTTTGAATACCGTGGCGATACGGATTTCCGCCTTGGCCTTGAGTTTGGCTCCCTGAATACGCGATACGGCGGTGTGGAGGCCGAGGGCATTCTTAATCACATGAATCTTGCTGTCCCAGGCAACCTTGTCCACCGGCGGCGCATTCCGCAAATAGGCGTTTTTCAACCCGACCACATACTGGTAGAGCGCTTTGTCGCTGGTGACGCTATGGGTTCCCGGATAGCGCTGCTGCAATACCGCTCCCAGGCGCTGCTCGCGGATCAAGGTCCGCACCTGCGCCAGCAGATGCTCCGGGTATCCCTGCAGATAAGTCAATTCGGTCATGCGTGGTCGCGCCGCTGTAGTTATAGAGTTATGTGGTTACGCCCGGAGAGTCCAACGGCGTCCATGAGACGATTATACCCGCTAACGGGCAATAGGGCTAAGGAGGGATAACGGCACCGGCGGCCGATAATCACGCCGGCCGGCGGTGGGGTAACGATTTCGTGAAGTGCAGCACTTTCTGGCCGGCGTAACCATGGAAAATGAAAAGCACAGGGAAGCAGTGGCTTTTGACAATAATCTAAAAAGGATAGCGCACGGACCGATATCTGCCGCTGAAAGCCTGGAACCGCCGGGCATCAAGCGGACGGGGCGTGCGCATTTTTTTCGCCGCGCCAACGGCCAGGGGGAATCAATCAGACCGCTACGGACATGCCGCCATCCACAAACAGCAGGTGTCCGTTGACAAAATCAGAGGATTTCGCCGCAAGAAATACCGCCGCGCCGATGAGTTCCTGCGGATCGCCCCAGCGTCCGGCGGGGGTACGTTTGGTGAGCCAGGCGGTAAAAGCGTCATCTTCTTCCAGGGCTTTGGTCATATCGGTACTAAAATAACCGGGGGCAATGCCGTTTACCTGGATATTATAGCGGGCCAGCTCAACGCACATACCGCGGGTCAGCATTTTCACCGCGCCTTTTGACGCGGCATAGGGTGTAATATTATCCCGGCCCAGTTCGCTTTGCATCGAACCGATATTGATGATTTTGCCGCGGTTCCGTTTCACCATATACCGTGCGACGGTCTGGGAAACCAGAAATACCGCCTTTTGGTTCACGGCGATAACGTCATCCCACTCCTGCTCCGGAAATTCGGTAAAGGGATGGCGCCGCTGGATACCGGCATTATTTATTAACACATCTATGGCGCCGATAGTGGATTCAATACGCTGGACGGCGTCCTTGACGGCGCCGCTGTCGGTAACGTCAAACGGCATCGCATACGCGGTATAACCCTCTTCCCGCAATTCACGCACCGCTTTATCCGTACCCTCGGCGGTGGTGCCGTTGATAATGATATCCGCGCCGTACTGCGCCAGTCCCCGGGCCAGAATAAAACCTATACCCCGCGCGGAACCGGTGATTAATATCTTTTTGTTCTGCAATGAAAAGAGCTCGTTCATTAGAACTTCCTCTGGAATCGACTCAAAAAACCAACCGTACCCAGGATCGTAACCGCTGTTTTATCCCTTGCCATGTAAAGGTTTGACTATTTCGATGCTTCGTTCCAGTTTTTCTTTTGCTCCATGATAGTCCTGCAAAACAAGGGCAATAAACAGCGTATCCAGCAAATTGAGCTGAATAATGCGGGCTACGGCATTCTGGCCTAATAACGGACCGCCGCGGGCGGGGCTGAAGATGGACAAATCGGACAGTTGCGACAGAAGCGAAACATTATCATTGGTAATACAGATGATTTTTGCGCCCCGGTCCTTCGCCACCTGCACGGCCTGCAGCAGTTCTCGGGTATCGCCGGATTGCGAAATAACAATCACCACATCCCCTTCCGCTAGCTGGCAGGCCACCATGAGCATCAGGTGATAATCGTTATAGGAGTGGCTGAGGATGCCGATGCGTAATAGCTTGTGCTCAAAATCCAGGCACACCGTGGCCGAACCGCCGACGCCGAACAGCGTAACATGCCCGGCCAGCAGTATCAGTCTGGATGCTTCGGCGATAACCGTCGGATCAGCGACGGACTGGGCCTCTTTTAACGCATTGATGGAATTATTGAATATTTTATCCAGCACCAGCTCAATGCTGTCGTCCTCAGAAATTTCTTCTTCTTTATCAAAAGGCAGAGCGGCAAAATAGGACCATAACGCCTGACGCAATTCACGAAAACCGGTATAACCCAGTTTTTTAGCCACTTTGACGATAAGGGGTTCCGAGACATTCAATGACGAAGCGACGTGTTTGATACTGGTTTGTTTATCCACGTTTCCTCTGGTGATGAACCACTCGGCGATGCCGCGCTCCGTCGTATTGAGCAGCGAGAGCGACATTTTATCTTAGCGCCAATCGCCAAGGCATTTTCGTTATTGATCAAATCCACCATTTACCACCCTCCTTAACAGGTCAAGGCTGTCAGTTATAGCAAACCGGCCGGTGATAATGCCATCCCGCCAGGGTTTGAAAAAGCATGACAATACCGGCCATGGCGGAATATTCATAGAAGTAAAAAAATTTGTGAAGATTTGCCAAGGGTCAATAAAACGAAAGAACCGGCGCGGTCTGCCGAATGCACCGTTGACTCACGATGGATATTATTGCATTACGCAGTGTTATGCCATAAAATCGGTCAGATGACAGGCATGGCGTGATAAAATATGTCTTGTTATTGCGATTTTTTGAAAGGCATAACTTCACAATAATTTTAAATTATATTAAGTATTTTATTGTGAAGTTTAGTATCCATGAACAAATGCACCGGTGATATCTCCCGGTTCAGGGGGCCCTGTTCGGGTAGCTCTCTATGCGGATAATAGCCCGGGACGGAATTGAGGTTAGCGAATGATGAAAATTGCCATCGGCTGCGATCATGTGGGCTGGTTATTGAAGCCCGAGATAGTCAGCCATCTCGAATCCAAGGGTATCTCTGTCATCGATAAAGGCACCTATACGTCGGAGCGCACCGATTATCCCCTCTACGCCAAGTCGGTTGCCGATGCGGTAATGAACCATGAAGCGGATCTGGGTATCCTGATCTGCGGTTCCGGCATCGGTATTTCCATCGCCGCCAATAAAGTGCCGGGCATCCGCGCCGTGGCCTGCAGCGAGCCTTATTCGGCCAAACTCTCCCGCCAGCATAACGATACCAATATCCTGGCCTTCGGCTCCCGCGTGGTAGGCGGCGAACTGGCGAAGATGATCGTTGACGAGTGGCTGGCCGCCGAGTTTGAAGGGGGTCGCCATCAGCGGCGGGTAGAGCTCATCGGCAAACTCGAGCAAGGGGATTCCCTGGACTGACTGAACGAAACAGTGCGCGCCGGGTATCAGAGGGCCTGCCATAGGCCTGATGACGCCGCCTTGGTCTATGCGCTATTAGCATTTTTCTTGCTAAGGTAATCGTTAATTAGCATGGAAAAGCCCCCATCGCCGGTAGACCTGGCGGCGCCGTGGCAGGCATAATGGAATAACGAACCGGCGTCAACGCTGTAGCCGGCATGACTTTGCATGACGTTGTGGCGCGATCGGTATCGATCCCGCCGGCATTCAAATCAGCATAAGAATTGGAATCAGCAATGGACTTACCCTTTTACGCACCGCTGGCGATTGTCCAGATGGGAGAACCGCCTACGGCCATCGCCGCCGAGGTGGGGGAGCAGTACCAGTGGTTTGTAGACAGACTCGGCCTGGAATCCCATGAATATGTCTTGATCCGCCCCTATCGCGGCGATCGGTTGCCCGATCCGGATCGGATTTCAGCGGCTATCATTACCGGGTCCTGGTCGATGGTTACCGATCATGCCCCCTGGAGCGAGATTACCGCCGCCTGGATCCGCGGGGTACATGCCCTGGAACTGCCGTTACTGGGTATCTGCTACGGACATCAGCTTATCGCTTATGCGCTGGGGGGCGTCGTTGCCGATAATCCCCGCGGCTGGGAAGGGGGATTGCAACAGGTGCGGATCACCGCCCGCGCCGAGGACGATCCGCTGCTTGGGGGGTTGCCGGGGCAGTTCGCCGTCTGGCTGTCCCATTTGCAGACGGTGCTGCGTCCTCCCGCCGAGGCGCGGGTATTGGCCGTCTCGCCCCGGGATGATTGCCAGATCATCCGCTATAGCCCGCAAACCTTTTCGCTGCAGTTCCATCCCGAATTCAGCCGGTCCCTGATGGCGAGCTGTCTGCGCCACAGCACCCGGAGCGGCGCCAAAGAGCAGTTGGCAAGCCTGCAGTCGCAGACGGAACCGGAGTGGCCGGCGCTGATTTTGCAGCGCTTTTATGAGAACTGGCGTAATAACCGTTCCGGGCTGGCGAACAGCAACGCCGCATAACGTTAGGTTAATTCCATACCCGGCGGGGCGCTCTGGTATTCAGCGTCCCGGCATGGCATGATGTCGGCTGGCCGGCGGCAGATGATTAGCCATATCCGCTCAGTGGGTTCGCATGCCGGCCGCGGTCATCAGCAGCCGGAACAGCGTGGCGACCACCCCCAGCGCCAGCACGCTGGCCGCCCATAGCGCCAGCAGCCATAACAGCCGTTTAATGGTATCCCTCGTGGGGATTGATTTTTCCGCGGAAGACAAAATAGCTCCAGAAGGTGTAAACCAGAATTACCGGGATGATCAGCAGCGCCCCCACCAGCATGAAACCCTGGCTTTGCGCCGGCGCCGAGGCGGCCCGGATGTTGATGGCCGGCGGAATGATGTTGGGCCAGATACTGATGCCCAGGCCGGTGAAACCCAGAAAAACCAGTATCAGCGTCATCATGAACGGGGAAAAATCCGCCCGGCGGCCAATGCCCCGCCACAGCCACCCGGCGCAAAGCAGCACCAGGAGCGGCACCGGCAGAAAATAGAACAGATTGGGCAGTGCAAACCAGCGCCGGGCTATGGCCGGATGCGCCAGGGGCGTCCACAGGCTAATAACCGCTATCGCGGCCAGCAGCGCCAACAGCAGGGGTTTCGCCAGCCGGTACATATGCCGCTGCAGATCCTGTTCGGTTTTCATAATCAGCCAGGTACAGCCCAGCAGGGCATAGGCCGCCGCCAGTCCCAGTCCGCAAAACAGGCAAAACGGTGTCAGCCAGTCAAAAGCCGCGCCGGCGAACCGCCGTCCCGTCACCGGGAACCCTTGAATAAAGGCGCCCACCACGACCCCCTGGCAAAAGGTGGCCGCCAGTGAACCCAGCATAAAGGCGCGATCCCAAAAAGGCCGATGGGCAAGGGTGGCTTTAAAGCGGAATTCAAACGCGACGCCGCGAAAAATCAGCGCGAACAACATCAGCGTAAGAGGGGTCGACAGCGCGTCGATAATCACCGAGTAGGCCAATGGAAACGCGCCGAACAGTGCGGCACCTCCCAGCACCAGCCAGGTTTCATTCCCGTCCCACACCGGCGCCACGCTGTTTACCATCTGGTCGCGGGCAGAGCGGTCCCGGGTCATGAAAAACAGGATGCCGATGCCCAGGTCAAAGCCGTCCATGACGATATACATCAGCGTGGCGAAAATGATAATCACAAACCAGATGACGGGCAGATCGATACCCATGTTATTTCCTCTCAACCATGTTCTCTTTACCAGAAGGAGGGCCTTGACGTATCAGCCGCATCATATAGCCGTAGCCCACGCCGAATACCGAACAGTAAATCAGGACGAATGCCAGCAAACTCAGGCTCATATGCAGTGAACCATGGGCGGAAACCGCATCTTTGGTACGAAGCAGACCGTATACCACCCAGGGTTGCCGGCCGGCCTCGGTGGTGACCCAGCCCGCCAGGATGGCGATTAATCCCGCCGGTCCCATCAGCAGGGCGAAACGCAGAAAAATCCGTGAACGATACAAGCGCTGGCGGCGGCGCAGCCAAAGGCCGGACAGCCCCAGCAGGATCATCAGCATGCCCAGGCCGGCCATGACGCGGAATGACCAGAAAACGATGGTGGAATTAGGCCGGTCTTCCTTGGCAAAACTGTTGAGCGCCGGCACCTGCCGCTGCAGGCTATGGGTCAGGATCAGGCTGCCCAGATAGGGTATCTCCAGCGCATAGCGGGTTTTCTGCGCCGCCATATCGGGCAATCCCGCCAGAATCAGCGGGGTCGCCTGGCCGGGGATATTTTCCCAGTGCCCTTCGATGGCGGCGATTTTAGCCGGCTGGTATTGCAGGGTGTTCAGTCCGTGCATATCGCCGATGACCGCCTGGATCGGCGCGACAATCAAGAGCATCCACATCGCCATGGACAGCATTTTCCGTATGGCCGGGGTATCGTTGCGCCGCAGCAGATGCCAGGCGGCCGATGCGCCGACGAACAGGGCGCTGGCCAGGAAGGCCCCGGTGGTCATATGCAGCAGCCGGTAGGGAAAGGAGGGATTGAAAATCACCTCGAACCAGTTGACCGGCACTACCTGCCCCCGTTGGACGATATATCCCTGCGGAGTTTGCATCCAGCTGTTGGAGGCCAGGATCCAGAATGTGGAGATGAGCGTGCCCAGCGCCACCATGCAGGTGGCGAAGAAGTGCAGGCCGTTGCCCACCCGCTGCCAGCCGAACAGCATGACGCCGAGAAAGCCGGCTTCCAGGAAAAATGCCGTCAGGACCTCGTAGGTCAGCAGCGGCCCGGTAATGCTGCCGGCGAATTGGGAAAAGCCGCTCCAGTTGGTGCCGAACTGATAGGCCATCACCAGCCCCGACACCACCCCCATGCCGAAATTGACGGCGAACACCTTCGACCAGAAGTGATACAGGCTGCGGTAGTCTTCATCGCGGGTTTTCAGCCATAAGCCTTCCAGCACCGCCAGATAGCTGGCCAGTCCGATGGTAATGGCCGGGAAAATGATGTGGAAAGATACCGTAAAGGCAAACTGAATTCTGGCAAGGTGGAAAGCATCTACCCCGAACATGGCGAACCTCGCGCTAACGGCTGAATCGTTGATAACCTGCTGGGTTATCTTCCATGAGGATCATAGAGGGTTGAGACGGTGTATAACAGCAACAGAAAAGCTGATTTATGCTATAACAGTTTCCACCGGGGTGAGGTTTTCCGCCGGCGGCGGCGCGGTTAGCGGGGTGTTTAAACAAGGAGGCCGGTGGGTGCCGAGTAAATATGAGGTGCTGGTTCAGCAGGTGCGCGAACAGATTACCGCCAATATCTGGCAGGCAGGGGAGAAGCTACCCTCGCTGCGTGAACAGGCGGAAAGTTCCGGCATAAGCCTGATGACCGTGATGCATGCCTATCAGATTCTGGAAAGCCAGGGCTGGATTTTTTCCCGTCCCCAGTCCGGTTATTATGTGGCGCCGAAGGCCGAATTTCTCACGCAGCCGGCGGTGCATCAGCAGGTACAGCCCGCTGAATCGGTGGATATCAATGACTTTATTTTCGAGGTGCTGCAGGCCGGGCGCGATCCCGATATCGTGCCCTTCGGGTCGGCGTTTCCCGATCCCGGCCTGTTTCCGCGCCAGCAGTTGACGCGATCCCTTTCCCGGGTCGCCCATGCCATGAGCGCCCTGAGCGTGGTGGATAATCTGCCTCCCGGCAACGAGGCGTTGCGCAATATTATTGCCAAGCGGTATGCCTTGCAGGGCATGAAGGTGTCGCCGGATGAAATCGTCATTACCGCCGGCGCGATGGAGGCGCTGAACCTGAGCCTGCAGGCGGTCACCCGCCCCGGGGACTGGGTGATTGTGGAAAATCCGGCCTTTTACGGTGCGCTTCAGGCGCTGGAGCGGCTGCAGCTGAAAGCCCTGGCCATCGCCGCCCATCCGCGGTTCGGCATCGATCTGACGGCGCTGGAACAGGCGCTCAACGACTATCCGGTGAAAGCCTGCTGGGTGATGACCAACAGCCAGAATCCACTGGGCTGTACCCTGTCCGACGAGAAAAAGCAGCGGTTGGCGGCGCTGTTGCAGCGGTACAACGTCTATTTGATCGAGGACGATGTCTATCATGAGCTCTATTTCGGCGCGCACAAGCCCCTGCCGGCCAAAGCCTATGATACCCGTGGCATGGCCATGCACTGCTCTTCGTTTTCCAAAAGCCTGGCGGCGGGTTTTCGGGTCGGCTGGGTGGCCGCCGGTGAGATGGCCGGCAGGATCCAGCGGCTACAGTTGATGAGCACCCTGTCCACCAGCGCGCCGATGCAGCTGGCGCTGGCGAATTATCTCGCCACCCGCGGCTACGATAGCCACCTGCGGCGATTACGCCGGGTGCTGGAACAGCGTAAAAACAGCTACCGGCAGGCCTTGCATCGCCTCCTGCCCGAGGTGCGCATCAATGAATGCCACAGCGGTTATTTCCTGTGGATCGAACTGCCGACGGGGGTGGATGCCACCGAGCTCTATCGCCGGGCGCTGCGGCAAAAAATCAGTATCGCCCCGGGCCGGATGTTCTCGGCCGGCGGTCTTTATAACAACTACTTCCGCTTTAACATCTCATATGAATGGAACGACCGGCAAACCCGGGCGGTTGAGGTATTAGCCCGGTTGATAAAAGATATGCTGCCGGTTTGACAGCCTGCTTATGCGTTGGACATTTCGGCGGACAGGCGCGCTTTTATCCCTTAGAAATCCTGATGGTAGAGCGTGGCGAGGCGCTGGTATTCAGTGGTCTGGGTCCGTTCAAAAGTCAGCGGCGTAACCGAGATATACCCTTCCTCATTGAGCTTCAGTTCGCTGTTGGCCGGACGGTCAAGCCGGCCGTGCTGCACCCGTATCCAGAAGTAATCTTCTCCATGGGGATCGCGGGTGGCGTCCACCGTCAGTCCGTCCACCTTGCCCATGCCCTGGGCGGTGACCCGAATGCCTTTGACCTTGTCCGCCGCGATATCCGGGAAATTCACGTTCAGGCAGACCTGCTTGTCCCAGGGATGCTGCAAAAGCTGGCGCAGGGTCTTCACCACGTGGTGGCGGGCGCTGTCCCAGTTAACCTCGTTATCCGGATCCCGGTTCTGGCTCAGGGCGATGGAGGGAACGCCCAGCAGCATGCCGGTAGTGGCCGCGCCCACCGTGCCGGACAGCAGGGTTTCGAATCCCAGGTTGGAGCCGTTATTGATGCCCGACAGCACCAGATCCGGCGGCGTGTCCTGCATGGCCTGGCGAATGGCGAACGCCACGCAGTCGGCGGGCGAGCCGTACACCGCAAAGAGCCGCTCGCCCCGCTTGACCACCCGTACCGGCGCACGCATGCTCAGGGAGTTGGCCACCCCGCTTTTGTCCTGGGACGGCGCCACTATCCACACTTCCTCGGCGATTTCCCCCGCCGCCTGGGCCAGTAATGCCAGTCCCGGCGCATCAAAGCCGTCGTCATTGGTCAGTAATACCCGATTCACTATTTTCATACTCAGACCTTCTAGGGTTGGTGAAGTTAAAAATGTGATCTATGCATGATTTATATCCCATGGGACGCAAGGATAGCAAACCGAATAGAAAGATTTGGTTACCGGTATGGCGGGTACATACCCAATAGATTTCACGTTGCAGCAAGGCGGCAGGCGAGAGAATCCCGATGAGCTTACTAAAGTAAGTGATTCGGGTGAACGAGTGCAGCCAACACAGCTGCGGCTTGAAAGATGACGGGTATAGTAGGGGCGGAAATAAGTTAGAACTGAACGGTATTGGGCGGCGGGGAGGGCCCAATGCTAGGTTTGAAACCTTAACCGATGGTGTTGAACATAAAACTCTCACGGATATTCGGCCTTTTATCGGAGTGAATCATGACTGAAAACTGTTGTTGCTGCGCGGCATCTTGTGTCCTTCCCCCGGAATCAACAAAGATCAACGGAGCAGCCTATGAGTACTACCTCTTTACCGCTATTGGATCTGTCCCGGCTGGAAAATAGCCCGGCGGAACGTAGCGCTTTTCTTGCCGAACTGCGCCACGCGGCGCGCGATATCGGTTTTTTCTACCTGACCGGCCACGGCGTCGATACGCATTTACTGGACCAGGTGCAACACTTATCCCGTGAATTTTTTGCCTTGCCCGACGCCCAAAAACAGTCGGTGGCGATGGTGAATTCCCCTCATTTTCGCGGCTATAACCGCGCCGCCGCCGAGCTGACCCGCGGACAGCCCGACTGGCGCGAGCAGTTCGATATCGGCGCCGAGCGCGAGCCGTTGCCGCAAACCCCACAGTCACCGGGCTGGACCCGGCTGCAAGGCCCCAACCAATGGCCCGCGGGTGTCCCGGCGTTAAAACCCGTTCTGCTGCGCTGGCAAAACGAAATGACCGCCATGTCCCTGCGCCTGTTGCGCGCCTTTGCCTTGGCGCTGTCGCTCCCTGAACAGGCGTTCGACACCCTTTATGGCGACAAGCCGAACGAACACATCAAGCTGATCCGTTATCCGGGACGGGATAATACCGGCAGTACGCAAGGGGTCGGCGCCCATAAAGATTCCGGATTCCTGAGCTTTCTGCTGCAAGACCGCCAAAAGGGCCTGCAGGTGGAGGTGGAGGAAAACCACTGGCTGGACGCCGAACCCGTGGCCGGCACTTTTGTGGTGAATATCGGCGAACTCCTTGAGCTGGCCACCAACGGTTATCTGCGCGCCACGGTCCATCGGGTGGTCTCGCCTCCCGCCGGCCGGGATCGCCTCTCCATCGCCTTCTTTCTCGGCGCACGGCTGGATGCGGTGGTGCCGGTGTATCAACTGCCCCCCGAACTGGCCGCCCAGGCCCGCGGACCTGCCAGCGATCCGCTGAATCCGCTGTTGCGGGACGTCGGCTGGAACTACCTGAAGGGGCGTTTGCGATCCCATCCCGATGTGGCGGAGCGCTATTACGCCGACATTTTGCGCAGCGATTTGCGCAACGACAGCAGCGAACTTACCGTCTGATTTGACAAGGAATATCACCGATGAAAAATGTTGCCATGATCCGTTTGGCCGGGGCGGCCCTTGCCGTTTCCCTGGCTTTCTCCGCCCAGGGGGCCGACGCTCTGCGGGTTGCCGCCGATCCGGTGCCCCACGCGGAGATCCTGAATTTTATCAAAACCTACGATCCGGCGCTTAAGCTGGATGTCATTGAACTCACCAACGGCGTCAATGCCAACGAACTGCTGGCCCACGGCGATGTGGATGCCAACTATTTCCAGCATTTGCCTTATCTGCGGGATCAGGAAAAGGCGCTGGGACGAAAGTTTGCCGTGGCGGCCACGGTGCATATCGAGCCGCTGGGGATTTACTCCGCCAAATATAAGACGCTGAAACAGATACCGGATAACGCCAAGGTGGCGGTGCCGAACAATGCCACCAACCTGAGCCGGGCGCTTTATCTGTTGCAGAATAAGGGCTTGATCAAGCTGAAGGCCGGTTATGACGACCCGTCGCTGAACCAGGCCACGCCGCAGGATATCGCCGACAATCCCAAGCATCTTAACATCCTCGAAATCGAAGCGCCGCAAATACCCCGTTCCCTGGACGATGTGGATCTGGCGGTAATCAACGGTAACTATGCCCTGGAAGCCGGGCTGCAACCGGCGCGGGACGCCCTTGGCCTGGAGAGCGCCGTCAATAATCCCTATGCCAATATCCTGGTGACCACGCCGGAGCTGGCAAAGGACCCGCGGATTGAAAAGCTGGCGCAGGATCTGCAATCCCCGGCGGTGGCAACGTTCATCAAAGAAAAATATGCCGGTTCGGTGATCCCGGTGGAGGGCGGGAAGTCATGATCGAGATCGACCGACTGGGCAAGGTCTATGACGGCAACGGTCGACCCGCGCTGCACGATGTGTCCCTGCGCATCGAAGACGGCGCCATCTACGGCATTCTCGGCCGCAGCGGCGCCGGCAAAAGCACCTTGATTCGCTGTCTCAACCTGCTGGAGCGGCCCAGCTCCGGCAGGATCCTGATTGATGGCCGCGATATCACGGCGCTCGATCCCCGCGAACTGCGGCTACAGCGCCAGCGCACCGGCATGGTTTTCCAGCAGTTCAATCTGCTCCATGCCCGTAACGTGTCGTCGAACGTCGCCGTGCCGCTGGAAATCGCCGGCGTGCCCCGGCGTGAACGGGCGCGGCGGGTCGGGGAGCTGCTGGATCTGGTGGGGCTGGCGGATAAAGCCCGTGCTTTTCCATCCCAACTGTCCGGTGGTCAAAAACAGCGGGTGGGCATTGCCCGCGCGCTGGCGGCCCGGCCCCGATATCTGCTGTGCGACGAAGCCACCAGCGCGCTGGATCCGGAAACCACCGCCTCGGTGCTGGCGCTGCTGGAAGATATCCATCGCCGGCTGGGATTGACCATCGTGTTGATAACCCATGAGCTGGAGGTGGTGAAAGCCATTTGCGACAGCGCGGCGCTGCTGGAGCAGGGCCGGCTGGTGGAAAGCGGGACGCTATCGTCGCTGTTGCGCCAACCCGAGTCCCGGCTACGCCAGGCGCTGTTGCCGGACAGGCAGGCGGAGCAGGCGTTTTTGCGGCGCCACGGCGTCGAAGGGGTATCCCTAAGCGTAGTGGCATAGCCCGGAGGATATTTTAATATGCGTAGTGGCATGAGCTGGGATGCGTTATGGCCGTTGCTGTGGAACGCCACGCTGGAAACCTTGTATATGGTGGTGCTGGCGACGCTGTTTACCGTCTTGATCGGACTGCCGCTGGGAGTGGTGCTGTTTATCAGCCGCCGCGGCGGTGTCTTACCGCTGCCGCGCCTGCACGGTATCCTGGGGGCGATAATCAATATCGGCCGCTCGCTGCCTTTTGTGGTATTGCTGGTGGCCCTGATCCCTTTTACCCGCCTGATAATCGGCACCACCCTCGGCAGTACCGCCGCCGTGGTGCCGATTACCATCGGCGCATTTCCTTTTTTTGCCCGCATCGTTGAAACCGCCCTGGATGAAGTGGATAAAGGCCGTATCGAAGCCATTCTCTCCATGGGCGGCTCGGTGCGCCACGTCATAGGCAAGGTGCTGCTGCCCGAGGCGCTGCCGGCGCTGTTGGCCGGCATCACCCTGACCATGGTAATGCTGATCGGGTTTTCCTCCATGGCCGGCGTGATCGGCGGCGGCGGACTGGGGGATTTGGCCATCCGCTATGGCTACCAGCGCTTCAACAACGAGATGATGGCGGCCACGGTGGTGGTCCTGATTGTAATGGTGCAGGGGGTACAATCCCTCGGCAACCTGCTGGTGCGTTCCCTGTCGCACCGCAGGTAGGGTTGATTTACCGGCCGCTTCCAAGTGGCTCCGGATTGTTGACAAACGTACTCGACGTTAATAAGGCGGTACAGGACGCCAGAAGGGTAAACCGTCCTTGAATACCCGCCTTCATCACTACAGTATCGCCAGTCCCCGGCCGAGATCCTCAATCAGATCGCCGGCATCCTCGATGCCCACCGACAGCCGCACCAGCTGCGGCGTAATGCCGTTGGCCAGACGCTGCTCCAATGGAATCGAAGCGTGGGTCATGGTGAAAGGCTGGCTCACCAGGCTTTCCACTCCCCCCAGGCTTTCCGCCAGGGTGAACAGGTTCAGGCCGCCGATAAACCGTTTGGCGGCGCCGTCATCATCGCCTTTCAGTCGGATGGAGATCATGCCGCCGGGGCCGCGCATTTGCCGGCGGGCCAATTCGTATTGCGGGTGGTCGGACAGGCCGGGATAATACACCGCCGCGATTTCCGGCCGCCGGGCCAGCCATTCGGCGAGGCGCTGCGCGCTTTCGCTGTGGCGCGCCATACGCAACGCCAGGGTACGTATGCCCCGCAGGGTCAAAAAGCTGCTGAAGGGATCGAGCACGCCGCCCACGGCGTTTTGTAAAAAGGCCAGCTGTTCCGCCAGCGCCGGATTGTCCCCCACCACCGCCAGCCCGGCCACGACATCGGAGTGACCGTTGATGTATTTGGTGGCGGAGTGCACCACGATATCGAACCCCAGGGTTAACGGCTGCTGCAGGACCGGCGAGGCAAAGGTGTTATCGGCGACGCTTATCAGGTTATGGCGCCGGGCGATGGCGGCGACGGCCGCCAGATCCGCCAGCTTCAGCAGGGGATTGGTGGGGGTCTCCACCCAGATCATCCGGGTCTGCGGCTCAATGGCCCGCTCCAGCGCGCCGGGATCCCCCGGCTTGACCCAGCTTATCCGCAAACCGGCGCTGCGGCGGCGCACTTTTTCCAACAGGCGGTAAGTGCCGCCGTAAACGTCGTCCACCGCCACCACGTGGCTGCCGTGGTCCAGCAGTTCCAATACCGTGGCGCAGGCCGCCAGCCCCGAGGCGAAGGCAAATCCGGCGGTGCCGTCCTCCAGTTGGGCAATGGCCTGTTCCAGAGCGTGGCGGGTGGGATTGCCGCTGCGGGAGTATTCATAGCCGCTGTGCTCCCCCGGCGCGGTCTGGGCAAAGGTGGAAGTAGCGTAAATCGGCGGCATTACCGCGCCGGTGGCGTCCGGGGTGTAGCCGCTGTGAACGGCGAGGGTCGCGATGTCGGTCATGGTTAATCCTTATGAGTGAATGCGGTTGCGCCAGGTGTTCAAGACATCGGCGCGGGTAATCAGGCCCAAAAATTGTTCGCCGTCCATGACCACCGCCACATGCCCCCGGGCGAAGGTCTTTAACAGGGTGGCTTCATCGGCTTCTTTCGGCAGGGTAAATACGTCGCCGGTCATGGCATCCGACACCGGCAGGGCGAACCTGCCCGCATCCGCCCGTACCCGCGTCAGGATGTCCCATTCGTCAATCAGCCCCACCAGCCGGCCCTGATCCAGCACCGGCAGTTGGGAGATATCGTACAGACGCATGCGGGCGTGGGCGGTGGCCAGGGTGTCGTCCGGCAGGGCGAACACCGTCGCCCCCTCATCGTGGCGAAAGGCGATGAAATCACGCAAATCGCCGATGGTCGGCCGCTGACGCAATCCCTGCTGCCGCAGCCAGTCGTCGTTAAACATCTTGGAGAGGTATTTGTTGCCGCTGTCGCAGGCGAAGGTCGCCACCCGCTTGGGCGTCCGCTGCTCCCGGCAATAGCGCAATGCCGCCGCCAGCAGCGTTCCGGTGGAGGAGCCGGCCAATATGCCTTCTTTAAGCAGCAGGTCGCGGGCGGTATCAAAGGACTCGCCGTCGCTGATGCGGTAGGCCTTGGTCAACTGCTCCACCTGGCTCAGCGGCGGAATGAAATCCTCGCCGATACCCTCCACCAGCCAGCTGCCGGCCGCGGGCAGGGTGCCGTGTTCCACCCGGTCCGCCAATACCGACCCCGCCGGATCCGCCAGAATGAATTCGGTGCCGGGGGAGACTTCGCCGAAAAAGCGGCGCAAGCCCCCCAGCGTACCCCCGGAACCGACCCCTACCACGATGGCGTCAATCCGTCCATCCATCTGCTGCCACAGTTCCGGCGCGGTGGTGCGGTAGTGGGCCAGGGGATTGGCGGGATTATTGAATTGATCGATATAAAACGCGCCGGGGGTCTCCTGCGCCAGCCGGCGGGCGTAATCCTGATAATAGGCGGGGTGGCCTTTGCCCACGTCGGAACGGGTCAGCAATACTTTTGCCCCCAATGCCCGCAGATGGAAAATCTTCTCACGGCTCATTTTATCCGGCACCACCAGTATCAGCCGGTAGCCTTTCTGGGCCGCCACCAGCGCCAGTCCCAGTCCGGTATTGCCGGCGGTGGCCTCGATAATGGCGCCTCCCGGCGCCAGCACGCCGTCACGCTCCGCCTGTTCAACCATCGACAGCGCCACCCGGTCTTTAATGGAGCCTCCGGGGTTTTGGTTTTCCAGCTTCAAAAACAGACGGCAGGGGCCGCTGTCCAGCCGCGTGAGTTCCATGGTCGGCGTATGGCCGATAAGATCGAGAACGGAATCGGGTAATGGCATAGCAGTTTCCCTTGGTTGTCGGAAAGGGCTTTTGCCGGATGATAGGACTGAAACGAGGCAGGACTTAAAGAATATATAACTACTTCATATGCTATTAAGTAATATAATCTGCTGTTTAGACGTGGAGATGGATAGCCGTATGGCGTTAGAGAAGGATAAAATAAAATGATAGCCCCGCGCAGGGCGGCACTGCGCGGGATGCCGGCTGGAAAGGGTGGCGGAAAGGTAAAACAAATTGCGGGTAATGGCTAAGCTTTACGGAAATATGTCTAAGGATATGAATGGACTTGAGCGTGTAGGGGAAGCCTTTGACGGCATTAACGCCATCATGATTTATTTATTGCCGGAAACCTTGAGGCATTGCCTCAAGGTCAGACTGCTGACAAACATACTCGGAACCCAAAAGGCGGGACAGGCTGCTGGAAGAGTAAACCGTCCGCGCCAGGGACGGCGCGGATCGAGCCTCCAGGGAGGGATTCACGGCGTGTTTACGATCCGGCAGCCTGTCCCGACCGGGCACTTTGTCAACAAACTCACTTTGAGGCATTGCCTCATGGTTCGTTTGGCGCATTATTTCGGCCGGGCCGGATAAAACACTGCTCCGTCATCTCCTTACCCCACTGACTGCCGGTGAATTCCCGGTCCAGGACAAAACCGGCGGTCTCATAAAGCCGTCTGGCGGCGTCCAGCCCGCTGAAGGTCCACAGCTCGGTTTCGGCAAATCCCGTCTCGTCGCAGAAAGCCAGGGCGGCGGCTAATAATTGTTCGCCGACGCCCCCGCCGCGCCGTCCGTCGTCCACGATAAACCAGCGTAAATGCGCGCGGCCGGCGGCCAGGTCCTCACCGTCAATGGCAATAGCGCCGATGACATTGCCCTCCTCCAAGGCCAGCCAGATTTCATTGCGGGGATGCTCAAGCCGGCTGACGAATTCCGCCATGCCGGCGGCGACCTTGCTTTCGAAAAAGGCGCCGAAACCTACCGTGCGCGAGTAGTAACGGGCGTGCATGTCCACCGTCCGGCCGATGGCGCCCGGACGGTATCCGCTGTTGATACTGACGGCGGACACCGGCACAACGGACCTGCGGCGGTACGCTTCCAGGGCGCCGGCATAGGTTGACAGACCGTACAGAACTTTGCCGTGGACGTCGGCAGGCAGTTTTTCCAGCGCCCCCGCCACCTGCGCGCGGGCATAAGCGTCGATGGCCGCCAGGGTTTCCCGCCCTTTAGGGGTCAGGGCGAGGGTTTTTGACCGCCCGTCCTGCGGGCTGGCGTCCGCGCAAAGCTGCCCGGCGGCGATAAATTTGCGCAACATCCGGCTGACGCTGGATTTTTCCAGCAAAAGCACATCGCAAAGCTCCGCCGCCGTCATCGAACCGCGGTTGCCGATTTCAACCAATGCATGCACCGATGAGGGGGAGAGATCGGAACCGGCCAGGGTGGGATGCATAAAGCCGAATTCGCGCACCAGCCGGCGGGAGGCGGCGCGTACGGCATCGAGGTGAGTCGCGGGCATGATGGTTTCCAAGGAAAGAGGATACATATAGTTGTATCATGCAACTATATCTCAATCAACCCGCCGGGACTCGAATGCCCGCTATGCCGTTGCGGCGGAGGGCGAATTGCCAGCTGGCTTTCACCGGGCAATCAGTTGGCTTCGGCCAGGAGTTTCGTTGCCGTTTCTTCATCGGTTACCAGGCCGTTTACCCAGCCGCCGGTTAACACCGCCTGGATAGCCTGGAATTTTTCACTGCCGCCGGCAAAGGCGATAACCGGTTTGTCGGGGTGTGGACTGATGGTAATGCTGGTAAGCCGATCGTCCATTTCACTCACCACCCGCAGGCCGTTCGCGCCGATGAAATGGCCGATGATTTCCGCCACCACGCCCTCTTCCATAAGATGGTTCACCTCGTCATCGGTAATGAAACCGTCGGTATGCAATGGGCAGTGATAGTTCAGCTGGCCGATGCCGACAAACGTGACATCCGCCTGCGCCGCCTTATCGGTGACCATGCGGTAAATACGATGATTACACCACAGCTCTTTATCCGTCAGGCTATCGGCGAACAGCGGCGCCGGCAGGATAAAATACTTGCCCTGGGTCTTCTCCGCCATCCATAACGGCACGTCATAACGGGTACAGGAACCGTCCGAGGCGATGGCGCCGATCATCGAAACGCAGCTGTGCTGGGGACGATCCAGCCGGGCCATTTCGTTAATGGTGGCCCGCAGCGCCCGTCCGGAACCCACCGCCATAATCTTTGGCTCTTCCTGTTCGGCAAACTGCATCATTACTTCGGCCCCCGCCACCGCAATCATGCTATTGATGCTGTCCGTTTCCATGCCGCCGGAGGGGACCACCTGGCAGACCGTTAAATGGAAGCGTTGGGCCAGACGTTCCGACAGCGCGGTGCATTCGGCCACCGGGTGGGTAATGTTCACCCGTACCAGGCCGTTTTCAGACGCCAGCGCCACCAGGCGTTGCGCCGCCTGGCGCGACACGCCCAGCACTTCGGCGATTTCATGCTGCGTCTTGCCCGCGACGTAATACATCCAGGCGGCCCGCGCGGCCTGATCCAGCTTCCGGAAGCTTTTACTCATCTTCACACTCATATTTTAATTGTTAATGAAATATACCCGCCCTGGTCCCGTCCCGTAAATCGATCATTTTTGATATGTGAGCTAAAGCTCATTTAGTGGGCTATTATTCGATTAAGCTTCCCATCTAAGCAATTACCCGTTTTGTGAGCTTATGCTCAATCACTCTATGCGAGGTACGATAAGTTATGTCCACTCTTAATCATTTTTTCTGGATGCATATCGGCGCCGGCTCATTCCATCGCGCCCATCAGGCCTGGTATCTGCACCGCCTGCTGGTGCAGGGCGACAAGCGTTGGTCCATCGCCCTGGGCAATATCCGCGACGACGCCAAACCGCTGTTGGAAGCATTGACAGCCCAGAAGGGGGAATACGCACTGGAAACCGTGACACCGGCTGGTGAGCGCCAGTATGAAAAAATCACCTCCATCAGCAAGGTCATCCCCTGGGATGAAAAGCTGACGGCGCTGGTGGAACAAGGCGCCGCCGCGGATACCCGCATTATCTCCTTTACCGTCACCGAAGGCGGCTATTACCTGGATACCCATTTCAAACTCGATCAGGCCAATGCGGATATCCAGGCGGATCTCAACGGCGGCACCCGTACCATTTACGGCACCATTGCCAAGATATTGCAGGCCCGGCGTGCCCGGGATACCGGCAGCGTTACCTTGCTCAGCTGCGATAATGTCCGCCATAACGGAGAACGGTTCCGCGACGGCCTAACCGAGTTTCTCACCCTGCGCGGGGAAAACGAATTACTGGCCTGGTTCAAAGCCAATACCACCACGCCCAATACCATGGTGGACCGGATCACGCCCCGTCCGTCGCCGGATATCGCCGGTCGCGTTAAACAGGCGTTAAATATGGACGACCGGGCGCCGGTGATGGGGGAATCCTTTATCCAGTGGGTAGTGGAAGACAATTTTATCGCCGGCCGGCCGGCGTTGGAAAACGTCGGGGTGGAGATGGTGGAAACGGTCGTCCCCTATGAAGAGGCCAAAATCCGGATCCTGAATGCCAGCCACAGCTGTATCGCCTGGGCCGGTACGCTGATCGGCCAATCCTACATTCATGAAAGCACCGGTACCGATGCCATCCGGCAAATGGCTTACGACTATGTTACGGAAGATGTCATCCCTTCCCTGACCCCAAGCCCCCTTGACCTGGCCCAATACCGCGACGTGGTGCTCGATCGTTTCAGTAATCCCTATATCCGCGATACCAACCAGCGGGTGGCCGCCGACGGGTTTTCCAAAATACCGGGCTTTATCACTCCCACCCTGATCGAGTGTTATCGGCGCGGACAACAGCCAAAGGCCACCGCCGTCCTGCCGGCGCTGTTCTTTATCTTTATGCGGCGCTGGCATGAAGGCGAGCTGCCTTATACCTACCAGGACGGGATCCTGGACGAGGCCGCCGTTCACGCCATGTTCACCTCCGCCGATCCGCTGGCGCGGTACGCCCGTGACGGCAAGATGTTCGGCCCCCTGGCCGCCAGGGCGGAATTCGAACAGCTATTAAGGGATACCGTTGCCCGGCTCGATAGCTGGGTCAAGGTGAATACGCCGCTGGCAACCACGCATTAATCAAGGGGATGAATTATGTATCTCGGTATTGATTTAGGCACCTCGGAGATAAAAATCGTCATTATCGACGACACCGGCCGGCTTGTGGCCGCCGAGGGAGAGCCCCTTACGGTGCAGCGTCCCCATCCGCAATGGTCGGAACAGGATCCCGCCCAGTGGTGGTCGGCAACCAACCTGGCCATCGGCCGGCTGCGCGCCCGCCATTCGGATCTCTGGAGCCGGATCCGCAGCATCGGCCTTTCCGGCCAAATGCACGGCGCGGTATTGCTCGATGAGCATGATCGGGTGTTGCGTCCCGCCATTCTGTGGAACGACACGCGCAGCGCCGCAGAGTGTACCGTGCTGACCCGGCTGGCGCCGGAGCTGCATGCGGTGGCCGGCAACCTGGCCATGCCGGGATTCACGGCGCCGAAATTGCTGTGGGTGGCCGAACATGAACCGGCCGTTTTTGCCGCGGTCCGCACCGTGCTGCTGCCCAAGGATTATCTGCGGCTGCTGATGAGCGGCGAAAAGGTCTCCGATATGTCCGACGCCGCCGGCACCCTGTGGCTGGATGTGGCCAAACGGGATTGGTCCGATTCCATCCTGGCGGCCTGCGGGCTGACCAGGGACAACATGCCGTCGCTGGTGGAGGGATCGGCGCCGTCCGCCTGTCTCAAGGCCGACGTGGCGCGGGCCTGGGGCCTGTCCGAACAGGTAGTGATCGCCGGCGGCGGCGGTGACAACGCCGCCAGCGCGGTGGGCATCGGCGCGGTGAACAGCGGCGACGCCTTTATTTCACTGGGTACCTCCGGCGTGATTTTTGCCGTGAATGACACATTCCGGCCCAATCCGCAGTCTGCGGTGCACGCCTTTTGCCATGCCCTGCCGGGCCGCTGGCATCAGATGAGCGTCATGCTCACCGCCGCCAGCGCCCTTCGCTGGCTGTGTCAGATTCTCGGCACCCATGAAACCGCCCTGCTGGAAGAGGTTGCGGCGCTGAGTCTCGAGGAGCAAAGCCGGGCGCCGATTTTCCTGCCTTATCTGTCCGGTGAGCGCACGCCCCATAACGATCCGGTTGCCAGCGGCTCGTTCCACGGGCTGACCCATTCGACGGAACGCGCCGCGCTGGCTTATGCGGTGCTGGAAGGGGTGGCGTTCGGCCTGGATGACGGGCTGGATGTGATGAAGCAGGCGGGCAGCCATATCAGTCAATTTTTCCTGATCGGCGGCGGCGCCAGGAGTCCGTGGTGGGCGCAGCTGATAGCCGACGTGGTGAAGATTCCGGTGGTTACGCACCGCGACGGCGCTGCGGGCGGCGCGCTGGGAGCCGCGCGGCTGGGCTGGCTGGCGGTGGGCGGCAACGAAGCCGAGGTGTGCCGCAAACCGGAGGTACATGCCCGTTTTGAAGCCGACGCCGGACGCGCCGGGCAGCTGGAGAGCCGTTTGAAGCGCTACCGCCTGTTTTATCAGCAGCAGGTGGAGGCAAGAAGGCTGTTGCCTTAGAAGGGCTCTTACCCACCTAGGGTGACGTCTCCCATAACCTAAAGAGCGTAACGGAAATGTGCCGTAAGGCGTTGAAGCAATGAAGCTTTCATGGATGAGGGCCTGGTGTTAACGGCAAGGTGCTTGGGCCAGGACAGGATGATAGATCGTAAACACGCCGTGAACCCGTCCCTGGGGGCTCGATCCGCGCCGTCCCTGGCGCGGACGGTTTACTCTTCTATCACCCCGTCCCGACCCCTTGACTCCGAGTTCATTACCTCCGGGCCAGGCCCGAGACCTCGGGCCGCACCACCCTGGTTCTATAAGCACGCAGTTTTCGCAACAAGAGTTTGATAAGCAGAAAAGAGCATCAGTCTTACGAAGTGACCTCTACCCAACGTAACAAACAAAAGGAAGGATTTTAATGAAAAAAGCATTCATGAGTCTTCTGTTGGCTTTGGCAACGGTGACGGTATCGGCTCACGCCGCGGATAAAATCAAGGTGGGCTTTGCCAACCGGACCCTGAACGGCGCCTTTTTTAACGGCCTGACTGAATATATGAAGATTCACGCCAAAGAGCGCGGATATGATTTGATCACCACCGATGCCCGCGGCGATCTGAATAAACAAATCTCTGACGTGGAGGATATGATTTCCCAGGGGATCAATTACCTGGTGCTGAATCCGCAGGATCCGGAAGCCGGCATGCGCATTACGCAAATCGCCAACCGCGCAGGCATCCCCACCGTTATCCTGGACAGCGATATCTCCCTGGACGCGCCGGTGATTACCCGGGTGCAGGCCAATAATGCCAAAGACAATATCGAAATTGGCGAGTATGCGGTGCAGCAATTCGGCGACAAACCGATGAACTGCGTCATCATCAGCGGCAATCAGGGCAATCTGGTGGGAGAAGCCCGCCGCACCAATTTCGTCCGCGGCGTTATGGAAGCTCAGCTGCGCAAATATAACCATACCAGCCTGACCGTCGTCAGTCAGGGCTGGGGCAACTGGGATCAGCAGGGCGCCCAGAAAGCCATGGAAGATATCATTGTCGCCCAAGGCAACAAGATCAACTGCGTCTACAGCGAAATGGACGATATGGCCCTGGGCGCCATACTCTCCCTCAAGGCCGCCAATAAACTGCAGGACGTGAAAGTCTATGCCCATGACGGTTATAAAAAGGGCCTGGAAGCCATTGAACGCGGCGATTTGCAGGCCACCGCCGCCAATAACCCCAATACCCTGACCGATACCGCCCTGGGGGTTATCGCCAAATATTCCGCCGGCAATAAAGACTTCCCGGACTATGTCTATACCCCCACCATCATGATTAACAAAGATAACGTGAAACAAGTCTACGATCCCAAGTCGCTTTTCTGAGGCCGTCCCCCCTTGTCATGAGGGGGGCTGAAAATGAGGTGTTGTCATGGACCAGTATGCGGTCGTTATCAATAATGTGAAAAAAAGTTTCGGCGGCGTCCATGCGCTGAAAAATATTGATCTGAAGGTGAAGCATGGCACTATTCATGCCATCGTGGGGGAAAACGGCGCCGGTAAATCGACGCTGATGAAAATACTGTCCGGAATCTATATCAAGGACAGCGGGACCATCGCCATCAATGGCAAAGAAGTCCACTTCACGTCGCCGAAGCAAAGCCGGGAAAACAACATCGGCATTATCTATCAGGAACTGGCGCTCTCGCCGGATCTGACCGTGGCGGAAAATATCTTCCTCGGCGATCTGGGGTTCGGCGGCCACTTTGTCAATTGGAAAAAAATGAACCAGAGAGCCGGCCGGGTACTGTCGAATCTGGGTTTCCAAATACCGCCCACTGCCCGTCTCGGCAGTTTGAGCGTGGCGTATCAGCAAATGGTGGAAATCGCCAAATCCCTGGCCAGGGATGTCAAGATACTGATTCTGGACGAACCCTCGGCGGTATTATCCAGCCGGGAAATCGATATTTTATTCAGCCAGCTGAAATTGCTCAAGGGCCAAGGCGTCACCATTCTTTATATTTCCCACCGGCTCGATGAGATATTTGCCATCGCCGATGCGATTACCGTGATTAAAGACGGCGAAACGGTTACCGATCTGGATCCTAAAACCTGCACGGAAGATGACATTATCTCCAGCATGGTGGGGCGTAAATTTGAAAATCTTTATCCGAAAAAAAACACTCCTGGAGAAGAGGTGATCCTGGAAGTCCGGGGCATGTCCACCAAGTCATTGCTTAATGATATCAACCTTACCGCCAGAAAAGGTGAAATCGTCGGCCTGGCGGGATTGGTAGGGTCCGGCCGTACGGAAATATCGCGCTGTCTGTTCGGCCTCGATCGGATGAGCAGCGGCAATGTGATTAAAAACGGCAAGGAAATCGTTATCAAACATCCTGCCGACGCCATGCGGCAAGGCATCGGCTTGGTACCGGAGAACAGGAAAGAGCAGGGGGCGATATTATCCCGTCCCATTCGGGAAAATATGACGCTGTCCAGTTTGAAACGCGTCTGTTATAAGCTTGGAATAATCAATTACCGCCATGAAAAATCCTTCAGCGAACAATCCCGAAAACGGCTGGCGATTAAATTGGGATCCATCGAAGATCCTATATCCAGTCTCAGCGGCGGCAACCAGCAAAAAGTGGTTATCGCTAAATGGCTGAATACTGATTGTGATTTGCTGATTCTTGATGAGCCAACCCGTGGGGTCGATGTCGGCGCCAAGGTGGAAATTTATAACGTCATTCATGAATTAGCGCAAAAGGGCTATGCCATTATTGTTATTTCTTCCGAAATGATTGAGGTTATTTCCCTCGCCCATCGGGTCTATGTCATGAGCGAAGGATCCATAACCACCGAATTGCAGGGCGCTCAAATCACCGAAGAAAACATCATGAGATTCGCCATACCTAAACGTGCTTTAGCGTAAATGAGGAAAGATTATGGAAACGGTAACCCATTCCACTGATTCGGCGGGTTTTTCCCTGCGGACCAAGGTGCTGAAATTTTTTTCCAATAACTCTACGTTGTTGGTGTTTTTTGTCATGCTGATTGTCGCCAATTTTTTATCCGATCGGTTTTATAGCCCGGAAAATATCACCAATGTGCTCAGGCAAAGCGTACCGCTGGGGCTGGCGGCTATCGGTATGCTGTTTGTTATCCTCACCGGCGGCATCGACTTGTCGGTAGGGTCGATCATGGCCTTGGTGTCGGTGGCCGTGGCGCTGTTGATTCCGGAAATCGGCGTGCTGCCGGCCATTGTTGCGGGGGTGGGTATCGCCACTCTGGTGGGGGCGGCGGCCGGCTGCCTGGTGACCTTTTTCAATATCGCGCCGTTTATATCCACCCTGGCCATGATGACCATCGCCCGCGGTTTGGCGCTGATTGTGTCCAAGGGCCAGCCGATATTTATCGATGACGTTTCCTATGTTAATTTCGGCACCGGCTATTTGTTCGGACTGCCGCTGCCGGTCTATGTGTTTATCGCTTTTGCCCTTATCGCCCATTTCGTTTATCAGTATACGGTATTCGGGCGGCTGGTGATTTCCATCGGTTCCAATGAAACCGCCACGCGCTTTGCCGGCGTGCGGGTGGATTGGTACAAATTCGCCGTTTATGCCCTAAGCGGGTTGGCCTGCGGCCTGGCGGGAGTTTTGGCATCCACCCGTACCGGAGTGGGTTCGCCGGTAATGTCCATCGGTTTCGAACTGGACGTCATCGCGGCGGTGGTGGTAGGGGGCGCCAGCCTGGCGGGGGGCAAGGGGACGGTGGTGAATACCATTATCGGCGTGCTGATCTTGAGCATCATCTCCAATCTGATGAACCTGATGAATATCTCCGGCTACAACCAGCAGGTGGTGAAAGGGGCGATCATTATCATCGCCGTGATGCTGGAGAGCTTTAAATCCCGGGCGCGGGCATGATTCCTTCCGGCCGGAACCCTTGTATTCCGGGCTGACTGCCGGCATATGAACTGGGGGGCAATAAGGCGGGATAGTGTGATAGAAGAGTAAACCGTCCGCGCCAGGGACCAATACGTCGGGAGCGTATTGGAACAACGCCGCTAGGCGTTGGCCCGAAGGGCGGCAACCAGGGAGGGTAGCCGTAATCGCGCGGATCGAGCCCCCAGGAAAGGCTTCACGGCGTGTTTACGATCTATCACACTGTCCCGACCGGACATCATTTGCATCCTCCCCCAGTTAGGGGTTTGCATTGGGCATAGAGCTCACGAAAGCGGGGATAGAGTTCGCCGTAGCAACCGTGATTACCGGCGTCGGGCTGTATAAGTTCGCCGAACCGCACAAAGGCCCCGGCGCCGTTCCAGTCGTCGCTTTGGCCGGTGCCGATGGCGGCGGCCCAGGCGGCGCCAAGGCAAGAACCGGGATGTCCCGTCAGACGCTGCAGCGGCGCGCCGAGCACATCGGCAACGATTTGCATCCACAGCCGGCTGGCGGAACCGCCGTCGGAGACGATATAGCGGCGGGTGGGATAACCGATATCATGCAAGGTTTCCACATGATGCTTGATAGCGTAGGCATAGGCTTCCAGCAACGCGCGCCATACGTGGCCCGCGTCGTGTGAAAGGGTCAGCCCGAACAGCACGCCGCGCGCCGCCGGATCGTGCAGCGGGGTTTTTTCGCCGAGAAAATAGGGCAGGCAGAGCACGCCGTCGGCCCCCGGCGGCTTTTGCTGCGCCAGGCTATCGAGATACTGGTGCAGTGACATGCCCGCCTCTTCCGCCGCCGCCCGGTGCTGGCCGGCAAAATTTTCCGCGAACCAGTTCAGGCCGGAGCCGCCGGTGGACATACAGCCGTTGGGCATATACAGTCCGGGAATCAGATGATAGTCCAGGTATAAGCGGGCATCGGGATAGACGTCCGCCGCCGCGGTCAGTACATCCACCGACCCGCCGAATTTCAGCAGCGCATCCCCCGGCCGGGTGACCCCGGCGCCGAGGGCGGAGGCAATCATATCCGCCGCGCCGCCGATGACCGGCGTGCCGGCGGCCAGACCGGTCCACCGCGCGGCGTCGGGCGTCACGACGCCGAGAATGTCATGGGAACGCACCAGCCGGGGAACCGTTAGGCGCGGCAGGTGGGCCAGGGCAATCTGCCCATCGTCCAGTTCGTGGGTGGCGATATTCACAAAACCCGCTTCCAGCGCCCAGTTCTGTTCAACGGCTTTTTCGCCCGTGAGCTTCCAGTTGATATAATCATAGGAGCCGAATACCGTGGCTATGCGTTGATAAACCTGGGGTTCATGCCGTTCAAGCCAGCGAATTTTCGCCCCCACCAGTTGCTGATTGATGCCGTTGCCGCTGCGGGCGATAAAGGCCTTTTCATCCTGTTCAGCGCGGATTTCGGCCACCTGCTCTCCGCAGCGCCCGTCGCTTTGCTGGATGCTGGGGCGCAGCAGGTTTCCCCCGTCGTCCAGCAGGACCACGGCGGGCAGCATACCGGTGACGCCGATGCCGGCAATCTCGTGGGGGTCAAGCGCCGCGATCGCCAGCAGCTCACGGCAGATGTCGCCGACGTTACTCCACCACTGTCCGGGATCTTCCTCCGTCCATCCCGGCTGGGGCGACGAGAGCCGCACCGGACGGGAAACAATGCCCAGCACCCGATCCGGCGGCCGGATCAGGATGCCGATAGTGGACGTCGTTCCTATATCAATACCCAGCAAACACGTCATGCTTTCTCCCGTCATGCTGCCGTTGCGGTGCCTCTTAACGCAGGGTTTCCACCACGTCCATAAAGCGTTTCACCCGATCGCCGTCCACCGCATTCCAGGTATAACCGTCCACCTTGAAATGGGTGCCGATAATGACGCCGCTGGCCAGGCTTAACACCTCGCGCACATTATCGATTTTAGTGCCGGTATTGGCGAACACCGGCACGTCGGTTACCGCTTCACAGACTTTACGCAGATGGGATTGGTCCGCCGCTTCGCCGGTAATCGGGCCGGAGACCAGAATCGCGTCCGCCAGGGAAGAAAATACCGCGCTGCGGGCCCGCAGTTCTATCGGCCGACTGTCCAGGGAGTGGGCAAATTCGGCGTTGATATTGAACAGCAGTTTCATATCGTCGCGGCCGAGATTATGCCGCAGGCGGGAGGCGGTGGCGCAGTCGGGCTGCCAGATACCCATATCGGAAGCGAACACGCCGGTAAAGATTTCCCGCACAAAGCTGGCGCCGGTGGCGGCGCCGATGGCGACGCTGGCTTTCGGATCCCACAGGTAATTAACGCCGAACGGAACCTTCAGCGACGGTTTCACCGCCTGCACCACCGCCGCCATGGCGGCAACGCCCTCCGGCGCGGCGTTGAAGACATAGGGGCGATCGTTCTCATTGCCGAACATGACGGCATCCACGCCCCCCGCCTGCAGTTTTTCCACATCCGCCAGCACGCCTTCAATCAGCTTGTCGATGCCGCCGTCGGCATCATAAAGCGGCGATCCCGGCAGAGCGCCGATATGGGCCATGGCGATAACGGCTTTCTTTTTATTACCCAAAAATTCAAAAATCATAGGATGCTCCAGACGATTTACTAGGGAACCCGCTGTTCCCTTCCACGTATCAGCCGATCTCGGATAAAGGGGGAGCGACGACCACCTTGATCTTTGCCGCTTCCAGCGCGAGGGCGATGGCCGGCGGCGGCGCGCTGTCGGTTATCAACATGTCCACGCCCGGCAAGGGGGTGATATTCACCAGGGACATGCGTTGAAATTTTGAGGAGTCGCACAGTACGACTTTGAAACCCGAGCGGCGCAGATAGAGCCGTTTGAGTTCCACATCTTCAAAGGAGTAATCGTAAAACCCGCTGCCGGTGATGCCGGAAACGCCGATAAAGGCAATATCGAACCACAGCGGTTCGAACTGGGCGACGGCGGCCGGGCCGCCCATGGACATTTCGTCGCCGCGCATATGTCCCCCCGCCAGATAGATGTCCGGCGCGCCGCTGCTCATGCGGTAGGCAATGCGCACGCTATTGGTGAAAATCTTCAAGCGGTGGCGTTCCATCAGCCGTTCCGCCATCAGGTAAGTGGTGGTGCCCACATCCAGCGCCACGGTCCGATAGCCGCAGGCGATGTCCGCCGCCGCCGCCGCGATACGGGCTTTGGCGTCGCAATGCAGCGCCAGCCGGGACTCGAAACTGGGTTCTTCGCGATCCATGGCCACCGGCAGGCTGCTCTCCGGCAGCACCGCGCCGCCGTGGATGCGCACCAGTTTCCCTTCCGATTCCAATTCCACCAGGTCGCGGCGGATGGTCATATCCGAGACGTCCAGTTCGGCCGCGATGCCGGTAACCGAGACCGAGCCTTCCCGCGCCAGGGTGTCAATAATATGCAGTTGCCTGTCCTGGGCCATTAGCCGGGTCCGTTCCGGTTTGTCCGGAAATACCGGCAGAACGTCTTTGTTTGCATTCATGTTGAGATCCTAAAAGTCAGAATGTTTGAAACATCCGTTAATTCAAACATCGTTTCAAACATAATACGGGTAATTATTTTTTTATCAAACAAATTTTGTTTTGATTTGTTTGCTTTTTTGTTATAAGTAATAGTACATCTCTTTCAGGAGCCGTAACATGAGCCTCGATACTTCCAGTCCCTGTCAGTTCCCCGGCCTGGCCGGCCAAGCCGCGGTGGTGACCGGCGGCGGCGCCGGCATCGGCCGGGCCATTGCCCGCTCGCTTATGGCGCAGGGGGTCCGTGTGGCCATTGGCGACATTAACGAGGTTACGGCCAAACGCACCGCGGCGGAGCTGGGGGGCGAGACCTTCGGATTTCATTTGGACGTGCGCTCCCGCGAGTCGGTTAACGAGGGATTCGCCAAAGTGAACGATGCGTTCGGCAGCTTTCAGATCCTGGCGGCCAATGCCGGGGTATCCACCATGCAGCATGCGCTGAAGCTCACCGATGAAGAGTGGGATTTCAATTTTGACGTTAACGCGCGCGGCATCTTTCTGACCAATCAGATTGCCGCCCGGCAGTTCGTGGCCCAGGGTCAGGGGGTAATCGTCAATACCGCGTCGCTGGCGGCGAAGGTGGGCGCTCCGCTGCTGGCGCACTATTCCGCCAGCAAGTTCGCGGTGCTGGGCTGGACCCAGGCGCTGGCCAGGGAACTGGCTCCCAAAGGCATCCGAGTGAACGCCGTTTGCCCGGGATTTGTCAAAACCGGCATGCAGTCGCGTGAAGTGGAGTGGGAGGCCGAACTGCGGTCCGTCACGCCGGAGCGGGTCATTGAGGATTATATTGCGCAGACTCCGTTGGGACGGCTGGAAACACCCGAAGATGTGGCGGATGTGGTGACCTTTCTCTGCTCGGATGCGGCGCGCTTCATGACCGGGCAAGGCGTCAATGTCACCGGCGGTGTTTATACCGGCTGACAAGTGAACAAAAGACAACATTGTTTTTGATTTAGAACAATACGCCTCTTGTGGCTCATAGAGGCCGGCAGTCAGTTAACGCCATCAACGCGGCAACCGTTTGCGTTGATGGCGGATCGCTCGTGCGTCAGCGTCGGAGACAACGCCCATGGCTTCTATTGAATTGCAGCAAGTATCTAAAATCTATCAGAATAATCAATACAGCGTGCGCGACGTCAATCTGAAGATCAACGACGGCGAATTCGTGATATTCCTCGGCCCGTCCGGCTGCGGTAAATCCACCACCCTGCGCATGATTGCTGGTTTGGAAAGCATTACCTCCGGCGAGCTGCGCATAAACGGTCAAAACGTCAACCGGGTGGCGCCGCGCGACCGCAATATCGCGGTGGTATTCCAAAGCTATGCGCTGTATCCCCATATGACCGTGGCGGAAAATATGGCCTTCGGCCTGAAAATGCGCGGTACGCCGACGGCGATTATCCGGCAGAAGGTCGCTGAAACCGCCGCGATGCTGGGACTGGATCAGCTGTTGCACCGTAAACCCGCCGCGCTGTCCGGCGGCCAGCGCCAGCGGGTGGCGCTCGGCCGGGCCATTGTCCGCGAACCCCAGGCGTTTTTACTGGATGAGCCGCTGTCCAACCTGGATGCCCAGCTGCGTGCCGAAATGCGCACCGAACTGATAAAGCTGCATCGCCGTTTGGGTAAAACCATGGTTTATGTCACCCACGATCAGGTTGAGGCCATGACCATGGGGGATCGTATCTGCATCATGCGTGACGGATATCTGGTGCAAAGCGGCACGCCCCTTGAGGTTTACGCCAACCCGGCCAATACCTTCGTGGCGCAGTTTCTCTCCTCGCCGCCCATTAACCTGGTTTCCTGCATTGTGCGCAGCCGGGCCGGCGAAATCTTCCTGGAGCTGGACGGCGGCCGGCTTATCCGGGTGTCGGATTACGCGCAGCAGCATTATCGCCGCCATGAAGGCAAGCCGGTCACCCTGGGTATCCGGCCGGAGGATTTCCACGCACGCCAGCACGGCGCCCACTGGCAGCCGCTGCCCTTCAACGTCACCGCCGTGGAGGCCCTGGGGGCGGAAAATATCGTCACCGGCACCATCGACAATGTCAGGTTTGTGGTGCGCCTCGACCGCCATACCCTGCCGGCGCCGGGGGAGCGGCTCACCCTGTATATGGATCCCGATCCCCTGCATCTCTTCGACAGCCATACCGGCGATGTCCTGTCGCGTCCGGCATCGCCGCCCTTTATCAATTAATCCGGGAGTCAGGTTATGTTACGTAAAATCACTCTGCACCTGGGCCTGATAATCGCTTGCCTGGTGGTGATCCTGCCGCCGCTTTGGGCCCTGCGCACCAGCCTGGTGCCGGAGTCCCTCTCTTACAGCACGGCGGTTTTTCCCGACTGGACCTGGGGGAATTACCGAGGCCTGCTGGAGCAGAATGATTTTCTCACCCATTACGGCAATAGCCTGATCGTCTCGTTTTGTTCGGTGATTCTGGCGATGCCGTTTGCCGCCGCCACCGGCTACGCGTTCGCCCGCTTTCGAACCGGCGGCAGCGGGGCGCGCTTTATCATGTTGGCTACCCAGATGCTGCCGGCGGTGGCGCTGGTGCTGCCGGCGTTCGCGCTGCTGCGCACCCTTGGTCTAACCAATTCCCTGCTGGGGTTGACGCTGGTGTATGCGGCGCTGAACCTGCCGTTCCTCACCTGGATCCTGATGGGATTCTTCGAGGGCATTCCGGTGGATTTGGAGTGGGCGGCCATGACCGACGGCGCCACGGCCTGGGGCGCGTTCCGCCATATCGTCCTGCCTGTTTCCCTGCCCGGACTGGCCGCCGCCGCGGTGCTGGGTTTTATCCTCTCATGGAACGAGTTTTTATTCGCTCTGGTGCTGAGCGGGCCGCAAACCTCCACCATTCCGGTGGCGCTGGCGGCCTTGCAAACCTCTAACGGCGTACAGATAGGCAAAGTCTCGGCGGGGGTGGTACTGGCCATATTGCCGCTGATTATCGCGTCGCATTTTATCCAGCGTTTTATCGTCAAGGGCCTGACCTTCGGCAGCGTTAAGTAGTACTGAGAATTTATCAACCGCATTGAATCGTCAATCCAGACGAAACAGGAGACGACCATGTTATCCATGAAAAAAAGCTTTTTTTTGGCCGGTTTGGTGATGTTGTCCGCTGCCAACGGCGCGCAGGCAAAACAGGTGGTGCTGCACGCCCTGATGGAAGATGTGCCCGAAACCCATATTATCGAACAAATGTTACCGCAATTTGAACAACAGAGCGGTATCAAGGTGGAATTTGAAAAAATCGGCTACGGCGATATGCATGATAAGCTGGTGGCGCAGTTGATTGCGCCGCAAAGCTATTACAATTTGCTGGAGGTGGATTTTCTCTGGGCGGGAGAATTCCCCGCCGCGCAGTGGCTAACGGATTTGTCGCCGATGATTGCCAAATCGAAATTCGATACCTCGGCGTTTATCCCTTCCACGGTGTCGCTGCTCAACCACGACAAAAACAAGATGTTTATCCTGCCGATGTACAACTACTCCATGGGGCTGATTTATCGCACCGATATCCTGGGGGACAAAAACCTGCAACAGCAATTCCAGGCCGAGAACAACAAGCCGCTGGCCCTGCCGGCTTCCCTGGATGAATACGTGGCCCTGGCGAAGTTCGTCAAGGAAAAACAGAATATTGCCGGCGCCGCCATGCAGGGGCAGCGGGGCGATCCCAATAGTATGGAGTTTTCCAACTATCTGTTCGCCGCCGGGGGCGATTATCTTGACGGCGACAACAAGGTGGTATTGAACAGCCCTGCGGGCAAAAAGGCCCTTGCCCTCTATGTCGACGCCATCCAGCACGGCGCCCAGGCCGGCGCGCTGTCCGCCACCCTGGATGACACCCAGCGCCTGATGTGCAGCGGCAAGGCTTTCAGCATGATCACCTACTGGTGGATGCTGCCGCAGCTGGATAATGCCAAATCCTGCCCGGCGGTTGCCGGTAAGCTGGCGCTGACGCCGATGCCCGGCGGCCATGGCGAAAGCGGCGGCTGGGGCTGGGGTATACCGAAAAACGTTTCGCCGGAAGAACAGCAGGCCGCCTGGACCTTTATCCAATGGGTGCAAAGCAAAAAGGTCGAAACGGAACGCGCCCTGCAGGGCCATGCGCCGGTGAGGACCGACGTTTATAGCGATCCGGCGGTGCTGGCCAAGTTCCCCTATTACCAAACCGCGCAGCAGGTGGTGGCCGGGGGGAAATCCTTCCCGATCTTTACCTATTCCGCCCAGTATGAGGATGTGCTCGGCACCCAGCTTTCCCAGGCGGCCGGCGGCAGCGGCAATACGGACGGCGCTCTGGCGGCGGCGGCCACCCAGCTTGAAACGCTGATGAAAAAGAAGTAATTGATGATGCTCACTAAAACCTCCGCCGCTCCTTTGCGGCGCCCTAAACCACGGTGGCCGGGGTTTGACAGGTTTCGCCTTACCGGATGGGCGTTCGCGTCGCCCGGGCTGCTGGCGCTGGCCATTGTGCTGGGTTTCCCTGTGCTGTATGCCGTGGCGCTGGCGTTTTCATCCTTTACCCTGATGCGTCCGGCGCTGGCGCCCTTTATCGGCATTGATAACTTTACCGCGGTTTTGAGCGATGGAGCCTTTTGGGTTGCGGCCTGGCTGACTATCAAATACTCGGTGATAACCGTCGCCGGGGAATTCGTCGTTGGGCTGGGCATCGCCTTGATGCTGAACCGGACGGTCAGGACCCGGCCGATCTACTTCGCGTTGCTGACCATTCCCATGGCGATGTCGCCGGTCTGCGTGGCGCTGATTTGGCGGATGCTGCTGCAGCCCAATCTGGGCATAGTGAACCATCTGCTGGAGACCTGGGGATTGCCGCGCCTGGATTGGCTGGGGGATCCTACCATGGCCTTCTGGACCATGGCGTTTATCGATATCTGGCAGCAGATGTCGTTTGTGGTGCTGATCCTGGCGGCGGGCCTTGCCGCGCTGCCACGGGAGCCTTATGAGGCGGCTGAAATGGACGGCGCCCGGCGCTGGCAGCAGTTCTGGTTTATCACGCTGCCGATGCTGCGTCCGGTGGCGGCCATCGCCGTGGTCATCCAATTGATCAATGAACTGCGAACCTATGATTTGCCCTATGTGCTCACCCGCGGCGGTCCCGGCACCGCCACCGAAGTGTTAAGCTTTTTTGCCTACCGCCGGGCTTTTCTCGGTCTGTCCGTCAATGAGGGCTCAGCCGCCGCGCTGGTGCTGCTGCTTATCGTGCTGGTGATGACGGTGCTGTTTTTCGCCATGCTGGAGCGCCGCCGCGGTTAAGGCGTGTTATTTCTCCTGCCGGAACGTCGCCGCGGCTAACGGCTTTTCATTTTTGCCGGATTAACGGATGGATGTTTTCACCTGGCCGGACTATGTTGTTAGTCTTGCCGTGACGGCCCCTGCCGGGGGCCTGTGAAACATCAGGAGCGTTATGACAGCGTTACCCTCCCATCGTCTGGCCATCGCCGGACACATCGTCGCCGAGGCGGCGGAGTTGGCGTTATGGCATTTTTCACGCCGCGCCGAGCTGCGCCTTGACAGTAAACGCAGCCAGGATTTCGTTTCCGAGGCCGATATGGCGGTGGAACAATTGATTCGCGATCGCCTGCAACAGCATTTTCCCGACGATAATGTCGTTGGCGAAGAGCTGGGCGGCGAACTGGGCCCGGGGGCTAACTGGGTCATCGACCCCATTGACGGCACGGCGAATTTTTTACGCGGTTCGCCGTTATGGGGCGTTTCCCTGGGCCTGCTCAAAGGGCAAAAACCGGTGTTGGGGGTGGTCGCCCTGCCGGTGCTTACCGAACTGCTGGCCGCTGAAACCGGCCAAGGCGTATTCAGTAAGGGACAGCCCTTTGTGCGGGATAGCCGCTTTGACGAAGTGAAGATGGTGTCTCTCGGCGACAGCGCCGATGACCGGTTACAGGACGCGGCGGCCTTTTACCAGGGCCTGCGCGGTGCGGAGTGGTCGGTGGAATGTTACCGCTGCACCACGGTAGGCATGCTATTCGCCGCCAAGGGCCTGATTGACGGCCATCTGCAGCGTCGTACCACGCTTTGGGACATCGCCGGCGGGCTGGTTATCTGCGCCGAGGCGGGACTGGAGGTCACCCATGCTTTCCGGGACGGCGATATACGGCATATGTCGGTGGCGGCCGGCACGGCTTCCCTGCTGGATGCCGTGCGACCGCTGTGGCCGAACCTCCAGCCGTGCTAATTTAAACGGTTAATCAGCCCGCGGTTCTTTTATTGGCTTGACAGGGACATACAGACTTTTATCACCTGGGTTGAAGTGCTAAAGTTACCGACATTGCAGATATTTCCGTCAGCGGTGTTATACCCGTCACGCATTATTCAGGGTATTTAAAACCGCGCTTCATCCCTTAAAACATGGCGGTAGAGAGCTGTATGGACTTCAAAGACTATTATGCCGCATTGGGCGTCGAGCCCACTGCCGATCTCAAAACAATCAAAACCGCCTATCGCCGGCTGGCCCGCAAATATCATCCGGATGTCAGCACCGAACCCAACGCTGAAAGCCGGTTCAAAGACGTGGCGGAAGCTTACGAGGTGCTGAAGGATACCGCCCGCCGCGCCGAGTACGATGAATTGCGCAAGTACGGCCAGGGCGGCCGTTTCGAGGCGCCGCCGGGCTGGCAGCCCAGCGGCCGTGCCGGTGGCGCCCAGACGGGCGATGATTTCAATTTCCAGCAGCATGATTTCTCCGATTTCTTTGAGTCGGTGTTCGGCGGCAGGGGCCAGGCCCGCGCTGCGCAGAGCGGGAGGACGGCCGCCCGCCGCGGCCAGGATGTGGAAATCGAGGTGGCGGTTTTCCTTGAGGAAACACTGAAAGAGCATCAGCGCACTATTAGCTTCCAGCTGCCGGGGTCGGTGGAGTATGGCCGTCAAGCCCCGCCGGCGGCCAAAACGCTGAAGGTCAAAATCCCCGCCGGCGTCGGCGATGGCGATCGCATTCGTATCAAAGGGCAGGGTCCCGCCGGCAGCGGCGGCGGCCCTAACGGCGATGTCTACCTGATTATCCGCATTGCGCCTCATCCGCTGTTTGATATCGACGGTAATAATCTGCTGGTGACACTGCCCCTCGCCCCGTGGGAAGCGGCGCTCGGCGCTAAGGTGACCGTTCCGACGCTGACGGGCAAAATAACCCTTACCGTTCCCCCCAACAGCCAGACCGGCCAGCAGCTGCGTATCAAAGGCAAGGGGTTGGCGAACAAACAGGGCACCGGTGATTTGTATGCCCTTATCAAGGTGGTGATGCCGCAGCAGACGGATGACAAGGGGCGTAAGCTGTGGGCGGAAATCGCCGAGCATTGTGCATTTAATCCTCGTGCGGAATGGGAGTGACAGGTCATGACCGACATTAGGGTAACTCTGGAAATTACCGAATTTTGTCAATATGCCAGTATTTCCCGGGATGAACTGTTTGAAGTGGTGGGTCTGGGCATCATTACCCCGCAAGACGACGCTGATGATAACTGGCGTTTCGAGCCCGCCGCGCTGCATGAAATCAAGCGGGCGCAGCGTCTGCGGCAGGAACTGGAGCTTGACTGGCCGGGTATCGCGCTGGCGGTGGGCCTGCTGGATGAGATCAAGCGCCTGCGGCAGGAAAATCGCCACCTGCAGCAGCGGCTGGACCGGTTTTTACAAAAATAGCCCTGGCAGCAAACCGGCAGCCCGGGGCTTGGCGCATTGCCGCCCCGGCGCCGGCAGGTTCTCAAAACGCCACTGACGCTTTCTCGCCCCTTGATCAAGGATATCGCGGCCGTGCAGGGCGTTCTTTCACTCTGATACTCTTATCACACACTTTTATTCACTGATTGGTTTATGCTCGAATTTTAAACTGTTAAAAGTCTATTTTCCTCGTGAGTGAACCCTTTATTGGGGAGATTGTCATATCTCCAGCCAGGGGCATTGGCCGGTCGGCCCTAAATCAGCATTCATTTAACGACAAGCCGAAATTATATATAAGCATAAGCGGAGACTTAGCATGAAAGCTCTGGTGGTTTGTCGGGATAATATCGGTGACACGCTGTTAACTACCCCCTTGATAAACGCATTGGCTAATGGAGGATTTTCAGTCGATGTATTAGCCAATAGCTACAATGCGGCGGTATTAACGGGCAACCCCGATATATTTCGGGTACATGTTTATAAAAAAAATCATCATCGCGCCCGGGGCGAGTCGCTGCTTAAAATACTTTTGCACCGGTTGCGCATTATTTGGAATATCAGGCGCATTCATTACGATATCGCCATTATCGCCAAAAGCCGGTGGGATAAACGGGTCTTAAAATGGTGCACGTTATCCGGCGCGCCGAAAATCATCGCTCTTGGCGCCGTTCCCCATCCGGCCATCACCGAACTGGTGCCTTTGCCCGCGCCCCATACCGAGCATCTGGTGCAGCTGTTTCATCGCATGCTGGCCCCGTTGGGCATCCGGGACGCCGCCGGACCGCTCCATCTGTTCGCCGATCCGGCAAAAGTCGCTGCCTTGGCTCAACAATACGGTATTGATAACCAATTGCCGATCCTGGGCTTGCAGATCAGCGCCCGCCGGTTATTGCAACGCTGGCCGGAGTCTCATTTCGTCGCATTGGCGCAGATGGTGGCCGCCTTGGGGCCCTGCCAGATTATCCTGCTGTGGTCGCCGGGGGCGGAGGACAACCCCACCCATCCCGGCGATGATACCCTGGCCGCCCGTATTGTCGCGGCCTGTAATCTGCCGTGCCTGATACCGATCCCTACCCGGACGCTGGAAGAGCTTATCGGCGCCATGCAGCTGTGCGGGAGAGTGGTCACCAGCGATGGCGGAGCCATGCATATCGCGGCGGGACTGGGTAAAAGCATTGTCGCCCTCTTCGGCGACAGCGATCCCGTTTGTTGGGCGCCCTGGCAGGTACCCTATATCCTGCTGGCGGCGCCGGAAAATAATGTGGTGAATATTGCGCCCAAGGAAGTATTCCAGGCGTTGCAGCAATTGACCGAGGAGGATGAAGTCGCGGCTATTCGCCCGTCAGATTCCGTCGCGGTCAAGGATGGCTGAATGGGTTAATAATATTAATATACACGTCATGCTTCAAGTTGCAGGTGCGTTGACAATATTCGAATTATTTGAGGTTATAACGTTGAGAAATTTATTCTTACCATGAGCGATCATTAAAAAAAATTTACGTTCACATAATTATTACAAAATGATTAATCTAAAAAATAAAAGAGCTTCCTATATTTGGTTAAGATTATTTATGGATAATTAGCTGAATAATGCTGTCGCTTCCCTTTTTACCGGCAATTTTCTTCCTCTCAAGGGACAGCCTCCGTCTCTTGACTCCCCCCATACCGAAAATACTCCCCGGCAGTGATAATACCGCAACGAATTCATCACAAAAAAGTGCGAGTTAGAGCAAATTTTTCGACGTGCATCACAAATATTGTGTGATGTATGTCTAATTTCTTGCCTTTTAAGAGAGACAGCCGGACTATTGTTACCGGTAACATACACATTCGCCAGCCGAGCTTCATACTCGTCTGGTAAAAATTTATCAAACGGTAGCGGAACAAGACGTGGCACGTTTTTATTCCAGTGGAGTGAACCGGTGTTTAAATCAAGCATAGAAGAAAATGATGTCCCGGCGATGAGCGCCCCGGCCTTCGGAGATGGCTACGCCAGGCGGGTTAACCCATGATGAGCACCTTAACTCTGGTCATCACCGCCATCGGCTCGGTGTTGATATTACTTTTTCTGGTCATGAAAGCGCGTATGCATGCATTTGTCGCTTTACTGCTGGTGTCCGTCGGAACCGGGATTTTTTCCGGAATGCCGCTGGAAAAAATCGCCGATACCATGCAGGCCGGCATGGGGGGCACTTTGGGTTTCCTGGCCATTGTCGTCGCGCTGGGATCAATGTTCGGTAAAGTACTGCATGAAACCGGCGCCCTGGATCAAATCGCCACCAGGATGATCAAAAGCTTTGGCGAACGGCGGGCGTTCCTGGCCCTCGGCATCGTCGGGCTTATTTGCGCGTTGCCGCTGTTTTTTGAGGTGGCGGTGATGCTGTTGATTGGGGTGGTGTTCGCCGTTGCCCGCCGTACCGGCGACAATCTGGTGAAACTGCTGGTGCCGCTATTTGCCGGCGTGGCCGCGGCGGCGGCGTTTTTATTGCCCGGACCGACGCCGATGCTGCTGGCATCGCAGATGCATGCGGATTATGGCTGGATGATAGCCATCGGCCTGGCGGCGGCCATCCCCGGCATGCTGGTGGCCGGGCCGCTATTCGGCAGCATTATCAGCCGGTATGTGACCATCCCTTTGCCGGAAGATATCGCCGCTCCGGCATTAAAAACCGAAGCATTGCCCTCCTTTGGATTCAGCGTGTCGCTGGTGTTGTTCCCCTTGATCCTGGTGGGATTAAAAACCATCGGGGTACGTTTTGTGGCCCAGGGCTCGACGCTTTACCGCTGGATGGAATTGGTGGGCCATCCATTTATCGCCATTTTGCTGGCTTGCCTGGTGGCCATCTACGGCCTGGCGTACCGGCAGGGCATGAGCAAAGACAAGGTGATGGGAATCTGCTCGGCGGCGCTGCAACCGGCGGGGATCATTCTGCTGGTGACCGGCGCCGGCGGCGTCTTTAAACAGGTATTGGTGGATTCGGGGGTGGGGCCGGCGTTGGGTAATGCGTTAATCGGTACCGGCCTGCCTATCGCGGTGGCCTGTTTTGTGCTGGCGGCCGCCATCCGTATTATTCAAGGATCGGCTACCGTGGCGTGTTTAACCACCGTAGGACTGGTGATGCCGGTTATCACCGGCCTTGGCCTGAACGGCGCCCAGCTGGCGGCCTTATCGGTATGCATCGGCGGCGGTTCCATTGTCTGCAGCCATGTTAACGACGCGGGATTTTGGCTGTTCGGCAAGCTGACCGGCGCTACCGAGCTGCAGACCCTGAAAACCTGGACCCTGATGGAGACGATTCTCGGCACCACCGGCGCGCTGGTTGGCATGGTGGCCTATACGCTGTTTTAAGTGTGGCTTTCAGCCTGATGGTTCGGTCTATTTGATGGCCTTGGGTTGGCGGTACAGTGTTAAACAGTGTTGTTATAGTGGGTTTGCCTTTAATGAGATAGGCGGCAGGCAGGACGTTTTCCCTTTAACACGCTCGGGTCATGGCTCGGTGATAGCGGGCTTACCGTGCCGTGGGGTGCTCTGTCGGGCAGAAAACCCATGCCCGATTCGACCCCATCAGCACGGTCTCCCTTTAACACGTCTGGTACTAGATTCGGTCAAAGCTGTTGATCTGCAAGGCGGTTGCACTGTCGCCCCGGCGGGCTCTCCCGCTGTAAAGGCGCGATCCGCATTCAGGCCTTTATGGGGCGGCCTGAATGCGGATTAATCGATAACGAGGGGACAACGTAGAGTTCAATCAGAACCGGTAACCGATGCCGACGTTAAAGCCGTTGATGGCGAGTCGTTTATGTGAAAACTCGTCATATTTGAGGCTGGAACCTTCGTAACCTAACTCCAAAGATAGCTTATCCATTGGATTAATGAGAATACCGGCACCATACATAAACGACCTTCCTTTGTAGGTTAAGGAATCATGGGAATTTGAGATATCGTTGAGTTTCACACTATTCGCATTGTAACCCAACAGGCTATAAATACTGATAAATTCATTGAAGCGGTAAGCCGGGCCTGCCGAGAAACTCCAATATTTAAAATCCAGCTTTGACTTGCCAATGCTTCCATCATCATCGTATATACCATTAACACCTCTCGCCATATAGGTCAATGAGGTGATAATACTGATCGGGCTATCCCACTCATAACGGTATTTGGCGTTCACACCCTTAAGGGTTGGGCCAGTTTCAAGCTTACTCTGTGCGTAACCCAATGAAACCGTATGGTTACTGTCGGCCAGGGTGTTGAAGGTTGTTCCCAGGGTGGTGCAGGCTAGCAGCGCTAAACAAAGCTTTTTCATGATGTCATCCTTATTATAAAAATCCACGTTACTTATTATGAAGCAGGTCTAGTATTTGTTATTTCATCCGCGGGATTATCCTAACGTAATCACGAGATAAAAGCGGTTACGTTGAGTTTCGAAGGCAGATGATAAATATAAATTTTAAAAAAATCTCGAAAAAAATTGAACTATCAGAGGTTTCTATGCTGCAAATGAAGTTTGTCTATTAACGGTGGAGGCAATGCCATTTTAATTATTTCTATATGAACTGATAATATTGTTAAATGAAATCATAACTTCATATGATATATTTCTCTCCAACCCTTCGATAATAAAAAATATATGCGATGGCGACCGTAACGGCGCTATGTAACGCGCTGGAACAAGGCATGAGAGCGTTGTGCTTCAGAGTTCCTGCCATTAACCGAGCCATAATCTTGCACCGGGCTTTCTGGCAAACCCGAGCGGCGTGGCCTACGGGCGGGGCCGATGGTTTCACGCGAACGTCCGTAATGTCGTCCGTTAGCCCCGGTGCATCTCCTCTTAAATCCCTGACAAAACAGGGCGCCCCGAACCCGGAGGGGAGACTCAGCCGATGAAAAGAGGGAGGCCGCGGAGCAAGGGGGGACGCTGTCGGAAAATGTTGTTTACAAAATTCGGAAAACTCTCTCGACAGCGGTAACAAGTTTTTTTATAGTGGACGTTAATTATTATCTGCCATTCCACTGGATACGAGGAAAGTTATGAGCACAGAGCAAATAGCGGCATGTCTGAAGAAGGGTCGCGGGCGTCCAAAGCAGTTTGACCGTGATACCGCTCTGGATAAGGCGCTGGAGATGTTCTGGCGCCATGGCTATGAAGCTACCTCGATGTCCGATCTGGTGGAGGCCACCGGGGCCAAGGCGCCGACCCTGTATGCCGAGTTCGGTAACAAAGAAGGGTTATTCCGGGCGGCGGTGGAGCGGTATGTCATCAAATTCGCCGAGAAGGGCAAGGCGCTGCTATCCCGTCCGGATTGCACCGTCGCCGAGGCGGTGGAGAACTTTTTCCGCGCGGCCGCCTCGATGTTTACCGATAAGAGCCTGCCGTCGGGCTGTTTTATCATTTGTACCTCGGCCGCGCTCTCCGCATCGTCCGAAGAAGTGGCGCAGATGTTGAAATGCCGCCATCATTTGCAGGAAAACACCTTGAGGGATTTTCTGCAGTCCCGTCAGGCGCTGGGCGAGTTGTCAGCCGACGCGCCGGTGGCGGCGCTGGCAAAATATCTGGCCGGCACCCTGCAGGGCATGTCGGTGCAAGCGCGCGACGGCGCTACCCGGGCGGATCTGGATCTCATCGTTTCCACGCTGATGGCGGTATGGCCGCATCTGGTGAACCTGAGCGCCGAGCGCTTACAACCGGTGCCGGTAGCGGTGGCCGAAGAAGCTTGAACCAGGGCTAGCGTACCCGGCCCGCCATTTTTTGACGGCGCCAGTGCGCCATGATTCATTTAACCACTCCGTGGACTGAACCTTGCCATGGTTCTCATGCCGATCGGTTGCCAATCATGCTCTTGCGCCGGCAAGTCTAATCCGAAAGACCGGCCGCGCATGGCTACGGCGCCAATCGTTCAGGCCTGATTATGCCGCCATCAGTTTTTGCGCCAGCGCGTTCAGCTCCGCCGGCGGGTTATGGCCAATCAGCATATAACGGTGTCCTCCCTTAGCCCAGTACACCACGTTCATCCCGCGCAGTACTTCGCTTTCCGGCTCGTCTTGCCGGCCGTCTCCGGCGCGGGTTATGCACAACGCCAGCGGTCCGTGACTTTCATCCAGATAGGCGATTTGCGCTATGGGCTGTCTGTCGTAGCTCAGCAGCCGGGCGAACTTCAGCTCGGCGCCCGGCAGGCTGAGCCGCCCGGGATCAAGCGTTAATCCCAGCCTGGCGCCGACGGTCTTTAGCTGCTGCCGCTGCAGGTCCGGCGATGTTACCGTATCCGCGAAGGTTTCGTCGGTATAGAGCGACATATATTCCGCCACCAGATCCCGCCAGTTATCCTGATGTCCCGCCGGTGTGAACAGCCCGAACGACAGCCGTCCGCCGAGGATGCCCACCGCCAGGCCGGCCACCGCCGCCGCCATCAGATTTCTGCGGCTGATGCCGCGCCCGGCGGCCGGCGCCGTTATCGGCGTCCGTCCGTCCGGCCGGTCTACGCCATTTGCAATGCCCAGGCCATCATGACTATCCACCAGGCCATTCGAATTACCCGAGCCATCATGCCTATCCAGGCCATTCGGATTACCCGAGCCGTCGAGCCCATCCCGGTCATGCGGAATATCCAAGCCATCGGGCCGGTCTAAGCCATTCGGGCTGTTTGCTTCCGTCAGACTCTCCAGCCTGGCCCGCAAACGCGCCGCCGGCGCCTGATTGAGCATAACGGCGTAAGCCGCGCTGAAAGGCAGGCTGGCCTGGTCCAGCAGCGCCAGCCGTTCGGCGAGCTGGGGATCGTCGCCGAGCCGCTGTTCAATCTGTCGGCGCTGGTCGGCATCCAATTCATTATCCAGGTAAGCCACCAGCAGTTCATCGGTCAGCGGCGGAACCAAGGGGCGTTTTGTCATACCTTGTCGCCCTCCACCTGGGGCCGGGCCGATGATATGGCGGCGTCTTTAGCCAGCGTCAGCCGGGCGGCGGCCAGCCGGCTCATAATCGTGCCGATGGGCACGGATAGGGTCTGTGCCGCTTCCTGATAGGTAAACCCCTCCACATAGACCAAAAAGACCGCATTGCGCTGCGCCTCCGGCAATTGGTTGACGCGGTCCATGATTTGATTCGCCCAGATATGGCTTACCGAATCCGATTCACCGCTGTGTGCCGTCACCTCGTCTATATCGACAAATCCTTGCCCCTGGCGAATCTGCCGCGATCGGATCTCGTTGATCCAGATGGAGTGCAGAATCGAGAAAAGCCAGCGGTCCAGTGCCGTGCCGGCGGTGAATTGCCCGGCACGTTCCATAGCCCTTACACAGGTGGACTGCACCAAATCATCCGCTATATCCGGTTTGCGGGACAACACCATACCGTAGCGCCATAAGCGCGTCAAATAGTGCCCCAGCTCGTCGCGGATATCATGGGTATCGATGATAGCGTTCTCCTGCCCCAATTCAGTGTCTCGGCAGATTATAGGAACAGCCTTTTCCAGAATACAAGGACCGGTTAATGAGGATAACATAAGGTGGTGTTTATGCCTCGGGCCCGTCAGGATTCAGGGTGGCCTTGGATGGCGTTGGACAAATCGCGATACTCCTCGCAGCCGGTGCCGCACAAGGTTTTTATGGTGGCCAGCTGTGCTTTGGCCAAATCGGGCCGGCCTTTGATCATCCACGCCTCCCCCAGGTACTCCCGTACCTGGGCATAGTGGGGGTCCAGGGCGATGGCGCGCTGATAATAACCGATGCCTTCGTCGGTGCGGCCCAGCTTGCGCGTAGCATAGCCGCGATAGTTCCAAGCCTGGGCGGTATTAGGTTGTTTTAAGGTGTCCAACACCGCCAGGGCTTCCTGATAACGCTTGGCTTTCGCCAGGGTATAGGCGTAGCGGGTGCGGTCGGCGTCGGAGATCATACTGCCTTTATCCACCATGCAGGTTTTGGTGCGCGAATCATAAATTTGTCCTTTCGGGCAGGTGGGAGTGGTTGATGAATCGTCCCCCATGGCATGACTTAGGCCGGATATCAGCAGCAGGGCGCCTCCGAGCAGCAGTGGGGAATGTTTGGCGGCGGCAATTGATGTCATCGGTTTCAACATGGCGATATGTCCTTTTGTGGTGTGGATTTCAACCCCACCGGCCGTTAATGCGCCGGCGCGGGCCGCAGGTAATGATTTTTGGGTATGTCTATCCGGCTCCGCCTGGGCGGGGCTGGCAATCAGGGATAAATGCCGGCATGCGTCGCCGGCGGACGGGCGGCGTTATTCCGCCGGCGGCATCATTCTTCTCAGCGTGTCGTCACGCAGGACGTAGTGGTGAAACAAGGCAGCGCAGGCATGCAAGCCGGCCAGGATAATGATGGTCCAGGCGGTATAGAAATGCAGCATGCCGAAAGTTCTGCGCAACATAGGATCAACGTTGAATATATCAGGTACGGTAAATAAGCCAAAAAACATGAAGGGTTCGCCCTGCGCCCAGCGGAAAAGAAAACCCAGCGTAATTTGTGCAATTAATAAAAGATATAACGCCCAGTGGGTTAATTTGGCTAAACGATGCATCAATAACGATGAAGAGGCTGCGGGTAATTTTTTTCCAGCGGTCGCGCGCCAAATGAGGCGGATAATAATTATTGCCGCCAATGCAATGCCGAAAGAAATATGTAGTGATTGTAGTGTTTTCCGCCAAAATGTTCCGCGCTCAAGCTGTTCCCATATTTGCGAGCTGGCAAAAGAAAATCACTATCAGCGCCGTTACCCAATGCAGGGTTAACGTTAATTTATCATAATAGTGTTTCACGGTGCTGGTTCGTGCGATGGAATTCACTGACATACTATCATCCTATTCTCATGGTTTGCATACCGAGTAAACACCTCGTAAGAAGATTTTATTCGGTCTTTTTTGAAAAATAAATAATGGCATATAAATCATGTAATTGAATTATTTTATTGTTTTTTTACCTTCGGATGGGTTGAATCCTGGCGTAAAAAGCACCAACCTTATCAGGCCCGACACCCTATTTAAAGGTATGGCCGCCATGATAAATGCACGACCGGTTTTACTCGAGGTGACTCATATAACCGAAGAAACAGACTCTGATGAGACGACAACGCTTGAACAAATAGCGCTGTCCCTGCAAAGAATAGAGGCATCGCTGGCCTCGAGGCAGCGAGAATTAAAATTATTGGAATCCATTAATGCTTCACTGAATTCTTATACGATAAATATGATATTAGGAGTTTTTTTTCTATTGGCTTTTGGAACATTGGCACTTTATTTTTTCAGCGATCGGCTTTTTTCGATAATGCAGGTGATGCAGGATTTACCTCTGGTGACGCGATAAAGATTTGCGCAAATTCGGGCGATGAAATTTCGGCCAGGATAGCGGTCAATGCAGCGGTCTGATTATCCGGCATTATGGTCCCGAAGCGCCGCTGCGCCGCCTGCCAGAGAGGCTGCGATGCCGCCAGTTTTTCCCGGCCCTCCGGGGTAAGCCTTACTCTGCGGCTGCGCTTGTCCTTCGGTGCCACCCTCACCTGAATCAGCCCGTCGCGCTCTAGGGGTTTTAGGTTATGGTTCAGCGCCGAGCGATCCAATACCAGCATGTCCGCCAGGTCTCCCATGGCCACTTCCCCAGCGTCATTGATATGGCGAAGGATCGATCGCTGGGTCGAGCGCAGGCCGCAGGGCGCCAGCGCCGCGTCATAAAGCTGCGATATACGGCGCGTCGCCTTGCGCAGAGCGGTGGCATAACATACGTGTACGCCCGGATTGGGCTCGTCCGGGGATGTCTTAGGAGCGCCCTCGGCTATTATTTCCACGGGATGCTTTTTTAAAGGCGGTTTTTTCATGGAAGGCATTTTTTACTCCAGCAATGATATCCGGTCAGGGATATATTGGCATATGCCAGTATAATTGTATAGAAGGAGTGGACAATGCCAACCTATGTGTGTTCGGTACCCAAGCAGTTGTTATCAGCACAGCAAAAAACCCTGATGGCGCAAAAAATTACCCAAGCGCATCACGAGGCCACCGGCGCGCCGGCCTATTTCGTACAGGTGATGATTGAAGAACGTGAAAACAGTTCCCTGTTCCTCGGCGGCGAACCGCAGGGGGATCATCTGTGGATACGGGGCGACATCCGCGCCGGACGCAGCGCCGGGCAGCGTGCGGCATTAATGCAGTCGATCCTGCGGGAAGTGGCCCGCATTGCCGGCATTGATGAGAGCCGCATCTGGATTTACCTCTGCAATCTTGAGGCCGGGGATATGGTTGAATACGGCCATGTATTGCCGCTGCCCGGTCAGGAACAACAGTGGTTCGATGAACTACCGGCGGCATTACAGCAGCGGCTTATGGCGCTGGGCGTGGACAAGGGCGGTTTTACCTTATAAGTAAATACCGCCTCGGTAAATCCTACGCGTTACCCCGTGCGGCCCGGTATACGCACAGGTTGACATAGGTTGCTTTCAGCAGCGGCACGGGTAATTCTGCACGGTCGGCGATGGCCACCAGATCGCCTATCACCTGATCCGCTTCTATTTCGTAGCCCTGCATCAGGTCGCGGTACATGGAGGAGGTTTGCACCGATTCTTTCTGGGTCAATAGGCCGATGGTCTGCTCCACATACTCCTCCCGCCGGACATAACCCAAAGAAACCAGTACCGCCAGAACTTCGTTTATCACCCCGCGGGCGAATGCGTCGCCTCCCGGCGCGGAGGCTACCTGGCCGATATTACCGCGCATCAGGCAGGTAATGGCCCCGAGGCTTGCCAGCAGCAGCCATTTTTCCCACATCTCGCTGATGATATTCGGCGACAGGCGGGCAATAAAGCCGGCGCCCTGTAAGAATTGATCCAGCCGGGTGATGCGTTCAGAGACAGAGCCGTCCGGTTCGCCATAGGTAAGTTCATGCAAATGGCTAAGCTGCACGATTCTCCCTTTATCGTCCAGGGTGCCGGCTATTTTGCACAGGCCGCCGATAACGGCGTTTTTGCCGAAGCGATCCGCCAGTATTTCCAGGTGCTTCATGCCGTTGAGGATGGGCATAATCAACGTGTTATCACCCACCGCCGGCGTCAGGGCTTCTAGGACCGAGGCCAAGGCGAAGGCTTTAACCGCGATTAAAATGACATCATAAGGCCTGGTGATCTCTTTGGCTTCCACCACCTGAGGTTGCAGCGCCAGCTCGCCCGACGGGGTGATAATATGCATCCCCTCGGAACGCAGCGTCGCCGCGCGTTTGCCACGCGCCAAAAAGGTGACATCCCGGCCGGCCAGCGCCAGACGACCGCCAAAATAACCGCCGGTGGCACCGGCGCCCACAACCAGCATACGCATAGTGTTATCCCTCTCGTTTTCAGCAATTAAGTGAAACAGCATGGGATTAGAATAGGGGCATATGCCAGTATGTGTCCAGCGCTTATCAGTGGCGGTTCAGCGTGCGGATTGTCCTATGCCTCACTTAATGCTGATTGAGGGCATTATCGTCCGCGTCGGGTGATATTGAAATGAACACTTTTGCCGGAAGCGAGCGGGTTTCACGTCCGCAGGGCTCGATAACGGTATACTCCGCTGTATTATTACCCAAGTGAGAAAAGACATCCGCCACCAAGAAGATGACCGGTTGTTCTTCTTCCTCTGAAATGAATCGTTCGTAAAGCCGGGCATTAAACTGGAGCCTTATCAAATCTCCTCGGAGAAACTGCCGTTGGCAGGAATTTCCACGAAGATGCCATTTGCCTCGGCAATTTGAGCCGTGGTTATTCTTCCCGGATGGCTTGGGAAAACAGGTGGAATCAAAACCATATAAACTCCTTGGTTTTATAGAACGTGAACGGGCCGGTTACCCCTTGCTTTAAGCTTCAGCAATAAATATTAAAGAAACGGTTTTCCGGATGATAATATTTCACTTATTTCATACTCAATATCTTTAAGAAAAATGGGAATTTTAACGATCTGGTGGTTAGTCGTCAGTGGGTTTACAAGCAGTCTCCGGCGTGACGTTTCCAATTGGATTGGGTGATTCCGCATTATCTGAATGTTCTAACAGCAAATTTTCTTGTTTACCGAGTATCGCGGGTATGGAGAATATGCTATCAGTTGGCCCATGATCAACTACAGTCACTAGGGTATATCCTGAATTTGCAGCATTATAATAAGGTGCATATCGGAAATAAAAGTCGGCGCCAGAACCGGTTTTAAGCGGTTTTAGATATGAGAAACCATCGCCAAGAAATAAAAAGTCCGTTGGCCGACCTGATGCGCAAATAGTACCCGCTCCTGAATATATATGTGCATAATTTTCGCCACAATCCCAAATATAATTATATGTCCGGCTGAGTGATACTTGATACACATGTCCTTGTTGAAAATATATAGGCCCAAATAACGTACTCACTGGAACATACTCTCCTACCCATACTTCATATGGAGGGAAAGTAATGGGGTAGCTGGGAACGAAATTTATGTCTACATTTGTTTGAACGCTATAGTCAGATTGCAGAGAAATAATGACGTTCATTGACCCAGGGTTAATAGTGGAAATATATATGCTGGCCTCACCAAATGGATTAGTCGTGACGGTATTCGGGTAAGTGGCGGCACCGCCGACGTAAACTTGCAGCACTCTGCCGCCGATTCCTGCCTGCGTTGCGCTATTCACCAGTTTTGCCACCACCAGATTAGTGGCCTGGCCATTCGCGGGCTGGTTATTAACCTGAGGCGTGGCGGACAGGCTATAACTGATAGGCGCTTCAACGAAATTCAGCACCTGAGAATTGGTCACCGTGTTATCTGTGATCAGCGTGGCGACAATTAAAACACGTTCACTGATGCTGCTGGTAACAAACAAACTGGATATCCCGGCGGCATCTGTCTGGACGAAAGGATCACTTAGGCCAACGCCGCCGGAATCATAGTGCGCAAAAGTGATAAACTGGCCGGATACCTGCTGACCCGTCATGCTGGAGAGAATGTAGATAATCTGGTTTCGGTCGGAACCATCAGCATTGGCATCATTCTGTGTGACTTGGGAATTTAGAACATAGCCGCTCACGGAAGCGCTTTGAACTACTGTGAAAGAGGCGGGGTCAGATGGACTTGTGTTACCAAACCTATCGGTGGCTGTATATTGCATAATATTGCTTTCTATAACAGCATATGTGCCGGGGGGAAGGAATTGGTGGGGTAAAACACCAATATTTTCAATATCATAAGTAATGAATAACGAAACGGTGAAATATATTCTAACGGTGTCATTTATTCTCAAATTTCCATAAGAAGGAATGTCGACAATTATACCACCATCCGCGGATATTTTGGCAGTATTAATAGTGTTATTGGTAAGTTGTGGTAAGATAGGTGGTTGGAGTGCCATAAAGTCCCCTCATATGCTCTAAAATATTTTGTAAATCATTGAAGTTTTTAGAAAATATAAATATGTCCCTATTTATTTATAGTTTAAATTAAACTAATGATGCTATATCAAAGCCTGTAATATCAGCGGTAAATATTTTTTGGCCATTTGAATCTTGTGACGCAGAGATAATATTTTCATCGCTGACCTACTCCTTTATGCGCTTAAAACTCAGTGCGGCAGGAATATACCGTTCATAAGTGCGTCAAAAATAAAATTATGCTGAGTTGAGCATCATTATGTTCAATATTACCGGCCTAGAAAAATTAGGCAATGTTGTTATTTGCATGAGGATTGCTAAAACATAACATAAATATAGGAGAGTGGAAGCCATGTTATGCCGGGGCATCCATAACCTGATGTCTTCGCTCTATGATTTGATCGTAGTTGCCTGCTGGAATGATAGCCCCACTTCGCCCGTCGAGCAGACGGTACAGCGGCTGGGCTTGGTTCTATCGCATATGCAAGCGTTAAGCATAATCGTTTACAAGCCCGGCGCTTTCCACATCGAGGTGGTAAGCCCGTTATCCACCAGCCCCAGCTGATCGGCGTATACCGCCTGCCAGCTGGCTTTCATTTGGCGATAGAGCTGGTGATTTTCCGCATTTGGCTGATACTCCCGTTGCCAGCGCACCAGGCGTTCGCCGGTTTGGGCCAGGGAAGGGTAGATGCCGGCGCCCACCCCGGCGGCAATGGCGCAGCCCAGGGCGGTGGCTTCCTTAACGTCGGGCACTTTTACCGTCAGGCCGGTGACGTCGCTGAGAATCTGGCACCATAATTTACCTTTGGAGCCGCCGCCGGCAAACACCACCGACTTGGGCTGGACCCCGGAGAAACGGGCTATTTGCTCCAGATTGCAGGCGGATACGATGGCGGCGTTTTCCTCCAGGGCGCGGAACAGCGTTTGTTTATTGCAGCGCTCCGGGTCGATGGAGAGATTGATAAAGGAGGGCGCGGCGTGATACCAGTTTTTAAAGCGCATGGCATCGGAAAAAATCGGCATGACGCCGTAGGACCCCGCCGGCACGCGGGCGGCCATGTCTTCCAACAGGCTGTAGGTATCCACTCCCATCCGCTCGGCAATCAGCTTCTCTTCGCCGCAAAAGGCGTCGCGAAACCAGCGCATGGTCAGGCCGGTGAAAAAGCTGATGGATTCCGCCTGCACCATGCCGGGGATGACATGGGGATTGACGCGGATATTCATGTCCGGGTCGGTGATGGGCGCGGGCAAATTGACCACCTGCTGCCAAAAGGTGCCCCCCAGCACCGCGGTTTGTCCCGGCCGGACGATGCCCAGTCCGAGGCTGCCGAGCTGTACGTCGCCGCCCCCCGTTACCACGGGCGTGCCGGCCAATAGTCCGCAGGCCTGGGCCGCCGGCCCGGTCACCGCGCCCAGCACGGTGCCGGTTTCCCGTACCGGGGAGAGCATATCGGCGCGCAGGCCGGCCATGTCCAGCAGGCTGCGCTGCCAGTCCCGGCTTGCCAGGCTGAGCATGCCGGTGGTGCCGGCGTTAGAGGGGTCCACCGCCAGCTCTCCGCTAAGCATATAGGCCAGCCAATCGCTTATCATGGTGAGCGTAGCCGCCCGGCGATAGACATCCGGCCGATGGTGGGCCAGCCATAACAGGCGCGGCATGGCGCTCAGGGCCAGGGTTTGTCCCGAACATTGATAGACTTCGCTCTCAAAACCGTTATCGTGCAGCTCCTTAAGCTCGCTTACTTCACGGCTGGCGCGGGCATCGACATTGGCGCAGGCCCAGATGGGTTTTCCCTGGCGATCGTAAAGCACGATGCCCTCGCGCATTGAACAGGCGGCCACGGCATGGATTTGCCGGGGTTCGATGGCGGCGGCGGCCAGCGCCCGCTGAATGCAGTTGCACACCAACTGCCAGTTTTTTTCCAGATCGAACGCCATGGAGCCCGGGATGAGAGGATCCGCCAGATGCCGCCATTCCGCCTGGCCCACCGCCAGCTGATTGCCTTCGATATCAAAAATCACCGCACGAAAACTGCCGGTGCCGGCGTCCAGCGCCATAAGATAGCCGGAGTGAGCGGCGGGTGATGCAGGAGTACAGAGTGTCGTCATTGTCATTATCTCTGTGTCAGCGGCGCCGGAGCGCAGGATGAAAGCCGGGCTGCCGGGCGAACCGTCCTGTTTGATGAGTCAGAGCAGCGCCAGCATGGTCCGTACCGTGCTTTCCTCGGTAATCAATGCATTAATGTGTTTGCCCGCCAAAGCCGCCAGGATGGCCTCGGCTTTTTCCGTGCCGCCCGCCACGCCGATGACCTGCGGGATATTCGCCAAATCCTCTAACGACACCCCGATCAGCTCCTGGTGGATCGGCATGGCCTCGGCCAGCTCTCCGCTGCGCTGCATGAAATAACCGAGAATGTCTCCCACCGCGCCCTTGCGGCCGAACAGCTGTTGTTCCCCTTCGCTGATATAACCTGAACGCATTATGGTGGCCTCGCGTTTCTGGTTCAGCGCGCCGATGCCCACCACCGCGATATCGGCGGCGCAGGCGGTCAGCATGACGTCATGCACGCTGCGTTCCCGGCGGAATATGGCGGCGACCTCGGCGGAGGACGCGCGCAGCGGCGCCGGAATAATGCTGACGCTGCACGCGGCGTCCAACTGGCCGATACCGGTCATATAGGGGCCGACGCCGCCGGACAGCGTCACCAGCCGTACCTGCTGGGAACTGATAAAACCGCTCAAGTGCTGAAGGGTACTCATGGCGGTTTCGCCAAAAACCCCCGCCAGCAGCTGCTGCGGCTGTAAATGGCTCATGATCACCTGGGCCGCACCCACGCCGATGCGCCGGTTGATCTCACGCTGCGGCAACGCCGGCAGTACCCGGACATGCTGTAGCTTGAATCGTTCAAGCAACACATTCTCCAACTCCAGACAGCCTTCGTAACGGGAGTTGATCTGTACGCGGATCACCCCCGACTGGCGGCCTTTCTCCAGCAGGCGCGATACTTTAAGCCGCGTCAGCCCCAGATGGTCGCCGATTTCTCCCTGGGTCAGGCCATCGTGGTAATAGAACCAGGCTATGCGCGCCAATAATTCGGATTCAGCCATGCCGTTATCCGCCGGGCCAACATTTTCGGAGCCCTTCATTTCACGACTGGTTTTTTCATGGCTATTTTTATTCATATAGAACACTTCTTAAAATTATATTCAATTGTTCAGTTTGCGGGAGTGGTGAACTGTGACCGGACCTGCAAAAACGTGATGACCTTCTTTCCCGATACTACAATGGATGTGCACATGAATGAAATGTGATCAATTTGGCGTTTTTATTATATCACCCCGACTAGGATTATGAACAGTTTTGAATTTAAAATTCATTTGTTCATTCCGGCAGAGAGCGATATGACGCAACGACCCCCGTTATCCCCGGCGCCGCTGCTGCAGGTGCAGAACGTTTGCAAGCAGTATGCAGGCGTGACGGTATTGAAAGATATCAGCTTCACATTGATGGCCGGGCAAGTCCATGCCTTGCTCGGCGGTAATGGGGCCGGAAAATCGACGTTGATGAAAATCATTGCCGGGGTTGAGTCGCCGGACAGCGGTTCAATATCCATTGATGACCAGCCCTGTGAGCGTCTTACCCCGGCCCGCGCCCATCAGTACGGTATTTATCTGGTGCCGCAGGAACCCATGCTGTTTCCCAATATGACGGTGAAGGAAAATATCCTGTTTCGTTTGCCGCGCCGGCAGGCGGACGTCGGTAAATTGCAGCAATTGCTGGAACGTCTCGGCTGTGAATTATCGCTGCAGGCAGCCGCCGGAACGCTGGAAGTGGCGGACAGGCAACTGGTGGAGATCCTGCGCGGACTGATGCGCGACGCGCGTATCCTGATTCTGGACGAGCCCACCGCCTCGCTGACGCCGACGGAAACCCGGCGGCTGTTCAAACAGGTGCGGGATCTGCTGGCCCGCGGCGTCGGGGTGATTTTTATCTCTCATAAACTGCCCGAAGTCTATGCGCTGGCCCACCGGGTCAGCGTGATGCGCGACGGGGTCCTGTCCCTGAGCGGTCCTATCGGCGATTTCGATACCCAGACGCTTGTCCAGGCTATCGCGCCGATCAATGGCGGCGACGGCCTATCCGCGGCGCAAAAAATGTGGCTTGAGCTGCCCGGGCAGCGGCATACCGCCGATCCGCGCCTGCTGGTGCTGGAGGCGGACCGTTTGAGCGGCGAAGGCTTCCGCCAGGTGTCATTTACCGTACATGCCGGTGAAATCGTCGGCCTGGCGGGGTGGTGGGGCCGGCCGCACCGAGCTGGCTGAGACCTTGTACGGCCTGCGTCCGCTGTGGGGCGGGCAACTGCGGCTGGAAGGGCGGGATATCGGCGGGCTGGGGTTATCCCAGCGGCTTGAGGCCGGCCTGGTCTATTTGCCGGAGGACCGCCAGTCGTCGGGCCTTTATCTTGACGCGCCGCTCTACTGGAATACCGGTGCCCTGGCCGCCGAACGCCATCGCTGGTGGCTGCATCCGAAACGGGAAATGGCGGTGCTGGCGCGGTATCAACGGGCGTTGGGCATTAAATATGCTGACGGCGGGCAGCCGGCGCGTACGTTATCCGGCGGCAATCAGCAGAAGCTGCTCATCGCAAAATGCCTGGAGGCGCAGCCGCGGCTGCTGATTATCGATGAGCCGACCCGGGGCGTGGATGTGTCGGCCCGCGCCGATATTTACCGTTTGCTGCGGGATATCGTGGGGCAAAACGTGGCGGTGCTGCTGATTTCTTCCGATCCGGAAGAGATAGCCCTGCTGGCGGATCGGGTTTTCGTCATGCACCAGGGGGAATTGAGCCCGCCGATGCAGGGGGAGGCCGCCACGGTGGAGCACATGATGCTCATGGCCTTCGGTTCCGGCGCCGAGGAGTCCGCCGATGCTTAAATTGCTGCAAAATAATCGCGAACTCACGGCGCTGCTGGCGATTGTGGCCCTGTTTGTGCTGCTGGGGGCGCTGGATCGCAACTATATCGGTATGCAGACATTGCTGATGATTTTCAGCAGCGCGCATATCTTGATACTACTGGCCATGGGCGCCACCCTGGTGATGCTGACGCGCAACATCGATGTCTCGGTGGGATCCATAACCGGCCTTTGCGCGGTGGCGCTGGGCCTGATGTTAAACCACGGTTTCGGATTGACGTCCGCGCTTCTGCTGACCCTGCTTACGGGCGTAGGGGCAGGGATGTTCAACGGCATATTGGTGGCCTGGTGCCGAATTCCGGCCATTGTCGCCACCCTCGGCACGCTGGGCTTATATCGCGGTCTGATGCTGCTGCTTACCGGCGGCAAATGGATCGAAAATCTGCCCGCCGGCCTGAAAGCCCTGTCAAACCCGCTCTGGTTCGGCATTTCCCCCTTCGGCTACGTGATCATTGTGCTTTTTGCCGCCCTGTTCTGGTTATGCCGCCGTACCTCGTTCGGCCGCAGCTTCTATGCGGTGGGGGATAACCTGCCCGGCGCGCGCCAGCTCGGCGTGCCGGTGGATACCGTTCGCATGGCGGCCTTTGCCGTCAACGGCCTGATGGCGGCGCTGGCGGGTATCGTCTTCGCCGCGCAAATCGGCTTCTGCCCCACCAGACCGGCAGCGGACTGGAGATGAAAGCCATTGCCGCCTGCGTGTTGGGCGGGGTAAGCCTGCTGGGGGGGACCGGCACGGTGGCCGGGGCCATTCTGGGAGCCTATTTCCTCACCCAAATCGACAGCGTGCTGGTATTGCTGCGCTTGCCCGCCTGGTGGAACGATTTTATCGCCGGCCTGGTGCTGCTGGGCGTGCTGATTTTCGACGGCCGCCTGCGGCGGGCGCTGGAACTGAGCCGTCGGCACCAGAAGTATGCCCGTTTTATGCCCGACCCTTCGACGACGAAGCCAAAAGGCCGCAAACGCCGGTCAGGCGGAGCCAGACGCACGGCCATCGCCGCCGATAAAAAGGGCGGGGTGGCCTGATGAACAGACTGAAAGAGCACGGCTGGGAAGGCGCGCTGGTGGCCCTGCTGCTGGCGGAAATCCTGCTGTTCGGCGCCGTGAATCCGCGCATGCTGGATGTGAATATGCTGCTGTTCAGTACCAGCGATTTTATCACGATCGGCATTGTCGCCCTGCCGCTGACCATGGTGATTGTCAGCGGCGGTATCGATATCTCTTTCGCCTCTACCGTCGGACTGTGCGCCATTGCGCTGGGCGTGCTGTACCAAAGCGGCCTGCCCCTGGCCCTGGCGGTTCCGCTCACCCTGCTGCTGGGCCTGGCCTGTGGGCTGCTCAATGCGGGACTTATCCTGTATACCGGGGTCAATCCGCTGGTTATCACCTTGGGCACGCTGTATTTATACGGCGGCAGCGCGCTGCTGCTGTCGGGGCTGGTGGGAGCCACCGGCTATGAGGGTATCGGCGGTTTCCCCTCGGCATTCACTGATTTCGCCAATATGACGGTGCTGGGGCTGCCGATGCCGTTATCCCTCTTTGTGCTTACGCTGCTGGTTTTCTGGCTGCTGATGCATCGCACCCGCCTGGGCAGGCAGGTGTTTGTCATCGGCCAGAATCCGAGGGTGGCCCGCTATAGCGCGGTACCGGTGGGCTCTACCCTGTGCGCGGTGTATGGGCTGACCGGCCTGGGGTCCGCCGTGGCCGCCGTACTGATGGTGTCCTATTTCGGCTCCGCCCGTTCCGATCTCGGCGGCGCGCTGTTGATGCCGGCCATCACCGCCGCGGTGCTGGGCGGGGCGAACATCTATGGCGGATCGGGCTCGATCCTCGGTACCGCCCTGGCCACGCTGCTGGTGGGGTTCCTGCAGCAGGGCCTGCAAATGGCCGGCGTCGCCAGCCAGGTTTCCAGTGCGTTATCCGGCGCATTGTTGATTTTGGTAGTGCTAGGTCGTTCCGCCAGCCTGCATCGCGAAGCAATAACGCGTCTACTGGCCCGCCGGCTGCGCCCGCGGGTTTCTTCCTGAACCCTTCCCATGACCGATGGAGAACCAACATGGCTCATAAAATCTGGCGCAAAGTGATATTGGCGGCGGCGCTCGGCCTGGCATCGGCCAGTCTTGCCGGGGCTCAGGCCGCAGAAAGAATTGCGTTTATACCCAAGCTGGTAGGGGTGGGCTTTTTCACCAGCGGCGGCAACGGCGCCCTGGCGGCGGGTAAGGAACTGGGGGTGGACGTTACCTATGACGGCCCCACCGAGCCCAGCGTCTCCGGCCAGGTCCAGCTTATCAACAACTTCGTTAACCAGGGCTATAACGCCATCATCGTGTCGGCGGTGTCGCCGGACGGCCTGTGCCCGGCGCTGAAGCGCGCCATGCAGCGCGGCGTGAAAGTGCTGACCTGGGATTCCGATACCAAGCCGGAATGCCGTTCAATCTATATCGATCAGGGCACGCCGGCCCAGTTGGGGACGCTGCTGGTGGATATGGCGGCCAAACAGATTTCCAAGCCCCAGGCCAAGGTGGCGTTCTTTTACTCCAGCCCCACCGTGACCGATCAGAATCAGTGGGTAAAAGAGGCCAAGGCTAAAATCGCCGCCGAACATCCCGGCTGGACCATTGTCACCACTCAGTTCGGTTACAACGACGCCACCAAGTCCCTGCAAACCGCCGAAGGCATTTTGAAGGCCTACGGTGATTTGGACGCGATTATCGCCCCGGATGCCAACGCGCTGCCCGCCGCCGCCCAGGCCGCGGAAAACCTCGGCCGTCACGATGTGGTTATTGTGGGGTTCAGCACGCCGAACGTGATGCGTCCTTATGTGGAGCGGGGCACGGTGAAAACCTTCGGCCTGTGGGATGTGGTGCAGCAGGGCAAAATCGCCGTGTATGTCGCCCATGAAATGCTGCAAAAAGGCGACCTGAAGGTGGGAGATAAGCTCACCATTCCCCAGGTGGGCCAGGTTGAGGTCTCCCCCAACAGCGTGCAGGGCTATCAATACGAAGGGAAAAACAACGGCATCGTGCTGCTGCCGCAGCGGGTGCAATTCGATAAGGACAATATCGGTAAATACGACTTTTAATCGGTACTCAGGAGGCCGATACCATGGCTGATTTGGATGATATCAAAGACGGGAAAGACTTCGGCATCGGCGTGGCGCAGCAGATTTCGCCGTTCTTCCTCAAAGGAAGCGGGGCGCTGGATTGGGGGATGCAGGCCAGGCTTGCGCGTATTTTCAATCCGGCATCCGGCCATACGGTGATGCTGGCGTTCGATCACGGGTATTTCCAGGGCCCCACTACCGGGCTGGAGCGGATCGATTTGCATATCGCGCCCCTGTTTCCCCATACCGATGTTTTGATGTGCACACGGGGCATTTTGCGCAGCGTCGTCTCGCCGGCGGTGAACAAACCGGTGGTGCTGCGGGCTTCCGGCGCCAATTCCATTCTCGGCGAGCTGTCCAACGAGGCGGTGGCGGTATGCATTGAGGACGCACTGCGATTGAACGTGGCGGCCATGGCGGCCCAGGTCTATATCGGCAGCGAATACGAGCACCATTCCATCAAAAACATCATCCAGTTGGTGGATCAGGGCACCCGTTATGGTATGCCCACCATGGCGGTGACCGGGGTGGGGAAGGACATGGCGCGCGACCAGCGCTATTTCTCGCTGGCGACGCGCATCGCCGCCGAGATCGGCGCGCAAATCATCAAAACCTACTACACCGACAGCGGCTTCGAGCGGGTGGCGGCGGGGTGTCCGGTGCCGATTGTTATCGCCGGCGGTAAAAAGCTGCCGGAGCGGGATGCGCTGGAGATGTGTTACCGCGCCATCGATCAGGGCGCCTCCGGGGTGGATATGGGGCGCAATATATTTCAGTCCGCCGCGCCGGTGGCCATGTTGAAAGCGGTGCGGGCAGTGGTGCATGAGGGTGAAAACGCCGAGCGGGCCTATCAGCTGTTTTTGAGCGAACAACATTCGGCCTGACGGTCCGGGAGGGGAACGAAATGCATGTGACGCTGGTGGAAATCAATGTCAAGCCGGACCGGGTGGAGGAGTTTCTGGCGGTGTTCCGGCAGAACCATGTGGGCTCTATTCGGGAGCCGGGCAATTTGCGTTTTGATGTGTTGCGGGACGAGCAGTTGCCGAACCGTTTTTATATCTATGAAGCGTATAAAGACGAGCAGGCGGTGGCGGCGCATAAAAAGACCCCGCATTATTTACGCTGCGTGGAACAGCTGGAGCCGCTGATGACGGGCCCGCGTAAAAAAACGACGTTTGTCGGATTGCTGCCGGAGTAAGGTGAGTAAGCACTGACTGGGGTGGCGTCAACAGGTTCGTTGCACGATCGGTGTCGTCGGGCCTACCGTGCCATGCGGCGCTCGGTCGGGCGGGAAAACCACGCCCGATTCGACCACATTGGCGCGGTCTCCCTTTAACACATTCGTTGCACGCTCGATGGACGTGGGCCTGTGCTGCGCCTTGTCCGGCATAGCACCCTGGTTGGCATCCTGTCCCGCCCGGGCCCCGGTTGAGCTTGGAAGACTGCACAAGTGCTCGCCCAGGATGAAAAGTATTGTGTGCAACCTTGCCAACGTTGTTGACTTGGAAGATGGCTACTCGGTTGGCTTGCGCCAATTCGACCCCATCCGGCACGCTCTCCCTTTAACAGGCCTACCTCGAGCTATGGTGATAGCGGGGCTGCTTATTTCGCCGCTGCCTCCGCTTTTTGAAACAGCCCGTTTTTCAAAATATCCTCGGCGTACAGAAAGCCGATGCCCATCACCTGCTGCTGCCGGGTCAGGCCGCCCACGACGATTTGCGTGGCGTTTTCACGCGTAGTGTTGCCGCCGTCGAAGGGATTGTAATGGGTCTGTTCATGGATGATATTCAGCCAATCGGCGCCGAATTTACAGCTGCGGCCGTAAAGATAGATATGATTGATATTCAACACATTCAGGAAATTATACAGGCTCAGGCCGACGGCCCGTGCGGCATTATTCACCATCAGGCGTATCTCGGGGTTGCCGCCGTGATATTCACTGATCAACCAGGCGGTGTCGATAGGGGTGTTTTCCAGGCCGCTGTCGGGGGTCATTTTCAACTGCATGCGGGCGCGTTTTTTCAGCGACGAAAGCGAAGCGATGGTTTCCAGGCAGCCATAGCGCCCGCAGGGGCAGGCCGCGCCGTCGGGATCGATAATCGTATGGCCTATCTGACCGCTGCCGAACAGGTTGCCGCGATAGATTTCCCGGTCGATAACAAATGACGAACCGATACCGTAATCGACATTGATAACGCAAAAATCATTGGCGCTGGCGGGATTTTGCCACTTTTCCGCCAGCGCCAGCATGACGCAATCATTGTCCAGCAGCAGCCTGGTGCCGAGTTTTTCTTCCAGCAGATAGCGCAGCTCAACGGGTTCATGCCACACCGCCTGGGGCATTCTCTCGGAAACGCCGGTACGGGGATTGACCTGGCCGTGTACCGACAGCGCGATACGCAGCGGGGTCTGGGGATCGTATTGCCGGTAAGAGTGGTACTGCCGTTCAATTTCCTGCTGCAGCTGTTGCGGAGTCATGATCTCTGTTTTCAGGCGTTGCAGGGGCTGCAGCGGGCGGACCAGCCCGTCCGTCAGCACGCTTTCAATCAGAAACGGCGAAATATTCAAACACAGGATATTCCCCCGTGTCGCTATCTGATAACTGCCGCTGTTATTGCCCCGCGTATGTAAATTCACCGCTGACCGGTTCAGGTAGCCCTCAGCCAACAGTTCGTCGAGGATATTGCTCACCGCCGGGATGCTCAACTGGCTCAGGCGGGCCAGGGACGATTTACTGGCGGTTTTCTCGCGGTATAAATGGCTGATTATCACCGACTTATTATGGCTGCGCATAAACTGGTTGTTAATACCGAACAGGCTCATTCACTAAACTCACTTAACTGTATAGCGTGAAGCTTCACAGATATAGGCCAGATATTGTCCTCTATACTGCCTCCACTGGAATGTTTAATCAAAAGATTGAGTGAGGCGGATATGGCAGGTGCAGTGAAGGTGTGGCAGGAAAGCGTCTCGATTCCCACCTACCGGACCGGTGAACAGGATACCCATCCGATGTTTCTGGAGCATCGGGTCTACCAGGGATCGTCCGGCGCGGTGTATCCCTATGGCGTGATTGATACCCTGACCGGAGAGAAATCTCCGCGGGAGTATCAGGCGCTCTGGCTGGAAAATGATTACCTGCGGGTCATGCTGCTGCCTGAGCTGGGAGGGCGTATCCAGCGGGCCTATGACAAAATCAGGCAGCGTGATTTTATCTATCACAACGAGGTCATCAAGCCGGCGCTGGTGGGACTGCTCGGGCCCTGGATTTCCGGTGGCATCGAGTTCAACTGGCCGCAGCATCACCGCCCCACCACGTATATGCCGGTGGATTACCGGCTGCAAACCGGTGAAGACGGCGCCTGTACGGTTTGGCTGGGAGAAATCGAACCCATGCGCGGCCTGCAGGTGATGACCGGCTTTACCCTCTATCCGGACCGGGCGCTGATTGAAATTTCCGCGCGCATCTTTAACGGCAACGATACGCCGCGGCCGTTCTTGTGGTGGGCTAACCCGGCGGTAAAAGGGGGCGACGATCATCAAAGCGTCTTCCCTCCGGACGTCACGGCGGTTTTCGATCACGGCAAGCGGGATGTTTCCACCTTCCCTATCGCTACCGGCACTTATTATAAAGTGGACTACTCCGCCGGGGTGGACATCTCCCGTTATAAGAACATTCCGGTGCCCACTTCCTATATGGCCTACAAGTCGGATTACGATTTTGTCGGCGCCTACAGCCATAACGAGCAGGGGGGATTGCTGCATATCGCCGATCATCACGTTTCCCCCGGCAAAAAGCAGTGGACCTGGGGCAACTGCGAGTTCGGCCGCGCCTGGGACTGCAACCTCACCGACGCCAACGGTCCTTATATCGAGCTGATGACCGGTGTGTACACCGATAACCAGCCTGATTTCACCTGGCTGGATGCCGGGGAAGAGAAACGTTTTGTGCAGAATTTCCTCCCCTACAACACGCTGGGCATGGTGCAAAACGCCAGTACCGACGCCGCCCTGAAGCTGGAACGCACCGCAACCGGACTGACCTGGGGCCTGTACGCCGTGACCACGCTGCATGATTATCGGCTGGCGATCCATAGCGATGGGCAGTCGGCGCCGCTGTTCGAGACCGGCGTGAATCTCACCCCCGCCCAGGCGTTGAAACAGGATCTGGCGGGGGATTTCCCCGGCCGGCTGTCCATTCGGCTAACGGATAACCAGGGCAATATCGTGCTCGATTATCTGGAACATCAAGCCACGGACGCGCCGCTGCCGTCCCCCGCCACGCCGCCGCGTCCCGCCGCCGAGATCAACAGCGCCGATGAAGCCTGGTTTATCGGTCAGCATCTTGATCAATACAACCATGCCGGCCAGGGGGCTGACGACTATTATCAGCGCGGCCTCGCGCTGGATGCCGGCGATTATCGCTGCAACCTGGCGCTGGCGGTGAAAGAGTACAACCGCGCCGAGTACCGGCGGGCCATTGACTATGCCGATATGGCGCTGGTCCGGGCACACCGGCTGAACAAAAATCCCCTGGACGGCGGCGCCAGTCTGATCCGCGCCTGCGCCCATGAGCGTTTGGAGCAATGGGACGACGCCTATGAGGATTTTTACCGGGCAACCTGGAGCGGTAACGGCAAAGAGGGAGGATTTTTCGGCCTGGGACGTATCGCCGCCCAGCGGGGATTATGGCGGCAGGCGCTGGACTTCGCCGATCAGGGCTTGCTGAGCAACGGCGCCCATTACGGACTGCTGTCCCTGCGGGCGGCAATGCTGCAGCGCAGCGGCCGCCTGGCGGAAAGCCTGGATTATATCGATGGGCAATTGCAGACCTATCCGCTGCATTATGTCCTGTTTGCCTTGCGCTACCTGTTTGATAATCGGCCGGAATCCCTGGACGAACTGCGGCGGGTCACCGGCGGCCGGGGCATTAACGCCCTGACCATCGCCAATACCCTGTTGTCGTTCGGCCTGCGCCAAGAAGCCCTGGCGGCGCTTGATCTGCTGGACAGTCGGGAAACCCTGCCGGTTTATCTCCGCGCCGTGCTGCTGAAGGACAGTATTCCCCATGAACAGTATCTGGCGTTGCTCGGGCAGGCGCGGGATAACTTCGGCCAATGGGTGCGGTTTCCCAACCAGCTGGCGGAAGCGGCCATGCTGGAACAGGTGCCGGAGTGTTATTTCGCCTGCTATCTGTTGGGCTGCTTTCATTACAGCAAACGCAGCTACGAACGGGCGGTAGCCTGCTGGCGGCGCTGCCTTGAGCTGGAGCCATCATTTGCCGGCGCCTGGCGCGATCTGGCGGTGTTTTATTTCAATAAGCGGCATGACCGGGCGCAGGCCGAGCACTGTTTGCAACAGGCCTTCACCTTGGCGCCCCTGGATGCGCGGCTTTTGTTTGAATGGGATCACCTGCGCAAGCTCTGTGGCGTTCAACCTGCCGAACGGCTGAGGTTGCTGTCGGCGCATCTGCCGGTGGCGCTAAAACGCGACGATCTCATTGCCGAGCTGCTGAGTTTATACAATCAGCTGGGGCAGCCGGAAAAAGCGCAGGAGCTGTTGCATACCCATGCCTTCCACCCTTGGGAAGGAGGCGAGGGCAAAGTCACCGCCCAGTATGTGATAACGCAGCTGCGCCAAGCCCATGCCCTGCTGGCGGACGGGCGGCCCCAGGCCGCCATGGCGAGCCTGGATGCGGCGCTGCATTATCCGCCGAACCTGGGGGAAGGCCGGCTGGTGGGGCAGACCGATAATGACATCGCCTTCTGGCAGGGGGTCTGCGCTACCCGGTCAGGGGACAGCCGGCAGGCCCGGGAATACTTTCAGCGCGCGGCCCAAGGCAGCGGTGACATGAATGAGAGCCGTTATTACAACGACCAGCCGGTGGACTATCTGTTCTACCAGGGCGCGGCGCTGATGCGTCTGGGGCAACGGCGACAGGCGCGGGACATTTTCAGCCGGATGCGGGACTGGTCGGCGGCGGCCATCAGCCGGCCGGTAGAAACGGATTTTTTTGCCGTGTCTCTTCCCGACCTGGTGGTGCTGGATAGCGATCCGCAGCAAAACCATCAGCAACATTGCCTGTTCGTCAGCGCCCTGGCTTATCTGGGGCTGGGGGACGACGCCCGCTGGCAACAGCAGCGCGCCGCCTTGCTGGCTTGCAATCCCAACCATGATAAAGCGCAGATATTCTCGACGTTGGCGGACATGCTGGCCACAGAGATGCAGGACTGCTCACCACAAAACCAATAGGGTGGTCGTATGAAACACAAAAGTCAGCTTAATCTTGCCTATGTCTGGTCTATTTGTCTGGTGGCCGCCTGCGGCGGTCTGCTGTTCGGTTATGACTGGGTGGTGATAGGCGGCGCCAAGCCGTTCTATGAAGCCTATTTCGGTATCACCAATCCGGCCCAGTCCGGCTGGGCGATGAGTTCAGCCCTGGCCGGCTGCGTGGTGGGGGCCATCATCTCCGGCACGCTGTCCGACCGTTTCGGCCGTAAACTGCCGCTGCTGCTGGCGGCGGTGCTGTTCACCGCGTCGGCCTGGGGAGCGGCCACGGCGCATAACTTCGAGGTGTTTGTGGCATTCCGGATTATCGGCGGCATCGGTATCGGCCTGGCGTCGGCACTATCCCCCATGTATATCGCCGAAGTCAGTCCGGCGGAAAAGCGCGGCACCTTTGTGGCGGTGAATCAACTGACCATCGTCATCGGCGTGCTGGCGGCCCAGTTGGTGAACCTCATGATAGCCGAGCCGGTTGCCGTTAATGCAGGCATGGCGGCCATTGCCCAGTCATGGAACGGTCAAATGGGCTGGCGCTGGATGTTCGGCTCCGGCGCGGTACCGGCGGTGGCGTTTTTGATTCTGCTGTTTACGGTGCCCGAATCCCCTCGCTGGCTGGTGAAGGTCGGCCGCTTCGAGAAGGCGGAAAAAGTGCTGGTCAAAATCGGCAACGCCGATTATGCCCGCACGATGCTGGCGGAAATTCGCCGCTCCATGGACGCGGACGATGCGCGGCGGGTCCGGTTGCCGCAGCTGTTCGCCCGCCGGGTCCGGCCGGTGATGATTATCGGTATCGTACTGGCGGTGTTCCAGCAGTGGTGCGGCATCAACGTTATCTTTAATTATGCCCAGGAGATCTTTGCTTCCGCCGGCTTTGATATCAACGATACGCTGAAGTCCATTGTCGCCACCGGCCTTATCAATCTTATCTTTACCATTATCGCTCTGCCGCTGGTGGACAAGCTCGGCCGCCGCAAGCTGATGCTGCTGGGTTCCCTGGGACTGACCATTATCTATGCCCTGATCGCCGCCGCCTATGCGTTCGGCATTATGGGTATGCCGGTGCTGTTGCTGGTACTGGTGGCCATCGCCATCTATGCCCTGACCCTGGCGCCGGTCACCTGGGTATTGCTGTCGGAAATTTTTCCCAACCGGGTACGCGGTATGGCCATGGCGGTGGGGACCTTCTCCCTCTGGGTGGCCTGTTTCCTGCTGACCTATACCTTCCCGCTGTTAAACGCCGCGCTGGGGGCCTCGGGCAGTTTCCTGCTGTACGGCATTATTTGCCTGGCCGGGTTTACCTTTATCTGGCGTAAAGTGCCGGAAACCAAAGGCGTCACGCTGGAGGCGCTGGAACAGCGCTTCGGCGACCAGGCGGAGCTGGATTATGCACAACATCACGCTGAATAATAACGAGCTTTCCCTGCGGTGCAGACTGCAGGGGGGCGCGCTGTTAAACCTCGCCACGCCGGACGGCGTCAATATTCTGCGGCCCACCATCAACCCCCTGGCGCCGCCGGGGGAATGCGCCCTGTTTCCCATGCTGCCCATGGCGAACCGGGTGGAGGGCAACGCTTTTCACTGGCGGGGCAAGAGGATAAGCTTGCCTTCGTCGCCCTACGATGAGCGCTTTTTTCTGCACGGCGACGGCTGGCTGCGGCCCTGGACTCTGGAGCAACGGCAGCCCGACTCGGTCACCCTGGCGCTGGCATCGGTACTGCCCGGGGTCTGCAGGTATGATGCCCGGCTGCGCTATCAGCTGCAGGGCGGGACGCTGCTGGCTACCCTCGGCATCACCAATACTGACGACCAGCCCTTTCCCTTCGGGCTGGGGTTTCATCCCTTTTTTACCAAAACCCCCGCCATGACGCTGTGGTTCGAGGGCAACGGCTATTGGCCGGAACGGGAGCACCATCTGCCTGCGCCCTGGCGTGATACGCTGCCCGCCGGGTGGAACTTTTCCTCACCCCGCGTGCCGGGGGATAAATGGATCAATAATGCTTTCTCCGGCTGGCCGGGCAGGGCGGCGCTCCATGATGCCCTTGACGGCTCCATCGTCACCCTGAGCAGCAGCGCCGATATACTGATGGTCTATCAACCTGACGGCAGCGATTTTATCTGCCTTGAACCGCAGACCCACCCGGTGAATGCCCATCGCCAGCCGGGATTGCCCGGCCTGGCCATACTGGAACCGGGTGAATCCGTGACGCTGGCCATGCAAATCAGCCGCACCGTCCAGCAAGGAGCGGCTTGAAGGTTGACAAACGTTCTCGGTGTCAATAAGGCGGGGCACTGTGTCAACAAACTCACCGCTGCGTAAGGTCGTTAGCGCATCAAGGTTGCCAGAGCGGCTCGCCGCCGTTCAGCTTGCGCTCCAGGAAAAATGCCGCGCTGATCAGGGCCAGGTGGGTCAGCGCCTGAGGCGTATTGCCCAGGGCATATCCCCGCCGGTCGAACTCCTCGGCATACAGCCCGAGGGGATTGGCATAGCTGAGCAGCTTTTCAAATTCAAAATGCGCTTCCTCCAGGCGATCGGCGCGGGCCAGGCACTCCACGTACCAGAAGGAGCAGGCGGCGAACGCCCCCTCATCGCCGGGCAGCGGATCGGAGGGGGTATCGGCATTGTTGTAGCGCCGGACCAGCCCGTCCTGCACCAGGGAGTGTTTAATGGCGTCCAGGGTGGCAAGCCAGTCGGGATCGGTGGCGCCGACGAACCGGAACAGCGGCATCAGCAGCATGGACGCATCCAGATCCTGCCCGTGGCGGGTGGCGGTGAAATGGCCCAGATCCTTATTCCAGAAGTGGGTCCAGATATCCTCGCGGATCGCCGTGCGGGCCTGATCCCAGCGCGCATAGGGCATCGGCAGGGATCGTTTCGCCGCCAGCCGCAGGGCGCGATCGATGGCCACCCAGCACATCAGGCGCGAATGCAGAAAATGCCGGGGCTCGCCGCGCATTTCCCAGATGCCGGCATCCGCCTGGTTCCAGTTTTCACACACATGATCGATCATCTTGGTGATATGTTCCCAGCCTCGATGGGATATGGCTTCACCGTATTTATTGGCCAGGTACACCGCGTCCATCAGTTCGCCATAGATATCCAACTGCACCTGCCGGTAAGCCAGGTTGCCGATGCGCACCGGCGTTGAGCCGGCATAGCCGGACAGATGGGGTAAATCCTCCTCCGGCAGGTCGGTTTCGCTGTCCAGCCGATACATCACCTGCAGCTTATCCGGCTGGTACTGACTGTGCTCCAGACAGCGGGCAACCCACTTGATAAAGGAGGTCGCCTCTCCGGTATAACCCAGGCGCATCAGCGCATAGACGCTAAAGGAGGCATCGCGGATCCAGGAGGCGCGATAATCCCAATTGCGTTCGCCGCCAAGATGTTCCGGTAATCCGAAGGTTGCGGCGGCGGCAATGGAACCGTGGCGCAGGGAGGTCAGCAGTTTCAGCGCCAGGGCTGAACGGTTCACCATCTCCCGCCAGCGGCCTTTATAATTACCGGCGGCACACCAGTTTCGCCAGTACTGCAGGGTGGCGGTGAAACAGGCCAGATTGTCCCCCGCCGCCACGCGCTCATCCTCGGCGCCGCCGAAAACGAATTCCAGCGACTCGCCGGCCTTGAGTACAAAGCGGGCCACCGCGGCATGCCCCTCGATGTGCAGCGGAACGCCGGCCGCCAGACGCAGCACCGGCTGTCCCGGCGCGCTGAAATCCACCGCATCCCCATGACGGGCGGCGCGGGTGGCGGCGCGGGCATAGTCATGCACCGGTCCGCAGCGCAGCTCAAAATTCGCCTCGCCCTGTAATACCGCCAAACGGCGAACGATCCGCGGCGTTTGGCGCGGATCGTCGCAGATCGGCATATAGTCGGTCACTTCAGCCACGCCGGCGTCGTCAAGCCAGCGGGTTTGCAGGATATTGGTATCCGGCAGATAAAGCTGCTGGCGCCGGGCATCGGGCCAGCGTGGAGCAAGACTGAAGATACCGGCGGCATCGCTGTCCAGCAGGGCGGTGAAGATCGACGGGCTATCGAGATCCGGCCAGCAAAAATAATCGATGGTGCCGTCAACGGCGACCAGCGCGCAGGTGCGTAAATCGCCGATAATGCCGTGATCGCCTATGGGCCGCGCCGCGTCGGTTTTGCGTCGTTGGGTCATGCTTGATTTCCTTTCCTGATGTCAAGAACGGGCGCATAGGCCGTCAGATGTGAAGAGTGTATGCTTAAACTATAGTGTAGCCTTTATCGGTGAGGGATCGTTTTCCGCGCCGTAGCGGCCGAAGAGGCCTTTTCGTTTTGTTCCCTGCACAGTGTATAATGTGGCCATGAATATAAAAGCATCCCCCCATGCCGGGGTTCGGGGTCCGGCGGACCATAGTATCCGCGATCAGATTCTGTTGGCGGCCGACGAGCACTTCAGCTACTACGGCTACGGCAAGACCACGGTGTCGGATCTGGCGAAAGCCATCGGTTTTTCCAAAGCCTATATTTATAAATTTTTCGATTCGAAACAGGCCATTGGCGAAGCTATCTGCCACAAATGCCTCAGCAGCCTGCTGGACAAGGTGCGGGAAGCGCTTGGGGAAGGCTCAACCGCCGCCGATGGGTTGCGCATCTTGTTTACCACCATCGCCGCCGGCAGCACCGATCTGTTTTTCTCCGATCGTCGGCTGTATGACATTGTCATTTATTCCACCGGAGAAAAATGGCCTTCATCCCAGGAATATGAGCGGCAGGTGCGGGAACTGCTGAAAAATATTCTCCGCCAGGGGCGGGAAACGGGTGAATTTGAAACGCGAACTCCTCTTGACGATCAGTGCCGCAGCATATTCCTGGCCATGGAGTCGTTTGTTAACCCCTTATTATTACAGCATAAACTTGACGGCATCCCCGCCGCCATTGATGATCTTATCAAGCTGGTACTGCGAAGCTTGACCCCGTAGCCGATTGTATTGATTTGTCTCATAGGTTTAACGTTACTCTTTATCCTGACGTCGGTTCACATAGATAAATTGTATCAAATGATCGTCTTAAGTGACTATTGACATATTTGGTCACTAGATGTCAGACTGGCTCCTCTGTTTTCCCGGAGGATTACCATGTTTCGCAATAGTTCCACCTTTCTGGTTTTTGTTGCCGTCCCCCTGGCGTTCGGCTTGACCGCCTGCGGCCAGGCCCAACAGCCGGATCCCCGCACCGGGTCGCCCCTGGTGCGCACCGCTGTGGTGGAGGAATTCAGCCACGCTGAAAAAGCCTATACCGGCACTGTGGTGGCCAGGGTGCAGAGCGAGCTGGGTTTTCGCGTCGCCGGTAAGGTGGTGCGGCGTCTGGTGGATGCCGGCGCGACGGTGAACCGCGGCCAGCCGCTGATGCAAATCGATCCCGCCGATTTAGCCCTGGCCGCCCAGGCGCAAACCGGCGCGGTGATGGCCGCCCGGGCGCTGGCGGCGCAAACTTCCGCCGACGAGCGGCGCTATCGGACGCTGGTGGCAAAGGGGGTGGTCTCCGCCTCCGCCTATGATCAGGCCAAGGCCGCCGCCGATTCGGCCCGTGCCCAGCTCAATGCGGCGCAGGCGCAGGAGGATGTCGCCCGCCATCAGGCCGGTTATTCGGTGCTGACCGCCGATGACGACGGCGTGGTGATGGAGACTCTGGCTGAACCGGGGCAGGTGGTCTCTGCCGGGCAAACCGTGGTGAAGCTCGCCCACGCCGGACCGCGGGAAGCGGTGGTGTACTTGCCGGAAACACAGCGGCCCCTCCTTGGCACCACCGGGCAGGCCAGGCTGTATGGCGACCGGCCCATGAGCGGCAGGGCGACGCTGCGCCAGCTATCCGATACCGCCGATCCGCAGACCCGCACCTTCGAGGCCCGTTATGTCCTGTCGGGAGCCATGGTTACCGCTCCCTTGGGCGCAACCGTCACCGTTGCCCTGCCCGATCCCGGCGCCGACGGATTGGTGAGCGTACCGCTGGGGGCGTTGTACGATGAAGGACAGGGGCCCGGCGTCTGGCTGGTGGCGGGGGATAAACCCAAAGCGGTATGGCGGGCGGTTCGGCTCTCCGGCCTGACGGAGGAGAGCGCCATTCTCTCCGGCGGCCTGAAACCCGGCGATCGTTTTGTCGCCCTCGGCGCCCATCTGCTGCATCAGGACGAAGCCGTGCGCCTGGCCGATAACGGCGGGGCGGTGAAATGAGCGGGTTTAATCTTTCCGCCCTGGCGGTACGTGAACGGGCCGTCACGCTGTTTCTTATCGTCGCGATTTCCGCCGCCGGCGCCTTCGCTTTCCTGAAGCTGGGACGGGCGGAAGATCCGGTATTTACCATCAAGGTCATGACGGTAGTCACCGCCTGGCCCGGCGCCACCGCGCAGGAAATGCAGGATCAGGTTGCCGAGCCGCTGGAAAAACGGATGCAGGAATTGAAATGGTATGACCGGACTGAAACCTATACCCGGCCCGGTCTGGCCTTTACCACCGTTACACTGAAAGACTCCACGCCTCCGTCGGAGGTCCAGGAGGAGTTCTACCAGGCGCGCAAGAAGCTCGGCGATGAGGCCGCCAATCTGCCGGTAGGTGTTATCGGTCCCACCATTAACGATGAATACGCCGATGTCACCTTTGCCCTCTATGCCCTGAAAGCACGGGGAGAACCGCCGCGATTACTGGTGCGCCAGGCGGAAACCCTGCGCCAGCGCCTGCTGGGCGTGCCGGGAGTCAAAAAAGTCAATATCATCGGCGAGCGGCCGGAACGGATATATGTCGAGTTTTCCTATGCCCGCCTGGCCACCCTAGGGGTTTCCGCCCAGGATATTTTTACCGCCCTCAACGCGCAAAACAGCGTGACGCCGGCGGGTTCCATCGACGCTAACGGACCGCAAATCCAGATTCGCCTGGACGGGGCATTCAATAGTCTGCAAAAAATCCGCGATACCCCCATCGTTGCCGCCGGCCGGACGCTGAAGCTTTCTGATGTGGCCGACGTCAAGCGCGGTTATGAAGATCCCTCCACCTATCTGATCCGAAATCAGGACGAGCCGGCGCTGTTGCTGGGTATCGTGATGCGCGATCGCTATAACGGGCTGGTGCTGGGTAAAGCGCTGGAGAAGGAAGCGGCGGACATCTCCGCCGGGATGCCGCTGGGCCTGACGTTCACCAAAGTCACCGATCAGGCGGTAAATATCAAAGAATCCTACAACGAATTCATGCTGAAATTTTTCGTTGCCCTGGCGGTGGTGATAACCGTCAGCCTGGTGAGCCTTGGGTGGCGAGTGGGAATTGTGGTGGCGGCGGCGGTGCCGCTGACCCTGGCCGGCGTGTTTATCATTATGCTGGCCACCGGCCGCGACTTCGACCGCATTACCCTCGGCGCGCTGATATTGGCGCTGGGTCTGCTGGTGGACGATGCCATCATCGTCATTGAAACCATGGTGGTGCGCATGGAGGAGGGGTTTGATCGCATCTACGCCTCCGGTCAGGCCTGGGTCAGCACGGCGTCGCCCCGCCTGGCCGGCGCGCTGGTGACCTCCATCGGCCTGATGCCGGTAGGCTTTGCCGCCTCCAGCGCCGGTGAATACGCCGGCAATATCTTCTGGATCGTGGCCTTTGCCCTGCTCACCTCCTGGCTGGTGGCGGGGGCGTTTACCCCCTATCTCGGCGTGAAGCTGCTGCCGGATATCAAGCCCATTCCGGGCGGTCATAAAGCGATATACGGTACGCCGCGCTATAAACAGCTACGTTCCCTGATCGCCCGCGCGGTAGCCCACAATAAGAAAGTAGTGCTGGTGGTGGGTCTGTTTTTCCTGGTGGCGTTTTTTGGTCTGGGGGCGGTAAAACAGCAGTTTTTCCCCGTCTCCGACCGGCCGGAAGTGTTATTGGAAGTGCAACTGCCCGAGGGCAGCACCATCGAGGCCACCAGCGCGGCGACCGCTAAAGTGGAGGAGTGGCTGAAGCGGCAGCCGGAAGCCAGACTGGTCACCTCTTACATCGGCCAGGGCGCGCCGCGGTTCTATCTGGCCATGTCGCCGGAATTGCCCGATCCCTCCTTCGCCAAGATCGTAGTACTCACCGAGAATGAACAGGCCCGGGAAACGCTCAAGTATCACGCCCGGCAGGCGGTGGCCGACGGATTGGCCCCCGAGGCGCGGGTGCGGGTCACGCAACTGGTATTCGGTCCCTACTCGCCGTTTCCGGTGGCGTTCCGGGTCATGGGGTCCGACAGGGAAATCGTGCGGGACATAGCCCGGCAGGTCCGGCAGGTAATGCTGGACAACACCTCCATGCGCCAGGTGAATACCGACTGGGGCGAGCGGGTGCCTACCGTCCATTTCGTGCTGGATCAGGATCGGCTGCAATCCTTCGGCCTCAGTTCCCAGAACGCCGCGCAACAATTGCAATTTTTACTGAACGGCGTGTCGGTTACCCAGGTTCGCGAGGATATCCGCACCGTTGAGGTAGTAGCACGCAGCGCCGGCGGCGAAAGGCTGGATCCGGCAAAACTCGGGGACTTCACCCTTACCGGCAGCCAGGGGCAGCGGATACCCCTTGAACAAATCGGTCATACAGACATCCGCATGGAGGATCCGATTATTCATCGCCGGGATCGCATGACCGCCATTACCGTGCGGGGAGATATTGCCGACGGTCAACAGCCGCCGGAAGTCGCGCTGCAAATCATCAAAAGCCTCCAGCCCATCATGGCTAAGCTGCCCGCGGGTTACCGCATTGAAACCGGAGCCGCTCTGGAAGAAGCGGGCAAGGCCAACACCGCGCTGGCCGCGATTTTCCCGTTAATGCTGATCCTGATGATGATTGCGATTATTTTCCAGGTGCGTTCGCTGTCGGCCATGGCCATGGTGCTGCTCACCGCGCCGCTGGCATTGGTGGGCGTGGTGCCGACGCTATTGCTGTTTAACCAGCCGTTCGGGTTCAATACCATTCTGGGCCTTATCGGGCTGGCGGGTATCATCATGCGCAATACCCTGATTCTCATAGGCCAGATACACAGCAACCAGCATGAGGGGCTAACGCCCTACGACGCGGTGGTGGAGGCCACGGTGCAGCGGGCGCGTCCGGTGATCCTGACGGCGCTGGCGGCGGTGTTGGCGTTTATCCCGCTGACCTTTTCGGTTTTTTGGGGTTCGCTGGCGTTTACCCTCATCGGCGGCACCATTGGCGGTACGGTGCTGACGCTGATTTTCCTGCCCGCGCTCTATGCCGCCTGGTTCCGCATTAAGCCGCCGATAAAAGCCGCCGTCTGAAGGCGATGGTTAGTGAGAATACGACCGGCCCGGCGGGACACCCGCCGGCCGGTATATTCTAGGGGATTGATTTCATCCATAGGCTTTTTTGCGGCGATGCCGTGCCGCCAAGCTAAGACGGCATAGCGCAAATGTATAACCTCATATATACGGTTTAATACGAAATTTATTTACCGTATCGAGCTGGTTTTTGTTCGACTTATTATTTAGGTCCGTTATGATGTTTAGCATAATTTGTAAATAACTCTCTTTGGAATAACTGACCTTTATTATTAATATTAAATTAGTGATAAGGATATCCTATATGATAATAAATTATTCTCATCATGATGCTTTATTCAAGAAGTTTCTCGGCGAAATCGACGTCGCCCGAGATTTTTTTAATAATCATTTGCCGCCCTCTTTACGTCACCAGTGTCATTTCAATACACTCTCATTGTGTTCAGGCTCTTTTATAGAACTCAATCTGCGTCATCACTGCTCGGATATGTTGTATTCGGTGCGGACCCGGCGAGGCAAGGGTTATATCTATTGTTTGATTGAACACCAGAGCAGCCCGCAGAAAATGATGGCCTTTCGTTTGATGCGTTACAGCCTGGCGGCCATGCAGCAGCATCTGGACAAAGGCAATAAACGGCTGCCGGTAGTGGTACCTCTACTGTTTTATCATGGGGTCCGAAAAGGTTATCCCTACAAAAACGGCTGGTTTGATTGTTTTGAGGATAATGAATTAGCCCGGCAGGTATACAACCACCCCTTTCCGGTAATCGATCTCACCATGATACCGGATGATGAAATTAAGACTCATGGCCGGGTTGCCATGCTGGAATTGGTGCTTAAACATATCCGTATCCGGGATATAGGGACGTTGGTGGAGGATCTCGGCACCCTGATAAACCAGTGGCAACCGTCCTTTGAGCTGCGTAGAAGCCTGTTTCGCTATATCTTGCAGGCAGGGAAAACTTTTGATAGTCAGTTATTAATTAATAAATTAAAGGAACAAGCGCCGCTTTTTTTGGAGAAAGAAGAAATGATGACCATAGCGCAGCAATTGAAAGATGAGGGTAGGTTGGAAGGCAAAAGAGAAGGCAAAAGAGAAGGCAAAAGAGAAGGCAAAAGAGAAGGCAAAAGAGAAGGCAAAAGAGAAGGGAAACAGGAGGTGGCACGACAGCTCTTATTGCGCGGCGTGAACCGCATCATGATCAAAGAAGTGACCGGCCTTTCGGATGACGAACTGAAGCTGGTGTCAGACTGAGCCTATCACCGGTGTTTGCGCTACCGGCTCTGTAAGTCCCTCCTCTTGGCAGGCAGACCCATGGCGTGATAACGAGAGCGCATTGCCGTTGGGACATTTGTCAACGTTCCGGCTCTATCATCAAGGTAGGATACTTTCTGACGGGAGGCCGCTGTTCTCGCGGCGGTAATATAAACAGCGGTCATACAATCGCCACGGAGAAATACTCATGTCTCATTTTATCAACGGTAACTGGCTGTGTGGTCACGGCATGATATTTACTAAAGAATGCCCGGTTTCCGGCAAGCATTTATGGATAGGTCAGGAAGCGGATGGGTCAGATGTGCAGTCCGCCTGCCGAGCCGCCCGTGCCGCGTTTCCCGCATGGGCCAGGCTGCCGCTGACGGAGAGAATCCGTTTTCTTGAGCGTTTTGCCGCGCTGCTGGCACAGCAGAAAGATGAACTGGCCACCATTATTTCCCAGGAAACCAGCAAGCCTCTTTGGGAGGGCCGGACAGAAGTGCAGTCCATGATCAACAAGGTGGCTATTTCAGTACAAGCCTACCAGGTCCGCACCGGTGTAAGCGATACGCCTCTGGCTGACGGCCGGGCCACGCTGCGTCACCGTCCCCATGGCGTCATGGCGGTGTTCGGTCCCTATAATTTCCCGGGACATCTTCCCAACGGCCATATCGTCCCCGCGCTGCTGGCGGGTAATACCCTGGTGTTCAAGCCCAGCGAATATACGCCCATGACCGCCGAGTTCCAGGTGCGGTTATGGCAGCAAGCGGAGCTGCCGCCGGGAGTGATCAACCTGGTGCAAGGGGGGCCGGATACCGGCGCGGAACTGGGCATGAGCGCTGAAATCGACGGGGCGCTGTTTACCGGCAGCGCCGCTACCGGTTATCGGTTTCACAAATATATGGGCGGGCGGCCGGAAAAAATGCTCGCGCTGGAGATGGGCGGCAACAATGCGCTGATTGTGGAAGACGTGGAGGATATGGACGCGGCGGTGAATGTGATTATACAGTCCGCGTTTATTTCCGCCGGCCAGCGCTGTACCTGCGCCCGTCGTCTGCTGGTGAGGCGCGGGGCCATGGGGGATGCGCTGTTGCGCCGTATGGTGGAGGTGAGCGGGACATTGCGTATCGGTCCTTGGGACAGCACGCCGCCGCCCTTCATGGGGGGCCTGATAACGACCACGGCGGCCACCAACCTGCTGTTCACGCAACAACGGCTGCAGGCGCTCGGGGGCAAGCCGCTGCTGTTAATGACGCACCTGCTGCCCGACAGCAGCCTGCTGTCGCCGGGTATTATCGATGTCGGCGGGATGGCGGATATCCCCGACGAAGAGTATTTCGGTCCGCTGTTGACGGTGAGGCGTTATGACCGGTTTGATGAGGCCGTTGCCATGGCGAACCATACGCGGTTCGGCCTGTCCATGGGACTGATTTCCCCCCATCGCAGCCAGTTCGAACAGTTGCTGCTGGAGGCCCGCGCCGGCATCGTCAACTGGAACAAGCCTCTTGCCGGCGCCGCCAGCAATGCGCCCTTCGGCGGCATCGGCGCGTCAGGCAATCATCGTCCCGGCGCCTATTATGCGGCGGATTACTGCGCCTGGCCCATGGCCTCGCTGGAGAGCGAACTGCTGACCCTGCCGGAGACCCTGACGCCGGGTCTGAGCTTTGATACTCCGTCTGATTGAAAAGGAGCGTTTTCATTGACTGATGCTGACTTTCTTGAGTTGACATTGGTCGGCCACCCGCCGGCTGAACGCTGGGGAGAAACGCCGTGGCTGACCTGGGAGTGGCTGGAGGAGGGGGTGCTAGAGCTATTGCCCCGCCGGCCGGCGGCGACGTCCCTGGTGCTGTCCGCCGGTATACATGGCAATGAAACCGCGCCGGTGGAGCTCATCAATCTTCTGCTGGCGGAGCTTATGACCGGACGGATGCTGTTGGCGCCGCGTCTGCTGGTGATATTAGGCAACCCGCAGGCGCTGCGGGCTGGAAAACGTTATATTGATTACGATTTGAACCGGCTGTTCGGCGGCGGCGGCGCCAGCGACAAAGCCTGGGATGAAGCTAATGTCGCCGGCAGGGACCCCGCGGAAAAGAATGACCATGGCCTTTTGCGGCATGCCGATGCGCAACCAGGTCATGCGGATGCCGACCCGGCGCTCCCCATGGGCGCGCCCCTGCCGCAGAGCAACGAAACCTTACGCTGCCGGCTTTTGCAACGGCATCTCGGCCGGTTCTTCCTGCCGGAGGATCGCTGCCGCTGGCACCTGGATATGCATACGGCGATTCGGGGATCCCGCCACGTGCGTTTCGGTCTGCTGCCCTATCAGCCCGGCGGCCATGACCCGGCGCTGCTCCATTGGCTCAACGCCGCGCAGTTGGATGCCCTGGTCAGGCATCGCGCCGCCGGTACCACCTTTACCCATTACAGCAGCGAACAATTTTCCGCTGCCAGCGTCACGCTGGAACTTGGCAAGGCGCTGCCGTTCGGCGCAAATGACCTCGCCCAATTCAACGGCGTCCGCGCCGCCCTGTGGGCGCTTATCAGCGGCGAGGCGTTGCCGGAACGTCTCGGGCCGCCGGTCAAGTGCTATCGCGTGAGCCAGCAGATTACCCGTACCCGGGCCGATTTCACTCTGCTTATCCCCGCCGACGCGCTGAATTTCACCTCTTTTGACCGAGGCGAACTGCTGGCCAGGGAGACGGGTAATGAATATCGGGTCCGGGAGGAAAAGGAGTGGGTACTCTTTCCCAACCCTGACGTGGCGATAGGTTTACGGGCCGGGCTGATGCTGGTGGAGGATTGGGACATTTAACGCTAAATCTACTCGTCATACCTCAAGTTGCAGGCGCTTTTCCCTCCTCCTGCGACTCGAATTATTCAAATTATGTCCGAATTGACATGTTCCTTGCAGTAGCGTTTTTTGTATTCCAGCGGGGTTAAACCAGTCAGCCGGCGGAAGAGACGCCGGAAGTAGGCGACATCCGGAAAGCCGCAGCGTTTCGCGATATCGGCAATGGCGCCGCAGTCGGCCACCAGCATTTTTTCAGCGTTGCCGATGCGCCGCCGGTGAATTGCCTCGGTGAGGGTCATGCGGAAGGTCATTTTAAATACACGCCCAAGATAATCGGCATTGCAAAATAACTGTGCCGCCAAACCAGAGGCGGTGAGAGGTAAATGAAACTGGGTGCCGATCAGCTGCTGCGCCTTCCAGGCCAATGCCATTCCCGGTTCCGCCGGTTCAGTGCTTTCGGTCCAGCCGTCCGCCACTTGCTGTAGCAGCAACAGCAGAACCAGCTCCAGAGAGGAGGGGGGTGAGCGATTTTCCTGTTCGCTGAGGAACAGTCTGAACAGCGTAATAAACCGGTGAGGATCGCGTATTTTACTGTATTGCGGTATGGGTAATTTCAATACGTACTGAATTGCGGGACGAGCGGCAATAATACCGAAATGCAGCCAGTAAAATTTTAAATCCGGCGGGAAATTGCCGATTCCCTCGTGTTTTCTCCCCGGCCATAATAAAAGTGATTCCCCGGCCTTGACATGAAAATCATGCTGGTCTTCCGAAATCGCTAATATCCCCTGCTCAACAAAAATCAGTTCGTAGGATTCCAGGATACGGGTGGGATGATGGCCCAATCCACGGGAAATAAACAGTCCGCCATTTTCAATCCTGATGGGGTAATTAACTGATATATCTAGCATAATTAATCACTTTTATCGCACAATTAATTAACATTAGCAAACATCGCCGGATATTTCAGCTTCTCTCTGCGCTCTATTGATCTGCTTCACAAATTTAAATTTATGTCGGAATCGTACCGTTTTTATGCCTTTTCCACACCTTGTTGCCTGGGGGCAGTGTGCGACTTTTAATCTCACGAAAATAAAAATATTTATATATTGCCTATTCAATATCTCAACCCTAAGGCATGCCAATAACTCGTTAGAAGCGAGGAGAATACTATGTCTACTACCTCTCTACCCAATACCGCCGACCAGGCCATTGCCGCCGGCGGCTATTTATCCATCCGCGAAAAATCGGCTATGGTTTAGGCGATGCGGGGGCACGGTAATCACCTGCCTTATCATGAATTTCCTGACATTTTTATACCGACATTTTCGGCCTTACCCCCGCGCTGGTGGGAACCCTGTTTATTGTCCTGCGGGTGGTGGACGCCGTGTCCGATCCCCTGATGGGGATGGTGGCGGACCGGACCGTCAGCCGATGGGGCCGTTTTCGTCCCTGGCAGCTGTGGATAGCGCTGCCCATCGGCATCATCGGCGTCCTGACCTTTACGGTGCCGGACGTCGGCCCCCATGTCAAAATTCTCTGGGCTTTTATCACCTATCTCATGCTGTCCATGAGTTATACCGCCATCAATGTGCCGTATTGCGCGCTGATCAATACCATGACCGGCGTTCACCGCGAGGTGATCTCCTGTCAGGCCTGGCGTTTCGTTCTGTGCGGTATTGCCGGGTTCCTGGTTTCCGTGGGTTTGCCCTGGCTGGTGGACAGCCTGGGGGGCGGTAATAACACCCAGGGCTATCAACGCGGGGTTGCCGTGCTCTGCGTTATCGCGGTGGCGATGTTTTTATGCTGCTTCTTCTGGGTGCGTGAACGGGTGCCCTTGACGGTAATGGGTAAATTTTCACCGCGGGAACATCTGCGGGGGCTGCGTCAAAACGACCAACTGTTACTGATGCTGCTGATGTCTTTTCTGCTGATCAATGTGTTCAATATCCGCGGCGGCGGCTATATGTATTTTATTACCTATGTCCTGCACGGCGGGCCCGGCTATGCGTCGCTGTTTTTTACCGCCGTCACGGTGGCCTCCATTATCGGCGCCGTGATCGTCAATGGATTATCCCGGCGTATCGATACGGTCAGACTGTATTATTACACCAATATCATCTTGGCGATTTTGGGTATCCTGATGTGGTTCATTTCCACCGGGCCAGGCTCTCAATCTCTGTGGCTGGCGGTTATTTTCATTAACGATGTTATCCTCGGTTTTACCCTGACGCTGCATTTTTCCCTAATGGCGTTTGCCGATGATTATGGTTTCTGGAAAACCCGTATTCGTTCTTCCGGCATGAGCTTCGCCTTTAACCTGTTTTTTATCAAACTCGCCTGGGCATCCAGCGCCGGTATCATCAGCTTGGTCTTTATCTGGGTGGCTTATACCCCCGGCATCGGCAATCAAACGCCCGCGTCGCTGCACGGCATTCGGAGTATGGAAACCTTTTTGCCGGCGATGTTTCATTTATTACTGGCGGCGGCGCTGCGCTATTGCCGGCTGGATAACGCCCGTATGGCCGGTATAGCCAGCGATTTGCGGGATCGTCAGTTGTCATAAACCTGGATAAGGAAATAAAGATGAAAAAAACATCCGAAATCGACCTGCATCACATCCAACTGACGGACCCCTTTTGGCTGGGTTATCAGCGACTGGTCAGGGATGTGGTGTTGCCGTACCAGTGGGAAGCGTTGAACGATCGCGTCGCCGACGCGGAGCCCAGCCATGCGATTGAAAATTTTCGCATTGCGGCCGGACGCAGTCAGGGAGAGTTTTACGGTATGGTATTCCAGGACAGCGACGTGGCGAAATGGCTGGAGGCGGTGGCCTGGATGCTCTGCCGTCAGCCGGATGCCCAACTGGAACGCACCGCTGATGAAACCATTGAGCTGATAGCCGCCGCGCAGCAGCCCGACGGCTATCTGAACACCTACTTCACCGTTAAAGCGCCGGAACAGCGCTGGACCAACCTGGCGGAATGCCACGAGCTCTATTGCGCCGGACATATGATTGAGGCCGGCGTCGCTTATTATCGCGCCACCGGTAAGACTCGTTTGCTGAATGTGGTCTGCTGTCTGGCCGATCATATCAATCGTGTGTTCGGCCCCGGGCCGCAACAGCTGCACGGCTATCCTGGCCATCCGGAAATCGAGTTGGCGCTGATGGAATTGTATGACGCCACCGCCAATACCCGTTATCTCGCCCTGGCGCGTTATTTTATCGAACAGCGCGGTACCGAGCCCCATTTCTACGATCTGGAATATGAACGTCGCGGCCGCACATCCTACTGGCAAAATTACGGCACCGCCTGGATGGTGAAGGACAAGGCCTATAGCCAGGCGCATAAACCCATTGCGCTGCAGGAGACGGCGGTGGGCCATGCGGTAAGGTTTGTCTATCTCCTGGCCGGCGTCGCCCATCTGGCACGCATCGGCGGGGATGAAGAGAAGCGCCTTGCCTGCCGTCGTTTATGGGACAATATGACCCGGCGCCAGATGTACATAACCGGCGCTATCGGCGCTCAAAGCCACGGTGAGGCTTTTACCTCTGATTATGATCTGCCCAACGATACCGCCTACACCGAAAGCTGCGCCTCCATCGGCCTGATGATGTTCGCCCGGCGCATGCTGCAAATGGAGGCCGACGGCCAGTATGCGGATGTGATGGAGCGGGCGCTGTATAACACCGTGCTGGCGGGAATGGCCCTTGACGGCAAGCATTTTTTTTATGTCAACCCGCTGGAGGTCCATCCGGCCGCCATTAAGTGCAACCATATTTACGATCATGTGAAACCGGAACGCCAGCAGTGGTTCGGCTGTGCCTGCTGCCCGCCCAATATTGCCCGGCTACTGGGTTCGCTGGGCAATTATATTTACACCCAAACCGAGGATACCCTGTTCGTTAATCTCTACATCGGCAGCGAAGTGACGGTGCCGGCGGGGGGCGGCTCTCTGACGCTGCGGCAAACCGGTAATTATCCCTGGGACGACACCGTGGATTTGACAGTGACCAGCCGATCCTCGGCGCAGTACAGCCTGGCGCTGCGTTTACCGGGCTGGTGTCCGGCGCCTGTGGCGGTCTTGAACGGCGAGCCGGTTGAGATTCGCTCCCGCCAGGGATATGCCTATTTCACCCGGACCTGGTCGGAAGGAGACAGTATCCGGCTGACGTTGCCCATGCCGGTGCGCCGGGTCAGAAGCAATCCCCTGGTGCGCCAGAACCTGGGCAAAGTCGCCTTGCAACGAGGACCGTTGGTATACTGCCTTGAACAAGTCGATAACGGCGCCAATTTACATCAGCTGCGTTTGGCCGCCGGCAGCGATTTTTCCCTGGTGCCCGGCGAGGGTGTATTGGCGGGGAAAACAGTGATACAGGCCACGGGGGATAGCGTGCAAGATACCGATGCCGGACAACAGCCGCTCTATCGCTATGACGGCGAGCCTCCCCGGAGACGGTCGCGGCAACTGCTGTTTATCCCCTATTTCTGTTGGGCCAACCGCGGCGAAGGCGAAATGCGGATATGGATTGAGGAGGACTGAGGCGGTATAGCCGCCTTTCATTGAGGCCGAGGCTCAGCTATTGCGTCTGGCGAATTCTTGTCCTATCCAGTCGATAAACACCCGCACCCGGGGGGAGAGCTGGCGGTTGCGGGGGTAAAGCACCGACACCGGTATGGATGATGAAGTAAAGTCCGTCAGTAAAGGCACCAGAGTACCGCGGGCCAAATCGTCGCTGACATGGTAGCGGGGGACCTGGATAATGCCCAATCCCAGCCGTGCCGCCGTGACCATGCTCTCCGCGCCGGTGACGGATACCGCGGCGGGCAGCAGGTAGGGCCGGGATACGCCTTCGGCGCTGAACTCCAGCGGCATCAGCGCGCCGGTGGCCGAAGAGCGGAAACCCACCATGTGATGCCCCTCCAAATCCGTCGGCGAGGCCGGAAGGCCATAGCGTTTTACATATTCCGGCGCGGCGCAGGTGATTTCCGCCAATTCTCCCAACCGTCGCGCCACCATGTCGCTGTCTTTGAGCTTACCCACCCGCAGTACGCAGTCTATCCCTTCACGCACCAAATCCACCAGCCGGTCCCCTTCGCTCATGAAAAATTCGATATCCGGATACTGCTGCAAAAAAGCCGGCAGCCCCGGCAATAAAAAATGACGGGACAGTGTGCCGTGTACGTCTACCCGCAACAAGCCCTTGGGCTTGGCGCCGGCAAAGGCGGTCTCCGCATCCTCCACCGCCGCCAGGATCATCAGGCAGCGCTGATAATAGGCTTCACCATCTAGAGTCGGGTTGACGTGGCGCGTGGTGCGGTGCAGCAAACGCACCTTAAGCCGGGCTTCCAGCAGTTTTACCGCATCGGTGGCGGTGGAGCGGGGAACCCCCAGATCCTGCGCCGCCAGGGTAAAACTGCGCTGTTCCACCACCCGCGTAAAGATTTTCATCGCATCATATCTATCCAAGGTATTGTTCGCTATTTTCGCATGGTAATGACGAATAATAGGCAATTATGCGGCTAATAAAAAGGTCCATACTGTCTCTACCGGCCCACAATGGGTGTGCGGCCGCTAACATAGGCAGGAGAACAACATGAATCAATCAACGCAACGGGTAGCCATTATCACCGGCGCATCAAGAGGCATCGGCGCCGCGGTCGCGCAACGGCTGGCCCGCGACGGTCACGTCGTCATCATCAATTACGCCCGTCAGCAAGGGGAAGCGGATGCGCTGGTTAGCCGTATTGAACAGGCCGGCGGCCGCGCCCTGAGCGCTCAAGGGGACGTCAGCGACCCGGCAACCTTTACCAAGCTGTTTGACCGGGCGGACGAGGCTTTTGGCGGCGTGGATGTGCTGGTGAACAATGCCGGCATCATGAATCTGAGCAGCCTGGCCGACAGCAGCGACGACCTCTTCGACCGCCAGATGGCCATTAATCTCAAGGGCACTTTTAACGGCATGCGTGAAGCGGCCCGGCGTCTGCGCAACGGCGGCAGCATTGTCAACTTCTCCACCAGCGTGGTGGGTCTGCGGCTGGAAACCTACGGCGTTTATGCCGCCACCAAAGCGGCGGTGGAAACCCTGACCGCCATCCTGGCCAAAGAGCTGCGCGGCCGCTCAATCAATGTTAACGCCGTGGCGCCCGGACCCACCGGTACCGACCTGTTTTTGCAAGGCAAGCCCCAGGAAGTGATCGATCGCATGGCCAAAATGGCGCCGCTGGAAAGATTGGGTACGCCGGAAGATATCGCCGCCGTGGTGGCCTTCCTGGCCGGGCCCGACGGCAGTTGGATCAACGGCCAGGTATTACGTGCCAATGGCGGTTTGATTTAAGTTTTCAGACAATATTCTGATATTCATCTGCGAGGTTACATCATGAACCAAGTCATCGTTATTACCGGCGCTTCCAGCGGTTTCGGCGCCCTCACCGCACGCGCCCTGGCGGACGCCGGACATACCGTTTACGCCGGTATGCGTGAAACAACCGGGCGTAACGCCCCGCAGGTAGCTGATGTTAAACGTTACGCTGCCGAGAATAAGGTGGATTTGCGGGCGGTGGAACTGGATGTCGCTTCCGACGATTCGGTTGAGGCCGGCATAACCCGCATCATCGATGACTGCGGACGGTTGGATGTGGTTATCCATAATGCCGGTCATATGTCCTTCGGCCCGGCGGAAGCGTTTACCCCGGAACAGTATGCCCAGTTGTTTGATATCAATGTACTCAGCACTCAGCGGGTTAACCGCGCCGCTCTGCCGCAACTGCGCAAACAGGGACGAGGCCTGGTGGTCTGGATCTCCTCCAGCAGCGCCCGCGGCGGCACGCCCCCCTATCTTGCGCCGTACTTTGCCGCCAAGGCGGCCATGGATTCACTGGCCGTTTCCTACGCTTCAGAGTTGAGCCGCTGGGGCATTGAAACCACTATCATCGTACCGGGGGCCTTCACCAAGGGTACGAATCATTTCGCTCACTCAGGATCGCCGGCCGACCGGGCCCGCGCCGAGGAGTATCACCAGGGGCCCTATGCCGGATTGGCGGAACAAAGCCTGAAGGGGCTTTCAGCCCTGGAACCGGCCGATGCCGATGTTGCCGAGGTGGCGAAAGCCATTGTCAGCGTGGTGGATATGCCGTTTGGCACGAGACCTTTCCGCAGCCATATCGACCCTTCACAGGATGGTTGTGAAGTGGTCAACGGCGTGGCGGACCGGGTACGCACCGAACTGTTCCGGCGTATCGGACTGGAAGACCTGCTTACACCGCACATAAGTGAATAATCGCCGGTCCGGCTATTGTCTGATGCCGCTCTTTTTTGAACGGCATCGCAGCAGGAGCTGGTTGCAAGATTTAAGCAGAACTCTCCTGCAAATCTATCGGCATGGAGTTATGGCCGGTGGTCAGGGTGAGGTTAGGCGAAGCGTCGACTGTCCATTTGTCTTTTAAATCAATACGGGTATCTTTAATAGTTATAGTTTGATTTTCAAGACCTTTTTCATTGCACAACAGACGGATGTGAACGGTGGATGAAATACTTCCCGCATTTTCCCCGACCGGTTGCAGCACCGCTGTGGTCCGGCCGTAACGCGATATCGGCCAGGTAAGCGTAGCGTCTATATTGACCGCACTATCCTTATTGACGCTAAAGCTCACCTTCGGCTTGCCTATTTTCATCCATAAATTATCGGCATAAACAAGATCGGGTCGTTGGCGCTCGAACTGATCCAATAGCCGATTTTCCAGTGAATCGGCAATGCTGTCCGGGATTAAATATCGGGTTATTGCCAACATACTCATGGGATTGCCATCAACCATCAACGACAGCTTATGTAATTGTTGCCGCTGATGCTCCGTGAGCTCGCCCTGATGCTTGAAATAACTTTTGGCCGAATAAAGCGTTCTAGCGCCAAGATCCCTGATCCATAGACTATAATCCTGCTGGTTATCATTGATGTTGAGATCGATGCCTGACTTGAAAGAATCCAGGAAGGTTCCATCAAACATGGTCCCCTCATGTTCTGCCGGCATATGAACCGGAACCTTGAGTCCCTCACAATATTTCATTAAATCAACGGAGGGCGAGTGGAGACTCGAATGGTCCAGGATTATGAACTCCAGGCCGCCAGACCAATTTTGTGCGACCTTGATTTCCGCCGACGGCAATCGGGCCAAAAACCCCCTGAGTTCTTTGCATTGCTGTTGTAACGAAGTGCGAACGCCGTCCGGTAACGCGGCAAGATTAGCGTCAAGAATGTTTTCCTGTTTTGTCGCTTTGGCCGCAATAACAATATTGGCAAAATTCTTGGCCGTGATAGTTTCGGCTACCGCCAAATCACTCGGCCAACATTCGGTGAATAGATCGGTGGCTTTTTGCGTTCCCGGTGCAATGTTCAACGCTTTTTGCAGATTATCCAATTGCCGACAGACCTCGGTAGCAACAAAAATACCGGTCTTGAAGGTCGTTTCGGCGATTATCAATCCCAGGGGAGGATTGGGCAATAACGTGGAATCGGGCGCAAGGAACTGATGCAGTTTCCAGGCCGCCATATTATGCAGGTAAGATGTTTCTTGAAATTCAGTATTATCCAAAATGGCGCGTTTCAGGGCAGACATGAGCGGAGAAGAGAGTATCTTCCTCCGGTAAAACCCGAGAGAACGTTATCCAGAGCGAGTTTAAGGACATTTTCTCCTCCCTCTTGTTTTGCCAACGCCGCCAAGACTTTTCCAATGCATGGTCTTGCAGCAAAGAAGGGCCAAGGAATGAGATAATATCCGATGCCACCCGTCGAGCGAATACAGAGTGTCCTTTAGATTGCAATATTAGGTTAATCAGGGGCGCGACGCCTGTTTCCACCTGCTGAAGGGTGTTATCAAAATGATGCTACGACCCAAATTAACAATTTCGGCGCTACGCTTTCCTAATAGTTCATTATTAACGACCACGCCTTGCCCCAACGTAATCATATCCGAAACTATTTTTTGCCAGAGTGTCTCTATTGACAGAGCCGCCAGATATGCGGTTGACCAGGCTATTAAGAGTATTGCGTTTATCGATGGCCGAATACACAGCGATTCGCATGCCGAAAGCGGGATAGATACAGTTTTCATCTACCATTTCCTTTTAAAACGTTCCGCCGCCATCCGCGTTTCCTGAGGAGGTTTTAATGCGCTGGCGATATTGGGAAGATTTTCTTGCCAATACTGTACTTGGTCTACAAATGTTTCAATACGGTCCATGGCGTTTTCCGAAGTGCTCGACTCAAGATCCAGTGGGTAGAATAATAAAACCCGTTGTCCCCCCGCGTCATAGCCGAACCAGCAATGATGTGTTGCAAGGCCAAAAAGATGGATTTGCAGTAATGATGAGAAAAATCCTCAGGCAGGGAATGAAGTATCGGCATGACGGGAGAGAACAGATAAACCCATTTATCATGACGTTCTAGCGTGATATTGATATGCTGATCAAAACGAATAGTGCATCCGCCACTTTCTGTTGCATCATGAATATCTAAATGCGTATCAAGAGCAAGAGAGTTTAACAATTCTTCAAATGTCACAATGCTGCCTTTGTTCATAGGTTGTGGTTAACACCGCGTATCGCCTGGCAAAATCGCATTTCGCCGGTGTAAAGCGCCGTTTGGGTGAAGTATTAGATAAGTTGCATACATAAGGCATATGCATATAACATTGATTTTAAATAATTTAAATAATTTAAATAATTTAAATAATTTAAATAATAAGTATAAACAATCAAGTTATTTATAGTGTTAATTATATTCCTGATTATTAGATCATAAAATGGTGATTACTTTAAAAAATGCTCATCCACGCTAAATAACTGCGCCTATTACCGCTCCACTTTTGTTAGTCCAGGTTTGTTGCCTGGGAAAGGTGATGCGGTTTTCATAAATTGTCTGACATTTTTAGTAACTCCCACATTGTTTTACAGTGATGATTGCGGGTCACCGTTTCGTGTAATGCTAACCATAAGAGCTCTATTTTGTTCACCCATGGCGAGTAAATCGGCTGATAAATAAGAATAAATTTTGGATTCTTCTTCAACCACTTCAATGTCTTTTACTTTTGTGAATGATGTAATTATCGACAATAAGGGTGATCGTTTTGGCGCTGCGATACGTGCTTTTCAGCTGGCATAGCATATCGATGAACAAGCCTGAGTTTTACGTGTTCCACTCACGTAATCCACTCTGCCCGTTCCAGCATGCAGCGCACCTGCAAGGTAATGTTTTCATTTTACCCGGCGTAGGGATGCGTTTCTGCTGACCTTTTTCTGCCAGTCCGCGCCGATTTTGGGTTGAGATCGATATCAACTTCATCCTCGTAAAACACGGGATGTTCAGCACTGTTCTTTGCCAATGCCTCATCAATTGCAGCCAGCTTTTCTTCCCTGTGAGGATCCCGAATATGCAAGGTCGGAGCTGCTCTGCGCCAGACAATGCCGGCTCCTGGCAACCAACGGCGAAGTGAGCCAGGATGCAACGTAGAGTTAAATAACTTATTAATTTCAATCGTTAACATCTCGGTACTCCAGCGTGAGCGCAGATAGCCAAAATCTTGCGGGGAGCGCTGAACAAGCAAATTGAGCATTCGCAGCATGGCGTCGACAGGCCATTTTTTTTGACGGCCCGGTGGCAGACTTTTCAGGCCTTCAATACCAAATAACGTGAACCAATTAATCCAGCGTCCGACGGAAGAACGGGCGGCACATAGGGTTTTAGCAACGCAAGTCAGCGATTCACCCCGGTGCAACATCAACATGGCGATAAGGCGTCTGGCATGATTCTTATCTGCCGTTTTCTGGACAATTTTTTGCATCTGGCGTCGTTCATTTCTGGGTATGGGTGCTATGATCGGCATAACTCAGTCCGGTTGGTGATTTGTGATGTTTGGCGATTGATCAGATCGCTCAAACCGGATTGAGTTCCCTTCGGTGATCTACTATTAGGCGCAGTTATTTAGCGTGACAATGTTTTTTTTTCAACGAAGAGGCAAGGCTTGGTTTGGTAGCAAACGAGACTCAGGGTGCCGGCAAAGCCGTCCCCCTGGCATTGAGGAGCGTTCGGGCGCCATGTCCTGAAACGAGGGCGTTGAACGCCTCGCTTGGCATGGACATTCAACTAATGTATGGCCATATCGGCCGCGTGCCGCTGGCGGCAAGGGACGGCATGGGATAAATGGTCTCGGCCAGCTGTTGGAACCGCTCAACGGAAAGCAGGAGGTCAAAATAACATTGCAGGTAATATTCATCTCCTTCTGAAATATAACCCTGATATTCTTTAAGGATATGATACAGTTTTTCTTCCGACTCTTTATCCATCCGATATTGTCCGATGAATTCATAAAAATTCATATCACGAATGACCAGACGCGCGAGATCGCTGAAAATTGCCGGCAGCAATCCAACATTCCTTTTGATACGTGCATTATTGAGCGATGTTCTGATAGTGATGAGCATTTCAACCATATCGGCGAGATGTTTTATTTTCCTGTTATCGCGGTAATCTTCCTTAGCCAGTGGTGTATCTGCCGGCATATGCAACGGATCCCCCAATTCCTGTGCCGCCGGCGAAAAGCGGGTAAACCATTGGGGCTGGCGCTGCCTGATGCCGTCTGTGGCCAGGTAAGGACATAATTGAACATCCAGTCTCAGATCATTGGCCAAAATCTGTCCCCGAAGAGATACCGCTGCAAAACCATCAAATAAGGTGATTAACTCGATGCATTCTACCTCTGCGATATCGGGAAACTGGCTGTTGGCATAAAACATGCCGCGGATAATATGCGCCATTTCCCGGCTGGCCACTGGATAGATGTTTTGAGAGACAGCCTCCATTTTGAGCGTCAGCAATGAGCTGTTCGGCGACGCGAACAGTGTCCAGTTGTCCTGGGTCAACATTCTTTCCCTCGAGGCATAGACAATTTCCTCGGAGGGTTCTCTGTCCCCCTCAGGTTTCGTGGCAAAACTTTTTAGCGCTAATTTATCCAGCATCAGGGTTTCATTTGCCGGAGCGTTAACGGGATTACCCGTTAAAACGGTATATTGCTCATTCGTACCTCTCATGGCAAGCTTGCCTTCGTCAAACGTGCCCATTTCTTCGGCTACGATAATCGAGGGTCCGGATTCGAACAGCGGATCGAATAAATTATTACCTACGCCTGCGAAGCGGCCCTCTCCGACGCTAATTAATAAATGGCTTAGGAAAACATCATCGTAATATAGACCCAGCAGTTTGCCCGGTTTTAGTTTTAACAGATCGGTACTATCAATCAGCTCCAGAATGGAAGACATATATGATTGCGCAGGATAATTTTGGCCGAAGGCCAGCGTGACTCTTTGCTGCATCTCGTTTGCATCACGTGCATCGAGAACCTTCGCTTCCTTCAATATTAAAAAAGGAAAGGTCACATTCAGATTATAATCTGTTTGCATGCGGTGATGATGATTATATGAAGAGATCATGGTCCGTGCGGCTGATAAAATTGATGAGTCTGCGTCCAAAATATTGGAAGGTTCTTTTTAACATATCGATAATAATATTTTATCGCAACGGTTTTATACCATATAGGCTCGCGCAGCAAGATTGCTCCTTTAATGTATTTTCCCGGATGCCCGGCTTCACGATAGGGGAAAGAAATAGCCGTGCTTATTTTGGAGAAATCTTTGTATTTTATCAAAGGAAATCACTGCTTATGCTTTTTGGTCAAATGAGCCCACTCAGGTTCATTAAAACCTGGCGATCGATAATCAGCCCTGCCCCATAGGGTCGCAGATGTATCATATCAACGATATAATCATTTTTATTAATTCTCAGTATAATAACCAAATGATCCACCGGTGAACGGTCATGCTCGTTTTGCCATAAGCGCTGCATTCGGTAACCGACGTTAACGCCGCCGTCCACACTTAATCCTTTGATAAACTGGAGCAGCAAAACATTTACATTACTGTCGGTCTCATGGGTGAAGACTTCGCGAAATTTAGCTTCACTCGTCAGGCAATTGACAAAATCGGTCAACATTTTACTCATATCACCGTTGTTGAGAAACAAAGATTCTATATGATGAACATAATCATTCACCATAAGTTCCAACATTTGAATATACATCCATTTATTATCTTTATAATGGTCTATAGGAAGAGTAATGGAACGAATTGGCTCCATATGGATAAAGTCAACATCGTCATTGATGTATCTTGTCCTACGTCCAGAACGGGCCGTTATAGAGAAACGATCGTTATCCAAAAAGAAGAGGCCGCCCACTTACCCTTCTCATTCTTGTACATGGGAACAGCGTAGTTTAAATTCATCACCTCTGTCGGTTTGACCACGCGCCAAGTCTTTATGGCTGCATCCCAGATGACCTGAAAAAATATTCGTCTATTTCGATGAAATTTTGCGTCGTACCTTGCCCTTGATCCAGTACAAAACTTCCGTCATCTCTCTTTGTATCAACAAGTTCCTATCAATATCAGAAGACCATTGAATAAATTTAGTCATCTTTTGTTCCATATTGTTTAAAATGAAATTGCTCATCCATGTAATCACTGTTGCCATATTTTCTGATAAATGATGTTTTATTTTTTGAAAAATAGCATGTATGGGTAGCGGGTTCAAATAGCCAATAACACTGCTGAAAATAGACCCGGAACTCTTTCTTGCGATATAAGGTAATTCTTCAGCCAGCTTTTGTGATATGGCTCTATTCAATTGCTTAACCGGCAAGGTTTCAATGTTTGCGATATTAATTAATCGCTTGTATATTACCCCAGTTCCTTTTGCGGCACTGGTGGTTAATTGTCCAAGCATAAAGGCCAGATCAAAGGTATCGAATATAACTTCTATCCCATTGAATTCATTGTCAGCGTCATTTACATATTTCCATAAGATTTCATAAAAGGTATCAGCGCAAGCAGTTCTTGCCACCACTTTTAATGCGAAGTGATATTTTCAGCTGATCCACTATTTCTCTTAGCATTATGGCATTCCAATAATCTAAAATTTCAATCATCGTCTGATAATCCCTTTTTCTTCACCTGCTACCAGTACGTAATCCGGCTTTGGCATACTTCGGATTATTTCTTCAGGTTCAATCAGGAAAAGACTTAAAGGAGACATGCGTAGTTGTGTGCTGTCATAGGGTATATCAAAAGCTCCAATATATCATTAGCGGTGACAGGAATTTTAAGCCGATGGATCAATCAATGTCAAAATTGGTTTTTATATTCATCTATCAAATTATTAAAAATATATTATCCGGATCCATTGAAATGGTTTTAATGAATGGCGCGCTAAAAGAGTCGAGGCGATAATGACCTTATGACTATAGGTTTTGATTAAAGAGAAAGTGCCAAAATTATTATTTGGCAAGTAGACATCTGTATTGGGTGCCAGTGAGTTTTGAACATAATTTCTGGAGTAAATTTTAAAAGTGTACACTTCTTTGGGGGTAAATCATATCCAGGTAATCTAATGCCGACCGGGAAATGATTTTATAGGTAAATTGCCTGGCTTCTTGCTGCAAGGAATAGTCCTTGTAATGAATAAATTGATTATAAAATTCCTGGCCGACTGAAACTCATCCGAGGGTTTCAGGTCAAAGATTTTAAAATTTTCAGAGGATCGTGATTCGAAGTCTAATGAAATCTGCTTTTTCTGCCTGGAATTCCTTGATAATGTACAAAGCACTCAATCCGCTCAACTGGTCAGTGCGAATGCGATGATAATCAATATACCAGTAGATTGCTGCTCTCAACAATAAGGAAACATCACCCGCCGTAACGCTGGTGAAATATAAAGTAAGTATTTCCTGCCGCGTTTTCTGGAATGAATCACCAGGGACGCCATTATCATAGCCTGAATTTTTGCCTCCGCCAGTCGCTGTTCATTTGTTCTACTGCCTAGCTGAATGTGCTCGTGCTGATGTTCGCTGACAATTTCAATGAGGTAGGCTTGCAGTTTTTCGAGAAAGCTCAATAATAAAATGCACTCTTTATCATATTTTACTTGATCAACCAGCTCATTTATCCATTGAGGATTTTGCTGGTACAGGGTATTGTCCATGCGTTCGAGATTTGTTTTACGCTTTTATCAAGAGACTGCAGGGTCTCTTTATAGGGCGCATGTTGTCCTCTGACCAATTTTCTTTATCAACGCTGTTGGTTGAGTGGATGCGGTAATATTCAATGTCTCGGATCAGCCGGTCAATGTGTGGATGATATTTATTGCTGCCGTGAATATAATCCACGATTTGATTCGCCACCAGCTCGGCAATCTCCGTTTCGGTTAACGGCGCTTCCGTCTGGTCGAACAAACTCCTGTATTCAGTAAGCTCGCCGGGGATGATAAGATAATTCCCTGAATGCTAAGTCCATTATTTCTGCTGTATTCGAATATATAATAAAAACCGCTTTAACAGTATTCGCCGAAGGTGTATTGGTCGTTCATCTAACATGTCATGAAATATCTCTCTGCTATTGAAGTAGATTAGCCGGTCAAGCAGAGGATTGAATCGCTGATTAATAACTTTTCATAGGTATGTTGGGCTTGCTGCATTATAGCCAACATAAAAGTTGTTCTTTATAAATTTTGCTTTATCCGCCGGAGATTCATCGATGAGCTGCTGCAAATTTTTTGCATCGGCGTAAGAAATGCCGTTTTAAAATCTATCAGTTCACGAAGCATTTTAAAATTAATATCGTAAATTGTTCTTTCAATTTGTATATTTAAGAGCGGGAAGAAATCCGCGATCGTTCTGTATTCACTAAAATAGTCTCGGAGTATATCATCATTCAATTTTTTTTTGCTGCTGGAATTCACACAATTATCGATATTCTTTTCGATGTATTTTTTAACATTATCATATCGGTATACTGCGTTTTGTTATCTAAGTAAGTTCCATCATTATAAATTTCGAATAATTTATCATAGAGAAAACGTTAAGTTCTGACATCCATGCCAGCGAGTAGATTTTTGTTGGTCAATGGGATAAACTGTTGCTTGATTGCCTGATACAGTTCCCTTGCGGAGTGATTGGCAATATGCAGGTTGGTCTCACAAATAGCGTCTTCATGACTATTCTTGCCTTCGTTTGTTGGCGGGTCAGATATCAAGGGCAAGGCGGCAGGATGTGAATTTGTGACATTCGCGGCTTGGCGGGGAGGTCGTTTTAAGGCAAAAGAGGGATATTTGTCTGATATCTTAAGCCAGGGGAATAAAACCTCCGGCGGCGGCGGTTCCACCTTCGCCCCGTCAGCGACGGGAAAAAACCATGTTAAGCCAGACAGATGCGATAGCATCGAAAAGGGCGTCGGAATCCGGGTGATGCGTGCCCACGAGGATAACAAGGATTCGCCGCTGCATAATCCTACGGGCGGGCTTGGCATCGCCGCCCTCGGCTCGGGGGCGCCTTGGGTTGACGGCGGGAACAGTCGGGTTCCGCCGTATCCCAGGACGACCCCGGTAAGGTGGCCGAGCAAATAAACGATAGTATCCAGCCAGGTGTTGGGCGGGTTGACCAGACCGTCAATATGATATAACACTCCGTCGGAAACCAGCCACCGGCCGGCCACCAGTCCAACATAGGCAGTATAGCCGCCGGGCAAAGTGATTTTTTTCGTGGCAATAATAAGAGACTGATCCGCAATCTGGATGTTGATTTTTTTTCCAGGCGCGGCGGTGGACAGACTTTCCGGGTGTTTTTTAAATAAAGCCACGCAGGTGAACAAAAGACTCGCCTGTGTTTTTTCTTCATCGGTTTCATGGGGTGCTTCTATAGGATGCAGCGTTGGTGAGGCCGGGTTTAGAACCGAGTATGAAGAGGACAGAACTGTATTAGGGTCATTATAAATCTTTTTATTGTTTCATGATAATTATTATTTTAAATAGCGAATTAGTATGGCGGCCAATAAGTTTACATTCATCTTTAGAATAGCCATTATATCGGCTGACTGTATTATTAAACATATTATCTCCAGTAAGTCATATTTGAGCGCAATGAGAATTACCATGTAAAAATACGGAAGGAGATGCCAAAATTTAATAATGGCATTGAACTGAAGGCATATTTGAACATCTTAATTAAGAAAGGGCAGCGAAAAGGTGTTCAAGATATTCTTAACAAAAGATGCTTGTCAAAATGAAGAAAAAGAAACTCTTCTCAGGGCTATTGCAGCCACAGCTGCAATAGGGCCGGCAAAGCGGGCGAGAACGACAGCAAATACAGGATCAAACCGATAACACCCCCCACCAGCGTGCCGTTAATGCGGATAAACTGCAGGTCTTTGCCGATATTCAGTTCGATTTGCCGTGACATATCCCGCGCGTCCCAGCTTTTCACCGTATCGCTGATATGCCGGGTAAGGAATGCCGAGAAGTCGGGAGCTATGCGCAAAGCCGCCTGCTCCAGATGCTGGTTCAGCGAGGAGCGCAGGCCGTCATCCCGCGCCAGCGTTTGGCTAAGCCACAGCCCCGCTTCGGTCACCTTGCCATGCAATACCGAATCCGGCCGATCCAAATCTTCTTTAAGCCAGCCGCGCATGTCGTCCCATAAGCCGCTTATGTAAGTATTCAATACGGCATCGTTTTTCAGGTAGTGCTTGATTTCCTCGGCCCGGCGGGCGGTGGAGGGATCGTTCTTGAGCCGCTGGATAAGTCTCAGCGCCAGCCGGTCGAAACGCCGGCGCAGCTCATGGCCGCGGTCGCGGCTGATCTCATCTAGCCAGCTATTCACCGCGTTGGCCACGGCGACGGCGCTGTGTTCACCGAGCCATTCCGTGGGCAGCACTTTTTCTTTTAGCGGATGCTCGCGCTTAAGCCACTGGATTATCTGATCGGCGATAAGGACGCGGGTAGAGGGTTTGTTCAGCAGTTTAACCAGCTGGCGCAGTCCGGCGTCCAGCAAATCCTGATGCCGGCCGTCTTTGGTCAGACTGTCCAGAATGGCGCCGACGGAGGCGGACAGATCGATCTTATCAATAACGGCATCAAGGGCGCTGCGGATAAAAGCCTGGATGCGCCGATCGTCGGTAAAGTCGAGAAAGCCGCGCATCAATTGCAGGATCTGGCGCCCCAGCCGGTGGGCATTGTCGGGCTCTGCCAGCCAGCCGGCAATAGTCCGCGCCGGATCCTGTCGTCTGATAAGCTCCACCAGGGACGAGGTATCGAGGAATTTCTCCTGTATGAAGATGCCCAGGTTATCGGCGATTTTATTTTTATTTCGGGGGATAATGGCGGTATTGGGCGGCGATAAACGGGATCGGCACGCGTCTGAACAGGGCAACGACGGCAAACCAGTCGGCCATGGCGCCCACCATTGATGCCTCGGCAACCGCCTTGAGTCCATCGCGCCAAAAACCGGGCGGTATAAACAGGGTTACGATAAATATCATCGCCGCGCCGGTCAATAACAGCAGGGCCATCCGTTTAATTCTTTTCAGTTCTGTTTGTTTAGTCATAACGTATCAATTGTCGGCGTGTTCAAGAGAAGTCTTAACGCGTGTGCCGGTAATTTCCCATAAAATATCGTCGGCGATCGCCCATGACGATAACCTCTTTTGTTATTGATGAATACCATTACTATGAGCCTGTTAACTAGCCTCTAACGTAAAAGGTAGAGTTGGTGTAACGTTTTTTATGAATAAGTGTAATATTAGCCGATTGCCTCCGGCAGGGCGGTTTTTAGCCGGCAGGTCTGGTGGGTAAAACAATTGTTGCTCGGTTATGGGCAGGATGGGATTATCCGGCATATACCCGTCATACTTCAAGTTGCAGGTGCGTTGGCTACGTTACTCGGCTCATCCATGAGCCTCGCCCCTTAGGGGCCGCTGCTAGCAGCGTTCAAATCTGCTCCAGGCAGATTTGTCGCTCACCCGAATCACTTACTTGAGTAAGCTCATCGGGATTCACTCTTTTGCCGCCTTCCTGCAACTTGAATTATTTAGGGTATAGCGGCCATGATATCGTTGATTTTCGGAATTAATTATTCTATGTATAAACTTTTACGAATTCTATTTCCCGCCTGGCTGCTGCTGGCGTTTTTAGCGGCGGCGCTTTCCCCTGTTATTCCCGCCGTGGCCGCCGATCAAACGTCCACCGGCGCTCCGCCCGCGCCGGTTAAAATCAATGCCGCCGCTGAGCTGGTCAAGCTGCAAAAACAGCTCGACGGCATGAAGCAGAAAGTCTCCGCCGCCACCATGGATAATCAATTGCGGGAACTGAATGACGACACCTTGAAGCTGGCCGCGGACGCCGATGCGCTGGCCACCGCCCTGCAGCCGGAGCAGGCCCAGATCCAGGCGCAGCTCGCTATTCTCGGGCCGCCGCCGGCCGCCGGGGCAATGCCGGAAACCGCCGTCGTCGCCCAGCAGCGTACCGCATTGAACGCCCATAAGACTCTGGTGGACGCGCAGGTGGAACATGCCAAAGCCATCAGCAAGAGCGCGGCCACCCTGGCGGCGCAAATCGTCGATATCCGCCGTAACGCCCTGCGTACCCAGATGGCGCTGAACTCCGGCAGCATTCTTTCCCCCGGTTTCTGGTCGCCTTTGTTTCAAACCCAGTCCGAAGACAAGCAGCGGCTGGATGATTTTTTCCAAGACGTTCAAGACGCCTGGCTGGCGGCCTGGGAACCGGGATGGCGAGTGGGTTCCGGGATATTTTTGGCGCTGGCCTTGCTCATCTGGGCGTTCGGTTCCCGCCTGTTGGACAAGCCGCTGGGATGGTTCAGTATCAATGTCTTGCCCGAGGGCCGTCTGCGGCGCAGCTTCCTGGCCTGCGCCACGGCACTGGCCACGGTACTGTCGGTAGGGGTGGGAGCCCAGTTGATCTATATGCTGTTCATCCGCCATCCCGATGTGTCGCAGCAGGTGCAGGATTACGCCGATGAGCTCTTTCGTCTGGCGCTGTTTTCCGGTCTTATCGCGGGTCTGGGACGGGCATTTTTGTCCAACCAGCGTCCGACCTGGCGTTTGCCCACCATCGCCGACCCGGTGGCGCTGGCCATGCGATCCCTGCCGCCGACGCTGGCTGCGTTCATCTTGATTTTCGGCGCGGTGGAGCAAATGAACCGCATGGTGGGCACCAGCCTGGCCACCACCATTTTCGGTAACGGCATATTATCGCTGCTGGTGGCGTTAACCGCCGCCATGGCGGCGCTGCGCACCAACCGGGTCCGGCGCAAGATGATGGCCGAAGGGGGACAGCCCGAAGCCCGTTCTACGGTGGCCGGCCTAATCCATTTAAGCACCACGGTGGTGTCCATTGCGATACTGCTGTCGCTGTTGATCGGGTATATCGCCCTGGCGCGGTTTTTGACCTATGAACTGGTGTGGGTGGGCATGATTTTCTCCTGCCTTTATCTGCTGATCCATTTGGTGGTGGATCTTTGTGACAGCCTGTTTTCACCCCATACGGTAGTGGGGCAGCGCATCAAACACTCCCTGGGCCTTGACGACCGGCATTTGGAACAGGCCGCCACCCTTTTGTCGGCTATCGGTAAAACCGTGCTGATTCTGCTGGCGGCGGTGGCCTTGCTGAACGGTACTTTCGGTTCCACCACGCCGATGGCGCTGTTTGACAAGGCTGTGGATATGTGGGGCGGCAAGGGACTTGAAAAGCTGAATATCGTCCCGGCCCATGTGATGAACGCCCTGATATTCCTGGCCATCGGCATTTATGTCCTGCGCTCGGCGCGGCGCTGGCTGGATAAGGATTTTCTGCCGAAAACCAAGATGGAAACCGGCATGCGGGCCTCGCTGGTGATTTTGTTCAGCAATATCGGGTATATCCTGATTACCCTGCTGACATTGTCGACCCTGGGCATTCAGTGGAACAATCTGGCCTGGATAGTCAGCGCCTTATCGGTGGGCATCGGTTTCGGCCTGCAGGAGATTGTGAAGAATTTCATCTCCGGGCTGATACTGTTGATTGAACGTCCGGTGAAAGTGGGGGACCTGATTACCATCAGCGGTATTGAGGGGGATATCCGGCGCATCAATGTGCGGGCCACGGAAATTCAGCTGGGGGATCGGTCCACGGTAATCGTGCCTAACTCGCAGTTTATCTCGCAAAATGTGCGTAACGCCACCATGGGCAATGCTCAGGGCGTGGCCACCATTCTGCTGACCTTCCCGCTGGATATCGATCCCGAGCAGGTGCGCAATCTGTTGCTGGAAACCTATCGCGATCATGAGTCGATCCTGGCCGCCCCGGCGCCATCGGTAACCTTCAGCCAGTTGAGCTCCAATGGAATCGTGCTGAGCGTGACGGGGTTTGTCAACAGCCCGCGGATTGTCGCCAATGTAAAAAGCGATTTGCTGTTCGAGATTCTCAAACGCCTGCGGGAGGCGGGCATCGCGCTGTCAATGCCGCAGAAGATGATCTTTGAGAACTCCCCGATGCCGTCGCCGCCGGTGGAGGCCCCTGACCAAACCGAACGGTGATCAGCGGGTCGGCATAGGCTGTGCCGTGCCCCATCGGCACAGTCTCCCTGTAACACGCCCGTTGCACGTTCGGTGATCGCGGGCTTACCGCGCCGTGGGGCGCTCGGGCAGGCGGTAAAACCACGCCTGCTTCGACCCCACCGGCACGGTCTCCCTTTAACACGCCCGTTGCACGCTCGGTGAACGCGGGCTTATCGCGCCGTGGGGCGCTCGGGCAGGCGGTAAAACCACGCCTGCTTCGACCCCACCGGCACGGTCTCCCTGTAACCCGCCCGTTGCACGTTCGGTGATCGCGGGCTTACCGCGCCGTGGGGCGCTCGGGCAGGCGGTAAAACCACGCCTGCTTCGACCCCACCGGCACGGTCTCCCTTTAACACGCCCGTTGCACGCTCGGTGAACGCGGGCTTATCGCGCCGTGGGGCGCTCGGGCAGGCGGTAAAACCACGCCTGCTTCGACCCCACCGGCACGGTCTCCCTGTAACCCGCCCGTTGCACGTTCGGTGATCGCGGGCTTACCGCGCCGTGGGGCGCTCGGGCAGGCGGTAAAACCACGCCTGCTTCGACCCCACCGGCACAGTCTCCCTGTAACCCGCCCGTTGCACGTTCGGTGATCGCGGGCTTATCGCGCCGTGGGGCGCTCGGGCAGGGTGGTTTGGCCTTCGCCCAGCGGACGCTGCATCAATAGCGTGTCTACCCAGCGGCCGTGCTTGAATCCCACCGCGGTCATAATGCCGGTTTGGCTGAAACCGAGCTTCTCATGCAACCGGATGGACCCCCTGTTTTCGCTGTTGCCGATAATGGCCAGCATCTGGCGCCAGCCGCCCCGTTCCGCCCGTCCGATGGCCTGGGATAACAGCAGGGAGCCTATGCCTTGTCCGCCCCAATCAGGATGGACATATACCGAGTCCTCCACGGTAAACCGGTACGCGTAGCGCGTGCGGTATAAGCCCAGATAGCAATAACCCAGCACCTGACCGTCTCGTTTCGCCGTCAGCCAGGGCAAGCCTTTTTCCAACACCGATGCGCGCCGTGCCAGCATCTCCGCCAGACCTGGCGGCTCGGTCTCGAAGGACGCGATTCCGTTAATCACATGCCAGGCGTAAATATCCCGTATGGCGGCTACCTCTGCCTCGGCGGCATCGCCAATGACTATCTCTGAAACGGACACGTTTTTTATCCCGAAAAAATAGTGAATATTAATCATAAAGGAGAATTGTCCACGTCGGTAGCGCCGCATCGAGTGTCCGCCGTAAAACCCGGAGAATGCCGTTTCGCAGAGTCGATCCGTTGCAGTTACCGGATATTGCAGTAAACTCTTCAGGTTGCCATTGGCGCCCGGCCTTGTGGCCGAGCCGTTGGGGAACAATTTCGAATCGCACTGGAGTGCCGTGCCCGCTGTGCTGTAAAGTGTGCCGCCGACCGGTAACCGGCTCCATGGGATCAAAACATTGCCAGCACAGGAACCTTTTCCGGCATGGAACGAAGAAAGTTTATCAAAGCATCACTCGCGCTGGCCGCCTACTGCGGCACGACCGGTTCGGCGGCGTTATTTATGCGTTCGGCGCTGGCCGCCGGGGAAATTGCCGACGGCAGCGCCACTCCTTTCGATTTCTCCCTTTTGCAATCCATGGCGGCGGATTTGTCCCGCCAGCCTTTCGGCGGCCCGCCGGCGGAGCTGCCGAAAACCCTGGCGGAGCTGACGCCGCAGGCTTACAACGATATCCAATACGATGCCAGTCATTCTCTCTGGCACGATTTAGCGGGTCGCCAGCTTGATGTGCATTTGTTCCATGTCGGCATGGGGTTCAAACGGCGGGTGCGGATGTATTCCGTCGATCCCGCGTCTCATCAGGCCAGGGAGATCCATTTTCGGCCGGAACTGTTTAATTACCACCATGCCGGGGTGAATACCTCGCAGCTGGTAGGCCGAGATAATCTGGGGTTTGCCGGTTTCAAGGTGAACAAAGCCCCGGAGCTTACCCGGCGCGATGTGGTCTCTTTTCTCGGCGCCAGCTATTTCAGGGCGGTGGACAGCACCTACCAATACGGGCTGTCGGCCCGCGGCCTGGCTATTGATACCTATGCCGGCCAACCGGAAGAGTTTCCGGATTTTGTCGCTTTCTGGTTTGATCGGCCGAAAGCCGCGGATACGGTATTTACCGTCTATGCATTGCTCGACAGTCCCAGCGCCACCGGCGCCTATCGTTTTGTTATCGATTGCCAGGCCGAGCGGGTGGTGATGGATATCGAGAAGCATATCCATCCCCGTACCGCCATCAAGCAATTGGGCATCACTCCGATTACCAGTATGTTCAGCTGCGGCACCAACGAACGGCGTACCTGCGATACCATTCATCCGCAAATCCACGATTCCGATCGGCTGGCAATGTGGCGCGGCAACGGCGAATGGATATGTCGGCCGTTGAATAACCCGCAGAAGCTGCAATTTAATGCCTATATGGATGAGAATCCCAAGGGGTTCGGCCTGTTGCAGCTTGATCATGATTTCAACGATTATCAGGATGTTATTGGCTGGTATAATAAGCGGCCCAGCCTGTGGGTTGAGCCGGTGGGCAACTGGGGCAAAGGTACGGTGAATCTGATGGAGATTCCCACCACCGGCGAGACCCTGGATAACATTGTGTGTTTTTGGCAGCCGGCCGAACCTATCGTTGCGGGTCGGGAGTATACCTATCGCTATCGTCTCTACTGGAGCGGCGAACCGCCGGTGGTCAGTGGGATGGCGCGTGTCATGGCGACTCGTACCGGTATGGGCGGCTTTCCGGAAGGCTGGGCGCCAGGGGAGCATTATCCGGCGAGTTGGGCGCGCCGTTTTGCCGTCGATTTTGTCGGCGGCGACATTAAAGCGGCGGCGCCGAAGGGTATTGAGCCGGTTATCAATGCCTCTGCCGGCAGGATAGATAATATCGAAATACTGTTTGTGGAACCAATGGACGGCTATCGTATTCTGTTTGACTGGATCCCTGACAGCGATAAGACGGATCCGGTGGAGCTGCGGATGTTTTTGCGCACCGGTGTTACCGCCTTGAGCGAAACCTGGCTGTACCAGTATTTTCCGCCGCCGCCGGATAAGCGCCGTTATGTTGACGATCGGCAGATGAGCTGAAAGAAGTGCCGGATGCGCTGGTCTCACTTTAACAGGCTTGGTTCAGTTTCAGTGATGGCGGGCCTAGCGCGCCATGGGGTGCTCCGGCGGGCGGTAAAACCACGCCCGCTTTGACCCCATCGGTACGCTCTCCCTTTAACACGCCCGGTTCAGCTTCAGTGATGGCGGCCCTAGCGCGCCATGGGGTGCTCCGGCGGGCGGTAAAACCACGCCCGCTTCGACCCCATCGGCACGCTCTCCCTTTAACACGTCCGGTTCAGCTTCTGTGATGGCGGGCCTGAGCGCCAGCGTTGCATTAGCGGGTTTTTGCCTCAAATTGGTGCCGGCGGATTTTGCCGCTGCACCAAAATGAGGGCGTCTTGTCTCGTCGCGCATGACAATGCGTTGCGTTATCCCGTTGGCCGGCGCTGAAACGCCGGTACAATCTTTCTTAAACTTCCCTGCGGTGTTGGCCCTTTAATTGCTTGGTCTTGTATATACATGTACATAATCAAACTTTTTACGGGGAATCCGCGCTATGAAATATCATCATCGATTTACCGGTATGTTAGTGGCTGGCGTTTTGGGGGCGGCATTTCTTGCGGTCCTGCCGGCGCAGGGTAAAGAGTGGAAATCCGTTACCATCGCCACCGAAGGCAGCTACGAGCCCTGGAACCTGACGCTGCCCGGCGGCAAGCTGAGCGGCTTTGAACCTGAACTCATGACGATACTCTGTGAACGGATGCAGATGCAGTGCAAGCTGGTGGTGCAAAACTGGGACGGCATGATAGCCGGTCTGCAGGCGGGTAAATTCGATGTGCTGATGGATGCCATCGTTATCACTCCGGACCGTCAGAAGGTTATCGACTTTACGGTGCCCTATGCCGCCACCGCCGCCAGCTTTGTCTCGGTGGGCGGCAAGATATTGCCGGAAACCACCGGTGATAAAGCTATTATCAAGCTCACCAACGATCCCGCCTCCATTAATCCCGCCATTGCCGGATTACGCGCCGCGCTGAAAGGCAAAACCATCGGTATTGCTTCCGGCACCGTATACACGCCGTTTATCGACCAATATTTCAAGGATATCGCCACGGTGCGGGAATATAACGCGTCGGCGGACGCTATTCTCGATTTGCAGGCGGGGCGTATCGATGCGGTATTTGATGACGTGACCTTCTTTACGTCAATCATGTCCCGGCCGGAGAACAAGGATCTAGGCTTTGACGGCCCGAAAATCGCCGGGCCGGTCTGGGGGCAGGGGGAAGCGCTGGGGATACGTAAAAGCGATCAGGATTTAAAAGCCAAGTTCGATGGGGCGATTAAAACCGCCATGGCGGACGGAACGGTGAAACGACTCAGCGAAAAATGGTTTAAAACCGATGTGACGCCGTAAAGATCCCATGATGGTCCGGGGCGCAAAGCCATAAATCGTTGCCGGATTGATTCGGTCAGAGGCGCAAAGCCATAAAGCGCCGCCGGGATTGATTCGGTCCGGGACGAAAATCGATAGTTCCCTGCCGGGGTGGTTCTACGGCAACAGCAATAGGGGTGGTGAACATGTTGGAGATGCTGGGATTTTCGAGTGATGGCTGGAGCGGCATGATGCTGTTGGCCGCCCTGACCACCCTGGGCCTGACCTTTGCCGCGCTGCTGGTGGGGTCTGTGTTCGGCGCCTGGGTGGCCGGCGCAAAGCTGTCCCGCCGGCGGTTGTGGCGTTTTTTCGGCGACGGCTATTCGGTGATTTTCCGCGGAATACCGGAATTGCTGATTATTTATCTTTTTTACTTCGGCGGTTCGGGTTTTTTGACCGTGATCGGTCGGTTCTTCGGCGCGGACGGCTATATTGAAGTGCCGGCGTTTCTCATCGGCGCTCTGGCAATCGGCATGATTTCCGGCGCTTATCAGGGGGAAGTTTATCGCGGCGCGGTCATGGCGGTATCGCCGGGGGAGCTGGAGGCCGCTTACGCTATGGGGATGACCAAAGCCTGTGTGCTGCGGCGGATCCTGCTGCCGCAGGTGCTACGTTATTCGCTGCCGGGCCTGGCGAACGTCTGGCAAATGAGCCTGAAGGATTCGGCGCTGGTGTCCGTAACCGGCATCGTCGAGCTGATGCGCGCCAGCCAGGTGGCCGCGGGGTCTACCAGGCAGTATTTCACTTTCTATATTATCGGCGGCCTTTGTTATCTGGTGTTGACCGGTCTTTCCAATCCCTTGATCAGCAGCGCGGAGAAACGTCTTGGCCGCTCAGGAAAAACGCCTTTTGCTTCCCGTTAAGCCCTTGTCCAGCGCGGGGACCCGATTATGATTGATATTGCCTTTCTCAGCGATACCATGCTCAAGCTTTTGGCGGCGCTGCCCACTACGCTTGGGCTGTTTATCTGCTCATTTATCCTCGGCGGCCTGCTGTCGCTGGTGATAGTGACGCTGCGCGTCAGCCGTTATCCGGTGCTGAGCTATTTTGCCCGCGGCTATATGATGGTGTTTCGCGGCTCGCCGCTGTTGATCCAGATGTTCCTGCTTTATTACGGGCTGGGGCAGTTCTCCCTGGTACGTGAAAGCCTGTTCTGGCCGGTATTGCGCTCCCCTTATTCCTGTGCGGTGCTGGCGCTGGCGTTGTGCACCGCCGGCTATACCGCCGAGATTATCCGCGGCGGCCTGCTGTCCATTCCCCACGGGCAAATTGAAGCCGGATTGGCCAACGGCATGTCGCGCTGGGTGCTGGTGCGTCGGATTATCGGCCCCATTGCCCTGCGCTACGCGCTGCCGGCCTACTCCACCGAAGCTATTTTGTTGGTGAAGTCCACCGCGCTGGCCAGTCTGGTTACCGTCTGGGACGTCACCGGCGTCGCGCAGCAGATTATCCAGCGTACCTATAGGACGATGGAGGTATTTGTCTGTGCCGCGGTGATTTATCTGCTGCTGAATTTCATCCTGGTGCGCCTGTTCGCCGCCTGGGAAAAACGGCTGTCCCATCATTTACGTCCTCGCCCCGCGTTGGCCGATAACAGTGACACCCTGCTTAGGGAGAGAGAATGAACAAACCCGCCCCCATTACCCTGTCGATGATTGATATCCGTAAATCTTTCGGCGATCAGCAGGTGCTGAAAGGCATTTCGCTGGATGCCCGGCAAGGAGAAGTTATTTCCATACTGGGCGCCAGCGGTTCAGGTAAAAGCACCTTTCTGCGCTGCATCAATTTGCTGGAGATTCCCGACGAAGGCACGGTAGCCATCGGCGGCGAAACCATCCGGATGAAGCGCCACCCGTCGGGACGGCAGTTTCCCGCCGACCGGCGCCAGATTGACAGCATCCGCGCCCGGCTGGGCATGGTGTTCCAAAGCTTCAATCTTTGGTCGCATATGACCGCCATGCAAAATGTGATGGAAGGCCCGCTGCACGTATTGAAAAACTCCCGCAAAGAGTGCCTGGAGCAGGCCGAACGTCTGCTGGCGAAAGTGGGACTGTACGACCGGCGGGAGTATTACCCGTCGCAGCTGTCCGGGGGGCAGCAGCAGCGCGTCGCCATTGCCCGGGCGCTGGCGATGGATCCGGAAGTGATGCTGTTTGACGAGCCCACCTCGGCCCTGGATCCCGAACTGGTGGGGGAGGTGCTGAAAGTGATGCGCGCTCTGGCGGAAGAGGGCAGGACCATGCTGGTGGTCACCCATGAAATGGGCTTTGCCCGCGGCGTATCGAACCGGGTGGTGTTTATGCATCAGGGGTATATCGAGGCGCAGGGCACGCCTGAGGCGCTGTTTACCCACCATGAATCCGAGCGCTTCCGGCAATTTATCTCCAGCCATCATTAGCGGGCGTGGGGCAACAGGAGTTTTCATGTCATCAACCAAAACAATCGTTTACGGAGACGGGCCGCTAAGCTGGCGCGATCTCACCGCCGTGGCCCGCGGCGGCGCGGCGCTGGCGTTGTCGGAGACCGCCTGGGGGCGTATCGATAACGCCCGCGCCATCGTCCATCTGGTAGTGGCGTCCGGCGAACGCGCCTACGGGATCAATACCGGTCTGGGCGCGTTATGCAATGTGGCGCTGCGGGAGGACCAACTGGCCGCGCTGTCCCGCAATACCTTGATGAGCCACGCCTGCGGCGTCGGTCCGGCGCTGCGAAGCGAACAGGCACGCGCCATTATCTGCGCCGCCATCGCCAACTACAGCCAGGGTAAGTCCGGCATCGGGCGCGACGTGGTGGCGGGGCTGTTGGATCTGCTCAATCACCATATTACCCCTCTGGTGCCGTCCCAGGGTTCGGTGGGGTATTTGACCCATATGGCCCATATCGGCCTGGGGCTGATGGGCATAGGTGAAGTGGATTATGACGGCCAGCGCTGCGCCGCCGCCGAAGCGCTGGCGGCGGCGGGGATGACGCCGCCGGAGCTCGGGGCGAAGGACGGCCTGTGCCTGGTGAACGGCACGCCTTGTATGACCGGCCTGAGCAGCCTGGCGCTGGATGATATGGTGCGTCTGGCGGATTGGGCCGACGTTATCGGCGCCATGAGCTTTGAGGCCCTGCGGGGGCAGGCCAATGCCTTTGATGCGGAAATCCTGGCCTTAAAGCCCCACCCCGGCATGCAGAAGGTGGGCGGGCATCTGCGTCTTATGATTCGGCACAGTAAAAATATTGCTGAAAGCGTCAACCTGCGCACCCAGGATGCGCTCAGCCTGCGCTCAATACCGCAAATTCACGGCGCCTGCCGGGATCAGATAGACCATGCCGCGCGGCATATCGGCATCGAGCTGAATTCCGCCACCGATAACCCGCTGGTGCTTGGCACGCCGGAGCATTTTCGCGTGGTCTCCCAGGCCAATCCTCACGGTGAATCGGTGGCGATGGCCGCCGATTTGCTGGCGGTGGCGGTGGCTGAATTGAGCGGCGTGGCGGAACGGCGTATCGATCGGCTGGTGAATCCGCTGGTGAGCGGTTTGCCGCCGTTCCTGGTCAGTGAGCCCGGCGTGAATTCCGGCATGATGATAACGCAATACGTCGCGGCCGCCCTAACGGGTGAGAACCGCCAACTGGCGCAGCCGGCGGTGGTGGATAATTTCGTGACCTCCGGCTTGCAGGAGGATCATCTGAGCATGGGCACCGGCGCGGCGCTGAAGCTGGATCGCGCTTTGCAAAATCTTGCGCAGATACTCTCTATCGAATACCTTCTGGCGGCGCAGGCGCTGGAATTTATCGGGCCGGAAAAGTGCGGCGACGGCACGGTCCGCGCCTGGTCGCTGCTGCGCGAGCAGGTCGCGCCCTATACGGCGGATCGCTGGCTGGCGCCGGATATCGGTACCGCGGCTCGGCTGATAACCGGTCAAAATCTCTTGGCGAGACTGCTGGCGGAAGAAAGCGCCGCGGAGGTCTGATCCGGGCGAGAAAGGGGGTGCGGTTCAGGAAACTATTGATTAGACTGCTGACATACAGGTTCATCCCGACCGGTCATTGTGTCAATAAGTCCGTAAGCAAGCGACATTTCCTGATTGTCATCCGATCCACGACTTCGCCGGAGAAAAGAAATGACGATAAAAAGCCTTACCCGCGCCGCTGTCCTCATGGCTGCCGTTGTGCTGGCCCCCGATGCCGACACAGCCTCCATACCGCTGGTGAAAAACCAAGCGCCGGGCTATTTCAAAATCATGGTGGGCGGCGCCCAGGTTACCGCCCTGTATGACGGCAGTTCGACATTTCCCTTAACCTTATTCAAAAATGCAGCCCCCGAAACGCTGCAACGAGAGGTTGCCGCCGTGGACGGCGACGCTCCCAAAGTAGCGAACGGCTCGGTTAACAGCTTTCTCATCAATACCGGCGACCACCTGATCCTCATCGACAGCGGCGGCGGCAAGCTGCTGGGACCGGGGTTCGGCCAGGCCATGGCCAATCTGAAAGCCGCCGGCTACCGGCCGGAGCAGGTGGATATGATTTTGCTGACCCATATGCACCGCGATCATATCGGCGGGCTGGTGACCGACAACGGACAGCCGGCGTTTCCCAATGCCGCGGTATGGGCGTCGAAACCGGAAGTGGATTACTGGCTTTCCCAGGCCAATCTCGACGGTGCGCCCAGCGATCAGCAGGCCGCCTTCCAGCGCGCCAGGGATATCCTTGCGCCCTATGAGACGGCGGGCAGACTGCACAGTTTCAGCTACGATAAAGACCTGCTGCCCGGCCTGAAAGCAGTGGCGTTGCCAGGCCATACGCCGGGCCACAGCGGGTTTATGCTGGAGCGAAACGGTCAGAGCATATTGTTCTGGGGGGATATCGTCCACTACTCGGCGCTGCAGTTTGCCCATCCCGAACTGGGTATCGGCTTTGATTCCAATAGCGCCCTGGCGATTAAAACCCGCCAGGCGCTGCTAAAACAGGTGGTCCGTCAAAAAACCCTGATTGCCGGCGCCCATATCACCTTCCCCGGCATCGGTTATCTGCGCGCCGACGGCAGCCAGGGCTACCGCTGGACGCCGGTGGGCTTCGGCGAGGTGCGCTGAAAGGGAAATTTATTGCCGCCCGCCGTCCAGGTAGCGACGTCCCTGTCCGTCATCCGGCGGCAGGGTGCCGGCGGGCAGTTTACCGAACCAGCGATAGCGGTTGCGGGCGACATGGTTATACATTCCGTCGCGCAGTTTCCGGGGCAAAAACCGCAAGATTCGCAGTGCGCGCCACGGCCAGCCAAGCTGGATCAACGCCTCGAAAAAAGCGTCTGAGCGAATGGAAACCTGGCCGTCGGCAATGTAGGCGATAGTATTAAAGTTTTCATCGGACAATCCTGACCAACGTAACAGATCCTTTCCCGGCTTTGATTGCACCGTCGCGAGATGGATCTTTTTTCTCCAGTCGGCGCGGATAAGCGTTTGCACCAATCGCCGGCACAGGACGCATTCGCCATCGAATAACAGCACCCGTTCACCCGCCAGCAGATGCGGTGGCGGCGTGAGGCGTTCATTACGGATTAGATAAAGCGGCGGCACGGTAGATTTGCGTTTGGCATTTTGCATATAACCACCCTCCTCAAGACCTATTTACCTGTCGCCAATAAAATCACCCGAAGTGGCAGGTGGGGTACCTTTTTATATATAAAGTATTTTCAGCATAATCTATCTTAACGAAAATGTAGGGATCGGGGTCACATTGTTAATAGCCGGCCAAAAATCATTTTGAACGGAGGCGAGCTGACCAAAAACATAATCAAATGTGCTTTTATTTACGGATTATATAAGCTGTTGAGCTTAAATCAGCTTTCGAATTACGGCTGGTAAATGAATATTTATTTTAGGCTGCTCTGTATTATTTAATAAAACAACTGCTTTTGTGTAAAATCTGCATTCTTGGTTCGCCTTGATTGTGTGCATCCCAGTAAATTTATCAGTCTAAGTCTATATATTATTCATCGGAGTTGCCTATGCCAATATCTCAACAGTTATTTAGAAATAATGTCGGTAATTATCATAACACTATTAATAAAAAGCATCAATCAGGATGCTCAGCAAAACATGCTGGACGATCTGTCAAAATGCCCTGGAGACGCAGCCAAAAGGGCGAGAGCGTTATTGATACTGCAATCAATATTAATGATTTCCAATATTTCACTGACGACCGGCGAGGCCTTGGTCCGATCGCAAGCGTTCAAGACCGCGAAGACCCGTAACCTGGCTGGCCTGGCTAAAACGCCTTATTCCTTGTTGCCGTCAGCCTACAGCGATGTCGGCGCTATTACCGCCGATCATCATTCATCATTTTTTCAGCGTGCAGGCCGGCGCAATCGCGGCGCTGCTACGGGTAAATCCACAGGTATTTACGCTTCAACACGATTGGTCAAGCCGAATTCCACCCTGGCGTTGTCGGCTGAATCCGTATCAGACATCGAATCTCCAACCTCCGGCAGGACGAAACGGGGCAAAAAATACCAGGAAGATCGGAAAAAAAATCCAGTGTTCCAGCTGACCCAAAAGAGTAGACGATTTCTGGAAAAATATTTTAAGGAAAATATCAAAAATGACGTTGCAAGCATTATTGACAAAACAATCCTTTATATCATTAGCTGTCCCGATGGGTTAAAGTCTCTTTCATCTTTTTTGGTGAAAGATTCAGGAGAGTATGGCGCCCATGAGAATGAAAAATTAAGCCTCGAGCAACAATACGGCATCACAAGACACTGGCTTAGTCAGCTGTTATTTAAATATAGCCTCGGCGAATTTATCGGCCGGGTTATCGCTCAGACCGTTTTGAATAATGGTTGCAGCGATCGGCAGCCGGTGAAATTGTCAAACGACATTCTTTTTCATATATTTTAGGCAAAATTGGTATGTCCAAGGAGGGGCGGCGGAGCGTATTGAAAAAGCATATTCTTTTGATAAAACCGCCCAAAACTATCTTATCCATGAAGTTCTTTTATGGAGTTGCCTTGTTTGGCGTTAAGACATGAAGATATGGATAATCACAATCTCCATGCAGGCACCGTGGACTGGGGATTTTTGCATGTCGGTCTGATTATTGCCCGACGTACGGAAAAAGGTATCAGCCAAATTTCTATCGATGAACTGATTCAACTTGGTCGTTCTTTAGAAGATATGTTGCGGGAAGGGGTGATTGATGCGGAACTTGTGAGTCTGTTTTTACTCCCCGCCAAGCTTTTGTATATCAAGCAACAGGCCGAGCAGAGCGGGGAACTGTCGATGGAAAAGATTTTCCGCTCCGTGGAAGGGAATGAAATGGCTCTAGAGGCCTTTTTTGCCGCCAGTGAACGGCAAAAGGTGGAAGAAAGTCCCTTTAACCAATTAAGCCAGGCTCTTGGAAATTTTCGTACCCGTACCCAGCTAAGAGAAATGCTATCAACGTCGGACGTCATGGTGGACAATAACCGGACGGCCCTGAATGAAAAGGCCGCCGGCCCCCTTTGCCAGGGCAGAGTGCGTCCTTTCGTTCTTGAAAACGCCGATGCCGACCTGCTGTTCAAGGAACAGAATGAAGACATCGCGGCAAAATTTGCAGTGGTGGATATGTTGATGGTCGCATTAGCCTTTGAACAGCTGCCGCGGGATGAAGTTGACTTTTTGCGAACGGCGACAATTTATAAGGCATCAGCGGATTTTTCGGCGTTTGATGAGATTCGCTATCAAATAGCGGTACGGATTTTACCCCGGCGCGCCCACACCATCCCTTTATCGCTTAATGTCGATTTGTTTGCCGCTTCCCAAGATGGAAATAAAAGAATTTATGCATTGCAATATATGGGTGAAAGGTACGAATTGAATCGTGTCGATTATGAGGAAAAATTATATTATGAATTGATGGCTGACAGCATACAGGTTAGTCGGAATAAAGAATATAAATTGCGAGTCTACGATAACAATGAACGAGAGCTTTTGAAAAGCGCGGCGGAGCCGCTTGAACAATTGGCCGGCCGGCTTATACAAAAACATCGGAATAATTTCCTTCATCAGCTACATGAGCAGGGATATGAAGAAACGACCGGGGAAAAGGCGCAAAGATTCCTATTATCGTTGATTCCCTTTTATAACTGCATCAGCGGCATTGTTAATCAAGAAAATGATGCGCCTATTTCCTGCGCCTTGGACATGATTCTGTTGGTACCGTTGGCCGGGCAGGGCTTGGGACTGGCCTCCCGTTTTGCCCAGCAAGGTTTCAAGGGGGGAGTAATGGCATACCGGTCCGCCATGAGCTCCCTTGTGGCTCGCGAAACGCTAAGGACCGCTATACGCCAGGCTGGCAGGGAATTTGCTCGCCACGGGATGGTTACGGCAGCCGGGGAACTGAATAAAAAAGCATTTATCCAACTAGGAGTGACGTTACTCAGAAGCGTTGATCCCGGCGTGGAATTGGCGAGCATAATCGGTACCCATGCCCTTCGCCAGATGACTGCGGCGGGCCGCCTGCTAAACGAAATAATTCCGGCCTGGAAAAAAGTGCTGCCTGATTTGGAGGCGGTATTATTGCATCAACGTGAACCCCTGATTTCCGCTAAGTATATTGAAACCGGCCGCCTGCCGGGGATAGATAAGGATGTGCAGGTGAAAAAACTGCAGGGGGCAAAATATAAGCGGCAGCCGGTTTATGCACAAGTCGACCTCGTCACGGGCAATGTTTTTGGCAAGAGATATACGCGTGATTCCATGGGGATGTTGCATACGGTGCCCAAACCCATAGCGCAGCGCCTGAAAAATATCCTTGAGTCGGGGTTAAGCGGCCGGGGCGCCGGCCGTGCCGCCTCGCGGATGGCCGTCCAGCGCAGAAGGGGAATACCGCCCTTGCAAAAGTCGCCTCCCGTAAAGGTAGATCACATACTGCGCTGGGTGGAAAATGCACATAGCCTCAGTCCGCTGGGAAGGCAAGAATTTTTAACTCACTTTGGGTTAAGCGAAAATGTCTGGTCGGATTATGTCAGTCCGGCGGGAGAGTTGACCGGGGCGGCGCAAAATGTGATGAGGGCGGCGGGAATGTATGAATATAACTTGTTGTTTACCTTATCATCTGAACTGCAACGGGAAATCATTCAAAAACTGGATATCGGTCCTGTACAAAATTTGCTTCGCGCTTTCCCTCCCCATGTAAACGAACCCATTCGGGCCGCCAGTTTAAGAGCGTTTGCAGCAGAAAGGTTGGCATCGTTACAACAACGATATGCCCGTGCGTGGGGCCCATGGCTGGCTCAATCCTTGCCGGCGGAAAAGAGGTGGCTGGCATGGGAAAGGCTGAACATCTATTTCGACGGGCCAAACCCTCAGCTTATCCTGAGAGACCTTTTTCTATCCGATTTGCCCGCGATTTTACCAGATGATGTTATCAATCTTGATCTCTGCGGCAACCGCCTGTCTTGTGTGACGCAGCCATTATCGGACAATATACTGAGCCTGGATATCAGCACCAATTTCTTTTCCCAGCTACCGACCCCTCTTCCTGCCAAGCTGTCTATGCTGGATGCCAGTCATAATTTTCTTACTCAAATCCCTTCGTCTTTATCTCAGCGGCTGGTTTTTCTTGATTTAAGCCATAATATGCTGACTTCAATGCCGGTTCTGCCGGACTGTTTGTCTTTTCTGGACGTCAGCAATAACAATTTATATCAGCTGCCGCTGCCGCTGCCGAAATCGCTCACCCGTTTATCCGCCAATAATAATCAGTTGAGGGCGCTGCCGGATCTGCCGGATGGGATGTCGTGGCTGGAGGTTCGCAACAACCAGCTGCTGAGCCTGCCGGTCGAGCTGCCGCCTAAAATGACCTTTTTGGACATTGCAAGCAATCATTTTGTCTCTTTGCCGCCCATGTTGCCAACAAGATTGAAAACCCTAGATATTACCGGTAATCGAATAGTGGAGTTGCCTTTTTTACTTCCGCCGCGTTTAGAAAAATTATATGCCTCGAAAAATTTATTAACCTTTTTTCCTCCCTATTTGCCTCCGAAATTAAGTAAATTATACGCATCAGGAAATTTGCTGGCTTCAACACCGCCCTATTTACCGCCAGGCTTGAAAGTATTAGTGTTAAATCATAACCTTATCGAAGTGGTGTTGCCAAATTTGCCTCACGGATTAAAGACCCTTCAGCTCACTAATAATTTTGTTTTAACGCTGCCGGAAGAGTTGCCCGGCGCACTGCAAATCCTCTCCATAAACCGCAATCCCATCGCCCGGTTACCCGGAAGCTTTCCCCCATCGATGAAGGAAATTGATGCCAGTGATACCAATATACCGGGCCGGCCGGCCAACTTGCCGGTAGGCGTTAATTTTATCCAGAATCCCTAGGTAAAACGGACTATTATTAACTCTTTCGGCATAACGTTTCCCGCCATTTAGCGGCAAGCGTATGAGATATGTCAGCAAAATGTGGAGAAAAACATGTCCTTTAAAATTTTGGGTTATGCGGCGCAAACCGCGAGTTCCGCGCTGGCAACGTATTCCATCGACCGGCGCGATCCCCGGCAGGATGATGTCGTTATCGATATCCTCTACTGCGGCGTTTGTCATTCCGATCTCCATCAGGCCCGCAATGACTGGGGCTTTAGTGTTTTCCCGGTGGTGCCGGGACACGAGATCATCGGCAAAGTGGTGAGCGTCGGCGCCGGCGTGAAAAAATTCAAGGTCGGCGACACGGTGGGAGTAGGGTGTCTGGTGGACTCCTGCCGGCATTGCAGCTCTTGTGAACAGGGGCTGGAGCAGTACTGTAAAGAAGTGGCGACCCAAACCTATAATGATAAGGATCGCCATGACGGCACGCCGACCTACGGCGGCTATTCGGAAAAGATCGTCGTGTCTGAAGATTTCGTTCTGCGGATACCGGACAATCTGGATGCCAAATCGGCAGCGCCTCTTCTTTGCGCCGGTATCACCACCTATTCGCCGTTGCGTCATTGGGATGTGAAAAAAGGCAGTAAAGTCGCGGTTGTCGGCCTCGGCGGCTTGGGCCATATGGCGCTTAAGCTGGCGAAGGGCATGGGAGCGGAGGTGACTTTGTTCACCCGTTCACCGGGTAAGGAAGACGAAGCCCGCCGGCTGGGTGCTGATGGGGTGGTATTGTCTACTAACCCGGATCAAATGAAGGATGTGGCGGATCATTTTGATCTGATTATCGATACCGTGCCCTATGAGCATGATGTGAATCCCTATCTCTCGACTTTGAATCTCGACGGGACCTTGGTGCTGGTGGGATTAGTGGGGGCGCTGAATCCCGCGGTCAGCACCGTGCCGCTTATCATGGGCCGCAAGTCGGTGGCCGGATCGTTGATTGGCGGTCTGCCGGAGACTCAGGAAATGCTGGATTTTTGCGCCGAAAAAGGCATTACCTGCGATGTGGAAGTGATTGATATTCAATATATCAACCAAGCTTACGAACGGATGCTGAAGAGCGACGTGAAATATCGGTTTGTGATTGATATGGCGTCGCTGAAAAAAGAAGCGGTGTAAAACAGCGGTTACTTTTGCTCAAGGCCTCTTAATGAACGTGTCCGGGCGCATGCCGCCCGGACGCTTTTTTTCATATTTTGGCCCTAATAAATCCTCAAAAGAATAATGATGAATAGATAGTGTTAAATGTATTTAATACATATTGCTATATTGTTCATAAATTTTATATGCTTTTTTTCAAAACAAATCTTCGGTAGTCAGTATTTTTTAACTTTATCTCTGGAATTATATTTTTCTCTCCCGTTATAATGAAATTTCTTTAAGTTAATTTATTATTACCTGGGAGTTTTAATGCCAATATCTCAACAAATTTATAGAAACAATATCGGTAATTACCAAGTTAATAGAAACGAAAAAATGCTCACTCAAAAAGCGCAGCAAATATTGCTTAATGATCTGGCGAAACATCCGGGCGATGCGAATAAAAGGGCACGGGCGGAAGTGATGTTGCAATCAATACTTATGGTCTCGAATATTTCATTGGCAATCAGTGACAGGCATATGGCTCATCATATTATCAAGTCACGGGGGCGGCGTAGTCCGGTTGATTTTACCAAAACGCCGGGGGATGCGCTCAGGGTCGTCCACCCTGCGAATGGCGTTATCCATGAATCAAATCATTCACTGCCGCTACAAGCCGAACGTCTTTTTAACTCCGGCACAAGCATGCCTGGGCTCCAGGGCGGCCATATGATAACACCATTGGAGGAGCCGATAACGAAGGACAAACCGCCGGCTAATAGGCATTTGCACAGCGACACCACCGTCCCCGTTTTCACAACAAGCCTGACAACAATCCCGCCCGCGCGTTCCGTGGTAAAGGATGAAAGATACCAAAAAGATCCGGAAGACCCGCAAACTGAAAACGTTAAACTTTTTTGCGAAGCAAGCCGGCGGAAAACCTTTTGATGGTAGTAATATGGGTGCTGTGATTGAGGGGTGATCGAACATATCATTCGCTATCCTGACGGGCTGAAGAAAATTTCTCGTGAGCTCATTAAACATACTGGCGAATATGGATCCCATGACAAGGAGGCCTTGGCAGAATGGCTGCAATTTCGCATCGTCAGAAATTGGTTGAGCGCGCAGATTTTTAAAATGGCCCCGAGGAGTTTATCGGCCGGATTATCTCACGATCAATGACAGAGAATAAATGCCATGGCGGGCAACCGCTGAGATTGTCCGTCGATGCTCTTTTTAATTCCATCGTAAATAATATCGCCACCGACTTTCTGCAGCGTTCGCCCAAGACCAACGACCCCCTATTTTTCAATGAAGTGGCTCGAAATTATGTATATCATGAAATTATTTTGGATAGATTACCCTATCTGGAGTTGAACCATGCCACGGTAAATTAAAATAATATTTACATTGGTACTGTCGATTGGGGACTAGTTCATGCCGGCCTGATGATTGTCAATCATGCCAACAAAAATAGTCATCAATTCTCAGTTGATGAATTGGTGCAAATCGGCTCTTCTTTCGAGGGTATGCTGCGCGAAGGTGTAGCCGATCCAGAGCTGATTAAACTATTTGAACTCCCTGCCAAGCTGTTCTATGCCAAGCATCATGCTGAACGCGGCACGGCTATATCCTTTAGGGAAATTTTCCATACCGATGAGGGCAATAAGCTGGCGTTGGAAGCTTTTTTTTCCGCAGTCGATCTGCAAAAGAAAGAAGAAAACCCTTACCATCAATTTATCCTGGCATGGGAGAATTATCGTACCCGCACGCAATTAAAAGAAAGCTTATTGAACAAAACACAGATTGTCACCGCTGATAAATTGACTTCGGCCCCATTTTGCCTTGCTGACAGTTACCCTGAAAATTCTTTACCCGGTGATGCCACTCAGCTTTTTAATCGGCAAAATGAAGATATCGCTACAAAATATGCCGCGGTGGATACGCTGATGGTTGCATTATCTTTTGAAAAATCGGCAATAGATGAAATTGATTTTATGCGCGGGGCGAAGATTTATACAGCCTCTGCTGTATTTTCGGCATTCGATAATATCCGTAAACAGATGTTTGCTCGGGTAGTGCCCCGGCGCGCTTATACCGTCCAGTTAGCCTCCACAGTGGATTTATTTATTGCCTTCAATAAAGAGAGAAAAAGAATTTATGCATTGAAATTTATTGACGATAATTATAGATTGTTGCGGGTGGATTACCAAGAAAGTTTATATCGTGAATTAATGGCTGATGAAGAGAAACTCTATGGGGATAGAGATTATAAATTAAAGGTATACGATAATATCTATAACGCTCAATTATTGAAAAATACCCATGAACCTTTAGAGCAATTGGTAGGACAGCTCATTAAGAATCACCGAAAAAAATTCCTCAATAATCTTCATGAGTTGGGATATGAAGAGACCGGCGCTGAGAAAACGAAACGGTTTCTGCTCTCGTTAATTCCCTTTTACAATTGTATCAACGACATTAAGGATGAAAAAAGGGAAGCCTCGCTGTCCTGCGCGATAGACATGTTTGTTTTGTTGCCGCTTGCTGGGCAGGGCATGGGACTGGCTGCCCGGTTCGGTCAACAAGGGGTATGGGGAGGGATGATGGCGTTACGGGCAACCATGAGTTCCCTTGCCGCCCGTGAAATGCTAAAAGTCGCTATACGCCAAGGCACCCTTCAATTTACCCGTCACGGCATATTGCCCGCAGCGGAGGAGTTGAATCGTAAGTCTTTGATTCAGTTGGGCTTGTCCGCACTCAGAAGCATTGATCCCGGTGTGGAATTAACGAGCAAGATAGGAATAGGCGCCTTCCGCCGAATTGCGGCGGCGGCCCAGATAATGAAACAGACGCTGCCGGCGTGGAAAAAAGTCTTACCCTCCCTGGATGCCGTTTTATCGCGGCAGGACGTTCCGGCTTCTGGCAATATAATCAAAACCGGCCGTCTGCCGGGTCTTGATAAAGATTTACCAATCAGGAAATTGGCGGGTGGCAGGTTTAATCGACAGCCGGTCTACGCACAGGTAGATCCCCTTACCGGGGACGTATTCGGTAAGAAATATACCCTTTCCGCCACGGGTATCTTGCATGCCGTACCCAAACCGATGGCGCAGCATCTGAAAAATATTTTAGTCACGGGATTAAGCGGCCGCGGGGCCGCGAAATACGCCAAAAACCTGGCCGCGGACAGCGGCAATCTGCCGCCGGCCGTTCAACCCGCCTCCCCGGTGACCGCGGATCATCTGCTACGTTGGCTGGACAATATCTGGCAAAATAATCCAGTGCGAAAGGAGAACTTTCTTCAACAGCTCGGTCTGAGCGAAAGCGTCTGGTCCTCTTATGTGTCGTCATCGAACATGTTGACCGCGAGAGCGCAAAATTTATTGGCGCGGGCAGAGGTGAACGACGTCATTTCTTTGCTTGCCCGATCACAGGTTGTCAGAACGCACGTCATCCGACACCTTGGCGTCCGCCCATTGCAACATTTGTCGCTCATTGCCACCCGCTACGCTAACACCCATGCCGGTTTATTCAGTCTAAAGATCCAGGCTGAGGAAAGATTGGCTGTGTTGCTTGAACAGTATTCTGCCGGATGGAAAAAATGGCTGCTTGAGTCCCCTCCACAGAGCAGGCGATGGTTCGCATGTGAAATTCTAAACGCTTATTTTGATCAGGGTAACCATTATCTTTCTCTGGCGGGATTCAATTTAGAATCTACCCTCCTTTTTGCCTGATGATGTTCTCCATCTCGATCTCAGCTCCAACGGTATTAAGGTTTTGAATACGCCTTTGCCGGGGGGAGTGGAATGGCTTCACCTCAGTAATAACTATCTGAATGTTCTGCCAGACCCTCTTCCCGATACGCTGATAGCACTGGATGCATCCCATAACGTTTTGACTAGCGTGGCCGAACTTCAATCCTCGGTACTTACCCATCTGGATTTGAGCTGGAATGCGCTGACGTCGTTGCCTCGCTTACCCGAGTCGTTGGTTTATCTGGATGTGAGCGTTAATCATTTACATCGATTGCCTATACCTCTACCTCAGGGGCTGTCGTGCCTTATCGCCAACAATAATAAATTGGTACTTTTGCCGGATTTTCTGCCGAGCAATTTGGAAATGTTGGACGTTAGCCATAATGGGCTGATGCGCCTGTCGTCTGAAATCCCGCCAGGAATTAAACATATAAACATCTCTAATAATAAATTACGTTTTTTGCCAGGGGTTCTGTCCAAAAACTTGGTTTATTTGGATGCCTGCCATAATTATTTGGATACACTCCCCCAGTTACTTCCGCCAAACTTAAAAAAGTTATTAGTCTCACATAATTTCCTTACCTTTTTACCCATTGTTTTTCCGCCAAATTTGTATCAGCTGCAGGTCTCTGCAAATAGGTTAAGTGTCCTACCGCACAATTTGCCGTTGAATTTGCAAATTTTGTGGGCGAACAATAACCAAATCTCATCGCTGCCCAAGATGTTACCGCCAGGAATAACATCGCTGTCGGTCAATTATAATAAAATTACCGAGCTGACCGATGATATGCTGCCACCGTCCTTACAAGTCCTCCACATCACTCATAATAGACTCTCTCGATTGCCGCAAAAATTTCCTTCGGAGCTGCAAGAAATTGATGTCAGTTACACGTATGTACCGGGCAGGCCTGACAATCTGCCTTCGTCGGTGATGTTTATACGAAACGGCTAGGCAGAGGGGCGGGGGCGCTCAGCCCCCCGCTTTTTCACTCTTGGCGGGTGTTGGCGCGCCGGCGGCGGGGATATCTTGCCAGCCTCCCCCCAGCGCCAGGAACAGCAACACCTGATCGTCCACCAGTTGGCCTGATGATTGCGCCAGGGCGGCATCGCTGGCGGCCATACCCCGTTCGGCGTCCAGTACATCCAGATAGCCTATTTTGCCGCTGGCATAGAGCATGCGGGTTTTTTCCGCCACCTGTCGGGTTTCACCTGCGGCCGCCAGCAGGGCCTGATGCCGGTCCAGCTCGCGGGCGTAATTGTTCAGCGCCGTTTCAACTTCCCCCACCGCCGTCAGGACGGAACCGTCAAAGCGCGCCAGATCTCCCTGTACTCCGGCCTGTGCCTGGGCGATGCGCGCCTGAACCGCGCCGGTGTTGGGCAGGGTCCACGAAATCAGCGGGCCTAGACTCCAGCCGTAGGTGTCGCCTCCGCCGATATCTTTCATATAGCCGGCGGAGCTGCCGGCCAACCCCAAGGTGATTTTCGGGTAAAGATCGGCCATCGCCACGCCGACCCGGGCGGTAGCCGCGGCCAGACGGCGTTCGTTCTGGCGGATATCCGGACGGCGGCGCAATAATGCCGCGCCGTCTCCCACCGGGATAAGCCGCGTCAGCTGCGGCGGCGAAACGCAATCCGCCACATCCCGGGGGAAATCCTGCGCCAAGGCGCCGGTGAGCGTAGCCAGCCGGAACAGGGCATTCTGCTGTCTAGCCTGTAGCGGCGGTATCGCCGCTTGCAACTGCTGCAATTGCGCCCTGGCCCGCAGGGTATCCAGTTCGCCGGTGCGTCCGGCCTGGAGCAGTCGATCGGTCAAGGTCGCCGATTGCTGTTGCAGGTCGATGGAGCGGCGGGCGGTCTGGAGCTGTAAACCGGTGGCGCATACTTCGGCGTAAGCGCGGGCGGTATTGGCGGCCACGTTGATTTTTACCAGATCCAGGGCGGCCCGAGCCGCCTGGCTGTCGGCATCGGCCGCTTCGATGGCCCGTTGTATCTGCCCGAATAAATCCACCTGATAGGAGAGATTCAAGCCGCTGTCATAGTTCCAGGTATTGGGCGGGACATAATCCGGCGCCAGCAGCGCGACGCCGGATGGGTGGCCGAAGCTGGGTTCGGCATTGGCCGACAGGGCAGGGTAGCGGGCGCTGCCGGCTTCTTTTAACAGTGCAAGCTCGCGTTCCAGGTCGGCCTGTGCAATACGTAAATCGGTATTATGCGCCAGCGCCTGGCGCACCAGGCTGTCCAGACGGTCATCCCGGTACAGCCGCCACCAATGATCCGGCAGCGGTTGCGCATCGGCCGTAGCGGACTGGGAATTGTCCCCCGCGTTCAGCAGGGGCTGGCCGCCGGCGCGATGAAGCAGCGGCGATGCGGGCGGACGGTAGTCCGGCCCGACCGGGAGCATGGCGCAGGCGGACAATCCCGCCAGCGCCAAGGGTAAGAGGGCTCTTTTTAATAACGCGCCCGCTTGGCGGGCCGTGGGCTTGCAGGCGAAATCCGGCATGCTTATTGTCCCTGCCGGATAAACGTCAGGCCGCCGATGCCGCCGGCGTTAGGGGCGGTGACTTCCACGGTGACGGTTTGGCCCGCCACCAGACGCTGGCGAGCGATATCCGAAGCATTGATTTTCACCCGGACCGGCACCCGCTGCGCCAAACGTACCCAGTTAAATGTAGGGTTGACGCTGGGCAGCAGATTGTCGCCGGTAAGCCGGTCGCGTTCGGCGATGCCCGCCGCGACGCTTTGCACGGTGCCGGTGAAGGAGCCGTGGCCGCCCATGGGAATTACCCGCACCGGATCGCCGATATGAATGCGCGGCAGCTTGGTCTCTTCAAAATAGCCTTCCACATACATCGAACCAACGTCTACCAGGGCCAGAACCGGTTTGCCGGTGGTGGCGTAACTGCCCTGCCGCAGATCGAGATTGGTGACAATACCGTCCACGGGGGATCTGATCTGGGCTCGCTGCAGGTTCAGCTTAGCGCTATCCAGCGCCACTTCGGCCTGGGCCAGGGCGTTTTGCGCCTGTTCCAGGCGGGTTTGTGTCCGTTCGCGCTCCTCCAAAGGCACCAGCGTGCCCAATTGGGCGTTGCGTTTGTCTTCGCGCTGGGCCTGGGCGATGGCGATGCGCTGCGAGTCGAGGGCCACCTGCGCCTGCCGCACCGCCAATGCGTAACGGCTGTGATCCACCTCGAACAGCAGCGAACCGGCGGTTACCCGCTGGTTATCCTGAATCGCCACGTCGGTTACCAGACCGGAAACATCCGGCGCAATGACCACTACATTGGCCCGTACCCGTCCATCTCGGGTCCAGGGCGCCAGTTCGTAATGATCCCAGAGTTTCAACACTGCCCAGATGGCCGCCAGGGTGACCAGCAAGGTGATGAATACCCGAATGAATTGGCGTGTGCGTAAAGTCATTAATTCAGATTTCATCGCAAATTATCGCTGAACAAAAAAAGTAACATGAGTCATCCCGTAGAGCAGAAGAAAATAGACGGCGATATCGAACAGCGCCGGATGCCAGACCCAGCGATAGAAGCCGACGATAAACAGCAGGCGCCGTACCAGCCAGAATACCGCCAGCGTGGCCAGCGACAGCAGCATTAACCAGGGGATATAGAGGCCGTAGAAACTGGCTTCACCGATCATGCCGTTTCTCCCGCGGCGAGCAGTTTGACGGGAGCGTCGGGGAACAGATTATGGCGCAGCCCCACCAGCGCGGTGATGGCGGTGCGCCAGTGCGCGGATTTTTCCGGCATCCTGAGGATTTCCGTCAAGGCGCCGTCAATGGCGGCCAGTAAGGTCCCCGCGGGCTGGTTTTCGGCGGTGCGGAAAAGGGCGGCCAATTGGGCCAGCAGGGCGGGAAAACCGATGGAGGGAAAAGCTCTGCGCGCCTGCTGAAGGGCGATGACATTGGTGCCCAGACGAAGATCCCGCAGGGTTTCGCGGGCGATAATATTATTGCGGGTGACTTCCCCCTGGGCGATACGGGTCACCAATAACCCGATACGGTCCACCATGCGGACGGCGAAAATCTGCAGCTGATGCGTGCGGTTTCCGCTGGACATGACCACCAGATCCCGGCGGATGGCCTTGCGGATGCGCCTGGCGCTCCAGTCGGCTCCCACTGAACGGAATAACTGGGTCACTCGAGCCGCCACAAAGGTGCCGAACAGTTGTGCCGTGGTGCTGTTGATAAAGGTAATAACATCCGCGTGGTCGGTGTCATGGGACGAGAGTGTGCCGGCCACGCCGAACAGCAGCGGCAGGGCGACCATCAGCAGGGCCGGCCGGGCGCTATAGCAGCCCAGGACAATGAACAGCGGCGCGCAAACCAGCACCAGCATGCCGAAGTCCTGCACCATGGGCAGCAGCACCAGGATATAAATGGCCGAGAGAGGCGCTGACCAAAAGGTGTATTTCAGGAAATTGTTAATGGCGGGCACCGGGTCGTCCATCACCGCGAAAAAGCTGCAAAAGACCGCCGCCATCATGGCGGCCGTCGCCCCGGAATCCCAGCCGAGCATAATCCAGAACAGACAGCAGAAACCGATGGCGATAAACGCCGCCAGCGACGACAGCAGCGCCATGCCGAGATCGCGATGGAGCACCCGGTTACCGATGGCGGCGATACGGCGGCGGGGCATCACCCCGTGGCGCATCCCCTGGGTAATATCCTGGCGCAATATCATGCAGGCCTGCCATTTCAACACCAGTTCTTCCAGATAGCTTGCCAGTGAAATCCTCAGCGCCCGCGACCATGGCGTCTGCTCTGAACCAGACTCCAGCCGCTGTATGGCATCCCTTAATTGCAGGCGCTGATCGTTAAACTCCGCCGCGGTAAGAGGTTGGGCCTGATCAACGCCGGCGGTCAGCGGATCGTGCTCCATCAGCCACTGGCTGATGCGGTCAACCACCGCCACGACGTCCGGGCTGAAGCTCCCTTCGGCCTTGTACAGCGCCTTAAGCCGGTCTTCCACAGCCGAGAGCGTGGGGATAAGTTCCGCCACCCGGTCCTGCATGGCGCGAACCGCCCCCGCGGTCCAGGTGAGGTTTCCCGTATCGTAGGGGATATGGGTGGCCAGCAGGCGTAATTGGGTGATATCCACCGACAGCCGCAGACGGGACGCGGATATAGCGTCATATTCTTCCTTGGGAACCGGTGCCTCGGTGGAAAAGATATCCTTCAGCCAGCGCCGGGTATCGGTCAGGGTTTTATCCAGCAGGCCCATCACGCTGTTGGTCAAGCCGGTGGGCAGCACCACGCTGTGCAGCAGGGTCGCGCACAGGATGCCCAGGCTGATTTCCTCCACGCGGGTCACGGCGGTGTTGAAAATCAGATCAGGCGTTTGTACCGTGGGAAAACCGATTAACGCCGCGGTATAACCGGCCAGCATAAACGTATAGGAGCGGGGGGTCCTGTCCATCAGGGACACAAACAGGCAGACACTAACCCACAGCGCCATCGCCAGGGATAACAGCACCGGAGCATTGGACAGCGTCGGGATCAGAAACACCGTCGCGGTGCTGCCGATAAAGGTGCCGCACAGGCGATAGACCGCTTTTGAGCGCACCATGCCCGCCAGCGGCTGGCTTACGACATAGACCGTCAATAATGACCAAAAACTGTTGGGCAGCCCGGCGCGGCTGGCCAGATATAACGCCAGCATGGCAGCGGTAAAGCTTTTGAGGGAATAGATGATCTCGGCGCGAGAGAACAGCTTAATCGTCGGCATGGTCATCGTCATTCAGGGCGTATCTGTCATTTTCTCGGCATCGATGGAAGAGGAACCATTGATACCTAAACGTTTCTCAAGCACACAAAATGTACGCAAACAGGCCTGGACGTCTTCGTCGGATACCCCATCGAACAATTCGGCGCGCAGCTCGTTGAGCAGGTCTTCGATCCGGGTCCGAATGGCGTTGCCCGCAGGCGTCAGGCACAGAATTTTGGCGCGTTTGTCTACCTTATCCTCCTGGCGCAGGACCAGATCGGCATCCACCAGCTGATTCAGCGAGCGCACCAGCGAGGGCCCTTCGATACCCAACTCTTCCGACAGGCCGCCGGGGCGAATGCCTTCCGGATGACGGCCAATCAGCACCAGCGGCCAGGCCATGGCGGTTGACAGGCCCAGCGGCGCCACCACTTTGTCGGCCTTAGCCCGATATGCCCGCTGCAATAATCCCAGGGCGACGGTGAGGGTCATTAATGCCTGTTCGCGATTTTTTGGCAAGGTCATGATTATGCGTAGCATATAATTAGGTAGTTTGCTAACTATATGGCGAGGGGCAAGGGGAGTCAATACCTCATATAGGGATATGTCCCTGCCAAAGCACCAGCCCTTGATTCTGGTAACCCTTGTTTCCGCTCACTAAGCGCGCCAACGTTAACCGGCCAAGGGATTATCAAGCCTGCGCCCGGCTAATGGGTCTTAGCCAGCAGCGGACAGTATCCTTCATCACCGCCAGGCGATCTTCCAGGGCCTGCGCGGCGGTCAGGTCCCGTTGATAGACCAGGGACAGGGTGGCGCTGTTGATCAGGTAAAAGAAGCCCAGCGCCGAAATGTTGATATTCAGCTGCATGGCGTCTATATCGTCTCGGAGGGTTCCTTCGCTGCGGCCGCGCGCCAGGAGGTTTTTGGCGATAGCCAGCCAGCTGGCGTTGATGTGCAGCACGTCGGCGGAGTGGTTGAGATGACGGGCCTGCATCTGATTTTCGCTGTTGAGCAAACGGATGAATTCCGGATGGGCCAGGTAATAGCGCCAGGTAAATTCCACCAGCGCCATTACCGCTTGATCCGCCGGTAAATGATCCAGCGCCAGGGCGGCTTCCTGCTGCCGGATATCGCGGTAGGCGTCTTCCAGCACCCGCGTAAACAGACGGTCTTTGTTTTCAAAGTAGTGATAGAGCAGTTGCTTATTGACCTGTGCGACGGCGGCGATTTTTTCCACACGGGCGCCGTCGAAACCCTTCTGGGCAAACTCTTCGCGGGCCGCCGCCAGAATGCGGCTTTGGGTCAGGGCGGGATCGCGTTTGCGTTTGCTGCCGATGTCAGCCGACATGTTATTTCCTCACTAAATGATGCGTAACGATGAATTGCTATCGGCACTCTATGCCATGGGTTGCCGCCGATATTGCGCCCGCGCCTGGTCCTTAGTCAACCGCCCGGTTGATTATGCGAAGTGGATCATCTTTTTAACGGTCCCGTAACGTTATACTTCGCTAATCAACTATCCGGTTGATTAGGCGTTCAATTTACGGAGGTAAAAAAAGATGAACCATGCCGGTCCACCGGTCGCCTTTATCACCGGGTCTACCCGGGGGATAGGGAAAAGCTGCGCCGTCGCCCTGGCGCGGGCCGGTTTTAACGTGGCGATAAACGGCCGCGATAACGAGGAGGGACGACAACGACAGCAGGCGTTGGTGGCCGAACTGCAACAATACGGCATTGATGCCTTGGCCTGCGCCGGCGATGTCGCCGACCTGAATAGTCAGCAGTCCATGATTGACGCCATTGTCCATCGCTGGGGTCGCCTGGATTGTCTGGTGAATAACGCCGGTACCGCTGCGCTGCGGCGCGGGGATTTGCTGGATGTCACCCTGGAAAGTTATGATCATTGCCAGAACATCAACAGCCGGGCCATGTTTTTTCTGTGCCAAAAGGCCGCCAGGCAGATGCTCTCTCAGGGAGGGCTGAACGCGGCCTATCGCTGCATTATCAATATTACCTCCTGTAGCGCCCACATCCTTTCCATCTCCCGCGGGGAATACTGCGTCTCCAAGGCGGCGGCCAGTATGGTGACCCAACTGTTCGCATTACGCCTGGCGGACGAGGGTATCGGCGTCTATGAAATCCGCCCGGGCATTATTGAAACCGACATGACCCAAGGGGTTAAACCCAAGTACGATCAATTGATTGCCGACGGTCTGGTGCCGATGCGGCGCTGGGGACAGCCTGAGGATATCGCCAGGGTCATCCAGTCCATCGCCGCCGGGCAATTGCCGTTTACCGTCGGCCAGGTAATCGATGTGGACGGCGGCCTGGGCAAACCGCATTTCTAGCCCGGCGCGAATATACCGGTACGCTATCAACCAGCTCCGCGATCGTGAACGATCGCGTTGAACGTTAAGCAAGGAAATATCCTATGAATGAGCCGGACGGCCAATTGCTCTCCATCAACACCGCCACCCTGCGCCGGCAGTGGCGCCTGGATCAGATTATCGACGGCTGCGCCCGGCACGGCATCCGCGGCATCTCCCCCTGGCGGGATCAGGTCCAGGCCCTGGGGCTCAATGAGGCCGGACGGCGGGTCCGCTCTCACCAGCTAAAGGTGACCGGCTATTGTCGCGGCGGCATGTTCCCCGGCAACACCGCCGAAGAGCGCCGTCTGGCGTTGGATGACAACCGGCGGGCGGTAGACGAGGCCCTGGAACTGAATGCCGCCTGTCTGGTGCTGGTGGTGGGGGGCTTGCCGGGTTCCTCACGGGACCTTCCCTGCGCCCGTTTGCAGGTAATGGACGGACTGGCGGAACTGCTGGAGTATGCCCGGCCGGCGGGCATGCCCCTGGCCATCGAGCCCTTGCACCCCATGTATGCCGCCGATCGGGCCTGCGTCAACACCCTTGAGCAGGCCAATGACCTGTGCGACGAACTGGGAGACGAAGGGCTCGGTCTGGCGGTGGATGTGTACCATACCTGGTGGGATCCGAAACTGTTCGGGCAGATTGAACGGGCCGGTAAAAAGCGATTGCTGGCCTTCCATATCTGCGATTGGCTGGTGCCGACCCGGGATATGCTGGAGGATCGCGGCATGATGGGGGACGGCGTCATCGATATCCGCCGCATGCGCCGGGCGGTGGAGGCCCAGGGCTACCGGGGCTTTCATGAGGTGGAAATATTTTCCGAAAAAAACTGGTGGCGGCGGGACCCGGATGAGGTGCTGGAAACCTGTAAAGAGAGACACCGCCGGCACTGCTGATGGGATTCGGCCTATGGCGGCGATAACCGGCACAGGTTCCCTGTGCCTTTAGTTTATCGGCTGCCGGCTTGCGTTCATTCCGCCAGCCGGATCGTCAGCTGCTCGGCGCCCTGGTCCGGAGTAATGATTATGCCCTGGGCGTCGTCCGCGACCAGGCCGCCGCTTACCGACGCAATGCGGTGTATATTGCGCAGGCACAGGGTCCAACCACGGGCTTCCCCTTCGGCCCGCAGAGAAATATCCTGCCCGCGACGCTCCGCCACCAGGGTGAAACGCGTTTTAGCCGAGCAGGAAGAAAGCCGGCACACCGCCTGCCGGCCGTCCCCGAGGGCAAACAGGTGAAACGCCGGCTCAACGGTATAATCATAATCCGGCTTTTGATCGTTTTGCCCCAGCGGCAGCAGGGTATTCTCCCGTACATAGAGCGGCAGGCTGAGAAAATCATGGCGCTCTTTACGCCAGCCGCCGACGGCCTCCTTATTGCTGAACAGATGGGTCCAGCGGCCCGGCGGCAGGTAAACATCAACCTCGCCATGCTCGCTGAATACCGGCGCCACCAGCAGGGCATCCCCCAGCATATATTGACGATCGAGATAATCGCAGCCGGGATCGTCGGGAAATTCCAGCATCATGGCGCGCATCATCGGCGTACCGGCGGCGGCGGCCTGGATCGCCGCCTGGTAAATATAAGGCATCAAGCGGCATTTCCACTGGGTAAAATGCCGCAGCACGTCGCAGGCCTCCTCGTCGTAGACCCAGGGGACGCGATAGGATTTGCTGCCGTGCAGCCGGCTATGGCTGGACAGCAGGCCAAAGGCGCACCAGCGTTTATAGACGTGGGCGGGAGCGGTATTTTCAAACCCGCCGATATCATGGCTCCAAAAACCAAAGCCGGACATGCCAAGGGAGAGGCCGCCGCGCAGGCTTTCCGCCATGGATTCATAATTCGCATAACAGTCGCCGCCCCAGTGCACCGGGAACTGCTGCGCCCCAACCGAAGCCGAACGGGCAAACAGCACCGCATCCTCCCGTCCGCGGCTTTCCTGTAAGAGCTGAAAAACCACTTTATTGTATAAATAAGCGTAATGATTATGCATTTTCTGCGGATCGGCGCCGTTAAACCAGGCCACATCGGTGGGAATGCGTTCGCCGAAGTCGGTCTTGAAACAGTCGGCCCCCATCTCCAGCAGTTTTCGCAAGTGGCCGGTATACCAGGCGCAGGCCGCCGGGTTGGTAAAATCCACGATGCCTTGGCCCGGCTGCCAGCGATCCCATTGCCAGACCCGTCCGTCGGGACGTTTGAGCAAATATCCCTGCTCCATGCCCTGTTTGAACAGCGGCGATTTCTGGCCGATATAGGGATTGATCCATAAACAGATCTTGAGTCCTCTCCCTTTGAGTCGTCGCAGCATGCCCTCCGGGTCGGGAAAGACTTCCGGGTCCCAGGTAAAATCGCACCACTGAAACGCCTTCATCCAAAAACAGTCGAAATGAAACACATGCAGCGGCAGGCGCCTTTCCGCCATGCCGTCGATAAAACGGTTCACCGTTTTTTCGTCATAGTCGGTGGTAAAGGAGGTGGTGAGCCACAGGCCGAAAGACCAGGCCGGCGGCAGGGCAGGCCTGCCTGTAAGGCGGGTGTAGCCGTCCAGCACCTGTTTGGGCGTCGGACCGTCGATCACCAGGTATTCCAGATACTCGCCTTCGACGCTGAACTGTACTTTGGACACTTTTTCCGAAGCCACTTCGAAAGAGACGCACTCCGGATGATTTACCAGCACGCCATAGCCACGGTTGGTGAGATAAAAAGGAATATTTTTGTAGGATTGTTCGGTGCTGGTACCGCCGTCCCGATTCCAGGTCTCAATGGCCTGGCCGTTTTTTACCAGCGCCCCGAAGCGTTCGCCGAGGCCGTACACCGTTTCCCCCACGCTTAAATCCAAGCGTTCGAAGACGTAATTTTTGCCCTTATGCTCGTCCTGGACATAGCCGCCGGACCGGGCGCCGCTGCCGGTGATGCGCCGGCCGTCATGGAGAAAGTCCAGGGCCCAGTTTTCTCCTTTGCTCACCCGTACCGACAGGTCGCCGCTGCTTAAAGAGGCATATTCCGCGTTATCTTCGATGCGGGTTAGGGTGGAGTCATCCTTGTTTAACGGATAACAGGGTGTTTGGGCTGGAAGCCCCTGGAAATGTTCAATGCGCACGCCGATAACGCCGGTTTGCGGCGAGAAAAAATGCAGGGTAAGCAGAGGGATATCCAATTGGTCCCCCCGCGAGCTGACGTCCCGGGGCGCGGCGAATACCACCAGATCCCGGCCTTGCCGCCGGGCCTCGAATACCCGCAGCGGATGTGTCAGCTGCAAACCGGGCTGTATCAGCCAGTTGCCATCGCTTATTTTCATCTTATCGCCTTAAAACGTTATAAATGATTCAACCTGATTAAGCCTGTTTCAACGCGGCCGCCGCGGTTATTTGCGTCCTATGCCCAGGGATAACTCGTCTAGAATACGGTTCATCATCGGGGTGCGCAGGGTATAAAAACGCTGGGCCACTATGGCGCTCAGCAGGTAACAGATACCCGGCGCCAGGGTAAACAGGGCTATCACGCTCGCCAGAGTCCCGCTGTTCTGGGTGGCGGCTCCCGCTTGATAACCCGCGCCGGCCAGCACCCAGCCAATCACCGCTCCCCCCAGGGCCAGCCCCAGCTTAAGGACAAACAGCGTGCCGGCGAAGCTGATGCCGGTGAGCCGTTTACCGTTGGTCCATTCGCCGTAATCCACGGTATCCGACATCATCACCCATTGGATCGGGGTGACCATCTGGTGCAGCACGCCGATGATAAAGATAAAGCAGAACATGGCGATATTTGCCCCTATCGGCACCATAAACATGGCAAAGCTCAATACCGCCAGCGCGGCGTTGGTCCACCAGAATACCGCCACTTTGCAATACCGGTCGGTGACCGGTTTCGCCAGGGCGCTACCGATCAGGTTGCCCACCGAATAGGTGCCGAGGAACAGGGCGAAAATCGCCGGACGGCCGAGGATATAGGTGACGTAATACATCATGGCGCCGCCCCGTACCGACACCGCCAGGATATTGAGGATGGTCAGGATGCCGACGATACGCCATTGATCGTTATGGATAATATCCCGCAGGTCTTCGCGCATGGTGCCCTGCAGGGCGGTGCGATCGCTGATTCGCTCCCGGGTGGTGGCGAAACACAGCGCCAGCATGATAATCGCCACCACCGAGAGAATGGCGATACCGCCCTGGAATCCACGGGCCTGGTTCGTGCCCCCCACCAGTTTCACCAGCGGCATCATCAGTACCGTGCTTAGCATGCCGCCGGCGGTGGCCAGTACGAAACGATATGACTGCAGCGAGATACGCTGGGTCGGATCGTTGGTGATGACCCCTCCCAAGGCGCAATAAGGAATATTCACCACCGTGTACAGCAGCGTCAGCAGGGTGTAGGTCACCGAGGCATAGATCATTTTACCGGTCAGGCCGAGATCGGGAGTGCTGTAGGTAATGACGCAAACGATCCCGAAAGGTATCGCCCCGAACAGCACATAAGGGCGGAATTTGCCCCACCGGGTATGGGTACGGTCGGCCGCCAGCCCCATAAGCGGGTCGGAAACGGCGTCCAGCGCCCGGGCGAACAGAAACATCGTGCCGGCGAAGCCCGCCGGGATACCGAAAATATCGGTATAAAAAAACATCAGATACAGCATGACGTTATCAAATACGATATGGCTGGCGGCATCCCCCAGCCCATAACCGATCTTTTCTTTTACAGAGAGTATTGAATGAGAAATTAAGGAATCTGCCATCGTTTTTATCCTCAACGACTGTCGTGGTTGGAAAGACAAAAAGCTTAGATGGCTAATAAGTTAGGGGGTTACAAATCTTCATGCCATTACGATATTTCATAATGTAATTATGTTTGTTGTTTTATGTGATCATGCTGGCTTATTTGCCGGTTGCCGCGACGGCGTTGCCGCTAACCCTGGAACAGCTTATGCGCCAGCACCGGCACGATGCGTGAGTCGCCCGCATCGGATATGATTCGTTCCACCTGGGTCAGCGGGCCGATTTTCACCGTGCTTTTACGCCCGAGCTTGCTTTTATCCATCAGCAGCAGGGATTGGGTGGCTTTATGGAGCAAGATGGTTTTGTATTCGGCGTTGATGGCGTTGGAGTCCCACATCATGCCTTCACTATCAATGCCTTCGCAGGAGAAGATAAACAGGTCGATATCCAGATGCTTAAGCAGTGAAAAAATCGAGCAATTGTTATAACAGGCATATTTACGCTGTAGGGTGCCGCCGGAGCTTATCAACGTAATACGGGATTTTTTTTCCAGTTCATGACAGACCCTGACGCTGTTGGTAAACACCGTCAGGGGGATATCGGGCAGTTTTTTCGCCAGATACCAGCAAGTGGTGCTGGCGTCCAGGGCAATCACCATGTCCTCGTCGATCCAGGTCAGGGCCTGTTCGGCGATGTCGGCCTTGCTGTATAGGTGGCTTTTGACCCGCTCGTTAAACGAGTCGCCGTTGTCCGGAACGCCCCGTTTAATGTTTTTTGCCCGGCCATGCTGGCGGATAAGCAAGCCCCTGTCCTGCAAACTGTTGAAATCACGGCGGATCGTCTCTTTGCTGACCTGGAACCAGGCCGCCAGTTCGTCCACCTTCAGGATCTCCTGTTGGGATATTAACGCCAGAATATCTTGCTGCCGCGTTGATTTCATATGCCCTCCGATGCCTTGGGTCAGGATAATCGGTACTTACCGTCGGCATAAGATACGACATAGACCGGTCAAAATATGGGCGTCACCCCTTTTTTTAACAAGATATTGCCGTATTTAGCCGTTTCACCGGTGAGGACAATGGCAAAAGCCCCCCGGGCGCGTTGGTAAAACGCGTAACGATCGATGCGGGCTACCGGCTGATGGCTGCCTTTACCGAACAGGGCTTGCAGATAGCGGGCTTCCACCGCGGGATCCAGCTCATCGCCGGCGCCGGGGGCCATCATCACCAGCGGCGGGGCATAACTGTCCAGCTCGAACAGCGGGATGATGGCCGCCAGCAGCGCATCCACCGGCAACCCGTCGGCGCGCACCACCTGCGGCCCAAGGGAGTGAGCCGGAAAAAACGCGTCCGCCAGGATGATTTCATCGCCGTGGCCCATCTCGGCGAGAATTTTCAGCAGCGCGGGAGAAATGAGCGGGGAAATATTTTTCAGCATAAAGCATCTCCTGTTAAAGAAGTAACGCGACGGGGCGGGAACAGCCGCTGATAACAGGCGGCGTCGTCCCCCGGCCTGTACCATTGGTATTGATAAGCCACCTGCTGCCGAGCCGCTTCCGGCGTGGCGTAATAGCCGATACCGCTCCAGGCGAACATTGACGCCCCCAGCACGGTGGTTTCAGCTTCATTGAGCACCTTGATGGGTAAATTCAGCACATCCGCTTTGATTTGGTTCCATAAATCGTTGCGGCTGCCGCCCCCCACCAGCGTCAGCTCTCGGCTGGTGAAATGGCCGATTCGCTCAAGCAAGGTGAGATTATCCCGCAGGGTGGCGGACAGTGCTTCCAGAGAAGCGCGATAGATATGGCCGCGCCGGGCCGACAGCGACAGACCCTGCCAGCCGGCCGCCGCGTCCACCAGGCTGCCGTGCAGACGCACGCCGTCGGTACCCGGCGGTATTGACCGGGCTTCTTCAATCATTTCCCGATAGACCGCGGCGGGGGCGCTGCCGGCCCAGCACAGCTGGCGGACCCATTCCAGTACGCCGGAGGCCAGCCATTGCAATCCCGGGTTAAACAAACCGGCGCGGCTGTCCAGTTCGCAGGTGGATCCGGCTATTTCCGGCAGCATGGCGGTATTCACCCGTTGACTGCGGACCATGAGGATCTCCCAGGTGCCGGAAGAGAGAACCGGCTGATCGAGGGCGGCGCCGGAACCGAACAAGGCAAACTGGGTATCGTGGCCGGCAGAGACCACCGGCAGTCCGGCCGGGAGTCCCAACTGTTCGGCGACGGCGGGCAACAGCGTGCCCACCCTGTCGCCGGCGTCGGCGATAGCCGGGAAAAGCCTGTTATCCAGCCCGACGCTCTGCAAAATCCGCCGGCTGAAATCCCCCTGCTGCACATCCAGCAGCTGACTGGTGCCCGCCATGGTGCGATCGGTGGTGAACGCGCCGGTCAGCCGGTGATTGATTAGGGATGAAATAAACAGCCAGGCCCGGGCCTTCTCCAGCAGGCGCGGCTGGTTTTCGCGCAGCCATACCAGCTTATAAAGGGTATTGAAGCTGAATTGCCCCACGCCTGAGATGCCCTGGAGCTCCGCCGGGGAGATATAGCGGCCGATATCCGCCATGACGGCGGCGGTGCGCGGGCATTTCCAGCTGATAACCGGATAGAGCAGTTCCCCTTGGGCATCCACCAATGCGCCGTCCACCCCGAAGGTGGTGACGGTCAGGGCATGAATGCGGCAGGAGGAAAGCTCTGCGGATAAGCGGCGGCAGCACTGGCCGAGACCGGCCATTATTTCGTCCAGGGACCATATCTGCCAGAGGGGGTTTTCCCCGCCGGGCCGGCTGGCATTGGGGATAACCGCCTTCGCCACCACCATGCCCTCGGGGGAGAGGGCGACGGCCCTGAGATTGGTGGCGCCGCAATCCAGTACGATGACAACATTTTGGCTCATGGCGGCTTTAGCCTCCGGATAGATTTTGGGAAAGCTCGCGAATTGCCGCCGTCAGGCGGCAATTCGCGAGCTTGTTGACTAAATGCCCGGTCGGGACAGGCTGCCAGATCGTAGCTATACAGCAAACCTGCCGTGAATCCATCCATGGAGGCTCGATCCGCGCCGTCCCCGGCGCGGACGGTTTACTCCTCGGGCAGCCTGTCCCGCCTTTTTAACTCTGAGTCTGTTTGTCAGCAGTCTGACGAATTGCCGCCGCGGCTATTTTTTATACAGCGGGCCGTAGTTTTGGCAGGCGCGGTAATCCTGTCCTTCCGGGTCCATGCCGTGGGCGGCCCAGGCGGTGGGGCGGTATATCTGTTCCTCCGCCACGTTGTGCATACATACCGGAATGCGCAGCATGGCCGCCAGGGTGATAAAGTCCGCCCCCACATGGCCGACGGTGAGGACGCCGTGGTTGGCGCCCCAGTTGGCCATCACCGAATAGACATCACGGAAGGGACCTTTGCCGGTCAGGCGCGGCGCAAACCAGGTGGTGGGCCAGGTAGGGTCGGTGCGCTGGTTCAGGGTATCGTGCACCGCCGCCGGCAGATCGACGCTCCAGCCTTCGGCGATTTGCAGTACCGGCCCGATCCCGCGGATGATATTGACCCGCGTCATGGTGAAGGGCACGCCGCCGCGGCTCAGGAAACAGGACGAATAGCCGCCGCCGCGGAAATATTCATGGATGGCCGGGCACCATTCGGTGGCCGCCAGGCAGGCCTGGGCCTCCTCATCGCTGATTTCCCAATGGGGCTTCAGGGTGGGCTTGCCTTCGGCGTCGGTCTGGCGGCAGGTGCCGTCCAGCGCCGCCGAACCGGAGTTGATAAGGTGGATAATGCCTTCGGCGGCATGGCCTTCCAGCTGATATTGCGTAACGCGTTTTACCGCATCGGGAGACCAGTAGGTACGCACATCGGCAAAAATCTGGGCGGTGCCGGTCAGGGTATGGCCGAACAGCATGGCTACCGCGTTCAGGCTGTCGTTTTCCGTCGCCACCACCATGGCTTCCCGCACGCCGTTCCAGTCAAAGGAGCTGTTGAGCAGCGCCTCGGCGGTATCGCCGTTGGGGTACTGATCGGTCCAGTGACGCTGGCCCTGAAAACCGGCGGCAATGGCGTTGTAGCCTAGGGATTCTTCCACAAAGCCCCGTTCAGCCACTTTGGCGCTGCCCTGCATCATGTCGCGGATGCAAATCGCCATCAGCAGGCTTTCGCGCAATATCCCGCGGCTCTGTTCCTCGGATTGGCGGTATTGCTGCGCGTTTTTATCCTTCCCGAAACGGAAATACTTGTCAGCCCAGGAGAGGGCCAGCTCCAGCTCATCGGCGTCATAAATCTGCTGATCCATCCGGCGGCGCAGTTCGGTCATATCCACCGCCTGGACTTTCATGCCCAGCCAGGATTCGAAAAAGTCATGATCAACAATGGAGCCGGCAATGCCCATGGCGACGCCGCCGATGGACAGGTAGCTTTTGCCTTTCAGGGCCGCCACCGCGATGCCGGCCCGGGTGAAGCGCAGCAGTTTTTCCTGTACATCGCCGGGGATGCTGTTATCGCCGCCATCCTGCACATCGTGGCCGTAGATGGCGAAAGCCGGCAGCCCTTTCTGATTATGGCCCGCCAGCGCGGCGGCCAGATAGACGGCGCCGGGCCGTTCGGTGCCGTTGAAGCCCCAAATCGCCTTCGGCCGGAACGGGTCCATATCGATGGTTTCGCTGCCGTAACACCAGCAGGGCGTCACGGTGATGGTCAGGCCGATATTTTCCGTGCTGAATTTTTCTTCGCAGGCGGCGGATTCCGCCATGCCGGCGATACAGGTATCGGCTATTACGCACTGCACCGCTTCACCGTTGGGATAACGCAGGTTATCCGTCAAAAAGGCCGCGGTGGCGCGGGCCATGTTCATGGTTTGTTCTTCCAGGGATTCGCGGATACCCAGCCGGCGGCCGTCGATAACCGGACGGATACCCACCTTGGGGGCCGGGGAAGCATGATGGGGGGATAGATGTTGACTGCTCATAAAGATTCCTTTTCTGTTCCAAACAGCATTGGCGGCGCCGGCCGGGCTTCGGCGAACGGCGCGGCGCCGCCCTTTATTGATTCAGAGAGCTACTTTTTACCGAACGGGTAGAGCAATTTCTGAATCGCCGGTTCGTTCAGGTTGCTTTGGGTGACAAATTTCACCGGAATATCAACGGATTTAGGTACCTTCTGCCCACGAATGGAGTTCACCAGGGTAGTCAATCCCTGATAGCCGATCTGATAGGCGTCCTGAACGATGAAACCCTGGATAGCGCCGATTTTGAGGTAGTTGATGATGGCTTCGGTGCTGTCGAAACCGATGACTTTAATCTTGCCGGACAGTCCCAGGGTTTTAATGGCATTGGCCACCCCCAGGGTCGAGCCTTCGTTGGTGGCGTAAATACCCGCCAAATCGGGATTGGCCCGCGTCATATCGATGGTTTTATCCATGGCTTTCTGCGGATCGCCGTCGCTGTACTGCACCGGCAGCAGCGTAATGTTCGGGTATTTTTCCTTGATGGTCTTGGTGAACCCCTCCGTGCGTTCGATGGCCGACGTGGTGCCAGCCACATGGGCGACGATGCCGACCTTTCCCTTGCCGCCCAACTCCTTGGCCAGCGCATCCGCCGCCGCCGAACCCGCTTTCACATTGCTGGTGGCGACAAAGCTGACCGGGATATCGGAATTCACCCCCGAGTCGAAGGTCGCCACGGTGATATGCTGGCCGTTGGCTTTCTCCACCAGGGGAATCAGGGCGTTGGCATCCAGGGACGAGAGTAATATCCCGTTGGGATGGCGGGTGATGGTATCCTCCATCAGCTGGATCTGCTCGGCGATTTGGGTTTCATCGGACGGGCCGACAAAACTGGTTCTTACCGACAGGTCTTTTGCCGCCGCCTCCGTGCCTAATTTCACCGTCTGCCAGAATTCTTGCTGGTATCCCTTACTGACCACCGGGACATAAAGCTGGTCAGCGGCATAAGACTGGCCTATGCCGAATATTGCCATCATTGCCAGGCCGCAAAGCGTTTTTATTTTCATCATGACTACCTCATGTGATTTATCGTTATACCCTTGAGTAATACAGTTCAGGTAAGAATGACGTCAGGGAATTAAATTCTTTTACGTACCGTATCCAAATAAACCGCCGCAACCACTACGATGCCCATGGCCACCATTTGCCAGAATTGCGATACGCCGATTAAATTAAGCCCGTTATTCAGCACGCTCATAATGAACGCCCCGATAATCGTGCCGCCGATGGTGCCGACGCCGCCCATCAGGCTGGTGCCGCCGATAACCACCGCGGCGATGGCCTGCAATTCATACCCCATCCCGGCCGTCGGCTGGGCGGAATTAAGCCGCGACGCCAATATCACGCCGGCAATGCCGGTCAACACGCCGCAGAAAACGTACACGAACACCTTGACCCGATTGACTTTGATACCCGACAGGTGAGCGGCTTCCTCATTGCTGCCGACGGCGTAGATATAGCGGCCGATAACGGTTTTGTTCAGGATATAGGCCGCCCCGGCGGCCAGCACTATCAGATAGATCACCGGATAAGGCAGGAAATTGAATAGCTTGCCCTGCGCCAGCATCTGAAAGCCGGGATACTGCAGAAAGTACAGGGCTCGGCCGTCGGTAAGCACCAGATTGACGCCGCGCGCCGACATCATCAGCCCGAGGGTGGCGATAAACGGCGGAATGGTCCCTTTGGTCACCAGAAAACCGTTGATAAATCCGCAAATCCAGCCTCCCAGCACGCCGGCCAGGACGCACAGGGAGATAGGCAGCCCGAAGGAGGCGGCCAGCCCAACCAATACGCCGGAAAAACCCCCCCCCGACCCCAGGGAAAGGTCAATGCCCGCCGTGATAATCACATAGGTCACGCCGATGGCCAGGATGCCGATGACCGAGGTTTGCAGCGCAATGGTCATCAGGTTGTCGGTGTTTAAGAAATAGGGCGAGCTTAGGCTGAAAAATAACATGAGCAGGATCAAACTCAGCAGGGGCGCGAAACGCATCAGCAACGCCTTATTGCTTAGTTTTTATTCGTGCCAGTCTGTAAATATTTGGTTATGCCAATCATGATTCAGCCCTCTAACGTCGCATATTTCATTATATTTTCCTGATCCGCTTGCGTTGATTGCAATTCGGCAGTAATACGCCCTTGACGCATGACCAATATTCTGTCGCACATGCCGAGGATTTCCGGTAATTCAGACGAAATCATAATGATGGATTTGCCTTCGGCGGTAAGACGGTTCATCAGTTCATATATTTCGAGTTTTGCTCCAACATCAATACCCCGCGTCGGCTCATCAAAAATCAGTATTTCCGAGTTTTTGCATAACCATTTGGCAATAATAATCTTCTGCTGATTACCGCCGCTTAGATTCACCGCCAATTGAGCCAGATCGGGCGTTTTGATCCGCAGCCGGCGGCGGAGATCCTCACCGGCTTCCCGGCAGCGTTTCTCGTCGATGACGCCCCAGGCGTTGGCATATTGCCGGTAGCTGCTCAGCATGATATTGGTGCCCACGGACAACCCCAGGGCCAGGCCGTCCTTTTTCCGGTCTTCGGTGAGATAGCCGATGCCAAGGGAAATGGCGCGGTAAACGCTGTCCACGGTCACCTTGCGGCCTGACAATGTAATCTCGCCGCTGTCGATGGCATCGGCGCCGAACAGGGCGCGGGCCACCTCAGTGCGTCCGGCCCCCATCAGACCGGCGAACCCAAGGATTTCCCCCCGCTTAAGTTCAAAGCTGATGTTATCCAGCACCCCCCTGCGGCACAGGTTTTTGACGCTAAGCACCGTCTCCTCGCCGGGAGCGGAGGCCCTGACCGGGTAGATATCCCCCAGTTCCCGGCCTACCATCATGGTGATCAACTGGGCGATGCGCACCGTTGTGTAGTCTACGGTGGCAATGTATTTACCATCGCGCATCACCGTGGCCCGATCGGCGATTAACGCCAGTTCCTCCAGCCGATGGGAGATATACACAATGGAGACTCCCTGAGTTTTAAGCAGACGGATGACGTTAAACAGACTGTCGATTTCACTTTCGGTCAGCGCGGCGGTGGGCTCGTCCATAATCAGTATTTTGGCGTTCACCGACAGCGCTTTGGCTATCTCCACCATCTGCTGCTGCGCCACGGTTAACGCTAAGACCAGCCGGGTAGGGGGGATGGTGAGGTTCAGCATGGCCAGCAGCTCCTCCACCGCCTTGCGCTGTGATGTCTCATCAAGAATCCATTTGATGTTTTTATGGTGTTCCCGCCCGATAAAAATATTTTGCTCGACGGTTAAATCCGGGAAGAGATTAAATTCCTGATGAATAATGGCAATGCCCAGGGCGGAAGCGGCAATTGGACTGGTGATATTTACCGGCTGACCCTCAAGATATATTTGCCCTTCGTCACAGATATACACCCCGGACAAGACTTTCATCAGCGTGGATTTTCCTGCCCCGTTTTCGCCGAGCAATGCATGGACTTCTCCCCGCTGCAAATCAAAACTGACATTATCCAGTGCCAAAACACCGGGGAATCGTTTCGTAATATGGTTCATTTGCAAAACTGTTTCGGGCATGTGGCCTCCGGATAACACTCCGATTAGCGGACTAATCTTTCAGGCGATGATCCTTAAAACCCAGCGCGCAGGCACCATGGTGCTTTTTGAGCGGCTTTTGCTTTAGCTAACTCGAGTTAGCAATTTATGGAATGTGCTGTTCAGACACAAAGCCTTTATATGAATTTTGTGATGGTGATCGATACGTATGCTTTAATGTGCTGAAAAAAATGCTTTTATTTATTGAGCGCCGAATCAAGACCCGTTGCCGGCGACGGCCATCGGTTCTTGTCGTATCCCTTATTGCCGGTGGAGAAAATTCTAAACGGTCAATTTAAAAAACATACGCTGTCTGCTCCATAACCGGCATTATGTAAATAAAATGTGAGTCTAATCACTAAAATAACGGACTTTATTGCGTGGATTTAACATCATCGAGGAAAAGACATTGTTGTTAAATGTCCGTATTGGTCGGTAATTAAAAAAGCGGGCATCATTTTATTAACATACAAAGTTTGATAACGGCCGCCGGCATTATTAATGCTGTATCGATCACATTTTTACAGCAGCTGGATTTCGCGAATATCCCTTCAGTTAATTATATCGGTCAGGGTTAAATGTAGTGTAACTATATATATCCTGAATAATTTGGGTTGCTGGAAGGCCAACGCATCCGCAACTTGAAGTATGACGGGTATGTCGAGGAAAAATAATGGAAAGAACAACCTTAGCGCGAGAAATTATCGATACCTGCCTGGAAATGACACGCCTGGGGCTTAACCAGGGTACCGCCGGTAACGTCAGCGTCCGTTTTGAGGACGGCATGTTGATAACGCCTTCCGGTATCCCTTACGACCGGCTCGGCGAACAGCAGATTGTGTTTGTCGACGGCAAAGGGCGGGGTGAAACAGATAAAATCCCGTCCAGTGAATGGCGATTTCATCTGGCGGTATATCATACCCGTCCGGACGCCAACGCGGTCATTCACAACCATGCCCTAAACTGTACCGGGGTATCCATTTTGAATCGGCCGATTCCGGCCATTCATTACATGATTGCCGCAGGCGGCGGGGATGATATTCCCTGCGCGCCTTATGCCACCTTCGGCAGCCGGGAATTGTCCGAACATGTGGCGGTCGCCATGCGGCACCGTAAAGCGACGCTGCTGCAGCATCATGGGCTCATCGCCGCCGAAGAGAATCTTTCCAAGGCGTTATGGCTGGCCCATGAGGTGGAAGTCTTGGCGGCGCTGTACCTGAAACTGCTGCCCATCGTCCAGCCGGTGCCGGTATTGCCGTCTGATGAAATCGCCCGGGTGGTGGAAAAATTCAAAACCTACGGTCTGCGGGTGGAACGCTGATTACGGTTATCCCCGGCCACGGTCGGGCGTCGGTATCAGGGAATCGCTTCCGCCGCCCGTTTGATCTCCCTCTTTGTTCTTTCAGTTCGCGCCCACGGGCGCTATCCATCCCTTCCTATAGACCTTGTTACTGAAATAATAAGCAATATGTCTATGACGCTTAGGCCATTGATCCGGCTATAGCGCTGAACAAGACTGACATAAGTACGCTAAATGCCGCGGCACAAGGCCTTTTGCCTGCGCCGGACCTATCCGGGCGCAGCGGCCGTGGCCGCAGTGGGTTCGAAAAGCAATTTCATCAAGCGTTTATTCTAAAAGGGTCATCTGAATGAATCGTAAGCTTCGTGTTGGAGTCATCGGCGGAGGGATCGGTGGCGCTGCATTGATTGCATCATTGCGGCAACGGGGCATGGAAGCGCATCTGTTTGAACGTACCACGGCATTTAGGGAAGTGGGGGCCGGGGTACAAATGTCCCCTAATGCGGTAAAAATTCTCTATGCGCTGGGATTACGGGATACTCTGGACCGGCTGGGCTATGTGCCGGAAGCCGTTATCGGCCGCCACTGGCGCACCGGGCGGGAAAATTTCCGTACCCCGCAGGCGGGTGCCTGCCGGCGGATGTTCGGCACCGACTGTTATCATCTGCACCGGGCCGACCTGCTGGCGATGTTGGTGAATTTAATCAATCCGCGACAGGTTACCATGAATGCCCACTGTATTTCGGTGACCAATCATGGCCAAACAGCGGTGGCGCGCTTTTCCGATCATGAAGACTTCGAGGCGGATGTGATAGTGGGCGCCGACGGAGTGCATTCAGTGGTACGCGATAGCCTGTTCGGCGCCGAGGCGCCGTTATTCACCGGCAATATCTGCTGGCGCGCGGTCATACCGGCGGCGCTGCATCCGGAATTCATCAGCCCGGTCACCGCGGTCTGGCAGGGGCCCAACGGCCACGTGGTGACCTATGCCATCAGCGGCGGCAGCGCGCAGAATATCGTGGCGGTGAGTGAAACGCCGCACTGGATGGCCGAGTCATGGCATGTGCCCAGCAGCCGGGAGGAAATGCTGCAGGCCTTTGCCGGCTGGCATCCCGACGTGCTGCGGGAACTCTCCGCGGCCGAGAGTGTGTTCAAATGGGGCCTGTTTGATCGCGATCCCATGGAGCAATGGTCGAAAGGGCATATTACGCTGCTGGGAGATGCCGCCCATCCCATGCTGCCGTTCCTGGCCCAGGGCGCGGCCATGGCCCTGGAAGACGGCTATATCCTGGCCAGCCTGCTGGCGGTGCCGGGGATTGATGCGATGGAAGCGCTGCACCAGTATGAAGCGGAACGGATGCCGCGCACCAGCCGGGTTCAGCTCTCCGCGCGGGCGCGGGGCAAACGCTTTCATCTGACGTCCCCCTGGCAGCAGTTCAAACGGGACTTCAGCTATAAGCTGAAAACCATGCTTAATCCCCACACCGCGGGACAAGAGGCCCATTGGGTCTTTTCCTACGATGCCACGGCGTTTCGCCCGGCCGGCCGGCGGGTTGCGTCGTCGGTTTCCGCTCCCGAGCCGGTAAACGGCTGAAATCTCGGCCGGCGGACGGACGAGGCAGATGGAGCGTCCGTCCCATTTCTTCTTTGCTGGCCGAGACTTACTTGCCGCCCGGCGGACGGGCCGTTAGAATGCCCATACTGACCGGAAAGGTATTCGGCGGGCAGGGACCGCTGCGGGCATATCCCCCCAAGTCCATCACTCCGGTCGGCCAGGCCCTTCATAACGCAACGGCGGTGGTCGTTGCGGCACGAGGACGAAACACCTCATTTCGCCGTCAACGCGGCCATAGGTCATAGCGGTCATGACACCAAAAACGCAGCCGGAGCTGAAGGGTCCGGAACGTTCATTGCTAAAAAAATTACATCTGGCTTCCCTGGTGGAAGGCTGCACACTGGTTATTCTGACCTGTATCGCGGTGCCGCTGAAACATCTTGGCGGCTATCCGCAAATTGTCGCGGTGATGGGGCCGGTGCATGGGCTGGCCTTCCTGTTTTACGCCTGGATGGTGATTAATACCGCCTCCGGCGGCATGTGGCGCAAGGGGCAGGTGGCGAGGTTGCTGTTGCTGGCGTTTATCCCCTTCGGCACTTTTTTTAATCTGGGTATGATCACCAGGCGGTCAGCCGGATCGGATGCCCTTGATATTTCGGCTAAGGAAAAGAATTCATGACAACTTATTTACTGCTGCTTTCGCTGCATCTTGTCGCCTTCACGCTGTGGATTGGCGGCATGCTTATTCTGGCCCTGGCCATGAACAGCTGGAAAAAGATCCCACCCCTGGAGCTTTCTCCCTCCCTGCGTATCTTTACCGCCATTCAACGCTGGAATCAGACGGTGACCATGCCCGCCATGCTGTTGAGCTGGCTGTCCGGCCTGGCGTTGCTGATGATGGGCAATTGGCCGCCATCCTACTCATTGCTGCTCAAGGGCGTTTTTGTGCTGGCGCTATCGGCTTTGCACGGTATCCAGTCGGGATCCTTTCGGCGCAGCCTGGGGGAATCCCAACTGCAGGCGCCCGCCATTTTGCGCCATGCCGCCGGTTTTACCCTGGCGGCGCTGGTGATTATCGTGCTGCTGATCCAGCTTAAGCCGTTTTAAGGCCGGGTTAATCGGCACTGTCCGGCCGGTGTGATGCAACATCGCGTGGCCGGAAAGCCAGCCCGGATTAAGCCGCCGCGGTCCGTTTGATCGTAGCCGCCACGGTTTGCGCCATCGGCGTGGTGGGGCGGCCGATAAGCCGGCTCAGCTGGCGGCGGCTGTCGAACAGTCCGCCCTTGGCCGTTCCGGCGGCGGAATCCGCCAGCATGGCGGCCACCGGTTCCGGCAGGCCCGCCTGTTTGAGCAGCTCCTGATACCCCGCCTGCGTCAGGTTGACATAATTCACCACCGTGCCGGACTGGCGGGAAATTTCCGCCGCCAGGTCCGTCAGCGTATAAGCCTCGTCTCCCGCCAGTTCATAAATCTTGCCGGCATGACCGGTGCCGGTGAGCACGGCGGCGGCAGCGGCGGCATAATCGGCGCGGGTGGCGGAGGAGATCAGGCCGTCCCCGGCGCATCCGGCCAATGAGTTGATGGCGATGGCCGCCGGGATACCCATGGCGTAGTTCTCGTTATACCAGCCGTTGCGCAACAGCGCTACCGGCAGGCCGGAATCCTGTAACAGCGCTTCAGTGGCGCGATGTTCTTCGCCGAGGATGGTTAACGGGCTGGTGTCGGCATGCAATAAACTGGTGTAGGCCAGCAGACTTACGTTTGCCCGCTTGGCGGCCTCTATCACGGCGCGGTGCTGCGGTACGCGCCGGCCGACGTCGCTGGAGGAGATCAGCAGCACTTTTTCCGCGCCCTCGAATGCCTTGTCCAGCGTAGCGGGTTCGTTATAGTCGGCCTGGCGGACATTGATGCCCAGGGCGGCGAGATCTTGGGCCTTCGCCGGCGAACGCACGGCGGCAATCAGCTCTGCGGCCGGCCGGGTTTTTAATAATTCGGCAATAACCAGACGGCCCAATTGGCCCGTAGCACCAGTAACAACGATCATATTTTTTTCTCCTGTATGGTTTAGTAATGCCACTTTAGCTTTTATACTAACTTTTAGTAAGTACTAACAAAAAGGTAAGTATGATGATAATAAACGGCACGCCGAATGACTCCCTGGCTACCAAGATGCAGCGAGGGGAATTGCTGGATGTAAACTGCCCCTCTCGTGAAATTTTGAAGCACATGACCAGTCGTTGGGGGGTGCTGGTGCTCATCGCGCTGGCGCAGGGCACTCACCGTTTCAGCGAATTGCGCCGCAAAGTGGGCGGCGTCAGCGAAAAGATGCTCTCACAGACGTTGCAATGGCTGGAGGACGACGGGCTGGTGGTTAGAAAGCCGTTCCCCGTCGTGCCGCCCCATGTAGAGTATAGCCTGAGTCCGTTGGGGGAAGAGGCGGGGGAAAAAATCGAGGCATTGGCGGATTGGATTGAATTCAATATGCCGCGGATTGTGCGGTCGCGGGCCGCCCGGCCCCGGTCGATGCAAGAGGCCGGCTCCCTTTAACCGGCTCGTTGCACGTTCGGAGATAGCGGGCCTGGCGTGCTGTGGGGCGCTCTGGCGGGCGGAAAAACCACGCCCGCTTCGACCCCATCAGCACGCTCTCCCTTTAACAGGTTCGTTGCATGCCCGCTGTTTCCCGTTCGGTTAAAAGTGAAGCTCCATATGGTTATCGCGATACTCTTTGGGGGTGATTTCAAAGCCCTTTTTAAACACGGAATAAAAATATTGCAGCGAAGGGTATCCGCACATTTGCGAGACCTCATTGATGGTTAACGAGGAGGAGACCAATAAATTGCGCGCGCTCTCCAGCTTCTCTTCGTGGATAACGTTATGGATGGTTTTGCCGGTCTCGTCCTTGAAGCGTTTTTCCAGGTTTGAACGGGACATGCCCACCACGTCGAGCACCTGCTCCACCTTGATGCCCTTGCAGGCATGATAGCGGATATAGTGCATAGCCTGGATCACCGCCGGATCGCGCAGGGAGCGGAAATCCGTGGAGCGGCGCTCCACCACCTTGAGCGGCGGCACCAGTATCCGCTGCAACGGTAAACGTGAGTGATTCAACAGCTGATGCAGCAGCTTGGCGGCCTGGTAGCCCATTTGTCGGGTGCCCTGGGCCACGGAGGATAAGGGCACCCGCGACAGGCAGCGGGCCAGCTCTTCGTTATCGATGCCGATAATGCACAGCTTCTCCGGGATAGCGATATTCAGGTGCTCGCACACTTGCAGCAAATGGCGGGCGCGGGCATCGGTGACCGCGATGATGCCGGTGTGGGACGGCAGGGATTGCAGCCAGTCCGCCAGCCGGTTCTGGGCGTATTGCCAGTTGTCCGGCGTGGTCTCCACCCCTTGGTAGACTATGGGCTGGTAATATTCATCGGCGGCGAGCTGGCGGAAGGCCTGTTCCCGCTCCTGGGACCAGCGTTTGCCGCTGCTGGGGGGCAATCCGTAAAAGGCAAAGCGGTTAATGCCTTTTTCCTTCAGGTGCATAAAGGCGCTGGCCACCAGCGCGTGATTATCCGTGGCGATGTAATGCACCTGCGGGTAGTCTTCGTCGTCCTGGTAGGAACCGCCGACCCCGACAATGGGCACGTCGACGCCGCTCAGCAGCTGCTCTATTTCCCGATCGTCATAATCGGCGATAACGCCGTCTCCCAGCCAGTCCTCGATACGATTGATCCGCCAGCGGAAATCGTCCTCGATAAAAATATCCCAATCGCATTGGGATGCCTGCAGATATTCCCCCACGCCTTCCACCACTTGGCGGTCGTATACTTTATTGGCGTTAAATAACAATGTGATGCGATAACGTTTTTCGAACATACAGGGTGTTCTCGCAAAAATCGTCCGGTAGCCAGCATATACCCAGTAACGCGGGAGAAGTATTAACCGCGTGTGCGCCAGCTAGCAAATCCGCGATAAAAAACCGACGGAAAAACCGGGGCCGGGGGCAGTGCTGCTTCCCTCTCATTTTCCATGGTAAGCAGCTGCTGAAGACTCTCAATGACGGTGGCCTAAATCGGGTTTGCACAACCGCAACACACTGCAGACTGAGATAGCATGTTGCGGGATGCCGCTACTCTGGTCGATTACTGCCCAGCCTAGCTCAACCAGTTGGTCTAGACATTGTGTTTCGACTTAGCTGTATTCGCTCATGCTGAGTCCTCTTCTGCATTCCAGGCCAACTCCCGCTCCAGTTGCTCGATGCTGGGCAAGCTGGTTTGCAGCTCCGCAGGCAGGGATTCAACTAATTTGTATTCAGCGATACTCATAGGCTGGGACTTGTCGCCTAAGGCATATTCGGCAACCACTTTGTTTTTGCTCTTGCACAGCAGAAGACCGATGGCAGGGTTGTCCTGCTCGTTTTTCACCTGCCGATCAATGGCTGTCAGATAGAACCCCAGTTGCCCCAAATGCTCCGGCCTGAATTTTCCGCCTTTGAGTTCGATTACCACATAGCAGCGCAACTTGAGATGGTAAAACAACAGGTCGATAAAGAACTCATCGCCACCCACATCCAGCAACACCTGTCGCCCGACAAAGGCGAAGCCCGCGCCCAGTTCCAGAAGAAACTCGGTTACATGTTTTACCAAAGCATCTTCCACCTCACGTTCTTGGGCCTCCTCAGTCAGCCCTAGGAAATCGAAACGGTATGGGTCTTTGAGTGATTCACGAGCTAGGTCAGACTGCGCCTGAGGCAGGCTGACATCGAAGTTAGTCACTGCGGTGCCGCTTCGTTGTAACAAGCGACTTTCAATCTGCATTACCAGTACATTACGCGACCAGTTATGCTCAATAGCCTTGAAGGCATACCAGCGGCGCTCTTCAGGGCGGTTAAGTTTGTCCAACAGGGCCAGTTGGTGATACCAGGGCAATTGTGCAAGCACCGCTTGCACAAATTCTGAATCCGGCCACGCTTCGGCAAAAGCGCGCATATACTTGAGGTTACGCGGTGAAAAGCCCTTCATTTCGGGGAAAGCTGTGCGTAAATTTATGCGCCAGCCGTTCAATGACTTTGGCACCCCAGCCCTGCTCAGCTTGCCGTGCCAGGATATCGCGACCTATCTGCCAATACAGGCCCACCAGTTCCCGGTTGACCGCCAGGGCGGCACGCTGCTGGGCGTTATGGATACGACACTTCAGGTCGGCCAGCCAGGCAGCGTAGCCGCTGGGTACTAGAGTCAATGAAGCATGGAGCTCTGGTGTCATGCCGTCACCTCCGTGTCGGGTTCGTCAACCTGCACAGGCGCTTTGCCGGTTAGCAAGCCTTGCATTTTCTTTCGCCACCGTATACGCCGGCTTGATTACGATCCGTCCTCAATGATCAATCATCACTCGGGTTGATGTACTTAAAATGGCCCGCTCGCCCGGCATTGGCACTGGACGTCGTCAAAACACAGCTTGGCGGGGTCAATAAGATTTTCCATGGTTTTCACCTGATAAAGGTGAGGCGCAGCGCAGATGTTTTATAACAAGCAAAAAAAACAGATACGGCGACCTCGGTTGCGAGTACCACCGCAATAAACAAAATCAATGGCGGTGGCCCAAATCGGGATCTCACAACCGGTGCACACTTCTTCTCGGCCAGCCCTAAGGCTGCCCAATTTGAGCCACCATTGATATTACAGCAAGTTCGTGCTTGCCGCTCAATGATTACTGAGAAGACGACATAATACAATATGCATATTATGCCGCCGTGTGCTTCAAGGGAGTGAGGGTCCCTGCATTAAAAATTAATGCTGGGCTATAATAACGGAAAAATTTTAACGATGGCAAGGTATAAATAACAAAAATATTACTTGCTAAGTTAATATAATCAATGGGTTATATAATTTTATCGTGAGATGAGGTTACATGAAGATATTATATTATTACGTGAATATTTATTTTATCTGTATTGTTCGAGGACAAAATTGGCATAAGTAAATTTAAGTAAATATTAATTATCATTGAAATTAGTGATGCAGTGATATTACTTGGAAAGAGATTAAAAATAATGCCTGGCTTGACTTAGACTATTCATAATTGAGTAAAGGGGAGTTCATGTAAGCGCTATGGACGTGGAATTTCATCCAGAGACACGCGTGGACGAGCGTTATGCAACGTGGCTACCGAGAGCCGCGCTGCCGAGCGCTCGAGCATTAAATATGCTGAGTCATTTGAGAAGCGCCTATCGCCGCGCGAGAATCATTTAATATAGATTTAGCTTCCGTTGGCATAACGATATTACACTATGAGAAAGAATAAATAAGACCAAAAAATGTATGTTCCATAATAAAAACGTAAGGGCTGCCGCAGAAATAGCCATCCTTGAAACTAATGATTACTTCCTAAAAACTAATAGCTCACTAAGAGTCAACCGTATGAGTCAGGAGGATTTACGATGGTGCATACACTTTTCACGGCAGTCGCCATTTCCGCTTGAATGGTTAAATGTCGGACAGGATATAGATCATAATGAACACTACAATTTTTGTTTTAAGATCTTTTCTAATGGAGAAAGGCCCTCGGGCTGTTGCGCTTGCCGATATATCACTACAGAACGTAAAGTAGTTATAGAAATGTTGCAGAGTTTTGCGGACGAAGGAGATGAACTGGATGGGCGAATGACCGCATATAGTATAGTAACAATCTTATATTTTTTGAAAGAAATTCGCGGACTCGGTATCTTTATTGAAAACCCTGTAAATGAAGAAATTCTTCGACATTATATGAAGAACTTCCATTTTAAAGATGTATTTGGGGACGGCTCTCTACTCTTTAGGTCAGCTGACGATTTAGCATATCTTATACCCGAATGGTTACAAAATAATCAATAAATTTGAAAGTAGAAAAAATTTGAGCGATAATATTTTAATTACAGAAAGAGGAGCTTAGCGATGTCTCTTGTTAACAAATTGAACTCCTCCAGCAATCCAATGCTGGAAACTGAATCGCTTGTTCAAGGAAAAGAAATCTCCTTTACGAAAGAGCAACTTAGAAAAATGTTAATCGCTGCGGCACCAGCGATTAGGGCAATGAAAGGTCCTCATCATGAAGCGGTAGGGAAACTGTTAACGAGCAAATGATTAAAGCCGCAGCTAGGGCTGTGGCTTTTCTCAAAACAAGAGCAATTTTATCAAGTTCTTCAAATACGATCGGTACTGGCTGATGCCTGATTTTTAGCCGCTTATTGTAGCGTCCAGCCTTTCGCTTTGATCAAGCAACTCTCACATCTTCATCTTCGATTTTATAGGCGGCAAAGGCCAGCGCCCGGCATTGGCACTGGACGTCGTCAAAACACAGCTTGGCGGGGTCAATAAGATTTTCCATGGTTTTCACCTGATAAAGGTGAGGTGCAGCGCAGATGTTTTATAACAAGCAAGAAAACAGATACGGTGACCTCGGTTGCGAGTACCACCGCATAAAAAACTATCAATGGCGGTGGCCCCGAACGGGTTTGCACAACCGGTACACACTACTCCTCGGCCAGCCCTTAAGCTGCCCAACCTGAGCCACCATTGATATTAAGCGCGAGTTTGGCTCGCGGTACCATGATTACTGCGAAGACGACATAATACAATATGCATATTATGCCGCCGTTGATACTAGGGAGTGCAAGTTCCCGCTTTAAAAAACTAATGCTGGGCTATAATAACGGAATTATTTTAACGATGGCAAGAGATAAATAACGAAAACATTACTTGCTAAGTTAATATAATCAATAGGTTATATAATTTTTATAGTGAGAAGAAGTAGAATGAAGATGTTGTATTATTACGTAAGGATTTATTTTTATCTGTATTGTTCGAGGATAAAGTTGGCATAAGTAAATTTAAGGAAAAGGGTAGTTCATGTAAGCGCTTTGGACGTGGGATTTCATCCAGAGCCATGCGAGGACGAGCGATATGCGAGGTGGCTACCGAGAGCCGCGTTACCGTGCGCTCGAGCTTAAACATATTGTGGAAAATTGTAATCTATAATTGGTTTTTTAATATTAAGCCGGAGAACCGAACACATGCAAAGACTGTTGTGACTCAAATATTTATTATCAAGCGAAGATCAACAGGTTTCGTAACCTCATAATATATTTCTTAACTACCTTTAGATTTCTGTATTTGCTAGCCATTGGCTAATGGTTTATCCTCATTCAATCCTGCCAATATACCCGATGTGTAACATTGTCCGTTATGGTTACTACTGCGTATAAACTCAGAAATGTGGAGATTAAGCCCATAGCTTATATGTACAAGTACAAAAATTATGGAGGATTTTAATGCTAATCAAAACAGGGGAAATTCAAACGATGATGTGAACATGAATACGCCGACTGAAACTGCCGTAAACGCAGGCAAGAATGAACAAGATGAGGTTGCTTATACGAAAATTGAGCAACTGAAGGATGGTTTGCTTCGTGATTGCGGTAGGGCGGTCGCTGCAGGAACGAAGGCTTTTCGGCTCCAACTGGGTGGCTATGGTGGAAGCAATGTTTTTTTCAATCGTAACGGTAAAGATTATCGTTACAGTCTTAATGACGGAGTAAACGGGTCGATGTATTTGGCTTATACTCCCAAGACAGCAATTAAAGAAGTGTTTCAGAACAAAATAGGGCTCAAAGAGTCGGACCTCAATAATTATTTTATGGGTACTATAGTCGTTGTAAAAGACGTCAATATTTTGCTGGTCAATGAGCTGATGAGTAAAAGCAATGTGAAACTCCATGACGTCACTACGGCGACGCGTATCGTCACTCAATTGCTGGCTCAAAAAGTTCATTCAGTAGGATTCGATGGGATGTCATTTCTGTCGAACGTTACCGGTGAACCCTGTCTGGTGTTGTGGCATGATGATCCTGCCGGAGCCGGTATGGCCACGACCCGTGTCCAAACCTCTCTCAGTCAATTTACTCACCAAGGTCAGGAAGCCGCTGACATTTTGTTTGTTGAACTGGGTATTCCGGTTGAAGAATAATAAAAAGGGGACGTGCCCTCTTTATGACGCCATTACGCCACATCCTGCGTTCCGTAGACGCGCGCGAGTCGATGGAGCTCCGCCATTAACTCTTGATCCGGTTTGTTTTTCAGTATTTCAGCAATGGTGAAAACCCGGCCTGCCGGGATCAGACCATTCAGCACGGTATTGCGTTCCTCCATAAAAAAGGAATACCGCATCCGGTCACTAAATCCCACCAGGTCTTTGAGCAGTTCAGGTACGCCTTTGAGCACGCCTTTATCTGATATAGCTTCTGCTTCGGTGAACTGGAACACCGGATAGTAAAACTCACCGTCAATCTCCAGGGCGAGCAGTTGGCCAGCATCTTTCCAGTTTCTGACGGTGGTTTTGGTTTTGCCCAGGATCTCCGCGGCCTGAGCTGAATTATACACGCCGCCGTCTTTTTCCAGCGTCTGAAGAAAGAGGGCTTTACTATGCAACCGGCGCAGTTGTCGGTTTTTTTCTGTGGTCATACTGCTGATCGCACGGTTTTTCATGTATTCAATAATGGCATCAAGGGCAAAAATAGCATCGGTATGAGCCATGCTGGCCTGACTGATTTGGGTATTGCCTGAACGCACGTCGTCCGCCAACTCCTGAATAAAATTTTGCAGGCGTGCTGCTGGCGTGCCGCTATCCTGATAAATTTGTTTATCGGAGGAACGATCGTTAATGTTTCGTTTTTCAATGACCGCAGCCATAAACATCTCCTTTTCGATTTCCTTAAAATAATAGTACGTTAAATCGGAAAGTTGTGCAACTTTTGGGCTTGAACCGCTTATAAGGTTATGGCTGTCAATTTGAAGTATTTGCTCACTGTCAACGATGCTGGCACCCCTAATTAAGTGTGATTGCCAAGCGCTTGAGTTGAATATCTATAAATCACACCCTCCTAAGGGCGCCGCATCTGTGCAGCCACCGATCTCAACAGCTCGATAAAGGTGGCCTGCAGTGCAGTAGGACGCCAATCGTTCCGGCGTGTCAGGGCGATAGTTCTCCAGAAGTCCGCGCCGGGCGATCCGATTTCCGCCAGTTGTCCAGCCTGGCTTTCCAGACGGAATTGATCCCGCGACATCAGCGTCAGCCAGTCGCCTTCCAGCATCATGCCGCGTTTAATTGTCACAGACCCGCATTGCACCCGCAGGATCGGTGGGGTTTGTCCGCGCACGGCGAACATGCGTTCCCAGTGCACCCGCATCGGCGTGCCTGGCGCCGGCATCACCCAGTGATGATCCAGCAGGTCGGCTGTGGTCAGGGGTGTTTTGCCATGCAGCGGATGTCCGGTACGGCCAACGATCACCAGTTCGTCATCAAACAACGCTTCCTGGGTCACGTCATGGGTGGGGACCCACTCGCGTTGCGAACCGATCAGTAAGTCCACATCCCCCTGACGCAGGTGGCTCAGTAACTCGGCATGCGGCCCTTCGACAATCTCCACTGAGGCGGCCGGCCACTGGGTACAGAATCCGGCCAATACCCTGGACAGGAAGTAGGAGCGGGCCACGGGCAACACGCCGATGCGCAGCGTGCCGCTCAGACCCTGGTTGCGGGTGGCGATTTCGTCGATACCGGCCCGCAGTTCCGCCAGCATCAGGCGCACGTAGTGCACCAACTGACCCGCCGGCGCCGTAGGTCGGATCGCTCTGCCCGTGCGCTCCAGTAAAGGGATTTCAACGGTCTCCTGCAATTCACGCATCGCCCGGTGCAGCGAAGGTACGGAGATGTCCAGTTGCCTCGCCGCGACAGCATAACTGCCGGCGCCGACTACCGACACCAGCGCGCGCAGCTGGCTCATGGTCACCCGCTGGTCCAGCTTCATTAACACCGGTTTGCCGGAGCCGCGACGGATTTGCCGCACGCCGCTGGCCAGGTAGGCGAGGGCCCGCTCGGTACGGATGATGAAACCGGTGCCGGCGTCGGTAATGGTCACTCCACCCGGACGGCGCTCGAACAGGCTTACGCCGAGTGTCTGTTCAATCTTACTGATGGCCTGGGCCAGTGCCGGTTGCGATAAATTGACCGTCTTCGCCGCGCCGCTGATATTACCTGTCGCCGCCACCGCAAGCAGGGCGCCGAGGTGTCGCAGGTTGAGTGAATAAGCTTGAGTCATTTTTATTCGTTAGCCAAATTCAATAGCCGGAGCGTAATTCGAATTTTCTCTCTCAAATACATCCATATATAGTCTGAGGATATCCGAAGCGCTAGTGAAAATAAAATAACTCGATCAATAGTTAATCCGGATATCTCTGTCACCCTACAAGAACGAGGCACCTATGAAGCTGCTAGATACCCATACCCATGTAATCTCTCCCGACAACAAGCATTATCCCACTGACCCCATCGGCGGGCATCAGTCGCAATGGTCGCAGGCTCGTCCGGTGGATGCCGACAGCCTGTTGCGCGCGATGGACGCCGCCGACATCGAACAGGCCGTGGTAGTCCAGGCCTCGACCGTCTACGGTCACGATAACCGCTATGTCGCCGACACCGTGCGGGCACACCGTGACCGCCTGGTTGGCGTGTATTCACTGGATGCGCTCGCCGCCGATGCGGTGGATAAGATTATTTACTGGCAGGAACAGGGTCTGTCGGGCTTTCGGTTGTTCACCACCGGCAGCACCATGCCCGGCCAGGGCGACTGGTTGGGCCACGTTGATTCTTATCCGGCCTGGGCCTGGGCCGAGGCGCATGCCATTCCGGTGTGTCTGCAAATGACCATGGAAGGCATTCCTGCCCTGCGCAGTCTGCTTGAACGCTTCCCCAAGGCGATTGTGCTGCTCGACCATTGCGCGCGTCCGGTGCTTTCCGCCGGCGCCCCGTACCAGGCGGCCGACGCTCTGCTCGCACTGGCGGCTTTTCCGGGCGTTCATCTGAAATTGACCAACCGCACCCTGGCCGCCGCCGCCGAAGGCAAGTCGACCCCCATCGACTTCCTGCGCACGATCATCGCCGCGTTCGGCGCCGACCATATCGCCTGGGGCTCAAATTTCCCCGCGGCGGCGGGCACGCTGGCCGAGTTGGCTGACACTGCTCGCGAGGTACTGGGCGGATTGTCGGTGCAAGATCGGCAAGCCATCGCCGGCGGTACCGCCCGGCGCCTGTATCCGTTCGCCTCGACGGAGCAACGCTGATGAATACTGCGACAACTTTACGTACCGTACTCGGCCACTATCCGCATACGGCGGCACTGCATTCCGGCGAACTAACCGATCCCGCCATACGCCTGGACTTCCAGAACGTTGGCGTGGTGCACAAGGCCTTCGCGCCCATGGTCCGTGACCAGGCCTATGATTTGTGCGAATTAGCCGTGGTCACCGCGTTGCAAGCCATTGCCTATGGCCGTCCGGTGGTGCTGTTACCCGCCGTGGTCGCTTCTCGCTTTCAGCGCGGCTGCCTGATTGGTTATGGCCCCAACGGCGTACCGGCCGAGACTGATTTGGCCGGTAAGCGCATTGGCGTGCGTGCTTATACCCAGACCACCGGCATGTGGGTTCGGGCGCACCTGGCCGAGGATGTTGGACTGGACATCGCCAAAGTGCGGTGGATAACCCACGACCCGGCGCACGTTGAACAGTACCGGAACCCCGGATTTGTCGAACAGATCCCCGGCACGAAGGGCTCGTTGCAGATGTTGCGCGACGGCGACGTGGACGCGGCGATCCTGGGCAATGACTTGCCCTCGGGTGAAGAATACATTGCGGTCATCAAGAACGCAGGAGACCGGGATCTGGCCTGGTGGCACAGGCATCATTTCATGCCGATCAACCATATGGTGGTGGCGAGTGCCGATGCTTGCGCACGGCAGCCGGATGCCATTCGACATGCCTTTGCGCTGCTGCGGGAAGCCGACCGGCGTAGTACTCCCGCTACGGGCGAAGCCAAGACATTGAGTCCGACCTTGTTCGGTTTCGAAAGCCTGGCCGGTGCTCTCGACTTCACCATTGATGCGTGTATGGCACAGGGGCTGTTACCCCGACGTTTGAGCCTGAAAGACGTGTTCGATCCAGCGCGCAAGCTGCTGGGCAGCGACGCCGATTAAGCAGCTCCCGGCCATCTCACCTATTATTCTGGAGTCCACTATGACTCGTAACATTTCTCCCAGCGCCGTCCTGGGTACCCAGCGTACGCGCCGTTTCTACGAAGACCTGACTTTTCAAGTGCTGGTCGGCATGGTCCTTGGCATTGCGGTAGGCGCCCTGGCGCCCGACATCGGCCAGACGCTCAAGCCGCTTGGCGATGTGTTCATCCGTCTTATCCAGATGGTGGTCGGACTGATCATCTTCTGCACGGTCACCCACGGTATCGCCAGCGTCCGTGATCTGGGCAAGGTCGGTCGTATCGCGATCAAGGCCATCGTCTATTTCGAGGTGGTCACCAGCATCGCTCTGGTGATCGGCCTGGTGACCATCAACGTTCTCAAGCCGGGTGTCGGAATGAACATCGACCCCGCGCTGTTGCGAACCGCCGGTGAAGCGGCGCACCCCGCTTCGCACATGAGTATGGGCGAGTTCATGCTCAACCTGGTACCGGAGAGCGCCATCGGTGCGTTCGCCCGGGGCGAAATCCTGCAGATTCTGGTGTTCTCGGTGCTGTTCGCCTGTGGCCTGGCCTCTATGGGGGATAAGGCGCAACCGGTGCTGAACATGGTCGACACCGTATCCCAGTCTCTGTTCTGGGTGATCCGCCTGGCGATGAAACTGGCCCCCATCGCCGCTTTCGGCGCCATTGCCTTTACGGTCGCCAAATTCGGCCTCAAGTCGCTGGTGCCCCTGGCGGCGTTGGTGGGGGAGTTCTACCTGACCTGCGCGATCTTCTTCCTCATCGCGCTGGCGCCGGTCGCCTGGTACGCCGGTTTCAGCCTGCTCAAGCTGATGCGTTACATCCGTGAAGAGTTGATCCTGGTGATTGGCACCAACTCCGGGGAAAGCGTGTTCCCGCAACTGATCGGCAAACTCAAGCGGCTCGGTATCGAAGAGTCGGTGGTCGGGCTGGTGCTACCCACCGGCTACAGCTTCAACCACGACGGGACCTGCCTGTATTTCGCCGCCGTCGCGGTGTTCCTGGCCCAGGCCACCGGCACCGCGTTGGGTTGGGAACAACAGCTGTCGCTGCTGGGCGTGTTGCTCGTCACCTCCAAGGGCGGCGCCGGCGTGGCGGGTTCGGCCATCGCGGTTCTGGCCATGACCCTGGCCGCCACCAAGTCGATCCCGGTCGGCAGTATTGCCTTAATCCTCGGCGTCCATCGCATCCTCGCCTCGGCGTTTGTCTTTACCAATATCACCGGTAACTGCGTGGCGACCCTCGTGGTGGGCAAATGGGAAAACGCCATCGACCGCAGGCAACTGGAAAGCGAACTGGACGCGGGTTACCGCGAAGTTTGACCACCCGATTTATCACAACAGCATCGACCGGATTGCCACGCGCAAGGGTAACCTGCGCGCAATACCGGCAAGGGCACGCACCATGAAAATGACAATAAATATTCTGGCAGTAAGCATTCTCGGCTTTTTGATTCAAGACACTACCCTGGCCGCAACCGTTTCGCCATCCGCCTCCCTCCCCGGCGCGCTGGCCGATACGCCGGATACACCGAAAGTACCGAACGACACACAGGGGGAACCGGCCGCTGCGCCAACCGTCAGCCAGGAGCCCGGTACCCCCGACCCCGGCGCCGCGTTGAGAAAACTGGCCGGCCAGGGCGTGTTGCTGCGGGCCAATCTGATCAATCAGTATGCCCGCAACACCCGCGGCGGCGTCGGGCAGGGCCACACCAACGTTGGCCAATTCAACGTCGGCGCCGATCTCAATCTCGACAAGCTGATTGGCACCCGTGGCAGCAGTTTCCATTTCACCGTCTACAAAGATTATGGCTCCGGCCTCAGTCATGACGTCACCGGCACCTTCCCCAAACAGCAGAATATCTACAAGAACGAATTTCCCGCCTGGCACCTGGGGCTGTTCGCCTTCGAGCAAAAACTGCTGGACGACCGACTGGATGTGGTCGTCGGCCGACTGGGTACCACCTCTTATTACGCCAAGCTGCCCACCAACTGTCAGTTTCAAAATGGCGACAACTGCGGCGTACCGCGCCTGGTCAATTCCGAATCCGGCTACAGCCTGCTGCCCTCGGCCACCTGGGGTCTCAACATGCGCTACCGCACGACTCCTCATACTTATATTGAAACCGGCGTATACGAGGTCAATCCCAGCACCGCCGCCAGTAACGGCCTGGACTTCTCCACTGCCGAGTCCACCGGCGTGACCGTGCCGCTGGAGTGGGGCTGGACCAAGCCCGGAAACTTCGATCTTAAGGTCGGCGGCTACATCAGTACCGCATCGCATTCCGACCCTTACTACAACACCGCTGGCCGTTCGCTGGGGAGTTTCGGCGGCACCGCCCGCAAGGTGAACGAGGATCGCAAGGGCGTTTATCTGCTCGGTGACAAGGTGGTCTGGCGGCCCGGTGCGGACTCGAAGCGCAACCTCGCGGTATTTGGCGGTGTGGTCCAGCAACTGGAAGATGAGGAGATCATGAAGCAGCAGTTCCTGAGCGGCGTCGTGCTGACCGGACCAATGGCATCGCGGCCGCATGACACCATCGGCTTCTCCGCGTCATTGTTCAATCTCACCGACAAGGAAACCGCATTCCTGCGCGATTCCCGGGCCAAGGCCGGGGGCCACGGCAGCAACGATCCTAATGAGTATTCCTTGGAACTTAACTACGGTTGGCATGTCAGCCCTGGCGTAATCGTCATGCCCAACGTCCAGTACATCATCAACCCGGATAATTCCGGCATGCCGAAAACCGCAATCTTGCCCAAGAACATGCTGGTCTATGGGCTCAACGTGCAAATAAACTTCGGCGGCATGTTCGGCCTCAGCTCGCCGGGCGGCGGCGACTGAACATGGGATAAATCTGCTTCTCTCTCTGACTGAACCGCCCCTGGAAACCGGGGCGGTTCATAAAATCTGAAGGCCGAGTCAGTGACTATTGTCTTTGACTCGGCCATTGTATTGGTTTCTCCCTTGAAAATGGCGGCGTAACAGTAACGAACTTTTTTTCACTACCCGGAAAAGAGTGATGTTACGCAGGCGGTGTGTAAACCCTCATTTTTTTGCTGGAAAATTCAGCCCCGTTGGTGTACTATGTACATCATAAAAGTAAGGGAGTATTTAAGTGAGTCATGCAATAGAGTTTATCGAGACGGCAATGTTTACCCGGCAGATAAAGCAAATTGCCACGGACGATGACTTGAAGGATCTTCAGAAAGAATTAATCGAATTTCCGGATAAAGCGATTTAATACAAAAAACGGGTGGGCTGCGAAAAATCAGAATGGCGACGGGGTCGCAGGGTAAAAGCGGGAGTGCCAGAGTTATTTATTTTCTTGCCACAGAAGAGGTTATCTATCTGGTTATGGCCTATCCGAAAAACATCTAAGACAGCCTGACGGGTGCTGAAAAGGCAGAACTTAAAAAACTGACGAAATTACTGAAAGATGAGGTATATCATGAGCTTTTTTGACGATCTGAAAGCATCTCTTGAAGAAGCTGTTGAAATCAAAAATGGCGTTAAAGCGCCTGCACGGGTCACCAGTTATGAAGTGGCCGATGTGAAGGCTATCAGAGAACAACTCAATGTCTCACAGGGTGAGATGGCAAAGGTCCTGGGAACCAGCATTGATACCATTAAAAGCTGGGAAACAAAGCGACGCAATCCTACCGGACTGGCAGCAAAAGTTCTGGCGACTATTCGGGATAACCCGGCGTTCTTCCGGGAGCTGGCTGTACATTAGGTCTTGATGGCCGATAATATTTCCAACGATGAGAGCCCGCGGTTGCGGGCTTTTTCATTTATGCGCCGGGCATGGCGCGTAGCGCCTTGACGAGGGTTGTCCCCGGTTCGTGGTGGTCAAGGGACAGCTTAAAGGTCAATAAAAGTCCTCTACACACCCGTCAAGGGTGTCAGTTGCAGGTATATCTGTCGGAAGGTGCGCCGTTGTTCCAGATAGGCCTCATGATGGTTTTTATCAGGCCGATAGCTGGCCTCCAGCGGCAACGGCGGCAGAATTTCCGACCAGGGCGTATCGGGAGGGCAGCTGAGCTGCGCCAATCTGGCCGCCCCCAGCGCCGGACCCACATCGCCGCCGGTGCGGTAATCCAGCTGGTGTCCGCTGATATCCGCCAGCAACTGCCGCCAGTATGCGCTGCGCGCCCCGCCGCCGATGAGGGTGATGCTATCCGGCCGCAGTCCGGTTTCATGCAATACGTCCATCCCGTCCGCCAGACCGAAGCTGACGCCTTCCACCACCGCCCGCGCCAGCTCCGCTGGGCCGTGATCGTGGGTTAGTCCCCAGAAGACGCCGGTTGCGTTGGGGTTGTTATGGGGCGTTCTCTCCCCGGACAGATAAGGCAGGAAGAAGGCCGGCGAGATATCGGCGCGGCTGCCGGCGGCGGCGTCCAGCAAGGCCGGGACGCTGCCCAGGCCAGTGGCTTTTGCCGCCCAGTCAAGACATGAGGCGGCGCTGAGCATCACCGACATCAAATGCCAGGTATTGGGCAGCGCATGGCAAAAACTGTGCACCGCTTTTTCCGGATTGCTGAGAAAGCCGTCGCTGACGGCGAAATAAACGCCGGAGGTTCCCAGCGACAGCATGGCCTGGCCCTGGCGATAGAGACCGACGCCGATGGCGCCGGCGGCGTTATCGCCGCCGCCGGCCACCACCGGTACCGGCGGCATTCCCCAGCGGGATGCCAGGTCCGGCCGCAGGGTGCTGGTTATCTGGTTGCCTTCGAACAATTGCGGCATATGCCCCCGGTTCAGGCCGCAGGCGTCCAGCAGTTCGTCGCTCCAGTCGCGGCGGCCCACGTCCAGCCACATCGTGCCAGCCGCATCGGACATGTCGGTGGCAAACTCGCCGGTCATGCGCCAGCGCAGGTAATCCTTTGGCAGAAGAACTTTGTCCACCCGGCTGAATATCTCCGGTTCATGCTCGGCTACCCAGCAGAGTTTGGGGGCGGTGAATCCGGGCATCATCAGATTGCCGGTAATCTGCCGGGAGCGGGGTACCGCTGTTTCCAGCGTCCGGCATTGGGCAAAGCTGCGGCCGTCGTTCCAGAGAATGGCGGGGCGCAGCACCTGCTGTTTGTTATCCAATAGCGTAGCGCCGTGCATTTGCCCGGTCAGGCCCAGGGCGCGCACCGAAGAGAGATCCTGTTTGGCCTTTAATGCCAGCATGGCCCGGTCGGCGGCCTGCCACCAGTGTTCCGGGTCCTGCTCCGACCATAGCGGGTGGGGACGGGAGACCGTCAGGCTTTCCGTATGGCTGCCCAGGATATGCTGCTGTTCGTCGAGGAGAATGGCTTTGACGCCTGAGGTACCTAGATCTATGCCGATATACATGAGGTATCCCTTAATTGTTTATAAGTAGCGCGGCTGTCGCCGCTTGGGAAAACCGATGCGGCAGCCTGTATGCCGCAGCCCGCTTTAACTGGTTCGTTGTCCGCTTGGTGATCGGGGGCCTACCGTGCCATAGGGTGTCCGGTGCAGCCTTGGTGTTAGCGGGCCTACCGTGCTGTGGGGCGCTCCGGCGGGCGGAAAAACCACGCCCGCTTCGACCCCATCAGCACGGTCTCCCTTTAACACGTTCGTTGCACGATCGATGCTAGGCGAGCCTGGCTCGAGGGCCGTGTTCCTTTAGCTGTATAGCACCTGATTGACGATATTTTCGAACAGTTCCTGCTGTCCGCTGTGATGTTCCGGCGCCAGGGCGTGCTGTTGGGCGTAGGCCGCCACGTCGGCCAGAGAGAGATTGCCTTGCAGTACACGCTGTCCCAGGTCGCCGTTCCAACCGGCGTAGCGGGCTTTCACCAGTTGATCCAGCCGTCCGTCCTCAATGAATTTCGCCGCCACCTTTAATGCCAGCGCCATGGTATCCATGCCGCCGATGTGGCCGTGGAACAGATCGTATTTATCGGTGCTCTGCCGGCGCACCTTGGAATCGAAGTTCAGGCCGCCGGTGGTAAAGCCGCCGGCTTTCAGGATTTCATACATCACCAATGCGTTTTCTTCCACGCTGTTGGGGAACTGGTCGGTATCCCAGCCCGATTGCGGATCGCCGCGATTGGCGTCCACCGAGCCGAAAATTCCCAGCGCGATGGCGGTGGCGATTTCATGATGGAAGGTATGTCCCGCCAGGGTGGCGTGGTTGGCCTCCACGTTGACCCGGATCTCCTTTTCCAGACCGAACTGTTTCAAGAAGCCATATACCGTGGCGACGTCGTAATCATATTGATGTTTGGTGGGCTCCTGGGGCTTGGGCTCGATTAGCAAGGTGCCCTGGAAACCGATTTTATGTTTGTGCTCCACCACCATCTGCATAAACCGGCCGATTTGTTCCCGTTCCTGCCGCAGATCGGTATTCAACAGGGTTTCATAGCCTTCACGGCCGCCCCATAACACATAGTTTTCGCCGCCGAGGGTCTGGGTGGCCGCCATGGCGCTGTTGACCTGCGCGGCGGCCCAGGCGAAGACTTCCGGGTCAGGATTGGTGGCGGCGCCGGCGCCGTAGCGGGGATGGCTGAAGCAGTTGGCCGTGCCCCATAGCAGTTTTATGCCGGTCTGCTGCTGATGCTGCGCCAAGACTTCCGTCATGGCCGCCATGTTATCGAGATACGCCTTTACCGTATTGCTCTCCGGGATCACATCCATATCGTGAAAGCAGTAGTAAGGCGCTCCCAGTTTGCTGAAAAATTCAAAGGCCACTTGCGCTTTCAACCTCGCCTGTGCAAGGGCATCTCCCGGCTGCTGCCAGGGGCGTTGAAACGCGCCGGTGCCGAACATATCCACGCCGGGCCAGCAGAAGGTGTGCCAGTAGCACACGGCGAAACGCAAATGGTCTTCCATGCGTTTACCTAATATGATTTCATCAGGGTTGTAATGATGGAAAGCCAAAGGTTCGGTGCTCTTGGGCCCTTCAAAACGGATTTTTTCAATTTTGTCAAAGTATTGAGACATGATTATGGCTCCTCGAAAATACAGGGTCCGTTCTGAAGCGGACATGATTTAACCCGGCGTCCGGCAATAACGCCGGCGGGTTAAGGGGATTCACTGCAATTGATTCTGGTTAGAACAGCGGGGGCGATCAATTACGTTATTTCACATATGGATTCATGAAATTATTTATTGTGCGTGAGATCACATAGAATGACCGATAAAAATTATTACAAATGCAATAATGTTAAAAATTAAATCGTCCGGGGCGAGAACGGCATAAAATAAGCTTTAGCTCACAGAAACCACATTTCAGTTAAATATCGTAATGGCGTTGTGAAAATTTGCAATTGCCGCCTGCTTTTTTCCCCACTAATACTAATTGGGTTTGCTGTCGATTATTTTTTAGCGGCAATACGTTGTCGTCACATTGTAAAGATTTGTATCTTATCTTATAAAACAGCGAGTTCCCTTGCTGGTTATGTTCTTAAAAAAGCAACATAAGGAATGAAAGATGAAACTGAAAACCCTCTTGCTTTCTGCCTGTGCGGCACTGGTGTTGACCTGCCAGCCGGGTATTGCCAAACAAATCAAAATCGGCATGGCGGTGGACGATCTGCGCCTGGAACGCTGGCAGAAGGATCGGGATATTTTTGTCGATAAAGCCAAGTCCCTGGGGGCGGATGTGTTTGTTCAATCCTCCAACGGCAATGAAGAAACCCAGATGTCGCAAATTGAAAATATGATTAATCGCGGCGTGGATGTATTGGTGATAATTCCTTATAACGGGAATGTGTTAAGTAATGTTATCGCGGAAGCGAAACAGGCTGGAATAAAAGTCCTGGCGTATGACCGGATGATTAATAATGCTGATGTGGATTTTTATATCTCCTTCGATAATGAAAAAGTCGGTGAGCTACAGGCGCAAAGCGTGGTCAATCGCGTTCCCCAAGGTAATTATTTCCTGATGGGCGGGTCGCCGGTGGACAGTAATGCCAAGATGTTCCGCGCCGGTCAGATGAAAGTACTGCAACCGTTAATCGACAGCGGCAAAATCAAGGTGGTGGGCGACCAATGGGCCGATGGCTGGCTGCCGGAAAACGCGCTGAAAATCATGGAAAATGCGCTGACCGCCAATAACAACAAAATCGATGCCGTGGTGGCTTCCAATGACGCCACCGCCGGGGGGGCCATACAGGCTCTGGCGGCGCAGGGTCTGGCCGGTAAAGTGGCTATTTCCGGGCAGGATGCCGATCTGGCCGGCATCAAACGTATTATTCAGGGTACCCAAACCATGACGGTCTATAAACCCATCAAGCAGGAAGCCTCCAATGCCGCCATTATCGCCATAGAGCTGGCCAAGGGTGAAAAACCCAAATCCAACGCTTCGCTGAATAATGGCTTGCGGGCTGTCCCTTCCTATCTGTTGACACCTATTGCGGTGGACAAGAGCAATATCGACAGCACCGTGATTGCCGACGGTTTCCATAAGAAGTCCGAGCTGAACTGATCCGCCGTTACGCCGATTGTTGTTTGTGACGTGAATTATACCTTAAATAATTCAAGTTGTAGGAAGGCGGCGACACAGCGACAAATCTGTTTGGAACAGATTTGAACAGCGCTTGCGCTGGCCCGAAGGGTGAACCTCAGGGATGAGGTTCATCTATCCCAGGAGCTTACTCAAGTAAGTGACTGGGATGAGCGAGGACAAATCTGCAGGAGCAGATTTGAACGCGAGGTGTCGCGGCCCCGAAGGGGCGAGGCCCAGGGAAGGGCCGAGTATTGCCAACGCACCTGCAGCTTGAAGTATGACGGGTATATGTGGTCCGCCGAACCGGGCGGCCTTGCTGCGGAGGGAAATTATCATGGCGTCTGTGTTACTGGAAATGAGAAATATCACCAAGCGGTTCGGTGTGGTAAAGGCGGTGGATAATGTGTCCCTGAGCGTTGAACCGGGCCAGGTATTGTCGTTATGCGGTGAAAACGGTTCGGGCAAGTCCACCCTGATGAAAGTGTTGTCGGCGGTGTATCCTTACGGCACCTTCGAGGGAGAGATCCTGTTCGGCGGCGAGCCGCTGGTGGCCCACGGCGTGCGCGACACGGAGCAAAAAGGGATTGCCATTATTCATCAGGAACTGGCGCTGGTGAAGCAGATGACGGTGCTGGAAAATATTTTCCTCGGCGCCGAATGGGCCAAATATGGCGTTATGGATTACGACAATATGTATCTGCGCTGTATCCGTATGCTGGCGCAGGTGAAACTGGATATCGATCCCAATACCCGCGTCGGGGAGCTGGGGCTGGGGCAACAGCAACTGGTGGAGATTGCCAAGGCGCTGAACAAGCAGGTTCGCCTGCTGATTCTGGATGAACCCACCGCCTCCCTGACCGAAAGCGAAACCGCCATCTTGCTGGATATCGTCAACGACCTGCGCAATCACGATATCGCCTGTATTTATATTTCCCACAAGCTTAACGAGGTCAAGGCCATCTCGGATGTGATTTGCGTCATCCGGGACGGTAAGCATATCGCGACCCGGGCGGCCGAGGGCCTGAGCGAAGAGGACCTGATCCGGATGATGGTGGGGCGCGAGCTCACCGAGCTTTATCCCCATGAACCCCATGCCGTCGGCGAGGAAATTTTGCGGGTGGAGGGACTGACGGCCTGGCATCCGGTGAATCAGCATATCCGGCGGGTGGACAATGCCGCCTTTAGCCTGCATAAAGGGGAAATCCTCGGCGTCGCCGGCCTGGTTGGGTCGGGCCGCACCGAGCTGGCGCAGTGCCTGTTCGGCTGCTATCCCGGCCGCTGGGAGGGTCGGATCACGCTGCACGGCAAGCCGGTTCGTTTCAGCAACTGCCGGCAGGCCATGGCCCATGGAGTGGCCATGGTGCCGGAGGACCGCAAAAAAGACGGTATCGTGCCGATCATGAGCGTGGGCTCCAATATTACCCTGGCGGCCCTCAGCCAGTTCAGCGGATCCCTTAGCGTCGTGGATGAGGCCGGCGAACAGGCGGCCATCCGCGACGCCATTGCGCGTCTCAAAGTGAAAACCACCTCGCCGGAGCTGGCCATCGGCCGCCTGAGCGGCGGTAATCAGCAAAAAGCCATCCTGGCGAAATGCCTGTTGCTGAATCCGGCAATCCTGATCCTTGACGAGCCGACGCGCGGTATCGATATCGGTGCCAAGCAGGAAATTTATCGCTTGATAAACCAACTGGTACAGCAGGGTATCGCGGTCATCATGATCTCTTCGGAACTGCCGGAGGTCCTTGGCATCAGCGATCGGGTGCTGGCGATGCACCAAGGGGTAATCAAAGCCGATCTTATCAACCGCGACCTGACACAGGAACAGGTAATGGAAGCGGCACTCAGGAGTGACTCCCATGTTGAAAATCACGCGGTCTGACCGCTTGGCGGCTACCGGCGATACCGCCGCCGGCAAAAATAAGCCATTAAATTTACAGGTATTCGTTATGTTGGCCGCTATCGTGGTCATTATGTTGTTCTTTACCTTTACCACCGAGGGAGCCTATCTCAGCGCCCGCAATATCTCCAATCTGCTGCGGCAAACCTCCATTACCGGCATCTTGGCGGTGGGGATGGTGTTTGTGATTATCTCCGCCGAAATCGATTTGTCGGTGGGCTCCATGATGGGCCTGCTGGGCGGGGTGGCGGCGATATTCGATGTCTGGCTCAAATGGCCGCTGACGCTGACCATCCTGGTGACCCTGTTGCTGGGATTGCTGCTGGGGGCCTGGAACGGATGGTGGGTGGCCTACCGCAAAGTGCCGTCATTTATCGTCACCTTGTCCGGTATGCTGGCCTTTCGCGGCATACTAATAGGTATAACCAACGGCACCACCGTCTCTCCCACCTCGGCGGCCATGTCGCAAATAGGGCAGAGCTATTTGCCGGACGGTGCGGGGTTCGGCATCGGTTTTATCGGCCTGGTGCTGTTTATCGCCTGGCAATGGCGCCGGCGCGGCAAACGCCAGAGCCTTGGCTTATCCGTTCCCACCCGCACCGGGGATCTCACCCGGCAGGTTATCACCGCGGTCGTGGTATTGGGGGCTGTGTACCTGCTGAATGATTATCGCGGCGTACCCACGCCGGTGCTCCTTCTGGTGGCGCTGATGCTGGCGGGATTGTTCCTGGCGGCCCGCACCGCCTTCGGCCGCCGGATTTACGCCATCGGCGGCAATATAGATGCCGCCCGGCTGTCCGGGGTGAACGTGGAGCGCACCAAGCTGGCTGTATTTGCCATCAACGGTTTGATGGTCGCCGTGGCGGGTCTAATCCTCAGTTCCCGCCTGGGGCCGGTTCGCCCTCCGCCGGCAATATCGCGGAGCTGGACGCCATCGCCGCCTGCGTTATCGGCGGCACCAGCCTGGCGGGCGGCGTCGGCAGCGTGGCCGGCGCCGTAATGGGGCATTTATCATGGCGTCGCTGGACAACGGCATGAGCATGCTTGATGTGTCTACTTTTGGCAATATATCGTCAAAGGCGCCATTTTGCTATTGGCGGTTTGGATGGATACCGCCACCAAAAGCGGGCCTAGCCGTACGGCAATAGATGATCCGGGCAAATCGAGCTCCCAGGAGGGTTCACGGCGTGTTTACGATCTGGCAGCCTGTCTCGACCGGACACTTTGTCAACAAGCTCGGGGGCGGATACGCCCCTTTGTCATGGGAGGAGTTTCACGTTTTTATTTGATGGCGTACTTATCCCTAAATCGGTTATTTTATTGTATACCTATGGTCAATATCATTAATTAGGGGGTTATGTAAAATGAAGACATGAATATATCATTGATAAAGGGGTGCAATATATCAAGGATATTAATTAATAAGAGTCTGAATGGACAATCGCGAATTTCAAGTGCCTCAACGCCCTTAACGTCGAGACAATCAGCCGATGATATTGAATGAGTTTTATCATGACGTTAAATTGAATCCCGTACCGGCAGTATTGGGCATTATCATTAGTGCTATCGGCTTTGTCACGACCTTCCTCACCTTGGCGTTATCCATTTCTGATTTTCGTACCGACAGGTTTTATCCCGATTATCGCCACATTTATCGGCTTGAATCGCAGCTTTTATTGCCTAACGGCGTCCGGGTACGTTCCGCGCAGGTGCCGCTGCCCTTGATCGACGCGTTGAAAAAAGAGCCGGGAATTACATCTGTCAGTTATGCCCACCGTTTTTTCACTTCGATCCGCAGTGAAGGGCGGGTAATGTCCGACGTGGAAATTTTCGCGGTCAGCCCTGAATTCTTAACTCGATTGAATCCTTACCGGCAGTCTCTGGCCCCGCTGGAGGCCCACGAAATTTATATTACCCCGGCCTTCAACCGGCGATATCTCGGCTTCTCTTCGCCCCGCGGCAAAATAATCGAGCTGGGAAATCAAGGGAAATTCATCATCAAGGACGTGGTGGAACCTCATAAAGACAGCAGCCAAAACATGCCGATAATGATCGCCTTTTCACCCTGGATGATGGAGGGTTATGACGATAAGCGCCGTGACTGGTACAACAACCAGGTTTATGCTTTTATCCATTCGGCGTCGCCGCAAACCTTCGATAATCGCCTACTTGACCAGGTGGTTGAACGCTATGCGCCGCAATTGCCCGGTGCGCCCGATACTCCCGCACAATCTCTTCATTTCAGCGCCCGCAATATCCTGGCTATGCACTATGGTCAGGGTTATCCTGATGAATTGGCCGCCGTGCATTCCATGGCATTGTTGCATACCCTTTATGGCGCGGCGATATTTGTACTGCTAACCACCCTGGTAAATTTTCTCTCCATAAACGGCATTATCAACGCCGCCAAAAGAAGCAGTCTGCATATCAAGCGCTGCATCGGCGCCTCGGATAAACAAATCCTCGCGGAATACTGCGGTATCATCTTCCCTCAATTTCTCTGCATCATGATTCTGGCCCTGGGAATGCTGCTGGGATCCGCGCTATTGTCCGAACCGATACTGGCGTTATTGCACCAAGTTCCCTGCCGGCTGCAGGTAGGGGTATTTATGTCCGTGTCGCTGATAATGGGTGGCATGATTGTTCTGAGCCAATGGATTTACCTTCGCCTGTTTGTCTTTAGCGTAAGAAATACACGCGGGGATGCCCGTTTTGAAAGCAAGGCAACTTATTATATCAATAAGCTGTCCATGGTGGCCCAGCTATTGCTTTCCGGAAGTATGGTTTATATTTGGGCCGGCGCCATAGCGCAAAACCACTATGTTATGGATACCGACTTCGGATATCACAAAAAAAATCTGCTGACTTTTGAAATTAATGAGCCGTTGCGCTCTCTCGCAATGTTGCGGATGTTGCAAGACCGGCTAAAGGAAAGCACCGGTACATCCAATATCGCTTTAAGCAGCTGGCGGCCCTTTGATATGTCCCCAGCGGTAATGACGGTACAGCATGGCCGGCAGCAGCAGGATCAGTCCGTCGCCATTAACGCCTTTTCCGCGGACCGTAACTTCCCCCTGGTGTGGGGCCTGGAGACCCTGGCCGGCAAAGAAAACGCCGTCAGTGAAAGCCGGGATCCGGCAATCCTTCACGTCATTGTCACCCGGGCGTTTATGAATGCGATGGGACAGTCCTCCTATGATGAAGTGATGAATAACACTTTTTATATTGATCTCGACGGAAAGAAAGAAGCGCTGCGTGTGCTGCGTATCGTGGACAATATCTACCTCGGCGAGCGGACAACATTACCGCAGCCGTTAATGATATTTATAAAAGACAACATCGAAAAATATGGCTCGATTAAATATTCCACGCGTCGGCAACGGGATAACATCATCTCGCAGCTCCAGGATTATGGGCTTTCCGAGGGTCAAATAGTATTGGTGGATGATTTGCACCGCCGGCATTTTAAGAACCATCTATTGATAACCAATGTAATACGCCTGGTGGCGGCGCTTTCTATGCTGTTGCTGCTGGGCAGTGCCGTGATTATCGGTATATCCGAGGCCGTCCGGCTGAATAAGACCCTGAAAATCATGGAAGCGGTGGGCGGTTCGGTCTATACCGGCATCGTTTTCTTTTTGCAGCAAAACATGGCGCCGCTGCTTATATCCTCCGCCCTTGCTTTTATAGTAGGTTTTGGCTTTTTACATCGCTGGCTCAAGCGATATGACCTGGTGACCGGGTTAACCTATACCTATGCACTCGCCGCGCTGCTGCTGCTGACTCTGGGCGTGGCGGCGGTGATGGCGTTGTCGCTGATGGCGGGCGGTCGGTGGTTCCGGGCCACAGGGCGCACGCAGAAGGGGGAGGCATGGATGTAAAGCTGGAAAAAAAATCCTTCATACATTGGCGGTCCAAATGGCTGGCCTGGGGTGCGTTACTGTTATTTATCTCACTGTGCGGGTTCATGTATCGATTGGCCACCGCGGATAATTTTTTGCGGGTGCCTTCTTCCGGGGTGAAATTTCATGAGATCAAACGCGGCTCGTATAATGATACGTTGGTGACACGGGCTGTCGCCATTCCAAATGAAAGCGTGGTTGTCTCCTCCGAACGGGGCGGGAAAGTGGTGGAAATTTACAAATTTTCCTCCGGTTTTGTCAAAAAGGGAGAGGTTATCGCCCGGCTGTCTAATTATGATTTTGTTTTACAGGTGACCTCCCGTATCGCTGATGCCACCGAGCAAATTAATAATTTGCGTAATATGCGTATGCTGCTTGAACGCAATAGCCGCGACACCAAAATAGAACTCGAGAAATCGGGCTATAACTTAATGAAAACAAGAAAGGAACTTCAAAGGAATAAAAAATTGTACGAGAAATCCATCATTGAAAAAGCCAAATATGAAAACCTGGTGGATGAGCTGGCATATTGGAAAAAGACCTATGAAATCCTATCCGAACATAATGAACAACAAGCCATCATTTTGCCCCATCAATATCGGGAGATAGACGAATCCATCAAACGTCTGGGAAAATTGGTTGATCTGATTAAAGGCGGTTTGGAACAGCTTACGATAGTCTCCCCCATAGAGGGTACGCTCACCGCGCTGGATATTAAAATCGGCCAGAAAATCAAACCCGGCGAAAAAGTCAGCGTAGTGGATAATTTGCATTCCTACTACTTTGAGGCCGCCTTCAGCGAGTATTACCTCGATAAAATAAAGCCGCAGGTGAATGTAATGGCTGATGCCGGCGGCATTAGCATCCCGCCGACCATCGAGACGGTTTCATCGGTAGTAGATAACGGCAAGTTCAAAGCGAAGCTGCTGATGTCCCGGCCCAGGCAGATTGCATTGAAACGCGGCCAGTCCATTGATCTGCGCGTCTCTCTGGGCACCTCCCGCAATGCGCTGCTGGCGCCCTCGGAAGCGATATTCTTTCAGGACGGCCAGGCCATGGTGTATGTCTTTGATAAACAGACGCGGCGGGCGGTGAAAACCCCGGTGAAGATCAAGCGCCAAGGGGCGGCGCAATCAGAAGTTATCGATGGCCTTGCCGAGGGACAGCAGGTGGTGACCTTCGCTGACAACGACTATGAAAAATCCAACATCATCGAGTTCGATTGATATGATTAAATTGGAACATGCCGGAAAATTCTATCTCACCAAGACCATCAAAACGCTGGCGCTTAATAATGTGGATCTTGCCATTATCCCTGGGGAATTCCTGTCGGTCATGGGCCCCTCCGGTTCGGGAAAATCCACCTTGCTGAACGTTCTGGGTTTATTCGAGTCCCTGGATACAGGACGTCTTACCCTGGATGGCGAAGTGGTGGAAGGGCTCTCTTATTCCCAAAGAATAGCACTGCGGCGGCGCTTGATAGGCTATATTTTTCAGTCCTTCAGCCTTATTTCCCATATGACGGTAAATGAAAATGTCGCCCTGCCGCTTAAGTATCGAAATGTGCCCAAAACGGAGCGTAAAGCGCGGGTCAAGCAGACTTTGGAGACGTTTGGACTGACCCCCAGGGCGGAACATTACCCGTCTCAGCTTTCGGGCGGCCAGCAGCAGCGGGTTGCCATTGCCCGCGCCATGATCTCCCATCCGGCGCTGATTCTGGCCGATGAGCCCACCGGCAATCTGGACAGTAAAAACAGCCGGGCGGTACTTGAGCAGCTTAAAAAAATCAATGGGCAGGGAACCACAGTGGTAATGGTGACCCATTCGCGGGAGGCGTCGTCCTTCGCCAACAGGGTCATGATGATGCGCGACGGTCGACTCGGCTAAGGCCCCATAACTTAAAAAAGCAAACCTTTGGATGTGTCATTCGTCCCTTGCATGTGAAAAATCAATAATAACGTGCTTCTTAGGATTATCATTAAAATATAACTGTTAGTGATTCGTTTAGTAGAGATTTGTTAAAGTAATTTTTATGAATTTTGATCTCTAGACTTACACGGGGAATATAAATTAATACCGCTGCGCAGGTTTTAATCAAAGCCATCATTACATCGTTTACGGGTAGTTTATGCCTTATTTATCCGGAGAAACAGAGTGAATTTTAGTTTAGGTGGTATAAATTTTGGCGGGTCTTATTTAATTGCAAAAACATCACTCATGAAGGAAAAGAGCTGCTTGGCAACATCAATGCTATCGGAAATAGTTATATAAAATTGAAAGGCTGCTCTACATTCGTAGGGAGTGATGTAATTGATATTACAAGTAAAAATGGTAACATTGAGATTACTCGAAGCGATATCAAAGGCGATGTCAGCTCAAAACAGGGAAAATCACCCTAATAAGCACTTCGATTAGAAACATTGAAATTAAAAAGGTGCTCTGGAGATGGAACATTGCCACGTTAATGGAACCCTATCTATTATTGGCACTAAAACCGACAAGATGCCTGAAGCCAGTGAGCACAACCTGAAAATAGGCGCACACTCAGTAATAAATAATATTCATGTAAAGAACACTGAATACAATATTTCCTCTTGGGTAACCAGTAAGTTTAACACACCCAATTTTATACGTAATATTTTTGAGATGACAGCTGAATATTCCCGCAGGACAGACCAAGCGGAAAGCGCTATTCCGTTAAAAAGCAACGTTACTCTCGGCGCAAACTCGGTATTGAAGTCGATAACCCTTGATAAAGACGTAAGCTGTACCTTGGTTGTGCCTGATGACGCCCGCTTTGACGGTGACCCTGGCGTTCAGGGGCTTACCGTTATCAATAATGGAGCACGTGCCGCTGCTTGACGGCGGCTTTTTTTTGAATGAGAAAGCAAGTTCCGAAGTGCCGACCGTTTGAGATCCTGTCATCCTGGATTCCTGCCTGGCCGATTCATGGCCGCAGCGATATGATGAAGGGTATGACACCATGCAATCCTGTAAAACCGCCCTTATGACCACCGTTACGCCGGATCCGCGCTGGCAGGCTATTGTTTCCCGTGATAAAGCGGCGGACGGTCGCTTTGTTTACGGCGTGCAAACCACCGGCATCTATTGCTCCCCTTCCTGCCCGTCCCGCCGGCCGCGTCCGGAGAATGTACGCTTCTTCGCCGATGCAGCTGAAGCCGAGCGGGTCGGTTTTCGTCCCTGCAAGCGTTGCAGGCAGGGCCGCCCTTCCCTGGCGCAAGAGCAGGCGACGAAAATCGCCGCCGCCTGCCGCTATATCGAGCAGCAAGATGACATTCCTAGGCTGGCGCAAATGGCGGCCCATGCCGGGGTGAGCCCGTATTATTTTCACCGCCTGTTCAAATCCATCACCGGACTGACGCCCAAGGCCTATGCTTCAGCCTGCCGAGGCCGGCGCGTGCGGCAACGGTTGGATCAAAGCGACTCCGTCACCGGGGCGATAATGTCGGCGGGGTATCAATCGGCGGGGAACTTTTACCAGCAGGCCGATGCGCTGTTGGGAATGACGCCCGGCGATTACCGGGCGGGCAAGGAACGAATATCATTTTCGCGGTGGGACAGTGCTCTCTGGGGGCGATTCTGGTGGCGCAAAGCGAGCGGGGCATCTGCGCCATTTCGCTGGGGGACGATGCCGAATCCCTGGTGCGGGAATTGGAGGATAAATATCCCCACGCCCGGTTGGCGGGCGACAATGGCGAATTCGCCCGGCGGATGGCATTGGTTATCGGCCTTGTCGATGCGCCCCGCCTCGGGCTGGATTTACCCTTGGATATCAAGGGCTCCGCGTTTCAGCCGCGGGTCTGGCAGGCTTTGCAGGACATTCCCCCCGGCAGCACGTTAAGCTATGCCGTTAAGCTATGCCGAGGTGGCAAAACGCATCGGCATGCCCGCCGCCGTTCGCGCCGTGGCCGGCGCCTGCGCCGCCAATACGCTGGCGGTGGCCGTCCCCTGCCATCGGGTGGTGCGCAGCGACGGGGCGCTGTCCGGCTATCGCTGGGGAATTGGGCGTAAACGGTTGCTGTTGGAAAAGGAGATCGACATTTCAAAATCGTAGATAAGGTTCTTTCAGCGGCGGCGACAGTTCTTTATGCTCCCTAATACGTATTTTATCCGCAATGGTACGCTTCATAATTCGTGTTTAGGATAAAGCTGTTAAGAGTTCGTTTAATAAGTTCTTATTATAATCCCCTCTCATTTTATTGTGTTTATTTTTGTTAAAAACGCATGATCTCGTCACATTTTTAGGGAATTATATCATGAATACTTCAGGCGCTATATCACCTTCCAATATCGGTACCTCCAGCAATAACCCAACAAATACTTATACGCATGGTAATATTCAGAAAATTGGAGAAAGATTGTCTTCTGATATTTCTTCGAATGGGAATGATATTAGTTTGTTAAATTGTTTTACCCATGAAGGAGACGACAAAATAACCATCGACAGCCGGCAAGGTAGTATATTAATAGAAAAAGGGGAAATAGCCGCCGATGTTAAATCAACCAGTGGGAAGATCGTTGTAAAGGAAGCAGTACTAAAAAAAATTAACACAGAAAAAGGCGCTGTTGATATTTCGAAGCGTACAAATGTAGAAGCCATCGAGACGCTAGGTTCGGGTGATGTCACGGTCAGTGAAAGTGTCGTGAATGAGAATATCTCAACGACGGGTGGTATTGTCAAACTCTTGCAGGGATCAACTGCGAAGCAGATTAACACTACACTTGCAGGGGGTTCTGTCATCGTCGACCAAAGTCAAGTGGTAGAAGATATCTCAACTTACGGCGGATCAGTTCAAATCCAAAATAAATCAAAAGTTAACAATATCACTACATTAATTTCCCGTGGCGAGATTACGGTGGATGAAAGTACGGTGAGCGGCTTAATAAAAACTGCGGACGCCTCTGTTACCCTGACATGTAAAGCAAACGTGAGTAATATTAATACCAAAGGTGATTTAGCTTCAGTCACAGTAAGGGAATCTTCAGCTAAAGAGATAAATACAATCGGCGGGTATATTGAAATCCAAACCCCTACATATCTATCTGAGAGTTTGACCACTGAACGCGGTTTAATATTTATTAATTCTGCTGAATCCAGTAATAATATCAATATCGATCAAAAAACAGGAATATCTTTTATTTATAAAACAACGCTTTCAGGGACGCTTGAAACTAATAGCAAATGTACAGTCATTAATCAGGATTCAAAGCTGGAACATATACATTTCAAAATACCGGCAGAATCCAATACAAATGCTCAATTTCCTCGGGAACCAAATCTTGCTCCAAAGACACAGATGATTTAGTCACCTATGTTATTCCCTATAGAAAAACCATCGTATTGCTATCAAAACACTTAAAACCTTGATACGACCGAACGTACGTTCGATATAGTTCTCAAGGGTAAAGTATCTAAAATCACGGTGGACGATAGCGCTAACCCCGGAGCAACAGTGCGCCTGATCATTGATAAAGAGATTAAGCTGGAAGAAGGGTATTCATTTGATAGTAAAATTGAGATCACGGTTCAAGATTTATCAACTTCAGATCAGGAAATTGAATAATAGACGATGGAATTGAATGAAACGGAAAAATTGAATAGAATGAAATTCAATTCAATATAAGGATAATAATTACGTTATTGAATATATCTTGTAGTAACTGTTACTCGTCAGTGAAATAATATTGGCAATGACCGATGTAATCCCTAATGCTGGATTGAATTTTTGCTACTATAGATAAAAAATATCCTGATACCACTTTACCTAAGATCATTTTCTAATTAGATAGAAAAACAGTTATTTTGAGATTATTAATACAGATAAATGGAGTAAAACAACATGCAAATTTCAGGAAATTCACAGCCAGGCACCAGTCCAAACCCTAAGTTACAGTTCTGTTGCAAGCCGCGCCGAATCCCAGAAAAAAGTGAAACAATAAATTTTTCATGGCAAATTTGATGGGTTAGAAAACCGGTCGCCTAAGCCGGCAGGTTCCACAGTTAGCGCAATAAGACCAACGGCCAGCCTGAAGCATGGAGATCGTGCTTCAGCTGGCAATCGCCATGCCCACCGTCATATGCAAGCCGTAGAATACCGCCCGGCCGATAAGTTCGCCGCCGATAATCAGCACCAGTCCCAGCGCCAGCCCGGCTACAGGCGGCGTTTTGCCGCGGGCCACCGGCCAAAGCCAGCAGGCCAGTCCCAGTACCAGCAGCAACACCCTTCCCGCCATCAGCAGGCCGTAATCGGGGACCATCGCCGAGGCCTGCTGTACCGAACTGTGGATAGCGGCCAGACCGGCGGCCTGCATCATTACCGCCGCCACGCTTATCATCACCGCGATAACGCTTATCCAGGGCAGGTAGCGCCAGCCCGGTCCGCTGATGCCCGCCGTCTGCAGCAGCAGACGGCCCAGCAGCGGTCCGCCGATAAATACCGTCAACACAAAACCCAGCGGGGTGTAAACATTATCCCAGGTGGGCACGGTATCTATCATATAGACCCGGCCCATGGCATATAAAAACAGCAGGCCGGACAGGGCGGTGATCACCAGCCATATGTTGCCCGCCATTCGGGGCATGCGATTAAGCACAGCTATCAGCCAGTAGATGCCCCCTAGGGCGAAAAACAGCGAGCCAGCGGCGATCTCGTTGGACAGCGGCGAGGCGCCGATGCGGTTTAATGAATTCAAGGCCCGCAGCGGCGAACCCAGATGCATCATGGAGGCAAGGAATCCCAGCCCCATCAATAGCCATAAAAAGAACATCGACAGATGCACTTTGCGGATGCCTGCCACCGTCAGGTTACCCGCCAGCAGCACCATGGCCATGATCAGGTAACCGCCAATCACGCACTGGGCCGCCACGGTGAAAAACATCAGCGGCCACTCCGACCATCCGTTACCCATATTAAACCTCCTTAGGATTGGCAAAATAGCCGCTGGTATAACCCAGCGGATGGCCGTTTTATTTTCACCGCCTGTTCAAATCCATTACCGCACTGACGCCTAGGGCCTATGCTTCCGCCTGCCGTGGCCGGCGCCTGCGCCGCCAACCAGCTGGCGGTGGCCATCCCCTTACATCGGGTGGTGCGCAGCGGCGGGGCGCTGTCCGGCTATCGCTGGGACGTTGAACGTAAACGTCAACTGCTGGCGGCAGAAGCTCTGCTTACAAAAGCATGGAGAAAGTACTGTCGGCGGCGGCAATAATTTATTATGCTGGCTCACCGGTATTCTATCCGAAATCATACCTGCTGAAGTTCGTTTTTGAGATAAGGCTGTTACGGGTATGTTTAAGAAACTTATATTATAATCCTCCCTTCAAATTTACGAATTTGCTTTTCTTAAATGCATATCAATACCAAATGTTCTGGGAGATTTTATTATGAACACTTCAAGTACCACACAGTTTTCTAACACACAGTTTTCTAACTCAAACATTCCATCCGATGGTTCAACAGATAAATTTTACCGTTGTGGAGAAGAATTGTCTTCAGATATTTTTCTCAGAAAACAGTCACACTGTTAAACTGTTATACCACCGAAGGGAGGATAAGATACTCATCGAAAGCAGCCAGGGAGATATAGAAATCGAGAAGGGAAATATAACGCCGATGTGAAATCAGCCGGTAATATCAGCTTAAAGGATGCGACCTTAGAAAATATCAATACAAATGGCGGTACTGTTAAACTCACGGATCGTGCTAAGGTAACTAGCATCACCACCGAATATGAGTCTGGTAAAGTGTTCCTCACGAATAGCCAGGTTACCGGAGGCATCGAAACTAAGAATGCCTTTGTAGGAATGTTCCGTCAGTCAACCGTTGCTTCTATTGTTACAGATTGTGGCTCCGTTTTATTGGAAGAAAGTGAAGTTCAGAATAGCATAAAGACCTACAGCGGCACCGTTGAGCTGAAAGATGGATCAAAAGCAAAACGATCGAGACTTGTCATGAATCCGGTCACGTTACGCTAAAGTGTTCTGGAGCCGAAGAGATAAAACCACTGGCGGGAAAATTTCGTTAATGTTTTCACATCCCGACTTCCCCGAAAGGCTGACAACGAAATCCGGTGAAATCATTATCCGTAATATTAAAACCAATAAAATACGCATATAAAACAAGACACAGGTAATACATCTTTTATAAATACTCAACATACTGCAATGATTACAGCAAATAGTAAAAATATTGTTATTGATGAAAAATCAAGCTTGAACCATCTCCATTGGGTTATACCTGAAAAGTCTTGTGAGAAAAATAATCCCACAACAAGGCATGAAATCCTTAAGCAAAGGTTTGCTGGTTCAATCACAATTGGTAGTACTTTTAATAATTGCAAGGCCAAGTCAATTGTGGATAACGCTCAGACCTTTTTGTTTCACAGCCCGATAAATACCAGATTGATGTTTCCAAATCTGTTAATATAGGAGAAAATGTTTTGAAATCGTTGTTTCCGGGAAGATTTTGACATTAACGGTGGATAATTCGGCTAACCCGGATGCTAAATTAAGGTTGGTCACTAAAGGTACCGGCAGTGTGGATTATAGAGATAATATTATCGAGGTGGTTTCATAATTCCCAAAACGTTGTTTTGCTGGCAATAAAAGATCAGAAATAAAAAGTAAAGGGAGAGAAAAGGCTTTAAGAATATCAAATTAGGTATTTTTAGAGCTCATTACTATAGAAGAGATGGATTTAAACAACATGCAAATTTCAGGAAATTCACAGCCAGGCACCAGTCCAGCCACTGCGAATCAATGCGCTCATTCATCCGGTACAGATGTATCAGAAAATTCATTAAAAATTAAAATCTGAATGGAGCTTTAAACCTGGCCGAAAATGTTAAAGGCAATGTATACGCTAATGGCGGTGACGTTCTCATTGCGGATACAATAACAGGGTCCTTAACCCTAAGTTACAGTCCTGTTGCAAGCCGCGCCGAATCCCAGAAAAAAGTGAAACAATAAATTTTTCACGGCAAATTTGATGGGTTAGAAAACCGGTCGCCTAAGCCGGCAGGTTCCACAGTTAGCGCAATAAGACCAACGGCCAGCCTGAAGCATGGAGATCATGCATCAGCTGGCAATCGCCATGCCCACCGTCATATGCAAGCCGTAGAATACCGCCCGGCCGATAAGTTCGCCGCCGATAATCAGCACCAGTCCCAGCGCCAGCCCGGCTACAGGCGGCGTTTTGCCTCGGGCCACCGGCCAAAGCCAGCAGGCCAGTCCCAGTCCCAGCAGCAACACCCTTCCCGCCATCAGCAGGCCGTAATCGGGGACCATCGCCGAGGCCTGCTGTACCGAACTGTGGATAGCGGCCAGACCGGCGGCCTGCATCATTACCGCCGCCACGCTTATCATCACCGCGATAACGCTTACCCAGGGCAGGTAGCGCCAGCCCGGACCGCTGATGCCTGCGCCCTGCAATAGCAGGCAGCCCAGCAGCGGTCCGCCGATAAATACCGTCAGCACGAAACCAAGAGGGGTATAAACAGTATCCCAGGTGGGCACGGTATCTATCATATAGACCCGGCCCATGGCATATAAAAACAGCAGGCCGGACAGGGCGGTGATCACCAGCCATATGTTGCCCGCCATTCGGGGCATGCGATTAAGCACAGCTATCAGCCAGTAGATGCCCCCTAGGGCGAAAAACAGCGAGCCAGCGGCGATCTCGTTGGACAGCGGCGAGGCGCCGATGCGGTTTAATGAATTCAAGGCCCGCAGCGGCGAACCCAGATGCATCATGGAGGCAAGGAATCCCAGCCCCATCAATAGCCATAAAAAGAACATCGACAGATGCACTTTGCGGATGCCTGCCACCGTCAGGTTACCCGCCAACAGCACCATGGCCATGATCAGGTAACCGCCAATCACGCACTGGGCCGCCACGGTGAAAAACATCAGCGGCCACTCCGACCATCCGTTACCCATATTAAACCTCCTTAGGATTGGCAAGATAGCCGGTGGTATCACCCAGCGGCCGGCTGCCGGCGTTGGGCTTGATAACCAGATTGGGCTGGGTGAACATCGGGTCGGGCAGCGGCGCCACCGCGGCCAGATCGCCGTATTTGTCGCGCAAGTCGCCGATGGGCGCTAAATCAAGCGCCCGCAGCGGGCAGGATTCCACGCAAACGGGTTTTTGCCCCACCGCCACCCGTTCATGGCAGCCGTCGCATTTGGTCATATGGCCTTTCTCGGCGTTGAACTGCGGCGCGCCGTAAGGACAGGCCATATGACAGTAGCGGCAGCCGATACAGATATCTTCGTTCACCACCACGAAGCCGTCGTCGCCTTTATGCATGGCGCCGCTGGGACACACCTTGACGCAGGCGGGATCTTCGCAGTGGTTGCAGGCAATGGAGAGATAATAGGCAAAAACATCCTGATGATAACCGTAGCCGTCTTGCTGCCAACTGCCGCCGGTATATTCATAAATGCGGCGAAAGCTGACATTGGGACCGAGATTTTTGTAATCCTTGCAGGCCAGCTCACAGGTTTTACACCCGGTACACCGGCTTGAATCAATATAAAAACCGTATTGCGTACTCATCGGCTACTCCTAAACCTTCTCTATCTCAATCAGGTTGGTATGCTGCGGGTTACCCTTGGCCAGCGGCGACGGGCGCTGGGTGGTAAGGGTATTGATGCAGCCGCCGTGATCGATTTTGTCCCCCGCCATATCGGCCTGGTGCCACGCCCCCTGTCCGATGGCGGTAACGCCCGGCAGGATGCGCGGCGTCACCTTGGCGAAGATCCGGATTTCACCCCGGTCGTTGAATACCCGCACCCGATCGCCGTTGTTGATATTCCGGCTTTGCGCGTCCAGCGGGTTGATCCAGACTTCCTGTGGACAGGCCGCCTGCAATACGTCGATGTTGCCGTAAGTAGAGTGAGTGCGCGCCTTATAGTGGAATCCGGCCAGCTGCAGCGGGAAACGTGAGCGCAGCGGATCGTTCCAGCCTTCGAAGGTGCTGGCATACACGGGCAGCGGGCTGATGACTTCGTCCGCTTTCAGTTCCCATGTGGCGGCGATGGCGGACAGGGCGGTGGAATAAATTTCGATTTTGCCGGTGGGGGTCTTTAGCGGATGGGCCTGGGGGTCCTGGCGGAAATCCCGGTAGGCGACAAAATGTCCGTCCGGGTCACGGCGTTTATAAATCCCCTGGGCCTTCAGCTGATCGTAAGAGGGCAGCAGGGGGTCTTCCGCCAGCATCTTGCCGTAGAGAAACTGCAGCCATTCGGACTGGCTGCGCCCTTCGGTGAATTTCTGCTCGATATCCGGCCCCAGCCGCTGCGCGATTCCTTTGGTTATCTCATAGATGGAGCGCCGTTCGAATTTCGGCGTGGTGGAGGGCTGGCCGAAGATCAAATACCCCATATTGCCGGCATAGTCATTGGGCACGATATCTTCCTGTTCGGTGGTCATCAGGTCCGGCAGCAGGATATCGGCATACTTCGCCGAAGAGGTCATAAAGTTTTCGATAACCACAATCATCTCGCAGTCCTGCTCGTTTTGCAGAATCTTGTGGGTACGGTTGATATCGGAGTGCTGGTTCACCAGGGTATTGCCGGCATAGTTCCAGATAAACTTGATGGGCACATCCAGCTTGGCCTTGCCTTTAACGCCGTCCTTCAGGGCGGTCATTTCCTTGCCGCGATAGATGGCGTCGGTCCACATGAACACCGGGATCTGGGTTTTAACCGGGTTTTTCAGCACCGGCATCCGTTCGATGGTAATGGTGTAGGTGGATTCACGGGCGCCGCTGTTGCCGCCGTTGATACCCACATTGCCGGTGAGGATCGGCAGCATGGCGATGGCGCGCGCCGTCTGTTCGCCGTTGGCCTGCCGTTGGGGTCCCCATCCCTGGCAAATATAGGCCGGTTTGGCGCCGCCGATTTCACGAGCCAGCTTGATTATCTGATCCCGCGGGATGCCGGTGATTTTTTCCGCCCAGAACGGCGTTTTGGCGGTCTTATCGTCCCCTTGGCCTAAGATATAGGCTTTATAGTGGCCGTTGGCCGGTGCGCCGGCGGGTAGGTTTTTTTCGTCGTAACCGACGCAATAGGTATCGAGAAACGCCTGGTCCACCAGGTTCTCGGTAATCAACACCCAGGCGAGGGCCGAGACCAGCGCCGCGTCGGTGCCGGGGCGGATGGGAATCCATTGGTCCTCCCGCCCGGCGGCGGTATCGGTATAACGCGGGTCGATAACAATCATGCGGGCGTTGGCGCGTTCACGGGCCTGCTCCAGATGGTAAGTGATGCCGGCGCCGCTCATGCGGGTTTCCGCCGGGTTATTGCCGAACATCACCACCAGCTTGGTATTGACGATGTCCGAGGTGCTGTTGCCGTCGTTGCTGCCGTAGGTGTAAGGCATGGCGGCGCTGATCTGCGCCGTGCTGTAAGTGCCGTATTGCTGCAGGGAACCGCCGTAGCAGTTCATCAGCCGGGTCACCAGCGAGCCAGACGGAGAGGAGCGGGTAAAGTTGCCGCCGGTGATGCCCGATGAATAATGGATATACACCGCTTCGTTGCCGTAGTCTTTGACGATGCGTTTGAGATTATCGGCAATGGTATCCAGCGCCTCGTCCCAGCTGATGCGAACAAATTTGCCTTCACCACGCTTACCCACCCGTTTCATCGGATATTTAAGCCGGTCGGGATGGTTCATCCGGCGGCGTATGGATCGGCCGCGCAGGCAGGCGCGCACCTGGTGATCGCCATAAATATCCTGACCGGTGTTATCCGTCTCAACCCAGTAGACTTCGTTATCGCGGGTATGCAGACGCAGCGCGCAGCGGCTGCCGCAGTTCACCGAGCACATGCTCCAGACCGTCTTATCGTCTGCCCCGGCCGCCGGGATCGGGGCCATGGCGCTACGGGCGAATGTGAAGGGTAACTGTAGCGCGCTGCTGGCGATAAGCAGTCCTCCCGCCGCCATGCCGCCTTTCACCAGGCTGCGCCGGCTGATGCCCGACTCGGCCAGGGCGGTTAAAAGAAAGTTTTCCTTCATCTGCCATCCCCCGATATATTTTTATCATCCTGTCTGCCGGCGGCACGGATATACATAGTGTGCTTATGGTTATTTGATGAATTACTTTTATGATGATGAATGAAAAATAATCAGCGAATATTGTTCTCGGACAATTTTGTTATAAAAACCCCGTTTTTTAAAAAGCAAAAAATATGATACGTTAGGTAATTTATTATATAACGGTGCGATAAATGAGACGATTTATAAAGGCGGCACAGCCTTAACCCGAAAGCGATAACTGAATATTTCCTGTTAACAACGGGTTGGCTGTTTGCCGGGGGAGGGTGGCTTCACAAGGCGAAGCGCATGCCGCTATACTGTATTTAATTACAGTATTCAGGCGAGCGCATCCATGTATGCCCTGGTAGACATCAATTCCTTTTATGCATCCTGCGAGACGGTATTCCGGCCGGAGCTGCGGGACCGGCCCGTCGTGGTGCTCAGTAATAACGACGGCTGTGTGATTGCACGTTCGGCGGCGGCCAAACGGTTGGGTATCAATATGGCCGAGCCCTATTACAAAATCCGCGAGCATCTTGCCCGCCACGGCGTGGCGGTCTTTTCCAGTAACTATGCCCTGTATGCCGACATGTCCCAGCGTGTGATGTCCCTCCTTGAGGAGATGGCGCCGGCGGTGGAAATTTACAGTATCGATGAAGCTTTCCTCGACCTCACCGGCGTCAGCGCGTGCGCCTCTTTGGAACAGTTCGGACGGGAGGTGCGGCAAACCCTGCTGCAGTGTACCAAGCTCACCTCCGGGGTGGGCATCGCTCCGAGCAAGACACTGGCCAAACTGGCGAATCATGCGGCCAAGAAGTGGCGTAAGACCGGTGGGGTGGTGGACCTCTCCTCACCCCTGCGCCAACGCAGGTTAATGGCGCTGATGCCGGTGGAAGCCGTGTGGGGCATCGGGCGGCGTATGGGGAAAAAACCTGCGGGCCATGGGCATTTGCACCGCGCTGCAGCTGGCGGATTCCCCGCCGGCGTTTATCAGGAAAAACTTCAGCGTGGTACTGGAGCGCACCGTCAGGGAACTGTGCGGCGAATCTTGCCTGGCGGTGGAGGAGGTGCCGGCGGTAAAACAGCAGATTATCAGCAGCCGCAGCTTCGGATCGCGTGTCAGCCGCTATCAGGACATGCGCGAGGCGGTATGTGATTATGCCGGCCGGGCGGCGGAGAAACTGCGCGGCGAGAAACAATTTTGCCGGCAGGTATCGGTATTTATCCGCACCAGCCCCCATGCCCAGGGGGAGCAATTCTACGGCAATCAAGCCACCGGCCTGATTCCCATTCCCACCAATGATACCCGGGATATCATCGCCCAGGCGGTTCAATGCCTGGAGAGTATCTGGCTGGAGGATCAGCGCTATTTGAAAGCGGGCGTCGTGCTGGGTGATTTTTTTGATCAGGGGGTGGCGCAGTTCGGCTTATTTGATGACTACAAGCCGAGGGTAAACAGCGGGTTATTAATGAAGACCCTGGATAAACTGAATCGCGGCGGCGAAAGCCGGGTCTATTTCGCCGGCCAGGGCGTCCGGCGGCAGTGGCAAATGAAACGGGAAATGCTGTCGCCGGCCTATACCACCCGATTAAAGGATTTGCTCCGGGTGTCGGTGTGATCGGCGGGTAGCCTCGGTGATGTTCCATCACGGAATAGTTATTTTATTATTTGATATTTTGCCATTTTTTTTAATTTTTTCCTCCGCAAATAATACATTATATAAGAAAATTCCAGCGGTTCCGCATCAAGAGAATTCTCATGCTCATAACGCCTTTGGTCTCACCCATTGTCACCGTTTTTTCAACGGCGTCTTCCGCCATAAACAGCGCCGGTATCTGGTTAAATGCCTGCGTGCATTTCAATATAAATGAGCAATGGCACGATGATTCAGATCGTTCCGGTTCGCCTGTTTCCCCAGCGGAACAGGCTGAATCGATGATTCCTTTTACGGAAGACTGCCGCCGCTGTGTCAAAGAACTTATTAGAATTTTGGGCGCAGTGAAGCAAGCAGAACTTATCTCGGCTGGATTAGCGAAAATTCTTCCGGGACTTCCGGTGGATGTCGTCATGGCCGCGCACAGCCTGTATATAGCCGTCACGGAAAAAAGAAACGTGGATATGGTCTTTTTAAACGCGATGGGTCTGGCCTCTTGCTGCACGTTTGGCAGCAATAACCCCATTCCAGGGTTGGCTCATTTTATACGAGAAACCATACTGGACTATACGAGTGAGACTTATTTTGATCAATACCTAAGCCGTGACGACGGCCATCCCTCAGGAAATTTTTTTACGGCTCTGGCCGTTTTTGCTCTTATCACCAGATATTGGCTGACGGATGAAGGCGCTCCACAAAGAAGGTTGCTCAAGATGCCGATTTTTTTCGGTAACCTGCTGATTAGGGTAAATTGCTATTGGCATCTTCTTTCGAATATGGCGCAGCGTGGAGCCGCTGCCTACATCGCGCCGGCAACGCGGGGAGACCTGCCGGAATCGGCGTTTGAAGTTGATACCTTCGTAAGAATCACTCATAAAAATGACGAACGTCTCTCACAGCATACGTTTTCTAAAACAAACATGCCTAACGCCTTATCCGGCAAATTTACCGGAAAAACAGAACTGTTGGCATTTCATTCGAATTCAACAGTCTACCCGGAATCATTAACCAAAGCGACCGCGAACAATAAATTTTCGCCAGTGCCAGAAGCTAACCATAACGATGCCGCCCGTGCCCTTCATGCCTGGAGCGTCGAAAAGCTAAAACAGCGACATAAAATTGCTGAGTTACAGAATTGTAACACTAAAATAACAAGAACGTATGAACGAGAAATTAACAATATAGTTTTAAATTCACAGCTAAATACTAAGTGTGACGCAGTGGCCGTAGTTCCCCCCTTGTTAACCACAAAATCTGGTTATTCTGTCCAAAAAAGGGATTTTAATTCCGTAAATGTGGTTGCCAACGCAGTGGTTAATCCGCAAAAGTCTGTTGCTGGCGGGGGAGGGAGTAACGATGTGCGTATCCCGTTGATGACAGCGGCCGCTTTGGCCACTACTGCTTACGCACCGCACTCGGTTCTGTCAGGAAAAAAATTCATGGTGGCCCTCGGTTCTTTGGCTCTTACGACCATCGTGGGCGGAGCAAGGGCACTCTATAACTTTATAAACTCAATTGAAAGTGTAGGCAGCACTGTCTCAGGCAATCAGCGTTCCTCGGACTTATTGAAGTCGGTGAATAACAGTGATAATGAGGTGATAATATTAAGAATCAATAAAAAAATCATTAGGTTTCTCAGGAAAGAAAAAATCCTTCCTGCAAGAAAGAATAGTCAAGGTAATATTTCTTTAGAAAAACTTATCGCTGCGGTTGCTGAATATCATCTTAATAATTTAACTGAAAAAACGATTCCATTATATATTCTTAATAGCTTGAATTTATTTGTCGGAGAAAACACGAAGACATTAACTCTTACCCAGGCGGAATCTGCCATAAGCAGTTGGCTTTTTGGAGCAATACTCAAAAAAAATCCAGCTGAATATGCCTATAGAGAAATTATGAATGATAAAAATCCATCCCACATAGCTATCAGCAGCATAAAGTATCTATTTTCCCTGGAAAAACTACAAGCCGACGGTAAGGTTGATCTTAATGATCTTTCCACCGAGATGAATTCTTATTTCAATCGATTTTGGTACAGATACACATTGAAAGAAATGCCGTTTCTTTATTATTTTATTAACGAAAGCGGCGTGAAGTCCCTTTCGCCTGGTGAAAACGAATTTGCGGATCTGTATGCAGGATGCCGATACCTAGACAGCATTAATGCTTTAGGTGAATTTAACCGGACGGAAGTTTCGGCAATTGGTGAGAAAATGTGGGATCAAGCCATTGCCAATGGAGTGGGAGCCGGAATACAGCACTATTTTTAACACCCGCGTTGCTATTCGCTGCTCAGAATCCTTCGGATAAAATGAATGGCGTAGAGAACATTCATGACGCCACTTCAGCAGTAATCAATGACTATCTTGAATACAGAAAAGGGGTTCAGGCGGCTCTTAAAGATATGACAGTGAAGCTTGATAGCTACAAATCTGCTGTTCGGCAATGGCTCGCCAGAGGGAAGCTCGCTGATGTAATCATCGACAGGTGTTCTGTAATAATCCCGCTACCAAGCCTGGCTGACCCCATACTCACTAAGGAACAGAAGCAGTTGAAAGGGAAAGCTGAAGCCAAGGAATTGTATATGAATGGCATTGCTCCTCCCTGCAAGGACGCGCCGACAAGCCTGGAGGACGAGTATCAAAAACTGACGTTGAGCGTCGCAGATCAATTTTCAGCATTGAATGAGTATCTACTCTATTCCGCTATGAGGTCGGCTGGAAAAGATGAAATGGATTTCATTTTTTCACAGGCTGCGGTTATCCGTCCAGTGGCGCTGAACATGAACACCAGGAAACCTATTAACTTTGCCTATAATCACCCATGTGACAAAACATCAAGGTGAAGCTTGAGAAAACCAACCTTTTATTGTTTCGTTAGGGAATGAAGAAAGAATATATGCCCTTAGAACAGGAAACGATGAAACCGTTAATCGGTATGAACTGTTTCGTGTTGATCGGGATATACATAAATATATAGAAAATGATCTTTTAGATTATAAGATTTTTCTTAAAAATACACTATCAACAAAAATACCGTTTATGTTGATAATGAATTGTTCGAGTTTAAAATTATTCCTCTAAGAGCTATTATCAAAGACAATAATCAAAGCGGTGAGGTGCTTATCGATTTTCTGAATAAGCAATACCACGATTTTTTATACGCTGCTCTTTATGAAGCGGGAAATGAAAAATCTCAAGGACAAAATGTCTGGGCAGTGGCAAAAGAAATGATACCATTTTATAATTGTATTGAAGGTATCGTAAATAACGATCCCATTCAGGCCCTTCCTTCCTGTTTGATGGATTGGGTGTCTTTTATCCCACTGTTGGCGGGCGCGGCCAGACTGGGCGAAAGGTTCGGTACGGGTTTTGCCCAGGGGGTACGTGCCGGCGGTATGACTTTAAGTCAAGGGGCGATTTCACGCGCCGGCCCGGCTTTTTTGCAGAAAGTCAGCTTACCGGAGTTAAAAGAACTGTCCGCCTTGGGAAAAACGTTTCTCCGGGGTATGGACCCAGGGTTTGACCTGCTGTACGGGTTAGGAAAAGAATCCGCGCATAGATTGATAAAACAGCTTAAAGTTGATGGGAAAACCGCTGCCTTAGCGGAAAAACTGGAGTATGTCGCGCAACGACGAATGCAGGTTTCCACAGCGCCTTACGCTATGGGCAGACTTCCAAACACGGAGTTAATGATTCCTGTAAAGAAAATAGGCCGCATATATGGGAAGAATATCTTTTCTCCCATGAGTCCTGATATAGGAATGAACGCCGGGGCCCACTTTGTTCTTGCCAAAACGGCCGGCTTATTTCATTGGATGAACTCGCTACAAATATCCATGTGTCTCCAAAACTGAAGAAATTTATTACTCCTGAGATGTATGCACGAGATGTGGATGTTGCTGGATTGTCTGTATCTGATAGTCAGGGGATACGGCGGGATGCCCAGGGTAACATTTATATCAAAGTTAAGAATAATTTCGTGAATTTGAAAATTACAAAGGGACAGTACTTTTTGAAATCACGGGAAACATATATCCCACTGATTATAAAAAAAGACAGGATTTACCTGGAAAATTTATCTCACAGGTTAAGAAGACTACAGTCGGAAGGGTTGAGTGGCAGAATAGCAAAACCTCATCAGGTCATACAACACAAGCTCGGGATGAGCGAACAGCAGGCCAAGACTTTATTGGATAATTATGACTTTCCACAAGACAGTGAACTCTATACAGAGGTGAATTTTGCCCTTTGGATTAAAGAATCAGGGCAGATTCCGGAATGGGCGAATGAGTTTAAATTGCTGGAGTTTGAAAACTATTGCCCGCGTTTTAAAAGCCCATCAGTACAGGACAATGGTCTTTATTCCTTCGACGGTGCAGAAGGTTATGCGTATCGGGTGGATGTGAATTCTCCCGATCTCATTCTGAAACAAGGTTTTACTTCATCGCATGATTATACTGCTATTGGAAAAATGATTCCGCCAGACGAACCATGTGTGATAGTAGCAGGAGATATAACCGGGGCACTACGATATAAAACATTAGTTAAAGATTCGTATTTGTACAAAATTAGATTAACGAATACAAGAGGAGTGTCTCTAAAAGATAATTTAATGAGAAACCAGGATGGGCTAAAATTATTCCTTGCTGAAAACACAAAAAGAATTACCGAACTATCGATTCTTTGGGCAGCGACAGTCAAGGCGCAATTTATCTGGACGAAATGCATATCTATAAGAATGATATTGATCCCCAAGAGATAAGCGTGGTGCCAATTGAGGAAATTCAGCAAAATTTGCCTTTGTCAAATGGACGCTGGCGAAATTATTTTTGATCCCCATCAAATCAATCCGCCTCCGTCAACTCTTTTGACAAGGCGCTTCGGCCTTCGTTAGCGGATCGCAAATGCCCCGCGCGCCAGGCACTCGCCGTTGATAAAAATTTCCACCACGTGTTTACCGGCGTAATGCGTCCGGGTGGTGAAATTCCGGATTGTCTGGCTACGGGTTATGGTCACCGTTTCATGAGGGGCCAGGGTCAAGGTCTTGAGCTTGAACACCTTGGCTGAGGTGGCGCCGGATTTTTTGACATAATGAACGGTATAGTCGATAACCAGCCGCTGCGGAAGGGCCGAGGTGGAACGCAGGCTGAAAGCCAGGACTACCGGTTCCCCCAGCGCCAGCGCCGCCGGAGTGACCGTGAAGGCTTCGACGCTGACCTGTGCCGCGCTGCCGGCCCCTACCAGACCCAATGCGCGGCGATCTCCCTGCTTGATCAGGGTGCGTAAGGCATGGCGGGCAATCCAGGCACTGGCGGGATCCTCCAGCGGCCAGCCCGCCAGGAGATCCATGACCCATTCCGGATGATCCTTGGTGATATCATTAAGGTGATTTGCCACGGACTTTCGCACGTAAAGGCTGGGATCGGCGCGCAGGTTGTTCAGTATCCCGCGTACCGGCGAGGGATCGGCCCGCAGCGCTTCCAGACGAAAGGACCAAGGTAACCGCGGGCGGCTGCCTTCGCTGGCCAGCCGCCGGACGTGCTCGTTTTCATCCCGGGACCAGATTTCCAGCAGCGCCAGCCCGTGGGACATATCCTGGCGCAGGAAATGCCGCACCGCGAATTCCGACGAGCCGAAGGAGGTAAAAAAACGCAGCGCCTCCATAGACAGCTCATAGTCCTCCAGCCCGTACATGGCCACGTATTCCGGTAAAATCAACGTAACGAAGCCCCTGTCCAGACGGGGAGCGAGACGGCGCAAAATCTCCAGCGCCGCGGGGAATTCCGCCGGCAGGCCGTCGTGAAGACAAGCACTGACCCGGCGCAGCCGCGCCATCAGCGACAGTTCGTCCAGTCCGGCGGCGGCGGCGGACAAAAAACGCGCCTTGGGAAATTCCCCGTAAACGGACTCGGTTTGCGCGGCGATAAACTCCAGCCGCTGCTGGTTGAAAATCTCTTTCAGCGCCGGGGCGCTTTGTTCGGACATTCCCTCTCTCCATCCGGTGGCTGCGATAAAGCAGGCTAATGAAAATTACCGCTAGCCGCAAGGGCGAAGAACCCGCCGGCCGGCCGCCGCGGAAAGCCGCCATAACGACGGCGGGTTAACGTGGATGTCATAACGTATCCGCAGGTAACAAAACGTAATCTTGAATCAATTTTTATAACTTTTTTCTTTGTCGCGCGTCGGCGCCGCCGTGGCCGGAATGAGGGCCGCCATGAGGGTAAAAGTCAGGGTTATTAATCAGATAAACCGGAACCGTCACGGACGGCCACGGGCACGGCCACTCACTCGCCGGGGGATCGCCATTGGCGGAGTTGCCCCTGGATGGCTACGATAATAAGCATGATCATAAATTTCAATAAAATGAGGAAGCCGCACCATGACGGTTTCCATCAATTTTGCGGCCCGATTTCACGGCATAAGCCGTCGAACTCCGCACCGTAACATTCGCGGTTCAAACCAACCTTGTACTTTTCGCCTGCCGTCACCGGAAGCGGCGGGCTTTTGCCAAAGGATAACCCAGGGGTTTTGCACCATGCTTCGAACGAACCTTCACGTAGAGAAAAAAGAAACAGTGAGCATGACGACATCAGCGGAGCAGGGATTCTCCTTTAAGGTATTAACCATCAATACCCACAAAGGCTTTGCCGCGTTTAACCGGCGTTTCATCCTGCCGGAGCTGCGCGAAGCGGTACGTACCGTCGATCCCGATATCGTTTTTTTACAGGAGGTATTGGGAACCCATGAAAAACATTCGCGGCGGTTTGAAAATTGGCCGGTGGTGCCGCAATACGAATTTCTGGCCGATACCCTGTGGGCCGATTTTGCCTATGGCCGCAACGCGGTCTATCCCGATGGCGATCACGGCAACGCCCTGCTTTCCCGCTTTCCCATCGCCAGCTACCATAACCTGGATCTCTCGGTTCAGGGCACCGAGAAGCGCGGTATGCTGCATTGTATCCTCCAGGTGCCGGGCCGGGATATGCCGCTGCACATGATGTGCGTGCATTTAGGATTAAGGGAGCGGCATCGTCGTGCGCAGATGCTGCTCATAAGCAAACATATCGCCACCCTGCCCGAGGGCGCGCCGCTGGTGCTGGCAGGAGATTTCAACGACTGGCGCCAACAGGCCAATGCCCTGCTCGGCCGGGAAGCCGGTCTGGAAGAGGTGTTCACCAAAGCCTACGGCCGCCCGGCCAAGACATTTCCCGCCCGTTTTCCGGTATTGCGCCTGGATCGCATCTATGTTCGCAATGCCCGTATCAGCCGGCCCACCTCCCTGGCCAATCAGCCCTGGTCGCATCTGTCCGATCATGCCCCGTTGGCGGTGGAGATTTCGTTATGAATATGGAATGGCGTGACGGCAATAAAATCTCCCTGCTGGAAAACGGCGAGGAATTCTTCCCGCGGCTTTATGACCGGATAGGCCGGGCGGAAACGGAAGTGCTGCTGGAGACCTTTATCCTGTTCGAGGATAAGGTCGGTTTGGCCCTGCAAGAGAATCTCATTGCCGCGGCGCGGCGCGGCGTTAAGGTGGAAGTCATGGTGGACGGTTACGGTTCGGCCAATCTTTCCGAGGGATATATCGCCGCCTTGACCACCGCCGGGGTTCGTTTCCGCTTTTTTGATCCCCGCCCGGCCTTTATGGGGATGCGCACTAATATGTTCCGCCGCCTGCACCGTAAAACGGTCGTCGTGGACGGACGCATTGCCTTTATCGGGGGTATTAACTTCTCCGCCGAGCATTACAGCGATTACGGCCCGCAGGCGAAACAGGATTATGCGGTAGAGCTGGAGGGGCCGGTGGTGGCGGATATTCACCGTTATACCCTGGAAACGCTGTACAGCGAGGCCCGGCAGCGCAACTGGTGGGGACGACGCTCGAAACTGCCGGCCTATAACCGTCAGCCCGGCGATGCCCAGGCGCTGTTCGTCTATCGTGATAACGACGAACACGATACCGATATCGAGCGGCATTATCTCGATATGCTGCGCACCGCCAAGCAGGATGTGATCATCGCCAACGCCTATTTTTTCCCCGGCTACCGGCTGCTCAAGGAGATGCGTAACGCGGCGCGGCGGGGCGTACGGGTGAAATTGATCGTGCAGGGGGAGCCGGACATGCCCATCGTAAAGGTAGGGGCGCGGATGCTTTATAACTATCTGGTGCCGGAGGGGGTAATGATATATGAATATCTCCGCCGCCCGCTGCACGGCAAAGTCGCCGTCAAGGACGACTATTGGGCCACCGTAGGATCCAGTAATCTCGATCCCCTGAGCCTGTCGCTGAATCTTGAAGCTAACGTGATGATTCACGACAGTCAGTTCAACCATACGCTGCGTAATAAACTCGATCGGCTAATCGCGGAGGACTGCCAGCTTATCGATGAGAGCCAGGTGCCGAAACAGACCTACTGGCATCTGGCGAAAAGCGTTTTGGTGTTCCATTTTTTGCGGCATTTTCCGGCCTGGATCGGCTGGCTGCCGGCCCATACGCCGAAATTATCCCTGGTGCCGCCGCCTGTGCAGCCGGAAATTGAAACCCAGGACCGCGCCGAACCTGAAAACGAGGGCGCCAAGCCATGAAGCATGACGACTCTTCCCGCCGCCATGGGAGGCAGCCGAAACAAAAGCACGGGCGCTGGCCCGTAATAAAAAAAATGCTGACGGCGCTGTTTTTTATCGCCGTGGCGGTGTTGCTGGTGGTGTATGCGCGCAAGGTGGACTGGGGCGATGTCGCGCAGGCCATTACCCATTACAGCCGGCGATCGGTACTGATTGTGACGGGGCTGGTGGTGGTCAGCTATCTGCTGTACGGCATTTACGATCTCATCGGCCGCGCTTACTGCGGCCACAAACTGGCGGTGTCGCAGGTCATGCTGGTTTCATTTATCTGTTATGCCTTTACGCTGACCCTGAGCACCTGGGTCGGCGGCATCGGCATGCGCTACCGGCTCTATTCCCGTCTCGGGCTGTCCAACAGCGCCATCACCCGCATATTCAGCCTGAGCCTCGCCACCAACTGGCTGGGGTATATTCTGTTGGCCGGCGTGGTCTGCGCCTTCGGCGTGATAAAGCTGCCGGGAAAATGGGATATCAGCGATATGGCGCTGCGGCTCATCGGCATCGGCTTATTGCTGTTTATCGCCGCCTATCTGTGGTGCTGCGCCTTTGCCAAACACCGCCGCTGGACCGTCAGGGGCCAGAAGCTGGTGCTGCCGTCGCTGCGCATGGCCGGCATGCAGTTGCTGGTGTCTTGTACCAACTGGATGGTGATGGCGGCCATTATCTATGTCCTGCTGAATAATAAAGCGGATTTCCCGCTGGTGCTCGGCGTATTGCTGGTAAGCAGCATTGCCGGGGTGATTGTGCATATTCCGGCGGGCATCGGGGTGCTGGAAGCGGTATTTGTCGCCATGCTCGGCGGCGAGCATCTTAGTCACGGCACCATTATCGCCGCCCTGTTGGCCTATCGCGCCATCTATTTTATCGCGCCGTTATTGCTGGCGATTGTGCTCTATTTCGGCTTGGAGAGCCGTGCCGGTGCGCTGCGGGCGAAAACACCCTCACGGGACAAGAACGTGGGTCCCGATATAGCAGAGGACGGAGAATCCTAGACCGGTAAGGTTTTGAAAAGAACCGGTCTTATGAGGCTGGAGGAAAGAGTTCAAACCGGGCAGCGACGGCAAGGAAAACAATTTAAGCCTGCTGCCACATATGGATAAATGAATATTATCGGCGGGTATCGGAATCTATACACTGGCATAAAAAACTGCGCCGCCAAACACCGGGGAAACGCACAGGGGGTTGGGGCGCAGCTCTCAAGGCAGCTTTTAAAGAATCGGATTAATAATGGCGATGGTATCCGCCGCCGTCATGGCCGTCATGGCCGCCATGGCCCCGGCCCCACGGTCCACCCCAAATGCAGCCGCTTAAAGCAACGCTGAGCATAATAATCCCGAGGTAAGTCAAAATACGACGCATTGGCAAGCTCCAGTTAATTTATCATTGCATACGCTGTAATGATTAACCTTAATGAATAATAGGTCAATGAGACTAACCGTAAAAATAGTTACTACAAATGTATCAAATTACGATTAATGACGGGAAAGGAAGTTCTTGAGGATAGAATAAACATACTCGCTATTTGGAAATAAGAAAAGGCTTAATTTAAATATTTATTTGTTTTTTCGGATTAGTCTATTTTAGCGGAATATTCCTGAAAAACACAGGCCGGAACTGCATAAAAAAAGCGTTTGCCAAACTATTAACAAACGCTATTTTAAATAGACCGTAACGCATAAAAAATGCGCCGCCGTTGTCGGGGGCTCATTATTCATACACAACCGACGTACTGTGCATATTCCGCTGGCCGGCAACAGAAGTCATCGGATAAGAACGGGTACCGTCCGGTACGGCTTTTTCATTCAAAGCGCCGTTGGCCGAGGAGGCCAGGACAGCGCTCGCTCTTACGGCCGTGTCTTGCGCCGGACCTGTCCCCTGGGTGGTTATCTGCATTGCGCTGCTGCCGAAAGATAACGTCCCCAAGACAATAGCCAGGCTTACTGCTTTTACCTTACGCATGGTGCTTACTCCTTACGGCAAAGATGACTATTTTCATCACGCCGCAAATTTATTAACATTCGATAAGTAAATGGTAGTACAGGGGTGAAGCAGGATCAAGTAAATAATATAATGATCGTTAAGATAAAACTTACCGCGTTGTTTTATGGGCTTTTTTTCTTGTACCCAGCAAGGTTGCCTCGCTGCCCGGTTAAGGTTGCGCGCTCCTTTGGCGTCCCGGTTGAGGCTCAGGCGCCATACCTGTCGAAACAGGCGGCCTGACCTTGGCGTTTGAAGAGGTGAGTTACGTTAAATTAACTTTTTATTAACGTTCGATAATTAAATAATATTGGCAATTGTGACTGAGATCAACTAAAATTTTAACGATCGTTAATATAATTGTTATAATGTTGATTTGGGGAACGAAACGCCATTCTGTTTCGCTTGTTCGTTCTGTGCTTGAGGTATAAAAACCAACGTCTGCAAGGAGCAACAATATAGTTACGATGCTAATGAATTACCCCATTTTTGTCATTTTGACAAAAAGTGGTTGTAATTTTTTTAACGATCATTAATTATATGGTGATGGCATTTTTTGCTAAGAGAGGACCTGATGAGTACTGAGCATGTTGTGTCCGCCAAAAAGGGACGCGGACGTCCAAAACAGTTCGATCGTGACGATGCGCTGGATAAGGCGCTTGAATTGTTCTGGCGCCATGGCTATGAAGCGACTTCGCTGGCCGACTTGGTTGAGGCAACAGGCGCGAAGGCACCGACGCTGTACGGTGAATTCGGCAATAAAGAAGGGTTGTTCCGTGCGGCGGCTGAACGTTATATGACTAAATTCGCCGAACGGGGCAGGGCGCTGCTGACCAATCCGAACTGCACGGTGTCGGAGGCAACGGAAGATTTCATGCGCGATACCGCGGCGCTCTATACCGATAAAAACCTGCCGTCGGGCTGTTTTCTTATCTGTACGTCCGCGGCGCTTTCTTCACAATCGGACGATGTGGCGCAAATGCTGCGCGCACGCCATCATTTCCAGGAAAATATGCTGGCGGATTTCCTGCGGGCCCGGCAGGCCAAGGGAGATATCTCTCCCACGGCCGATATTGCCACGCTGGCCAAGTACCTGATGTGTATTATGCAGGGCATGGCGGTGCAGGCCCGTGACGGGGCGACCCAGGAAGAGCTGGATAATATCGTTTCCACGCTGATGGCCGTCTGGCCGGAGCTCACCAGCGCCGGAAAGAATAAGGCCCCGGTAGCGGAAGAAGCCTGACACAGGCGATGAAAGGAAATCAGGCGCGGATGGCGGCGCTCTCACTCCGCCATCCTGGCCGGGGGGACCCCAAAGGTTCACACCGGCCAGGCACTTAGGGCTGCACTCCTTCTCCATGCCAACCACCCCCTAAGGCCACAATCAGCTGAACGCTGGCCACCCACTGGGTGCTGCGCAGGGACAGCAGATTTTGCTGCTGGGAGAGGCTGGTGTTCTGCGTCGTGGCGACATCGAGATAATCTATCATGCCGGCCTGGTATTGATTGTAAGTCACCCGGGCGGATTCCTGGGCCGATTCCGCGGCGCGCTGTTGGGCGGCGGTTTCCTCTGCCAAGGTCGATAATTCCACCAGATAATCCTCCACTTCCTGGAAAGCATCCAGCACCGATTGACGATAGCTGGCGACGCTTGCGTCATACGCGGCCTGCGCCTGCTCCACGCCGGCCTTGGTGGCGCCGAAATCCAGCAGGGTGCCGCTCAGTTCCGGCCCCAGCGACCAGACCCGGTTCGGCATGGAAATCAGGTTATGCAGCACTGAACTTTGGAAACCGCCGCTGGCGCTCAGGGTCAGGTCGGGATAATAGGCCGCCTGCGCCACGCCGATGGCGGCGTTGGCCGCCGCGACGTTACGCTCGGCGTAAGCAATATCGGGCCGCCGCTGCAGCAACTGCGCCGGCAATGCCACCGGTATGCGCGGCATGGCGGCGGTCAGGGGTGCGGCCGGCAGGCTGAACTGCGCCGGCGCTTTGCCCATCAATACCGCGATGGCATGTTCCAGCTGCGCGCGCTGCCATTGCAGATCCAGCGCCGAGGCGCGGGCGCTCTCCAGCTGGGTTTGCGCCTGGGCCAGGGTGGCGCGCGACTCGCTGCCGGCCCGGTATTTATTGTCTATGATCTGAAGGTAGCGCTGATAAGCCTCGACGCTTTGCTGATAGAGGGCGATTTGCTGATCCATAACCCGCAGCTGGAAATAATCCTGCGCCAATTCCGACTGGGCGCTCAGGGTGATGTTGGCCAGTTCGGCGGCGCTGGCCTGCGCGCTGGCCTGATTCTCTTCCAGCGTGCGGCGCAGTTTACCCCAGATATCCAGCTCCCAGCTGGCGCTGACCTCGGCGTTATGGGTGGCGGCGGCGCTGCCGGCGGTACCGCTGCGGGTGCTGGACGCGGTGCCGGTTACCGTGGGATAAAGATTGGCCCGCGAGGCGGCGCTCAATGCCCGCGCCTGCCGGTACAGCGCTTCATACTGCGCCACGTTCTGATTGGAGATCTTCACCTGGCTCAGCAACCCGGACAGGACCGGATCCCGATAGACTCCCCACCACTCTCCCTTGTCCGTCTGATCCTGCGGTACCGCCTGCGTCCAGCCCTTGGCCTGTTTGAACTGTGCCGGCGTCTGGACCGTTGGGCGCCGGTAATCCGGCCCCACCATACAACCGGTGAGGCAACCGGCCATTAGGAGCACGGCGGTCAAAGGGAGCAGCTTCATGGCAGGCAGTCCGCGTTTCTTTAGCATAATTCCATCGTCATTGTCAGGTTAAACCGCGTCGCGCTTAGCGTAGCGCCGCCAGACTCGTCGGCTGCCTCGGCTCAGGCGATCCATATAGAGATACACGACCGGCGTGGTGAACAGGGTCAGCAGCTGGCTTAACGCCAGGCCGCCGGCAATGGCCATCCCCAGCGGGCTGCGCAGAGCGGCATCGCCGCCGCCGCCCAGCGCCAGCGGCAAGGCGCCGAAAAAAGCCGCCAGAGTGGTCATCATGATGGGTCGAAAACGCATCAGGCAGGCTTGGGTAATAGCCTGCTGCGGAGTAAGCCCTTGCTTACGTTCCGCCGCCAGCGCGAAATCTATCATCATAATGGCGTTTTTCTTCACGATGCCGATGAGCAGTAAAATACCGATCAGGGCGATAACCGTCAGCTGCGTGCCGGTGATGAGCAATAACAGCAGCGCCCCCAAGCCGGCTGAGGGCAGGGTGGAAAGAATGGTCAGGGGATGGATATAGCTCTCATAAAGCATGCCCAGCACGATATACACCGCCGCCAGGGCCGCGAGAATCAGCCAGGGCATCGAGGCGGCCAGCGACGTAAAGGCTTTGGCGGTGCCCTGGAAACCGGACTGGATGGTATCCGGCAGGCCGATTTGCGCCATGGCGGTTTTGATAAGGGCCTGCGCCTGCTCCAGCGACACGCCGTCCGCCAGGTTGAACGCCACCGTACTGGTGGCGGATTGCCCCTGGTGCGCCACCGATAAAGGCGTATTGGCGCCGCTGAAGCTGGCGAAAGCGGACAGGGGAATCTGTTTGCCGTCGTTGTTCACCACCAGCAGATCGTTGAGGACCGACGGGTCGGCGGTAAAATCGCTGTTCAGGGTCATCACCACATGGTATTGGTTCAACGTCTTATAGCGGGTGGCGATTTGCCGCTGGCTGAAGGCATTGTTCAACATGGTATCCAGCATCTTGACGTCCACCCCCAGCCGGGTGGCTTTATCGCGATCGATGTTGAGCATCACTTCCTGGCCGCCGGTTTGGGCATCGCTGTCCACGCCGGTGAGCTGCGGGATTTTTTCCAGCGCCGCCTCCACCTTGGGCGTCCAGATTCGCAGTAAGGACAGGTCGTCCGCCTGCAGGCTGTACTGATACAAGGCGTTGGCGCTGCGCCCGCCTACGCGTAAATCCTGCGCCGGCATCAAAAACAGCTGTACGCCCGCCTGGTTGCGGGTTTTTGCGCTCAGCCTGTTCGCCACCTGCGTGGCATCGGCGTCCCGCTGGCTGAAGTCTTTCAAATGCACGAAAAAATTGGCGGTATTACGCGATCCGAAGCCGCCGCTGCCCATGGATGCCAGCACGCCGTCCACCGCCGGATCCTGCTGCACCAGCTTGGAGAACTCCGCCAGCTTGGGTTTCATTTGCTGGAACGACACGTTTTGGTCGGCGCGCAGCATGCCCATCAGCAAACCGGTATCCTGGTTGGGGAAAAAGCCTTTCTGTACCACGGTGTACAGGAAGATATTCAATACGATGGTGAGCAGCAGTGTCAGCAGCGTGAATCCCTGATGGCGCATCACCCAGGCCAGCCCCAGCGAATAGCCCGCCAGCATCCGCGCCAGGCCCCGTTCGATCAGCAGATAAATGCGGGGCGGCCGGCGGGTGGGCGGGGCCTTGCGCTTGAGCAGGCGCGAGCACAGCATCGGCGTCAGGCTCAGGGACAGCAGCATGGAAATCAGCAGCGAGACGGTGAGGGTAATGGCAAATTCCCGGAACAGCCGCCCGACGATACTGCCCATCAGCAAGATGGGAATAAACACCGCCACCAGCGACACCGTCATGGCCAGCACGGTAAAACTCACCTCTTTCGCCCCTTTCAGGGAGGCCCGTACCGGACCGAGCCCTTCCTCGATATAGCGGGTGATATTCTCCAGTACCACGATGGCGTCATCCACCACAAAACCGGTGGAGATAATCAGCGCCATCAGCGACAGGTTATCCAGGCTATAGCCCAGCAGGTACATCACCGCGCAGGTGCCGATCAGCGACACCGGCAGCGCCAGCGCGGGGATTATCACCGCCTGCAGGTTGCGCAGAAAGATGAATACCACGCCTATCACCAGTGCGATGGCGATCAGCAGCGTTTCTTCGGTGGCGCGCAGGGATGAGCGAATCGTCGGCGAGCGATCGATGACGATATTCAGGCTGACGTCGCCGGGCAGGGTGGCGGCCAAAGCCGGCACCCTGGCCTTGATGGCGTCGATGGTTTCCAACATGTTGGCGCCGGCCTGGCGGGTAACGCCTATCATCACCGCCGGGGTCTGGTTGTAAAAACCGACGTTGTATTTGTCTTCCACCGAGTCGTAGACATTGGCCACATCCCCCAGCCGCACGGCGTGGCCGTCCCGGTAGCTGACAATCAGCGCGCGGTAGTCCCGGGCCTGATCCAGCTGGCCGTTGCCGTCCACCAGCCAGGATTGATGATCCCCTTCCAGCATTCCCTTAGGCAGATTGGTGGTGCTGTCGGCAATGGCGCTGCGTATGCTGTCCAGGGAGAGGCCGAAATGGGTGATCATCTGCGGCCGTAAATCGATACGCACCGCCGGCAGCGAGCTGCCCACCACCGAGACCTGGCCGACGCCGTCCACCTGGGCGATTTTCTGCTGGATCTGGCTCGAGGCCAAATCGTACAGTTCGCCGCTGCTGCGGGTGGTGGAGGTCAGCGCCAGCATCACGATGGGCGCATCGGACGGATTGGCCTTGCGGTAGGTGGGCAGCGAGGGCATGCTGCTGGGCAGCAGGCTGCGCGCGGCATTAATGGCCGCCTGCACATCCCGCGCCGCGCCGTTGATATCCCGGTCAAGATCGAACTGCAAAATGACGTTGGTGGAGCTCTGGGAACTGTTGGAGGTCATTTCGCTGACGCCGGCGATCTGCCCCAGCGCGCGTTCCAGCGGGGTGGCCACCGTGGCGGCCATGGTCTCCGGACTGGCGCCGGGCAGGCTGGCGCTGACCATAATGGTGGGGAAATCCACCTGCGGCAGCGGGGCCACCGGCAACAGCCGGTAGCCCAGAATGCCCAGCAGCAGGATGCCCGCGGTCAGCAGCAGGGTGGCCACCGGCCGGAAGATAAATACCCTGGAAATATTCATTAGCGCGCCTGCCGGCCGAACCGCTGCCATACCTGCCGGCTGCGCTGGGACAACCGGTCAAATCCCAGATAGATAACCGGCGTGGAGAACAGGGTCAGCACCTGGCTGAATATCAGACCGCCGACTATCACCAGCCCTAGCGGCCGCCTGAGCTCCGCCCCCGACCCATGGGCCAGCATCAGCGGCAGGGCCCCCAGCAGGGCCGCCATGGTGGTCATCATGATGGGACGAAAGCGCAGCAGGCAGGCCTGGTGAATAGCGTCACGGGGGGAGAGATGCTGCTTGTGCTCCGCCTCAAGGGCGAAGTCTATCATCATGATGGCGTTCTTTTTCACAATGCCTATCAGCAGAATGACGCCGATTAACGCGATCAGGCTGAACTCGGTATTGGCGAACAGCAACGTCAGCAGGGCGCCCACCGCCGCCGAGGGCAGGGTGGATAAAATGGTTACCGGGTGGATAAAGCTTTCATAAAGGATGCCCAGCACCACATACATAGTCAGCAGCGCCGCCAGGATGAGCCAAAGAGTGTTGTCGGTGGAGCTTTGGAACGCCGAGGCCTCCCCCTGGTAACGCAGGGTAATGGTGTCAGGCAGCTTCATCTGCTTGCTGACGCTGGCGATGGCCTTTTGGGCATCCTCCAGCGTATAACCGTCCCGCAGATTAAACGAGAGCGTGACCGCCGGGAATTGATTAAGCCGGGCATACACCAGCGAACCGGTGCGCAGATGCACATGGGCAATGGAGGTGAGCTTCACCATGCCGGTGGTAGTGGAAGAGGAACCGGAATCGTTGGTGGTGGTGCTGCTCGTGCTGCTGGAAGATGTGGAGCTGCCGGAGGTACTTGACGTGCTGGTGCCGCTGGAAGAATCGGTGCTGCTGGTGGAACCGGCGGCCAGATAGATATCGTCCAGCGACGCCGGCGACTGCTGGAATTTCGGTTCAACTTCCAGCACCACGCGATATTGATTGGCTTGGGTAAATATGGTGGACACCAGCCGTTGCCCAAAGGAGTTGTACAGCGCGGTATCCACATCGGCGGCGGTAATGCCGTAACGGGCCGCTTCATCGCGGTTCAGCTCCACATACGCCACCTGACCCTGGTCTTGCAGATTGCTCACTACGTCGCTGAACTCCGGCCGCCCTTGCAATGCCGCCACCATTTTGGGCGTCCAGGTCACCAGATTTTCGCTGTCGGCATCATCAAGAGTGAACTGATACTGGCTGGGGGTGACCTGATCGTTCACCGTAAGATCCTGGGACGATTGCAGATAAAGCCGGATGCCGGCGACGTTTTGAGCGGCGGTGGAGAGCTGTTGAATGATCTCCGTTGCCCGCAGGTCCCGATCGGAGAACGGTTTGAGATTGATCTGCAGCCGCCCGCTGTTCAGGCTGGTATTGTTGCCGTCGATACCGATGGTGGACGAGATGCTTTCCACCGAGGGATTTTTCAGGATAACGTCCGCCAGCCGCTGCTGGCGCGTGGCCATTTCCTTAAATGAGACATCCTGGGAGGCGATAGTGATGCCTTGGATAAGCCCGGTGTCTTCGGTAGGGAAAAATCCTTTCGGCACGATAACATACAGCAGCGCGGTAAACAGCAGGGTCGCCAGGGCCACCAGCAGGGTGAGGGTCTGGTGATCCAGCACAATGGACAGCAGGCGATCGTAACCGGCAATCAGCTTATCGAAAATTTGCCCGCCCTTGCGGTTGAACCTGCTCTGCCGCTCCTCCGGAATATGATGCAGCAGATAGCCGCACAGCATTGGCGTCAGGGTCAGCGACACCACCATGGATACCAGGATCGATACCGCAAGGGTAATGGCGAACTCCCGGAACAGGCGCCCCACCACGTCCCCCATGAACAGCAGCGGGATCAGCACGGCGATCAGGGAAAACGTCAGTGAAATAATGGTGAAGCCGATTTGCGCCGAGCCATTAAGGGCGGCCTGCATCGGCGTCTCCCCGTCTTCCAGCCGGCGCGAGATATTCTCCACCACCACTATCGCATCGTCTATGACAAAGCCGGTGGCGACGGTCAGGGCCATCAGCGACAGGTTATTTAGGCTAAAGCCCGCCAGATACATGACGCCGAACGTCCCCACCAGGGACAGCGGCACGGCGATGCTGGGAATCAGGGTGGCGGCCAGGTTGCGCAGGAACAGGAACGTTACCATTACCACCAAGGCTATCGACAGCAGCAATTCGAACTGTACATCGCTGATGGAGGCGCGGATGGTCTGGGTCTGATCGGATAAAACCGTGACCTTGACCCCGTCCGGCAACGCCGCCTGCAGGGTGGGAAGCTGCGCTTTGATGGCATCCACCACCGATATCACGTTGGCGCCGGGCTGCCGCTGGACGCTGATGATAATGGCCGGCTGCCGGTTTGCCCAGGCGGACTGGTAAATGTTCTCTTCCGCCTCATCGATCTGCGCGATATCCCGCAGGCGCAGAGCGGCGCCGTTCTGATACGAAAGGATCAAATCGCCGTATTGCGCCGCGGTGCGCAGCTGATCGTTGGCATCAATGGTAATGGAGTGGTGCTTGCCGTCGAATCCCCCTTTGGAACCGTTGACATTGCTGTTGCCAATCAGGGTATTGACGTCTTCCAGCGTCAGGTTGCGCGCCGCCAGGGCCCGGGGATCCATCCGCACCCGAATCGCCGGCTGATGGCCGCCGGCCAGCGTCACCATGCCGACCCCGGAAATTTGCGACAGCTTCAGCGCGATGCGGGTATTCACCAGATCCTGTACCTTTATTAACGGCAAGGTATCGGATGTGGCCGCCAGGGTAATCACCGCGGTATCCGCCGGATTGACCTTCTTATAGGTGGGCGGATTGGGCAAATCGTCCGGCAGCAGGCTATTGGCGGCGTTGATGGCTGCCTGTACTTCCTGTTCCGCCACATCAAGTGATAAATCCAGCGAAAATTTCAGGGTGATGGTGGACGCGCCGCCGGAGCTGGCGGAATACATCTGGCTAAGGCCGGCCATCTGGCCCAGTTGCCGCTCAAGCGGAGCGGTAACCGCAGATGCCATCACATCCGGACTGGCGCCGGGATAAAGCGTGGTGACCTGGATGGTGGGATAATCCACCTGCGGCAACGCAGAGGTGGGCAGCAGCCGATAGGCGAAAATACCGGCTATCAGCACGCCGATCATCAACAGGATAGTGGCGACCGGACGCTCAATAAACAGACGGGATGGATTCATTGCGCGGTCACGCTTTTATTCTGGATGGCCTTATGCTCCGGGGAGCCGGCGGCATCCCGGGCTTTTTCCGGGACCGGCGCGGCGGTGCCCACCGGTGCGCTGTTCACCACCGACACTTTGCTGCCGGTCTTCAAACGATCAATACCTTCGGTCACCACGCGGTCATCAGGCGCCACACCGGAAAGAATGGCCTGCATATCGTCGCCGAAGGTCGGCCCGGTCTTCACCGCCTGGCGTGCCACGGTATTGTCGGGTTTGATGATATAGACAAAATCGCCGTCGCTGCTCAGCTGCAACGCCTGGGCGGGAATCACCGTCGCCTTTGCCAGCGTGCCGGTTTGTAAGCGGATATTTACGAACTGGTTAGGGTAGAGGCGCTCGTCTTTATTATCAAAAATCGCCTTCAGCTTGATACTGCCGGTATCGCTGTCGATCTGATTGCTGATAAAGTTAAGCTTGCCCTGGGCTAATACCGTCACGCCGTCCTGATCTATGGCGGTGGCGGGCAGGCCGTTGCCCTGGCGGAGCGCCTGGAGCAAGGTCTGCAAATAGACCTGCGGCACGCTGAAGGTTGCCGCGATGGGCTGGGTTTGGGTAATGGTCACAATCCCCGTGGTATCGCTGCTGTGCACCATATTGCCGGGGTCCACCAAACGCAGGCCCGCCCGGCCGGACAGGGGCGCGGTAATGCGGGCATACTCAAGATCAAGCTTGGCGGCATCAATCTGCGCCTGGTCGGCTTTGATGGCGCCGAGGTATTGGCCCACGGTGGCGGTCTGGGTATCCAAATCCTGCCGGGCCAGGGAGTCCTGCGCGTACAGGGTTTTGTAGCGCGCCAGTGTCAGCTGGGCGCTTTTCAGCAGGGCCTGGTTTTGCGCCAGGGAGCCCTGATATTGCTCAAGGGTGGCCTGGTAGCTGCGCGGATCGATTTGGGCCAACAGCTGCCCTTTGGCAACCTGCTGGCCTTCGGTGAAATAGACCGCCATCAATTGGCCGTCCACCCGGCTGGTGACGGTGACCGTGGCATTGGCCACCACCGTGCCAAGCGCGGAAAGGTACTCCGGCACATCCGCTTGCCGCGCCACGCCGCTATGCACCGGCGTGGCGAGGTCCATACCCGGTTTGCCGCGTCCATCCCCTGCGGCGTGACGAAAGAAAAAGTAATACACCAGAAATACGATAAGCAATACCAGGACTAACAGCAGTATGACGTTACGCCATTTAATTTTGGAGGCTGAATGGGTTTTCATGCGATACGGGCGGCCAAAGGTGATGATCATAAGATAAATGATTCAATAAGGATAAAGTATTTTACTCATAGTTACTGTAAAAGTTTTGACAAAAACCATTTCACTTATCTTCGATTAAGGTCGGCCATGCAGGCTTTTCCCTGCGAGTTTGCGATGGTAGCGGGTGAAAAACTGTAAAAATTGTCAGGCATCTATAAATGGGATGAATTAATTTCCAAGCTTATTTGGTGCAATGTGCATAATGAAATCAAGATTATTATCAGGCAGCGGTAGGAACCCAAGAACGACAAAATTCGTAATGATTTGATATTAATAGTTTATTTTGCAATTTCCTGTTGTCCTCATTCCATTTAGTCCCTTGTTTATGAAAGTATTTTTTAGCAGGTCATATTTTTCATTTCGTAAAACGGCGTTTGAATCATCAATGGCAATTTGTTTCACAAAAGTTAAAAATGTTAAAATAATGATTATTTATACGGGTATAATGTTTATTCCAACCGTGGTTTATTCCGAAATATCTCCGCTTCCCCGTTCCGGCAACGTCGGATGCCATAACTTTACACATCACCATTTTGCTTAATTTGACTGTAAGCATACTCACTATATACTCGACAGAAATCTGATGCAGCGACCGGTCATTATCCTTAGTGATTTTTACCTGAAGAGGTAATAGGTTTTAAGGTACACTCTTTAAGACCTGAAAGCATGGGCGGTGTTAATGACGCTGAGAGGCACCAAAGTTAACGGTCGTAAATCTAATATTTTACATTTTTGATCTGCGCAGCAAAAGTTATGTCTTTTTATCTGTAAGCTTTAGTTATCATTACATTTGAAAAAGGATAACAGTGAGCTTATTCGCTTATAAAATATATTACATCATTGATGTGGATAATTATTGCATAGTATTTAATGCCCGGTGTTAATTTTATTCATCGAGGATCGTATAAAAAATGAATTGCACAGCCTGTCAATAGATAATAGTTAATCTGTTTCATTTATGAAGCATACACGAATTTTATCATATTCTTAGGCGAGTCGTGATAAATATTAGGCGTATATTAATTTCGTTGGGGTGTTAAATTACAATGACATCATTAAATGAGCCGCATGCTGAGAAACCCTCTCTCCCCATCAAAGGGTGAGAAAAGAGGTAATCAATCGTATTAAAGCGCAATACTCTTTTGGCGATTTTATTCTACAGCCTTCACGCGTTTTGTTTCATAAAACCCGGCAAATCAACGTCTCGCCGAAAGAGTTGGCCGTGCTGGTATCACTACTGGAATCGGCCGGCGAGGTCGTGACCAAAGAGCAGCTGATTGATAATGTGTGGGCTGGCGGCAACGTTGGCGAGGAGTCCCTGACCCGGTGTATCTATGTCTTGCGCCGCATTTTGCAGGAGGGTAAGCATCAGCGCTTTATCGATACGGTCTACGGCAAGGGATATCGTTTCTCCCTGCCGGTCACCAAAGCTGTTCCGGCGGAGCGGCCGGTCTGTGCCAGCTGTATATTCGCCGTGCTGCCGTTTAAACTGAACAGCCAGCCGCAAGCGCTGGGGCTCCATGATGCCATCGTACAGGAGTTATCGGGTTATGCGGCGGCGGGGCTGCACGTGTTGCCATCCTCATTGACGCACAATTGCAGCACCATACTCGCGACCCTGGATATGCTGGAAAAAATCCGTCCCGATTTTTATCTTACCGGCTATGAATTGCCGCTGTGCGACGGGCCTTGCCTGCGTATGGAGCTGATACGGGTCCACGATCACGTGGTCATGCACCGCACCGGCATCGCCCTGGGCGATCCTCCGGACGCCGACAGTATCAATGCCGTGCTAAAGCCTTTACTCCTGCGGCATCTTTCCAGCCTGGGGAACCGGCAGGAAAACGCCCAGAAACCGCAGGGGGGGAGCGATCCGCAAATGCTGCTGCGGGCGGGGCGCGAGGCCTTCCTGCAATATACCCCTGCGAGCCTGTCCCTGGCCCTCTCCTTGTTCCAGCAATGCCGGCAGCGGTTGCCGGAGGACAGGGAGGTGTTATGCCATCTGGCCGAGTGCTATTTCGCCCTGGGGCAGATGGGGATGCAGGGGCTGGACAGCGCGCTGCGGGAGTGCGGCGCGCTGGTGGAGACGATACTGGCGCAGGATCCGCGGCATCCTTTGGCGCTGGCGCTGGGCGGGGTATTGCACGGCCTGAATTCCCAATTGGGCCAGGCGGCGGAAATGTTCCGCGCCGCCCTGACGCCGGCGGCGGATTGCCCGTCGGTAAGCTACTATTATGCCTGGCATTTATTCCTGGTCGGCGAAATCAAACGGGCGCGGCATTTCGCGCAGCAGGCCCATGGCATGCAGCCGGCGATGATGGCGATCCAGGTATTGATGATGTGGCTGGCGTATTGCGACGATAACGCGTCCGCCGCCCTGCAAATGGCGGACGGGCAGCCGGACCGCGTCCAGCGGCATCCGGTTCTGCTAAGCATGAAAGCGGTTATTCTTTGCACCGAAGGACAGCCTTGCCGCGCGAAGGAATTGATCGATCACCTGCGGCATGGCGATGAAAGCGACGGGATTGTTTTTTTCAACACCTTGTATGCCCGCCTGTTCTCTCAGCCCGCAGAGGCGGATAAGGAGCAATTCGCGCAAATGATGAAACAGCCGGAGCATCCGATGCCGTCGGCGCTGCTGCCTGTTATCATGCAAAGCCAGGGGCTGCGCGCCGCCAAAAAATGGTATGACCGCTTAAGCCACTCATCTTCACGCTGTTTGATGTTATGGCGTCACGATCCGCGGGTAAAACAGCTTTATAGCCTGGCGGGGGAGTAAGAGCGCATCATGTCTTACCGTCGAACGTGTTGCCTGCTGCTGCTGATAGTGGCCTCAGTCCCTGCGTCCGCGACCTGCTGGAGCGATGCGGAGCGCCATTTCCGCATCGAAGCCAGATTATTGCAGGCTATAGCGATGACCGAATCGAATATGAATCCCCGGGCAACGGGATTTAACAAAAACGGCAGCCGGGATATCGGCCTGATGCAGATAAACAGCACCCATTTGCCCCGCCTGAAAGCGCTGGGCATTGATGAGCATCTTCTTTATAACGACAGCTGCCTTTCCGTCATGGTGGGAGCGTCGGTACTGGCGGATATGATGAAACGGTACGGTTATTCCTGGGAGGCGGTAGGGGCCTACAATGCCGGTACGGCTGCCGATCGCCGGGATTTGCGGCGGCGCTACGCCAAACGTGTTTGGGATCATTATGAAAGCTCCCGGCCGGAGGGCCAGGAAACGCGCACGCGGTGCCGGCAAAATATCCCGTCAGCCCCAGGTTGAAAGGTGTTACTAATACATAATTAAATTTACTTATAAATAAAGCGAAATGCCCCATTTGACTCGCTAATTGCTTCAATCGTTAAGGATGAATAAAGTCCTTCACCTTGATCAAACAGCGAGGCTATTTAGGTTTTATTATATTTCGCTATGCCTTATAAAATAATGAATATTTGACCACGAATCAGATTCTCATCATGATTTTTACAAAATAGATAGGCATCATAATGAATGTTAAGGTAAATCAAAGAAGAGCGGGACTAATAATGCACAAGGAAAATATTATTGCTCCCGAAAGACTGCTGTCGGCAACCTTTAAAGAGGATATTAATTCGCCAAAATGCTGGCTGTTTGAAACCGGTGAAACAGGGTGTCGCTTTCATTTTCACGGCGCACGGGAATCCCATTGTCTTGATTTGCCCCGCGGCTGGCGCGGCATATTGATGATGAACCGCGTCAATATCGAGGTGATATTCGGCGCCATGAAGCAGCAGGAATTGCCTTTATTTGCCTTGGTGAAATTGCAGGTCTTTATTGATGAATCAAAAAACCTAACGTTGAAATATGAGCAGCCGCAACACTGGGAATCCATAGAACTGAACAATTATCCGCATATCGCATCCTGCGGCGACGTGGAGCGCTGGTTATTATCGCAGACCCATACGCTGCCCGCGGAAATGGCGACCTTGGCCTCTTTTTTGCGCCGGACCGAATGGTATTGGCTGATTCGTTTTTTGCTCAATGAATCGGTGAATAACGGCAAGCTGCAAGAGCTGGGCGCGCGTTACGGTTTGTCTTATTCCCACTTTCGACGTTTATGCCGCACTGCCCTGGGCAATTCGGCGAAAAGTGAATTGCGCGGCTGGCGCATAGCCAGGGCGTTATTGGATGTGGTGGAAGAGGGTCAAAGTCTGACCCAGGTGGCCATGCGATACGGCTATGCCTCATCTTCGCATCTTTCCAACGATATCAGAGATGCTTTCGGCGTCTCTCCCAGGGGTTTGTGGAACATGATCAACAAGAAATCGGAAAAATGAAATCGCTACGCTATTTTAGATTAACATTCATATGCTGGTGCCTGTCCGGCGGCCTGCTATCCGCTCACCTTCAGGCGGCGCCTTTTGCCGACAGCGTTCTCACCGACGCTGACGGCGGTCGCGCCGGCGCCGAGGGGTATATCGCCAATAAAGACGGGCTGAAAATGTTTTTCGACGCGCTCTCCTCGCGCCTCGGCAAGCCGGTGATTGTCAGCAAGCTTGCCGCGCGCAAACACATCAGCGGCGAGTTTGATTTCAGTCACCCGCAAGCCTTGCTGGAACAGATATCGCAACAGTTGGGGCTCATCTGGTATCACGACGGCCAGGCCGTTTATGTGTACGACGCCGGTGAAATGCGCAACTCTGTCATGTCGCTGCGCAATACCTCCTTCAGCGCGCTGAATAATTTTCTGCGCAATTCGCAGCTTTACGACAAGCGCTATGCGCTGCGCGGCGACGACAATAGCGGTACGTTCTATGTTTCCGGCCCGCCGGTGTATGTGGACCTGGTGCTCAATACCGCCAAGTTTATGGACGAGCAGCCCGAAACGGCGAGCGGCGGCGAAAAGACCGCGGTTATCCGCCTGAGCAATACCTTTGTCGGCGACCGGACCTATGAATCCCGCGGCGAGAAAATCACTATCCCCGGCATCGCCACGGTGATAGACCGGCTGCTGCACGGGGAAACCAAAAAGGGGGAAAAAACGGTACAGCCCCAGGTGATGAATCTGGTGCCCGACGGCATGCCGGCGCCGGCGATGCCGGCGTTCAACCAAGAGAATATCGGGGCGCGGGGTATGGAGTACCAGCCCCGATCGAGCCTGGCTGAAGCGCTGCGCGCCGAGGCCGGCACCGGAACCGGCGCAATCAACGTTATCGCCAATCCCGATACCAACAGCCTGCTGGTAAAAGGCACGCCCAGGCAGGTGCAACTGGTGACCAATCTGGTGTCGGCGCTGGATATCGCCAAACGCCATGTGGAGCTGTCGCTGTGGATCGTGGATCTGCAAAAAGAGGATCTGGATCAACTGGGCGTTGATTGGCAGGGCAGCGTCAAGATCGGCAGCCAATTGGGCGCCACCTTCAACCAGGGCTCCTATTCCACGCTGGACGGCGGGCGCTTCGTTGCCTCCATACAGGCCCTGTCGCAAAAAAAACGGGCCAATATCGTTTCCCGTCCGGTGGTGCTGACCCAGGAGAACGTACCGGCGCTGTTTGACAATAACCGCACCTTTTATACCGAGCTGTTGGGCGAGCGGTTCGCCGATCTGCAGCATGTCACTTACGGCACCATGATAAGCGTGCTGCCGCGCTTTGCCGCCGACGGGCAAATAGAGATGGTGCTGAATATCGAAGACGGCAATGAGATACCGCAAAATAATGAATCGGCACAGGCGCTGCTGCCTAAAGTCGGTCGCACCCATATCAGCACCGTGGCGCGGGTACCCAAGGGGAAGAGCCTGCTGGTGGGCGGCTATACGCGGGATGAATCCAGCGGCAAGGTAGGGAAGATACCGGTTCTGGGCAATATCCCCCTGATCGGCGGCCTGTTCCGCTACACGCAGGAGAGCCAGTCCAATACCGTACGGATTTTCCTGATACAGCCCCGTGAGATTACCGAGCCCCTGTCGACGGATGCGGGGGAATTCGCCAGGGGTAACGTCAGCAACCGCGAGAACGACAATCTACCCGATTGGTCCCGCAATTACCTGGACAGTCAAAAATGGCGCTGAGCATCAATAACCCGCTGCCTCAACCCGTTGCTTTCAGCAGTCCGGCGCGGGCGGAGACAAAACCGCATACGGCACCGACAGCGGCGCATGACTTGGCCGAACATTTGGAAAGCGAGGAGGCGCCGGTCGGGCAGCTGTTGAAGTTTATTCAATCCAGCGACGAAATGTCGGCTCTGGCGTCCCAATTCGCCAACAGGCGTCTTTTTGATAAAAAAGGGGAATCCCTGTCCGATGGTTTTGAACGGGTACTGGAGGAAGATGCGATACCGAAAGCCAAATCACTGCTCAAGGTCGCATCGGTAAAAGAAGAATCTCTGGTGAATCTGCTGCTTTACGCCCGATCCATGTTTCCCGACGACAGCGATTTGATCATGGTGCTGCGGGAGCTGTTGCGCCACAAATTAAGCGAAACCGTGAAGGAAAGGCTTAAAGCCCTGCTTGATGAAGTGGTGGCGCAAGCCAATCCCCGCGAGTCTAAGGCGGGCATCAATTGCGCGCTGAAAGCACGCCTTTTCGGTCAGAAATACCTGGCGCTGAAACCCTCTTTATTGCGCAGCAGCTACCGTCGTTTTCTGCAAAACGATCAGGACGCCATCGAGGATTACAAAGATTGGATCTCCTGTTATGGTTATCAATATCGCGGCGTGGTGCTGGATTTTATCAAAGCGTCTCTGCTGACGGATATTGATTCGCAGGACCCAAGCTGTTCAAAACTGGAGTTCGGCGACCTTATCGGCAAGCTGAGCCAGGTAAAGCTCATTCGGTCCGGCGATGAACTCTTCATCAAAAAAATAATGGGCAGTAATACGATGGCCGGTTTGAATAAAAGCGAACCAGAATGGCTGATGCTGCTGTTTTCACTTCTGGAATATCCGGAAGAGATAGGAAATCATCTTCATTTATTATTAGGCGACACGTTTATGTTGGCTTACCATAAAGAGCGATCGGCTATTTTGCAATTGCTTTTTCAGGCATGCAAATCATTGCCCCATGAATTATTTGACTGTGCTGAGTCAGCATTCAAGCTGCTTAGGGATCTGCAATCTTTCGCCTCTATTGCCTATCGGCATGAAAAGTTTGAAAGAAGAAGAAAATAATTCATTATACCCGTCATCATATTTATAACTGGTAATGGAATAGTTACGTGTTTAATAAATTACTGCATAATATACATTCTCGGCCGGAGCTGCTGATTTTAGCGTTGGTTATCATGATCATCGCTATGCTCATTATTCCATTACCAACTTATTTAGTGGACTTTTTGATCGGCCTTAATATCGTTATAGCCGTACTGGTGTTCATGGGCGCTTTTTATATCGAGCGTATCCTGAGCTTCTCCACCTTCCCCTCCGTACTGCTGATTACCACGTTATTCAGGCTGGCGCTCACCATCAGCACCGCGCGCCTTATCCTCACCAACGCCGATGCGGGCGAGATCATCGCCACCTTCGGCCAGTTCGTCATCGGCGACAACCTGGTGGTGGGATTCGTGATTTTCGCCATCGTGACCGTGGTGCAGTTTATCGTTATCACCAAGGGCTCGGAACGGGTGGCGGAAGTGGCCGCGCGTTTCTCCCTAGACGGTATGCCCGGCAAACAGATGAGTATCGACGCCGATCTCAAAAGCGGCACGATCGATGCGGACGGCGCCCGCGAGCGGCGCAGCGTGCTTGAGCGGGAAAGCCAGCTGTACGGGGCCTACGACGGTGCGATGAAATTCATCAAGGGCGATGCCATCGCCAGCATTATCGTCACCTTCGTTAACTTTATCGGCGGTATGGCGGTGGGGATGAACCAGCACCATATGGACATGTCCACGGCGCTGGCCACCTATACCATGTTAACCATCGGCGACGGGCTGGTGGGCCAGATACCGGCACTGCTCATCTCCATCAGCGCCGGCCTGATCGTCACCCGGGTCAACGGGGACGGCGACAACATGGGCCGCACCATCATGCACCAGCTGCTGGGCAATCCGTTTGTCCTGGTGGTGACCGCCATGCTGGCGCTGTGCATCGGTATGCTGCCGGGATTCCCCATGCCGGTGTTCATTTTGCTGGCGGTGGCGCTTAGCGGTCTGTTCTATTACAAGCATCGCCAAAGCCGGCGGGCCAGCGGGAGCGCCGCTTCTTCCTCCATGGCGTTCCAAGAGGGAACGCCCGGACAAAATCCCGGCATGGAAAGCCAATTGGGCATTATCAACGATCTCGATAAAATGACCGCCGAAACCGTCGCGTTGATCCTGCTCGTCTCCCGGGGCAACCACGCCGTGCTGGAAAAAGAGCAGCTATGCGAACGGCTCCGCAGCCAGTTTTTTGTGGACTATGGCGTCAAATTGCCGGAACTGATGCTGCGCGCTTCGGATAATGTGGACGATCAAACGGTAGTGGTCTTGATCAATGAGATTCGCGCGGATGCGTTCACTATCCATTTCAATTTGATGAGAGTGGTAAACGGCACCGATGAGCTGTATCAATTGGGCATTGAAACCCGAAAGGAAAATGACGCTATCTGGGTGCTGCGACAGGCGCAGGAAACGTTATTACAATTAGGGTACCAGTTACGCTCCGCGATCGATGAAATTTATCATTGTTTCTCGGTGCTGCTTACCCACCATGTCAATGAGTTTTTCGGCGTGCAGGAAACCAAGCACATGCTGGACATGATGGAAAGCAAATATCCCGACCTGTTGAAGGAAGTACTGCGCCACGCCACGGTACAACGTATCGCCGAAGTGCTGCAACGGCTGTTAACCGAGCGGATATCCACCCGCAATATGAAGCTTATTATGGAATCGCTGGCCTTGTGGGCGCCGCGAGAGAAGGATGTTATCACCCTGGTTGAGCATGTGCGCAATACGCTGGCGCGCTATATTTGCCATAAATTCGCTGTTAATAATGAGCTTAGGGCGATAATTATTTCAGCAGAAGTTGAAGAAACGATTCGGGGCGGTATCAGAAACACCTCCTCGGGCGCTTTTCTTAATCTAGAACCGGCAATTTCAGATGAATTAATGGATCTATTTACTGTAGGTTTAGAAAACATATTGATTGCACATAAAGACATGGTTTTATTGACGTCGGTGGATATTCGCCGTTTTGTCAAAAATTGATTGAAACACGATTCCGCGACCTTGAAGTGATGTCTTTTGGCGAATTGACAGAGGTTGTCAATGTCAATGTTATCAAAACTATCTAATTAACCTTGGAGTATAATACATGCATGTTGATATTGCAGAGCTGGTCCGTGAAGCACTATTAGAAAGCGGTTGCGATCCGAATCTGCTGAGTAATTTTGATAGTCATTCCACAATCGCCCTTGATTTTAATGATTTGCCAAGTATCTATATCAGCAGTCAGGAAGAGGATATCTGGCTGTGGTCGCGACTGGCGGAATATAGCGATAATATTCTGGAGCAGCGGGCGCATGCCCTGCTTGACGAATTGATGAGCGGCGCTGAATTTATCCGCGGCGAACAGTTTCATTTATCCAGGAACGAAGGCTACCTTGAACTCAAAGCCCTGCTGAAACCCATGTGCATGAACAGCGGACAGAATTTCGCGGTTGCCCTGAGCGGCTTTTTTGAGAGACTTGAACGTTTTGTCGAGGTCATGCAGTAAATGACCGGCACCTTGCGGTTGTTGCAACGGCAGGCCATGCCCCTGCGGCTGGCCGGCCCTATCATTGAAGCGGCTTTGCCGGGCGTCAAGGTGGGAGAGATTTGCGAAATCCGCCGCAGCTGGACCTCATCGGAGGTGATTGCCCGCGCCCAGGTCATGGGATTCCATCATGAACGTACCGTGCTGAGTTTAATCGGCAACGGTCGCGGCCTGTCGCGGGATGTGGTCTTGCATCCCACCGGCGCGCAGCTGACGGTAGGCGTCAGCGATGCCCTGCTGGGGGCGGTTATTGATCCGCAAGGTGCTATCACCGAACGGCTCTGCCAGCCGTATGAGGGACTGTTGCCGGAAATCAGGCCCATAGATGCCGATGCGCCTTCTTATCAGCAGCGTATTGGCATCCGTTCGCCTTTTATTACCGGCATTCGCGCCATCGATAGCGTATTGACCTGCGGCAGCGGCCAGCGGGTCGGCATTTTCGCCTCCGCCGGCTGCGGTAAAACCGTGCTGATGCATATGCTTATTGAACGGTCCGACGCGGATGTGTTCGTCGTGGGCCTTATCGGCGAACGCGGACGGGAAGTCACCGAGTTTACCGAAGCATTGCGGCTTTCCGGACGGCAGGACAGGGTGGTGCTGGTTTACGCCACCTCGGACTACTCCTCCCTGGATCGCTGCAACGCCGCCATGGTCGCCACCACCGTAGCGGAGTATTTCCGCGATCGTGGCAAAAAAGTGGTGTTGTTTCTAGACTCCATCACCCGCTATGCCCGCGCCCTGCGCGATGTGGCCCTAGCCGCCGGCGAGGCCCCCGCGCGCCGGGGGTATCCCGCCTCGGTGTTCGATGCCATGCCGCGCATCCTTGAACGGCCGGGCAATACCCGGCGCGGCAGCATAACCGCTTTCTACACCATACTGCTGGAAAGCGACGACGAGCCGGACCCCATCGCCGATGAAATACGCTCCATCCTCGACGGGCATATTTATCTGAGCCGGAAATTGGCGATGCAAAACCATTACCCGGCCATCGACGTGCTGCGCAGCATCAGCCGGGTTTCCGGCCAGGTGACGGACAATAACCAGCAGCTTATGGTGGGGGGATCCGCAAACTGCTGGCCAAGCTTGAGGAGCTGCAAATTTTTCTCGATCTCGGCGAATACAAACCCGGCGAAAATCCCGAAAACGACCGCGCTATCAACAAACGCCAGGCATTGCGGGATTTTCTTTGTCAATCCACCGCCGAGGCCACCGATTTCACGGCGACGCTGCAGGGGATGTATGACGTTATTTCATAAGATAAAAACCCTGATCGGCCGTTGTGATGTCAGCCGGCAGCGCTGTGAACTGCAGTTGGCCAGCGACGAACGGCGCCGGCAGGGTTTTATCGATGAGATTACCGCGCTGCGGCGGCATAACGAGGGGGTGCGGCAATTAATCGAACTGGAGCGGCCGCAAGGCCAGCTGGATCGGGCGCAGCTATTTTTGCGCCAGCGCCGCCTGGCAGTCTTGCGCCGGAAATTTCATGATATGCAGCTCCAGGAAAAAAAGCTTCATCAGGAGATGGAGGAGCTCGGTCAGCAGATGCGCGAGATGCAGGCCCGCCGGCAGCACTGGCATCGGCAGCAGGAAAAATATCAGCGTTGGGCCGACCGGCAGCGACAGCAGCGCAGAGTCGTCCGGTTACGCCAGGAAGAAAATGAAATGCAGGAGATCATTACGTGGAAATCTTAACGACCTCAGCACATGTTTACGCCGATTCGTTCAGCGACCGGCAAACCGCTGTTGATATTAAACAGATCGTTGCCGGCAATGGAGCGTATCCATCCCAGGCCAACCCGCCGCCGGACTCCGCCGCACAGGCATCGCCCGGACAAGAGCTGTCTCGGAAGGATCGCGCCGGCAGGAAAAAGAAGCAGCCCGGCCTTGACGGCGAAGCAGGTGCCCTGGCACCGGGCGTCATGCCATTGCCGGAGCCTGCGGCCATGGGGGGAAATAGAATCGCATCCCGGCTTGAAAACCGTCATGGCGCGGGACAGGATATCCGGGGCGCGTTGGCAGATATGGAAGGCCGCCGCCGGTTAAAAGCCGCCGCCGCGGGGGAAACATCGTTGCCGCCGGCGGCCAAAGACGCCGTCCCGTCGGGGGACGTTTTGTTGCCCGCGGCGGCTAATGCCGCCGAACCCAGGCTTGCCGACCTGCCCGATACCCGGTCTGTCGGAGCCGGCGAGGGAGACGATAATTCCTTTAACGGCCTTATGTCCGCCGGTGTTCCGGTGAACGCGCGCCCGGCGGGAGAATCGGCGCCGGCGCAGTTAAAAACGCCCGAGCCGCTGTTGAATGAACGGCATAATACCGCTCAATTCGCGCCCGAAACTAAAAGCCACGACGGCGATCGCGGCGGCACGCTGCTCTATACATTTAATAACGGTAAGGCGCTCGGCACAGGAGCCACGGAAGTCAATCAGGTAAAGATTGCATTCCAGGGTTCGACGATACTGGCCCCGTCCAATAGAACCGTCGAGGAAAATCTGCTGGCGAACCAAAGCGAGGCGCGGGGTTATCTGGTACAACCCGCTTCCGAGCGTGAACAGCAGCGGCGACAGCAGCACGACCAGGATGCGGGAGAGGATCAGTGAGCTATCGGCAACTGCGGTCTCTGCCCCGGGCGCAGATCTTCTGGCAATGCGTATTGGCGGGCTGGCGGGCGCAGGATATCACGGTCTCCCTGGAGACGCCGGCACCTGTCGGCCTTCGTATGCTGGTCAGCGCCGATGGCGGCGTCTGGCGGGCGTTCATGGATCCCAGGGAGTGGCTGTGCCATGAATTTCCTGAGCTGGCGACTCTCGCCGGCGCCGCCTGCGACGACGAAAAAATCATGGCGTTGTTCAATCTCCGATCGCGCCCGTTGACCTTTGCCCACAGCGCCCTGACGTACCGCGCACTGCGGGCCGAAGGTTTTATCCAGTTGGGTGGCGAATATTCAAAACCCTTACCCCGCGTATCCGCCCGGGAATGTACGCTGTGGATAACCGACATCGCCGCCAGCCTGGTAATGCAACCTCGATCCACCGGCGCGAGCCTGTCCGGGATGCCGTTGGCGGTGGAGTGGATTATCGGCTCAAGCCGTTTACCCGGGGCCCTGGCGAAACAACTGTCCGTTGGCGATGTTTTGCTTATCAACAAGGCGGAACACCAGGTGCGCTGCCAGGGGATGACAATCGGCACTTATTGGCAAAAAGAAGAGATGATTATGATGAAAGAGAACCATCAGCTTGGCAACCTGCCGGAGGGGGATGCCATGACGTCCCCGGCAACAGAACCGGTTTCCGGCGTATTGGCGGCGGTACCGTTGAAGGTGGAGTTTATCCTGCAGCGGCGTTATCTGCCTATCGGTGAGCTGCAGCAGCTGTTTAAAGGTCAGGTATTGGAAATCGATCCGTCCGGTGAAAAGAATATAGAAATCCGGGCCAACGGCCATGTGTTAGCGATGGGTGAACTGGTGCAACTGGAGGACAGGCTTGGGGTTGAGATAATGTCGTTACACCAGGACCCTGCCAATGAACACTGATATAGGTCTTATCGGCACATTATCGTTCTTGTCGTTATTGCCGTTCCTGATTGCGTCCGGCACCTGTTATATCAAATTCTCCATCGTTTTTGTCATGGTGCGCAATGCGCTGGGTTTGCAGCAGGTGCCGTCTAATATGACGCTCAACGGGGTGGCGCTGCTGCTGGCGTTATTCGTTATGGCGCCCGTGGCCCGCGACGCCTATCAGTCGTTTCACGATCAAGGCGTGGATATGGCCAACTCGGAATCCGTGATGAACTTTATGGAAAACGGTCTGGATGGCTATAAGGACTATTTGCAAAAATACACCGACCCCGATCTGGCCCGTTTTTTTGAAAAAGCGCAATCACAAAAAAATGAGGATAACGATATTGAGGATACGCTTTCCTCTCCCTCGATGCTGGCCCTGCTGCCGGCTTATGCCCTAAGTGAAATAAAAAACGCCTTCAAGATAGGTTTTTATCTCTATTTGCCGTTTGTGGTGGTGGATTTATTAATTTCAAGCATTCTGCTCGCCTTGGGCATGATGATGATGAGCCCCATAACCATATCGGTTCCTATTAAACTGATATTATTTGTGGTGCTTGATGGTTGGACGCTGCTCTCCAAGGGCCTTATTTTACAGTACATCGATCTGGCTACCTAATTAAGTGAATTTGGTGTAATAATGAATGATATTGTATTTGCAGGTAATAAAGCGCTTTATCTTGTGCTTATTTTATCCGCCGGACCCATACTGGTGGCTACTTTGGTAGGCCTGCTGGTGGGCTTGTTTCAAACCGTAATGCAATTACAAGAGCAAACGTTGCCTTTCGGCATAAAATTATTATGCGTAACGTTATGCCTTTTTCTTTTATCCGGCTGGTACGGTGAAACGCTGCTGGGTTTTGGCCGGGAAGTCATCAGAATGGCCTTGAGCCGACCCTATTAATGAATATCTCTTCGATTTTCGACATACAGCATGGGTTGGCCGCCATGGTGCTGGGTTCAGTAAGAATCACGCCGGCGTTTTTTTTGCTGCCCTTTCTAAGCAGCAGCGTTGTCAGCGCCACCATCCGTATGCCGGTAATCATGCTGATTGGCCTGTCGTTATGGCCTCATCCCATCAACGCCCTGCCTCTCGAGCATGTCGCTGATTATATGAAAATTCTTGCCCAGGAAGCCTTTATCGGCCTGATCCTGGGCATCGTGTTCGCTTTGCCGTTCTGGGTCATGCATGCCATCGGCAGTGTTATCGACAACCAGCGCGGCGCCACCATCAGCAGCACCCTAGATCCCATGACCGGGGTCGATACCTCGGAGCTGGCCAATCTATTCAATCTTTTTGCCGGCGCGCTGTTCCTGTTCGGCGGTGGATTGATGCTGATGATGGAAGGTTTTAAACGCAGCTATCAGTTATGCGATCCCTTTCTAGCCTGCTCGCCGCCGTTAGCGCCGGTAATGGGCCTGTTATCCTATCTGGTGACAAAGATGATGATACTGGCCAGCCCGGTTTTGGCCGCGCTATTGCTATCGGAAATGCTGCTGGGGCTGCTGTCGCGTTTTGCGCCGCAAATGAATGCTTTTTCAATCTCATTAACCATTAAAAGCTTAATTGCATTCTTTATTCTCATACTCTACTTTTCACCGGTTTTGCCCGATGCATTCAGAGCGTTATGGCCCCAGGGCGACCGTTTGAATATTTGGCTGTTAAAAGATGTATTAGCATCAACCATAAACTGATCATCCCCGGATAATGTCCAGCCGCAGGAAACCCGATGTCGAACAAAACAGAAAAACCGACCTCAAAACGCTTAAAGGACGCAGCGCAAAAAGGTCAAACCTTTAAATCCCGCGATCTTCTGGTGGCCTGCATGCTGCTGTGCGGTGTTCTTTGGCTGACCTCCGTGAGCTCGTTGTCAGAGCTGATGGGACTGTATCGTAATCTGATAGCCGTCAATTTTGAATTGAATTTAAAAGCGTACAGCACCGCGATAATTATTCTGGCGCTAAAGCTGATTATTCCTATTTTGCTGATATGCCTGGCTACCTCGGCGCTGCCGACGCTGATTCAAACCGGCTTTGTCCTTGCCACCAAGGCGCTGAAGCTGAATTTTAACGCGTTGAATCCCACTAAGGGCATCAAGAAAATATTCAGCATGCGGACCATCAAGGATGCGGTAAAGGCGCTTTTATACTTTGCCAGCTTTGCCCTCGCAATTGTTATCACCTGGCATAACAATAAACACCTTCTGTTTTCTCAGGTCCACGGTACCGGCGCAAGCATCGTTTTTATCTGGCGCGATCTGTTTTTATCGCTGGTGTTAACCTGCCTGGCCTGTCTTATACTCGTTTCGATTCTGGATGCCTTGGCGGATTATTTTCTGCATTTAAAAGAATTGAAAATGGATAAACAGGAAGTTAAACGTGAAATGAAAGAGCAAGACGGAAACCCGGAGATCAAATCACGGCGACGCCAGCTGCATATGGAGCTATTGTCAGAGCAGACCAAATCGGATATCAGGAGCTCAAAGCTTATCATCGCCAACCCGACGCATATTGCAATTGGTATTTATTTCAACATGGATGTTGTGCCGGCGCCCTTTATTTCAGTGTTCGAATGCAACCAGCGGGCATTAGCGGTCAGACGCTATGCCGAAGAGGTCGGCGTGCCCGTGGTGCGTGATATACAGCTGGCCAGAAAGATTTATAAAACTCATCGTTTACATACTTTTATCAAATTAGAACAACTCGATAAAGTCATGCGTTTATTAAGCTGGCTTCATGAAGTAGAAAATGCTTGGCGGAATGAAGAAGGTCAGTGATTTAATTGAAAAATTATTTATCAATTTTTTCGGATGTATGGTTTCAATAATAAGACGCGCATCACACTTCAATGAATAAAAAGTATTCGATGGCTTCTTTTGAGTAAGCGATAGTTGAAAGTATTGCCATTTTGTTCGTGGTTCAATCAAGTCACCATTATTATCGATGGTGACATTTTCAGGAGTTTTTATGAATGTAAATGATAATGTCAGCGATGAGCAAATCGCGTCTATGCTGTGGAATGCGGTTAAAAGCGGCGTAACGTTAAAGGATGTGCATGAGTTGCCGGATGAAATGATGGAGGGCTTTATGCACACGCCTATGATTTTACAATAAAGGCCAGTTGGACGAAGCCGCTACTTTTTCCGCTTTCTGTGTATTTACGATTTTACAATCCTGATTATTACATGGGGTTAGCGGCGGTATATCAATTGCAAAAGCAATTCCAAAAGCGGCGGACATTTATGCCGTGGCTTTTCTCTTGCACAAGATGATTATCGGCCGGTGTTTTTCAGCGGACAATGCCAGCTGCTGATGCAAAAGGCCAATAAAGCAAAACAATGCTTCGAATTAGTGGCGGAACATTCACGAGAAGAAGCATTTCGTATTAGAGCCAACGCTTATTTGGAGCAACTAAATAAGAATGTTGAAGAAAAAGATTCAGTTGCTGAACATAAGGAGCTTACATGACCGACATCGCCAAAGCCCTGGACAGCAGTCAAGTTCCTATTTCTACGGAATCTGCTAGGGGTAATGAGGCCGTAAATACGGCTTTATTCAATAAGACACATATTACCCAGGAAAAAGCGCTGTCGCTTTTTTACGAATCGCAGAAGGCTGCGCTGGCCATGTTGGCCGTCCTGAACGATGGCGCTTCACAATCTTCCTCACGTTCTTTGGCTGAAAGCGGCGCGCCTGAGTTAAGAGAACCGGCGAAACCGGTGGGCGCGGATGCAAAACTCAGCGGCAGCGCCGTGTTCACACTGTTGGCCGGAAACGCCATGATGCTGCTGGGGAATCACTCCCTGGTGCAGTTGGCCGATCGGTTGCAGATAATACAGGCCAATAGCGAGGCGTTAAAACAGGCTAACGAGGCTTTGGCGCAGCAATTCCAGCAGGCTGTGGACAGCAGCGCGGCCGCGCTCAGTGCCGCGGAAGCTGATAGCGCATCATTGCAAACCGCACAAAACTCGCTGGCGGAAAAACAGGAAAATTATGATCAGGCCAAAAATCGATTGGACCTGCTTTCTCCCGAGGACCCGGAATATACCGCCGCACTAAGCCGGTTCGAATCGGCCGAGCGGGAATTGTCCGACGCCGCAAGGGATGTCGCCCAGGCGCAGGTAAAAGCCGGTGAGTCCTATCAGGCCGCACGGGAAAGTTCTTTATTACTGGACGATCTGTTCCGGAAAATGCAGGGAGTGGCGAATATGCCGTCCCCGATGATGAAGGAATTGGCGGAACAAAGCCTCAGCACCATGGCCCGCATGTTATTCCTTATCAGTACCCTGATGAAGCTGATGGGTGAAAACAATGAAAAAGCGCTGGCAAACGATCAGGAATTATTTCTCAACATCCAGGAAAGCGAACAGCGATCGTTGAAAATCCAGGGTGACAAACACGCCGAAGAGATGAAAAAAGCCGAGACCTTGAATACGGCATTGGGCTGCGTCGGCAGGATCCTTGGCGGCCTTATCACGCTGATAAGCGTCGTCGGGGCGATATTTTCCGGAGGCGCCAGCCTGGCCATCGCTGCCGTCGGTATCGCTTTGATGGTGGGTGATGAAATCAGTAAAGCGGTCACCGGCGTTTCTTTTATGGAAAAAGCACTCAGCCCGATCATGGACAATATCATCAAACCCCTGGTGGATGCCCTGAGCAAAGGCATTGCCAAAATGCTCGAAAGGCTGGGGATGGACGCCGCCACCGCCAACATGATCGGCGGCATTGTCGGAACGCTGGTGGCCGCGGCTCTGGTCATCGCCGTCATGATTGTGGGCAAAGCCGCGGCCGGAAAAGTGGCCTCCACGGCCTTTGCCAATATGGCGAAGGAAGCAATCAAGGATATCCTGCCTGCGGTGTTGAAGAATGCCGCCACCACGGTGAACAGCGCGGTGAGAAGCGGTGTGAAACGGATGCTTGACTGGTTCAATAAGGCGTCGGATAAAGAGGCCCTTCAGCTCTACACCAATCGTCTTAACAATGTCAGTGCCGCTACCGCACTGGGTTCGGAAATGACACAAGCGGGCATCGGCGTGGCCAGGGGGGTCGCTGAAAAAAATGCCGCTGACATTGAGGCAAGCTTCACCCTGTCCAGCGCGGTGATGGCGCAAATCAGGCAACTGATTGAACAATTAATCGAGAAGTTCGCCGATTCGCAACAGGATCAGCAACGGCTTATGGCGATGTTGTCAGACGCGCAAACCAATACTGGCCAAACCCAGAAATCCATACTCAGAAATTCAATAGCTTAAAAAGGAAATTATCATGTCCGCAATATCTTCGCAAGGCATAGCCTCTAGTGTGCTGAACCAGGAAGCTCTCACCGCAAATGCTCAAACCAGCAATGCCGAGGCCAACGGGAAACCGATATCATCCAGCCAATCTTTTGCCGGTATCGTCACCGACAAAATGCTTGACTCTTTATTAGGTACCGGTGCCGCCGTCACGTTAAGACATCCCGATAGCGCCGGGCGCATGCCGGTCAAAGAACTGCATGCCGAGGTGGAAAAAATGCTGGAACGACCGGATTTCCTGCAGGTTTTGGAGCAACGTGCCGCCGACGGCACGGAACAAAAGGAGGTCAAAAAGGAATTTGATATCAGTAAATTAACGTCCAGTAATATTGCCGCCCTATTTGCCGAAATTTTAAAGGCGCTGCAGGCAAATAAAACGGCGGAAAATATTAATAAAGGGGATATGGCGATCCTGAAAGGGGATATGACCGAGGGCGCCGCAAAAGCCATTATAGCGAGTGGACAAACAGCACTCAATGGCGCTATCGGCCAGGCGGCATTCGGCACCGCCATTTCCGGCGGGGGTTACGCGATGCAAAGAAAAGGCATTAACCAGGAACGAAGCCTATTACAAAATGATAGCAAGACTATTCTCGCAAAGCAGCATGCTCTGAACAACGACCAGCTGAATTTCGCAAAGGGTGGCAGTCAGACCCCTGGCTCGGCAATGGATACCGAGTCGCCACGTTTCAAAACCGCCGACGGCGCAAGCGTTTCCCAACAGCGGAGCCATGAAACATCTAATAATGAATATGGGTCGCATATCCAAGATGGCGCCAGATTTAACAACGAGAAGAAAAATATCGGCGACCTTGAACGCGATCTTAAGGATAAGCAGGCTAAGGCAGAGGGTATCAAAAACAAAGGTACGTTCATTTCACAGATGAACCACCCCATCACGGGCATCGCCGCCGGCCAAACCCAGGCTATTCAGGCCAGTGAGAATGCGCAGCAGCATATTCTGCAGCAGGTGGGACATGCCGCCGACGGTCTGGGGGAAACCAGCAGCGCCAATTCCCGTGATTTCGAGAGCCTGCTGCAAACCATTGCGCAAAAACTCGCGGATATCCTACGGGCCCATTTGGACACCGCCGGCATGATAGCGGGTAAATCGGTTTGATCATAACAAGCGCCGCCGGCCAAGACGCGGCGGCGCGCAATATGGAGCGTTAACACCATGCCTTATGAAAATCTCTCATCAATAACAAATCAATCAAACCCCCTTTTTTTTGACAAAAATGTGGATAAGACGTCAAGCCAGCGTACAAACGCCGTTGAAGCGCACTCTCTTGACGAAACGTCTACCGCAGAAATCAGCACGAATAACCATTCGGCGCTGGTCAATGAGGTGGAATCCTTAACGTCCCAGGCCCTTGCCGATCTGGAAAATTGCCGTGAAACGTTGAGCAGAAATGACAAGAATATAAAAGACAACACGGCGAAGTTGGAAAGTCAATTCCAAGCGAGCAAACAGCGGCTCGATAATGCCATCGACGGCGGCCTGCGGGGTGAAACCCCCGATCAAGAGCAAAACGTCTCCTCTTTGGCGTCGGCGCAAACCGATCCGGGATGGCAGGTTGATTTCAAGTCGGCCATGGATAAGCTGAATGGGGTCAAAGCCCTTGAGCAGGGCGCGGTCGGTTCTGATATCTTTGCCAAGAGCCTTGATGACGGCGCCTCGGCTGTGTTTGCCGGCCTGGATGAGGAAAGGTTTAAAAGCTACCGGGAGCTTTGGCAGGATGCGGTGGATGGCATTGGAATCGTCAAAGCGGGCTACCTGGACGTGTATGAAACGGTGGTGGAGCGTTATACCGCCTTTTACAGCGCTTTTAGCGATTTTATGAGTGGATTGACCGCCCTAATCACCTTTAAAACGGATGATAAAGGCACTCAGACCATGGAATTCAAACCGGAAGCGCTAAAGAAAATCGAAGCATTGATTAACTCTTATTCCGGGGACAAGGCCGTGCTTTTCCCCGCCTCCGGCACGGTGAGCGAAACCGAGGCGAAAAAGTGGGCCTCTGAACTGGGTTTGCCCGCCGGTTGCGTCAAAAGCTCCGGCAGCGGTTTTGTGGTAACAATCGACCTCTCTCCTTTGATCACCATCCGCGATAATCTTAAAGAGATGTCCGGTTCCATGACGACCTTTCAGTACCAGTCGTGGAAAAGCGGCTTTGATGCCCAATCGAGTAAATTCCAGACGACGTTGCAAACGTTAACCACCAAATACGGCAATGCCAACGGGATGTTCGATACGGCAAACAAGATTTTGAGCTCGACGATAACCTCCGGCGCCGAAGCGCTGAAACAAATTCTTGCCTCCATGTAGCATAGGTGAAAAGACTATGACCGCTATTAGCGCGACAACAAACGCCATAGGCGCAGCTTTACGTAAAATCGGCGATATTTTAGATCCATCGCCGTTGGCAAGCCACATGAAGGGTATCGGCAACGTGACAGCACGGGCCGCGTCATCATCGGTGCCGATGGCAAAGTCAGATGCCCGTCGCGTCTCTCGTGGCGACGTAGGCAAGGACGTTTCGGGCCAAACACGTTCAACCCGTACAAAAAATATTGCCCGTTTAACCAGTTCGGATGACGGTGATAATCACGATGGCGCCACGGCAAACGCGGCGGACGATACCGAGTCCATTGCATCCGCTGCGGCGAAAAGCAAGCATCCGCAAACACCGCTTGGTCTCAACGATTGTAAGGAAAATTTTGAACGGGATAAACTACTTTCACTTTTTGAGGCCGCCGGTAAAAATAAAGATAAACTTGAGTTGTTGTTTGCCACTGGTGAAAATTCAATAGCCATTCACCACTTAAACCATATCGCCACTATTTATCACACGGCCCGCACGTTGGGTCCATCAAGCGATGCAATGAATGGCATTAATGACGCCATGACGAAACTGACCGAAATGATGGTTGCGGATGGATTGGGTCGAAAGTCTGTTTTTGGCAGTTATCAGCTGGGAAAGAAGGCCGGTCATGTCAAAGTCAAAAATCTTGAAAATAAATTATTGATGGGTTTAGCGACTATCTCAGGCAAAGGTGCTTTTGCCGCTGGCAATATGTTGCGTGCCCAATGCGTCGGACCCTTTATCAAAGCCTATATTGAACAAAAACCGGGCATTTTGCTCACGCCGGAACAATCGGAAAAAATCGATGACCTCCTTGATGACTGGGCCAAAATGACCTGGGGAAATGTGCATGATGGCATGCAGGCACATCAAACCGATGAGATTGAAAAGATCTGCCGTATTATCGATATGGTGTTGACGCTGCCGAATTTGTTAGGGCAAATGAGCGCAGACCGGATCAAAGAGAAGCTTTCCTCGGAAACAGCCACTCTGGAGCAGCAGCCCAAGCCTAAACCATTGACGACTGGGACGGATGAGCATGAGATTAATCCCGCCACCGTGCATTCGGGCGACAATCAGGAAAAAACTAACGGGCCGCCAAATCCAGGCCAGTACAATATAAACATATACGATTTCAGCACGCGTTTCACTTATAGTCCTGTCGATATCACCTACCGGGGCAAGGAAAAGTCGGACAGTAAGAAATCCCATACCGAACGGGTGGATGCCGCGACCAATACGGATCGATTCCGGCTTCCTACCCAGGATAAGTATGAGATTGACGTGGGGCCACAGCCGATGTTTGCTGAGGTGGTAGAGCAGGATATACAAAACCGCATAGCGAAAATGTTCGGCCGGCTAGAGACCATCAGTATCGTTGTGCCGCGTTCTCAGGTTGCGAAACATATTTCGCCGCCGGTTCTTTGGGGAACACAGACGTCCCTCGAGGCGATTCTTCCACAGGAGCAAAAAGCGACGGTAAGTACCCAGGCGGTGGAGATACCCTTGAACACGGCGCAATCGGAAACCATTGCGACACGCCGTAATGAAGCGCTGTCATCCACCGTTATCCATTCGCAGCCGCTGACAGCCCAGGCGCCACAATATGCCGCACCGCTGTCAAAGGCGCAGGAGTTGCCGCTTTATGGCATCAGCCGTACCATGGCGGACAATAAACGCTTCGCCGACATAACCGGGTCGCCGGTTTCCCGAGCCCAGGTACGAAATGTGCCGCCATCGGACCGGGATCAACGGGACAGTAACGACGAAGATGCTTTGCGAACCGGTCAGCAGACAAGTTCCACAGTGCTGAAAGGCCCGCAGCCGGTCGTGCTCACCAACCAGGGCAGACAGCTATCACAATTGCCGCGCGTCGAACCGAAAGTGAAGCATTTCGCGCCGTCAAATATGAAAAGGGAAGATTTGACAGTCGCAAAGCGTCATCTGAAACAAACCGGCGTGGATTATCTGTCGCCGCCTGTGGAGGCAATTAAACTGCAGGCAGACGGCGGCGCCGAGACTCGGGCCAGAACACAGCAGCTGTCGCGGGCTGTTGTCGCTCAAATGATGGCCCAGGATATGCAGGCCCCGCAGTCCGCTGATACGCCGGCTATCCCGACTGCTGAAACGAAAGCAGTGCCGCCAAGCAAACCCTCGGTCGCATCGACAACCGAGCCGCCGGTTTCTCAGCCGGCGGTGGCAGATAATCGGGTGATGCTTTCCGCGGCGGGACTTCGGCGGTCCAACCGTACGCACGGAACATCGGGCGTAAAACATTTCGTGCCGATGGACGGAACGCCAGAGGTTGTGCCAACGCTGGCAAATGACAAAACGAATTATATGTCAAAACGCCTGGCCGCTTATAAACCCGGGGCCAACGACATCAAAGAAGACGGCAAAAGCTGAAATCCGGCCCACCGCCCTTAGGGCGGCAGGCCTATACGCAACTGGATAACGCACGAGGCTAACATACCATGACCAACACTCCGCAGACCCATTGTGATGAGCCGATCAGAGAGCGCTTGCATGCCTTGCTGGCCGATAAATTGGGCCGACAGCAACACGAGATCTTAAATCACCTTCATCTGGTAAATGAGCTGTACGTTGATTCTTTAGATCTCGTCGAAATTGAAATCGGTATTTCGGAAACATTTAATATTAATATTTCGGAAAAAGAGGTGCTGAAAATGGAAACAGTGGAGGATCTTTATCATATCGTCAGGAGACATATTACCGAGAAATAGATCTATGCAGCCGGATTTCCTGCAGACCGTACGGGACGGTAAGGTTATCATCCGCTGCATATTATTTCCGCCTATCGACAATGTGCGGTAATTGGGTTATACCCTGGGTGAAAGGCCGCAAAAGACGATTCATCATCAAATAAAGAAGTGATTATGCTGATGTTGAAGTCACTGCTGTTAAAATTCTTGAAGTAGGATAGTCATGCTATATCTTACACGAATCGTTGACGGTCAAGCATGCGTAACCTACAGGGTTCTCCAATATATGCCGCGATCGCCGGCGCTATAATAGACAAAGCGTCGGACAGGTTTTGATGCCGAACAGTGCAATACGAAAAAGAATTATTGGCATCATTATTATTGAGGATACTTTATCAGATTGTCATCATGAAGTGATATAGGGAACGGCTTATACTCCATTTCATCATGATCTCATGGAATACCGATAAAATTTTAACATGCATACTGAACAAGATAGATTGGCCGACCCCATGACGTTATAGTTGTTCGATTGCTGAATGGGCTGTTGAAAGGGTGCGAATATAATCTCTCTTCCGGTAAAACGCTGTTTATCGCGGCGGGCGGAGAAGAGCTGGACGCCTGCGCGTTACCCTCCTTTCCTCAGGACAGCGTACTGCTGCTGGTGGAAGGCGAAAGCGTCAATTTCGAGATTATCACCGCGCCGGCTACCGGCGAAACGGCCGTTTTACGCATTCTTGATGATAGCGAGGCGCGGGAAGCCGCGCTGGAAACCAACCGGGCATATCCGGTTGGGAGCCTGATGCTGGCCATACGGAAAGGGAATGAAACCTGGTCGGACGACATCCTGAATTTCCAGGCTGATAAGGCGCCGGAGCCCGTTCCCTTACGCAATAAAAATCGCAACCGGTGGGCTATCGCCGCCTTGGCCTGCGCGGCGGCTACCGCCTTTATGCTGGTATTACTTCTGGGCAAATGGGATGTCCAGCAGCGGGAAATCACGGCGCTGGCCAATCAGCTGAGCGACGAACCGGAAAAATACCGGATACTGCCCGGGCGTGACGGCACGATGCACGTGCTGACGGCCAATGACCGGGATGCATCCTGGGGACGCCAGTCCCTGGTGCGTATCAAAGCGTCGCAAACGGTCGCTATCGCCAGTTACCGTGAAGAGGCGCAGCGCATTGGGCGCTGGCTGGAGATGAATTACCCCTTTATCAAGCTGCATAACTTCAATCTTGAGCAGCCCATGCGGCCGTTACTATTGATAAGCCTGCAAAGAAATTCGCTGGACGACGCGGGAATAACCCTATTGCACAAAGAATTGATGGAGCAATTGCCCTACGCTCAGGATATCCAATTGGAAAACATGGATGACCAGGCGGTAGCAACGGCCGCGGAGGAGGGCGTTAAAAAACTCGCCGTGCCCTATACCCGGATAGATAATGCCGATAGCGTGACATTTGTTATTACCGGGGCATTAAACGATGGCGAACGTCAAAGGATCCGTGCTTTTGTTGAAGGATACGAACGCCGCTGGAATGGGCATTACGTGCAATTTGCCGTCGAGCTGGAAGACGATTGGCTGAAAGGCAAATCATTTAAATACGGGCAACATGGCTACATCAAAATGACGCCCGGTCATTGGTATTTTCCTAAACCTTGATAACCTGTTACTGGAGAAAATTATGGGTTCAATTACCGCGATTTATGAAGGATTGGCGCCTAAGGTAGATGCTGCGAACAAAGCTGTGCAAGCCGCATATGATAAAGCCATAGAGGATGCGTCTAGTCCCATGTCTCTGGCGGAGTATCAGGCCACGCTCAATGAATATACCGTGGTGCAGAGCTTGAGCGCAACGGCGATCAAGAAAGTGGCCGATCTAGATTCATTAATACTATCGAAATTTTAGCGCCTGATTATACCCTAAATAATTCAGGTTGCAGTAAGGCGACGACGCAGCGAATCCCCAGGAGCTTACTCAAGTAAATGATTGGGGTGAGCGAGGAAAGTCAACGCAGCTGCAACTTGAAGTATGACGAGTATATAAGTGCTCGATATCCCTTGGACATGGGATGCCCTTCGCATCGTCCAGGGGTATTCATTGCGATTTATATATAGTATTTATGTATAGTAAGGACAGAGTATGCCTATTAGCAGCATTACTGAAGTCAATCACCATCGGGCGGTGGATATTAATCCGGCAACCGGGGAAGCGACTTCCATTAACGATATTATAAAAGAGACTATGGCGAAAACCACCGCCGATATTCACGAGGAAAAGCAGGATATCACCCGGATGATGAAGGCTGAGAATCTTGCCGACCCCGCGGTCCTGGGTTCGATTCAAAAGTCGATGCTGATATACAGCAATACCGTGGCTTTTATCGGTACCGCGGCGCGTAAAATTGTCGGCACGGCGGAAACGCTGCTTCGGTCATCATGAAGAAAAAATCATTATTGCTTGTTCCACTGCTGGTATTCACTCTGGCGGCCTGCAAAGACGAACCTCTGCTCAAGGGGCTGGATCAGCAGCAGGCCAATGAGGTTATCGCCGCCCTGCAACGGAATAATATCGACACCGCCAAGTCCGATAAAGGAAAAAGCGGCTATAGCATCAGCGTTCATAAGGCGGATATCCCCGCGGCGGTGGACCTGCTTAAGATCCATGATCTGCCGTCGCGGCCGCGTATGGAAATCGCACAGCTCTTTCCCAGCGATTCGCTGGTCTCGTCGCCGCGGGCCGAAAAAGCCCGCCTTTATTCGGCCATCGAACAGCGGCTGGAGCAATCCTTGCAGACTCTGGACGGCGTACTGTCCGGCCGGGTGCACGTGAGCTACGATATCGACTCCGGCGAGACAGGCCGGGCCCCGGCCCCGGTGCACCTCTCGGCGCTGGTCAGCTATCAAAGCGACGCCGATCCTTCGCTGCTGATAAGCGATATCAAACGCTTTTTGAAAAATAGTTTCAATCAAGTGGACTATGACAATATTTCCGTGGTGATGTCCAAACAGACCGCGATTCAGCATCAGCCGCCCGTGGATAACCGGGCGGGCAAAAGCGGAGCATCCAACGGTCTGTTAACCATCGCGGGAGGATTACTGTTATTGATCGCCCTGGCCGCGGGACTGGTTTATTGGCGCAAGTTAAAGGCATTGCAACCGCACCGGATCGCCGCTGATGAAAATAACGCCGCTTGATACGATACTCTTCAACCCGCTGTCCTGGATGCATCCGCAGCGTTTGACCCTTAAAAGAGGATTTGACGGTATCCCTCAGCGCTCGATTATCAACGATATGATTATCCGGGCCCATGGCTGGTCCACCGAGCGTCCGGCGTTACCGGAAACCGGCCTCGCCGAGCATTTCATCCACCAATGGGATGATTTGCCCCAGGTCGCGCTGTTGATAGCCTGCCAGCGCCACCGGGCGGCGCTGACGCGCCAAGGCCGGATAATGTCCCTGCCGGCCTGGGTACGTCGCTTTGCCCAATTGGATATCGTTGATTCAGCCGCCCCCTTGACGTTATTTCCATGGGAACCGCTTACCTTGATAGCCTGGGGAAAAGACGAACTCGCCGCCTGCGGGCAGCGGTTGCCGGAGGCTCTCCGGCAGCGTATTTCCCTGTTGTTTCCACCCCATATGGATCGGGACGATGATGCTTCGCGGCAGATATCGCCCAATCCGTTATTGATTAAGCTTGCCTTTCAACATGCCAAGAGAGATCCCGATACGCCGGATGCCGCCGAGTTCAGGCGGCGTTTTGATTACCCGCGCGCAGCTCAAGCGTCAGCGCCAATGCCTGGATTTATTAAGTGATGCCCGCCGCCAGGCCGCCAGGTTGGTGAAACAGGCCCAAGAGGAAGCCCAGGCTATCCGTGCCCAGGCCGTCAGCGAGGGTTATCAGGAAGGTATCCTGGCGTCGGCGGCGATCGTTGCCGGCTTTCTGGCGCAGGAGCGGCAACTGGCCGCGGATTTGCAAAAGCGTATCAACGGACACGCGCGGCAGCTGTTGTCATCCGCGTTGAACCATCCGGGCATGCTTCTGGAACTGGTTGACGAGTGGCTGGCGGCATTACCCGATACGGCGTCCCCTGCCGTTCTGGATCTGTTGCTACCGGAGGCGGCCCGTAAATCCCATGCCGCTTTTAAGCACAAGGTGGAGTCGGTGTGGCCGGGTAAATTCACCCTGACCTACCACGACGACAGACGGTTTGTGATGAAATACGGCGATCAATTGGCTGAATTCGACGCCGATGCATTCATGGCCGCGGGGATGCAGCGCCTCTTTTCGGCGGATACCTTGCCGGAGCAGTGCCGGACCCTTAGCGAAGCGGCGCTGGAAAGACTTAATGAGATTTTTTTACAATTTTCGTCCGGAGATAATCTGGACAAAGAGGAAGACAACTGATGTCGATATCGATTCAACCGGTGGGAAATCAACCACGAAATTCGGCGGTAAATGCGTCAAAGCCGACCAGCATCGAAGAGCGCGTTCAGGCCGCAATACAAAAAGCCAAAGCCGGGATACCGGCCACGGAAGGGGGGGCTGAAGTACCGGATAATGCCGAAGTATGCAGAATATTATCGTTAGACTTTTTCACCATGAATATGGTGGCCAATAAACCACAAGATTGGTGGGAGGCATGGAAAGACGAATGAATATGATTCAGGCACAGATCAAACAGGAGGGCAAGCAATGAACTCCCGCGCCCTGGCGACAATAGCGGTGGTGATGATCCTGACCGGTTGTACTTCCTCGCCCATGAAGTCCACTAAAAAGGACAACCCCGGCGGCAAGTATTTAACCCAGGTCGCCAATCCGGGGTGCCTGCCGCACGCCTCCTTGAACAATACCCTGACGCCGCCGGTGCTGTATCAGGGCATGGTAAGTTGCATTAAAGCCAATAACCTGAATGATGGGGCGCTGCTCTTTGCCCTGGCGGGGACTTATTCCTATTTCGACGCACTGCGTGTTGATACGGACCAGGCCAGGCAGGCGCACTCCTCGATGCTGGGAGAAGCGTTGAAATCCATTAATAACGATCAGCGGCAGGCCTTTTGGCGGGCGATCAATGCGCGCTTTAGCAATAAACAGCAATTGGCCGCACTGTGCCGTCAGGTTCAGGATATCGGCAAGCCGATCTATGCGCCCGCCTATGTTCTGACCGGCCGGGAGAATGCCGGCGCAGGGGACATAACGTTATGGAACAGTGCGTTGAACGGCTATATGCACTGTGCCACCGATGTCTTGAATATCCGGTAATTACCGCACACCGGTGCCGGCGGCAGCCTTGGCATCGGACTATTTCCGCGCTCAAATACCCCCCGAAATCCCGCCAATCAGCTAATCGCTAGTTATCGGCCGCGGTAGGCTATACCCGTGTTGCTGGTGCGTCGCCACCTTCCTGCAACTCGAATTATTTAGGGTATATACTTTCATCTGACATCTCGCCGGGTGCGCCGGTCATGCCGCGCATGATATTCTCACCTCGGTAAATATCGCTGGTTTAGCGAAAACTGTGACTTGCCTCAAAAAATACTAGCATCGATACTTGTATGGTAGTAGACATGAATGGGCGTCCGTGATATCGATGACGGTTCTCTGTGAAATGGGTAATTAACCTGACTATGCAGGATAAAAAAGTGCAACTGACAACCAATACGTTAAAACATCTGGCCGGCCGGGTCACCACGCCGTCCTACGATCGCGACAAGCTGAAAATCCGTATCCTTCACCTGGGATTCGGCGCCTTTCACCGGGCCCATCAGGCGGTATTCGCCGATTTGCTGGCATCCGGGCACGGCAGCGATTGGGGTTACTGCGAGGTTAATCTTATCGGCGGTGAGCAGCAGGTAGCGGCGATCAAACAGCAGGATTTGCTGTATTCCGTCTGCGAAATGAATGGCGATCATTGGAACGGCCGGGTGGTGGGCGTGGTACGCCAGGCGCTGCACGGCGCCGTGGACGGCATCGATCGGGTACTGGAAGCCATGGCGCAGCCGGAAATCGCCATCGTTTCATTGACCGTGACCGAAAAAGGCTACTGCTATCTGCCCTCCACCGCCTCCATCGACAAAGAAAACCCGCTGATACAGCATGACATCAGCCATCCGCGGCAGCCGCAATCGGCGCCGGGGGTGATTATCGAAGCGCTGCGCATTCGCCGGGAAAAGGGATTGCCGCCGTTTTCCGTGATGTCCTGCGACAATATGCCCAATAACGGCCATGTGACCCGCAATGTCGTGCTGGCGCTGGCAAAAGCCGGCGATGCCGAGCTAGCGGCGTGGATTGAACAGCATGTCAGTTTCCCTTGTACCATGGTGGACCGGATCGTGCCGGCCATGACCCCTGCCAGTCAGGGAAAAATTACCGATCTGCTGGGCGGCATGACGGATGCGGCGGGGATCGCCTGCGAACCCTTCAGGCAATGGGTTATCGAGGATAATTTTGTCGCCGGCCGGCCGGAATGGGAAAAAGCCGGCGCGGAGCTGGTGGCCGACGTGCTGCCCTATGAAGAAATGAAGCTCCGGATGCTCAACGGCAGCCACTCCTTCCTGGCCTATTTAGGTTATCTGGCGGGTTATCAATACATCGATGAGTGCATGGAAGATGAGCATTATGCTCGCGCCGCGCGTCAGCTGATGCTTAACGAGCAGGCGCCGACCCTGCATACCGAAGGGGTTGATTTAAACGCGTACGCCGAGTCGCTGCTGGCCCGCTATCGTAATACCGGGCTGAAGCACCGCACCTGGCAAATCGCCATGGACGGCACCCTGAAGCTGCCGCAGCGTATGCTGGATTCCATCCGCGTTCACCTGGAACGCGGTACGCCGTTTCCGCTGCTGGCGCTGGGCGTCGCGGGGTGGATGCGTTATGTAGGCGGCGTGGACGATCAGGGCAACGCCATCGATATCAGCGATCCCTTGAAGGACAAGCTGGCCCGGTTGGTGAAGTCTTCCGCCGACGGAAATGAACGGGTCAAGGCGCTGCTCTCCTTATCCAGCGTGTTCGGCGACGAGCTGCCGGCCAACGATCTCTTCGTCAAAAGCATTTGCGATGCCTATGCGCTCTTGAAAAACCATGGCGCAAAACAGGCGGTAAGCAAGGTTGCGGACATTTAATCCGCCCGTGCGCCACCAATGACCCGACAATACGGCGAAGGCCTATTTGTCGGGTCGCTCCTATCAGACAGCTACTTCACTCCTTTCATGAGAAGGCGTTATGGAATTCATTGGTAAAGATTTCATGTTAACCAACGAGGCCGCGCGGGAGATCTACCATCAGTTCGCCGCCCACCAGCCTATTATCGACTATCACTGCCATCTGGATCCGCGGGCGATTGCCGAAAATAAACCTTTCGATACCATTACGGATTTATGGCTGGAGGGAGATCATTACAAATGGCGGGCCATGCGGGCCAATGGCGTACCAGAAGGGAAAATAACCGGCAGCGCGCCGGCGGTGGAGAAATTCCAGGCCTGGGCGGAGACATTGGATTCCTGTATCGGCAACCCGCTTTATCATTGGACGCATCTGGAACTGAAGTTTTATTTCGGCATTACCGAAACCCTGAATGGCGATAATTGGCGGCGTATATGGGACCAGTGCAATCGGTTATTGCAACGTCCGGAATTTTCTCCCAAGGGCCTTATTACCCAATCCAACGTCGCGGTAATCTGCACCACGGATTCACCCACGGATACGCTGGAATACCATGACGCCATTCGGGCCGATGAGGCGTTCCCCTGCAAAGTCCTGCCCACCTTCCGGCCCGATGCTGCCCTGGATGCCGAAGGAGAAGCCTTTATCCACTTCGTTTCGGTGATGGCACAACTGACCGGTAAAAAGATTACCCGGTTCGGCGATTTCGCCGCCGCGCTGGAAAACCGGGTGGAGTATTTCCATCAGCACGGCGGCCGCCTGGCGGATCACGGGCTGACGGAGGTGAACTATCTGCCTGCCGATGAAAAGACCCTGGACGCACTGCTGGCGAAAAAATGCCGGGGCCTGACCTTGGCGCCGGACGAGAAAATACGCTTTCAATCCGCGGTACTGCTGGCTTTGGCCGGGGCTTATGCCCGGCGCCGCTGGGCCATGCAAATTCATTTCGGCGCGCTGCGTAATAATAATACCCGTCGCTTTAACGAGCTGGGGGCCAATATAGGATGTGATTCACTTTGTTCGCAGTCGGATATAGCACAGCAGCTTAACGCTCTGCTGGATGCCATGGATCAGCGGGAAAGTTTGCCGAAAACCATTCTTTATAATCTGGATCCGGCGCAAAACGACGTGGTTGCCTCAGCACTGGCTAATTTCCAGCGGCCCGGGGCGGTGAAATCTCCCATGCAATTTGGATCCGGCTGGTGGTTTAATGATACCCGCCGGGGCATGGTCAGGCAATTGACCACCTTGGCGGATCAGGGGTTGCTGATGAATTTCGTCGGCATGCTGACGGATTCACGGAGCTTTGTTTCTTATCCCCGCCACGATTATTTCCGGCGGATTTTTTGCAATTTGGTCGGCCTTTGGGTTACCCAGGGAGAAATTCCCAACGATATGAAATTGCTCAAACGACTTACGGAAAATGTTTGTTATAACAATGCTCGGGATTATTTCCAATTCTAGCAAATCGGCCCGATGGATTTGGTATAATATACGGTAACGATATCGGGTTTAGCAGGGGAAAAATGCACTCGCATGGATACATTATTTTCATTTAATAATAACGAGCCGGTTAATCAGCAAATTTACCGGCTGCTGCGCAAGGATATCGTCGAGTGCGTTATTCCTCCCGGCAAGCTGTTGTCTGAAAAAGAGACGGCGACCCGTTTTGAAGTATCCCGCCAACCCGTGCGGGAAGCCTTTATCAAGTTGGCGGAAGCCGGCCTGGTGCAAATCCTGCCGCAGCGCGGCACCTTTGTCATGCGAATCTCGGCGAAGCGGGTGGCGGACGCCCGTTTCATCCGCCAGGCGCTGGAGTGCAGCATCGTGCGCCGCGCCGCGTCGGAACGCACGGACGAACAGGTTATGCTGCTGGAGCATAACCTGCATCGCCAGGAGCTGGCGGCGCAGAACCGGCAGATAGGGGAATTTTTCAACCTGGACGACGATTTCCATCAGCTGCTGACGGAAATAGCCGATTGCGCCCTGGCCTGGGATATCATCGAATCCATCAAGGCCACCATGGACCGGGTGCGTTTTCTCAGCCTCGGCGAGGTCTCGCCGCCGCAGAGCCTGATAACCCAGCATTATCAGATATTCAACGCCATCAGGGATCAGGATCCCGATGCGGCGGAACGGGCCATCCGCGAGCATTTGCAGGAGCTTATCTATACCATCACGCCTATCGCCCAGCAAAACAGCGACTGGTTTGAAGACAAGTAGCTAGCGGTTTTTCTTGTTCAGCATCACTTTCAAATCAGCAAAAGGGTTATGGGTGGCCACCCCTATATCCTTTTGCGCATCCTCTCCCGCCACCACCGTGGAGCCGTACTGATCCGCCTCGGTGTATTTCGAATGCTCATGGTCATGGCAATAGAGACATAACAGTTCCCAATTACTCCCGTCCGCCGGATTGTTGCTGTGATCGTGATCGATGTGATGCACGGTGAGCTCCCGCAGATTGGAATAGACAAACTCTCGGGAACAGCGTCCGCAGACCCAGGGAAAAAGCTTCAGCGCCTTTTCACGGTAGTCGGTCTCGAGCCGCGCGTAATTTTTCGGAATGTATGCCATAGGGAACCTGTTCTTAGCCCAGTGCAAAGGATATAGGGTTATACTAACGCTAAAACAGGGCTAATTACCATGTTTTAGCCCGTGCTGAAGTATGTCGGGTACATGTTGTAATAGCATCTCTCTTCCGGCGGAAACGCCGGCTGGCAGTCGCGGATTTACAGGAAACTGAATACCTTGCATTTCACTCATTTCATCATGCTCTATGGTTACTGGGCGCTATTCGTCGGCTGCCTGGCCGAGGGAGAAACGGTCACGCTGCTCGGTGGCCTGCTGGCCCACGATGGCCTGCTGAACTACGGCTATGTCGTGGCGGTGGCCGCCCTCGGCGGCACTACCGGGGATATGCTGCTCTATTTTCTCGGTCGCCGGTACGGCGCCAAATTATTAAGGCGTTTCAAGAAAGCCCAGCCCAATATCCGGCGCGCCAATAAAATGATTCTGCGCCATCCGTTATTTTTTGTGATGGCTGTTCGGTTTATGTATGGCTTTCGCCTGGTGGGGCCGATGATGATCGGCGCCAGCCGGCTCTCGCCCGTCAAGTTCATTATTTTTAATGTCATCGGCGCCGTGCTGTGGGCGCTTATTTTCGTCACCCTGGGTTATCTGGGGGGCCAGATGGTCGCGCCGTGGCTGGCAAAAGTCCATCATCACCTGAAATACGCCTTTTTCCTGCTGGCGGTGGTGGTGGTGGTCTGGCTGCTTCCCAGAACCATTCGCTACTTTCTGAAACATCGCAGGTCATAGCAAACTCCGCATTTAACCCGCCCAAATCCGGGCGGTAAGCCGCCACATGATTTTTTTGTGATTCAATTCGCACCGGTCTATACACCCGCCCAAAAATACCGCGGGCAGTGAATATAATTCTGTGCTTTTGACCGCTGCCGCCGCCATTGCCGTTTCTTATACTGCTGCCTGATGTGTGCTTAAACGTCATTTCACGCTTTTTTATGATTATCAATGGATTTGAATGCACGGATTCCGGCATGTCTTTCTATTCGCCTTATAACGCTCACCGTCGGGGAAGACCAAAAAATGCGAAACGCTTTATCTCTTTACGGCCGTATCGGCCTGATTGTTTTAGCGGCCTTGGGCGGTACGGCGCGGGCGGCGACATTCGCCTATATATCCAATGCCGACAGCGGCGATATTTCGGTCTATCGGCTCGATGAAAACAGCGGTTTACTGACAAAAGCGGCCACTCAGCCGGCGGGGGGAACCGTGATGCCCATGGCGGTATCGCCGGATAAACACCATCTCTACGCCGCGCTGCGCTCCAAGCCCTATCAGGTGCTGAGCTTCAGCATCGATCCCGCCGACGGGCACCTGACGCAGGTCAAAGCCTCACCGCTGGCGGAGAGCATGGCGTATATCTCCACGGATGCCACCGGGCGCTACCTGTTTTCCGCATCCTATGGCGGCAATCTTTTGGCGGTGAACCCTATCGGAGCGGATGGCCTGGTGGGGAACGTACAGCAAGTCATACCCACCGGTCCCATGGCCCATGCCATAAGAAACGCACCGGATAATCGCTATGTATTTGCCTCGGTTCTCGGATCCGATGCCTGGCTGCGGCTGAAATTTGATGCGAAAAACGGCCGTTTGACGCAGGACAAGTCCCCGGCGTTCAAGCTGCCGGAAAAATCCGGCCCCCGGCATTTTGTGTTCTCCCCCGACCATCGGTTTGTCTACCTGATTGACGAACTCGACGGGAAACTGCATGTACTGGCCTTGAACCGGCAACACGATACCGTTAAACCGGTGCAAACCGTGCCCATCGTGCCGGCGGATTTCAACGGCGCCAAACCTTGGGGCGCCGATGTGCATCTCACTCCCGACGGACGCTACCTGTTTGCCTCGGAGCGCACCTCCAGCACCCTGGCGCAGTTTCAGGTGGACCATGCCAGCGGCAAGCTCACGCGCACCGGCACCTGGCCTACCGAGAAACAGCCGCGGGGATTCGCCATTGACTCCTCCGGGCGTTATCTGCTGGCGGTGGGACAGCTTTCCACGCAAATGAGCGTCTATGGTATCGATAAATCCACCGGAAATCTTACCGCCATCGGACACTATCCGGTGGGTAAAGGGCCGAACTGGATTGAGACGGTAACTTTTAACTGATATCAAGGGCGGACATCATTTCGCCCATGAGCCGGACCGGGCAAACGGCGTCGCAGCAAGGTCATAACGCCGTAACGCTGTAACGCGGAAACGCCGGAACGCGCCTGGCGCGCCGCCGTTCCCCGACCCTATCAGGCGTTGACGCCGCCGTCGACGTTAATGCCGGTACCGGTGATATGCTGTGCCGCCGGGCCGGCCAGGAAGGTCACCGCGGCCGCCACGTCGTCGGGTTTGCCATACCGGCCCAGGGCGATAAACTGGCGTTGTGCTTCGGCGCCTTCGCCGTCGGCCGGATTCATGTCGCTGTCGGTAGGACCGGGGTGCACCAGATTAACGGTAATACCTTTGGGACCCAATTCCCGCGCCAGTCCGCGCGTTAACGCCAGCAGCGCCGATTTGGTCATGGCATAAACGCTGATGCCCGCCATGGGAACGCGTTCCGCCAGGCAACTGCCGATATTGATGATGCGGCCGCCGGCGCCCAGATGAGGCAGGGCAGCTTGAGTCGCAATCACCAGGCCGCGGATATTGACGTTAATCATTGCGTCGATATCCTCCTGCGACAACTCCTCCAGCATACCGCCGCGCGCGATACCGGCGTTATTCACCAGAATATCCAGGCCCCCCAGCGCGGCCACGGTTTGAGTTACCGCGCCGCGCACCGCCGCGGGGGATGCGCTGTCGGCCTGGATGGCTACCGCTTTGCGGCCCATCGCTTCGATCTCTTCCACCACCTGTCGGGCTTTATCCGCGGACTTTTCATAGGTTATCGCCACATCGGCGCCCGCCCGCGCCAGAGACAACGCCATGGCCTTGCCCAATCCGCGGCTGGCGCCGGTTACCAGCGCACGCTTATCTTTTAGAGAGTTCATCTTGTTTCCTATTTATGTGTTGATCGATACACAATTACAGTAAACGTAATTGTCTCCCAGGGTCAACAGGATTATTATATCGATTGGCACAAAATTAATGAGAGCGGGTCGATGGTTGTAAGAGGACGTCCGAGAAGTTTTGATCGCCGGCACGCATTGGCCGCGGCGATGGCGCTGTTTTGGCAAAAAGGCTACACCGCCACGTCGATGGCGGATCTTTATCAGGCGATGGGAATAAATTCGCCCAGCCTGTATGCCGCCTTCGGCAATAAAGAGGATCTTTATCTGGAGGCCGTCGCCTATTACGAGCAAAGCATTGCGCCGCAGTTATGGTCGCCGCTGGATACCGCCCCCAGCGTACGCGAAGGGGTACGGCAGTGGCTCAAATGCTCCGCGAAAGTTCTGACGCGCGATGATGCTCCCCTAGGCTGCATGGTAACGCTGTCCACCGTCGCCAGTGAAGGCAACCCCCGATTGGGGGAAATCGTTATGCGGCTGCGCCAAAAGGGCATCGATAAGCTGGCCGGCCGCCTGGAGCAGGGGGTGCGAATGGGCGAACTGCCCGCCGGCATTGATACGGCCGCGCTGGCAAGGATGTATGTCGGCATTCAGCAGGGACTGTCGATACAGGCCCGCGACGGCGCCGGCTTCGAGGCCCTTGATGCCGTAGCGGAGATGGCGATGGCCCTCTGGCCGGCATAATCGGGCCCGACCGGACGCCATGTTATCAAACTTTACCGCCGGCACCCGCGGCGCCGGTGATGCCGCCTTACAGTGCCGAGCGTTTGTAAGGCCGGTAGTCGGCCTGCCAAAATTCGTTTTTTATCGCCTGCGCCAGGTCTTCATCAGAGATTATCGGCGCCACGCCGTCTCGCTGGGCGACTTTGGCCACCTCAATGGCAATCGCCTGCGAGACCTGACGGATATCGGCGATGGCGGGCAGCAGAGAACCTTGGCCGGTGGAGGCCAGCGGCGAGTGCGCGGCCAGGGCCTGGCTGGCCGCCAGCAGCATGGCGTCGGTCACGCGTTTGGCTTTGGCGGCCAGAATCCCTAAACCCAGCCCCGGAAAGATATAGGCGTTGTTGCACTGCGGAATATCATACGTCCGGTCATGATAGAATACCGGTGCAAAGGGGCTGCCGGTAGCGAGCAGGGCGGTTCCCGACGTCCAGTCGATGATATCCTGCGGCAGCGCTTCCGCCCGTGAAGTGGGGTTCGACAGGGGCATGATAATCGGGTGCTCACAATGCCGGTTCATTTCGCGCACGATCTGCTCGGTGAACAGGCCGGGCTGGCCCGATACGCCGATAAGCACCGTGGGCTTTGCGTTGCGCACCACGTCGTACAGCGATATTTTGTGCGGATCCACCGTCCAATGGTTTATCTTGTCGCGTTTCGTCACCAGCCGCTGCTGGAAGTCGAGCAGGTTCGGCATCTCATCGGTCAATAAACCGAAGCGGTCCACCATAAATACCTGGCCGCGCGCTTCTTCTTCATCAGCGCCCTCATCCACCATTTGCGCGATAATTTTTTCCGCGATACCGCAACCGGCCGAGCCGGCGCCTAAAAAAGCCACACGCTGATCGCGTAAATTCGTTCCCGCGGCATGGCTGGCGGCAATCAAACACCCCAGCGTCACCGCCGCCGTTCCCTGGATGTCGTCGTTAAAACAGCAAAGCTGATCGCGGTAGCGTAGCAGCAGCGGCATGGCGTTTTTCTGGGCGAAGTCTTCGAACTGAAGCAATACATCAGGCCAGCGCGCTTTGACCGCCTGGACGAACATATCCAAGAAATTCCGGTAATCTTCGCTGGTAATGCGGGGATGGCGCCAGCCCATATATAAAGGGTCATCCAGGCGCAGCGCATTATTGGTACCGACATCCAGCATAATGGGCAGCGTATGGGCGGGATTGATGCCGCCGCAGGCGGTATACAGCGAGAGCTTGCCGATAGGGATTCCCATCCCGCCGATGCCCTGATCGCCAAGGCCGAGGATCCGTTCCCCATCGGTCACGACAATGACCTTAATATCGTTTTTGGAGAAATTCTGCAGCATATCTTCGATGTGATCGCGATCGGGGTAAGAGATAAATAAACCTCTTGCCCGGCGATAAATATCGGAAAATTGCTCGCACGCTTCACCCACCACCGGCGTATAGATGATGGGAAGCATCTCTTCAAGATGCTCGGTAAGCAGGTTATAGAACAGGGTTTCGTTGGTATCCTGAATATTTCGCAGATATATGTGTTTGGAGATATCTCGCTTGAAATCCTTGAATTGCGTATAGGCGCGATCGGTTTGCTCCCGAATGGTTTCAACCTGTTGAGGCAGCAGGCCGGTGAGATTCAATTCCAGCCTTTCTTCCTGGCTGAACGCTGAACCTTTATTAAGGAGCGGATTATCGATCAACAACGAACCAGTGTAGTGGGTATAGAGCGGACGTTTTGTTAGCATGAAATGGCCTCATGAAATGCATTACGGCATGTCTTTATGCAGCGGTTTTTTTAAGATCTTGCTATCCAGTCTGTTGAATTATTATACTTAATTTATTGCTAAAACGGCTCCGGGAATAGCGGTCGATAGAGATTGAAAAATGTCTTTTCAGCGTTTTTTTCTTATTTTATGCTGCCGGATGACGCATATCTTCGCCGCTTGCTGGAACAGCGGCGGTCCGACGGCGCCGTCGCGTCCGTTATCGCCGCAAATCAGCTGAGGGATTGAACCCGCCCGCTATGGCCGCTCAATGGGGGCGGGAGCCTCCGCGCCATTCTCCCGGCCATCGTCATCGTGCCGCCGTTCGCCGTGGGGAAAGGTCAACTGAAAACAGGTTTGTCCCGCCGCGCTGGTGGCCCGCCAGCCGCCCTGATGCAGTGTCATGATACCGCGCACAATGGCAAGCCCCAGACCGCTGGCCTGGTTGGCGGTCGTGCGGGAAGCGTCGGCGCGATAGAAACGTTCGAACAGGCGTGCTAAATGTTCTTCCCCGATATCCGCACCCAGGTTGCTGACGCTCAGGGTGGTATGGCCGGCCTGGTGTTCCGCGCTGATGGTCACCGTGGAACCCGCATCGGCATACTGTATGGCGTTGGCCAGCAGATTGGCCAGCGCCCGGCGCAGCAGTTGGGGGTCGGCATAGATCCGCCCTGCGCCGCTGAACGCCAGCCCCAGGTCCCGCTCCTGCGCCGGCCCCTCGAAATAGTCGTTAAGGGTGGCGAACTCGTCACCGATATCCAGCCAGACGCGGCCGATGGCATGGCCGGCCTGTTCGGCGCGGGCCAGGAACAACATATTCTCGATCATTTTCGACAGGCGGCCCAGTTCCTCGAAATTGGAGCCCAGCAGCCGGGCATAGTGCTCCTCCGGGCGCGGGCGGCTGAGGGCCACTTCCGTCTGGCCCATCAGGGTGGCGATGGGGGTGCGCAGGTCGTGGGCCATATCCGCCGATACCTGGCTTAACTGCGTAAAGCTCAGTTCCAGCCGATCCAGCATCAAATTGAAGGCGTCGATAAGGGCCTTGAGTTCACGGGGCGCATCTTCGCTATCGATGCGTATGGACAGGTTTTTGCTGCCGATACGCCCGGTCTGGGCGGCAAGGCGATGGAGCGGCAGCAGCCCGCGGCGGGCCACCAGCCCCGCCAGCAGCATGGTCAGCAGCGACGCGCCGGCCACCACGGCGAAAATCTGGTTGCGATAGGATGCCAGCATACGCGTGCGCTCCATCATTAGGCGGCCGGTGATGATTTCAAGCCGATAGGGCGGGCGGGTGGTCCTTGCCTGGGCAGCGGTATAGATAAAGGGGGTATCGCCCTGGAGCCGATGATGCACCGCCGCAAGGGACAGCTTGCCGTCGGCGGGCACGGCGGCGATATCCGGCACCGGGGAGTTGCCGGGGTTCACTTCGATAAGCGGCGTGCGGCCGGGAAAGCGCAGCACCAGCAGCGATTCGGTATTGCCCAGCATATTGGCGAACAGCTGCGGTTTGTTATGGATGAGATCCAGTACATCCTCATCGTGCAGCAGGGCGCGGATCTGCTCAACGCGGGTCACCAGCGCCCCGTCGTCGCGCACCATAAGCTGCCGCTCCAGCGTGCGGTACATGATAAAGCCCACGGCGGTCATGACCGTCAGCGTCAGTACCGCCAGGATAATGGACAGCCTGGCGGTCAGCGAGAAGCGACTCATGCTTCGTCGTCGCAGCGGTAGCCCACGCCGTGGACGGTATGCAACAGGCGGCGGGAAAATGGCTCATCGATTTTTTGCCGCAGGCGCCGCACCGCCACGTCCACCACGTTGGTGTCGCTGTCGAAATTCATGTCCCATACCCTGGAGGCGATGAGCGTGCGGGAGAGTACCTGACCCCGGTGGGTTAAAAAGAGATGCAGCAGATTGAATTCCTTATTGGTCAGCGCCAGACGCACGCCGTCGCGCTCCACGCGGCGTTTCGGCACGTCCATTCGCAGGCCGGCCAGCTCCAGCAGATCGGGCTGGGGTTCCCGCCCGCCGCGCCGCAGCACGATACGGATGCGCGCCAGCAGTTCGGCAAACGAAAAGGGCTTGACCAGATAATCCTCCGCGCCGGAGGCCAGGCCTTTCAGCCGATCCTCCAGCGTGCCGCGCGCGGTCAGAAACAGCACCGGCGTAGGGACATCGTGATTTTTCAGCGCGGCCATCACCTGCCAGCCGTCCATATCCGGCAGCATCACGTCCAGCAAAATCAGGTCAAACTGAAACTCCCGTGCCAGGTGCAGCCCGGTGATGCCGTCAGTAGCCACGTCGGCGACGTAGCCGGCCTCGGTCAAGCCCGAGCGCATATACTCGCCGGCTTTCGGCTCGTCTTCAATAATCAGGATCCTTTGCATGGCCGGCCGCCTGTCGGGTGGAAGGAGGGTTATCTTAGGGCATTCTGCGCCGCGTTTTCAATCAGGCGGGCCACCTCTCGCGGGTGGGAGCGATAGACCGAGTGGCTGGCCCCTTTCACTTCCACCGTGGTGCTGTGGGCCCGTTTGGCATACATGCGTTCCAGATCCGGACTGATGATTTTGTCGGCCTGAGCCACCATATACCAGCTGGGCTTCACTTTCCACGCCGGGTCGGGAATGTTGGCGGTAAACACCGAGGCGGAAGTGAGTATTTGCGAGTCGGCTTCAAAACGCGCTACGGCGGGAGGCAGGTCGGCGGCAAAATCCGCCGGGAAATTCTTGCGGTCAATATATAAATAGCCATCCGGGGTTTTGACAAACGGGTGCGCCGTGTTCGGCAGCTTTTTGCCGTTGCTTGCTTCCGTTTCCCCACTGTCCAGCGCGTGGGCGGCGATATAGACCAGGGCGGAGACATGGGAGTCGTTGCCGGCTTCAGTGATGATGGCGCCGCCGTAGCTATGGCCCACCAGCACCGTCGGACCGTCCTGCTGGTCGAGGATGCGCTTGGTGGCCGCCACGTCATCGCTAAACGAGGTCAGCGGTTCCTGCACCAGGGTGACGTGATAACCGTCTTTGACGAGGAGGTTATAGACCGGTTGCCAGCCGGCGCCGTCAACAAAAGCGCCGTGTACCAGCACGATATTTTTAATGGGCGCGGCCAGGGCGGATGCGGTTCCCGCCCCTAACACCAGGGCGGAGCATAACAGGGATAAGGCGGTACGTTTGGTGGTCATGGCAAGTCCTTAATGGATAACGTTGGATGAGTGGTGTTGAGCACGTTTCCCAGACTACGGGCGGGCCACCAACAGGACCATGACCAGGTTATTACAAAAAAATGACGGGCCCGGGCCGAACTGCTCTCACCCAGTCTCTTTGACGCTCTTGAACCAAGTACATTATAAGCCGGAGGCATGGCGATGAAGGCAGCGCTGAATAGCGTTCATTAACCGATGCGACTATTTTTAAAGCAGACAGACTAAATTTCACCCACCTTCCCGTCACATCCGTGGCGTTTGCGCAAAGGAGAAAACTGATGCGCCCTGAATTTATCAAGCACTGGAGCGAACTAGAGGCTAAAGACGCGAAATCCTATGAGGACAGCGATGAACCGATGTGCATTGAAGCCCCGCTGGGCCGTGCGTTGGGTCTGACCCGTATCGGCATTAATCACGAACGCCTGCTGCCCGGACACCGCACCAGCTATCCTCATGCCGAGAGCGCGGAGGAGGAGTTTATCTATGTGCTGGAAGGCTCCCCCCATGCCTGGATCAACGGCTATCTGCATCAACTCTCGCCGGGGGATGCGGTGGGACTTCCCGCCGGGACCGGTATCTGTCACACCTTTATCAATAATAGCGCCAATGAAGTGCGTTTACTGGTGGTGGGGGAAGCGTCGAAAGCGGAAAACAGGATTCATTATCCGAAAAACCCGCACTATGAACTGACGCGTGAAGATCGCTGGATATCGCCGCCGGAGCAGGCGTTCGGCGGACACGATGGTTTGCCGGATGTTAGGCCTGGAGATGAGGGCTCTCTGCCTGCATCAAGATGATACCGTTATCTCTATGCCGGCCGGCTTCTCAAGGCAGCAGACCGTTGGAACGGTACGCGTCAATGGTGTGGTCATAGACGGCGATATCGCCGCGGCTGCGGGCGATAAGCTGAGCCCCTTCCACCGCGGCGTAGATAGCCAGCGCATGGGACTGAAGCCTTGCCGCCGGCTCTTCCTTGCGAAAAAGCGCCAAGGCGCGGCTCAGCCACAGTACATTAACCTCGGAAAAACACGCGACTTCTTGTTGCACTTCCGGCGGCAGCTCGTCATGCTCCGCCGCCATGATCCCGCACATGCACATCCGATTGTCATTGGCGAGGGCGGCGCGAAACACGTTGGTATACCGGTCCATAAACGCTGCGGCGTCCGGGCTTTCAGCGAGGGACTGCTCAAGATAATCATTCATTTCCTGCGTGTAGCGGCGCGCAAGTTCCGCTCCCAGGAACCCCTTGGTGGGGAAGTGGTAGTGCACGCTTGAACTTTTGACCCCCACGGCGGCGGCGATGTCGCGAAAGCTCAGGGCGGTATAGCCGTTGGCCTGCACCATCAAGCGCGCAATCGCCATGATATTTTCCTTTGTGTCCGCACTGCCCATTTCGGTGCTCTCCCGTTGATTCCTGCAACGATTAATAAATGTTGACGGCTGGAAATGCAAGCCTTATTGTCTATCTACCGATAGATTCATGAAATCTGTCGTGTCAACCATCGGCCCCGCGCTTTTTTACAGGATAAACATTATGAAAATTTACGACACCCCGGGCTTTCCCAATCCCCTGCGCGTGCGCATTGTTCTCGGCGAAAAAGATCTGCTGTCACAGGTGGAGTTTATCAAAATCGACCTGATTGCCGCCGAGCATAAACAGCCGGCGTTTCTCGCCATTAATCCCACGGGTACGGTACCGGTGCTTGAACTGGATGACGGCACGTATATTTCTGAATGTACGGCCATTACCGAGTATCTGGACAATCTGGCGGGGAATCCAACCCTCACCGGCAGGACGGCGCGGGAAAAGGCGGTGATCCACATGATGCAAAAGCGCGCCGAGTCTGAGCTTATCGATGCCATCGGCATCTATTTCCACCACGCCACGCCCGGCCTGGGTCCCATCTTGCAGGCCCATAAGCATCCGGAATGGGAGGGGCGGACACAATGGGGCCGGATGCATCGCGAACAGGCGGAGGGCGGTCTGCACTATTTCGATAGGGTACTGCGAGAGCAGCCATTCATTGCCGGAGAGGCATTTTCCATGGCTGACGCCACCGTATTGGGAGGATTGCTGTTTGCGCATTATGCCGACATCCCGGTGTCGGCAGAGTATTCCGCGCTCTTGGCCTGGAAGGAGCGCATGTACCAGCGCCCGAGCGTGGCCAACGCCTGAACCTTTTCCCCCTATACCTCTTCGGCTTGGTGAAGGGTGCCGCGACGGACGGCATCTGACGCGGCGCCCTGTTTACGGCGCCGCGGGCGGAGTTGATTTTCAATATTCAGTATTCAGTGCTTACCGCCCTTTTTTGTACGCGCACTAGGGCATATATGGCGACAAAGGTCGCCAGGCAGCACAGGGACATATACCCCGCCACATAATAGGGGCTGCCGCCGGCCGCCGCCACCAGCGCCGTGGCGATAAACGGGGTGGGCCCGGCGATAAGCATAGCGTTGAGTTCGCGGGTGATGGCGATGCCTGAATACCGGTAGCGGGTCGGGAAGAGATTGGACAAAAACGCGCCCTGGGCCCCCGCCAGGGTGGCAAAACCCACGCCATAGGCAAGGGACATGGCCAGGATGGAGAACAGCAGGTTTCCCTGTTGCAAGATCATTAAAAGCGGATAAACGTAGATGCCGGTGAACACGGCGCCAAAGGCATACACCGGCGCGCAACCGATTCTATCGGCGATTTTCCCGGCCAGCGGCGTCATCAGCGCGCCAACGAGAGTAGAGATCATCACCACAACCAGCCCGTCGCTTTTGGGCATCTTTACGGTGTTGGTCAGATAGCTTAATACAAAGCTTCCCAACAGGTACGCATTGGCGTTATGTCCGGTGATCGACAGGAAACCGAATATCACTTCTTTAGGGGAGTTTTTAAGCAGATCCTTAATGGGAATCTGTTTTTCGCGCTTATTCTTCGCCGCCTTGGCCATGGCTAAATTGTATTCAGGCGTTTCTTCCAGATGTTTACGGATATAAACGGCAATAACAAATAAAAAGATGGAAAGTAAAAAGGGTATCCGCCATCCCCATGCCAGCAATACGTCTTCCGGCAACTGCGCCACCGCCAGAAATACGATGGTTGAGAGCAGTATGCCGCCTAACGAGGCGGATTGAAGTATGGCGGTGAGCTTGGCCTGTTCGCCAGGGGGGGAATATTCCGCCACCAGGGTCACGGCGCCGGCGTATTCCGCACCCGCGCCGAAACCCTGCAATACGCGGGTAAGCACCAATAGTATGGGCGCCAATATGCCCACCTGGGCATAGGTGGGCAACAGCCCCATGCCGACGGTGGCGATACCCATCAGGATAATGGTCAGCAATAAGGCCGGTTTCCTGCCGAATTTGTCGCCGATATGAGCAATGATCATCCCGCCGATAGGCCGAACGAAAAAGCCGATGGCAAAGGTGGCGAATGCGGCGAGAATGCCGGCCAAATTGGAAAGCTGGGGGAAAAAAAGTTTATTGATAACCAGGGCCGACGCGGAGCCATACAGGGCATAATCGAACCATTCAATAACGGTACCAACGGTGGATGCGATAACCGCGCGCCTTATTCCCGACCTTTGCTTGACCAGAGTACTTTCCGGCAGAAAACTTTTTTCAGCGTTCATTCTGTCTCTCCTGAATTCGATACCATCTTGATATACGCCAATACGGGTAGGTAAATAAAAAATAATGTCATGCAAAAAACATAAACAGCACCGCGGCTCAGCAAAAGCCGATATATAAAGAGAGTCTTTGGAAAAACCGCTCCCGAACGCTGGCGCGTTGCGAGAGTATTGATTTATTTTTTAATCAATAAACAGTTCAGCCCGCTTTTTGAAAATGAACTCCCTGAAGTTTTCCACTAATTTAAGATGGTCGATGAGAATTTTACTCACGCCGTCATCATCCTTGTTTTTGATGGCCAGCAGCAATGCACGGTGTTGCAGAATGGCCGTTGCTTCGTGATGTGCTTCCTGCAATTCGATATAGCGAAGCCGGTTCAAATGGGAACGCATTTCTTTAACGATATAAGCAAGGCTGAGATTTCCGGAAAATTGAATGATGCAATCATGGAATTCTTCATCTAATTTGGTGAATTCATAATAATCGAGCTTTTTTATCTCTTCTTCCTGTTTTGTTATCAGCATTTCTGCTTTTTCCAACAGCGTAATGCTTTCCAAGGCGGTTTTATCCCATTTTCCCGCGGCTTCCGTGAAAGCCTCAAGCTCCAGGACTTCCCGGATCCTTTGTGCCTCCCTGACTTTTCGTTTGGAGATAAACGATACCAGCGCGCCTCTCTGCGGCATAATTTCCAGCAATCCGTCAACCGACAGGCGGAAAAAGCCTGCCTGATAGGGTACGGCTGACGCTGAATTTATTGGCCATTTCGTTCTCGGAAATCATCTGTCCCGGCAGAATTTGCACCGAAACAATCCTGTTTTTCAGTTCTTTATAGATCTGGTTTTCCAATGTGTTTCTGTCGAGTTCAAAAGCATTGGATGTATTTGCATTCATACCTGTCTCCGGTAAAAAACCGCCGTTATTTACTGCCTCCTTTAAATGAATTTCTGACATCATCGGGATTTAGCTTTATCGATATTAACGCTTTTTTATCAAATACGATGCCATGGCCTGGTTTTTCACTGGGATAGGCTATGCCATTTTCTATCGTGACGGACCCTTCCGCTATGCCCAGTTCCTGGAAAGAGCCGCCGATAACGTTTTCCAGCATGAAGCCGTTCGGCACGCCGCACAGCATATGGACGGACAACTCCATCATAAAATGCGGCGCGACCAATTTACCAAAAGCCTGGGATAAATGCGCTATTTTGAGCCATTCGGTGAAGCCGCCGACAAACGCAACGTCCGCCTGGACAAAATCGATGGCGCCGGCCTTCAGGTAGTCCAGAAACTGCGATCGGGCATGCATGCTTTCGCCATGGGCCAAAGGCGTCCTGACGGCGGCCTTCAGATCGACATAGCCCTCAAGATTATCATGCAGCAGCGGTTCCTCAATCCAGCCAAGTCCTAAGGCGTCCAGCCGCGCACAGTTTACCAGCGCGTCGCTGCCGGACCATTTCTGGTTGAGGTCGACCAGCAGCTTTCCGCTGCCGCCCAATTTCTCCTTCGCCTTTACAATTCGCTCGATATCTTCTTCCAGGTCATCCCGGCCGATTTTGAATTTGATGGTTTGATAACCCCTGGCGATATAATCATCTACCCTGTCCAGAAAGTTCTCCAGCGGGTCATCCTTGCTGAGATTAATCTCGCTGATATAGGCCGGGATGTCGGAACGCATACCGCCGAAAATCTTATATAAGGGCTGATTGAATACTTTACCTTTTATATCCCATATCGCTATATCAATGGCGGCGATTGCCATTAGATTAACCCCGATACCAAGGCGCCTTGATTGGCGTTGCAGGGTGTGCCAGATTTTTTCGTTATCCAGCGGGTCCATGCCGATAACCAGCGGCGCCAGGTAATTTTCAATCAGCGACGCAATGGCGGTGCCTCCGATATCCACCGTATAGGTAAAGCCGGTTCCTTCAATATTTTTGTCTGTCTGAATCTCAACGATGATGAATTCAATGCCCTGGACTTTATTGGTAGCGTCTTCCCAGGCGACGCTGGGCGGCGTTCTGTAAACCGAGACATTTATATTGCTGATTTTCATTGTTTTTACCCTGTTAAATTGAATAAAGAATTCTTACCGGCCGGTAGTTATCCTTTTTCAGGCGCCTGGACAGCGCTTTATGGCATTTATGTTAACAACCAGTATTGTTTATGTAAGGATATCTTGGACACTTGTATCCAAGTGTTCAAGATCAAAAATCGAATATGTGAACAAAGCCGCAGATTCTGATCAGCGGCTTAATACCATGACGGGAACGGATCGCTATACCATTGCCAGATTTTCGCTCCCAGCGCCATTTCCTCATCGGTTAATAAACAATCATCAAATCGTTTTCTCAACACCGCTTCATCAAGGCCGCGGCCTATCAATACCAGCTCCTGCCGGGCATCGCCAATTCCTTCAAGCCAATGTTGGCGTGGAGGAATCCGGGCTTGGGCATTGTGGGACACATTGTCGCGGGTATGGCGGACCACCACTGTCCCGCCAGCCCATAAATGCTGACGCCACCGGTGCGGGACCAGAAACCGGTGTAACCGGGACGCGTAGCCAGCCAGAAAAAACCGGTGGAGCGTATGACGCCCGGTAAATTTTCTTCAAGAAGAGGATATAAACGCTCAGGATGGAAAGGTCGACGGGCTCGGTAGATAAAGTTGCCCATGCCGTATCTTTCGGTCTCGGGTAAATTATGGTCCATTGTGTTTTGTCCTTTTCAAAAGGGGGCAAGATCTTAAGCAAAAGAATTCCCTGATGCCGGCGCATCATTAATGTCTCTTTTAGGTAGGTCTTAATCATGATCAATAATAAAAAAGTCATCTCCGCATGGTTTAAACATTTGTCCCATGCAGGTACTTATTTGCGATGGCCCGCCATTCCGGCGTCATGTAATTATCCGGATAACGCAGCGGTAAATTCTCCTCCGGACGCCAGCTGTTCAACGAGCCCACGGTTTGCGGCAGGAAGGCTATCAAAGCCGGCAGCGTTACGCCGCTGCGCAGCGCCATCATTTGCCCCGGTCGCAAGGCCACCGTGTTCAGATGTAATCGTCCGGCGGTCTGGGCTAGGGCACAAAACCCCATCAACATCCGGTATTGCGACCGGGCCTGCTCACTACTCCACGGCGCCTGTTCAAAAAGCCTCACAGTATTGATGCTTACGCCGTTAATGCTTTTACGGCGCAGAACATACAGTCCCACATGATGATCGTTATCGATATTGTTATTGAGCAACGAGTGCTGGCTTGAACGAAAGAAATAAACATCCGTTTTAATATCTCCGCTGTCGGCGGATAGCAGGCTTTTGGCCGCATGGTCCAGATTATCCCGCCACCGATGGGCAGACAGGGCGAGGTTGACCGGCGCGGCGGTTTTTGCCTTCAGCCAGTCGGCATCGATATTGAACCAGCCGGCTATGCAATCCAGGGTTTCTTCATTGAGATAATCCAGCGTTCGCGCCCGGTCTTCAAGCACCCCCAGGCGAATGTTGAACGGCGCCAGCAGCGTCGCCACTTCGGTGATGCCCAAACCATGCGCTTCCATAAGTAATTGGAAACGTTCGTAAACATGACTGGCCTGATTTTCAAACGGCAGCAGCATTTCACGGATAACCCCTTCCAGAATGAGATTGATCAGGCCGGAAGCCGATATACCCAAACCGGCTGATTGGCGAACGACAAATTCCCGAACGCCTGGTTTAAGCCGCAATGCCAAGGGATCGTGGGATTTTCGTCCGTCTCCGGCGGCGTGAAGCAGGGCTGCAACAGATTCATCTTCCTGGCCGGCATAGATGCGCGCCATCACGGCGGTAAAGGTGGGTGTAAACATATTCGCTCCGTTACCATTATTCTATTCAAAATGTATTCAAGAAGTATACCGAAGCAAATACTTTAAGACCCATCATCGATAATGTATAATTGATAAAATCGATCGTTCGGATCGAATCTATTTATGTATTCTGATCGAATACATATATATATTCAAAGAGAGTCGCCCATAATTGGGCAATATTATTTTTCAACCTGTAATGAATTTAAGCATATTCCAATTTGGCTTAAGTCGCTATTTTTATACTGCCGCGATTTTCTAGGAGAGTAATAAATAACGGCAGGTTCCGCCTGGATGAGAGGGCGAGAGGGCGAGAGGGCGGCAGGAGAGGGCGGCCGGGCGCACGAAGCCACGCCGGCGGCGCTGCTTAATGTTTCGGTGAAACGCCGTCCATATAGAACACATTGCCGTTGGCGGCGGGGCCCGCATCGGCGATGGCGGTAAATCGTCCGTTATACCGCAGGCGATAAGCCGCGAGCTCATCGGCATCCGGCTCCAGTTCCCGTAAAAACGACAGCGCCAGACGTATGTGTTTATGGGTCAGCTCCGCGGGCAGCCGCGCTTTACCCAGCACCGAGTGCCAGAACAGCAGGCTCTCTTCGGACTCATCGATAATAAAGGTCTGGTAGATCAGCAGCACGCCCGCCGCGTTGCCGATATGGGCCTCGGTATTATGCAGCAGATAGCTGACGAACTCGCCGCCGGGGGTCTTCCCCATCTGGCTTATCATGGATTCCACGTAAACCGGCTCGATGTTCAGCCGTTTGGTCAACGCCTGCGACGCCCGGCGGGAATCGGAGTTCACAATGCGAAAGCCGATAAGAAAAACGACAGCCAGTGTCGCCAGTATTAGCCAGATCATGGGACATCCTTTAGCAAACCAAGCCCTATCATAAGGGTAAACCATAGAAGAGAAAACAGCGGCGTTGAGGGAAGGTTGTCTTCGTTCACGCCATCTCATCCAGCGTGACCGCCAGCTTCTGTATCATCATCTGCGCGGCGCGCGACAGCTGGCGGCGAGGGGCGACGCAAAGCGCCAGGGTTAAAGGGCGTATCGGTCTGCCCTGGATGGGAACGAACAGCAGCTCGCCTCTTTCCACCTCGGTGATGACATCCAGTTTGCTCAAGATGCCGATACCGGCCGACTCGCGAATAAACGATTTGATCATCCGGATATCATTGCACAGGATCCCGGCGTCGGGGGTGATGCTGTGCCTTTTGTAGTGGAGATGCACCCGATCGTGCACGGTCAGTGGGGCTGCGGGCATAATATGGCGGTATTCCGACATCTGGCTGATAGACACCGTTTGGCTGGAAGCGAGAGGGTGGGCCGGCGACATCACGATACCAATGGGTATTTCAATAAAGGTTTTCACCTCCAGCCCATGATGTTCCACCGGGTCCAGCATAATGGCGAAATCCACTTCCGCATCCGATACGCGCCGGCTGATGTCACGGCTGTCATTCACGCTGATATCCAGCGTCAGCCAGGGACATTCCAGCGCAATCTCCGCCAGCTTTCCGGCGATGACGCCTTCGCTCAGGGCCTGGATCAGCGCTAGGGATACATGGCCGCGCTTGAGTCCCTGGAGCTCATCAAAACGTTCTCGGGTGCGTGTGTATTCGCGGCGCCAGCGGAGCAAATCATCGCAGAGCAGCTCTCCGGCGGACGTTAACCGCAAACCGGCGTGTAGCCGTTCAAATAACAATACCCCCATTTCCTCCTCGGCGTTCAGGATTTGCCGATTGATCGCCGACGCGGAAACGTGAAGTTTTTCAGATGCATTACGCAAACTGCCGCTGCGGGCGACTTCCACAAAATAGGTGGCAAATCTGGAGAAAGGATCCACTGGCGTCGCTCCTGTACTGTTTTTTGCAGAGTAAAGGTTAAAATTCTGTTATGGACTGCAACACCAAAGTGTATTCACAATGTAAATGCAAGAGCAATGTCTTATCCATTAATTTTTGTGAGTCTGAGAGGAATCGGATGATGAATAAAATAGCGCCCCCTCCTCACTGCAGTTTCGAGCCTGACGACTGGCTGCGGCTGGCCGGCTATTGGTATCCCGTGGCGCGAGCGTGCGATGTGGGCAACGCGCCGCAAAAGGCGACCTTGCTGGACGAACAGTTGGTGATTTACCGGCTGAAAGGGCAAATTGTCGTCGCCAGAGACGTCTGCCCGCACCGCGGAGTGCCGTTGACCCTGGGATTTCAGGAAGAGGAGGGCATTGTTTGCCCCTATCACGGGCTGCGGTTCGGTGAAAATGGCCGCTGCAACCGGATTCCCTCCAGCCCGGGACAAACCATTCCGGCAAAGCTCAACCTGACGACATTCCCTGCCCGGGAGCGTTATGGGCTGATCTGGACCTGTCTGGCACCGGCGCAAGACACTGACGCTCCGCTGCCGTCGATGCCCCACTGGGACGATGCCGGTTTTCAGCAAATAACCTGCCCCCCGTTCGATGTGGCGGGTTTTGCCGGGCGCCAGGTCGAAGGCTTTTTGGACGTCGCCCATTTTGCCTGGATCCATACCGCAACCTTCGCCGATCCCGACAACCAGGAAGTACCGGACTATTCCCCCGCTGAAACGCCGTACGGTTTTTCCGTTGATTACTGGAGTACGGTGGGAAATTATCCCGCCAGTGCGGAGCACCGCGGCCCCGGGGGCTTTAAATGGCTGCGCCGTTTCGATATGTATCTGCCGTTCACCGCCACGCTGACCATACATTTTCCCGGCGAGTCGCGGCTGGTCATAATGAACGCGGCCTCCCCCGTTTCCGCCAGAAAGACCCGCATGTTCGCGCCCATCGCCCGTAACTTCGATCTTCATGTACCGGTTGAGGACGTTCATGCCTTTAACCATAAGGTTTTCGAAGAGGATCGGCTGATGGTGGAGACGCAACGGCCGGAACGCCTTCCTCTCGATTTAGCGCTGGAGGCGCATATTCCCGCTGACCGGAGCTCCATTGCCTACCGGCGCGGACTGAAAAAACTCGGTTTTGGCGAATTCTTCCTGGTTTGAAATCTAAAAGGAAACGGAAATGGAAAAACTTGCCGTTTTTGTCGATGCGCTCTCGCGCCAGGGAGAACATTGCATAGCCGTCAGGCTTATCCCGGAGCCGGGGAAATCGCTGCCGGCTTGGGATGCGGGGGCTCACATTGATCTCCATCTGGCCAACGGGCTAATCAGGCAATATTCCCTGACGGGGCCTCCGGGCGGAACGGATCATTATCTCATCTGCGTTAAAAATGAACGGGATTCCCGCGGGGGTTCGCGCTATCTGCATAATGAACTGCGGTTAGGCCAGCAGATGGAGATTTCACCGCCGCGAAATCTCTTTCCCCTCGAAGAGGCTGACAGCTATCTGCTTATCGCCGGCGGAATCGGTTTGACGCCTCTGCTGGCGATGGCGGAAGAACTGGAGCGCTTTAAGCAACCCTTTGAACTGCATTATTATGTGAAGCGGAGAAGCCACGTAATATTCCGGGAAAGGCTGGACAGCCATTTTGCCTATGGCCGGTGCCATGTCGGGTCGGGTTGCGAGGGGAGATCGCCGCGGACAACGTTGCCTGAAGGGCTGACGCAGCCCGCTGCGGGTAAAAAACTGTATTTGTGCGGCCCCGAGGCGTTTATGTCGCATATCCGCAACAGAGCGCTTGATGCCGGCTGGCGTTCTGAAGACATTCACTCTGAATCATTCCAGCCCCCCGCGCGTAATATACCCTGCACCCAGATAGAGCATGATTTTACCGTAACGCTGAAATCCAGCGGGATGTCTTTTACCATTCCTCCAGACAAAACCATCGCCGCCGTGCTGCAAGAGCATGGCGTCGATGTGCCCCTGTCCTGTGAAATGGGCATTTGCGGCGCCTGCCTGACGCCGGTGCTGGAGGGCAAAGCGGACCATCGCGACACCGTGCAGTCAGAAACGGAAAAGGCCGGCCATAAACAGCAGATAACCCTTTGCTGCTCCCGCAGCCTGACCGGCAATTTGGTTATTGATTTGTAGGATTGTCCGTGGCGATGGAGAAGGGGCATATGACGCATCTCCATCACCCTTGCAGGCGTTAGCTCGTTGATTATTGACACCGCTCCGAAAGCTGATGCGGTGGTATTAAAATGTTATATAGGTGGTTTTAAAGATTTTGGCAGGAAAGGGAATTTTTCAGGGTGAAGATGAAGTTACCGTTTTCTTTGGTTATTTTACCTCCGGTGGCAGTTAGGTTCGAAGTCAGTTCAAAAACTCATCGCTGGTCATTGCGAAGGCGAATTCAACTTTTTGCCTTGCCCGTTTTGAGAATATTTTCAGCTTCTTTTAACGACGTCGCTTTATAGAAACACATAAGCTTATCCTTTTCTCTGATTGATTTTGGTGAGTTGTTTACCCAAAGTTGCACCAAAACAGTTCATATATCATATTAAATCAAAGATAAACAGATCTGGAGGGGCATGGTGTGGCTTTTTTGCATTTTGCCGGATCATGAAAGCAAAAGGGTTTAAACGTTGAACAATCTTCTGAACGCCGGTGCGCCGCTGTGGGTCAGGGTGACTTCCCTGAAGCCCGGCGTTCTGGTTAACCATCCTTTTTGCTCGCAATGCCTAAATCCGCAAGCAGCGGTTTGAGTTCGGCCGCAAGTTGCAGATAACGCGCTTGTCCGGCCGGCATAATATACGCTTCGAAAAGTACGGCAATCATAATGCTTCCCTCTGGTAAACGAGTGATAACCACTTTACGGCTTTCAGTAGGGAATACTTCGTCAAAGAACGAAACGTAGCGGAAACGGGGGATGGGGTCTCTCCATTTCTCGGTGCATTCACCGTTTTTTTACTTTTATTGCGGCTTCGGATGGACTATTTCGCGCTGACAGGTCGGTAAACAGGATGGCTATTATCATGAAAATCACGGATTTTCCGGTGGAATCTCTCTGTAATGACTCCATTGGACTCATTGCGCCTACGATGAGCAGAGTTGAAGAAATGCTCATTTTGATAAGTCATTTCAATGAACTGCACCATGAATTCCTTTTATGGGCATCCAGGGAAAACAGCCTTGATGATGTTCGGGGAAATATGCGGGCAGCGATACAGGATTTTGCAAATGATAGTAACGAATACAAATTCCTCATCATCAGTCGCGAAAGCCAAAAACTCTTGGGTTGTATCAGTCTTTTTATTCGTAATCCGCAAATCCCCTATTATGAAATAGGCTATTGGCTTGCAACCGACGTTTTTGGCAAAGGATTGATGACCCAAGCGTGCATTTTGGTGCGAAACCTTGCCCTCGACGTTTTGAAAGCGAACCGGTTGGAAATCAGAACCGCGGGAAAGAATATTCGTAGCGCTGCCGTGGCGCTGCGTTGCGGTTTCAAGCGCGAAGCCGTTCTTTCCAACGAGCGTCTCGATGGCCATGGCCGGTTGGATGACACCCATATCTATCTCTACACGACGGTATGATACCTTGGGATGAAAGCCTCATTAGTTGTTTGCATGTCTTGACCAACAAGATTAGACCAATTAGACTCAATATGGTTGACCAACTTTTTTTGACGCTGGCTTACCGTTAACGCCAAGGGGGCAGTGATGCAAAAAGTAAATCTCTATGATGCAAAAACCCATCTTTCCAGGATTATCTCCAAAGTACAAGAAACGGGAGAAACCTATGTGATAGCTCGCAACGGCAAGCCTATGGCTAAAATCGTCCCTTTGTCGGCAGCGGAAAAAACACCCAGGATTGGCTTTATGAAAGGGAAAATCTCGGCTCCCGATAATTTTAACGAGCTGAACAGTGACGATATTTCCGACCTGTTTTATGGGAAGTAAGAATGCCGGCAAAAAAGGATGATATCAAAAAGTTGCTTTTTGCGGATTATCTATTGGACACCCATGTTTTGATTTGGGTGGCGGGGGAGCCTGAGCGATTGAACAGCAAGGTTATTGATATCCTGTCCAATGAGAAGAACCGTCTGTACTTTTCCTCCGTATCTATTCAGGAGATCGCTATCAAGACCGATTTGAACAAACCTGATTTCAGTATTGATGCCGAGGCATTGACCGAAGGCTTGCTGGAGGCGGGCTATACCGAGCTGCCGATGACGTCGCGACATGCTTGCGGTATCAGTGGCTTGCCGGTGATGCATAAAGATCCGTTCGATCGTCTGTTGGTTGCTCAGGCGAAGGCGGAGAATCTGAACTTTATCACTAACGATGGCATTATCATTAAATTCTGCTCTGATTATATCAACATCGTTGAATGTGTTTAAAAATTGGCCCATGCCCATGCCCATGCCCATGCCCATGCCCACGCCCACGCCCACGCCCACGCCCTTGTTCTTGTTCTTGTTCTTGTTCTTGTCAGGGTTTCAGCCGCTGCCGGCTAGGCCGGCAACCACACATCACTCTGCTGGTTTATTGTTTTCCAGCCACTGCTTTACATCGGTAACCCGAATTCCGTTGCGGGCGTTATAACTCTCTTCTTTCCGCCAGGCCACGCCGTCCGGTCGCGCGAATGCGAGCCGGTAGGCCGCCGCCACATCGTTTGGCGCGGCTTTTGTCGCCTGCCGCAGGTCATTATGGCTATGCACCTCAAGGGTGAACGGACGCTGATAATGTTCACTCAACAGCGTGGTCAGCCGGCGGTAGGTAAGGGTATCGCCGGCGATATACACCACTTCATCCTCGATAACAGGCTGATGGAAAAATATCTTCGCCGTCAGGATGCCGATGTCCTCCGGAGTGGTAAGGGTCAGCCCATAGTCCGCATCGCCCGGCGCATGTACCCGATGCCGGGGCATGTCCACCAGCCCGAAGCCGGGTTCGAAAAGATAGCTGGTGAACATGCCCGTGGAAACGATGACCCAGCGGGTCTGGCGCTGGGCGCGTAACATTTGACGCACGGCCAGCTGTTCATCCCACACGGGCTGCCCGCTGTCCAGACCCACCCGATCGTAATCCACGCCAAACTGCCAGGGAAAATAACGTTCCACGCCGGCATCGAGCACTGCTTGGGTAATTTTAAGCTGGGTCCCTGCCCCGCCGACAAAACCGCTGCAATTGATGATGGCGTCATAAGAAGTGAAGCGCTCAGCCAGTTCTTTAGCGGTTAGCCGGCTGAAATCCGCGGTGATTACCGCAACGCCCCAGGCCGCCAGCCGTTGGCGGCGGGTCCGGTTCGCCGCTCCGTCATCTTTTAACGATGCCGGGCGCAATAATACGGTTAAACTGATATCGGGATGCCGCTCGCGCTCTTTTACAAAGGCATCAAGCATTGCTATACCCAGTTCTCCGGCGCCGAGAACCAGAATTTTTCGCCATTGACGAGTAATTGAACCGTTCATAGTATCCTCCTGTGGATGTGGCCACATCCTGCCAGCAGGAAACCCATGCCGCAATCAGGTACATAGATGATACCGGGGGAGTAAATGAAACTAGCGAAAGCGCAGATAGCGCAATTCTCTGCCATTTGTGATGCGCTGAGCGATGAAGATGACGACCTGAAGCGGGGAATTCTTGCCCATGCCGGCAACCGCTGGTCGCTGGGGGTGGTGTATGCGATGGGAACTAGGGGGGCGTTGCGTCATGCGGAGCTGATACGGGCATTACCCAAGATTACGCAAAGAATGCTGACCCTGACGTTGCGCCGTCTTGAGAGGGATGGCCTTATCAGCAGGCATGATTATCAGCAGAAAACGCCGCATCCCAGGGTGGAATACGGGCTGACAACGCTGGGAGAAAGCATGCTGCTTAATATGCTGCCGCTATGGAACTGGATCATTGAAAATTCGGCGGCCTTTCGCCAGTCCCGCGATGATTTCGCGGCCAGGGAGTTGGGATAACGGCTTATCCGCAGCTGTGGATTTCCCACGGATAAACCGCCCGAAGCGTTATTTCTTTTTCGATGCTTTGCCTTTTTCCGCCGCTTCATTTTCAATAGGCGGGACCGCGCCGATTTCCGCGCCGGTTATGGGGTTCACCGCCGGGTCGGATGCCGTACGAAGCGCGAGATTGTCCAGGTTGGCCTGCTGTTTTTTAGGCAACGTCACGCTGGCGCCGCCGTCGCCGCCATCCACCGCCGGCGCCGGTTCGGCCACGTAGTTGAAATTCTCGTCCGAGTTCCAACTGCCCCTGACTTCGCCCCCGTCGGACATATTGAAATAGGTGGCGGCATATTTTTCTATGGGCGGCAGCTTGCCGGGCGGGAAGTTGTCGCGAATGGAATACAACGCTTTCTCAAACGAAATCTGGTGGGCCACTTCACGGGTCATCAGAAAACCCAGCGCGTCTTTGACGCCGGCGTCATCCGTCAGGTTAATCAGGCGTTCATAGATGATTTTGGCGCGGGCTTCCGCCGCGATATTAGAACGTAAATCCGCCGTGACCTCGCCGATGGTATCGATATAAGCGGCGGTCCAGGGTGCGCCGGCGGAGTTGGTCAATGCCGGCCCGCCGCCGTATAATAGCGCCGTGGTATGGCTGCTGTTGCCATTGCCGGTTAATGAACGATAAAGCTCGCCTGCCTGTTCGGTGCCTTCAGCGAGATCGCCTTTGGCGCCTTTATTCAGCATGCCCACCAGGGTACCGATGATTTCCAGATGGCTCAGTTCTTCGGTGGCGATATCCATCAGCAAATCCTTGCGGCCCGGATCCTCATCCCCGATACCTTGGGTAAAATAACGGCATGCCGCCGCCAGTTCTCCCTGCGGGCCGCCGAATTGTTCAAGGAGAAGATTCGCCAGCCCAGGATTAGGATGGGCGACGCGGACGGTGTACTGCAGTTGTTTTACATGTCTAAACATTACTCTCTCCAAAAATCAAAATGACGGGTTCGGCGATTCCTTGCCCTGTGATCCCTGTTTTCTTACTATTGGCAACGCGTCGCGGCGCATTGTCCGGTAAAATTATTTTTTCGCCTCGACATCCGGCGTATTGGACCGCACCAAAAATTGTTCCGTGAGCGCCGGCAAATGGGTCAGCGCCCAGTCAGCCATAGCGATTTCCTGTTCGCGGATCTGTTCAAAAACACGAGCGCCTTCAATATCCCCAACCAGCTCGGCCGCGGCAATCAGCGAGGTGTAGCAGGCGACTTCGAAGTGTTCAAAGACATAGCCGCTGATCGCACCTTTTATCACTTCATCTTCCGCGGTCATGCCCCCCATTGCCTGGCCAAAGGCCGATAATTTTCCCATCGCGTCTTTCAGCGTAGAGCGGGAAACGTCATTACGGTCAATGACTTCATTTAGCAGAACCAGCTGTTGGCGGGTTTCTGCGATATGCTGTTCAATGCGCGCTTTAAGATCGGGATAGTGTTCGATCCTGCCGGCCATTTTTTCCAGCATGCTTTCCGCCTGCTTTTCCATAGCGTGGGCGTCACGCAGCCAATCGTGGTAATTTTTTCGTAAGTCATGATTCACCTCGTTTTGATTAACTATTACTACTTATGTAGGGAACGGATTTGAACAAATAAACATTTAGGACTATTCGCATATGATAAGAATTGAATAATTTGATTTTACTGGAAATAGTAAATGGCAAATTAATAAAAATATTGATTAAATTTAAATGAAAATATTTTCTTGGCTAAAACAAAACTCGTGCTAACCCGAGACTTGTGCTCATGAGATAAAGCGGAAACGAAGTATGCCGACAGGGAGATTGAATCGCGGGAATGAATTAAAAATCGCAAATTATCAACCATTACGGTGAGTATCACACAGATATAAAGTATAAAAATGATAAAGAATAAAATACAATACAATTAGATATCGTTATTTTTTTGCAGTCTCTGACGTTTTATAATGCCTGTGTCGTCTATCTAAAGTTAGCTCATCATAAAATTAATGCAAACTCATTACGCTCTTTTTTATTATATACTGTCCTAGGGATATAATTCTGATGGCGTTTTTAAATTGGAAATTTGACATATTTTAATAGTTCCGCTAGCGGTGTTAATGCATCCGCACGAGAATGACAAAAGGCGGGACTTTAAAGCGAAGCGGGGGAAAGTTATTTATTGATCGCAACCTTTAATAACCTCCTTTCATAACAGCCATTAATCACATCTGTTCATGGCCTTGCCGGGAGCATCAGCCCGCAACCTAAGGTCGCGTATTGCCGACGGTCCCGGCCCCGGCGCGGTATCAAACGGTCGGCTGTCTTCCCTGGACATGGGATTCAAGCCGGTTAAAAAAATCGGTGATAATAACGTCGCGCTCAATATAAGAAATATAGCGAATAAGATGCCTGGCGGGGTCGGCGCTCCAGGTGCCTTGCGCCGTTAATAACGGCGCGGGCGTCAGGCCGCTGTGCATGGACTCCGGATGCAGCAGCCAGCCGACGGCGGCCATATCCCAAATTTCTTTTGACCAGCCTTTGTGTTCGCTGCTGTACTCCTTGAAGCGTAATGATAAGAAGGCGCCGATGTCGCCGCAGGGTTCGACGTAGCGTTCGATTTCCGGCACGGTAGAGCGCAGGTGCGTGGTGATGCCTTTGCAGGGAATCAGCACCAGGGGAACGCCGCTGTCCAGCAGGATCTGCGCGCCGCCGATATCCTGCCGCAGGTTGAATTCCAGGGTATCCGGCCAGTTTAACGCATGGCCCCCCAGCCATATGACGACGATACGATCGATGATATCCGGCGCCTTCAGCAGTGCGGAGGCGATATTGCTGATGGCGGCAATCGCCACCACGTAGAGCGGCGACTGCGGCGAGGCGCCGCGGGCGGCGGCAATCAGGTGATCCACCGCCTCCGCCTCGCGGGCTTCCTTTGCCGTGCCGACGTATGAGGTCACGCCCTTGAGCACCGGGACGGTGCCTTGCATGCCCAGCCGTTCCAGCAGGCGGTTGATTTCCTCGAAGCTCAGTTCCATGCCCCGGGCGGGATTATCCGCGCGCTGGTTGGAAAAGGGCGCGGCGTAGAGTGCTTCAACCGTCACCTTGTCCGGCGACAGCAGGGCCTGGACAATGGCGAACTGATCGTCTATTTCATTAAACGCATCGGTATCAAGCACCATGCGCACCTTGCCCTGGGGCGGCGTTAATAACCTGACCCGCTCGGTTTCATTAAGACTCATTTTTCAGATCCTTAGCCTTGCGGCATCCGCGTTATTCTTTATTGCCGGCGGCAGCCACCGACGGCGTGAAGTATTTCTGGAAAATCACCAGCACCAGCATGGGAATCACCGACGTAAACAGCGCGCCGGCAAAAATCAATCCCCATTGGGTGCCGGTAGTGGCCGAGAACTGCGCGATGGCGACGGCGGCCATTTGATACTGCGGCGACGGCGCGATCAGCAGCGGCCAGAGGAATGATTGCCATTGGAAAATAAACAGGATAAGTCCGGCGCCGATCATGGCCGGTTTCGACAACGGCAGGTAGATGCGTAGAAAAATCGCCGTCCAGCCCATGCCGTCGAGAAAGGCGGCTTCGGATAGCTCTTTCGGAATTCCCAAAAAGAACTGGCGTAATAAAAACACGGCAATACCGTTGCCGATACCGGGTAAAACCAAGCCGGTATAGCTGTTATCCAGCCTGAGCAGATGGAATATCTGATACAAAGGCAGGGCGATGGCGTCGAAGGGAATAAGGAAACTTACCACCATAATGGCGAAAACGACGCCACGTCCTTTGAATTCGATGCATGCCAGGGCGAAGGCCGCCGCCGAGCACACCGCCAGTCCGATGATGACCGTTACGGCGGTCACCAGCACCGAATTGCCGATGGCCAGCAGGAACGGGCTCTGCACCAGGGCGATGACCTGTGACCAGGTGGCCCGGTCCGGGAACAGCGTGCGGATGCTGATGGGGGACAGATAACGGAAAATTTCCTCGCTGGGCCTGAAGGCGCTGACGCCGGTCCACCAGAGCGGCAGGATGAAGAAGGCCACGATGATAAGCAGCGTGACCAGACGAAGCCCGCTGCGAGAGAGGGATGGGCTCATCGTACGCCTCCTTTTTGCATCAGTTTGAACTGAAGGCCGACGATGGCAATCACCAGAATCATCAGAATCACCGTGGACGCATAGGCGCTGCTGGGGTCGCCGAAGGAAAAGGCCTGGGTATAGATCTCTTCCATGATCAGATTGGTTGAATCCTGGGGGCCGCCTTTGGTGAGAATCTGCACCGGCGCGAATACCAGAAAATTGGCTACCGTATTGGCCACCAGCACAAAGGTCAGCGGGCGTCGCAGTTGCGGCAGCGTGACATAGCGGAATTTTTGCCAGGCGTTGGCGCCGTCAATCTCTATGGCATCGTACAGGGCCTGGGGAATATCCTGTAAACCGGCCACCAGGAAGGTCATCCAGTAGCCTACCCCCACCCAGCTGACAATCAGGATAATGGAGGCCAGGGCCTGATCGGGGGAGGTGACAAACGGCTGGGAAGCGATGCCCAAGGCGTTGAGTAAACCGTTGACGGGGCCGTCCGGCCGCAGTCCCACTCCCCATACCACCGCGGAAACGCTTTGCGGGATGGCCACCGGCAGCAGGATAAGCGTGCGCCACAGGCCTATCAGCGGCAGCGCGGCGTTGGTCAGCAGCGCCAGGGCCAGGGCGATGGCGATTTGCAGCGGATTGACGATAATGGAAAACAGCAGCGTCACTTTTAATGAGGCAATAAATTCGGGATCGGTCAGGATATACAGGTAATTGCTCAGTCCGTATTTGCCGGAAATGGGATCCATCAACGATTCATGGATGGCGAGCACCGCCGGCCAGAGGCGCAGTACCGCCACGCAGAGCAGCGCCGGACCGAGAAATATAAACAGTTGCACCCATTTTTGATTCATTTTACTGTCCATGGCATACCCCTATTCGTTATTTAATCCGTGCAAAAGAGCGGTTCAAGCGCAGCTGCGCGCGCTCAAGGGTCTGCTTGCTGTCGGCGCCGTTTCGGATATCGCTGAATGCCCGGTCGATGATGGTTTCAAATATGACGTACCCTTTGGTACACGGCCGGCTGACGGCGGTATGGGCCAACTCGTAGGAAACGATGCTTGAGATCGGGCCAATCTTGCTGTCCATGGTGGACAGATTGCCGATGTAGCGCTTGAAGGCGACGTTATTGACCGGGGGCAGCGGGTTATTGATGACCGTGCTGTACGAGCCCTCGGGATCGATGGAGATGAATTCGGCGAACAGCTTCGCTTCACGGGCGTGGGCGGAGTGCGGATTGATCCCCACCGCCCACGAGTCGGTGGGCGTGCTGGGACTGCCGCCGGCGAAATAGGGCATGGGCGCCACTCCGTAATGCAGGGAAGCGACCTTGTTGAAGCGGCCGATATTCCAGGGCCCGCCGACAAAAAACGCGACTTTGCCGTCCCCGAACAGATCCGGCGTCTGCTCCGGCGTGACCCCCCGCGGCGCGATATGCTTGATATACAGGGAGCGATACCAGTCGCTGACCTGTTGCCACCCGCCGCTGGTTAAATCAGCGGTCAGCGCGTCGTTGCCCTTCAGGCCGCTGCCGGCGCCATAAGAGATATACAGCGACAGCAGCTGGTAGTAGCGATCCACCTGTTCGAATGAAAATCCCCAGGGAGCGCCCGCCTGCTGCGCCTGTTGAGCCTGGCCGACCAACTGTTGCCAGGTCAGGCGCCGGGCGGGATCCGCCGACGGGAACGGAATATGGGCGGCATTGAGCAAATCGCGGTTGAAGTACATTATCTGGGTCGAGGTCCACAGTGGATAGGCATAGATTTTGCCTTGGTAGCTGACCGCCTGGATGGCCTTATCGCCGGCGATGTTTTCCAGCTTGGCCCGTTCATCCTCCAGGGGCGCAAGATAGGATTTCGATGCCAGTTCGGTCACGCGCGGAACGTCCACCGCGTACAGGTCGAGGTCTTTATCGCCGGAGCCGATACGCGCGGCGACCTGCGCGCTCAGATTATCAAAAGGCACCTGTTGATACTCGATATGGATATTTTTATGCTGCCGTTCAAACTGGGCGATGGCCGGGGCAAACGTATCGGGTCGCTCCGCCGTGAGAAAGGTTACCGTGGTTTTCGCCTGCTCCTGCGCCGCGCAGGGCTGAGTCAGCGCCGCCACGGCGACGGATAATATTGCGCCGATGCCCTTGGGGCTGAATATCAACACGGCCCGCCCTCCCGCAACGATTTCTGGCTTTGCGCGTCAAACAGATGAATATGCTCCGGCAGGATGCCCAGCCGCAGGCGCTGGCCGGCTTCGATGGACCGGTAGCCGTCCACCATCAGCGACAAAGACATGTTTTGTCCGATACGTGCGCTCACCAGGCTATAGGCGCCTGAGGGTTCATTGAACAGGACCGCGGCCTCCAGGGGCAATCCCGGTCCGTCTATCACCAGGTTCTCCGGCCGGATGCCGAGGGTGACCGCCTGTCGGTCGGGCAGGGTAAAGGGCAACCGCAGCGTAACATCCTCTTCCAGAACCAGCGATGTCCCCCCGGCGGCGGTTCGCACCGTGGCCGGCAGCAGGTTCATGGACGGCGAGCCGATAAAGGTGGCGACAAACTGGTTTTTCGGCCGCAGATACAGCTCCATTGGCGGTCCTACCTGCTCGATAACGCCGCGGTTAAGCACCACGATGCGGTCCGCCAGCGTCATGGCTTCCAACTGATCGTGGGTAACATAAATCAGGGTGGTGGCCAATGTGCGATGCAGGCTTTTTATCTCGATACGCATTTGGGCGCGCAGCTTGGCGTCCAGGTTCGACAGGGGTTCATCAAACAGGAACACCGAGGGTTCCCGCACAATGGCGCGTCCCATGGCGACGCGCTGGCGCTGTCCGCCGGAGAGCTGCGACGGCCGTCTGTCCAGCAACTCTTCGATTTCCAGCAGCTTGACGGCTTTGTCCACGCGTTCATCGATTTCTTTTTTGCCCAGTCCGGCGATTTCAAGATTCAGGCTGATATTACGCCGTACCGTCATATGGGGATAAAGCGCGTAGTTCTGGAATACCATGGCGATGTTTCTGTCTTTCGGCCGCAGTGCATTCACCACCTTACCGTCTATCAGTATTTGCCCCTTGGAGGCGGTTTCCAGGCCGGAAATGATCCGCAGCAGGGTGGATTTACCGCAGCCGGAGGGGCCCACCAGGGCGATGAATTCGCCGTCTTCGATGGTCAAATCAATGCCGTCGATAACCCGGTGGCCATGGAACTCTTTTTCGATATTGTTTAACGCGACTCTGCTCATAGCGGCATTTTGTCCTTACGACCTGTAGCGAAATAGCTGGGTATCGGGATGTGGACGTTAACCCGGTAAACGGATTATCTCTGGCTCAAACGGCTGACCGCCTGCTGATGGCTGGGCATATTGGACGCCCCTTCCAGCTCCACCGCCAGCGACGCGAAGGCACAGGCATAGGTGGCCGCCTGCAATAGGGGCCGGCCGTCGGCCAGGGCGGCGGCCAGCGCGCCGTTGAACGCATCTCCGGCGCCGGTGCTGTCAATACACAGGGCGGGGAAGGCATGGATAAGCTGGAATTGATTATTCTGGTACAGCAGCGCCCCTTGGGAACCCAGCGTAATGATGACCTGTGGCACCCCCAGGGCGACAATAGCCAGCGCGGCTTTTTTTGCGCTGTGGATGTCGGTGACCTCGATGCCGGAAAGCTGCGAGGCTTCCGTTTCATTGGGGGTAACCAAATCAATATAGGGCAGGCATTGCACAACCTCTTGGGAATAAGGCGCGGGATTCATAACAATAGTGACACCCATCGCCTTGGCTAATTTTATCGCGCCTAAAATAGCGGAAATATTATTTTCCAATTGCACCAGTAAAACATTTGATTCCGACAGCTCAGCGGCCATTTCCGCAATTTCTTCATCCGTGATGGTTTTATTCGCACCCGGATATATCGCGATCATATTTTCTCCATTTTCGTCGGAGACATAAATAATCGCATTGCCGGTGGGTTCCGTTTCCGACTGATAAAGCCGAAACGAATGAATGGCGGAAGAAGCCAGGTGATCGCAGGCGAACTGGCTGAATTGATCCTTGCCGACTTTTGACACAAAATGCACTCTGGCACCGGCCCGGCTGGCGGCGGTGGCCTGGTTGGAGCCCTTTCCCCCCGGACCGAGATTGCTGCTTTCCGCAAGCAGTGATTCACCGCCCCGGGGAAAGCGTTTTACCTTGGCCACAATATCGACATTAAAAGAACCGAGAATACAGACTCTGCCGCTCATTGGATTTTTCCTTTTTTTATCGCGCTTATAGTTTTTGCTTTGCACGCGCTGCAATAAAACGTCGAAATTACCGCTTGCCGGTGATATTAGGCTGCGATAAAGCCCGCAGCGAATAACCATGGCTCCCCCATGGCAGCGTTTTAATCCTCCCTGGCTTGCAAGCAGGCGTAAATCAGCCCGTATGGTTTCTTTGGTGACGCCAAACATATTCGACAAAAACGGCACGCTGGCGCGTTCATGTTTATCTAAATAGTCAAGGATGCCTTTTCGTCTCTCTTCAGCAAACATAAGGACCTCTTCACCGGATGGTCTTAATGGTAGGAAGTAAACTTTGTCGGTAAAGTGATCTCTAGCATGTAATATTCAGGAAAACAAAAACAAACAAAAATTTAACACTTGTTTTATCGATACCGGCATGGAGTCGATCGCTATTCAGCAATAGTGCTAAGCTGTTATTCAATGTCTGTCCGGAGCTGCCGCGGCCTGCCGTTCGCCTGAGCCCGGGATGCGGGAACGGTTGGCCCGCCGGCCTTTGCAAGGATCTTGTCATGAAGAAAACCGGTCTGAAGTCGAGTGGACACTGTTTACCAACCGCGTATCCCGTCCCAATACGGGTTCGGTACCGCACCATCAGGCGTCGATAAGCGATGGCAAAGCCAGGACAGACTTCCCCGGATCCCCTAAGCCGGTTCCAGCCCGCCACCAGGGACTGGTTCGCGTCGGCGTTCCCGGCGCCTACGCCTGCGCAACAGGCCGCCTGGGCGGCGATCGGCGCCGGCCACTGCACGCTGGTGATTGCGCCCACCGGGTCGGGCAAGACGCTGGCGGCCTTTTTACACGCCATTGACGCACTGTTCCGGGAGCGTGAAAACGATCCTGCCCGGCCGCGCCAAACCGCCACCCGCGTGGTATACATCTCTCCCATCAAGGCGCTGGGGGCCGATGTGCGGCGCAATTTGAGCGTGCCGCTGGACGGCGTCAGCGCCAGGCGCCGGCAGCGGGGGGATCCCCAGGTGGCACTGACGGTGGGGATGCGCACCGGCGACACGCCCGCCGCTGAACGCGCCGGCCTGCAGCGCAAACCGCCGGATATTCTGATCACCACCCCCGAGTCGCTGTACCTGATGCTGACCTCCAAAGCGCGCGAGACCCTGCGCGGCGTGACCACGGTGATTATCGACGAGATCCATGCGGTGGCCGGTTCCAAGCGCGGTTCCCATCTGGCGCTGAGCCTGGAGCGGCTGGACGCGTTGCTGCCAGCGCCCGCTGCTCGCATCGGCCTGTCGGCGACGGTGCGCCCGGTAGAACGCGTGGCCGGTTTTTTGGGTGGCGCAATGCCGGTCACCGTTATCAATCCGCCGTCTCGCCGTCCCCTGGAGGTGAAAATCGTGGTGCCGGTGGAGGATATGACCGATATACCGGCCCGGGGCGATGCCTCGCCGGAGACCGGCGGGCCCGGTCGGCCGGGGTCGATTTGGCCCCATGTGGAAGCCAGTGTCCTGGAACAGATTCTCGCCTGCCATTCCACCATCGTGTTTACCAATTCCCGCGGACTGGCGGAGAGGCTGACGGCGCGCCTCAATGAACGCTATGCCGAGCATTACGCCCATTCACCCTTAGCGGAAGAATCGCCCGTGAATTACCTTTCTTCCTCGGGGGGCACCGGAAAGCGCGCCGCCGGCGAGCCGCCCGCCGTCGCACGGTCCCATCACGGCTCGGTGTCGAAGGAGCAGCGGGCGGAGATTGAAATCGCGCTTAAATCCGGCGAACTGCGCTGCGTGGTGGCCACCTCCAGCCTGGAGCTCGGCATTGATATGGGTTTGGTGGATCAGGTCATCCAGGTTGGCGCGCCGCCCTCGGTGGCCAGCGCGCTGCAGCGGGTGGGGCGGGCCGGACATCAGGTGGGAGGCGTCTCCTCCGGGGTGTTTTATCCCCGTACCCGGCGCGATTTGATCGACACCGCCGTCACGGTGGAACGCATGCTGGCGGGGTCTCTGGAAGCGGTGGCGCCGCCCCGCAATCCTTTGGACGTTCTGGCGCAGCATACCGTTGCCGCCGTGTCCATGGGGCCGCTTAACATTGAGGACTGGTATGCCATGGTGCGGCGCGCGGATCCGTTTCGCGCGTTGCCCCGCAGCGCCTTCGACGCCACCCTGGACATGCTGGCGGGTCGCTATCCGTCGGAGGCGTTTGGTGAATTCCGCCCGCGCCTGGTGTGGGATCGCGGCAGCGGCACGCTGACCGCCCGCCCGGGCGCGCAGCAATTGGCGGTGACCAGCGGCGGCACGATTCCGGATCGCGGCATGTTCAGCGTGATCCTGCCGGAAGGCGAGGAGCAGCGCGGCGCGCGGCGGGTGGGCGAGCTGGACGAGGAGATGGTCTACGAGTCGCGGGTCAACGACGTGATTACGCTTGGGGCCACTTCCTGGCGAATCCAGCAGATCACCCACGATCAGGTGGTGGTGATCCCGGCGCCGGGACGTTCCGCCCGACTGCCGTTCTGGCATGGCGATAACCCGGGCCGTCCGGCGGAATTAGGCGAAGCCATCGGCGCCTTCCTGCGCGAAGTGGAGGAAGCCACGGCGGGCAAGGGGGATCCGCTGCATAAGGATAGTCCGCTGGCGGCGCGCCTCCAAACCGCCGGCCTGGACGAAAACGCCGTTAATAATCTGCTGCAGCTGGTGGCGGAGCAGCGGGAGGCCACCGAGGCGCTGCCCACCGACCGGACGCTGGTAATCGAGCGCTGCCGCGATGAGAGCGGCGACTGGCGGGTGATGTTGCACTCTTCCTATGGGCAGCGCGTACATGCTCCCTGGGCGCTGGCCATCGCCGCGCGCATTCACCGGCGTTTGAAAATCGATCCTTCCGTCGTCGCCAGCGATGACGGCATCATTATTCGCATACCGGACGGCGTGGGCCGCCTGCCCGGCGCGGAACTGTTTGTTTTCGACCCCCATGCCCTGGCGCAAATCGTTACCGATGCGGTGGGGCAGTCGGCGCTGTTTGTCGCGCGCTTTCGCGAATGCGCGGCGCGCGCCCTGCTGCTGCCGCGCCGCCGTCCCGGCAAGCGCTCGCCGCTGTGGCAGCAGCGCTTGCGCGCCGGCCAACTGCTGGAGATTGCCCGGGAGCATGACGATTTCCCGCTTATCATCGAGACCGCCAGAGAGTGTTTGCAGGATGTTTACGACCTGGCCGCACTGCAGGCGCTGATGCAGCGGCTGCATGACGGCGCGGTGCGGCTGCAAGAGGTAACCACCGAAATCCCTTCGCCGTTTGCCGCCGATTTGCTGTTCGGCTACGTGGGTGAGTTTATGTATCAGGGGGATGTGCCCCTGGCCGAACGGCGGGCGTCCGTGCTGTCTTTGGACAGCGGCCTGCTCGGCGAACTGCTGGGGCAGGTGGATTTGGGCGAGCTGCTCGATCCCCGTGTGGTGGAACGGGTGGAGCAGGAGTTGCAGCGCACCGCCGCGGGCACCCAGGCCAAGGGCGCTGAGGGGCTGGTGGATCTGCTGCGCGAACTGGGTCCGCTGTCGCTTGCGGAAATCGCCGGTCGTTTGTCCGGCGAGGATCCCGCTGATTATCTGGCGCCGCTGGAGGCGGCCCGGCGGATTATTGCCGTGCGCATAGCCGACGAGGGGCGCTGGGCCGGCATAGAGGACGCCGCCCGTTTGCGCGACGGGCTGGGGGTGGCGTTGCCGCCGGGCATTCCTGACGTATTTCTGCAAGCGGCGAGCGATCCCTTGCGCGAACTGCTCGGCCGCTATGCCCGCACCCATGGCCCCTTCGCCTCGGCGCAGCCGGCGGCGCGCCTTGGGCTGGGAGTGGCCGTGGTCAATGAGCAGTTGGAGCTCCTGCGGGATCAGGGCAGGATTTTGCCCTGTAACGTCGATGCCGGATCCACACGCCGGTGGGTATGGGATGAAGTATTCCGCCGTTTGCGGGCGCGTTCTTTGCAGGCGGCCCGCGAAGCGACCCGGCCGGTGCCGCAGGAAGCCTTTGTGCGGCTGGTGCTGGAGCGTCAGGGGCTGCTGGCCGACGCCGCTTTCCCGGCCACGATACAAGCGCTTGCCGCGGGGCAGGGCGCGTTTGAGGGTATCGAGGGCGTAGCGCGGGTCATCGAACAACTGGCGGGCATTGCGTTGCCGGCTTCGCTGTGGGAGCGCCAGATTCTGCCCGGCCGCGTGCATGACTATCGGCCGGCCATGCTGGACGAACTCATCGCCGCCGGCGAAGTGCTGTGGGCCGGCCATGGCGCGCAGGGAGACGACGACGGGCTGGTCTCGCTGCATCTGCGCGAGCTGGCCGGCGAAACGCTGCCCGTCACGGGTGACAGCGCGGATGATGAGGCCGGCGTACCCATTTCTTCCCCGTTGCAACAGGCTATTCTCAACGTGCTGGCGGATGGCGGCGCCTATTTTGTCCGCCAGCTGGTCACCCTTGCCCAGGGGCATCTGATGGAGGCTTTTGCCCAGGAAACGGCCGAACCAGGGAGCGCGGCGGAGGTCACCGCCGCCGAAGTGGCGGAAGCACTGTGGGATCTGGCCTGGCAAGGCCGCGTCACCAGCGACACCTGGTCGCCGCTGCGCGCGCTGACCGGTGTGCGCACGCCGGTACGTTCGCGCCCGGTCCGCTCACCGCGCCACCGTCGCCAGGTGGCGGGGTGGGTGCCGGTGTGGCAGCCGGCCAAACCGGTATCGGCGAGAAACGCCCGCTTTGGCGATGCGGCCCTGGCCGGACGCTGGTCGCTGCTAGCCGGCGAACCGGTCAACCCCACCGTCAGAACGCTGACCCTGGTGGAGAATCTTTTCGATCGCTATGGCGTGATAAGCCGCGGCGTGGCGGTGGCGGAGCAACTGCCGGGGGGCTTTCCCGCGCTTACGCCGGTGTTGCGGCGCATGGAAGAGGCGGGTCGTGTGCTGCGCGGCCGCTTTATCAGCGGATTGGGGGCCGCGCAGTTCGCCGATAAAGACTGCATCGAGCGTCTGCGCGAGCTGGCGGAGGCGTCCTCCGGCGAACCGGTAGCGGTGGCGCTGTCCGCCAACGATCCGGCCAATCCCTTCGGCTGGCTGTTGCCCTGGCCCTCCCACCCTTCAGGTATCCGTCCGGCCCGGCGCGGCGGCGCCCTGGTGGTCATCTGCAACGGCCGTCTGGCATGCTATCTGGGGCAGGGCGGCCGCCAGCTACTGACCTTTGCCGGCAAAAAAGAGGCATTTGATAAAAATGACGCGGAATCCGCCGGATGGCTTGCCGCCGTACTGCGGGCGCTGGCGGCCGCGCTGAAACGCGAGCCGCGCCGGAGTTTTACCCTGGAAGATGTCGATGGCCGGCCGGCGGGCGCCAGCCCGGCGGCGGATGCCCTGTCCGCCGCCGGCTTTTCGCGCGCACCAAAGGGGTACGCCTGGTATGGGTGAGGAGGAATGGCCGTATCAGCCGGTATATACCCTAAATAATGCGAGTTGCAGGAAGGCGGCAACGCAGCGAACCACAAGAGCTTACCCGAGTAAGTGACCGGGGTGAACGAGGCGGGCCAACGCACCTGTAACTTGAAGGATGACGGGTATACCCATGTAGAGACCGACAATAGCCATCAATAGGCACGAAAGGTAAGGCGCTTTCCCGGCAAGAACGCTAAAGCCGCGCCAGCGTTTGGCCGCCTGCCTTGCGCCGACGGCAGCGACAACACCCACCGTGACCAGGGTGAGCGCAAGACCGATGCTAAAACACAGAACCATGGCGGCGCCCAGCGCCACTTCCTTCAGCTGAAGGCAGATAAGCAGCACCGTAATAGCTGCCGGGCAGGGTATTAGTCCTCCCGTCAGGCCAAAAAGAACGATTTGCATGTTGCCGACACGGTCCCCGGAAAAGCGGCGGGCAATAGCGCCGGCGTGCGCCAGCTCATGGGCGGTTTGATATGCATCGGGACAGGCTTTTACGCCCGCCGGCGCCGGATGCATAGGTCCGAGAAATATCCGGGGATTGCGGTCTTGATGCGGGTGAAGGTGGTGGCGAGGATGAGAGTGGTTGTGCGGATGAGGATGGGGATGGGCGTCTTCCTGCCCATCGCCAAACCGGTTTCCCTCATCTTTCCGCGCCCGCCGGAACATCCAGAACGCCGTGCCCAGGATAATCACGGCAGAGATCATCTGAAGCCAGGGCTCGGCTGATTCCGAGGTGAATTTTCTGCTGACGTACATCCCGCCGAAAGCAATCAGCCAGACAATAGCGGTATGCGATACCGTGGCGGCCAGGCCCAGCATAACGGCCTGGCGGATGGTTCCCTTGATGGCAATGATAAAGGCCGCCATCATCGTTTTTGAGTGACCGGGCTCCAGCCCATGTAGAGAACCGAGTAGAATAGCGCTGGGGATAAATAACCAGGCATTGCCTTGCGAAAGCAGAGCGTTAAATTCATTCATGATAATAATTTTTGATTAAACAGATGATGGCATACTACTCCCCCCCAGTACAATATACTACCCCCTAGTACCCTGCAATGGTATATTGACCCCAGATTTGATGTCGGAGTGAGGTTAACGTGTCGCATATCCTTCGTGACCAGCAGAAGCTGAAGGCGAGAACCAATAAAATTCAGGGGCAGGTGGCCGCTCTGAAAAAAATGCTTGATGAGCCTAATGAATGTGCGGCAGTGCTTCAGCAGATAGCGGCTATCCGCGGAGCGGTGAACGGATTAATGCGTGAAGTGATAAAGGCCATCTCACGGAACACATTGTTCATCAGGACGAAGAGCTAAAACGGGAAGAAGACCTTGATGTTGTGCTGAAGGTGCTGGATTCCTATATGAAATAGCTGATCTTACCCGCGCGGCTCGCATGGGGCTCGCCGGAAACCAGGGCTTCCGGGAGCCGTTAGGATCAAGATTGACGATTTTTTGGCCAGGCATCTTACCGCTGTTCGGCGGCCCACGCCTCGGCGTCCTCGCCGGCCGGGATATGCATCGGGCTGTCCGGGTCGGTGGCCGCGCGCCATACCGCCCGGGCTACATCTTCTGAGTGCGTGATAGGACCTACGTTCTCGGCAAAGGTGGCGAAAAGATTCTTAACCAGTTCGGCGTAGGCTTCATGGTCGATGCCCGCCGTATGGGGCTGTGCGTTATCGCCGAAACGGGTCTCGGGAGCGCGCCCCGGCAATACCAGGCGTACCCGGATGCCGAACTGTCCAACCTCTGCGGCCAGAGACTCGGTGAAGGCGTTCACCGCCGCCTTGCTGGCCCGGTAAACGCCCACCAGCGGCAGTGCCTTAAAGGTGACGCTGGATGTGACATTGATAACGACGCCGGCCTTGCGCTGCCTGAATTGCGGCAGCACTGCCTGCGTCAAGGCCATGGTGCCGAAGGTGTTGGTCTCAAACAGTTCGCGCATTGTCGCAAGGGGCATGGACTCGATGGGCGCCGCCGCGCCGAATCCCGCATTGTTCACCAGCACGTCAATAGGCCCCGCAGCCTCCACGGCCCGTTGAATACTCTTGGCATCGGTTACGTCGAGGGCGAGCACGCGAAGATGCTCGGAAACGGGCAGGATATCTTCCCGAGGGGTGCGCATGGTGGCGATAACCCGCCAGCCGCGGTCAAGGAAATGACGGGCGATTTCAAGGCCGAAGCCGGACGAACAACCGGTAATCAAGACTGTCTTCATGAAAGCTCCTGGTATTATGGTGAGCGATGTCCAGATGATAGACGGCGGACGCCGTACTCACTACAATCAAAAGTCCATATTTCATCCGTAGGAGTCCGGTATGGTCGATCCTCTCGCCGAGGTAGTCACGCTGCTGCAGCCGGGCGCCGGCTTTTCAAAGAGCGTCGTCGGCGCGGGTCCCTGGGCCATCCGCCGTTCGGAAGCCGGGGAACCCTTCTACTGCGTAGTCCTCGAGGGCGCTTGCCGCCTTGCTGCCGATGGGCATGCGCCCATCGAGCTCCGGTCGGGTGACTTCGCCCTTATCCCATCGGTCTACGGTGTTGCGATGTCCAGCCTTGAGACGCCGCCCGCGGGCGCCGAGACGCAGCACGCCGAGTTAGGGGCGGGCCGATTCAGAATCGGCCGCCAGGAGGGGCCGACCGACTTTCGTATGCTGGCGGGCCACTGCAGCTTCGGCTCGCCGGATAAAGCCTTGCTGGTCTCGCTGCTGCCGCGGATCATGCACGTGCGCGGCGAGCCCCGGCTGACGACACTTGTGCAGCTCGTGGGCGAAGAGACTCGCGAGCAGCGGCCCGCGCGCGAAGTTGTGCTGGTACGCCTGATGGAGGTGCTGCTTATTGAAGCGCTGCGGTCAACGGCGGGGACGGCAGCGTCGCCGGGCCTGGTGCATGGTCTGGCGGACAGCCGCCTCGCGGCCTCGATCCGCGCCATGCACGAGCGTCCGACGCGCGCCTGGACGGTGGCGGAGCTGGCGAAAGAGGCGGCGCTTTCACGTTCGGCGTTCTTTGAGCGCTTCAGCCGCGCCGTGGGCGTGACGCCCATGGAATACCTGCTCACCTGGCGCATGGCGATGGCCAAGGATCTGCTGCGGCACGACAAGGGCAGCATAGCCGGGATTGCCGAGCACGTCGGCTACAGCTCGGCCAGTACTTTCAGCGTGGCGTTCACGCGCCATGTGGGCATGGCGCCCACCAGATATGCGAGATTGCAGCGGGCCGCGGTCCCCAAATAAACGCTTAATTATGCAAAGATTGATCTTACAGCGATTTATGCAAGCAAAAAAGAGCATGAAACCCTAAGCTAATAACATATTTCCTCGGCAATTCTTATGGATGGCCGTCGGTTTTTTAAATAGTATAAACATGAGTAAAACATCAAGGATTTCCGTAAAATTTCTATTTCAGCGGTTAATCAATAGAACCTATCACCAGGAGATATCATGCCAGTTTGTGATGTTAGCACCGCGTCTAAAGGGCTTCCCCCCACCGGGTTGTTGACAAAAGAGCCGGCACGGCAGGATGATACAAATAGAGTGTTCTATTCAGAGCGAAAATATGGCTGTGCCGAAAATTTTGAAAGCAGCCAAGACTTCGCTCGATATATTGAACAGATCGAAAATGACTTCAAGGCGATTGCAAAAAATATAAATGCAGATCGTTCATCCGAAGAAGCTATAAGACTCTTTTGCCAGAATTTCCACCAATGTCAGAATGTTAGAAATGAACTGAAACCGTTTTTATATGCCGGCCTTGGTGAATCTTTAATGGGCTTCAGGCAATTAAATTTTGACGTTTTTTTTGCACATAAAATTTATATCTAAAGGATGCTGAATAATATAATTCTCAATCTGGAAAATAATGTTGAGCAAGCGTTGTCAGATATCATTCAGATCAATGAAATAATCAATGTTCCCTCAGGGAAAAATATTGCGCAACATATCAATGCACACATAGAAAAAACGGCTCATGACGTCATTATAAAGCATGTCCAACAATATCATGCGACCATTGACCGGGATGAACAGGAACTCTACGTTGACGCCTACAAACAGCATTTGAAAAAAGCCAACTGGATTTACCCACTACAGTGTAAGAATGAGAGGCTCAGAGCGGATATTGACAGTATCACGAAAGAGCATTTCTATATTATGCTTGCTAAGCTTAATCAAGCTACCAATATCATCACCATGATTAAAGACATCGGTGATGGGATACGTCAAAATGTAGAAAGAATATTCAATATGCCGGGGAATTATGCCGACGTGGGCGATATGAGGTATTTAACTGAACGTGGCCATCAGGAAATCTTGCAATTTACGCAATCAACGAGCCTGCCGGTGGATCTCACCGCGATCCTGGGGCGAAATGTCGCAAATAATCATAATATTTATTTACTGGAATATTCTGGTGCCATTTATGGTGGTTTAGCTGAAGCGTTAGTCGCGGAAAATAATGAGGGAAATGCTTATAATATCCAGTCTAAACGCATCTCATATTCGAGCACTATTAAATCATTTAAGGGTTTGTTTTGGGTCGATCACGGCCAATATAGGGACTCTGTAACGTTGCAGGCCTTGCATATGGGTAGGATAAATTGTCGCATTCAAGATGATTTGCTTCGTGACGCCATCACCTATTCTCCAGAGGAATCGCTGCTTGAATATTATCATAGCAACTGGTGCGGGGATGTTGGCAAGGTTTTTAATGACTTCTTTAACAAAATATATATTTGCTGTCCATTGCATATGTTAAAAAGACTTAATGAAAATCGAAGACTTCAAAGACAAAATGGTAATACACTCCTTCATGCCATGATCCATCACGACGATAAAGTCGCGTACAATGGCCTTAAGGATAAACTCTCTTCTTATCAATGAAAAGAATAACTCCGGCACCACTTCCCTGATGCTGGCGGCGGCAAAGGGCTGGGCTACTGTAGTCATGGATTTACTGGAGCACGAAGAAATTCACTTTGACGCTACCGATAAAAACGGCCATACCGCCTTGAAGATAGCTGTAGATAATAAACATGACACGGTCATACAGATATTCGAGAGCTATAAGATAACCTTCGATAATTTGAAAAAAAAATCGGCCATTACCAAGGATTATCTATCGGACGCCAATGTCCCTTCCGGCGTCCCCCCAAAGTGGCGCAGAGTGTCCTAGGCCTCAGCGTACGGCATATCAACGCCTCGCGTGGAATACAATTCAGGCATCCTGATAGCACCGTATTTCACCGAAAACACGGGCAATATCATCAATATCGCGCATACCATCGGGAAGACGGCCGGTGGCCAATCGCAAATAATGCCCCGTCGGGTCGGCGGGGAAACATCGGCTCCCGCTGCCGACGGAGATTCCTTTTTCCGCCAGCGCCACAATGGCCCGGGTTTCATGTTCCACCGGCAGCCAGATACTGAGTCCGTCGTGATTTTTTATCTGGAATCCCTGGTGGCGAAGGGCTTCAACCAGGGAGACGCGGCGGGAGGCATACCGTTCCCGCGCCCGCTCAGTCCATGAGTTCGTCTCGGGGTCGGTCAGCAGGTAGGCCAGGGCGCCTTGCAGGATACGGCTGTTCATGGCGGCGCCATGGCTGCGAATCTGTCTAACGCTATCGATAAGCGTCGCGGCGCCCGCCAGAACGCAGGTGCGCAGGTCGATGCCATAGGCGTTGCAATAGGTTCGCACAAACAGGGTCCGTTGCGGCAGATAGGACGCGACGCTATATACCCGCGTGCGAGCGAGGGGGCCCAAAAAATCATCTTCCACTACCACGGTATTGGGGGATTTAGCCAATTCCCCGGCGATTTGCCCTACCCGTGATTCCGGTACGGAATGGCCTAAGGGAATCTGGGCGCGAGGCTGGTAAAGGAAAACCGCGGGGCGGTGCAAAAGCGCTTCCCGCAGGGAGTCGGGAACCGGACCGGCATCGTCGCATGCCACCGGGATAAATGTCAGCCCCAGCGTGCGGCACAAATCAAGCAGGCGCGGATTGGTGGGCGACTCGATGGCCACGAGCTGCCCGCCGCCCTGCCGCGCGGCGGCTTCAACGGCTAACAGAGCGCCTTCCGTCCCGCTGCCGGCGGTGCTCCATGCCTGGGGTTTAAATGGCCAGGTCAGCGCTACCGCCTCCAGCAAAGGCGCAATGAAGTGATCTTTCGCCGCGCCATGGACGGACCGATTGCCTAAGGCGTAAACAAACGCCGGACCCAGTTCTGGCAATAGCGCATGATCAATCAGCCCTTGGGCCAGGTCCAGGGAATGCCCGCTGCCCGGCCCGGCCCATGGCTCGCTAGAATGGGTGGCTTGGTAGATAACCACCGTGCCGCCGCGGCGGCGCGTTCCGATAAGCCCTTGCTCACGCAATTGCAGCCACGCCGCCGCTACGGTGGCAGCACTGATGCCCATGCAGGCGCCAAGGGCCCGCACCGTCGGTAAGCGTGCGCCCTTTTCCAGCCGGCCGGACCGCACCAGATCGCCGATGCTCGCAACCAGATTGCCAGCGCCGTCCGTGGCAACATAGTGGGCCAGCCACTCGGCTTCCGCCAATTGTCCTGATTCGTGGTTAATCCCGTCCTGGCGCAAAGCGGTTCCTATCGTATGGGGGCTGGACCGCATCAGCTTTCAGTTGAATAAATGCTAATGCAGCGCAAACATATTTTTCAAAATAGCGCGCCCTCAACTTATGGTCAACCAGGGACAAGGGGAAGCGGACGGGGCGTCTCTTTTTTGTTGAACATAGTTTTTTTTTCGCTAAACATATTTGTTTTTTATGTTGGCCTTCGCCGTTTTCATGCCGTTATTCTACCGACATGAAAACACTCCTCCAGTTCCTGCCAGCCATTCGCGCATTGTCAGCGGATGCACCTCCCGAAACCGGCGAATCGCGCCGGCGCCGGCCCATGGGTTTTACGATGGCCGTGCCGCTTTGCACCCTTATCGCCCTCGGTCTCCTGGAAGAGTGCCTGGCGCGCGCCGGCATCGTCAGGGTACCGCCGGTGAGCGTTGTCGTAGCCGCCTTGGCCGACGAAGCGCTGAGCGGCCGTCTGTGGCCGCCGTTGGGCAGCACGGCGGTAAACTGGCTGGTTTCACTGGTTTTGTCGTTTTTCATTGCGCTCATCCTGGCCGTCGCCCTTAACGCATCGGCGTATCTGCATGACCTCAGTGCGCCTCTTATCGGGTTCCTGCGCCCCTTGCCTTGTACCGCGCTGATACCGCTGGTGATTTTGTCGCTGGGCGCGACGGCCGAAGGCGTGATCTTTCTCACCACGTTCGGAACCCTGTGGCAGATGTTGCCCATACTGAGCCGCGCCGTAGGCCGGTCCGACCCCGTGGCCTTTGACACTGCGCGCGTCTTTGGTTTCACGCGGCTGCAGATATTCCGCTGGATAACCTTGCCCGCCCTTGAACCGTACATGCTGAGCGCGTTACGCATCGGCGCCACCGCCTCGCTGATGCTGCTTATCAGCATGGAACTGCTGACCGGCGCGTCCGGTATCGGCAGGATCATTTCGCTGGCTTATGCGGGATCAAACCTCAGCTTGATGTATGCCTACGTGCTGCTCTGCGGTTTATTGGGGGTCGGTTTCAATATCGTCCTGGGGCGTTTGGTTATCAGCCGTTCGCGGCTTACCGGAGGACGACCGCAATGAAATTTTCTCCCGGCAGGCGCATGGCCCGCGGCGTTTTCGGCGCCTCGTTAACGATTGGCATATGGCTGCTGGTGAGCTTTCATTCGCAGAGCACCTTCTTTCCGCCGCTGCATCGCATGCTGGGGGACGCATGGTCGTACTGGTTTTCCTCCGACGGGCTGGCCGATATGCGATCAACGCTGGGCAACCTCGCCTTCGGCCTTATGGACGGCGTTATCCTCGGCGTGTTGGCCGGTCTCGCCATCGGCCAGATACGGCTTCTCAGTCTGGCCTTAACGCCGCTCATTGAATTCGTGCGCGCCATCCCAAGCGTCGCGCTGTTGCCCGTCGCCATCGGTTTAATGGGCATAGGCGATGGAATGAAAATCGCCATTATCGCCTTCAGCATACTGTGGCCGGTGCTTATCAATACGGTGGACGGCGTACGCCATATACCCGGCCAGTGGCTCGATACCGCGCGCGTCTTTCATATCGCCGGCTGGCGGCGCCAGTGCCTGGTGGTGATCCCGGCGCTGATGCCGCGAATCCTGGCGGGCATTAATGTGGCCATACCGCTGAGCCTGGTTATCGCCGTCACCAGCGAAATGATCGGCACTACCGCGGGTATCGGATCGGTGGTGCTGAATGCGCAATACACGTTTGACGTCGAGCGCATGTGGTCAGGGGTGTTGTTGTTGGGGGTTATCGGCGCGCTCTTGTCAGCAGCCTTTGCCGCTGTTGATCGCGTGCTCGGTAAATGGGATGGAGGCCGCTAATGGTCCAGCTTGATAACATGCTTGAAGTTCACCATATCAAAAAGCACTACCAGACGAAAAACGGCCCTGTTTACGCCATCGGGGATATTTCATTCAAGGTGGAGAAGAGCGAGTTTCTGGTTATTGTCGGCAGTTCGGGCGCGGGCAAAACCACGCTGCTGCGCATATTGGCCGGGCTTATCGTACCCACTTCCGGCGAAATCGTTTTCCGGGGCCGGCCCGTGGTAGGCCCCCCACGCGCGTTTGCGGTGGTGTTCCAGGATTATGTTCGCTCGCTATATCCCTGGTTCAGCGTGCATCGTAACGTTGAACTGCCGCTGGTGAATCTGATACCCGACAGGGCGGAACGCCGCAGTCTGGTGGACCAGATGCTTGAACGCGTCGGCTTACGGAGCCAGGCGCACAAACATCCGCAAGAACTCTCCGGCGGCCAGCAGCAGCGCGTGGCGATTGCCCGCGCACTGGCGTACCGCCCGGAGGTATTGATCATGGATGAACCCTTCGCCTCGCTGGATGCGCAAACCCGCAGCGACCTCGAAGACCTGATGCTCCAGCTTAAGCGCGATTCGGGCATGACAGTCATTTTTGTCACCCACGACGTGGATGAAGCGGTGTATATGGGCGACCGGATCCTGGTGCTGAGCCGCAGCCCCAGCACCATAGCAACCACCGTCGCAACCAGCCTCCCGCTGCCCCGTGACCAGATTACCACCAAGGCCCTGCCGGCGTTCTCGGCGGCGCGCACCGCTGTGTTGACGGCCATCCGGGAGCAATCATCCGCCTAGCGGGCACGTGGTCCGGGTCGTTTGTGTCGATGGAATCGACATTCCGATTTTTTAAACCAATGAGAACGCATGCATGAAAATCCCTCTCTTTCACTATCGCTTCGTTACAGCCGCCGCTCTGATTGCCGCCGCCGTACTGCCCTATGCCGCGCCGGCCTTGGCGGCCGACGCTCTCCTTCCAGTCAGGATTGCGGTCATTCCCACTCTCGATGCGGGCCCGCTTCTGCTGGCAAAGGAGAAAGGCATTTTCGCCCGGCACGGTCTTGATGCCACCATCAATGCGGGCGGCACCGGCGCAACCATTATCCCCACGGTGCTAAGCGGCCAGTACGGTATCGGCTATGCCAATGTCGTGAGCGATTTGCAGGCCATAGACCGGGGATTTCCGCTGCTGCTGGTGCATGCCACCTATGCGCATCCGGCGGACAAGACCAAAGACCCCTACCGGGTTTACGTCGCGCCGGACGGCCCCATCAAGAGTCCGGATCAGCTTGCGTCCGCCAATATCGGCACCAGCTCGGTGAAAAATATCGCCGAATGGACCACGCGCAAGTCGCTGGAGAACCTGGGTATCACCGATGTCAGCAAATTGCGCTGGACCAAGGTCACCGGCGATGAGGCCTACAGCACCGTGAAGGCGCACACCCTTGATGCGGTCTGGCTGCCCCAGCCCACCGGGGCCGCCGCCGTGGCCGCGGGACTTGTGCCGATCCTGTCGGTGAACTCGGGATCCCTTCCCGGCGCCGTCGGAGGGTACTACATCACCAGCAAAGCCTATGCCCAGGCCAATCCCGACGTGCTCAAGCGGTTTAACGCCGCCATGGACGAAGCGAATCTCTATGCCACCGCCCATCCCCAGGAAGGCAAAGACGCCGCGGTCAGCTTATTGCAGTTCAACAGGCAACTGGTGGATGCCGCCGATCTGAACAACTACCCGAACGATCCCGGCCTCGATCACCTGGCGACCATTGCCAACGATCTGGTGCGCTACAAGCTCATCAAGGCCGCGCCGTCCGTCAACGACATCTTCTGGAAAGCGGAATAAGGTAAACCCTAAGACAGGTACGCCGTTGGACAAGATCCCCGGCCCCTTTTTTCAGTTCTTAATGAAGGAACCTATCGTGGCAGAAACAAAAAATGCACATGCACAGACTATTGGTATCGCCGGAAGATATCTGATTGAATCAGAAGGCAATATTTTCGTGTCGGACTCCGCCTCCGGCCGCGAGGACGGAACGGTGGCGCCGGAGCCTACCCACTACCTGCTGTCCGCCCTTGCCGTTTGCGCCCTGGGCAGCGTGGAAAAAGAGGCCCGTACGCAAAATGTTACCGTCCGGACAGCCAACGCCAACGTGACGTCTACGCGGGATGAAACCGACCCGACCCGTTTCGCCAACATCCAGATAGACGTCCTGCTGAGCGGCGTCACACAAGATATCGCTGAAACGCTGGTAGCGCACTTCACCAATAATTGCCCGATTTACAACACGCTTCGCCGGGGAGGCCCCATCAGCGTCAGCGTGAGCGTGCAGGCATGAACAGGGCGCAAATAACCACCACAGGAATCAAGCCATGACCAGACGCACCCTAGAACACCTGGCGAGCCCGGCCGATCCGGCGCAGATCTCGGGCAGCCCCCTTGATAATGTGCTGCAGCAGCCTTTTCTGCTCGGGATATTTCTTCCCTTGCAAAACGGCGCCTGGTCGCAATCGAATTATCCGCGGGGCACCGACTGGACCTATGAGTACAACCGTTCACTGGTACAGCGCGCCGATGAGCTGGGATTTGAGCTGGGCTTCGGTCTGTCCGGCTGGCTGCCCAAAGGTGGCCATGGCGGCCGGCAGCATTATCGGGAAAACCATCTTGACCCCTTTATCGCCGCGGTCGGCCTGGTGACCGCCACACGCCGGATGATTCTCGCCGGCACGGTCCATGTACTGTACCGCTGGCACCCGCTGATGCTGGCCAAACAGCTGGTCACCGCCAACCATGTGGCGAACGGCCGTTTCGGCGTCAATATCGTCACCGGCAGCTCAGCGGCCGGCGCGCGCATGTTCGGCATTGATCGCGAAGAGCATGATCAGCGTTATCGGCAGGCGGATGAATTCGTACGCCTGATGAAGGATCTTTGGCAGGGAGATGACGCACTGACCTACGACGGCACCTGGAAAATGGACGAAGCCTATATTTCCCCGCGCCCGCGTTACGGCCGTCCGATCCTGCTGTCGGCGAGCAGCTCTGCCGCGGGGTTTGACTACGGCGCCGAACATTCCGATATCGTCTTTACCTCCAGTCCGGTCGGCGAACAGTTCGAGCCCGCGATAGCGGTGCTTCCCGAGCATGTGGAGGCGATCAAGAGCCGGGCGCGCCAGCGGGGCAGGGCGGTGAAAGTGATTATCAATGCCACCGTCATCACCGGCCCGGACGATGCCGCCGCTCAGGCTTATTACGACGCGATACTTAATGCCGCTGACGAAGAATCCCTGGCCTCGTTCCATCGTGAAAACCGCGCCAGCGACAGCCAGGCCTGGGTCAAGCATGACCCGCGCGCCCGTGCGGTGGGGGGCCACATCCACGTGGTCGGCTCGTGGGATGCCGTCGCCGACAAGTTAGAACGATTACACCAGGCGGGTATAGACGGCGTTCAGCTGACGTTTTATGACTATCTGCCCGAGATGGAGCTGTTTGCCACCCACATCATTCCGCGCCTGGAAGCCAAAGGGCTGAGAACGCCCTACGCTCACGACCGGTACAACGGGAATATTTAAGGAGCTTCATATGTCCCACACGCCTTTCCACCTCGCCTGGTTCATTTCCAAGGGATACGGTCCCAAGGCATGGCGCCAGCCATGGGGCGGGTCTAATCCCCGGAATTGGGTTCACCCCGATCTGTTTGTCGATCTGGCGCGTTCGCTGGAGCGTGCCGCATTCGACTACGTCATGATCGAAGACTCGTCGAATATTCCCTATACCTACGGCAACTCCCATGAAACCTATCTACGCTATGCGGTGGACTCGCCAAAGCTGGATCCCGCCGTACTTGCCACCTATCTGATCCAGGCCACTCATCGTCTGGGGGTGGTGACTACGCTGTCCACCAGCGAATATCATCCGTTTCAACTCGCCCGTCTCACCAACACCCTTGATCACGTCAGCCACGGCCGCGCCGGGTGGAATCTGGTGACCGGCAGCAATGACGGCGGCGCGCAGAATTTCGGCCTCGACGGCCAGTATCCTCATGACAAGCGTTATGACATGGCGGATGAATATACCGACCTGGTCATCAAGCTATGGGAATCCTGGGATGCCGACGCGATGGTCATTGATCGGCAAAATGAAATCTTTGCCGATCACACCAAAGTTCGCCCGGTACATTTCGAGGGTCAATACTTCCGCTCCCGCGGCCCCTTGGCCGCCCCGCGCTCACCGCAGGGCCGGCCGGTCATCTGCCAGGCGGGCGGCTCGCCGCGAGGCCGGGTGTTCGCCGCCCGCTGGGCGGAAACCATCATCACCTCGGCCAGAAGCGTAGACAGCATGAAGGCTTTTCGCGACGACATACGGCAACGCGCCGCCGCCGCCGGGCGCAATCCTGACTCCATCAAATGCCTTTTTCTGATTAACCCCATCGTAGACGAAAGCCGCGAGGGTGCCGAAGCCCGGCGCCGGGCGCGTGAAGCGGACGCCGAGAGTCATCTGGCAATGCACCTGGCTTCGCTGTCGCGCACCAGCGGCATCGATTTTTCACGGTTCGATCTCGACGAACCGCTGCCTGAACTCAAGTCGAACGGACATCAGACGCTGGTTGCCCAATATCCCGGGCGCACCCTGCGCGAGATCACCACCGCCGGCAAAAGCCTGGCGGATGTGGATCTGGTGGGCACGCCCAAGGAGGTCGCAGCAAAGCTTGCCGGTATCATTGATGCCGTGGGCGGCGATGGATTTCTGTTTATGGAGCCGGAATTAACCCGCCGGTATATCGCCGAAATCACCGATGGCCTGGTGCCTGAACTTCAGCGCCTGGGCGTAGTCCGGCAGGATTACGAACATGAACGGTTTCGCGATAATCTGTTGGCGTTTTAGCCGGGATACGATCAACGCAGCCGGTATGTACACCGGTGGCTTGAAACGCGCCTGTCTCTTTAGCCGTAACATGTAGCGGGACCTAGGTTAAACAGCTCCTAGTGCGGCGCGTTTGTCCCCCGGCTTTTCAGGCAATTCCCCACAATCAGCGCCAGCGCAATCAACGCCATCAGAAATACGCTGACCACCGCAATGGCGGGGGTAAGTTCATAGGTCACGGCATCGTAGATGCGCACGGGTAGCGTTTCCAGGCCGGGTTTTGTCAAAAATACCGCCACCAGCAGCTCATCGAAGGCGATAAGAAAACTGAGGGCGGCGGCGGAGAGAATCCCGTGGCGGGCCATTGGCAAAATGATCCACAGAAAGACCTGGTGTCGCTGGCCGCCGAGGCTTACGGCCGCCCTGATGATTGAGACGTCGATATCGCGCAGGCCGGCGGCGATGATTAGCGTGGCAATCGGCAGGCCCAGCAGCGCTTGTCCCACCGCGATCAATAGCCAGTTGCTGTCGGCGGGCATCCAGTTTGACAGAATATAGGTGGAAAAGGCCACGATAACGGTGGGCACCATCACCGGCATCAACAGGATTATTTCAAGCACGCCTTTCATTTTACTGGTGGAATGCACCAGCAGATAGGCGCCCAAATAGCCGATCGCGGTGGAAATCAGGGTGGCCAGGCCGGCGGTAACCAAACTCCATGAGAACGATTCCCGCCACTGGCTTCCCCCCAGTACCTCGCGGTACCAGCGCAAAGAGTAATGCTCCGGCAGGGCCGACATGGTGGCGCTGTCGCCGAATGAGATGGGTACCAGCGCTGCCATCGGAATCAGCATCAGGATAATGAGGCCGTAGGCATAGACTGAAAGGACGCTTCTGGAGAGCGAGGGCCGCGTTTTCATCCGTGCGGCCTCATCATCCTGGATAAGCCAAGCCAGCGGGCGGCAATGGCGTACACCGCCAGCACTATCGCCAGCATAATAAGAGACAGCGCCGCCGCGCCATGCATATCGTACATGACGACGATGCGCTGCTCCACTAGCTGGGCAATCATGGTTTCGGACGGGCCGCCCATCAGCGCCGGCGTGACAAAGTAACCGAAACCGAGAATGGTGGTAATGATCGTTCCCGCCGCCACTCCCGGCAGGCTAAGGGGCAGGTAGACGGTCAGGAAAATGGTGGTGGGCCCGGCGCCGAGGCTGCGTGCCGCATTCAACAGCACCGGGTCGATTTTGCGCATCGTGCCGATAAGCGACAGCAGCATATAGGGCAGTAAGACATAGGTCATGCCGATAACCACCCCCGCCTGGTTAAACAGAAGTTTGAAGGGTGTTCCCGGTATGTCCAGGGCCTTGAGCAGGCTATTGAGCAGGCCGGTGCGGCCAAGGATAACCATAAAAACAAAGGTGCGCACCAGGCTGCTGGTGAGGAAAGGGAACAGGATGGCGATTCCGGTCAGGGTTGCCATTTTGCCTTTTAGCTGCGACAGGTAATATGCCGCCGGATAGCCAATGATAAGGCAGCAGAGCGATACCTCCGCGGCGGTGAACGCCGTCTGCAGTATGACGTGGCGCAGGCTGCCGTTTTGAAACAGTTCCTTCAACGGGGCGAAGGTAAAATTTCCGCCATCATCGGTAACGCCAAGAAACAACACCTGCAAAAGCGGCGCAATGAACGTCGCCAGCATGAACAGAACGACGACCGTTAATGCCAGCCATTGCAAATCAGGCGCCGTTAAACGTTTGCGAGGCGCCGGCGCAGCGGCGGTATTCACCTCAGCCATGGCTGCCGTCCATTTTAATCAGATGAATATCCCGGGGATCCCAGGATACGACGGCACGGCTGCCGGGTGAAAGCTGAGTATGGCCGGAACGCGCAACTTGCTGAATTAGCATCGTCCCATCCATGAGTTCGCATTCAAATTCATAGCGTATGGACTGGCCCACAAAGGCCAAATCTTTGACCATGCCCGCAATACAACATCCCGGTGGCGGCTCCTCGAGCAGGCCGGCGGACTGTATGGCCAGGACTTCCGGGCGCAGCAGCGCGGCGCATAACGCCCCATCCTCTTTCCCGTCAGCCTGTTCCGCCAGGAGCCGAAGATGTGTGCCGGCCACCTCCAGCGCGGGGCCGGCGGTATGGCTCAAGCGGCCTTTCAGCAGGTTCGAGTCCCCCAAAAACCGGGCGGCGAACAGGGTTTCGGGACGCTGATAGAGTTCCTGAGCGGTGGAGTACTGCTCAATCCGCCCGTCGCGCATCAAGGCAACGCGATCGGAAAGCAGCATGGCTTCATGTTGATCATGAGTGACATAAATGACCGTGGCGCCGATTTCCCGCTGCAATCGCCTGATCTCCCATTGCAGCTCCTCTTTGAGGCGTACATCCAGCGCTCCCATGGGTTCATCCATTAGCAGGACTGAAGGCTCAAAAACCAGCGCCCGCGCCAGCGCCACGCGCTGCTGCTGCCCGCCGGAAAGCCACGCGGGCTTGCGATCGGCCAGGGGCGTAAGCTGCACCAGCTCCAATACCCTGGCGACGCGCGCTTTGATCTGCTGCCGTGGCAGGTGACGAACCTTCAGCGGATAGGCGACATTTTGCGCCACGGTCATATGAGGGAATAAGGCATAATTCTGGAAGACAATGCCCATATCCCTTTCGCGGCCTGGCGGGACGCGGGTAACGTCGCGATCGCCGACGGTAATCCGCCCGGCGTCGGGCGTGAGGAATCCGGCGATGGCCATTAAGGTAGAGGTTTTCCCCGATCCGGAGGCGCCGAGCAGCGTCACAAATTCCCCGGCGTTAACATGTAAATCGACGTTGGCGAGGAGGGTGGCGCCGCCGATGGCTTTTTTCAGTCCTTCAACGCGAACCGAGGCGGATTTGGTCACCCGCGTCCCATCGGCCTGAACTGCCGCGGCGGATGTTATTCCTCTCATTGCGCTGCCCACTGATTCCATTTATTCGTCACCAGCTGGCTATTGTCTCCCCACCATTTGACATCCTGCATGAACCCTTTATCGCTCCAGGCGGGATTGGTGGGCAATTTCGCAGCGATGCCGGCCGGGATAAGATCAAATGCCTTTTTGTTGACCGGACCATAAGGAATTTCCTTGGCAAAATCCGCCTGCACCTGCGGCGACAGGGCAAAATCGAGGAAGCGGTAGGCGTTCTCCAGATTTTTAGCCCCTTTAAGGATGGCGTAGGCGCTGGGCACCTTCATATGCTGGTTCCATTCAATGGCATAACCGCCCCCTTCATCAATCATCGATTGAATACGGCCGTTGGCGATGGGTTCAATATCTACTTCACCGATGGACAGCAAATTCGCCGAAATGGCGTCGGTATTATAAAAGCTCTGGATCTTGCCGCGGATCCGGCTATAGGCCGCCAGGGCGCGATCAATATTAATCGGGTATAACTCGTTCATCGGAACGCCGTCGGCCAGCAGGGCGAACTCCAGGTCAGGCATGTCGAGGCCGAGTCCGGGCAAGGCGCGGGCGCCGGGAAACTTTTCCGCGTCCCAGAACTCCCGCCAATCGGCGGGAACGGCGCCGGTAAAGGCGTTTTTGCGGTAGCCCAGCACGCGCGCGTAAACCATTCTGCGCACCATGTATTGTTTGGCCGCGTCTTTGCCGATGTCGTCGACGGTGAACAGCTTGCATTTGCCATAGTCGATAGCATTGAGCGCCCCATTGGCGGCCAGGGTCTGCAGCAGCCCTTCCGATGTATCCACAATGTCGACCAGCGGCTTGCCTTGTTTAGCTGAAGCAATCAGCGGCGCCATATCGCTGGCGGTCTTGATGATGCGTATGCCGGTGGCCTTGGTAAAAGGCGCGAAAATGGCGCGATCCATCGCTTCGCCATAGCTGCCGCCGGAACTCGTGCGCACAACCAGCGTCTCGCCGGCTAAAGCGGCCAGCGAGACGCGGGAAAACCGGCGGCGACGGGCAGGATGGCCGCCGAAGCCAGAATGAAAGAGCGGCGGGTGAGCCCGCCGGTCCGCTGGGAAGAGCGACTGTTTTTACTCATTTTTTTACGGTTCCTTCATTCATTGATGATGTCAGGGATTCACAGGCGTTTTGAGCCGTCAGCCCAGAACACGCCGCCACGGGTGAGCCGTTCAGGGCCGTTTTCTCCTAGCGCGACCGTACAGCCGATACTGACGGCGCGTCCCTCCGGCAAATGCCCCACCAACACGATATGGAATGCCATACCCGTTTCCAGCGTCTCTTCCACCAGCGAGTTCAACCCCAACTGCCATTGCGCGCCCCAGGAAGGAGGGAAACCGATGCCCAGTGAATAACCGCAGCGGCGTGCGACGACACAGCCGGGATCGTTGGCCGTCAGCACCGCCTCCGCCGCCTGATTGATGACCCGGGCGGGACGGCCGGCCTCCACGGCCGCAACGGCGGCCTGTTGTGCTTTTTCAAGGACTTCGGCCGCGTGGCGAACAGCCGGCAACGGATTGCCCACCAGGATTGTTCGGCAGGACGGCGCGTGATAGCGCAGCTTTACGCCGGTGATTTCAGCCATCACATGATCGTCACGGCCAATGGCAACGCCCTCCCAGGCGGCATGAATTCTTCCGGTACGCTGGCCGACCATCACGTTGGGCCAGCTGCCGGGGTATTCCGACCCTTGGTTTACCATTTCGGTCATCAGCACCGCGGCCAGATCGTTCTCGGTACGGCCGGGAGCGATGGCCGCCAGGGTTCGGTCGGCGATGGCATCGCCGATACGTCCGGCTTGTGCCAGAGCCATGAGTTCTGCTGGTGACTTAACCAATCGCAGCCTATCGATAAGCGTCGAGACATCAATCCATTTTGCCGCGGTAAAACCACGGGTAATCCCCTGCGCGCGCTGGGCCGGCATGCACCAGCTTGCCAGTTCCAGCCCGACCCTGGCGCCCGAAGGGAGATGGCGGCGCAAAAAAGCGATGGCGGCCTCCATGGGGTCCTGATCGTCCTGATACACTTCATAATCGGAAAATCCCCCTTCAGCATAGGCGGCCATGGCATTGGCAATTTCCATCTGCCGGGTGAACAATAACAGCGGGCCTTTTACCGGGAATAAAAGAAACTGAAAGGTAAATACCGCCTTGGTTTGATACCCGGACAGGTAATAAATATTCTCTGGCGCCGAAACGATAATGGCATCCAGCTTTTGCTTTTCCATTTGCTGTCTGAGCCTGTTTTGCCGCGTATCGAATTCCACGCGGTCAAATCGCACTATTCGGTCTTTCACTGTTCATTCTCCCGCAACGCCGAGCCTTCCTGCATAAGGCAGTCGGCGAAGATGTGTTATTGACCATGGCGTGGCTGGCGCCCCCGTTCACAACTGTTTCCTGTTCATGTGACTTACGCCGGGAAGGTAAGTCTTCGATCCTGACGGGCGACAAGACGCTCGATCTCGTTAACAGCCGGCTCGCTCAGCATGATTCCCGGACGCCGCTGTGCCGCGCAGGAAATGGCGCCGCGTTTTGCCAGCAGGTATTTTCTTACCGCCAGGCCAAGTCCGGGTTGCTGCTCATAGCGAATCAACGGCAGGTAAGCGTCAAAAATGTCATGGGCCTCTTCAACCCTGCCCGCGTTCATCAGCCGAACCACATCAACCATCATTTCCGGATAGGCGAAACCGGTCATGGCGCCATCCGCTCCGCGCTGCATTTCCTCGGGTAGAAAAACCCCGGCATTGCCGCACAAAATCGATACGGGACGCTGTCCCTGCGCTTCGGCCCGGCGGATGTCGCTGATTTTTTGCAGTCCCGGCCAGTCCTCGTGTTTTAGCATGACAATGCTGGGGTGGGCCGTAAAAAGGACCCCCAGCGTCTTGGTTGAAATCTGCACGCCGGTGGAGAGAGGAAAGTCCTGCAGCACCACCGGAGTCTCGGTGCCGACCGTGTCGATCACGTGACGGTAGTAATTGATGATCTGTTCATCGGTGCGCAGAGTGGCAGGCGGGGCGACCATAATCCCAGCAGCGCCCCTGTCCATGACTTTGCCGGACAGTTCTCCGAGGGCGGCCAGGCCGGGCGCGGAAACGCCAACGATAACCGGTTTGCCTGACGCGCGTGCCAACGTCAGCCTGGCGACCGCCAATGACTCGGCCAATGTCAGCTTGGGCGCTTCTCCCATCATGCCCAGAATGGTCAGCCCGTCGGCGCCCTTTTCAAAATAGAAATCCACCATACTGTCAATGCTGCCGGGATCGATCGTTCCGTCATGTCGAAACGGCGTCACGGCAATAACAAAAACGCCCTTTGTTTTAGCTGTGATTACAGACATTTGTCATTCCTCGTTAGCGCTGCCGCACGCAGGTTACGGACATGCCGCCAAGACTTTTTTATTAAGCGTCGCCAGCTTTTGCGCGAGGATCTTCTGCCTTCCCTGCCATAAATCCTCGGCTTTCTCTACCGATACCGCTTCAAAACGAATGGGATCGCCCGGTTTCATCTGGCCCAGCCTGGCCAGATCCGCGCGGATCACCGTGGCAATCTTCGGGTAGCCGCCGGTGGTCTGGCGATCGTTCATGGCCACAATGGGTTGGCCGTCTCCCGGAATCTGGATGCTCCCCGCGCATATCGCATCGGAGATGATGTTAAAGCCTTTTACATGGGCCAACGGGCTGCCTTTCAGGCGGTATCCCATTCGATCGCACTGTGGTGAGAGGGTATAGGTTTGGGTGAGAAAGGACGCCCGCGCTTCATCGCCGAAGTAATCGTCCTGAGGTCCCCAAACCACTCGCACGGCTCGCTTTTCCATCTGGGGTAGAATCCGTTCGGCCCGGACGCCATGGCATACCGAATGCCGCTGCGGGGCAACGGGCAGGCGGTCGCCCTTGCGCAGCGGATGTCCGTTAACCCCTCCCAGCTGCGCTCGCATCAGCGTGGAGACGCTACCCAGAACCGGCGGCACGGCAAAGCCGCCGGAAATGGACAGATAGCCTCTGGCGCCGGAAATAACGCGCTGAATCGACAAAATATCCCCAGGATGCATCCGGTGATTCTGGTAAGTTGCGCAGGGCGCGTCGTTTAATGTGGCGCTAAAATCGCCGGTGACCGAAAAGAAGCAGTATCCGTCACCGCACAGCCGCAGGCTTGGGCCGGTAAGGGTGAATTCGATAGCCCCTGTTCCGGGATGATTTCCCACCAGAGCGTTGGCAATGGCGAAGCTCAGCTCGTCCAGCACCCCTGACGGCGGGACGCCTTTATCTTCATAGCCGAAACGGCCGCCATCCTGAAGGGTGGATAACAGTCCCGGCGAGAGAACGTCAAAATAGGTCATGCCCGCAGGTTCCAGTCAGGCATATAACCCCGGTCGTCAGCGAGCTTCACATATTCATTTTCTTTAATGGGAACGAACTCGATATATTCTCCGGCGGTAAAAAGAAAAGGCTGTTCGCGCAACGGGTCGAAACTCTTGACCGGTGTTTGGCCAAGCAAATGCCAGCCGCTGGGAGCCGCCACGGATCCCACGGCTGTCTGTATGCCGCCGATACTTATGCTGCCTGCCGGGACACTTTGCCGTGGGGCGGTTCGTCTGGGTATGTGAAGTCTGGCGTCAAGCCCGCCCAGATAGGCGAAACCGGGCATAAAGCCAATCATATAAATCCGGTAGCAGGTTGCGGTATGCAGTCGGATAAGCTCATCGGGACTCAATGCAAGCGTTTGGGCCGACGCCGGCAGGTCAACACCGTATTTACCGCCGTAGCAGACCGGCAGGTACCAGCATTTGCGCGTTTTTGTCTCGGTCTTTACTGTCGTTATCAGTTCTTTCAAACGTTCAATTAAATGGGACTGCCTGACTAAAGCTGAGTCATATGCCACCGTCAGGGAACGATAAGTGGGAATACAGGCCGTTACGCCCGTAAGCCGTTTATTATTAATTGCCGCGGCCAGAGACGTTATTCTAAGATTAATTTCTTCATCTATCAGCTCGCCGAAATCAATATTAACAGCCTGATCCGCGACCGGCTGAAATTCCCAACGAACAGAATTGTCGGCCATTTCCACTTTACGTTCCTAACATAGAATAAAGCTATTTGTAGTCGGAATACATTTGGCATACCATTGGCATGCTGTCAATAATTGTACAAGACAAAAACTTATCTTAGAAAAATAGATATTAAAATTATACAGTTGAGGTGAATGTCAGATGCTAATCGATTTGAACTGCGACATGGGTGAAAGTTACGGAGTATGGCAAATGGGTTCTGATGAGCTGATGCTTGAGATTGTCACTTCCGCCAATATTGCCTGCGGTTTCCATGCCGGCGATCCCGATGTCATGGCGATAACTCTCGACAATGCTTCGCAAAAGAGGGTGGGCATCGGGGCCCATCCGGGTTTTTTTGATCTGCCCGGTTTTGGCCGCCGCCGGATAATCGGCGACAGTCCGCTGCAGATCCAGCGTCAGGTGATATACCAGATAGGCGCTTTGAAAGCGCTGGCCGAAAGCCAGGGTATGCGGCTGCAGCATGTTAAAACCCACGGGGCGCTGGGGAATATGGCGGCTGAAGACGACGATCTCGCCATGGCGGTAGCAAAGGCGATTTACCTCGTTGATAAGGATTTAATCATGGTGGTCATGCCGGGCATGCGCACGGAAACGGCAGCGCTTAAAGTGGGCCTGCCGGTGATAAGGGAAATCTATGTTGACCGGGCCTATGCTGAAAACGGCAATCTGCTGTCGCGAAAATTACCCGGCGCCGTGCTGCACGATCCGGTCATGGCCAGTGAACGGATATTGCGGATGATGGAACAAAACGCGATCGTTACGGCAAACGGCACCCTGATTCCCGTGCCGATAGATTCCCTCTGCGTGCATGGCGATACGCCCGGCGCGGTTGAAATGGCCAGGTCGGTTCGCCGGTTGCTTGAAAAGCAGGGCATTGCATTCGCCACAATGGACAAGGTGCTCGCTGCAAAAGCGTAACCTGAAAAAGCTGGCATCACCCCTACCTAAAACGTAAAAATAAGAAAATTTCTCTTTTATGGTGATATATCATGAAGCTTGCCGATCAGTTATTCAGTGCCGCGGATGAGGTTGAGCAAAACCTGAGCAAAAGAGCGTACGAAACCGTTCTGGAAATGATCCTCAAGCGCGAACTGCCGGTCAATACCGTACTGCAGGAACGCCGCCTTGCCGACATGATGAATATTTCCCGCACGCCGGTACGCAATGCGCTGAACAGATTGGAAAATGAAGGCTTTATCGCCAGAAACGGCGGCAGAACGCCCTCTGTTAAAGAGTTTTCCATCCAGGAACTGGTTGAAACCCTGCATATCCGCCGAATACTGGAAACCGAAGCGACCCGCCTGGCGGCCGGCAAAATTCCGCTCGGCGAGCTGGATGAAATGGAGCAGCAGGTCAGGGCGCTGCTGTTGAAAAAAGTACCCGACACGGAGGCTGACTGGGAGGCGGATTCACGCATCCACGAAACCATAGCCCGTTACAGCGGTAACAGGATGCTGGTGAATTTCATCCGCACCCTGCGTCTTAAAACCCATATGTTCCATCTTACGCAGGTTCCCGAACGATTCGAGGCCGGGCATAAAGAGCACCTGGCGATCATTGCGGCCCTGCGCGACAACGAGCCTGAACTGGCCCAGAGTTTGATTGCCACGCATATCGATAATGTCCGGGAAGGCATCATCAGGCGGTTAAGTCAGTTTTGACTCCCGGCCGATCCGAATACGTTAATGATGGCTTAATTGGCGTGCGGCTGGCGGAGAACCCGGACATCGACGGCCGGCTTGATGGGCTGGCTGCGCTGGCAAACGTGGACTTCAGGGCATCCTTATCGCGGGTGTGAATAACCCGAAAGGCTTTCCTGGTGCGGTAAGCCGTGACTTTTTATCTGCACGCTTGCGCGTTTTATCAGCGCGCCGCAGATCAATATATTGGTATGGCTGGAACTTTTTCCCAAGCTGATGCGCTGATACAGTAAATCCACCGCCGCCGCGCCGAGTTTTTTATTAAACACCTGGATGGTTGTCAGCGGAGGCTCGATCACGGCGGAAATCGGCAGATCGTCGAATCCAATCAGGGAAATATCTTCCGGTATCCTTAGGCCATATTCTTTGAGCGCTTTCAGGCAGCCGCAAGCGATAATATCATTGACGCAAAAGTACCCCTGTGCGAGCGGCTTTCCTGCCGCCAGATAGTGCTTCATTGCCTGATAGGCGTCTTCAAGGGTGGAATTGACGCTGAGGGTATCCCTGTTATCAAAGGCCAGTCCGACTTGGCCGACCAATTCACGAAAAGCGGCTTCGCGCTGCTGAAAATTAGGCGTGTGGGCAAAGCTGGTAATCAGCCCGATTTGGGTCAGGCCGCTGCGCTGAAAATGATGGAGTATTTTAAATACGGCGCCCCGATTATTTATATTCACAAAATCATAGGGAAGAAAATCGTTAATATTATCAATAATAACAAACGGTACTTTTATATTTTTCAATGCGCTAAAATCGGCCTGTTCGAATTCGGTGCCTAAAATAATGACGCCTTGCACGGGTTGCAGGCTGCTCTGTTTTTCAACTATTTGTTCTACGCTTATGCCCTGATAATGCGCCACCTCAAGTGAGAACTTTAATTTTCCCGCCTGTTCAATCATGCCATCAATATAACCGTTAATGAAGATACTATGATTTTCATTAACGGTATTGCCGTGTAATGCAATTTTTAAAAAGCGGATCACGCCGGGATATTTTTCCTGTCGTGAGGAATGATAATCGAGTTCGTGAGCAATCTTCAGAATCCGTTCGCGTGTAGTGATACTGAGGCCCCGCTTGCCATTCATGGCAATTGAGACCGCACTGAGGGAAACGCCCGCGCGTTGCGCGATATCTTTTATTTTTGCCATAAATTCCCCATGGGTTCTTATGATAACTACATTTAAATACTCCAATAAAAATTTAAAATTGCCTATTTTTATCATTAACTCTATCAGGTTTAATGAACGGGCTTGTGACACTGTTCACATATTAAAATCCTCTCTATATTTTAGTAAAATTTTAGTTTACAGCTTTTTTTTACCTTCCTATTATCTATTTCATTAAGCGGTTAATCATTTATTTCTCCATTGAAAATTATGGAGATTCTGGACATTTGTCCGATGAAAAAATTTATTAACGCTCCCTCCGAATATGTAGTGGAAATGCTGGCCGGTATTTATGCCGCCCATCCTCGCCAGTTGAAATATGTCGCTGATGATGTGCATTGTCTGGTTAACGCCGTCCCGGCCGTGCCTGGCAAAGTGGGGTTGGTTACCGGCGGCGGTTCGGGCCATTTACCCCTGTTCCTAGGTTATGTGGGGGAGGGCATGCTTGACGGCTGTGCGGTGGGGGATGTTTTTCAATCGCCTTCGGCGGATCAAATCCTGAATGTCACCAAGGCCGTGGATCAAGGCAGCGGCGTACTGTATCTGTACGGCAATTACAGCGGCGACATTCTTAATTTTGATCTGGCCGCCGAACTGGCCGGTTTCGACGGCATCAACACCGCTACGGTCGTGGGCGCCGATGATGTCGGTTCAGCCACGGCGGACCGTCGGTCAAAGCGGCGGGGCGTGGCCGGTATTTTCTTTATCTATAAAATTGCCGGCGCGGCGGCGGCGGCGGGCCTGAGCCTGGAGGAGGTGGCGCGACTGGCCGCCCGCGCCGGCGATGCGACCAAGACCATCGGCGTTGCCTTGTCGCCCTGTATCATCCCCGAGGTCGGCACCCCGGCGTTTACCGTGGCGGAAGATGAGATGGAGCTCGGCATGGGTATTCATGGCGAACCGGGCATCAGCACAGGCAAACGTGAAAGCGCGGACCGCATCATTGATCGCATTCTGCCGCTGCTATTGGACGAGTTGACCTTCAGCCAGAACGACCAGGCGGCAATTTTGCTTAACGGCCTCGGCGCCACGCCGAAAGATGAGCTGTATATCCTGTATAACCGCATTCACCAAGTGTTGGCCGAACGGCGGATTGCCGTTTTCCATGTCTATTGCGGCGAGTTTGCCACCGCAATGGAAATGACCGGTTTCTCATTATCGGTTTGCAAGCTTGACGCCGAGCTGAAGGGCTATCTGGCTCAGCCGGTGAATACGCCATTCTTTATCCAGCCAAGACTTGATAACTGACAGGAGCGTCCGCCGATGGTTGATTGTTTGTCATTAACACAGTGCCGCGCCCTGGTCGCCGCCTGGCATCAGGCCATGATCGAGCAGCGCGCTACCCTGATCGCGCTCGATCAACAGATAGGCGATGGGGATTTGGGCATCACGATGCAAAAAGCGTTTGCCGCCGCGGCGAACACAGTCCCGGGGGAGCAGGAGGGCATTGGCGAATATTTTGCCCTCTGCGGCGTGGCGATGGCGAAAGCCGCGCCGTCAACCATGGGAACCCTGATGGCCACCGGGTTTATGCGCGGCGGAAAAGCGCTTCCCGCCGCCGCTGCCCAATTGGATGGTCAGCTGCTGGTACGGTTTTTTAACGCCTTTACCCAGGGCATTGCGGACCGTGGTAAAGCCCGGGCCGGCGATAAAACGGTATTGGACGTGCTGCTGCCGGCCAGTCAGGCGCTGTCGGACGGCATTGACGGCGGCGCCTCGCCGGCGCAGGCGGTGGAGTCCGCTTTTCGAGCGGCGGAGCAGGGGCTTGATGCAACCCGTACCATGCTGCCTCAATGGGGCAAAGCCGCGTCTTTCGCGGAAAAAGGCCTGGGTATCGTCGATTCGGGCGGTAGCGTCGCGGTGATTTTATTCCGGGTGCTGCATGACTTTTTCCAACAAAGCCCGCTATTACCGTGAAAAACGCTGACGCGCTCGGAGACGGCGAATCCAAAAGAGGGCGCTGTCGGGAGGAGATGATCGATGCGTAACATTCTGTCGGACCGTCAGCTCAATTTTCTGGCCGCGGCCAACGTGCTGGTGTTAGCGGCCGGCATGGCGTTTGCCGGCGCCAACTTTATCACCCTGTACAACTTTCAATCCATGTCGGCGCAGGTGCCCGAACTGGGGTTGCTGGCCCTGGGCGTCATGCTGGCGATGATTTCGGGCAATGGCGGCATCGACCTGTCCGGCATCGCCCTGGCCAATCTTGCCGGCGTCCTGTCCTATCTGCTGGTGCGCCACTGGGTGTCGGTTGATGACGCCCCGCTGCTGTTCGTTTGGGCCTTCGCGGCCGTCGCCCTGCTGGCGGGGCTGGCGGGGGGCATGCTTAACGGCTTCCTGATAGCCCATGCCGGCCTGACGCCGATTATCGCCACCCTGGGCACGCAGATGTTCTTCACCGGCATCGCGGTGGTGCTGACCAACGGGTCGGCCATCAGCATCGGCTATATCGAACCGCTGGACGATTTCGGCAATTCGCCGGTGCTGGGCCTGCCGCTGTGCTTTTCGCTGTTTCTGGCGGTGGCGCTGCTGCTGGGCATCGTATTGCGTTTTTGCCCCTTCGGCCTGCGGCTCTATCTGATGGGCAGCAATGCCAAGGCCGCGCGGTACGCCGGCATCGCGCTGAAAAAGATGCTGTTTCTCATCTACACCGCCAGCGGCGTTCTGGCCGGTATCGCCGGCATCGTCATCGCCGCCCGCACCTCCAGCGTGAAGTGGGACTATGGCAGCTCCTATGTGCTTATCGCCATCCTGATTGTGGTGATGGCCGGCGTGCGGCCGGACGGGGGCTACGGGCGCATCGTCTGCGTCGTGCTGTCGGCCACCGCGCTGCAGATGCTGGCCAGCCTGTTCAATTTCCTGAATATTTCCAACTTTTTCCGCGACTGCGCCTGGGGCCTGCTGCTGCTGCTGTTCCTGGCGGTGTCGCGCGTCGATATCCGGTCTTGGCTTGCGTCACGAACGTGACGCGTTTTATCGCCGCCGGCGCCTTATCGCCGCCGGCGGCGAACTCTTACCCTACGTGCAACACAACCATAATGAGGAAACGTTGATGCCAATGATACGTAAACTTACCGCCCTCGCCGTTGCGCTGGGCGCCCTGTGCGCGGCGCCGCCCCTGCTCGCGAAAGACGCGCCGTCCATCGTGACGGTGGTAAAGATAACCGGCGAGAACTGGTTCACCCGCATGAATGAAGGCGTCGTTGCCTACGGCCGGGACAATCCCGGCGTCACCACCAGCGAGATCGGCCCGGCCAAGGCCGATGCCGCCCAGCAGGGACATCTCATTGAGGATCTGATCGCCAAGAACGTCAGCGCCATCGCCGTGGTGCCGATGGACCCCTCGGCCACTGAAGGCGTGCTCAAACGCGCCATGGATCGCGGCATCAAGGTCGTTACCCATGAGGGGGACAGCGTCAAAAATACCCAGGTGGATATCGAGGCGTTCAATAACACCGCCCTTGGCGCCCACTTCAACGAACAGCTGGCGCAATGCATGGGCAAAAGCGGGAAGTGGACCACCTTCGTCGGTTCCCTCGGCAGCCGGACCCACGTGCAGTGGGCCGACGGCAGCGCCGAGAACGCCAAAAAGTACCCGCAGATGCAGCTGGTGTCCCCCAAGAATGAATCTTTCGACGATGCTAATACCGCCTATGAGAAAGCGCGCGAAATCCTGCGTAAATATCCTGATATCAAGGGGATACAGGGCAGCGCCGGCAATGACGTCATCGGCATCGGCCGCGCCGTGGAAGAAGCCGGCCTCTCCGGTAAGGTGTGCGTCATCGGTATCGGCCTGCCGAAGGACACCAGCAAGTATCTGGAATCCGGCACCGTGCAGAGCATCTCCTTCTGGGATCCCAAGGACGCCGGCTACATCATGAACAAGGTGGCGCAGATGCTGCTGGAGGGCAAGCAGGTTACCGACGGCATGGACCTGGGCGTACCCGGCTATAACAAGGTGTCGGTGAAAAAGGGTCCCGGCAAGGGCATCATCGTCACCGGTCAGGCCTGGGTTGACGTCAACAAGTCCAACTACCGGCAATACCCGTTCTGAGTCTCTAAGACTATAGAGAGTGCAACGGATCGGCGGCCGGCCGCCGGTCTCAGACTGCTGACAAAGTACTCAGAGTTAATAGGGAGGGATAGGCTGCCAGAAGAGTAAACCGTCCGCGCCAGGGATGACGCGGATCGAGCCTCCAGGGATGGATTCACGGCGTGTTTACGATCTGGCAGCCTATCCCGACCAGGCACTTTGTCAACAAACTCGGATCGGCGGCCAGTTGCCGATCCCCACCCCTAAACCCTCCTGGATAAAAGCCATGCCCGTGACCGTTCAAGCCGGTACCTCTCCCGCCGGCAACCCGGCGCGGACCGTGCCTTTTTTCGAGGTGCGCGAACTGCAAAAACACTTTGGCGGCGTCAAGGCGCTTAAAGGCATCAGTTTTGTTAACGAACGCGGCCGCGTCTATCACCTGATGGGGGAAAACGGCTGCGGCAAAAGCACGCTGATCAAAATCATTTCCGGGGCGCAGCCGTCCGACGGCGGCGAATTGCTGATCAACGGCCGGCGGGTGGACAAGCTGACGCCGGTGGGCGCGCTGGCCGCCGGCATTGAGACCGTCTATCAGGATTTGTCGCTGCTGCCCAATCTCAGCGTGGCCGAAAACGTCGCGCTGACCCGCCAGCTGGTGGCCGCCGGCGGCAGTCTGGCGCGGCGCCTGGATCTGCGCATGCTCAAGGACACCGCGGTGCGCGCGCTGGCCAAGGTCAACCTGCCCGCCGATGCGGCGTTTCTCGACACGCCGGTGGAAGAACTGCCGATAGCCACCCGCCAATTGATTGCCATTGCCCGGGCCATTGCGTCGGACGCCGGCCTGGTCATCATGGACGAGCCCACCACCGCCCTCACCCGGCGCGAGGTGGACAACCTGATTGCGGTGGTGGGCAAACTGCAGGCGCAGGGCGTATCGGTGCTGTTCGTCACGCACAAGCTCGACGAGTGCAAGGCTATCGGGGGCCGGGCCATCATCATGCGCGACGGCCTGAAGGTCACCGAATGCGATGTGGCCGGACAGTCAAAGCAGCAGCTCGCCTTCTGGATGACCGGCAAGCAGCTGGATGACACCCGGTACCGCGCCGCCTTTGACGGCGGCGAGGCGCTGCTGGGCGTCGACGGCCTCGGCCGGCGCGGCGGCTACCGGGACGTGTCCTTCCAGCTGGCGCGCGGTGAAATCCTCGGCATCACCGGACTGCTGGATTCCGGCCGCAATGAACTGGCCCTGTCCCTGGCGGGCATTTTACCGGCGGACAGCGGCCGGATAGCGCTGGACGGCGCCGCCATCACCCTCGGCAGCCCGGCGCAGGCCATCGGCGCCGGCATCGGTTATGTGCCGGAGGACCGGCTGTCCGAGGGGCTGTTCCTGGAGAAATCGATTAAGGAGAATATCATCGTGGCGATGCTCGACCGCCTGCGCGGCTCGTTCGGCCTGCTGGACGGCAAACGCAATCACGCCGCCGCCCAGCGGACCATCGATGACCTGCAGATTGTCACCCCCGACAGCGACAACCCCGTCACGTCGCTCTCCGGCGGCAATCAGCAGCGCGTGCTCATTGGCCGCTGGCTGACCATCGAGCCGCGGCTGCTGATTTTGCACGGGCCCACGGCGGGGGTGGATGTGGGCTCGAAGGACACCATTTATCGCATCATCCAGCGGCTCGCCGGCGACGGCATGGGCGTCATCATCATCAGCGACGACCTGCCGGAACTGCTGCAAAACTGCGACCGCATCCTCGTGATGCGCCGGGGGGCCGTGGCGGCGACGTTCGCGGCGGATAGCCTTGAGGAAGGGGCGCTGTACCGCGCCATGGCGGCGGAAGAGCGCCCGGAGATGCAACAATGACCGATATCGCAACACAGCATCGCCGCGACGGCACGGCAAGCCACGGCGTACGCCTCAGCCGCTGGTTCATTCATCATCCGCCGGCGGTAACGCTGCTGCTGATAGTCCTGGTCTGCCTGGTGGTGGGCACCCTCAACCCCGCCTTTTGGCAGGTGTCGAACCTGTTCGACATGGCGCGCTCCTCCGTGGTGAGCGGCCTGTTTGCGCTGGGCGTCCTGGTGGTGCTGGCGGCGGGCGGGCTTGACGTCTCCTTCACCGCCATCGCCGCCCTGGTGATGTACGTCATCACCAAGCTGGTGACGGACCTGGCGCCCGGCATGTCCATGGCGCCCATCCTGCTGATGGCCGCGGCGGGCGGCGCGCTGCTGGGGGCGGCCAACGGCCTGCTGGTCAGCGCCCTCAGGGCGCCGTCGCTGATTGTGACCATCGGCACGCAGTATGTGATCCGCGGCTTCCTGCTGCCCTTTGTCGGCACGGCGACGTTTATGAACATCCCGGCATCGATGGATGCATTCGGCAAATATGCGCTTTTCCATCACCAGAGCGCCGGCGGCGGGACGTCGGCTCTTCCCGCCTACGTGCTGGCGCTGGCGGTTGCCGCCGTCGCCACCTGGTACCTGCTGCAGCGTACGCTGATGGGCCGGGCCATCTATGCGGTGGGGGGTAATGCCGACATTGCCCAACGGCTTGGCTATAACCTGCGTAACGTGCGGGTGTTTGTGTTCGCCTATGCGGGCCTGCTTGCCGGCATCGCCGGCATTATGCATGTCGCCAGCAACCGCCTGGCCAATCCCTTCGACCTGGCGGGTTCCGAACTGGGGGTTATCGCCGCCGTTGTTCTCGGCGGCGCCCGCATCACCGGCGGTTCCGGCAGCGTGGGAGGCACCCTGCTCGGCGTCATCCTGATCACGCTGGTGAACAACGTACTGATCCTGGGGGGCATCCCGAGCACCTGGCAACTGGCCATTATCGGCGCCTTTATAGTACTGGCCGGTATGCTGTTTTCCATTAAACCTACCCGATAAGGTCCCATGCTTATATAGCATGTGTTGTGTCCGGATCTTTACTGAGCCTGATCAGATAAATATCCCCGACCTTTTTAACCGAGCCGGCGGCGGGCCAGACCGGCATCTGTTCAAAAACAATGCTGAGCGCTTTTCTCTCGACGTCGCTAGGCAGGACAATATTGTGATAACCCATTACTTTCATATATTGGGTGATACGAGAAATATTATCATGATCCCACGAAAAAAATGAGCCCTGCATGGTTCCTTGCCAAGCATTCGCATAATAAGTTGTGCTGAAAATTTTTCGACCGTAGAAATCCATTATCAAGGGGGCATTGGGATCGAAATCAGCGCTTAATTCACCGATCCTGCTGTAAATATCGGCGGCCAACAGCCTGTCGTGTGATTGTACGATAGTGGCTGACGCGATGTATTGAGACGTCACGCCGATGATTTTTATCTGTAACAGCCCAACCAGAATGCCGCTCGCCAGAAGAGTCACGGCACGCTGACAGGACAGCAGGATGATACATGCCAGCCAGCTGACATACGCGATGGGAATTAACGTGCGCACCGGTAAGGGCTCGCCGCCGGTGACCAAATGTAAAGCGAACGGAGAAAATAATACGCCCAGCCATAACACAAAATTGATTGAATTTTTGAAAAAATTTGTGCGTAAAATAGCTAAAGTAGCCAGACAGATTATTACTCCATACATCTCTATATTAGCCATATTTCTATTAGTCACCCCGCCATAAATAGCCAGCTGTTCCCGGGAAATGGAGCGCAGTACGCGTAAAGGTTCTGATAACGTTTTATCATAATTAAAAAAAGCTTTAGCGATATAGCCACTGTCGTGGGCAATAAAGTGTTGAGACAGTTTATTAATGACTTCATAAACAAGTATCGCAGCGCTCACCAGGAGCATTACTCTGAATACAGCCATTGCCAGCAGTTTTAGTGGTATCCGACGTACGCCACCAATACGCAAACACCTCACTAACAAGATGCCGCACGCGTAAGAGACAAACATCAGAATCAGAGATTGATAAGCGGCAATGCCACAAGCCAGCATCGTGATAACGACCGTATTTTGGCAAGGGAATTATGGCCTGCTATCTTCCCGGTATAGCCTGCGCCAAAATAAAGATAGGCGCCCAAACTGGTTAAAACGAGTCCTATGGCTAAAGCGGGAGTGTTGGCGTAAAACGTCGCGATGGCCCACCAGGTGGGGAAGGCGCAAAAACAGGATAGGCCAGGTAGGTCCTCCAGCTTTCTTTATAACCATGTGCCTTGACGAGCGCAAGGTAAGAAACGGCAAATGCGATGATCAAAAGGACATAAGGGGCAAAAGGAACCGAAGGCTGCTGCAATAAAAATCTCTCGATAAGATAGGTGAACCATCTTCCCTGACTCACCCAAACGCCGGAGTCCTGGCGAAGAGCCGCGGATTCGTTATCGATAGACAGTGAGAACGTTGATAAAAAATAGCCATAAAATACCGCGCCTATAAAAATCAAGACCGCCAGCTCACGCAGATTGAAGCCGTCAAAGCGCAATTGCACGGCGAAACCTGCTAATGAATGGTCGGCCCTATTAAATGCTCTGCATAACGTATTTTTGTAAATAAACGCAAGCAGGATAACAAAGGCAATAAATATCACTGCAATCCCGTACAGGCCAACGCTGTTTATAACGTCCATATCAAGCAATCCTTTGGGAAGAAAAGTTATGCTCCGGTTTTATCTGTGTGCCGGCATTTCCGGCGGCTCATTTAAAAACTGCCCACATACTAAAAGAGCAGCCTGGAGAAAAAATACGTCACCGGCAGGGTCACGGCAATTGCCGCCAGCGGGGCTAGATGCACGGAGAACTGCCATTTCTCAACCCAACCCCATAAAACGATCATGCTTAATACATACTGTAATATATAAACAAAAGGCAGCCAGATAATTGATTTCAGCCCTTGATGACGCTTGAAGACGAAAAAACGATTCATCACATAGGCAAAAAAAATCCCCGCCGCATACGCCATGGAGAAGCTTGCGGTATAGCTGAAAGCCATCAGCAGCAGCAAGTACAAGCCATAGGTCAGGACAGTGTTAAGCCCGCCCGACAGGAGAAATCTGGCAAATAACGGTGTAAACAATGCCAATGGCGCCGACATCATGGCCGCCCGCTACCGGCGCATTCAGTGAGTATTCTGAATTCGTCATAGTCCCGTATATAGTCTGTGGCGTCGTAATGATGCGAGGCGAATACCATCAATATGGCATCCGGCGAGTAGCGATACTGAATGCCCCAGGTCATCGCCGGCAGATAAACGCCCTGGGTGGGTTTGTCGAGTATAAACTCCTGGCGATGAATTCCATCGTCAGCCACGACATGCACTAACCCTTTTACCGCAACGAGAAATTGATGACAGACCCGGTGCGCATGTTCTCCCCGGATTTCTTCGGTGGGCACATCGTAAACCATAAAATAACGTACCGGCTTGAACGGAATGGCGTGGCCAAAATTACCCACCGACAAGCTGCCGCGAAGGTCGGCGAATTTGTTCATGGTATGCAATGTCACGCCTTTTACCATGGTTTCCGTTTGCGCCGCAACCTTACCCGCCGCGGTTATCTGTTCATGGCAAACCGGCCTGGCATCAACATAACCCACTATCTTGGCCGGGTTGCCGACGACAATGGCGTTGGCGGGAACGGAACGCGTGACGACAGCCCCCGCGCCGACCATGGCGTTTGTGCCAATGGTCAGGCCCGGCAGGACGGTACAGTTCGCACCTAAGGAAGCGCCCTTGCGAATAACCGTTCTTGCAAATTCCTGCGGATAGACTTTGCTGCGGGGGAAAGGATCGTTGGTAAAAGTAGCATTGGGTCCGATAAAGACATCGTCTTCTATGGTAATGCCGTCCCAGAGCTGGACACCGCATTTTAAAGTCACTCTATGCCCAATCTGTACGTCATTTTCAATAAATACATGGTCACACACATTACACTCGCTGCCCAGGCGCGCCCCCGGCAAGATATGAGCAAACGCCCAGATGCTCGTATCCCTGCCAATGTCATTTGATTCGCATATTGCCTGGCTATGGACAAAAAAACCGTTGGCGCTATTCATCCGCGCCTCCAAAAGCCTCTACCCGCATCGGGATGGCTAACGGCCGGGACTTGGTGTTCTCGTAGGTGCGCCAGGCATAGGAACCGACGGTACCCAGGCCCAGGAGAATCAGGCCGCCTAAAAAGGTGATGGTCAGCATAATCATGGCATAGCCGGGTATTTCAGTCGTGCCGGAAAATTTGACAAACAGGGTCAACATTCCCAGCAATACCGCCATACCGGAACCCAATGCGCCAACGCTTATCAGTAATTTGATCGGCAAGTCGGTGAATGCAAATATACTGTCCATCATATAATTGATTTTTTTGCCCAGCGTCCAGGCAGAACGCCCGTGGCGCCGCTCCCGGCGAGTGTACGTCACCACCTTGCGGCGGTAACCCAGCCAGAAAATCTGGGCAATAAGTGAGCTGTGGCGTTCTTCCAGCCGGAGCAATTGGTCGCGAAACGTTTTGTTACAGGCAAAAACGTCAACGCCGCCGGCGGGGATTTCGGGAATGACGTAACGGCGGTATAAGCCCCAGTATATCGCTGAGGCCAGGCGGCTCAGCCAGGGATCGTGCCGGCCCTCTCTTGCGCCAACCACAACATCAACGTTCTGCCGCAGCAGTAGCTGATTCATGACCAGGACCAGTTCCGGCGGCTCTTGCAAATCCGCCGCCATGACGGCGAAACGATCGCCCTTGCCATACTGCAAGCCTGCCCTGATGGCCATAAAGGCGCCGAAATTTTTCGACAGCAGCAACAGCCTTGAGCGAAAAGGCTGCAAAGGCAACTGTTGATGCAGGAGCTCATAACAGCGATCGGGGCTGCCGTCCACCACGAAAACCACTTCCAGCGCCTTTTCCAACTGGTTATTCAAGCCCGCAACGGCGGCCAGCAGGTCCGGAAGATTGTGTTGGTTACGATAAACGGGAATGACCAGCGTCAACACATTCATCCCTCCTGTTCAAAATAGGCGGTGACCGCTGTAATCACGCGATCAGCCTCATCACCGGTCAAGCCAGGGTAGCAGGGCAAAGAAACCACGGTTTCACAGGCGTGCTCGGTGACGGTCAGGGCATAGGGAAGCTCGGCAATATAGGCTGCCTGGCGATAATCGGGAATGGGATAATGGATATCCGTCTTTATCCCTTTTTGTTTAAGCACGTTGATGAATTGCCGCCTGTTCGCCAGGCGCATGACGTAAAGATGAGCAACATAGTCCGCCGCCGTGGAGCAGGGTAAAAGTACATTGAATTTGAAAAACGCCTCGTTATAGCGTTTGGCAATGAATCGGCGTTGTTCATTCCATTGATCCAGATAAGGCAGCTTGATACGCAAAATAGCCGCCTGTATCTCATCCATGCGGCTATTACGCCCGCCGGCAAGGGTTACCTGATATTTTTGCCCCCAGCCATATTGCCGTAATTGACGAATGCGTGCGGCCATGTCGTGGTTATCAGTGACCATCGCCCCGCCATCACCCAACGCGCCAAGGTTCTTGGTGGGGTAGAAACTAAAACAGGCAATAGCGCCAAAGCTGCCTGCCGGTTTGCCATTGCGCCGGGCGCCATGGGCTTGGGCGCAATCTTCCAGCACCGGTATGCCCGCGGCCGACGACAGGCGGACGATCTCTTCCATATCGGCAAGCTGGCCGTAAAGATGGGTGACGATGACGGCGGCTATAGAGGAGTCAAGTACCGCTGCCAATGCTTTGGGGCATAGGGTTAGCGTCGCTGCATCAACGTCGATATAAACCGGCATGGCGCCGATGGCATAAATGGCGCTGCTGGCATAAAACCCGGCGTTGGCCGCCGTCACGACCCGCGCGCCCGCCTGCACATTCAAGGCTTTAAGGGCGAGCTCCAGCGCATCGGACCCATTGGCAACGCTAATGCAGTGATTTACGCCAAGGTAGTCGGCGAATTCATTTTCAAACGACCGCACCTCGTTGCCCATCACATACCAATGGCTGGTTAATACCTTGTGCAGCGGGCTGAGAAAGTCGAGGCCGGCATTCGCCTTTACGGCGGAAAAAAGTTCAAGCTCGTGCATATAATGATCATGGGTTAAACGCTACTTTGTTGAAGGAACAATCATTACCAATATGATTGCAGGAGTGAATGGCTTAAAATTAAGCGGTAACTGCAGATAAGCCCTACTTGTTTTGGTTAACCGTTTAGTGAAGATTGACTAAAAGAGTTTTTTCCAATATATGACTCTTTAGATATATATCTAAAGAGTCACTCAGTCTTCGCTCCAAACTCAGCGATCCTGAATGGATTGATGTCATTTGGTCCAGGGCAGTTGCGATTGCCGCCAGTGAAACAGGACTCGATTGTTTTCCTGATGAAGGCATCTGGTCAGTTGCCGAGACCCTCTCACCAGATTTCATACTGTCCTGATGTGCCAATGAAACGAGTGCGCTTGGCTTTTTCAGACGTGCGAGTCCGTGGGACGCACAAAGTGAAAAGGTACGCGCTTCATGCCATGAATAGTGAAAAACCCGGGATAAACGCAGATGAACATTCCTTTTTCAGGCGGGTGTGCATGCGGGTCGGTCCGCTATACCGTTGTGCGGGAGCCGATAGCCATGATCAACTGCCATTGCAGAGACTGTCAGCTTTCAAGTGGGGCTCCTTTTGCGTCAGGCATCATCGTCAAGACTGCCGACCTCGAGATCATGGGTACGCCGAAAACATATGCGGTTCGCGCCAGCAGCGGTGGTCTCACAACCCGCAGTTTCTGCCCTGACTGCGGCACCCCTTTGTTCACGCAAAGCGAAGCGTATTCGCAAGTCACCTCTATCCGATTTCCTTCCCTTGACGACATATCGGACTTCAAGCCAACGCTCGACATTTATACCGCCAGTGGGCAAAAGTGGGTTTGCCTTGATCAGACAATCCCCCACTTTCCTCAGTCACCCCAGCAGCCAAATGAACGTGACGCCTAAATAGGGCGGCACCGGACTGGGCCGGCGCGCAACAGAAGAGCAGGTTCGAAACCTATTGCAGAAGACCTTTTTGCTTGAAGGTGATGCGGGTAGCCTCATTCAGATCAAGCGCCTGGAGCCCGGCAGCACTGACCCAGGCAATCTCCTGGAATTCTTCATTAAAGGTGACCTGGCGGTTTGTGCTGACACAGTCGAAAATGAGATAAATCATGTAGATCTCTTCCTTTGTGCCGTCCTGGTAGGTCTTAATCCGAACATCGTCCCTAAATGTCCATGGCGTGATTCGGTTTATCTGAAGTGCTTCTCCCAACTCCTCTTTGATTTCACGCCTTAGGGCTTCCTCAATCTTTTCGCCTGGTTCCATACCTCCGCCCGACAACGCCCACTGGCCGGGGAAGACCCCTCGGTCATCGGCCATTTTACACAGTAAATACTCGCCGTTATTTTCAATGAGCGGACAGACTATGATTCTCTGACGCATGTAACCTCCAGATGTCATTAATTTTTTCAATAACGTTATCAGATAAACCCTGCCTTATCAGGCGACGTACAGACGAACACCCGTTTTGAAGGGTTATCACTTATTGGCCAGATTAAACTAAACCTGCTTATTTTATGCCGTCAGCCATATGCTTGCTACGGGCAGGCTCAGCGTTCTGAATCATGCGGCTTTAGAAAAATAATGTCGCGGACGCCATGAAAAAATCCATATTGCGCAGGCCGTCGACCTGCAGATTATGGTTGACATCAAAATAAGCCCAGGCCGCAGTCAACTGTAAAGCGCTGACCGGCGTCCATGTGGCTTCAATTTGCGTTTGCCGGCCAATATAGCGATCCCCGCCTGCAGTATTATTTACCGGGCGTCCCGGCGCGATGCGGAGCGCGTCGCTTTTCTGCCGGCGCCACAATGCCGTTTCCCGTCAGAGAAGGTAATTTCGGATACGGAGCGTTAAAGGCATTCAGCCCACCGTCGCCAGGGTGTTTATTGAATTGCCTCCTATCACCGGTTTTATACAGTTTATTGCTTCTCCACCAGATATTTCACCGTGGCTGCATACTGCTGAACGAAGATATCCATGTTGCTGGTATCCATGCCCTGCATATTCAGCTGGTATTTACCGTTAACGTACATCGCCGGCACGCCCTGGAGCTGAAAGTCAGCCACCGCTTTTTCTTGCTGGACGACCAGGGATTTCACTACAAAACTGTTCCACGCCCCGTCGTACTCTTCCGGCTTCACACCCGCGTCGATAAATACTTTTCGGATATCGGCCTTGTTCTGCACGGTCTGGGTTTTCTGGATCGCTTCAAACAGCGGGGATGATATTTTATCTTCTATGCCCAGCGCCATCGCCACCGCCCACGCCTGGGTCAGTTCTTTACCCAGCGGCTCAAGGAATTCAACGTGATACTTGGTTATCTTGGTGCCTGCCGGCAGTTTTTGCTTCACGTTGTCGGAAATATGAAACACCTGTTCGAACTGATAGCAGTGCGGGCAATTAAAAGAGAAAAATTCCAATACCTGCGGCTCACCGGCAACCGGCTTATCCAGGGTAATGTACTGTTTACCGTCGGTAAACTGCGCGGCAGATGCGCTAAAGGCCAGGATGATGCCCGCCAGCGATAGCCAAATCTTATTCATAATCAACTGCTTCCTTGATTTCACGGATTAACGCATTAACGTAAATTGTCATGGTGGTTCAGGCAGGGACCGGGAGCGGACCTGCTCTGTGCCCTCCGCATTTTGTGTGTCTGCATTTAAAGCCGCTACACCGTGCTGAATATTCTTGCAAGCGCCCTAATGCATTCAAGTTTTATAGTCTATAGAATTATGATCGTAATATAAAGATGCAAACCGATGCAGAAGCTGCATTATGTCGATTAGCCGGCAGCCGAACCCATACCTTCTGCTGGATCGCGATGTCTCCGGCACAAATCAAAATAGATGAGGACATCATGCTCCATTGTTATATTATGAACATAATTCTATGGTGGTGAAGCTTGATAAGCTGAGGGCGGTTCTATGCGTTACGCAAAATATCACAAAGAAGAAACGCACAGACATATTGTTAAGGTCGCGGCACGGCGTTTCCGTGAAGAAGGCATTGAAAAAGTCGGTGTTGCGGCATTGATGGGGCACGCAGGCTTGACCGTGGGAGGATTCTACAGCCACTTCACGTCCAAGGAGGAGTTGATCCGGGAAGCCGTTGGCAGTGCGGCGGACGAAACATTTTGCGGCATTTTCGGCGGCCCCGGAGGCAACGCAAAAGTCACGCTCGAGCTGATATTACGGCGTTATTTGAGCGTCGCACATCGGGATGCTCCGGGAGAAGGCTGCGTGGTGGCATCTTTGGCTTCGGAACTGAAGAATCGTCCGGAAGATACCCGGGCAATGATTGCCGGCAAAACCTTAGACTTCATCCGGCGCATGGCCGACTGCTTGCCTCAAGAGGCTGCCGCCCAGACACGAATGCGAGTCGCGGGAGCAATCTGGGCGGTGATGGCCGGTACTCTTCAGCTCTCTCGCATCGTTCCGGATAAGGCATTGTCAACGCAGCTGCTAAATGATGGCATAGCCAACGCATTGAGACTTGCCGCCGCAATGGAAAACCACCAGTAATACACAAGACGGTTTAACGCCCCTTTTGCCATTGCTTCACTATATGAAGCAATATCGCCGGTCATTTTATGACTCCTCTCACGCAACGCGCATGTGCGATAGCTTCCCGACCCCGCCGGCATACACTGCCGGATACGTAAGCAGAATTGCTCACCAAGCCTGCCGATAAATGACTGAACCTGTCCTTTATCGGCGCGCCGGAAATAACAGAGGCCTGCGCCGTCGCCTTATTATGGCGCCCGAACTTCGGCTTCTATAAATAAACCTGACATTTTACCGGGAATAATACCGTTCCACCGGCGCGATGGCCCCATGCCGAAAATCCGGTGGGAAAACATGTTGGCCGCCAATATCCCATGCCGGTTAAAGCGGTTTTTTTGAGGAATAATAATATGACAGCCCTACGGAAAACGACGGTGCTTTTTAGCTCAGCACTGTTAAGCATGATTGTCCTGCCCGGTTTGTCCCGGGCGGATATCACCCTGCTTAACCGAAACAATAACCTGCCTATGCTTAACGGACTGGAATTACAGTTCGGCGGTCTTATCCGGCCGCAATATCGCAATAAAATGGGCTCGGCCGACGATCACACTTATACCCAGCGGGGATATGACAGCGGCAGCTTTATTCATACTTCAGTGAATTATTACTTCAATGATGATATAAGCCTATTATGGTATTACGAAGTGGGCTTCGATATATTTAATGAACTTGGGGCCGGCAGCCATTACGATCATAATAAAGATACCACCTTCCGCCGTAAAAATTATATCGGCATCGCCAGCAAGCGTTACGGAACCTTGACCTTCGGCCAGCAAAACAGCGTTTTATACAGCGTCATCGGCGCCAAAACCGACGTTTGGGATAATGATATGCACGGTCAAGCGTCGAACAACGGCGTCAACGGCAATTATGATGGCTCCTATCGCGGTAAAAAGCTGCTCAAATATGTCAAGGACGCAGGACCGGCCACCCTGAGCGCCAGCTGGGACGCGCCGGTGGATGATTATTATGTCGAAAGCGACAATGTCCGTTACCAGCGCCAAACCGGAGGCGCCGGCGGTATCGATTACCATGTTGCCAAGGATTTGACGTTGAGCGCTGCCTACAGCTATACCCGGGCCAATATCATTAGCCGCGTTCCGGTGAGGGGCGGCGCAAATACGGCTGGTTATAATCAGGAAGTGACGGCTATCGGGGCGCAATGGAAACCGGGTAACTGGACTCTGGCGGCCACGGCCGGCTATTACCATGATTTTATCCCGCGGCATACGGCAAGAGTGCCGGCGGCCTATTTTGAAGGGCAGGCGCGGGGTTGGGAGTACATGGCGGCCTATCGGTGGCCGGTGGCCAGCCGGGTCATTACCGCCATCAAACCCTATTTAGCCGGCGACGGCATGCGCTGGGATCATTTCCAGACCAATCACACAGACCTGGGGATTGCCGCGGAACTGCCCCATGGTTTCCAAATCGATTACGAACGCACCTTCAGCAATACCTCCGATAACCAGCCGGACGAAAACTGGGTCCGTCTCTGGTATCGGTTTTGATAAAACAGTCTCAATTCATCGTGATAAATACTGATGCATTCAGAGGCCGCTTTTCCAGTTGCTTCACTATATGAAGCAATTTTAGCCGTGATTTTATGACTACTCTCACGCAACGCAGACGTGCGGTGGCTTCCCGGCCCCGCCTGCCTACACTGCTGGTTATTCGAACAACACGGCTATTCAGGCCTTCCGGTGTTCCTCTGGGTACCGTCGGCATGCGACGTTTCGATCAGGAGATAAAATGACAAATTCCATCACTCACCGGACGGCTCCTTACCCGGCTGAGTCAGTAAAAACAAAAAGACAGCGGACGTTTAAAATCATGATGTCGGCGGGCATCGGCCACTTTATCGAATGGTTCGATTTTGGCCTTTACGGCACCCTCGCGGCCATCATCGGCAGCAACTTCTTTGCCAGCAGCGACCCGACGGTGGCGCTGCTGAAATCCTTCGCCGTGTTCGGTTCCGGTTTTTTGATGCGCCCGCTGGGGGGATTTTTCTTTGGTTCCATGGGCGACCGGCTGGGACGCCGTAAGGTCTTGGTGACGGTGATTGTCATCACGTCCTTTTCCACCTTTGCGATGGGCATTCTTCCCACGTATCCGAACGTCGGGCTACTCGCCCCCGTGCTGCTGGTATTGATCCGGTTGGTGCAGGGATTCGCCGCGGGCGGCGAGAGTTCCGGCGTTATCACCTATCTTGCGGAAAGCGCGCAACCCCATCGCCGGGCCAGCCTGACCTGCTGGAGCGAAAACTTCAGTTTTATGGCGTTTGTCTGCGGTTCCGGACTGGTACTGGTCCTGACCCACCTGCTGGGGGAGCCGGCGATGAACGACTGGGGCTGGCGTATTCCTTTCCTGCTGGCCGCGCCGTTGGGGCTTGGCGGCCTCTATATGCGCCGCAATATGGAAGACTCCGCTGAATTCAATCTGCTGCAAAAAGCGGGAAAACTGGAACACTCACCGCTGCGCACCACGCTTACCACCTCCACCCGCGCACTGCTGTTCTGCGTGGGTTTCGTGGTGGTGAAGGCGGTGAGCAGCTGGGTATTGCAATCTTTTATGCCCAGCTACCTCTCCACCTATTTGCATTATTCCCATACCGATTCCTATCTGATCACCACCCTCGGTCTGCTCAGCGTCGCTATCGTAATGCCGCTGGCGGGCTATCTTTCCGACCGGTGGGGGCGCCGGCCGCTGATGCTTTTCGGGTGCGGCGGTTTTATTTTGCTGACCTACCCGGCGATGATGGTGATGGAACAGGGTTCGGTTGCCGTCTCCGTTGCCGCCATGAGCATGCTGGGCATGCTGGTGGCCCTGTTTAACGGCGGCTGCGGCGCGGCCATGGCGGAACTTTTCCCTACCTCATTGCGCTACGGCGGCATCGCCATAGCCTACAACATGACGGTGGCGGTCTTTGGCGGCGTCACGCCGCTTATCTCGGCGAGCCTGATTTCCGCCACCGGCAACCCGTTGTCTCCTGCGTTTTACGTCATGCTGACCGCGCTTATCTCGTTCGCCGCCGTGTGGATGGCCAAAGAGACCGCGGGCAAAAAACTGGATTAACCCGAAAAACCGGAGTGGATATGAAGATCGTCGACGTACAGTGTTTCCCGTTAAAAATCAAACCAAAGGAGATTTATCTCGGCGGAGATCCGGATGAAGGCGCCGAGGATTATTACTATCGTCCTGAATACCGCTGCGTCTATTCACGCAAAATGGAAACCTGCCTGGTGAAGATAACCTGCGATGACGGCCATGTGGGGTGGGGCGAAGCGCTGGCCCCGGTAGTGCCGCAGGTCGCCGCGCAGTTGATAACGCACCTGTTCAAACCGCTGCTGCTCGGCGCCAGTCCGTTTAGCGGCAATGTGCTGAACGCACGGATGTATAACTCGATGCGCGACCGCGGGCATACCGCCGGCTACCACATTGATGCGCTGGCGGCGGTGGATATCGCGCTGTGGGATCTTAAGGGGCATATTCTGGGGCAGCCTGTGCACCAGTTGCTGGGGGGCGCCTTTCGCGAGCAGGTTCCCTGTTATGTTTCCGGTCTGCCGCGCCCCACCGTCGAAGCCCGCTGCGAGCTGGCGCGGGAATGGCAGGGGAAAAACTTTAACGCGGTAAAACTGGCGCTCGGCTACGGCGTCGCCAAGGACCTGGATAATGTCCGCGCCATCCGGGAAGCGCTGGGGCCGCAGGCCGCCATTTTTATCGACGCGCACTGGAACTACAGCGTTCACGAGGCGGCAAGGCTGGCGGAAGGCCTCAAAGCCTATGACGTCGGTTTTCTTGAAGCGCCGCTGCTGCCGGAGGACGTGGCGGGCCACCGGGAGCTGCGCCGGAAAAGCGCGGTGCCGGTGGCGCTTGGCGAAACGGAACGTACCCGCTATCAGTTCCGTCCCTATATCGAGCAGCGCGCTGTGGACATTCTGCAGCCGGATGTCGGGCGCACCGGCATTACCGAACTGATGCGCATCGCCTCCCTTGCCGAAACCTGGAACCTGCTGGTGGCGCCGCATCTGAGCGTTGGCCTGGGTCCCTGCATCGCCGCCTCCATTCACGCGGCGGCCGCGCTGCCCAACCTCTTTATGCTTGAGTTCCAGCCGCCGGTATTTGAGGTGGCCAACAGCCTGCTGCGCCAACCGCTGGTCTGCGCCGCTGGCCATTATGCGCTTCCCTCGGGGCCGGGTCTGGGTATTGAAATCAATGAAGAAAGCGTACGTGAAAATCACTGGAGTGACGCATGTTAAAAGGTAATGTTCCTATTTTGGCAACCGCTTTTGATAACCAGAGGGCTGTCGATCTTCCCGCCATCGGTAATCTTGTGCGGTTTTTACTTGAGCAGGGGATCGACGGTCTGGCGTTATTCGGCAATGCCTCGGAAGGCTACGCGCTGACGTGGCAGGAGAAAGAAGCGATTTTCATGAGCGTGAAGGCCATCACCGGCTCACTGCCGCTGGTGGTCGCCACCGGCGGCGCGGCGGCGCCGGTGGCAATAGAAGAGATTAAACGGGCGCAGGGGTGGGGGGCGGATGTGGCGATGATCAATCCGCCGTCGGTGGTCAAACCCGGTCCGGAAGAGATCTACCGCTTCTATTGCGACATCTGTCAACAGTGCGATATCGACATCATGATTCAGGACGCGCCGCAAATGACCGGCGTCAGCTTTCCGGTTCCCACGCTGGTGCGGCTGTGTGAGGATTTTCCGCAAATTCGCTACATCAAAGTCGAGCAGCCCCCCACCACGCTGAAAATCAGCCAGCTTAAGGCGGCGCTAGGGGACAGGGTCGGGCTTTTCGGCGGTCTCAATGCCGGCTTTTTATATGAGGAGCTCGCGCGGGGCGTTGCCGGCACCATGCCCGCCTGTGAATTTCCCGAGGTGATAAATGCCATTTTGCTGGCCTGGAAACATGACAAAGAGGCGGCGCGAGCGCTGTTTTACCGCTATTTACCCTTCCTGCGCTATGGCGTTCAACCAGGATTAGGCGTGGCGGTTCATAAAGAGATATTACATCGCTCCGGGCTTTTTGCCACCGCTATCGTGCGCTCCCCGGCCAAGGGGCTCGATGAAATCACGCGTCTGGAGCTTCAGGAGATTACCGACCATCTGCCGCTGGCGATTCTGGCGCGGGCGCAATGAACTACATTGCCGTCGACTGGGGAACCAGTAATTTTCGCGCCATGCGCGTCAAACAGGGCAGGGTGGCGCGCACCGTCCAGTCCGAAAAGGGCGTCGCCCGCTGCCCGCGCGCGCAGCTGGGGGAGGTGTTGCGCACGGAGCTGATGCGGCTGGGGGATGATTATAACGAGCGCTTGCCGGTGATCCTGTGCGGCATGATCGGCAGCAATATCGGCATCAAAGACGCCGGTTATCTCCCGCTGCCGGTCAGCTTTCACGATCTCCTCGCCCGTGGAATACCGTTGGAACACGTATTGCCCAATCCCGCTACCGTGCGCCCGGGCATCTGCAGCCGGGAGGAACATGAAATCTGCCGCGGCGAGGAGATGCAGCTGGCGGGCGCGCTAACGATTAGCGAAGCGCGGGTATTTGCCGCCGTGGGCACCCACAGCAAATGGATAACCGTTGATCCGGAACAGAAAAAAATCGTCGGCCTGCGCACGCTGATGACCGGCGAACTGTACCACCTGGTGCTGAATCATTCGGTGGTGGGCAAAGGACTCGGCGAGCAGACGTTTTGTGATGACATTTTCCAGCAGGGGGTGGAGACCGCCGTGGCCATCGAGCAGGGCGACAGCACGCTGCTGAGCGAACTGTTCCGTTGCCGGGGACGCTATATCCTTGGGGAATTCGACGCCGCCTTTGCCGCGGCCTGGCTTTCCGGCCTGCTGGTGGGGCATGAAGTCTTGACCGGCCACCCGCAGGACGAAAGCGTTTGCTTTATCGGCTCCGCTCTCCTCCTTGAGCGCTACCGGCGGACGTGCCGAATACTTCATCTTCCCTGCACCACCCTCGCGGCTGAAGAGGCGATTATTTACGGATTGAACGAGGTATTCGATGATGCTGTTTAATGGAAAAGTTATCGCCATTTTGCGGGGCATAAGCCCGGCTGACGCTATCGATCATGTCACCGGCCTGCTGGATAACGGCATCACCGATGTGGAAATCCCCGCCAATTCGCCGGACTGGGCGCAAAGTATCCGGGATATTAAACGGCACTTCGGGCTTCAGGTGAATCTGGGGGCGGGCACCATCGTCACCGCCGCGCTGGTGGAGGCCTGTGCGCAGGCCGGCGCTGATTATGTCCTCACGCCAAACCTTGACGAAAAAGTTGTCCTGGCCTGCGGGCGGCACGGACTGAAAACCTGTATTGGCGTTTACACCAGTACCGAGATTTTTGCCGCCGTCGCGCTTGGCGTCAATGCGCTGAAAATATTTCCGGCGGCGGCGCTGCCGGCGAATTGGCCGCAGCTTATCAAGGGGCCGCTTTCCCACGCCATACCGTTTTGCGCGGTGGGGGGCATTGATGAGAATAATATGGCGGACTATCTGCGTCATTACGATAGCGTGGGTATCGGGTCGGCGCTTTACCGGCCCAGCCAGCCGCCGTCGCTGACCCGCCGGCGCGCCGCGGCGCTGATGGGATGACATTGGGCGCTCCGCGCCTGAAATGTCAAACCGGCGGCGCTTATCCGCCGCTGATTTTATGCGCCGCCGAAACCAGGAATTTTTTCAGCGTTTCCAATTCCAGCCGTTCGCCGCTCAGGTTTGACAACGCTATCGCCGCCTGCATTCCCGGAATGGCGCAGGCCATACGGTACTCATGCGGCGGATAGCGCTTCACGATGACCTGATGGCGCCGGGCGCTGTCGATATCCTCTCTTATCAGATGAAAATCGTGTATGCCAATCAGGCTGACAATCTCTTCATCGCTGCGTCCGGCAAGAAGTTTAATGCCGATAATCGAATCGGTAACCGGGACTGAATCATAATTCCCTATGGCCCGTGCCACGCTTTTTCCCTGCCGGGTATGGATCAAATAGACGACATCCCGCCCGCTCAACACGCCGATGACAATGGAAACCGGCTTGTTGCCCACTTCCTCGAGTATCTCGAGAACGGCTTTGTAAAAGGCGGAATTATGAATGGCATGGGCAGAAAAACGGTGCACGCCAAGGCCGAGAGAGTATTTTCGCTTTTCATTGCGATGTACCATCTCCAGCGCCAGCAGCGTTTGCATGATGCGGGTAACTTTTGCCGAATCCAGCGATAATTGGCGGCCAATCTCACGGATACCCGTGGGTTCGCTCACGGTGGCCAGCAGGTTCATACAGCGAAACGCATCATATACCGAATGTAGTAGCATCTTACTCCCCGTCCTGGAACAGCCATGTGGTCCACACCGTTATTCTATAGCGGGGAGCGGTTGATTTCTCCCTATAAAGCGATTTGCAAGTCCCGTCGACGCCGGCGATCCGCATCACGACTGCCAGAACCCGGCTAGATGGACCATACGTTCCTCGTCACCCCACCGGGCATAGCTGTTGCCGCTCCCGTTGCGGGAACATGACTTCGCCTTCGTGCGGACATCCACGCCCTTCACCCTTGCAGCAGTTCCGTGACGGCGAAGCGCCACTGGCTTGAGCGAAGAAAGACGTGCGGAGTGGGCACCCTGATCAGTCCGAAAAGAATGCGCGCAGTTGGGCGTGCATCCAGGGGTAGAATTCCTCTGCTTTTGTGTTCAGCCTGGATTTCAGGTCGCGCGTCAAATCGTCGGCCAGCACCTCAAGCGCGCCTGTGGTGACGCCTTCATAGGCCTGGCTAACAACGCTGGCCGGGCTGCTTTTCGGGACATCGTAGCTGGCAGCCATCGGCGTGTCGATCATGCCGACCATGAGGCCCACGACCTGGGTTCCTTGTCCTTCCAGCTCAAACCTGAGTGCGTTGGTCGCCGACCAGAAAGCAGCCTTCGACGCCGCATAGGCAGTCGGCATGCTAATCCAGGCCGCAGAGGAGAGAATGTTCAGCAACGTTCCGCCGCCATTGGCGGCGAGGATGGGAGCAAACGCGTTCGCGACGCGCAACGAACCGAAGAAGTTGGTTTCGAATATACGGCGGAGCTCGTCTTCCGGGCCGGAAATGGAATCGGATGACGGCGCGATGGCCGCGTTGTTGATCAGCAGATCGACGTCAGGGGCCATCGCGACAGCGCGGATGACCGCTTCGGCGCTGGTAATATCGAGGGGCAGCTGCTGCACATTGGCATCGTTCCAACTTTTGGGCGTACGTGCCGCGGCATAGACCTTCCTGGCCCCGCGCTTGAGGGCCTGCGTTACGAACTCATGGCCAAGGCCGCCATTAGCGCCGGTCACGAGCACGGTCCGTCCGCTCAGAGACAATTCTAACTTGTCAGACAATGTGGTCATGTGTTCTACTCCGGAATTATGTGGGGATTGCCCCCATATATACGGGGAGTATCCCCACTTTGTCAAGGCGGGATTTAATGGCTACTCAACAACGGCCGATGCGCGCCGATGCCAGACGGAACCGCGACGCAATCTTGGCGGCGGCGCGTGAGATCTTCGAAACTGAAGGCGTGCTCGCCTCCCTCGACGCCATCGCTCTTCGCGCTGGGGTTGGGAACGCGACGCTCTATCGGAATTTTCCCACCAGGGAAGATCTTCTTGCGGCGGTGATGGAGGCAAGCATTGACAGTGCCCGGGCCGAAGCACAAGCGCTCGGCCGCGAGCGTTCGCCCCGCGATGCGCTTGCTGAATGGCTGGTGTGGCTGACGTGGCGGCTGCGGATCTGGCATGACCTGCCTCAATGTATCGCTACCGCTCGCGGTTCATCGGACGCGTCGATGAATCCGGCCATTTCCTCCCTCGTGGATCAAACAAATAACCTGCTTGGCCGGGCACGGGAAGCCGGTGCCGCCATTGATGCGGTTAATGGCAGCGAGGTTTTTGAATTGGTGACGGCATTGTCCTGGGCGGTAGACAGATTCGGCGACGATGAGCCCGCCGCGCGCAGGCGCGTGGAGATCGCGACAGCAGGGCTTTTCAAACCGCTCTCGAAAAGTCGCCCTTGAGTTTCTTATCCGGACTAACTGAGATATTTCACCGTTGCCGTGGGCGCCAGCCGGAGAATATCTCAAAGATCCGGTTTTTCCTGATAGTCATCGCGCACGTTGATAACCCTGCGAAGATGCGCCACATCCTTCAATACGTGATAAAGAATTTCACGTTCTCTCATATTTCACTATCTAGGGAGGCCCTATGCTCGATCATATCTTTTTATCAGTGCGCGACACAGACCGTTCGGTGGCGTTTTACACGGCGGCGCTGGCGCCGCTCGGTATCACAGCACGCGTGGACTATGACGGCAGAGATGGGCCCGCGGGACATCCTGACCTCAAAGGGTTTGGCGCCAACGGCCGGATTTTTTTCTGGCTGCGGCAGGGCGCGGCGGCGGGCGGCGCTGTACACGTAGGTTTCGTTGCCGATAGTACAGCCATGGTTGACGAGGCCTATGCCGCAGCGATAAGAGCGGGGGCCGCTGACAACGGCGTGCCTGGCGCGCGCCTTTATTATGATCCGCGTTATTATGCCGCCGGTGTTATCGACCCCGACGGCTATACCCTGGAATTCGTCTATAAAAGCTGGCAGCACAACCCATCATGAAAACATTACTGATATACGGCGCCACGGGTTATACCGGCGGCATGATCGCCAAACAGGCAAAAGCAGCCGGTCTCAAGGTTGCCATTGCCGGCAGAAATAAAAAAAGCCGGATGAGCTGGCAAAGACGCTTAACGTCAGCGCTGCCGTCTTTGAGTTACAAGACCGCGCTGTCCTCCATCAAAGCCTGGAGGGGATAAACGTGGCCGTCAACTGTGCCGGCCTGCTGGCAAGGTGCGATGGTATACTGATGACCAAAACAAACGCAAACACAGCCTATTTGGTTTGGTGAGGGGAGAGTAGAATGCGCGCCGCTTTCATTCGGCGCGCAATTTGCACTAAGTATCCCTGGGACGCGTGTTCTTAGCCACTGACAAACCTATATTCAAAGCTGGGGGTCGTCGCATTATGACTGGCGGTTTTGAATAATCTTAACCTGAACATAACCTCGAAAAACGTAGACACCGAACTATAAAGTTATTATGTGAGGGTCGCAAATCATACATAAAATCCGCATACGCAATTTCATTTTGAGAAAAATGTATAAGTTATGGTGAATTTGAACTAAAGCAAAAGGTTGCCAAATAATAATCAAGTGATATGTTAAATCCTGAATGAGCGCTTATACTTCAAAATATCATAATGACATAAGGTTATGAAATACTTTTGTTATTAGCCATAATTTTCATGAAAGTAAAATTTTATTATATTTCGATACTCTTTGTGAACGGTGGTTTAATGAGTAAGGCTATAGAATTTTATAAGTTATTTAAATACTCAATTTCTCTTTTGTTTTCATCTTCGCCATTATTGTCATTTTTATTCTTGCTGTTAGTCATATTTCAAGGGCTTATTCCAACTATAAGTGTCATGCTGGGAATACAATTAGGAAACTCAATAGGGCATAGTGATCAAATACATATATTTATGATTTCAATTGCCTGGGTTATGTCTTTTGTTATTCCTGGTATACTGGCTCCTATTGTAAGTACTTTGCAAAGTATCCTAAATCAAAAGGCGACTTTTTTGACTCAAAAAAAGATCATGTTGTCTGCCTCTAAATAGGTGTGCCAAATTGTAGATCACCGAAGGGAACTCAATCCGGTTTGAGCGATCTGATCAATCGCCAGAAAGAACTTTTCACCCAACCGGACGAGTTATGCCGATCATAGCATTTATACCCCGAAATGAACGACGCCAGATGCAAAAAGAGATACATAAAACGCGCGATAAAAATCACGCCCGGCGGCTGATGGCCATGCTTATGCTGCATCAGGGCGACTCAGTTACCGATGTCGCCCGTCGCCTTTGTGCCGCGCGCTCATCGGTAGGTCGATGGATCAACTGGTTTACTTTATTTGGTGTCGAGGGGTTAAAAAGTCTCCCGCCTGGACGCCAAAAGTGCTGGCCTGTTGAAGCTATAATGCGCATGCTAAACCTGCTGGTTCAACGTTCCCCGCAAGACTTTGGTTATCTTCGTTCACGCTGGAGTACTGAACTGTTATCTATTGAAATCAATAAGCTATTCAACTCTACGCTCCATCCTGCAACGCTGCGTAAATGGTTGCCGAAAGCCGGCCTGGTCTGGCGTAGGTCTGCCCCGACACTGCACATCAGGGATCCGCATAAAGAAGAAAAAATGGCTGCAATTGAAGAGGCGTTGACCAAGAACTGCGCGGACCACCTGGTCTTTTATGAGGATGAAGTGGACATTGATCTTAATCCAAAAATCGGCGCTGACTGGCAATGTAAAGGACACCAAAAGCGGATCCCGACACCGGGTAAAAACGAAAAACATTACCTGGCTGGGGCGTTACACGCGGGAACCGGGCGAGTAGATTATGTCAGTGCCATAGGCAAAAACTCGGATTTATTTATCCAGATGCTGGGCCACCTGAAAAGTACCTACCGCAGCGCGAAAACTATCACGCTAATCGTTGATAATTACGTCATTCATAAGAGCCAAAAAACGCTGGATTGGCTGGCTGAAAATCCAAAATTTATCATTATTTATCAACCTATTTACTCACCTTGGGTAAACCGGATAGAGTTATTATGGCTGGCGCTTCATGAAACGGTGACACGCAATCATCAATGCCGATACATGTGGCAATTATTAAGAAATGTGGCCCAGTTTATGAAAGCAGCATCCCCATTTCCTGGCAACGGACATGGACAAACAAAAGTGGAGCGTTAATAGGCACACCTATTTAGGATTAATGATCTCAAAATTATTGAAACACAAAAAACCCACAATGATTTCAAAACACTTTCAAGAGAGGCGTCAAACAAGCCACTAAATTTATTAATTAATCTCGTTGATGTTTTTAGAGATGCAATAACGTTGGCCTCGCTTTCTTTGTTGATTTCCACCATTGTATGGTGGCTTCCTTTAGCATTACTGTTCCCAGCCTTTCCGGTTGCACTCGCCGTTTCGAAGTCTCAAAAGATATTTTAATGCATTTGCTGAAAAAGCGGTGCGTCAAGATTAATTAAATATTATATTTCTGTTTTATTAAATACTACGCTAGCAAAAGAAATTAGAGTTTTCAATCTTTCGTATTTTTTATTGCTAAGCATAAAGAGAGTTTTGAGGAGCTTGAACATGATTTAAACAATATTAGAAAGAAGCAAATCTTAAGGCCGCAAGGCTGGAATTTTTGTATTTATTAACGGCCATTTTGGTAATGCATTGGTTTTCGAAATATCTTTCGAATGGTAAAATTTCCACAGGAGAATTGCTGGGAGTCATTCAATCTATAACCTATTTTGGTCTAACGTGTCAATGGGGCGTATACTCCTTGGCGTATCTTTCAGTTTGCTTTGAATATTTTAGAAAATTATATAATATAGAAAACATGCATCAAAAGGAAGATGCAAAATACTTTGTATTGCCTGAGGATAAAACAATAAAATTTGAAGATGTCTCATTTTCATATACGGATGGTAAATGTGCGGTAAATAAATTAAATTTCCAAATAAGTGACGGAGAGCATATAGCTTTAGTTGGTGAAAATGGTGCAGGTAAAAGTACTATAATAAAATTGCTATGTCGTCTGTATAATCCCTCAGTAGGTCGTATTACCATCGGCGGATTGAACATCAATGATATCGATATAAATGTTTGGCGGAAAAATATTTCTGCAATTTTTCAAGATTTTGGACATTACGTCCTAAGTATTGAGGACAACATATATCTGGGAGACATTGATAATATTGGAAATAGGCTTTTTTTAGAAAAAATTTGTTTGGATGCGGGTTTCAAACTACCAATCGGTGTGGAGTATTCTGACCTGTTAGGAAAAGAATTTTCTGGTACCGAACTTTCTGGTGGTCAATGGCAGCGGCTTGCCATCGCCAGAGCATTATATTCATATACAAGTAGAATAGTAATATTGGATGAGCCTACGAGTGCGCTTGATCCACGTATTGAGGCAGCTTTCTTTAAACGATTCTATCAGAGTACACGCGATAAAACATCAATCACTGTTACCCACAGAATGGGGGCAGTTAAAAATGCGGATAAAATCATCGTCATGAAAGAGGGATGTATTGTTGAGCAAGGGACGCCAGAGGAACTGTATAAACTCAATGGTGAATATTATGAGCTCTTGACTATACAAAAAGAAATTTGGAGCTGATTGTATCATGCAAGCAGCTTGCCGTCTGTTCCAGGGGGCCACATCTGGTTTCGAAGCAGTTGAATCTGGATTCAGATTTCACCAATCGCAGTATTTTATGCTGCCAATATGGCTTATCTAAATAAACTAATGGCTCATGAATGATAAAGATAATTCATGGATAAACATATTATAAATTAGCAAATACTTAAGCAAAAAAATTTTGTTATGGTAAGCGCCATGATGATGGTGAGGTTTTCTATCACTACTATCCCTGCCTGGGAAAATAAAGAAACCCGCACCGACGTTTCAAACAACATAACTACAACACTAATATAACATTGAAACAACAAGGCATAATAAAATGATCAGTTTGCGCCGAAAGGCCATGGGCAACGTTATATTTGCCAGCTTTTCCCATTGTTGCTGACAATGCTTCCCGTGCGTGCCGACACGTTAAACAAAGGAATCACTCCGGCCAGCGATCCCGCCGCGGTTCCCGCCGCAGCCCAATTGCGCAAGGACACGCTGGTTGCGGGGATCTCAGAACCTCAGGGTATTTTCAATCCTTACTTTTTTACCAATGGCTGGGATGAGAACGTAACGGAAGTGATTTTCGCACGTCTCATCGGCTGGGATAGCCAAGGCAAGCTGGTGCCGGAACTGGCGCAATCCTGGCAGGTAAGCAATGACAATAAAACCTATACCATCAAGCTTCGGCCGGGTCTGGTTTATAGCGATGGATCGCCGCTGACGGCGCAAGACATCGCCTTTACCTTAACACTGCTTTATGACCCCTCCTATGATGGCGAATATGATATTTCATTGGCCCATATCGCTGGCGCTAACGAGTATAAGGCAGGGACAGCGCATTCCATCTCCGGCATTAAAGTCATTGACCCGCTTACCATCAGCATCACCACCACCGAACCGGGAGCGACAACATTACAAACCATAGGTGGACCGGTATTGTCGAAAGCCTATTACGGCAAGCATTATCAGCAAGGCAACCTGGATGAATTACGAGCCTTACATGGCAAACCATTGGGAAATGGTCCGTATATTTATGAAAAATATATACCCGGCCAAGAAATCCGATTTCATGCCAATCCGCTTTATTTTGCCGGTAAACCCGCGATGGCCCGTTTTATCTATCGGGTAACCAATGCGGCAACCAACTTTCAATTATTCCAGACCGGTGAAACCGATTATGATGGTTTCACCTCCAGGCCTGACGATATCGAGCAATTAAAACAGTTGGGGTTCGCCAATATCTATCTGTTTGGGTCCAGCGATTACAGCATGGTGGCATTCAATCATAAACGAGATTATTTGCACGATAAGAAAGTCCGGCAGGCGCTTATTTATGGTTTAAACCGTGAGCAACTGGTGGAGGTGGTTTATCAGGGATATGGGCAGGTAGCCAATGAGCCTATCGCGCCGATCTCATGGGCTTATGATCCGCAGCGCAACAATGATTACCGGTTTAATCTGCAAAAAGCCAACCAGCTATTGGATGACGCCGGATGGAAACGCGGCAGTGACGGTATTCGTACCAAGGATGGAAAACGCCTGGAACTGACCCTGCTCACCACCCAAAATATTACTACTGATGCGTTGGTGCCCATAGCCAAGGAAGATTACCGGCAATTGGGTATCGTACTGAAGCCTGAGATTTTGGATTTTAATGCGCTATTGGCACGTCAAAAAGCCGGTAATTTTGACCTGGTTTCCTACCGGACAAGTACCTTGAATGATCCCCATGACGGTGTACAGGAGTTCCAGACTCTGCAAAGCCGCATCGGTTACAGCGATCCCGAGGTGGATAAGCTTATCGCCCAAGGTAATGCCACGCTTGACCCGCAGGCGCGCAAGCCGATATATCAAAAACTCTATCAAGTCCTGGCCGAAGATCCCCCGGTGATATTCCTGGCCTATCGGGATGTCCTTTCCGCCAGCAGCGCGCGGGTCAGCGGCTTCAATCCTGATATTTACAACGGATGGGTGGGCAATTTGCCCAAAATAAGCCTGACGAAGCAATAGGCGACAACCTGATTACGGAATATTTACCTATAGCTTATGCGTAATTTTATTATTCGCCGTGTGCTGATTGCCATTCCCATGATGTTAATGGCGTCGTTGCTGATTTTTGCCATTTTCGCAGCGACGCCGGGAGATTTCATTGATGGCAATATTACGCTGACCGCCCAAAGAGCCGCGGAACTGAAAGCGTTGTACGGCCTGGACCAACCTTTGCAAATACGTTATCTGCGTTGGCTGGGCCAGCTCTTGCATGGCAATCTGGGGTATTCGCTCCAATACCAGATTCCGGTCAGTACGCTTTTGAATCAATACCTCTGGAACTCTTTTTTATTGGCTCTGGTGTCGATGGTGCTGTATTGGGGCATCGCGCTGACTATCGGCGTATTAACGGCAATGAAACCCTATTCCTGGTTCGATCACCTGGTGACCGTGGCTATCTTTGCCGCCATGTCGTTTCCCACCTTTTTTCTGTGCTTATTGCTGATCAAATGGTTCGCCGTGGATTTGCACTGGCTTCCGGCCGGCGGCATGCTCCGTACCGGCAGCGAAGCCCGGGGAATGGCCTGGGCGGCCGAAGTGATGATGCATTTGGCCTTGCCGGTTCTGGCATTGGTCATGCTGCAGACCGGCAGTCTGACCCGTTATTTCCGTTCCAGCATGCTGGACGTTATCCGTATGGATTTTATCCGTACCGCCCGCGCCAAGGGATTAGGGGAATATACCGTCATTTTCCGGCACGCCTTGCGTAACGCGCTACTCCCCCTTATCACCTTGCTGGGTTTCGAACTGCCGGGGCTGTTCTCCGGCGCGCTTATCACCGAGAAAATTTTCAATTGGCCCGGGGTGGGGCATATCCATATTGATTCCCTCGCTTCGCGCGATTATCCGGTGCTCATGGGTTTTACGCTGTTCCTGGCGGTGCTGACGATCTTGGGTAATTTACTGGCGGACGTCCTGTATGCGTTTGCCGATCCGCGCATTCGATTGAGGTCGTAATGACTGTGATAGTGTTTTCCCGATCCCGCTGGCGCAAGGGAACATTGCCCGCCCTTGCCCAAGTGTCGCCGAGTCCGGCGGGGGAAGCCTGGCGGCATCTTAAACGCAACCGGCTGGCGATGCTTTGCCTGTTTCTATTGTTGCTGATGGCCGTAGGGTGTATCGCGGGTCCCTGGTTTTCACCATGGAACAATGACGCCACCGATGTGCTGATGATGAATAAGCCCCCCAGCGGCACTCACTGGCTGGGCACCGATTTTCTCGGACGGGATATCTATACCCGGCTATTACTGGCGGGGCGGATTTCCCTGACCGTTGGCATCGTCTCAATGGTGCTGTCGGTGGTGCTGGGGTATTTGCTGGGGGCCAGCGCCGGTTATTGCGGCGGCTGGATAGATAAGATAATCATGCGTTTTGCCGATTTGCTGATGACTATCCCCAGCCTGCCGCTGCTTATCATTATGGGCGCCATGCTGTCGGAACTGGATATCTCGCCCGATCTGCGCATCTATATGGTCATGGCCATTATCAGCCTGTTGGGTTGGCCGTCGCTGGCCCGCCTGGTGCGCGGCCAAATCCTCTCGCTGCGCGAGCGTGATTTCATGCTGGCCACCGAAGTGCTGGGGCTGTCGGTGCGGCGGCGTATTTTCGGACATCTGTTGCCCAATACCGTTCCTTTGTTGATCGTGGTCGCCACCATGGGCGTGGCAAACGCCATACTCGGGGAATCCACCCTCAGTTACCTGGGGCTTGGCGTGGTTCCGCCAACGCCGTCCTGGGGCAATATGATTGACGCCGCCAATAGCCTGATCGATTTTCAGCGGCGCCCGTGGCTGTGGATGCCCCCTGGCGTCGCTATTTTCATCACCGTCATCGCCATTAATATTCTGGGCGACGGGCTGCGGGATGCCCTCGATCCCCGCATGAAAAGGAACTAGGCCGATGCCATTGATTGCCTTCGAGCATTTGTCGGTGTCCTTTGCCATCGAACATGGGCAGGTCAACGCGGTGCGGGATTTGTCGTTTACCATCAACCCTGGTGAAATCGTGGGTGTGGTAGGCGAATCGGGCTGTGGTAAGAGTGTGACCGCGCTGGCGCTGATGGGCCTGCTGCCGCAACCCGCCGCGCGGATCAAAAGCGGCGCTATCTGGTTTGAAGGGCGCGATTTGCTCAGCCTGCCATCACGGCGTATGGCTGAATTGCGCGGTAACCGGATTTCGATGATTTTTCAGGAACCGATGAGCGCGCTTAACCCGGTAATGACCATTGGCGAGCAGTTGATGGAGCCGCTGATACGCCATCTTGGCGCCACGCCGCGGGGCGCCTGGCGGCAGGCTATCGATTTATTGCGGGAAGTGGGATTGGGACGCGGCGAGAGCCTGCTGAAAAATTATCCTCATCAGCTCTCCGGCGGCATGCTGCAACGCATCATGATAGCCATGGCGGTGGGCTGCCGACCGCAATTGCTGATAGCCGATGAGCCGACCACCGCGCTGGATGTCACCATCCAGGCGCAAATCCTGGCTTTGCTACACCAGCAGGCGCAACGCAACAATATGGCTATGATGCTGATCACCCATGATTTAGGCGTCATTGCCCGTATGGCCCGGCAGGTGGTGGTGATGTATGCGGGCCGCGTGGTGGAAAGGGGACCGACAAGACGGTTGCTGGCACAACCGCAACATCCTTATACCCGTGGATTGATAGCCTCTCGTCCGGTACCCGGTGAACGACGGCGGCGTCTCTATTCCATTCCGGGTCAAGTTCCGGACCTGGCCCGGATCATTCCAGGTTGCGCCTTCGCCGAACGCTGCGACCGGGCAACGGCTCAATGCCATGTTTCAGTGCCTTTACTGAGCGGTGACCTGCTTCATCAGTCTGCCTGTTTTAACCCCTATGAATACGATGAACGCGCGAGTGGTGTTTACCATGAATGACGAGACGTTGGTTGAGGTCAGAAACATCAAAAAATTCTTCCCGATCAATGAGGGATTATTCGGCCAGACCACCGGTCATATTCACGCGGTTGATGATATTAGTTTCCGCATCCGACGTGGATCGGTATTTGGTCTGGTGGGGGAATCCGGCAGCGGTAAAACTACGGTGGGACGCGCTTTATTGGGGCTGTATCCCTTGGACACCGGCAGTATCACTTTTCAGGGCCAAGAGCTTTCCGGACTGTCACGAACGCAGTGGCATCCTCTGCGGCCTAAAATGCAATTGGTGTTTCAAGATCCCTACGGCGCGTTAAACCCCCGGATGCGCATCGGGGACGCTATCGGAGAAGCGGTGCTGGAGCATCGTCTGCTTCCCCCCGCGGCGCTCAGAGAACGCGTTATCCAGGTAATGGAAACCTGCGGTTTGCCGGCTGCACATTATCATCGTTATCCCCATGAGTTTTCAGGTGGTCAGCGGCAGCGCATCGGTATTGCCCGGGCGCTGATCCTGCAGCCTGAATTTATTGTGGCTGACGAACCTGTTTCAGCGCTGGATGTGTCGATTCAGGCCCAGATCATCAATTTATTTGCCGATCTTCGCGACGATTTCGGCGTGACTTTCCTGTTTATTTCACACGATTTAGGAGTGGTGGAACACTTTTGCGACGATGTGGCCGTAATGTACCTGGGCCAAATCGTTGAATACGCCAGTCGCGACCAATTGTTCCGTCAGCCGCGTCATCCCTATACCCAGGCACTACTGGCCGCTGTGCCGACGCTGGATTGCGATGCCCCTTTGGTACCGGCCGCGCAGGGGGAGCCGCCAAATCCGGCCGCACCGCCCGGCGGTTGCCGTTTTCATCCCCGTTGCCCGCATGCCCGGGACAACTGTCGATCCCAGGCTCCCGAGCGACGGGACGTTGCGCCGGGACACAGTGTGGCCTGTCACTATACGTAGCCCCTGGATGTTTTGCGTTGTTGCAGGTCTGCAACGCAGCGAATCACCAGCCGCTTGACGAAGACAATAATCTTACGAATCGAGTCATGCCCACAGGGGAATAACGTGACTCAGAGGGAATATAAATGAGCGAATTAGCAAGCGGGAATTCTGTATGAAATAATATCTTATTTTAATTCTCGATGAATTTTTAATAGGTTCGGCAATAATCCTGATTGCAATGGCAATCCCGGGAGAAATAAACACATATTATTTTTAATGCCGGAAAAATCATGTGAAAAATATATTACGGTAGATGAAAAAGATGTTGTATCAGGAGAATCAAAATGCAAAAAAGGAAAAAGCAATCCAGTTTCTTTTCGTTCCTGTGATTATTTATTCAGCCTATAATTTGTTGCGCTGTGAAAGCGCATTTTGGGGTACTTCTTATCGCCAATAATATTATACCAAATAACCTGTTTTAATTATGTCCGGGCTATGTAAAAGAAAGGTAAATTAATGTCAGTTAATCGTCACGTCTTATGACATAAGAAGGACGTCCGTGGGGTATTTCCCTGATTTCTACTATTACTAGCCAGTTATTGCTCATCCTTTTTTCTGGGAGTGGATGTTGATGGTGAAAAATACAGTATTCAAAAGACGATCAGCGAGTATTTGCAAACGGTTGTTATTGCCTTTTGCCATAGTCGTTTTAACGCCTTTAGCGCAATATGCACAGGCTGCCGATGACTATATCGCGCCTGCCGCCGATGACGTTGCTCCTGCGGCGGGGGATATCGCCCCGCCTGGCGGAAATAATGCCGCCGATGCCGTGGTGCCCGCCGCCGGAACAACCAGCGCCAAGCAAACAGGCAAGGACAATAAAACCAGCGAAGGGACGGCGGTTCCCGATCAGAATCTTCAAAGGATTACCGTTACCGGTTCCCGTATTCCACGGGCGCAGACCGAAGGACCATCCCCTGTCACCGTCATTACCGGTGAAGAAATGGCCGCCCGCGGTTTTCGGAATGTCTATGATGCGCTGGCATCGCAGACACAAAACACCGGCATGACACAGGGCGAGGATTACGGTAATACCTGGCAGCCCGCCGCCAATGCCTTGAACCTGCGTGGCCTTGGGCCAAACCACACGCTGGTGCTTATTAACGGCCGCCGGATAGCGGATTACCCCAATCCCTATGACGGCAGCGTCAATTTCACCAATATTGCCAATATTCCCAGCGTCATTATCGACCGCATTGAAATATTAAGCAGCGGGGCGTCGGCTATATACGGTTCCGATGCCATCGCCGGTGTGGTGAACATCATTCTTAAAAACAAGGCGCAGGGAGTAGACGTTAATCTGCGCGGAGGCACCAGCGAGCGCGGCGGTGGTAATAACCAGCGGCTGCAAATCAGCGGTGGCGGCAGTTGGGATACGTTTGATGGTTTTTTCGGTTTCGAAGCCCTCAAACGTGATCCCATCTGGGCAAGCGATCGGGGTATTATGGACAGCTATCCGTCCGGTACGACGGTAAGTTCCCGGCAAAACCTGTTGACGGGCCAATACCTTAATCCGGGCTGCCAAGGATTCGGGGGGGTATTTGGCGGTCATGTCAGCAGCCCCAAAGGGAAATGTATCACTGACCAATACTATAATAATTACTGGACCGTCCAGTCTCAAAAAGAAGACTATGATGGTTACGCCAGCGGTACTTGGCACCTGAATGATACGGCAAAAGCCTTTGCCAATATCTTGTTTGGATTTGATCATACCCAGAATAATACACGAGGCCCCAGCTTTACCTCTCCCGATTTTTATAATGCCAATACCGGCAATATTGAGCGTTGGCAGCGTTATTTCTCGCCGGAGGAGATCGGCGGACGCGAAAGTAATAACAGCATGTATGATGAAACCACTTGGACCGGCACCGTCGGCTATGGGGACAAGTTTGCCAATACCAACTGGGATTACGAGCTTGCCTATACCCGCTCTGAATATACCAGTGATAGAAAGACCCATTACCAGCTATTGAGCGGTATTAAAGATTACTACCTCGGTCCGCAAATGGGCGAACAGGATGGCTATCCGGTCTATGCTCCCGATGCATCGCGTTTTGACCGCCCACTGACCAGCAAAGAATGGAATAAGTACAGCGGCGTGCTGGATCAGGAAAGCAAGTCCATGTCGCAGACTTACAGCTTCACCACCAATGGCGATGTGTTTGAGCTGCCCGCCGGGCCGGTGGGATTCGCGGGCGTAGCGGAATTCGGCAAACAGTCGTATTTCATTACGCCGGATAATCATCTTAGTGACGGCTCATTCTACAATACGACTCCCTCCTCACGTTCCGGCGGCAGCCGGGATCGCTATGCCCTCGGTGGCGAGTTCAGCGTACCGGTGACTGAAACCGTACTGGCATCGCTGGCGGGACGCTGGGATCAGTACAAATTCAGCGGGCGCTCGGAAGAGGACATCACCTATAACACCGGGCTTGAATGGCGGCCGGTAAAAAGCCTGCTGGTACGGGGAAGCTACAGCACCAGTTTCCGTGCTCCCGATCTTAACTATCTCTATCAGTCTGATACATATGGTTATTATCCGGCTCAAAAAGATTATTATGGCTGCGCGAAAGGTGTGGATGGGGCCTGTGATCAGGGACGGGTGGACTATGTGCAAAGCGGCACGCCCGACCTGAAATCGGAACACGGTAAATCATGGGATTATGGCATTGTCTATTCGCCTTCCAGCAACATCGATTTCTCCACCGACTTTTGGCGGGTGGAAATCTCCGACCTGTTGACCACGGTGGATGTCAACCGGTTGCTGCAGGATGAGTATCAATGCCGGACCAGCGGTGATACCGGATCGTACTGCCAGGGTGTTCTTTCCCAGGTCCAGCGGAACCCGGCGGGCAGCACCGTTGATCCCAACAAGTTGCAAACTGTGCATATCAATGCGATCAACGCCGCCAGCGAACGCGCCAGCGGTCTGGATTTCAAGACCAATGCGCGCTGGAGCGCCGGCAGCTGGGGTGATTTCAGCTCCATGATCGGCTATTCACTGGTGCTGTCGCATTATTACAAAGAGTCGGATGATGCCCCCACCATCAATCTGCGCGATGACTACACCCAGTCCTGGGACTGGCGCAGCAAGGTAAACGGAAGCCTGACCTGGAACTACCGCGATTATACCTCAACGCTGTTTGTCACCCGTTACGGTAGCGTGGCCAATGCGGCCGGTTCCGGACGTCTCACCCCTTGGGCGGTATTCAACGGCAGCGTACGTTATCAGGTTACGCCGCGGGCCAGCGTGGGTCTGACAGTGAATAATCTTCTGAACAAAATCAAGAAAGACGATTCAGCGGGTTGGCCCTATTACCCCACTGGTAACTACGATCCTTACGGCCGCATGTGGTGGCTGGATATCAGTTATCACTTTGGTTAAACGCCGCGGAAAACTCACCAGCGCGCACTACCGCGGTTAACCGTCGTAATGTGGCGCTGGTTTTTATATTGCAGTGTGAGTGAAGTTCAATGGCAATGATATTAACGGAAGCGAACGACCGGCAGGGTTTTGTCTCCCGCTTTGAAGCGGGTGCTTTATCCGCAGTGGCGGTATTGCTGCATGTCGCATTGTTTTGGCAATTGTTCCAGCAGCCTCCCGTGACGTCGGCGGAAATTCCGCAAATGGCGTCCGCGAGCGCTGAAAACGTCGTAATGGTAGATTTGACTGCGCCCTCGGAGGCGCCCGCGCCCTCTCCCGCGCCGGTCCAGCCTGAAACGGAATCTCCTTTGCCGGAACCGGCGCCGCCGGTTACCCCTGTGGACGACGATGCCGTCCAGCCGGAACCGGAGAAAAAAGAAGTAGTGAAAAAAACCGAACCCGAGCCGAAACCGAAACCTTCCGCCAAAATCGAACATAAAGCGCGGCCGGTCACTCACGCCGCTCCGTCAGCCTCGCCCGCCGTGCCATCCGGGCAACCGCAGGGAACAACGGCCAATACTGCGGCCACGACGGGCGCGCCTGCCGCAAACAACGCCGGTTCAAGTATTACCCCGGCGGTTTCAGGTATGCAGAGCCTGGGGAATCCTCCCCCCGACTATCCGCCGCTGGCGCTGCGTCGCCAACAACAAGGCAGTGTAACGCTACGTATTCTGGTCTTGGAAAACGGTCATGCCGATTCGGTAACCGTAATCAAGTCAAGCCAGTCGGAATTGCTGGATAACGCAGCAATAAAGACGGTTGGGCAATGGCGTTTTATACCCGCAAAACGCGGCAGCCAGGCAATTAAAGGTTATGCCATCCAGACAATAACCTTCACGTTGCCTCGTTGAGCATCGGCGGGGATGAGTCATCTTTTTCTTTTAGATCTATCAGCATAAGGCATTTTCATTATGGTCGATACAACAGCGGCTTCTTCCGGCCCGGCCAGTGGCGGGCAGACAGTGGAACATCAGGCCACGCCCGATCAGTCGGCAAATCACGCCAATACCACCGGTTCGCCAACGGGACACCAGTCCAATGCTCCCGGTACGCCAGCGGCACAGCAACCCAATGCCAGCGGTGCGTCAACGGCGCAGCAATCCGATGCACTGTCGCAACATCCCGGCCAGACGCTCTCACCCCCTGTGACCGCTGGTGCCGTCAACGCCGGGACGTTGTTGGCACCGCCGCAGACAAACCCCGCTTTATTTGGCGAGGGACTGATGTCCAGTCCGTTCAGTTCAATGGTCGTTCCCACGGTACTGGGTGTGCTGATCTTTTTCTCGATCATTACCTGGGCCGTTCTGCTAATCAAAAGCGTGCAATTCATCCGCTTTCGCCGGCAAAACAAGCGCTTTGCCAGCCGATTCTGGGAATCGGGGGAATTAGCGGAGGGTTGGGCCGTGGCGCAGAAAAGCCGCGGTTCCCTGAGCCGGCTGGCGAATATCGGCGTCGATGTACTTAGCGGAAATGATATTTCTGCCCACCGGCGTGAACTGGCGAAAAAAATCAACCGCGGTGAACGCATGGAGCGCAGCCTGCGTCAGCAAATCCAGATAGAGCGGCGCTCGCTGGAAAGCGGCCTGACCATTTTGGCCAGCATTGGCAGCACCGCGCCATTTATCGGTTTGTTCGGTACCGTGTGGGGGATCATGGAGGCGCTGATCAGGATTGGCGCCAGCGGTGAAGCGGGTTTGGACAGCGTAGCCGGACCTATCGGCCATGCGCTGATTGCCACCGGCATCGGCATAGCCGCCGCTGTGCCCGCGGTGCTTGTTTACAACTACTTTATACGCAACCTTAAGCTCGCCACCGGTGATATGGAGTCCTTTGCCGAAGAGTTCTATAGCCTGGCTCAGGAAACCGGATTTTACCTGGACGGCCAGGACGGATGGAGTATCTGAATGTGCGTGACAATAAAACGGCGGCCCGCCATTAACCGCAGCTCACACTCCCTGGGAGAAGACAATGGCTTTTTCAAATCATGATGACGAAGTGCTCAGCGAAATGAACGTCACCCCGTTGGTGGATGTCATGCTGGTATTGCTGGTGGTTTTTATCGTCACCGCCCCCTTGCTGACCAATGCCATTCCGCTCAAGTTACCGCGTACTCATGCGGTAGCGCCGCCGGACCAGCATAAGCCGGTGGTGGTGAGCGTGGATCGTGACGGCAAATACTATATTGACCGACGGCAACTGTCGCTGGAGGCCTTGGGAGCGGCGATATCCCAGGCACATCAGCAGGATGAGCAACGAGGTGTGCAACTGCGTGCGGATCAGGATGTCGTCTATGGGCGGGTGGCTCGGGCGATGGCGGTAATCCAGCAAGCGGGAGTCACCCGGTTGGCGGTAATAACCGAGGGAGAAGGATAGCCGGCCCCCGGCTTATCTTTTTTTTTCATGGGTATCCGGTCTCAAAGGGTCTTTGCGGGCGATATAACCATTGGGCTATTTTCGCCATCATTAATTTCGATGCCCTCTATAAAGGGGGATTATCAAACGCCATCAACGGAATAAGCACAAAGTGACGAGGATTTGGAGGGTGATATTGCCATTATTAAACTGATTACAGCATTCACTATTGGGATGGTACCGCACCCTCCCTATAGTCAAGTGCCGTAAAAAAGCGCCGGATGCTGGCCGCTGATGCTGCGGTAGCTTCCGATGGCCATGGTGAAGTCCTCAAACAAGGAGTAAATCTTATATGCCAAAAAGTAAGCCAACATCGCGGTCTTTGTTGCGGCGCTCGCTTATCAAAATCGGTAAACGCTTTTTACGCTGGAATGGGCGCTTCCAGATCCGTCATTCGCTTATCGCCACAACCCCGCACATCAGTAATGAGGAATTTGACTGGACTGCACGTCTCGAGAATGCCTGGCCCGAGATACGGGCTGAGCTTGATCATTTGCTTGAGCATCCTGAAGACATACCCTCCTTCCATGACATCTCCCCAGACCAACAGCGAATCTCCAAGGGAGATAATTGGAAAACTGTCGCTACCGATGTAATTATGACCCACCTACCAATGTAAATCTGACCCACCTGGGGTAACAATGGCAGCTTTAAGAAGCTGCCCATGCTGACATTGGAGTTACGAGTGGAGATCGCAGTTCTTTTACGTCAGGGCATGTCTATACGCGGCATTGCTCGCCAGCTTTCCTGTTCCCGGCAGACCGTCCGCCGCTATATCCGTATGCAGGAGTCCCCGGCCAAGGCCAGCTACAAGGCCAGGGCGCCGAGGCCCGGCAAGCTTGACCCGTATAAGCCTTATATTCTTGAACGTGTGTACGCCGCCAGACCGCATTGGATACCTGGCAGCGTCATGCTCAGTGAGATACAACTTCGGGGATATTCCGGTGGCTACAGCATGCTTACCGCCTTTTTGCTCAACCTCAAGCAACAACCGGCTGACCCGGTGGTCCGTTTTGAGACCCAGCCCGGCGAACAGATGCAGGTTGATTTCACCGTGATAAGACAAGGCCGTCACCCGTTGTTGGCTTTTGTCGCCACCCTTGGCTGGAGCAGGGCAACCTTTGTACGTTTCTACGCCTGCCAGGATACCGCCGCTTGGTGTGATGGCATCGAGCAGGCGCTGTGCGCCTTTGGCGGTACCCCGCAGCCCCTTCTTTTTGATAACGCGAAGACCATTATCCTTGAACGCGATTTCTATGGCTTTGCCCGCCATCGGTGGAACCCGCCGCTACTGGCGCTCGCGGAGAAGTACGGTTTTACGCCCCGCGTGCCGGCCTTATCGCGCGAAGACCAAGGGTAAAGTTGAGCGATTCAACCACTATTTGAAGACCAGTTTTGTCGTTCCCCTGGCGACCACGTTTAAGCAGGCCGGTTTAGTCCTTGACGTGGATTCTGCCAACAGCCGTATCGGGCCATGGCTTACCACCGTCGCCAACGCCCGCAAGCATGGCACCACCGGCATTCCCCGAGCAGCGGCTACAGCAGGAGATTGACGTGCTGCTCCCGTTGCCGCGCGAAGGCACAGAGGTACCGTTATCGGTTGATAACCACCGGGTTTTGCCCGTGAGAGTTTTCAACATCCGCTGTCGGTCTATCAGTCGCTGCTGGAGGTGAGGTCATGAGCCTTCAGCATCAGCGGATCAGCGAACTGTGCGAGTACTTTAAGCTTGACCGCATCGCCGCCGAGTGGCCTGGATTGGCACAGAAGACGCTGGATGATACCGGAACGTTCGGCGATTTTCTGGAGCAGTTGCTTCGCCTGGAGAATGACAGCCGCAACGCGCGGCGGCGCCAGCCGCTGCTGCGCCTGTCGGGTTTGCCTGCGGTCAAGACGCTGGAGCAGTTTGACTTCAAGTTTGCCAGCGGCGCACCACGGGCACAGCTGCAGGAACTGGCTGGATTGGCGTTTATCGAAAGACAGGAGAACATCGTATTACTCGGGCCTTCCGGCGTTGGCAAGAGCCATTTGGCCTGCGCGTTGGCACATAAAGTCGCGATGGCCGGACTCAGCGTACGCTTCATTACGGCGGCGGATATGATGTTGCAACTGGTCGCCGCTCACCGTCAGGGCGATTTAAAAGGCTATTTAGGCCGGTGTGTCACCAAGCCCCGATTATTGGTGATCGACGAAGTGGGTTATCTGCCGTTCGGTAAAGAAGAAGCCAATTTATTCTTCCAGGTCGTGGCCCGCCGTTATGAAACAGGCAGCGTGATATTGACGAGTAACCTGCCGTTTACGCAGTGGTCTGGGACGTTTGGCGATGATGAGACGCTGACAGCGGCGATGTTGGATCGACTGCTGCACCATGCGCATATCGTCCAAATAACCGGCCAAAGCTATCGATTAAAAGACAAGCTCAAAAGTGGTCAGCTAAGGAAACCAACGCTGGCTGAACCACAACGATAATTCGTGGGGGGGTGGGTAACTTTTACTTTGGCATGGTGGGTCACAATTCAATCGGTATTGACAGAAAACCTTTGGCATGTATGTATTTGGAAAGCGCATCGAGCAGAATTGCCGGATTTGTCCACGAACAGCGGAAGCGATCAGCACGATCCCGGGTATGTATACGGCCATGTTCTCTATCCTAAAACCCCATTATCACATCGTCCCGCACAAAGGTCCGACGCGCGCCGTAGTCCGCGCTCACTTGGGCGTTAAGGTGCCAAAAAACTGGCAAAAGGTTTGGATAAGAGTGGACGATCAAGTCCTGCATTGGCAAGAGGGAAAAGTCCTGCTGTTTGATGACGCCTATGAGCATGAAGTCCTTAATGATACCGATGAGATGCGCGCGGTATTATTTTTAGATGTCATTCGGCCAATGGACCGGATTGGAACACTCTTTAACCGCATACTTTTTTCCTTGATGAAGGCAAGTCCGTATGTGAAACAACCCATCAAGAATTTAGCGACATGGAACCGTAAAGATCATTCAGGACTTACGTAAAGACGGGGCGGCGCCTTTTGCGCCGGGAAAAGTCAGAGTCGGCTTTTTCCTCCTGTTGGAAAGAGGTGGAACTGACCTTGAACTGCAAATGTGATGCCCGCTTCAGCGCACCCACCTGCCAGAGCGCGGGCGCGCTTTTATTGATTGAAAGCCGATTAATTGAATACCATGCCGCCATCAATGATCAGCGCTTGGCCGGTCATATAGTCGGAGTCGGGCCCCGCCAGATAGGATACGCAGGCCGCCACGTCCTCCGGCTCGGATATCCGGCCCAGCGTGACCGTTTTTGCCCACTGCTGCAGACCCCATTCCAGCGACTGCTTGTTTTCATCAGCGACTTTTTTGGCGATGTTTTCCATCATCGGAGTACGCACAATACCCGGACAATAGGCATTGACGGTCACGCCGAGTTTAGCCAGATCACGGGCAGCCGTTTGGGTAATGCCCCGGACGGCGAACTTGGTGGCGCCATAGACCGCCAGATCAGGGTTGCCCACCTGTCCGGCCTGGGATGAGGCGTTGATTATCTTGCCGACGATGTCGCCGGTTTTGGCGGGTTTTCTGGCTTTGAAGTGTTTAAGCGCGGCCTGGATACCCCAGTAGACGCCGCCCACATTAACGTCAAAAACCTTATGGTAGATTTCCGGCGTAATATCCTCAAGGGGAGTAGTCGGGCCTAAACCGGCATTGTTGATCATGACATCGAGCCGGCCGAACTTTGCCACCACCTGGTCGACGGCGGATATGACCTCCTCTCGCTTTGACACATCCACCGACACGGCCAAGGCTTTGCCGCCGGCCGCCTCAATCAACGCCACCGTCTCCTTCGCTGTAACGGTGTTAAAGTCCAGGCTGCCGATAGCAAAGCCATCCTTAGCCAAGCGCAACGCAATGGCCCTGCCAATACCCTGACCGGCCCCGGTCACAACCGCGACTTTCATGTTCGCATCAACCACTCTATGCTCCTTGATTTTTGATTTGCAGGTGAAGCCGTTTTGCCAACGGCTCCAGATTATTCTCTGTTAGTCATAGCAGAAAAAGCGACCTTTGATGAGTATAAGTCATTATCAGACACATAACAGTTGGGCTTATTGCACTTAATTACAGGCGGAAAAACCGTTTCCAGGGCAGGGGGCAGCGCAGGACATTCTCAATGCGATTCCGGCGGATGATATTCTCCGGGGGATTGCTTTACTATCCGCACCGGCAGCAGCCGGTAATATACCCCCGATGAAAAGCTTGGTGAAACTGTTTATGGCAGGGATACGGCACAGTGGGGACTGTCGGTTTAAATGAGGTTTAATCTTATAAGATATAGTGATATTTATTTACACTAAATAGCTTTGCATATTACCGCTCCACTTTCGCCAGTCCGTGCTGATTACCCGGAAACGGTGATGCGGCTTCCATAAACTGAGCAACCCGGTTCAGCAATTGCCACATATATCGGCATTGATGATTACGCGTTACCGTTTCATGCAACGATAACCAGAGCCGCTCTATTAGGTTCAACCACGGAGAATAGGTAGGCAAAAAAATCAACCTGAACTTCTTGTTGTTCGCCAGCCATTTTTCTACCTTCCGGCTTTTATGAATGACATAGTTATCAACGATTAACGTTATCGTCTTGGCCCGCCGATAAGTCCTTTTCAATACCTTTAATAGACTGATAAATAAGTCTGAATTCTTACTGCTGCCGCTGGCATAATGCACTTGTCCTGTCCCGGCATGCAGCGCGCCCGCCAGGTAATGCTTCTGGTTCATCCCCGGCGTGACGATGCGCTTTTGCCGTCCTTTCAAACACCAGTCCGAGCCGATTTTCGGGTTTAAATCGATATCCACTTCATCTTGATAAAACACCGGATTATCAACGGAGTTTTGTGCGAGGGCTTGTTCGATAACCGCTTGTTTTTCCTCATAGTGAGGGTCTTTTATTTTCAGCGTCGGCGCGGCTCTGCGCTAGACAAGGTCCGCCTGTCTGAGGTAGCGGTATAACGTGGCGGGATGAAGCGTGATGTTGAAACGCCGATTAACAACCCGGGCCAAAAGTTCGGTACTCCAGCGAGAACGCAGCCAACCAAAATCTTGCGGTGAAAGTTGTACAAGAAGCGGCAGAATGGGCAATATATCAGCAACAGGCCACTGCGGCTCACGACCGGGCTTGAGACTTTTTAACCCACTCACTCCATATAAAGTAAATAAATTAATCCAGCGCCCTACGGAAGAACGAGCCGCACACAGTATTTTGGCGACCTCGGTAACGGTCATTCTCTGGTGCAACATAAGCATCGCCATCAGTCGGCGAGCGTGATTTTTATCACGAGTTTGCTGGGCCTTTTTTCTCATCAGATATCGTTCTTCATCAGGTATAAATGCTATGATCGGCATCGCTCAGTCCGGTGGGTGATTTGTGATTTTTGGCGATTGATCAGATCGCATAAATCGGACTGAGTTCCCTTCGAGTGATCTACTATTTTGCAAAGCTATTTAGGTACTTATCACGATCCGACCCGGCGTTTTCATTCACGCGAACCAGCGTATGTCCGTCCGTTTCCACCACCCATGAGATTGGCCTCTCTGGTGGTGGTAATACACTAGAGGCGGCCTTATGGCTCCAACCCATACCCAGCCATACCCGCTACTTGCCATCCCTTTCAGCGCCGCCACAGCTTTCACCGAACTGGCCGGATACTGCGGACTTATAGCCTAAGCATTGCTTGAGAGCGGGGATGGTGCCAAAGGGTTGACTGTACGATAATAGTCGAACTATTATTGTTCGACAATTATCGTACATTTATGCCATAAGGGAAGATTTATGATGTTTTTGCATCTACTTTCAATGGCCTTGCGGCCTTATAAGTTCAAATTGGCCGTGAGGAGAGGCGAATGATCCGCCGCTTATGGCCTTTATCTCTCGGCGCCTTTGCGCTTGGCCTGGATGCCTACATATTGGCTGGGCTGCTACCCCGCATGGCGGCGGACTTACATACCAGCCAGGCAAAGGTGGGATTGAGCATCGCTTTGTTTACTGCCGCTTATGCCATTTCTGCCCCGGCTTTATCATCAATAGCTTCGCGCTATTCGGTACGTACTGCGCTACTTTGCGGGCTTGGACTTTTCAGCGTTGGCAACATAGCGACCATGGCTGCGCCTTCACTATGGGTGTTATTGACAGCGCGGATGATTGCCGGTATTGGCGCCGGCGTGTTTTCACCCCTGGCATCATACAGCGCCGCTAATCTCGTTGATGCCAGCCGGCGCGGCCGGGCTTTATCTATGGTGCTGGCTGGATTGAGCATGGGTACCGCGTTGGGCGTTCCTCTTGGCTTATTGATTGAAGACCGGCTCGGTTGGCGTTGGACCATTGGATTTATCGTGGTGTCGGGGCTTATCTCCGCCATTGGCGTATTAATCCATTGCGCCAGATTCCAGACGCCCCGCTCAATTGCCTGGCATGAACGCGTTATGGCCTTACGGACATCTTTCACCCTTTCCACGCTGGCCGTCACACTATGGACAGGTATCGCTTCCCTGGGTCTTTATACCTATATGGCCGAAGTCACTATGGCCAATGGATTAAGCTTGTCCCTAAATACCCTCATTTGGATGTGGGGACTGGGAGGGATGACAGGCGCCCTCCTTATTGGACGGCTTCTTGATATTTGCCTGCCACCCATAAAAGCGACGCTGATTTTATTAGTCGCGCTGGGCATTGGATTTTATCTATTCGGGTTTATGCCTTTGCCAATGGTCATGTTGGGCGCTTTCTTGTGGGGATTGGCTGGCTGGGCCAGCATTGCTCCTCAACAGCATGCCCTGGTAACTCATTCCCCCAAACATGCCGTTGCGCTAATCGCCTGGAATTCATCGGCTAACTATCTGGGCGGAGCCATCGGTGCCGCGGCAGGATCGGTTGCATTAATGGCACATCTACCCGCGCATTGGCTGCCTATTGGCGCGCTACTGGCGGTAGTCATAGCGATAACCGTCCATATAGGTAAGACACTGAAACTCGAAAAGGACGCCAAGGGTTTTAATGATGTGAGGCATTACTGAATTAAACAGGGTATACAACATAGCTACATTTATGTGAATACGCTGATTGCTCACCGGGTTTTACCGAAAGAAATAATTAACGCTCAAGCTCAGATGCAAGCACGGCATCAAGCAGGCCGGGAAACTTCAAATCCAGCAGGTCACGGCGAAGGCTTATCCAGCAGTTGCGTCCCTCCGGGCGTGTCGTGGTTACCCCTGCCTCACGTAGGATACGGGTGTGGTGCGTAATCGTCGATTTTGGTATACCCGGACCAAGTTCTAAACTATTAACCGTACCCCGGATCGCCAAGATGTGGACCATGGCAAGCCTGACAGGATCGCTCAAAGCAAATAGCACGCGGGGCAGGCTAACGTCTTTTGGTTCAGGGTGAATGTATGAGCGAACCATGAGGACTCAACTTTTCTTAAAAGGTTAATATTAGTTCAAGCTTATTCGAACAATCAATAGAATTTAACGTGACAGACACGAGAGCTTTCCCGCGCCTTATCCGGCTGACAGCAAGTGTGTATCGGATCATAGAGGCAAAACTAATTTATGGAATAAAGCCTTTATTCTTTACAAAATTTAAATTTATCTTAAGATAATTATTATAGGAATATCCCCCTGGGTAATGTTTTCGCAGCTATTAGATAAAACCATAATTTTTATAATCAATGAGATTATTAAAATGTCTAAATACTTAAGCAAGGTTTTATGTTTATTGATGCTGATAGCCTCCGCCGAGACTCATGAGAGTGAAATAAACTTATATTCCGCCAACACCGGTTCGTTTGTTTATCATCTGACGGGTAACTATGGTCAATATAATGAGTTTTTTGATAATAAATTCATTTCTGTTGAACGTAAATTCTCTGAAGATTCAAAATACAGTATGTTACTTGGAACATTAAACAATAGCTTCGGCGACCGCTGTATCGCAATAGGCGTGAGAAGGGACTGGATAACAGGCGACACAGGCTGGTCTTTTAAAGGGATATATGGTTACACAGGTGAATTCTTTTTTAACGCGTTCAGTCACTGTGGTGATCACGGTTCGTATAATGATTTCAGGAAAGCGACCGGAATAGGATGGTCACCCTATATTTATCATGCAATTCAATATAACTTTACAGATTTTTTCGCGATTGAAAGCGGGATAATACTTCCTTCAGTATTTGTCGTGAGCGTGCACTGGAGCTTCAGATAAATTTTACCTGTTATCCTCTAGCAACATCTATGCGGTCATTGATAATGGGACGCTGGTCGCAATTGGCGTAAAAACATACCCAGCGTCTACTAATTTTACCAGCACAGGATATTATCATGTCGGATGTACTTCGTTTAGCTTTTGTCGGAGATTGCCGTGCCGATGCCGTAGCTCATCCAGCCATTCTTCCTGCCATTAGGCTTGCCGCCGCTCACCTTAACGTTAAAGAAAATGTAATTGGATCTCTACTCCTGAATTAGGCGAACTTGCCGATATTAAACAGAGCGATGCCGCACATGCTGAAACCGGCCAAGCGGGGCGCAGGGTAATCACACCCCTCAGCTGTTCGCTTATCGAACGCATGGAGAGGGGGTATTCACGCCGGGTTCCCGTATTGCTAAGGCCTGTAATCGGCTGAACGCTGATGGTGGCTTCGGCGTAAATCCTGACTTCTGACGTTCATTAGTAGAATCCACCGGGTAGGCTGGCCGATGGAGAAGATTGCCGCAACGGTTATTGTAAAATTAACGTGCCGGAAGCTAACTGGAAATGGTTAATGAGATTTGAACCAATAAAATAGCAATCTTGGTTATTATTTTCATGTTTTAAAAGATTTTTAAATTTCAAATAAGCAGATGACGGTTATAAGAAATCAAAATGATAATGGCTGCTTCTATTTCCCAAAAAACCCAATAAGTCAATATTAAGTATTAACAATACTTTTTTATGTTAATTCAATATAAGGATATAAATGATGACATCGAAGTTTGGAAAGACCTCTAAGGTGAAAGCGGGAAATCAAGAAAAAGACGCTTTATTTTCCGAAAACAGAAGGAACCTTCTAAAAGAAATTACTGGTATAGCGGCAATAGGGGTGTTGGCATCGGCACCCATTCCCGTATCGGCCAGTGAGACGAATAGTCGCGCCGCCTTGCCTGCCTGGCAGCCGGGAGTTCGTGATTACGATGTGATCATTGCTAATGGCTTGGTTATTTTAGAACAGGGTGAAACGCTTACTGATGTCGCTATAAAAAACGGCAAAATAGCCGCAATCGGCTCGTCATTAAGAGGAGCTGAACAGGTGATTGATGCAACGGGTCTGGTGGTAAGCCCGGGAATGGTGGATGCGCACGTACACATCAATGAACCGGGGGGCGGCATCCGCAACGACTGGGAGGGGTATGTCACCGGAACCCGGGCATGCGCCAAAGGAGGCGTCACCACCATCATAGAGATGCCGTTGAATCAATTGCCCGCCACAGTGGATAAAAAAACGCTGGAAATCAAATATGCCGCGGGTGAAGGAAAATTAGTCATTGATGTAGCGTCCCATGGTGGCTTGGTTCCTTATAATGTAGAAAACAATGGAATCCAAGAGCAGAGCGACGGTGGGGTTGTTGGATACAAATGCTTTATGGCAACGTGCGGAGATCCTTCCATTAAAGGTGATTTTCTTAACGTTGATGATTATTCCCTTTATGAAGGCATGCGACAAATAGCCAAAACAGGCAAGGTTTTGATGATTCATGCTGAGAACGCCGCTATAACAGACCGTTTAGAGCAAATAGCCTATAAAAAAGGTCACGTGTCGTTAAAATCCTATGTAGCCACTCGTCCGGTTTTTGCTGAAGTTGAAGCCATCCGACGCGCGGTTTTATTTGCGAAGATAACCGGCTGCCCAATAAATTTTTGCCATGTATCGAGCCCCGAAGCCGTGGAAGAGGTGATAAAAGCGCGCGGGGAAGGGGTTAACATTACCTGTGAAACCTGTAATCAGTATTTGTATTTTGTCACGGATGAGTTGGACGAGATCGGCCCGTTGGTAAAATGCTCACCGCCCATTCGCGATAAAATAGCGCAGGATGGCTTATGGCGGCATGTGCTGGCCGGCAATATAGACTTTATTACGTCTGATCATTCACCTTGTCCGGCAAAACTGAAAAACAAAAAGAATGCGTTTGACGCCTGGGGCGGCATTGCCGGAGTACAAAATGACGTTGATATTTTTTTTGATGAAAGCGTACAGAAACGGGGTATGCCTTTGAAACAGTTTGCCAGACTCATCGCATCAAATCCTGCCGACCGCTTTGCTTTGCATACAAAAGGCAGAATTGCGATTGGCAAAGATGCCGACTTTACCTTTATCAAGCCGAACTCACCCTATACCCTTAGAGCTGAGGACTTGGAATACAAAAATAAAATCAGCGCTTATGTCGGCCGGAAAATCGGCGCCCGGATTGTCCGGACCGTTTTACGGGGTGAAACGGTTTACAGCCAGGAAGACGGCCTAACCGGCTCCTTTCCTGGCCGATATATCAAAGTGTAACCAGGGGAAGCCCGGATATCAGGGTAAGGCTGTAAAAGGACCGCTGCCGGGTGCGATTGTCCAATACTTCAACATAATGGATGGAATCGATTCAGGCCGGAGCCTGCGTCTTTTTCATCTTTTCGACAGTATTGCGGCTATCCGCGACTATTTCGGCGGGGACTATTTTGGTAAATACATGATTGGCGCGCATTGCCGACAGATAAAATGGTTATGCCGGAAATAAACGCTCTCCAGACATGCCCAGATATTGAGCTGCTAAGCGGTAACCGGTGACTGAAACTGCTGGCCGGACATGCGGATTGGAAAGGCATACTGAAAGGGGCTAATCCACGAGCGATCGTTATGTGATGGAATCGCTTCTACGGCCCGCGGTTGAGCTTTATACGGTAGTGACTTCCTGGAGTGCGACGTATGTCTGCCTTACCGCGTCCTGGGCCGTGGCACCGGCATCCTATGTGAGCTGGTTGACCGCCGCCGGTTTTAACATGCTGGCATCAAATCGTACCGTCCAAGGGCTACGTATACCCCTGCATTTGATAGTGCTGCTGGGCCTTTATTATTTATGAGTGCAGGATTGACGCCGCCTCATTGGCCGTGCTGTCGGGCGCGATTCTCTAACACTTCAATATAAATGTACCCCTTAATCAAAGTGTTTTATCGGAAAGGCCAAATTGAATGGGTAGGCAGAATGATATTTCTTTAACTGTTATAACCCAACGTATCTCGCGCGTTAATATTACTCGAGGTTGCAGGTGATCTGAACCTCGCGGCATCTCGCGCCGGAGGTATGCCATAGAGACGAACATAATCGCGGCTAAATTGTGATGCGCTTTCATAACCAACGGTAAAAGCAATTGTTGCCGCATCGCTCGGCTCGAAGATAAGCAGCCAGCGAGCCCGGAGCAAGCGCAAACGCTTCTGGTATTGTATAGGCGTCATATTAGTAATGGTTTTAAAATGACGATAAAAAGCCGCGAGGCTCATATCTGCGATGGACGCCAAGCTCTCGACCCGAAAAGGTTGCGTATAGTGCTCACGTAGCCAGTGGATAGCGCGGCGTATCTGTGACAGCCGCCCATCTGGGCAGGCTATATCGCGCAGCATCTCTTTTAACGGTCCTTGCATTACTCTAAAAATAATTTCACGTTCAATCATAGGTGCTAGCACGGCGGCTTCCCTTGGCCGGTCCATCAATCTCATCATGCGTAACCAGGCGTCGATCATTTCAGTGGGCGCAGTGACGGCAGTAAAGCAACTGGTATGTTGTCGTTCATGCACATCAGCATCTTCAGCGATTAATGTGGCAATGACATTCGGGTCGAGGGCGAGACCGAGCGCGAGATAAGGCAGTTTCGGTCCATCGCTATAAATCTCACCCGTTGCGGGCACCTCGACAGGAACGACAAAATATGTCGCTGCGTTGTAGTTAAAAATTTCACCGCCAATAGACAGCTTCTTCGCGCCTTGAAGAACCAGGTGGAGCATGGGTTGATAAATCTGATTGGCACAGGCTTCGGCCTTAACCATTGTAACGCGAGGGATACCCGTGTCTGTCCACTTGTTCTCAGCACGCATCACAATAGCGCGTAGCTCATTTATCGCATTATTCATGCAATCGAGCATACGTCTGATTTGCAGACGAAACAAGTAGACTGAGAAGAATAGGCAAGCATAAGAGAAGAAAGGGCACGTCTATGCGCGTCCATTGGCCGGATACTACTGGCAAGCGGAATCCAGGACTCAGCGCCCCACATCCTGAACGGATTCCATCCGGCTAAATAGTGTTCATCTCAGAAAAGGTCATCCAATGAAATTATCAGGCAAAATTGCTGTTGTCACGGGGGCGTCCAAAGGTATCGGCGCGGGTATCGCCAGAGCCTTAGGCGATGCGGGCGCTACCGTTATCGTAAACTATGCGTCAAGCAAGGATGACGCCGACGAGGTTGTTTCCCTAATTCAATCGAAGGGCGGTAAAGCCCGCGCCATTCAAGCTGACATGAGTAAATCTGCCGATATCACACGCATGTTTGAGGCAATCAGAGATGACTTCGGCACGCTGGATATACTTGTTAATAATGCTGGGGTTGCGGTATTTCAGATGATTGAAGATCTCACAGAGGAAGCATTTCACCAGCAATTCAATCTCAATGTACTCGGTTATCTGCTGGCGACTCGAGAAGCGCTAAAACACTTTGGCACATTGGGCAGCATTATTAACATCAGCTCGATCCTTAGCACCGACCCCTATCTGGCATCCAGCGTTTATTCTGCCACAAAAGGCGCGGTGGATACGCTGACCTTCGCCCTGTCCAGGGAATTGGGGCCGCGCGGAATTAGGGTAAATTCTATTCTGCCAGGTCACACCAATACGCCTGGAACCAGCGGCAATTTCGCCGGAACATTAGGTGAAAAGCTTATCGCCGGCACGCCGTTAGGTCGTTTTGGGGAACCAGAGGATATTGCCCCGGTTGTCGTATTCTTGGCTTCTGATGATGCCCACTGGGTGACAGGGGAATCCATCAGAGTCTCCGGTGGCGTACGAGGGGTCGGTTACTGATCATCGTAGGGTGCAAAACTGATAGGCTGCCAAGCCGGTTTGACTGACACATTTTATGCCCCCGGTGTGCCTTAACGCCCCGTCTTTCCGGGCGGGGGGATGTCAAGAAGGTTTTTGCCCCGCGGATTTTGCTGTCAGTCAGATTCATGTGAGGGTCACTCCTCCATAGAACAGCGTTCGATGGCAGTATAGAGTTCAAAGAGCAATAAACCAGCCGCTAAGCGGGTTCCTTTAAAACCGTTTTATTCAAGAGTGCTATGAAAAGTTCATCGACTCGGCAGCGGATAGCGGTTTCCATAATACGTGCCTCATTCAATTAACTACGCGAAAATTGTAGCCATTGTGCGCTACAATTAAATAGCTTAGGCCACTGTGTATTATTTTTAATCACTGCAGCGGCATCTTGGGGATGAGGCCAGGTTACATCGTCCTTCCTGAAGTTTGCCGTTTAGGTGTTGATGTGAAATTGGTAAGGGAACTCCTGTTTATCACGACGTTGAGCTGGAGAAATGTATCGTCTTATAAGACCAGTATGTGCAGGTAGGACATATGTTGGTTATTGGCACGATCCGCGTGGGTAAAACCACCCTGCCGGAGTTACTGGATATTCAAGATATCCCGCGCGACGATATTACCGTGTTGTCCGATCCTCAGCGTCAATAAACACCGGCCAGGCGGCATAAAGCCCCTCTCGATAGTTTGCTTAAAATCAATGATAAATAAGCATGTTGTGATGTATCATCCAACGGAAGTGACATCCATCTAAAGATGTCCAAACCTGATCTGTAAGCATTGGCAGCTTCTCAAGTATGCCATAATAAAGATATCTTTATATCAGTGAATATGCAGGTGATTATGGTTTTCTTTTATTAAGAAAACGGTCGCGTTAGCCTCAGCAGACAGAATCGCACAAGCCGCGTCCTCACAGGAAGCATTCGATAATGGAAAAGGTACGGCGTTCTCAGTACCAGAAATTATTGAGTTATATTTTCATAAATACGGTAGTACACAGAAAAAGTTCGATTGCCACTCCTCGCCGAAATTTTATATTGGCTACGTCAAGATTCCAGGTAAAGACGAATTTTTGTCGGTGATTTTAATCCAACCGAAAGGCTCAATAGCCGTAAGTTTTTATCCAGATGCTCTTTATTCCAATGATTTATTCGGGCTGATGGCCAAAAATGCATTTGCCGATAAAATTGCCGCCGGCTTAATCCAATCGCTTAATAAACCGGGACCTGGGTTTGAGGAAAAAACCACCTCTCCCAAACCTTCACAGAGATTACCTCTATCATCAACGAACCAGCAAGCCGTGGATGCAAAACCCGTGCAACAAAGGTCCTTTGTTTTGAAAGCGGCGGAAAGCGAGTTTAATCGGCGTGCTACAGGCCTTTTTAACGCTGCAAAAAGTGATGTGGCTAACGAAGATGATGCGATATTAGCAATGGCAGACATTGCGATGCTTCGCGGCCCTATTGCTGTTGCTTCATTGAATGGCGGTTGTACGTTAGAAAAGTACGAAAATGCACTGGATAAATTATCACAAAATGAAAAAAAATGGGAACGCTGGGCATTGAAAACAAAACGGCGGATATGCGTAGTAGTTTGAAGACATCAATGTTTTCAGTCCATTGCCGACACTTTTTTTTCCCGAGTTTAACGGTCGATTCGCCACAGCGCCTGGCGCAACAATTTTCGGTTTACCACGCAGATATAGTTCATAATAAAAGCTGTGCATTCCTCCTGTATTGAAGACACTGGCGCAAAGTGTCTCTAGACACAGTATTGCACACACTTGCGGCCACCGGCTTCTGACTTTTTGGCCGGCCGCGCAAGGAAGTGCCCGACGTTTTCCCTAGGAACAACGCCCGGTATAGTCAAATGATACCAGTGCGGTTTAAGCTCGGACAGCCTGCTAGCAGGCTGAGTAAATTAAAAGTTATATTAAATTTCAGTGAGTTGTGTTTATGCTACCCATAAAATATCGGTTTCTTTTCGAGGTTATTTTGTGTTAAGAAAGTCAGGTAACTAACTTTTTCAAAAACTCATGTACGTTTACCATTTAGTCTGCAGATAATCGAAAAGACCACGGTTACTGAGTTTTTATTACTGATCTGACAACTAAAGGTTGTTGGTTGATTATAAGGGAAAAAAATGCCAATGATATTCGGTGAGTTATCTGGTGCTCCATCATGGGTGCCTGCTCTATTGCTCGTCACTCTCTCATTCGCACTGGGTTTCCTGGCCCGATTTATACTTCTCAGGTTCATCCGCTACTGGCAGAGTCGTGACAGAAAGCTATTTAAATCACTTGAAAAGCATCTTCGTGGTTCAATGTTTCTTTTCATTCCCTTACTGTTAATAAATGTAGGGGTTAATTATATTAGCATTCACCCGGACTCCCTTGTTTTTATTACAACAATCGTTAATATATTCATTATATTGTCATTTTGCTCCGTTTTGATTCGATTGACTAATGTTGCGCAGGATATGCTTTTTATACGCTATGACATTAATCTTTCAAATAATCTTCGTGCCCGTAAAATTCGTACTCAGATAATATATGTAAAAAAGGTCGCTATCGTACTACTCGTGTCATTCTGTCTTTCTCTGATTCTACTCAGTTTCCCTGGAGTTCGAAAATTCGGCACTACCATCTTGGCCGGTGCTGGGGTTGCCGGAATAATAATTGGGTTTGCCCTTCAGAAGTCGCTTGTCAACCTGTTTGCCGGAATTCAAATAGCCTTCACGCAACCTATAAAAATTGATGATGCGGTAGTCGTTGAAAATGAATGGGGCTGGATTGAGGAGATAAACCTGACTTATGTTGTTGTGCGTATCTGGGACCTGCGCCGACTGGTCCTGCCCATTACATACTTTACAGAAAATGCCTTCCAGAACTGGACGCGTAATAATGCACAAATATTAGGCTCTGTTTTTCTTTACCTTGATTATTCCATGCCATTAGATCCTCTCCGTAAGCATTTTGAAAAAGTACTCAGTGAAACAAAACTCTGGGATCAACAGACTCAGGTGCTCCAGGTTACCGATACTAATGACAAAACCATGACTGTCAGATTATTGATGACTGCGCAGAACTCCCCCATTGCCTGGGATTTACGCTGCCACGTGCGGGAAAAAATGATTGAGTTTATTCAGCAAAATTATCCGCAGAGCCTTCCTCACGTAAGGGCTACACTGACCGATTCCGGTGTTTGATCGTTCGAGAGGTCAGTGGTTAATCGCTCTCATTTTTTCTGGGGTTATACAGTGGAACGTACAGATACCGCCCTTTTACTGAAAATCGTTAATGGCGTTTAAATACCCCAGAACATGAGTTTGATAGCAATTTTAATTTCATCGGCACAATGGCTTATATCCGCGATAATTTCACCGATGACCTCAACGGAAACGCTTGATAATTCAGTTGTCATCAGGCGGTAATTTTCGCCGTCGATGCGGATCAGGGGGAACAAGGTTTTATTCACTTTTTCAGACAGGTGATGCGATTCTATCAGCGGGATGACCACTCGCCGCCCTGGCGTATCGACGATATCGCTTTGCACATCGACAAACATTTTGTAATGGCTTGCCCGCTTATACTGATAAACAGTGAATTGCACGATCACCAGTTCCTGTTTTCATCGGCGAAAGAGCCATTCTGGGCGATAAATCTGGCGACTTCCTCCATCCCTTCGCGGTTCTCTTTCTTCCATTCCTCAGCCTTTATGCGACTGGCCTCCTTACCGATGACTTCATTCACCAGACCAGAAATATTGACGCCGGCAGCATTCAGAACCTGATAATTGTCTTTGTCCACGGTAACGCTGATTCTGTGTTTCATGGTCGCGCTCCTCTTTAGTGCATACTGTGAGTATATACCTTAAGTCATTACTCATCAATCAACCCGCCTTGTTTACCTTAGCAAAACCTCTTGCGGCCCATCATGGATAACGGTATCGCTAAACCGCACCTGCAAAATCAGGTGCTGGGATTGGAACCCCGATTAACCTCACTGGCGACAAGACGCCTCCGCGTCTTTTTTTGTGTGCGCCGGGCATGGCGCGTAGCGCCTTGACGGGCGCTGTCCCTGGACCGTGGTGGTCAAGGGGCGACTTGGAGGTGAAAGTCCTTTGCACACCCGGCAAGGGGAAGTGCTAGCCGAACGGCAAGGGTGCCCACCGCGAGGCGGGATCTGAAGGAAGCCGAAGGCAAAATGCTGGCCTGACGAACAGGAAGCGACTTAGGCGTGACAGCGGGGTAAGGCGGCACATATCGTCAAAGCCCGATACTTGCACGGAACGCTGTTACGTAGAGTCGACAGGTATAAGCATGAAGGTCGCGCGAATTACCCCGGGAGGTCTGTACGTCTGCCTTGGTGCTACCGGGCGTCGAGAGGCGACGGGATGAATGTACAGAAGTCAGCCGAGGCCATAGTAGCGGTGCAAAACCGGTATCGTGAAGGGCCGAACATTTACAACCGTGATTAGGACAGGTTATCTCGATGGGTATTGATGAGGCACAAGCGCAGGACACTGCGGCCCGGACAGGAGGAAGCGAACAGTATTCGCAAGGGCCTGACACGGGTGCTGAAATACCCACGGCGAAAGCTGAGCAAACGAAAGCGGAACAACCGTTGTCAATCGAGGCGGTGATAACACGCGGCAACCTGATGCTGGCCTATCAGCGGGTTCTTGAGAATAAAGGCGCAGCAGGGGTCGATAATCTGGGCGTCGGCGAACTTAAAGACTGGCTGAAATGGCACTGGCCGACGGTGAAAGCGGCCCTGCTGGACGGAAGCTACCTGCCGCAGGCGATACGCCGGGTCGAACTGCCCAAGCCTAACGGCGGAGTCAGGGTCCTGGGTATCCCCACGGTGGTGGACCGGCTTATCCAGCAGGCCATCCAGCAACACCTTACCCCCTATTATGAACCTGAGTTCTCCGAATCCAGCTACGGCTTCAGACCGGGCCGCAATGCGTGGCAGGCGGTGCGACAAGCACAAGCCTACGTGCAAGGCGGCCGGCGCTGGGTGGTGGACATGGATCTGGAGAAGTTCTTTGACCGGGTTAACCACGACATCATGATGTCGAGGCTAAGCCGCAAAATCAAAGACGTCAGACTGCTCAGGCTCATCAGGCGTTATCTGGAAGCGGACATGGTCAGCGGCAAAGTGGTGACAAAACGGCGGGAAGGGATGCCGCAAGGCAGCCCGTTATCGCCGTTGCTCTCCAACCTGCTGCTGACCGACCTTGACCGTGAACTGGAGCGCAGGGGCCACCGGTTCTGCCGTTATGCGGATGACTGTAATATCTACGTGAGCAGCCGCAAGGCGGGAGAACAGGCGATGAACTCGATAAGCCGGTATCTGGAAAAGCACCTGCGGTTGACGGTGAACCGAGATAAAAGCGCGGTGGCCAGGCCCTGGGAGCGCAAGTTCCTGGGATATAGCCTGACGTGGCACAAGCAGGCAAAACTGAAGATAGCGGCGAGCAGCGTGTCCAGGCTGAAGGAGAAAATCCGCAGCCTGACGACGGGAAACAGTTCAAAAGCGCTGAAAGCGGTTATCGACGGGCTTGCTCCGGTGCTGCGAGGTTGGATAAGTTACTTCCGGCTGACCGAAGTCAAAGGGATACTGGAAGAACTGGACGGCTGGGTCCGCCGTAAGCTGCGTTGTCTGCTGTGGCGGCATTGGAAAAGGCCATACAAACGGGCAAGGATGCTGATGAAAGGCGGCCTGAGCGAAGAAAGGGCGTGGATATCGGCGACGAACCAGCGCGGACCCTGGTGGAACGCGGGGGCAAGTCATATGAACCAAGCGCTGCCGAAGAAACTCTTCGATCGTGCAGGTCAGTTATCGCTGCTGGAGTTGCACAGGCAGTTCCAGTGTTGTAAATGAACCGCCGTATACGGAACCGTACGTACGGTGGTGTGAGAGGACGGCGGGAGTAATCCCGCCTCCTACTCGATCGCGCGTTTAGCTGCACCAAAATTATGGTGGGCCGGGCGGGGGCATCGAAAGATGCGCCGGTGTCAGTGAGGCCGGTAGTTCCAACCCTGTTCGGTCCACCACCCTGAGATTGGAACCCCTGCTGGTGGGAATGATTCGTTGCTCACTGGAGGCTGCCTTATGGCTACACCCCTCACCCAGACACATCCGTTACCCACCGGGTTGCTGGCTGAGTTGGTCTGGAACTTCGCCGCTGATTTGAAAGCCCCGCGCTGGATACGTACTCCTGACGGCGTGAGGTGTATTGGTGAGGTAGCGGAATGAGTGAGCAAGACTGGCATCCCGCCGATATTATCGCGGCGCTGAAAAAAAGAGGGATGTCGCTGGCGGCGGTCTCACGCAAAGCCGGGTTGGCATCCTCCACCCTGGCAAATACCCTGACAAAACACTGGCCCAAAGGAGAAAAGCTGAACGCCGAAGAACTGGGCATGATGCCGGCGGAAATCTGGCCAACCCGTTACTGCAAGTTAGATAGTCAATAAAGTAAAATGCCCTGCTTTTTATCGGCGAAAGCGGGTAAAGGTGGGCAAGCTAATCAATAAAATCCACCATAATACCTGTTTTGACTGGCCGCTTTTTTATTACATAATAGCTTAGCTAAGTTAGCTAACCTGATAATGGAGGTTGTCATGACAGTTCAGGCCAACATGCATGAAGCAAAATCATGTCTCTCGCAGCTTGCAGATAAAGCGGTGGATGGCGAAACGGTCATCATCGCCAAAGCGGGTATACCCTATGTTCAATTGGTGCCCATTTTGCAAAGGGACAGAAATCCTGGTGGCTATGAAAATAGAATCACAATGAATGACAGTTTCAATGATGCTGACGCAGATATTCAACGGATGTTTGAGGTCGGTGAATGAAGCGTTTTCTTATCGATACACATGTTTTCATTTGGTGGTTGGCTAATGATCCGTCATTAGGCCCAACCACCCGAAGTGCTATTTCCCGTGGTGGCAACATCGTTTATGTCAGCGCAGTGACACCGTGGGAAATTCCTATCAAGCGCTCCATAGGCAAGCTGGAGTTTGACGTGGATATTGATGAGGCAATGGAAAAAAATAACTTTCTTGCACTGTCAATTACTCATGCTCATGCTGAGCAAGCAGGAGATCTACCACGGCATCATGGTGACCCCTTCGACAGAATGCTGATTGCTCAATCGCAGATGGAAGGGCTTACGCTCGTTTCAGCAGATACGGCTTTTAGCCCTTACGGTATTCGCCTTATGAATGCACGTACCTGAGTAAATTCAATCCATTGCTTGAGAGCGACGATCCGGCGCTGCGAATGGCGCTCTGCGGGCGGTTTTCCGCCTGTATTGCGCTGCTGAAGTCCACGCTGAACGATCCCGTTCCGCATCATCTGGCCGAAAGCCTTACCGTTGATATCCTCCCCTGTCTCCCTTGGTTTTGATCCCGATTCTGAACTGCTCTGCGACTACAGTCTTGCCGTGGCGGAGCTTTTGACCGGCGGGTCGCTGTCGCGGGAAAGGGAGAGGACGCTCACTCTTATCTTGCAAGCTCTCATAAACATCTTCACGACGATCGACAGTGATAACGGTGATAACGACATTGACCACGCCACTGTCATCTTGCTTTACTTGATAAACAAGCCGGTAACCATCTGACCGCAGTTTGATTTTGTAGCAAAAGTCGACGCCTGAAAGCTGGTTCTTGAGCGACGTTAAAGCTTCATTTGATTCTGCGCGTTTTTTAAGCTGTTTTTTTGAATCTTTCTCTAACATTGCCGCCCAGTGCTTCCCACTCTTTGTTTTGCGGATTTTTTAAACTTTAGTCTTGCCTTGAATTCCTTTTCTGACAATTAAAAATCCTCCCAGTTGACCTCGACTTCTTCTTCATTGAGGCGAGAGCGGACGATACGTGCAAGCTGGCGATCTTCAATGATTTCAAGCATTTTCTCGTACAGTGATGCCGGAACACAATAAAATGCCGGTTTACTGTGATTCAGAATCGCCACAGGTCGACCCTCGCCGGATTTAACGGTAGCCGTAGGGTTTTTTTTCAGTTCCGAAATTGATGCTGTGCGATCGGCATAAATAGCAGTAGCCATAAATAAGACCTCAAAAATGACCATAATTGTGGTCTTATCATAAGCTCTGTCTCAAATTTGAGCAACCAAGAATTGCGTGGTGAGATCCTCTTGGATAAGGCGACTAATCGAACTGCCTTCGATGGAGAATCCAGACGTCAGAAAGCAAAACCAGCCGTTAAGCTGGTTTCTTTAAAACTGTTTTTCAAAATGGTGCCCGGACTCGGGGTCATCCAGTTTCCTATTAAGTTGAATTCCATCATAAATTTTATTCCCGCCGGTTGTCAAGACCCGCAGATTGACCCGTATTTTTGCTTGTAGATCATAAGAGTGGGTTGGCAGTTTGGAAATAAGTCCGGTTCGTTCCTCTGGTTCGATTCCCATGCTTTCTGTAAATCGTAATGACATTAGCGTTACGCATGCTGTATGATTTATCTTCAAAGATATACACAGGAGCATGACATTATGCCAGCGACGAACGGCGTTTCCGTCAAACGAGAAACATTGAATTTACGCATCAAACCCGCCGAGCGCGATCTTATCGATCGTGCGGCGAAGGCTAAAGGAAAAAACCGTACTGACTTTGTGCTGGAGGCTGCGCACGCCGCCGCAGAGGAAGCGTTAATCGAGCAGCGCATCATTATGGCGGACCCAGAGGCCTATCAGGAATTTCTTGTTCGTCTGGATCAAGCTCCCGCACCCAACGCCGCGCTGCGTAAAACCATGCAAACTCCCGCGCCCTGGGAACAGAAAAAGTGATCTTAGCCCCTGAGCCCCTCCACGCCGGGCATATTCTCTCCTCAGTTTGTTGCGGCGTGGATTCTATGGACAACTGGCTGAGACAGCGGGCGATGAAAAATCAGCTAACCGGCGCATCCCGAACGTTCGTCTGCTGTGAAGACTCAAAGGTAAAGGCGTATTACTCTTTGGCGTCGAGTGCAGTGATGACAACTGCCGCGCCTGGACGCTTTCGCTGCAATATGCCTGATCCGATCCCGGTGGTGGTACTGGGTCGTTTGGCGGTAAATAAATCATTGCACGGCCAGGGTGTCGGGCGGGCACTGGTGCGAGATGCCGGGTTAAGGGTGATTCAGGTGGCGGAAACTATCGGTATTCGCGGGATGTTGGTGCATGCGCTTTCTGATGAAGCGCGGGAATTTTACCTGCGGGTTGGGTTTGAACTTTCGCCGATTGACCCGATGATGCTGATGGTGACGTTGAGGGATTTAGTGGCGAGTGTTTGGCAGGATGAATCTATGTAATTCATTAGATAATAATAGATTTTTATCTAGGTGTGCTCTAAATAGCTTATTAAGATAGTAGATTAGCTGATAACCAATGGTTATTATTTCTGATGTCAACGTTCTGATTGCCGGTCCCTGATGGTTGGACATTTGGGATGAAAAAGCGTTCAGTGCGGGAAAAAATGGGGATGGGGATAAGCTAAGTAGTTAAGCCCTTTCTTGAGTAGTTAGCGGTCATTGGCGCCTTAAGTACTTATAAACTCAATTTTGTGCTTGTTTGTCGTGCTCTAACAGTCGTGGGAAGTTAGAAATTCTAAACGCATAACATTGATATTTATAGATTTTATGCTATATTTGGTATTATTTACTGGTGGCATATTCAGTATTTAAGTTAGTTGAATGTTTTCAAGGGGTTGCTAAAATGGCAACAAGCAATGATGTTTTTCGTATAGTAAAGTTGTCAGAGTTATTAATTACCGTAAAAGGTAAAAACCAACTGACGTAGGCGTCAAAACATCGACCAGGCAAATTCCATATATAGATATTAATGCGTTTGAAAACAAAAAATAGAGAATTATTGTTCAAACGAAAATATCGTCAAGTGTTTCGAAGACAATGTTTTGATCGTTTGGGATGGTTCGCGATGCGGCCTTGCTGGCATTGGAATGAATGGTGCATTAGGTTCTACACTCGCGGCATTATCAATACCTTTAGTAAATCCAAAGTATTTATATCACTTTATGCATTCAAAGTTTCAGGAGTTGAACTCTAATACAAGAGGCATAGGTATTCCTCATATTGACCCATCGTATTTAGGTAATCTTGATTTCCTATAACATCTCATGTCAATCAAGGAATAATATCTGATAAGATTGATTTATTATATGACTATATTGACGATGGAGTGGAAAAATCTAAAAGGCGCTCGACAAAGTATCTACTTTATGGACAGTTAAAATTTCAGATGCATTGACAGGATGTTTAACTACTGAATGGCGAAAAACAATAAGATAGATAATTTGTACATCGATAAAAATATCAAAGGAGGTAGTGATATATTAGGAGATAGTACATGTCCAGATCTTCCTGATAATTGGTCGTATATTGAATTAGGTGACGTACTTGAGAGCGTAAGCTATGGTACGTCAAAAAATGTGCTTATGAATCTCCAGGAATAGGCGTAATAAGAATTCTAATTTAGTAGATGGCCTAATATCTGATAGTGATTTGAAATATGCAATTTTTCAGATCAAGAAATCGAAAAATTAAAACTAGAAGAAGGCGATTTATTAGTAATCAGATCAAATGGAAGTCTTTCACTAGTTGGTACATGCGCACAGGTTGATAAAAAGACACAGGTTATCTTTTCGCTGGATATCTCCTTAGGCTTCGGCCTGTTAAAGATCTAATAAATTCAACATATTTAAAATATATATTTGAGTCGCCAATGTTGAGAAATCAAATTGAGATAGTAGCAAAGTCGAGTAGTGGAGTTAATAATATTAACTCTCAGGAAATACGGTCACTGATTATACCGATATGTCCAATTAATGAACAATGTGAAATAGCAAAAACTCTTGACAAAATAAAAATAATATAGAATCGCAAAAAATCATCTAGAAGGGTTGATTAAAAGGCAGAGTCAACCAAAAAATATAACGAAAGATGCTTTTATGATGGGTTTGGTAATATAGATATTTTAGATGAAGGAATTAGTAGTTACATTGAAGATATCAAGTTGAAAAAGATTCAATAATAAAAGAGAAAAAAGCGAAAACCAAAAGCAAGGAGTGGATTCATGGCTGACTTAAGTCTTATTGATATACTAAAATATCAAATAAAACGTTAACTGTAAAAGAATTATTCTCAAACTCAAAATATAACAAAGATGTTTCTTCTGAAAAGTAGAAGCTTTTATCTTGAATTAAAAGAAATACTCACGTGTGAAAATGTGATCATTGAAGAGGTTAGAGATAATGGAGTCAAAACTGGGGATGTGATTACATATAGAGGTTAAGATATGAAATTAGATAAATTATGGATTAGTCAATTTAAAAATCTCAAAAATATCACTGTGGATTTTGATCAAAATGAATTAGTAACGGTGATTATAGGGTGGAATGGGGCAGGTAAATCTAATGTCATTGAAGCATTAGTTATTATCTTCAGAGATTTGGATTTACATAAACCCCCGTTTTTCGTATGACATGGAATATGTATGTAGAGGCCATAAAATATTTGTTGAAGCTAGAGTTAAAAGTGAAAAAAGGATAGGTACAAGATAAGTTGCCATCCAGTGGGTAAACCAAATGATGTAAAGACGTTAAGTAATAAAGCTTTTTGATGATGAAAATAAAAATACTTACCAACAAATGTTTTCGGCTATTATTCTGGGCCAAGCGATAGGTTAGCCACTCACTTTTATGAGCATCAAAGAAGGTTTAGGGAACAGCTAATCTATCCTGAAAATACAATCTTGATGAAAATACACTTCCTTTACGACCATTATTTTATGCACAGAAAGTACACAGCAATTTTGTCTTGCTTGCGTTTTTTAAGCGAAGATGAAAAATTAAAACTTTTAAAAGAAAAGCTTTTCATTGACGGGCTTGAGTCTGTTATGTTTGTTATAAGCAAACCTGATTGGAAAAGTAATCAAGGAGACCCAAGATTTTGGAATGCAAAAGGTGTTGTTCAACCATTTCTGGATAGATTATTTGAAGCATCTATAGCGCCGATGGAGATAAAATTTACATTGCCTCATCCTTTAAAGAAAAACGGGGAAACTATAGATGCATTATTTCTATTCTTAAAAGACTTAGATGCTTTGAAAAGGTTGGAAACCATACGTCAGATAAGGATTTTTCAAACTACTTGAGAGTATATATTTTTCCAGTCTTATTCATGAAGTACAGATCCGAGTGAGAGTTAATGATAAAATGGTACTAAAGAACTGCTAACTTTCAGAGAGCTAAGTGAAGGAGAGCAACAACTAATCACAGTATTGGGGTTGTTGAGATTTACTAGGGATGACGAATCCCTTTTTATGATGAACCGGATACACATTTGAATCCGGCTTGGAGCATGGAGTATATAAGTTATTTGGAAGATGTTGCGGGATTTAATCTTGATGGAAAAGATCCACACTCGAATGAGCATCATAAACAAAAATTGAGAACAGTCATATAGTATTAGCAACACATGATCCAGTAGTAATATCGACGTTAAAACGAGAACAGATACAAATCATGAAAAGAGATGAAAATACTCTTGAGGTTTTTGCTCATTCTCCACTATATGGACCCAAAGGTATGGGCTTTTCTGGGGTATTGACGAGTGATATGTTTGGCCTCCGTTCTGACTTAGACCCTAAAACGTTGGATGCTTTAGATGAACATGCTATATTATTAGCTAATGAGCACCGAACCGATGAGGAAGAAATAAGGTTCAATCAGTTACAAGAAGAACTAGATATGTTGGGTTTTTTGGAGGCTTATTCAGACCCTTATTTCTCAGAATTCGTAAAGGCTTGGGCAAGACGTGATCGTACAGAACAATACAAGAGTACATCTCTCACCGAAAGTGAAAGAGAAGAACTATCTAAAATGAGCGATGATATTCTTTCTGAATTAAAGCGTGAAGAAGAGAATTGAATATGCACTTTATAGATAAAGATGAAGTTGAGATTAGATTGCCAGACAATTGGCAAGAAAAAGTTGATGTAGTATGGCAATATATCAATGGAAAAACTGCTGAAGTTGAAGTAGATGTCAGAGCAAAGGCAGTGGAGGAGATATGGGATAATGATAAATTAGAACATGAACTAAAGTCAGCTATTTTAAATGCTAGAAAGAAAGCTATCAATAGCAAAAGTGATGTTTGGGGGACAATGAGCCAGATTCTCTCTGGTTTATCATTTGGTAAGTGTTGGTATTGTGAGTCCACAGAACTTAGGTCAGATAATCCCGTAGACCACTTCCGACCAAAAGGAAAAGTAGCAGAATGCCCTGAACACCCAGGTTACTGGTGGTTAGCTTTTGAATGGTCAAATTTTAGATATTCTTGCACATATTGTAATTCTCGCCGAGTTGATACTGAAACCTCTGGTGGCAAACAAGATCACTTTCCTATACTTCCTCCACCCATGTGGAATAAAAGTAGAGATGATGTTTTTATAGAAAATCCTGTATTGCTTGATCCCACTGATATTGATGACGTTAATTTATTAACTTTTAATATTAATGGAGAGGCGTGTCCTAATGTTGACGATAATAGCTCCCCCTTATATAGAAGAGCAAAAGAATCTGTAGAGCTTTATCACCTAAATCATGTACCGACAAAAAATGCTAGAAAAAGGATATGTCAGAAAGTAAGAATGCTTGTTTCAAATATAAATCGCTTGAGTGTTCAAAATTTTGAAGAAAATAAACTTACTATAAAAGATTTGAAAATTCAACTTCATAAGATGATCCGAGTGTCATGCCCTCGACTTCTTTCAATTCAGCCGCTAGAATATACCTTAGAGAATTTTATAATACCGATGTTTGGGTTAAAGATATGCTGGATAGGGTAATTAATGTCAAAATTTAGTGTTGCAGATATTGTTAACAGAGTATGGGGATATGCAAATGTACTTCGAGATGATGGTATAAGTAACGGCGATTACGTTGAGCAACTTACGCTTCTCATTTTTGAAAATGAATGCGGAACGCGTAGAATCAGGAAAATCAAAAATAATGAAATTTCTGATGCTTGGGAAATTTTAGTGTCCCTAAAGGGAACTGAATTGTTAGAGAAATATTCCGAAGTAATAAGAATTTTGGGGAAAAGATGGGCTTTTAGGCACGGTTTTAATAAAGCTCAAAATAAAATACAAGATCCAACTAAGCTAAAAAACTTATACAATTAATCAATTCCGAATCTTGGCTTAATCCAAATGTTGACGTCAAAGGTGCTATATATGAAGGCATCTTACAAAAAGTGCTGATTCTGAGAAAAAGGTGCAGGGCAATATTTTACCCCAAGAGCCCTAATTGAAGCTATTGTTGAAGTTATTGCTCCCCAGCCTAAACAAACAATAGCAGATCCTGCTTGTGGCACCGGTGGGTTTTAACAGTAGCACATGATTATATTTATAAAAAATAGGTGAAGATGAAATAGAGAAAATTTCTTTTCTCAAAAGAATACATTTAGTGGAAATGAAATATCGAACTCTGTTGCACGCTTATGTGCTATGAATCTTTTACACGATATTGGTGTTGTTTCTTGCCCCATTTCGGTTACTGATGCCCTTGAGCGTAAACCGTCTAAAAAGGTCGACGTTGTTCTTGCTAATCCGCCTTTTGGCCGAAAAAGTACATTTTCTATCAATCAAGATAAATCAAAAATGATGAAAAATATATAAGAGATGATTTTGGGCTGAAACAACTAATAAACAATTTAATTTTCTTCAACATATATGTAGTATGTTAAAAAAGATGGCAAAGCAGCTGTGATTTTTCCTGATAATATTCTTTTGAGGGAGGTTCTGAGAGAAAATAAGAAAAAATTTTTATATAAATATAATTTACATACCATTCTTCGACTTCCAACAGGGATATTTTACGCTCAAGGTGTTAAGGCTAATGTTTTGTTTTTGAAAACCCTACAAAGGGTATGTATCCTAAAACAAAGAGTGTTTGGATTTATGATTTAAGAACTAATATTCATAGAACATTTAAGAATAATAAATTAATGCGTGCCGATTTTGATGAGTTTATTAATTTTATTGCATCGATAACATCTCTCTCAGAGCGAGTGATTGGAGTCTTGATATTACGAAAATAGCAATCCACAAGGAAGGTGGCGGGAGTTTTATATGAAGAAATTCTTTTGCGTGATAAAGCGAATCTAGACATTCAATGGTTAAAAGAAGAGTCTATTAATTCAATAAGTTCGCATGATTCATCGGACTCGTTAATTGGAGATATAATTGAACTGCTTTCCTCAGCATTGAATGACTTTAAGGAAGTAGAGAAGATACTTGGGCAAAAGGCTTAGCAGTTGAAAATTAACAAATTCATCTAAAATAATTTTTATAAGGGTAAGAGCTTTATTACTGCCCTGTGATATATTCTAATTTTATGACGTCGTGACAGCGTTTTTGTGGAGGGAAGGTCAAGCTTATAGTTTTTGCATGCACACGTTTCCGTCCCGAGTAGTGATTATCGAGGGCATCAATTGAAAATTGTGTAATGAGCGATTTCATCTAAACAATTCTTCGTTTTTTAGGATCATAACCTTTACAACTAATGCAGTGGTGACAATCAAGAGAAGAAATACCATAGTTAAAATCTTGAATGTTGGGATCTTTAGATAGGCCATTCATAATAAACCCTTTTGAATAAGGCAATTCAATTATTCTAGAAAAACCACATCAGGTTCTTTCACTAAGTCAAACGTAAAATTTCCAAGTCTGAAACAGCTTTGATAGCTTCTACATCATTGTATTTTGATCCGATTTCATGTTCGCAATTACCGATATTTTTCAGACAAATATTACACCGTCCATCAAGTGCGATACATTCAATTCTACTGTATTTTTCCCTGTTCGATGTTCACAATCAATTGGATCAAGGCCACATATTGAACATTTATATTTTCAATCCCACGTAGACTGAATCCAAAGTCATTATGTAGAAGCATATTTGGACAATCAGTATAGTAATGACTATTTTGAATTTAAATTCACACTGGTGGTTTTCAGCTAAATATCGACCAATTTGATGCATCTTATATGCTATAGAGACGCGCTCTTCCCTAGAGATCCAAAAGTTCTTAATAATTTTGATAAGGCTGCTCTTAGATCAAGTGCAGGTTGCAGTGACTGGTTTTTTACTCTATCAATCAGAGTGTGTGCGGAAATCCAAGACTCTTTGACTACTTCATTAAGGTTACTACTTTCATCAAATGCCATAAATATCGCCGTGAAAACAGGTTGCTCGTCTGATGAATCCATTGCTACAGTTCCTTCAGACGATCAAGGATGGCATTAACTTCACTGCCACTTCCCTCGATCATAATTTCTTTGTATTTTCCTTCCTCTTCTTTTATGTATTTAACTCTAACTTTTTGTTTTCTTCTAAGTTATTTTTGATCCAATTTGTGATAAAGTTAGCAAATACAGAAAATGGGATTCCATATATCAACGGTAAAATTATGTCGATACTTCTGAGTGCTAAATAGCTATGTTGTTTGCCTCTGACGACTACAGATTCTATCCTAATTCTTTAAAGTCTTTCCTTAAGTCAGGCGCATATTCATTAATGATGTCCTCTTCATCGCTGGAAGCTTCTGGCATTATATACGCCACGCCTTCATGGAACTCAATATTCCGATTGGATAATATGAACTTCAAATCATTAATATCAACTTCTTTAATTTCCAACATACTTTTCCTTATCGTTATTTGCCGTTTATGGAGCATATAGCGTTGAATTGACAGGCAAGCGAAGTACAAAGCACAGTGCGACCATCAAATCTGGGTAGGATCACTCCTCCCCTCGACCGAAGGGTTAGAAGGCTGTTTATTCACGTTCACAAGATATGTTACTTGCATCAACTAACAATGCTTCTAAGCTTGGATGGCTTGCGAACGTCATGAGGCAGCACAAACAGCAAGTTGCATTGAGTGCTTTTGTGTTTTCTAACATAAAATTAAAGCATGGCTACCGCAGGATGTTGCTTAGCGCACATAAAACTTAGGGGATATATATTGAGTCTTTGTATTTGCCCCTTGATGATCCATACACTTTGACCCGCTTAAAATACGAGGTAGTCTTAAAGCTATGTTTAAGCCTAGTCAAAGCGAAATCATGGGTACTGTTCTTACTGAGCCAGAGCGACGCCGCCGCCGCACTCCGCAGGAGAAGATCGCCATCGTTCAGGAGACCTTCCAGCCAGGTAGCTCCGTTTCTCTTGTCGCTCGTCGTCATAATGTGAATGCTAATCAAGTCTTTAAATGGCGTAAGCAATATCAGGACGGCAGCCTGACGGCGGTCTCTGCCGGCGAAGAGGTTGTGCCGGCTTCTGAGTTAAATAGCGCCATTAAACAAATCCGCGAACTCCAGCGCCTTCTGGGTAAGAAAACCATGGAAGCCGAGATCCTCAAGGAGGCGGTGGAATACGGCAAGGCAAAAATGGATTGCGCACGGACCCTTATTGCCCGGGGACGACGAGTAAAACCAGTGAGTGAAGCCCTGGATGTGTCACGTGCGCAGCTCTCGCTTTATCGTTACCGGCAGGCTGATTGGCAAGATGGCCGTAAGCAGCGGCATCAGGATGACGCCGAATTATTGGCCCGCATCCGTGCCGAAGTGGCCGACCTGCCGAGTTATGGCTATCGACGCATCTGGGCTAATCTGCGCCGCCGTTCGGAGCAGGAAGGTCTGCCGAGGGTGAACGCAAAACGGGTATGGCGCGTGATGCGTGACAACGGCTTGTTGTTAGAGTCGAAACCCGTCCCACACCGGATACCCGTCGTCACACAGGCCGGGTGGCGGTGGCCGAAAGCAATCTCCGTTGGAGTTCGGATGGCTTCGAGTTCCGCTGCGATAACGGCGAAAAACTGCGGGTCACCTTCGCCATCGACTGTGGCGACAGGGAAGCCTGGACTGGGCGGCCAGCACCGGCGGTTATGACAGCGATACGGTACAGGACGTTATGCTACGCTCAGTTGAATGCCGGTTCGGGCAAAACCTGCCGACAGCGCCCATCGAATGGCTGACGGATAACGGTTCGGCCTATCGTGCCGATGAAACCCGGAGCTTCGCTAAAATGCTGGGCCTGGAGCCCAGAACGACCGCGATCAGAAGTCCACAAAGTAACGGTGTAGCAGAAAGCTTCGTTAAGACGATGAAGCGTGATTATATCGGCATGATGCCAAAACCGGACAGCCAGACGGCAGTGTTAAACCTGTCGTTAGCGTTCGAACATTACAACGAATATCACCCGCACAGCGCTTTAGGATATCGCTCACCAAGAGAATATCGGCGCAGGGGGAAACCATCAACCTAAGCGAGAATAGGTGCATGGATATATGGGGTCAAATCCAGTCTTTATCCTACACCATTTTTATTTTGCAACTAATTTTACTGTAAAACCATAAATAAAGTTAGTATTACTTAGTCTTCTCCATTTCTTGCTCTTATGGCTTATGGCTTATGGCTTATGGCTTTCGTAAGCGTACATGGACTACCTCCAAAGTGGTCCAAGTTATCGTCCGCACCCCGATATATCACTTTACAATCTCCATTGACATATGTCCAAAAGAGGAACAGTAACTATGCTATAGGTCAGGAATATCCACCGTTCTAGGGCCAGTCCAACCGCAACATCCCTGGCTCCGGCAGAGATACCGATGATATTCCGGGCTTCGCCGACTTCATAAACCTCATACCCATTTCACCGCTGAGGAGCAAGGGCGCTACGTTTTGGTATGCAGCGGCATCTTTTTCTCCAGTGAGCTTTTCGTTCCTGTACCCGCTTCCGGCTAATCGTTTCCCAACACAACCCGTCCCGCAAGCAACTGTGTTATCGGATCTTCCCTGATGCTTGAGGTTGGCGCATTCTTTACTTGATAATGAAATCGCGCATCATGTAATTGTATGTACGGTGATCTGGTCAAATTTTCTTAAAGGGTATCAGCCATGAATGAACTCAGCATCGTTAGTGGTAAATTACAATTGTTGTCCATCATCGGTGATCCGATAGCCCAAGTCAGCGCTCCGCTCATGATTAATGCTGCTCTTCAGGCAAAAATATCCCCGACACTTTGATGGTCCTTTTCACGTAAACCCTGGCGGCCTGCAAAATGCTGTCAATGGCCTGAGATATATTCAAAATTTCCGTGGGGGCATTATAACAATGCCCCATAAGAAACAGACTCTTTCGCTCCTTGATTCAGCAAGTGATGCAGCCAGAGCTACCGGTGGGTGCAACGTAATCAGGAGAGATACCAACGGAATGTTACATGGCGATATGCTTGATGGTGAAGGATTCGCATTGAGCCTTTGAAGCGAGATATCAATGTAGAAGGCAAAAAGTTTATCTGGCAGGGACTGGCGGTGCCGGTTGTGCGATTGCTTATGCCATGGCCGCCCGGCAGGTTAAAGAATTGATTATCTATAACCGGACAATGGATAAATCAACTGAACTGATAAAAAGCTGTCATCCCGGTATCCCGACGTTAATATTTATATGGGTAGCAACGTTCCTGAACAGGTTGATATTGCTATTAATGCTACATCTGTGGGGATGGGGAAAACAAAAGTCTTCCATTCTCTTTAGATAAACTGGGGAGCACGACAACCGTTTGTGACATTGTAATTTTCCCAGAGAAAACACCTCTTCTCAGGCTGGCAGAACAGCATAACCTCTCCATTCACACAGGAAGATCCATGCTTGCAGCTCAGATTGAGCTTATGCTTGATTTTATACTTCATAAGGACAGCTAACTTATCGGAGAAGCTCTTTGTTTGTCGAATGAAGTGTTCCACTGCTGGTTATCCCTTACCATCGCGTTCAGGATTGTGATTAATTTGCGTGTGCAGGCGACCAGTGCAAGCTTTTTAGCTTTACCACCGGAAAGCAGATGCAGATAAAATTCCTTTATAATGGGGTTAAACCGCGTCGCTGTAAGCGCAGCCATGTAGAGGGTCGCCCTTACTGTACCTCGACCACCAAAGGTTGTTCGCTTGCCTCGCATTTTGCCGGAATCCCGGTTGAAGGGTGCTACTCCCGCAAGAGCGCTTATTTCCCGACGGGTGAGTTTGCCAAGTTCAGGCAATTCCGCAAGTAAAGTCGCAATTGTCGCCTCACCCACACCTTTCACACTGGCAAGCAGGTCAGCCTGATGACGGAAATGTGCTTTAACGTATTGATTCATTTGCTGAGTGATGCGCCTGAGCTCTTTTTCCAGAACATCAATGATGATACCAATACTTTCCCGGCTCCCGGGATGAGAAGGATAAAGCCTGTTTCGTTCAGCAACCAGCATCTGATTCAACTGACGACGTCGAACAACAATTGCTGTAAGTTCCTGACGTGTAATTTCTGGTAAAGGCTTAATAAAGCGGGCTCGTTCAGGGCTGCGGTCAATAACCTGCGCAAGTTGAGCTAATACGCTGGCATCGAGCCTGTCAGTTTTAGCCAGATATCCCATTGAACGAGCAAAATCGCGTGCCTGGCGAGGATTGATAACAACAACATCGTATCCCTTTGTCTGAAGGTAATATGCTACTCCTGACTCCAGACCACCTGTTGCCTCCATTAGTATAAGTGAGACGTTAATTTCATCGAGTTTTTGTACTAAGAGGTCGAAACCTTGCTGAGCGTTGTTGACAGTAAATGCAGACAATGAACCTGCTTCAGAAATATCTAAAGAAAGCTTCGCTACATCAATACCAATCACATGCTGAACTGGCTGACTCATATTACCCCTCCTTACGATACGAATTTAATTCATTCAACTGTTCGGGCTTTACATGAGTGGCTCAGTCCATGCGCGGGTTGCTTGCGGTCGGGCTTAAAGCCCTCGGGTAAATACGTGCTGCATGGACCTTGCCAAATCCAACATTTTCTATCCTATACCACCAGAAACATATAAGGGTAAATGGCACGCATTCTGCGCCCTTGCGGGCCGGAACGATGCCGGGGAAGCGAACCGTCAGGCGATACGAAGACGAAAATCACATCAATGACGGAGAAAAAACCATGTCCATTTCCCTGCATACCCAGACCAGCGCCCCTAACACCGCAGCGGCAACCAGCGTATCCCCGCTGGAGCAGTCAGGCTCCTCAAAAACGAAATTTTCCAAAGTCAGAACCGATATTTATCAGACCGTCACCGACAGCATCATTACGGCACTGGAAGCTGGTGTTAAACCATGGACGTGCCCGTGGCAGCGCGTAGCGGGTATGTCCGGCTTGCCTTCTAATTACGCCACCGGTGCAGCTTATAGCGGGATGAATATCATGCTGTTGTGGTGCAGTGCTTCAAAACAGGGATTCAATGATTCCCGCTGGATGACATACAAACAGGCGCAAGCGGCAAGGGGGCAGGTTCGCAAGGGAGAGCGCGGCACGACAGCCATTTTCTACTCGACCCTTGAGAAGGAAAACGACGAAGGCGGGATCGAACATATTCCGATGCTGAAAACGTTCACGGTGTTTAATGTTGTACAGATTGACGGCCTGCCCCTGGCGACTGAGCCGGGCAATTTAGCAGAGACGTTTGATGCGCTGCCACAGGCTGAAAACCTGTTCCGGAGCAGTGGCGCAAACATCATCGAGAAAGGACAAAACGCCTTTTTCAGGCCGTTAACCGATGAGATCTGGCTGCCGGAGCGCCGCCTTTTTTCTAATTCTGCTAATTTTTATGCCACTGGTTTGCATGAACTTGTCCATTGGAGCGGTGCAAAAAATCGTCTGAACCGTGAAATGAAAGGGAGGTTTGGCAGTGAGGATTATGCATTTGAAGAGTTGTGCGCCGAGCTGGGAAGCGCTTTTCTGATGGCTGATTTAGGGATTGTTGGCGAGGTTCAGCATGAGAGCTACATCGCTTCATGGCTGAAGGCGTTGAAAAACGACAAACGCTATATTTTCAAAGCCGCCAGCGCGGCATCGAAAGCGCATCGTTATTTGATGGAGAAGGTTTGAACGGAAATAGAGGAAGCCGCAAAGGAATGCGGCTTTAATCATACATTCACATTCCGTATTATCGGTGCGTACTGTCTTTTCTGGTGATGGGAGATATACTGCCCTTACTGAAAACCTTTTAAGGGCGTTTAAACACCCCAGAACATGAGATTGATAGCATTTTTGATTTCATCGGCACAATGGCTTACATCCGCGATAATTTCACCGATGACCTCAACGGAAACGCTTGATAATTCAGTTGTCATCAGACGGTAATTTTCGTCGTCGATGCGGATCAGGGGGAACAAGGTTTTATTCACTTTTTCAGACAGGTGATGCGATTCTATCAGCGGGATGACCATTCGCCGCCCTGGCGTATCGACAATATCACTTTGCACATCGACAAACATTTTGTAATGGCTTGCCCGCTTATACTGATAAACAGTGAATTGCATGATCACCAGTTCCTGTTTTCATCGGCGAAAGAGCCATTCTGTGCGATGAATCTGGCGACTTCTTCCATCCCTTCGTGGTTCTCTTTCTTCCATTCCTCAGCCTTTATGCGACGGGCTTCCTTGCCGATGACTTCATTCACCAGACCAGAAATATTGACGCCGGCAGCATTCAGAACCTGATAATTGTCTTTGTCCACGGTAACGCTGACTCTGTGTTTCATGGTCGTGCTCCTCTTCCGTACATATTGTGAGTATATACCTTAAGTGATTACTCATCAATCAACCACGCGGCAGGCTTTCCGTATGGGTAAACCTGCCAGCACAAAAAACACTGGCTTAAGCGTAGTGATGCAGCTCCAGTTGGTGCAGTTCGGCGAGGGTATAGACACGGAAAACATGACGGTGACGCGCTTCCAGCGGGATATGCTGATGGTTAACGATGACGTGTTTTATGCTGTCGAACAGCAGTTCAATGGCGCGTTTTTTCTGCGGGTCGGGTACGATATAAAAAACGTAAATCCAGTATTTATTGGTCCGGGCTAGTAAATGGCTGGCGATGATCGATTGGTAACGGGCTTTGGTTTTTAGACGGCGCTCAGTCTCAATGGCTATGACGGTTCCGCCGGGGAGGGTGATCAGCCCGTCCGGACGGTGACTGACCTGATAGCGGTTGAGGAAGGTCGTATGATCACCGTTTATCCATCCGGTAGCGCCTTTTTTCTCAAGGATGATCCGGGCCACCTGATTATCAAAGTGATGCTCCAGCGTCCAGCCGGTAACTTTTGATGGCTCAAACCGCGCCGGGAAAATGGCATCATCGGGAGTTAAAACGACGGCCAGTCCGTCACTGGTTATTCCCCACAATGAAACTTTCATCGTCCGCGATTCCAGCACATGTTTTTGTATTAACCCCATTCCCTCGACTTTTGACAGTAGCGAATAGAGTGACTTGTGATCCCTGAATCCGAAAAGCAGCATCAGCGTTTTAAAGTCGCTGTAGGTTTCTTCTTTCAGGAAATTCAGCAGTCTTTTTATTTTCTCGCTGTTGCGTGCGGTGCGATCGCTATGTGTGGCGATAAGCATTTAGCCTCCTAAAAATCGAGAAGGGACAGTTTTTCTTCTTCGTCAGGCGTCGGCTTTGTGGTTTTATTATCTTCATCCGTGAAGAAAAGATCGGGCCGGGTTGCCATGATATTCGGCGTTGATGTTGTGGGTATGGGTGTTTTTTCTTCCTCGCTGAAATCCAGCGAGACTTTTACCGATGCCGCCGAAGCGGCAATTTCAGGAGAAACAGTAAATATTTCAAGCTCGCGTTTTTTCACCTTGATCGGTGAAATTAATGATGCTGACGGGAGTTTTTTGGTCGTAAAGATGAAGCTGACAAAATCGGGCAGGTTCAGGATCATATTGCTGTCAATAAAGAAACGCTCCGCCTGTCTGATTGTGCGTTCGTTGTCGATGGTTTCTGTCAGCACGGTATCGGTTTTCGCTTTGCGGACTTCATCATCCACTAATATGGTGCCTGACATCCTGGCTACCCATTCGGCTGTATCGGGGTCCATAACGCGATAAACCAGTTTGAATTTGGCATTCTCAACAACTGCGCCGACAACGGCTTCACCCTTTAAATCTGCCGGGCAGTCTTTTAGATCGGCGACGGACTGATGCGCCATAATAATATGAACACTTTTATCCCTTGCCGCCCCCAGTCCTTCGAGTGCGGGTTTGGAAAGATGGTATTTCAGTTCATCAAGGAAGATGGCAATGGGGCGGGGATATCATTTATCCGGTCACGCCGTTCAGCCAGCTGATAAAGACGCACCAGCAGCATGCGCTGTGCGGTAATAATCTTGCTGTTTCGCATCGAGCCGATGACGTAACAGCAACCGCCTTCATCAAATATTTTATTCAACGAAAATCCCGTCGGCGCATTGATGGCATTGAGTAATGCCAGTTCCTCAATCTTACCGAAAAACGCTTTGATATTTTCCGCAATACCCTGAACATACTCGCCGTTATAAATATCGCGGATGGTTGAGTCTGGACGGTGACTGATGAATTGCGCCGCCATGCGAGCCGCCTTTCTATCGTCAATGCGGTAAAAGTCAGATTCCTGGCCTTTTTCCGCCAGACTGAAGCCGGCGACAAAAAGCTCTTCCAGTTCATCGGGGATAATGTCTTCAATCAGGTTTAATTGGTATTGCTGTTTTCGTAGGTCAATTAAGGCAAAGGGCTTGCCTGCATCCTCACAGGCTTTCCTGTAAAGATGTGGTGCCCACTCGTCATCTTTGGGGTCCATGACAAAGATGCCTTCACCGGCCAGAATACTTTGATAAAGCAATATCCCGGTCGCCACCCCCTTACCGGCACCGGTGGTGCCGATAATATCCGCGTGTTGTCTTTGCCAGTCTTTTAACGGGAGATACATCGGTTGTTTATCCCGGTCCATGCCGATAAAAATGCCTTTGCTCAAGTCGATGTAATCCAGTGGATCATAATGCAACGTTTCCGGCAGTAACGATTTCACCGTGCGCACATCGGTACGTAATTCCCGTTCAAGCGTTGTTTTTTTAACGAGCCGTTTCTTTATTCTGTCCAATTCTGGCGTTAAGACCCTACGCAGCAGAATATGGAAAATAAAGCCCGCTACGGTGAAGGCAATCAGTACTGACCATGCCAGAACGGCAATACTGGCGACTATCCGACCTTGATAAAGCCACTGAAAAATCCAGATAACAACCGGGGCCATCGTACCGAAAAGAAAACACAGCATGGCAAAAGCAATAATCAGCTTTTGCCAGAACGGGGCTTTTTGCCGCTCATCGCTTTTCATCGACGCGAAAAACGGTATTGTCAGCCCCGATAATAGCGCCAGCATCAGCTGATGCTGCTGCGTAAAAGTAATCAATGCCAGCATGCCATTCACTATCGGCGACAGTGAAACGGCAAGCTTATTTAATATCATGATGCCTCCTTCGTCAGCAACTCGCCCCACAGCATCGCCCCATAAATTCGCCCCACGGTGTCGGGCGAAAAGGCGGGGCGAAAGCATGGGGCTCGTGAGGTGGTCGCGTTGCGACCATGCGCCGGGAGGTTATACTTCCCGGCACGAACGGCGTGCGCCAGTTCAAGCGGGCTGTACGCCCTTATGGACTGTCGCATGGGGGTAATGTCGCGGCTGGACGCCGCGCCAAAACCCCCAACGTCAACGGCGGCACACCGTCGCCCGCTACGCGCGACCACCCCCTTTGAGACGCCGTTTTTCGCCTATTTTTTCTTTTGTCCGTTCCGGCCAAGCGAAAAAATGGGAAAACGCCTTCAAAGAGGGTGGTCGCGCCACGCTACCGGCTTTTGGCCGGAGACTTAGCCGCGACGGTGTGCGGGGCTGACGCCCCCCAAATAAACCGCTATCGTGGGCGATAGCTTTTCGCTCGCTGGGGCGGCGAAATTTATTCGGCTCCCCCCGGCCAGCTCGGTTCACCTGGGGGGTGAACGCTCGCCGATGGGTTCGGCGACGCAAATTAGCACTTTCTTCGAAATTGAATTTACTCGCCTCACGCCACTTTTTAATTCCTGCTGGTTGCAGGAATTAAAAAGCCTTAACCACGCCACGCCCTGCGCCGGACTCGCCCAAATTACTGCGTAATTTTCCCCGCCCTTCGGGTGGCTGTCGCCATCCGTTGCTAAAACCATTCCGGATGTTTTTATCTACATTGAGGGGCGGGATTTATTTACTGTAAATATATACTCGTCATCCCCTTAATATCTGTAATTGCGAATTTCATCCAGCGTATTCTGATAGCTCTGATGGCCTTATTTAATTTATCCATATCAAAATCAGTCACTTTATTTTTAAAGCTGTTGTGTCAGATTTCGTCGCGACTAATACAAAATGTTTTGTTAACACCAAGCGATTTTATCGTATTCGCGAATTACCAAGGGAAATTGACGGTTAATTAGTAACCGTGTTCTTTGAATGTTTTTTGTACATTTGAGGGACGCTAAGGATGATCACGTTGAACTCCAAAGCCCAATTGACCATGGATGTCATTGCAAAAGTGGCTGAGCATAAAATCACTATTGCCAATGCCGCTAAGCTCCTCAATAAATCCAGACGGACCATTGAATGCTATCTCCAGCGTTATAGAGATAAGGGACTTCAGTTTGTTGTTCATGGCAACGCCGGGAGTGAACCGGCGAATAAAACGCAGGATATATGGGGTCAAAACCAAATTAGCACACGATATTCATCATGTAAAATTCGCAAACGGAGGTAAAGTCGGTTTCACAAATGCAGGGAGCGAATGGAAACGTCAAGGTTGATGCTGCAAATGGACGGCAGTACGCAGCATTGGTTTGGTAATAACAAATCCTGTCTGTTTGTGATGAACGATGATGCCAACAGCGATATTCACGCCGCTGGCTTTGATTGTTTTCTTTTTTAACGCTGTCTTCATAGCTACAGGGCAAGCATCTGAAAAATGCCACCCTTTTTTATCGCTACTGATTACGCGCTCAACCGTAGAACCCACCGGAGGCCACAAGGCGATCACCTGTGATCCAGGCCGCGTCGTCCGAAGCCAGAAATGCCGCCACCTTCGCAATATCCTGCGGCTGGCCCAGCCTACCAAGTGGCGTGCGTTCGATCATGTCAGTTTCGAACGGGCTGCCAATAAATCCGGCGCTGATAATGCCTTCGGTATGGGTCCCTCCGGGAGCCAGGGTATTTACTCTGATGCCTCGTGAACCAAGTTCAGCTGCAAGCACCCTGGTCAGAGCATCCAAGGCACCTTTGGTAGCGGAGTAGACTGCCATTCCCGGTACGGCGCGACAGCTGTCGATGGAGCCGATATTGACGATGGCGCCTCCGGATTCGCTGAAGTGATTCGCCGCTGCCTGAATGGTCTGGATGACGCCCAGAACGTTGGTGTTGAACTGGCGGTGAAACTCATCAATCGTGATGGCCTCAAGGGGCGTCGGGACGTAGACTGCGGCGTTGTTCACAAGAATATCGAGTTTCCCGTATGCGCGCGTGGTTTCGGCAAACAGCCGCTTTACATCCGCCGCGATTGCTACGCTGGCCTGGGCGGCAACCGCCTGCCCGCCTTCTGCCTCAATGGCTGCGACAACCTTATCGGCTCCGCTACGATCGGACGCATAGTTCACCACCACCCGCGCCCCCTGGCGCGCCAGTTCCCGGGCGATACCCGCGCCGATCCCTTTTGAAGCACCGGTAACAATAGCCGTTTTTCCTGCCAGTCTTTTCATTGATAATTCTCCTTACAACTGTGTCATGCCGCCGTCGACGACAAGATCGGTTCCGGTGGAAAAACTACTTTCGTCTGAGGCGAGAAAAAGAGCGGCGGCGGCCAGTTCATCCGGCTGTCCTATACGCCCGAGAGGTACCAGGGCTGCGGCCTGTTGACGAAAGGCTTCGGCCTCCTGCGGCGTACCGACCTGCGCGTCGATAATAGGCGTATCCACAGGGCCGGGGCTTAGGGTGTTCACCCGGATATGCCGTGCTTTCAGTTCCGCCGCGGCGGTCCGTACCAGGGAGCGCACCGCGGCCTTGGTGGCATTGTAGACGCTGTGGCCCGGCAGTCCTTTTGTCGCCAGACAGGATGAAACGAGAATAATCGAACCCCCTTCGCGCATCGCCGGAAGCGCTCTCTGCAGGGTAAAGAACGTGCCTCTAACGTTGATGTCGAACATCTGGTCAAAATGCTGCTCCGTCACTTCACCGATTGCCGCCGATGCAATGACACCGGCATTGGCAACGAGGATGTCAAGCCCGCCTTCCTGTTCTTGCACCGTGGTAAACAGCCGGTCCAGACTGTCGGGGGAGGCGATGTCGGTCTGGATCGCTTTCGCCTGTTTACCCAGCTTCGCCGCCGCCGCTTCAAGCTCAGCCAGTCTGCGGCCAGCGATATAAACCGTCGCCCCTTCCTGGATGAAGCGCCTGGCGATCGCATAACCGATCCCGCTGGAGCCGCCGGTCACAACAGCAATTTTAGAGTCCAGTTTGCCCATAGTTTCCTCACTTAGGTTGATGTCATCGAGAGGCTGATTGCCTGCCAGGTGAAAAAATGCACCATGGCTATCGAATTTTCAGTATGATTGAGGCTGAACCAGAATTAAACTGGCGAAAATTGCACAACACTTGTGAGAAAACGCACCAATGGACCACTGGGATGAACTTCGCATGTTTCTTGCCGTGGCGGAAGGCGGGACGGTACGCGCGGCCGCTGACGCATTGGGCGTTAACCACGCCACCATCATTCGCGGCATTGGTCGGCTGGAAAACAAGCTGAATAGCAAGCTGTTTGAAAAGCTGGCAACCGGCTACCGGCTGACGGACGCGGGCACCGACATCGTCGAACTTGCCGGGCAGATGGCGACAGCGTCATCTGAGATTGAAGCAAGAGTTTTCGGCAGGGATCAGCGTGTTTCCGGGCCTTTGAGGTTTACGCTCCCCATATCTCTTGCAACCGACCTGCTTATGCCCACGCTGGCGGGTTTTATGCATGCTTACCCTGATATTGCGCTGGAGATTATCGCGTCGGGCACCATCGCCAATCTGGGCAACCGTGAGGCGGATGTCGCGCTTCGCGTGGTCACAGGGGATACCACACCGCCAGGCAATCTTTACGGCATGAAACTGTGTGAGTTTTATACAGGCTACTATGGCCATTTAACTCTTTTCGCGGCCCCTTCAGGGTCTATACCCTGGTTGCTGGGACCCGGCGAGGCCGTTCCGTCCGAATGGCAGCCTGAAGGGGGGATCAGGATGACAGCCACGCCAATCCGCTTCGCGGAAATGCGCTCTCAGTTTGAGGCGGCGCGCGCGGCCATGGGTATCACGCTTCTGCCCTGTTTTCTCGGCGATGCCGATCCGGTGCTCGCCCGCGTACCCGGCGGACCGGTCGCACGCATTGGCGATGTCTGGCTGCTGACCCACGGTGAAACACGACAGACGAAGCGCGTGCGGCTTCTCTGCGAATATATCCGCACTGCGATGCAGGACTACGCTGGTAGGATGGCAGGACGGCCCGATATTATCTGAGATAAATAAACAGAGCAGGTAATAAAAGCCCGGCCGCGACAGGAAATAACGCGTTCACGTTCTTCCGGAACGACCATTCCCTTCGTCAGAATATGCGCATCTTGTCTTATCCAGATCAAACCCGCGCCTGGCCGTTTTTCAATACACAATATCGCTGATAAAGCATATGGCATCGCCGCGTTGATTTGATCAAGGATGCTTTATAAATCCGGGCGTTGCTATTTAACCAATCCTTTAAAATTAACCGCGCAGACGGCCATATTTGCCAATGATCTGGTTGATAATCGCCGGGTCCGCTGATGCACATTCGAGCAAAAAGGCTTCACGGGCATCGGCTGTATGACTGGGTAGAAAACCGTGTTTGTTCTTTTTCACGATATTAAAGAACGAACGTTCAGCAGAGCTGCATTCTTTTCCTCCGTCATTACCCGTCGTTTTACCGTACATACATAAAACGACTTCACAGGCATCGGCAGCCATCGCAGTGGATGGCAATACCGGAGCAATACAGAGAAAAAATGCAGGCAGCATGATCGATTTCATGTTGATTACCTCTGGTTGGTAAGGAGCTATTGTATGTTGGGTCGTAGGGAGGAGGTATCTGGAAAACCTGGGGTGTGTATGGTGTTACCGATAAAACTCAATTTCTGTTGTATTACAGGTCAGGCAATTATTCAGTTTCGGCAGGAAGGTAATGACGCTGGAGTAACCGTTTTTTCGTAGCCAGGCCTTTGCCCTGAAATAACGTTCACCATCCGGTGCGTTAACGATAACCTGATTGGAATGGACAACGGCATACCAGAGATTGGACGGGTAAACCGCATCAGGGTTGAAGGCCATGTTTATTGACCAGTGGCCATCGACTGTGGGAGACGGCAAAATAACCCGGTTCTCTGACCACTGTGGAAGACTTGTATTCATTTCCACGCCGGGTTTATCCCATTCGGGCTGAACGGGCTCCGGTGGGGATGAACAGCCAGAAAACATAACCACTACCGCGCTGGTTAAAAACAGGTCAATCGTTCGCATCGTTGAAGGTCTCCTTCATTTTATCCAGGTGAAGATATTTGTAATAGATATCACCCATCCGGCGGATATCGCCGTGAATATCAATACTGACGATAATATCGACGCTTTTAAGCACCTTGCGCAGCAGCACCGCAAACGGGATATTCTGGCAATCGGGATTCTCAAAGCAACGGTCAATAATGCCTTCAATACAATCTTGCGGACTGCCCGCATGCATCGAGGTGATAAGTCCCTCATGACCGGAGCCGACGATTTTCAGCGCGTCCCAGGCTTCCCGACCACGAATTTCCGCCAGCAAAATGCGGTCCGGGTTCATCCGGTAATTAGCCCGGATAAGCCTGCCGGGTGTGACGATGGCATCATCTCCGGCGTCCGCCGGATAAAATAGATGAACATAGTTGGCGTGGTGGTAAAACCGGATTTCGGGGTTGTCTTCAATGGTGATGAGTCTCAGGTGTTGAGGAATATAATGCAGCAGTGTTTTCATGTAGGTAGTTTTGCCGGAGCCCGTTTCCCCCACAATGAATATTGTCCTGCCATACTCAACGGCCTTTTCAATAAAGCGGGGGATATCCCCGCTGTTATAATATCGGGCTAATTCATCGTCCTTGCTTTCAGTTCGCTCCTTACCCGTCACCCGGTTATAAAAACCGGCATCAATCCAGGACTGATGCGTTTTCTGTTCGAATGACGGTTTGCGCAGCGTAATGGAAACCGTATCCCGCTCACAGGCCGGGGGAATAATGGCCTGGATACGCTCACCGGAACCCAGCGTGGCGGAAAGAATGGGCGACGTATCATCCACGTTGTCCTCATTCCATGAAGCCAGCGCTTTGGCAAATGCATGACACTGACGCAGCGTGACCGGGGCGTCGTGCCGTTGCCATTTTCCGCGAATTTTGGTGTGGATCTCGCCGGGGCGGTTAATGGCGATCTCGGTCAGATCTTCCAGCGGCAGGAAATCACCGAACAGCTGATTTTTCATAAAATCAAGAGACAGGTTTTCAGTTGTCATATACCCCTCTCTGTTTCATGCGCAGTTGATAGACGGAGGAAAAATCAATATCTGTCCCGGTCATGATGCTGATAGCGTCGCCCTGGTTCAGATACATCGTGGGCGGAATATTGATGCTGTTCTCCAGCGTCGTTTTCGCCATTTCCGACGCGGCTGCACGAGTGTTTTCGGTATAGTCGGTGTTGCGGTCTTTTCCCGGTGCTGAATCCGCCGCTGCCGAAGCCACATCCTGCACGGTGCTCAGCATCAGGGCATTACCGAAACGCGCCCAGAAATGGGTATCAATCCAGCCCGAAATACCCGATTCACCCAGCGGGCCGGTGCCCCCGGTATCCGTGAGCGGAATTTGCAGGCTGCCGGGTTCCGGCGTGCGTAACTCCGTCCAGATGACAAACATCCTGCTGCGTCCATGTTGCAACACCCCTGCGCGGTACATGCCCCTGGCGACGGTGCCCGCCGGGAGCAGCTTCACATGGTTGCTGGCGCTGTAGACATCCTCGCTGATAAGGCAGGAAATCGCACCGCCCACATCGGAGACAAAACGCCGCATCATTGAGCAGGGGATATAGCGGTCAACCGGGAGATAGAGATCAGGATCGAGGTTCAGTCGCCTGACGCCGGTGACCTTAGCCACCCCCGGACTGTCATTGTCGCCACGGGTATCGGATACGATTGCCTTACCGCCGGTCGCTCCCGCGCTGTCGCGCGGTTCGATTCGGGTGGTCCGTGCATTGCCACTCTGCGCTGTACCGGTGGCGTTGCTCAGCCCGTCAGCCAGCGCCGTCGCCTTGTTCAACGTGGGTGGTCCCGGTGGTGAGGGAGGCGCGGCGGTTTGCGCCTGGCCCTTGTCCGCCGTCGTTTCCGGCGTGTTCTGTCCGAACAGACCGAACGGATTGCTGTCCATGCCGAGATTGGTACGTGCATGTTGTCCCGCGCTAGTCGAAGGCGGTGGCGCGGCATCGGCTTCCTTTTCATCACCTTTTTTCAGCGCCCCGAGCAAGCGATCGCCGCCGAGTGCCAGTGCAATCAGTAAGGCCAGGCTAACCAGGCAGACCAGCAGCGTCCGGCGACCGGATGTTTTTCGAAAGCGGGTCACTTCGGGCTGACCGGGCGGCGTTTGTTGTTCCGACTCCGGGCTTGCCATCGCTAACCGGGCGCGCGCTCGGGCATCTGTTTCCAGTTCTGCCGTGGTTTTTTCCGTTGCTTCAGGGAAGGATGGGTCTGTCATTTGGCCTCCAGCGTGACGGCGGGTGACACGGTGTCGCCACTGGCGACCGTGGCTTGCCCGTATGCCGCATTTTCAATCCCGACCACGGCATTGCCGTAGCGCAGTACCAGGCGCGGCGACAACGCCCGTACCACCATCACGGTGTAATTGCCCTGGCTGACAATTCGGGGCGTAACCGCTTGTTCCTGACCGTTAACGATCAGGAAGGGAGATGGCAGGATTTTGACCGGTGAAAAACCGATATAGGTAAAGCGGCCATCATCGTAAGTGAAGTCCGGCGCTATGGACGCCGAGCCTGCCGCCACCCGTTTGGTATAGCGCCAGTTGCGTGGTGTGGTGGCTTGTTTGAATGCCGTTGCTATCTGCTGTTTTTCCTGTGTTTCGCGCAGCATTTTCAGACGGGTCGCGCTGGCAGCGTCTGATTGCCGGCGGGCCTCATCCGGATAGTGATAGCGGATAACGAAAGCCTGCGAGGGCGAGTCGTTATCCAGCACGTTCAGCTCCAGGCTGTAATCGCGTTTTGACGTCACGACAAAGAGATTGGTTTTCCAGTCTTTCGCGGTCGGCAGAAAAACCTGACTGACGTTATTGCCGCTGGCGTCCGTCACTGGCTGGGTAATGGGGTTCGGGCTGACGCCCACCCGGTTATCACTTTTCGTGACCGTCCAGCCTTTGGGAAAGCCCGCCTGCGCATCAATAACTTCTTCATCATCGTCGAACAGCAGCGTGGTGACGTAGCCGGGGCGGGTGTTGACGACCGTGGCGTTCTGGCTGTTATAAGTGACGTTCTGCATCCGGCTGTCCCAGGTACTTCCACGCGGTATGGCGGCCCCCGAGGCCACGTATGACGCCAGGATAAGGGTAAGGCCCAGGCTTTTTTTCAGCATCATTCAGTCCTCAGTTCTTTATCGCGCTGGTAGCTGGTGACGATGAAGCCCAGCGGGTTCACTTCGCGCTGGCTGTCGGTGAGTTGTTTGCGTGGGAGGTAGCGATACGTCAGGCGGATATTCCAGACATCGGTTTTGACCGAGTTATCCGCAATGCGGCGAATGGTTCGCCGGATGCGCAATGTCGCCAGATGGTCGGGCGCTGTGGCGGAGGCGTGGACGTTCGAAATAATGTCAATATATACGACATATTCCGCTTTATTGAAAATGACATCCGGTGCCTGGTCGCTGTTATACCCGTCCAGATACCCTTTATTCACGCTGTCGCTGTTAAATAACTGCACATCGTCATAATCGCGCTGGAGCGAAAAATAGTTATACCCTTCGCGCAGTCTGACGTAATGCGCTGCTAACGAATGCGCAAGGGCGTCTTCCGTCGAAATATCCCGCTCTTTAATGCGGGTCATATAGTCATAGCGACCGGTCTGTTTATCCACGGACCATAACTCAATGTCGGTGGTTTTTAGCGGCAGCAGGATAATCAGGGCCGCAATGGCCATCGCGGCAAGAATAAAGCCGACCGCCGCCATCAACCAGGCGATTTTCCTGGCTCGCGCATCCTTTTCCAGAATGACGGTTTCAAAATTTCGGGACGATGCAATGATGTTTTCGGTGTCAGACATGTTTCGTCAACTCCTGAATGATGGTCGGGGAATTAACCGGTTGAGGGTCGCCGGATACCGGCGGGAGGGTGACTTTATGCTGTGCGCAGCCCGTGAGCACGCACAGCATCAGAAAGACGATGCTGAGTTTCATATCAGGCCCTTTATTTAACGGATGCAGTGGCGGCAGTGTTATCGCAACGACGCGATACGAATTAGGATGTGATGAGCGGGGAAAGAGATTTGGTGTTAACACAGTTTCTAGTTGCGAGCTTAAATCTAATTTGGAAGTTGGCACCATGCCAGAAGCGGACTTCCCTGCTTTGGATCAACACAGACGATGAGCCGAGGTACTTTTGTGATAAAAGAGAGTATCCGGGCAGTTATGCCTTAAACCTGATGGAGCAGTAAATGAGAACGCAAAAGCGATGCATGGGGTACGTGGCCGTGGTGATCGACGACTACGACCGCGCGATTGAGTATTACACGGACAAGCTAGGCTTTACCCTAGTTGAGGATACGCCACAGCCGGGGAAACGCTGGGTGGTGGTCACCCCGAATCCGGAAAGCGACTGCAATATTCTCCTGGCCCGCGCCTCAAATGAGAGGCAGGGAGGCTTTATCGGCAATCAGTGCGGCGGCAGGGTATTCCTGTTCCTGCAGACCGACGATTTCTGGCGCGACTACAATGCCATGAAGGCGAAAGGGGTTTATTTCTGCCAGGAGCCGCGTGAGGAAGAGTATGGAACGGTGGTTGTGTTTGAAGACCTCTATGGCAACCGCTGGGATCTCTACCAGAACACGCAGAACTGAAGCACCAAGCTCCATTATGTGCTGCTAAGTCCGCTTCGTTCATAACCGCCCGAGGCCGTTGTTGCGGGCAGTTTTGTGCAAGAAGCGGTAAGTGAAGTAAACCAAAACAGTACGGTTGAAATCTGTTACACGCTAGGAAGTGTATTTTTTGGCGAAATAGACGCCACTGGAATTGAATGGCATAGTTGTAAAGAAAATTTTCTGATAGAGCCTGGGTGCTATTCAGGACGAAACAATCCGTGGTGCTTTTGTCATCCAATGAACAGACTGGATAAACGCATAGAATATAAGAAGGATATTTATGACAGATAATTTGATCGCACTATTTGCTATTGGGGCCGCCATTCTTTTTGGCGCGATGAGCCCAGGAGCCAGTTTCCTTCTCGTTGCCCGTACGGCTATGTCCAGCTCGCGACGGGCGGCAATATACGTGGCGGTAGGTATGGGATGCGGCGCGCTTGTCTTCGCCGTTATAGCGCTGGCGGGCTTGCATGCTCTACTGACTTTAGTTCCGTCACTCTATACAGCTTTAAAAATTGCTGGCGGCTGTTATCTTTTATGGCTTGCTTTGAAAATGTTTCGACGTCCTTCAAACAGACTTATTGATTCGGCCAGTGTAGGGAAAATGAGCTCTTTAAGAGCTTTTACGACAGGCATAATTACACAAATTAGCAATCCCCACACGGCGCTGGTATTTGCCAGTATTTTTTCCGCAGCACTTACAACGAATATACGACCCGCCATGTATATTATTTTGCCCTTAATGGCGTTCGCTATTGATATACTCTGGTACGCAGTTGTCGCAGTTTTGTTATCAACCGATAGACCACGCCAGGCTTATGTTAAGTATCGTAAATTCATAGACAAATTAAGCGGAGGGATAATGGCCTGGCTGGGAATACGGTTGCTGTTAAAGTAATTCGCTACGGTCCGTTTCTCGCTCAAAGCAGCCTGTCACATAGCTGTGTTTATTCTATTGATGTGGTTGTGATCTCGTGATAGAAAAGCGTCATAATTACTTACGGAGTCCATAAAGACAATGGAAAAAAATAAACCAGCTGAAGTTAAATATATCAAGCTTGGCCAATGTGGTGAGTGGGAAGCTGAATGTATAGAGTCAGGTTTCATAAAGTTTGGCTATCACGAAACCCCTCATGAGTTGTGTCTGAGTGAGAAGTGGGACGAAGTTCGTGAAGTCTGGAAAATATCAGGAATGGTAATGAAGGAACCGCTACCAAAGATGCCAATCAGATAAAGGCATTTTATACTGCGCGGAAAGATACCGTATTCATTACCTTTTCGGAGGTTTTGTTTACTGGTGCAGACCAACAGGTGGAGTGTCGGTTCTGGAAGATGGCAGCAGAGTTCGTCAGACCGTCGATGGATGGCATAATCAAAGTATTGGCGGTAAAAATTTACTCAAGCTTCAATGAGTGGACAGTTGTATAAGACACAGGCATATAGAGGTACTATCTGTAATGTGAGTATCCCTGAATATGTCATCCGGAAAATCAATGATGAACTCTCTCCAGAAGTCGAGGAGGCTGATTTTGCGGAGACAGCGTATTTGAAATCAGTTCGACAACTTTGCAGCTTGCTGACTTGGCAGGACTTTGAATTACTGATTGATCTTATCTTTTCTACAAGTGGATGGCGACGAACCGGAAGTGTGGGTGAGACACAAAAAACGGTAGACCTTGAATTAGAACTACTGTATTTGCCCCTTGATGATCCATACACTTTGACCCGCTTAAAATACGAGGTAGTCTTAAAGCTATGTTTAAGCCTAGTCAAAGCGAAATCATGGGTACTGTTCTTACTGAGCCAGAGCGACGCCGCCGCCGCACTCCGCAGGAGAAGATCGCCATCGTTCAGGAGACCTTCCAGCCAGGTAGCTCCGTTTCTCTTGTCGCTCGTCGTCATAATGTGAATGCTAATCAAGTCTTTAAATGGCGTAAGCAATATCAGGACGGCAGCCTGACGGCGGTCTCTGCCGGCGAAGAGGTTGTGCCGGCTTCTGAGTTAAATAGCGCCATTAAACAAATCCGCGAACTCCAGCGCCTTCTGGGTAAGAAAACCATGGAAGCCGAGATCCTCAAGGAGGCGGTGGAATACGGCAAGGCAAAAAAATGGATTGCGCACGGACCCTTATTGCCCGGGGACGACGAGTAAAACCAGTGAGTGAAGCCCTGGATGTGTCACGTGCGCAGCTCTCGCTTTATCGTTACCGGCAGGCTGATTGGCAAGATGGCCGTAAGCAGCGGCATCAGGATGACGCCGAATTATTGGCCCGCATCCGTGCCGAAGTGGCCGACCTGCCGAGTTATGGCTATCGACGCATCTGGGCTAATCTGCGCCGCCGTTCGGAGCAGGAAGGTCTGCCGAGGGTGAACGCAAAACGGGTATGGCGCGTGATGCGTGACAACGGCTTGTTGTTAGAGTCGAAACCCCGTCCCACACCGGATACCCGTCGTCACACAGGCCGGGTGGCGGTGGCCGAAAGCAATCTCCGTTGGAGTTCGGATGGCTTCGAGTTCCGCTGCGATAACGGCGAAAAACTGCGGGTCACCTTCGCCATCGACTGTGGCGACAGGGAAGCCTTGGACTGGGCGGCCAGCACCGGCGGTTATGACAGCGATACGGTACAGGACGTTATGCTACGCTCAGTTGAATGCCGGTTCGGGCAAAACCTGCCGACAGCGCCCATCGAATGGCTGACGGATAACGGTTCGGCCTATCGTGCCGATGAAACCCGGAGCTTCGCTAAAATGCTGGGCCTGGAGCCCAGAACGACCGCGATCAGAAGTCCACAAAGTAACGGTGTAGCAGAAAGCTTCGTTAAGACGATGAAGCGTGATTATATCGGCATGATGCCAAAACCGGACAGCCAGACGGCAGTGTTAAACCTGTCGTTAGCGTTCGAACATTACAACGAATATCACCCGCACAGCGCTTTAGGATATCGCTCACCAAGAGAATATCGGCGCAGGGGAAACCATCAACCTAAGCGAGAATAGGTGCATGGATATATGGGGTCAAATCCAACTACCGACGACGGGTGAAAACGCATTTGTTCAGGTTAAATCGACTGCCACTCTAGATACACTTAATGAATATGTAGACCGCTTTCAGGGAAGTAAAGCTTATGAGCGGATGTTCTTTGTCTGGCATAGTGGCCCTCTGAATGAAGAGCTGGAAATTGAAGGCGTCACGTTAATTGGACCTGGCAAACTTGCCGAACTTATTCTGTCCAGTGGGTTAACCCGATGGCTCCGAAACAAAGTGTCCTGACGCTATCAAATCACTTAATGTGAATCGCCACGGGGTTAATAGACGCTTCTGATTCTTTTTAGATAAATCAGAGGCTTCCGTGAATAATAAGTTAAACATCAGCTTCTCGCTTAGAGCAGACGTCATACGACCTAGGGCCTCTCCGCTTCGTGCCAAAAGCGGACATGACACTTATATTTTAAATTGACTGTATGTCAGAAAAGATTCTATGTGAAAAAAACAGCAGTACTTATTTCGATTTCATTCGTTAGGAGGAATATCGTCATCTTTATCAACTTCAGGCGATTGAGAAGAAGCCTGGGGCTTAGCCCTCTTTCCATTTTCAATACGGCGTTTCAAATCAAATGACCGTCTTTCCACATGGGCCTTAGTTTTACCTGCGCCCGGCGGACCAAAGTACATTTTATGATCAGTGATGGTCTCAATGAACATAAAATCGTACTGCCCGGCAACAGAGTCAAAACTAATAATTAGAAGTGGATCATTGGCGTTTGGCTTGGCGCGAGTATGGAAGTAAGTTGCATAATGCTCGCTTTCCTCACCTGCTGCGTTAAAACGCGAAGATTTGATCCAACCGTATTGAAACTCATAATTTTCAGTATAAATTTCGACCTCTAAGTCATTCCTCCATTTAGCTATCAATGCGGCAATGTCAGCCATTAACGGTGCCTGTTTGCCTGGAGGATATCCTAAAGCCTGAGAGGTCAGGTGAAATCCCGAACGAAGATCAACGCCCGAAATACGCTTTTTTATGATTGGCACCGCGAGATCCTTTCACGTGAGACTGTGGTTTCGTAGTTGGAATCGATGCAGTAAACTCATCCAGACTTCTCAGCAGGTTGGCCTGTATTTCAGCTGGGGTGCTGCCTTCGATATTGGCACGACCGGTTTTACGGCCAGCATCAATTGCTTTAGCAACGGTGCGACTTTGACGAACAAAAGTGGTCATTCGAACCTCCTTCTTACTGTGTCTAGTTATTATACGATATTACGCCTGTTAAAATCCAATAAACCCTAAACCATCTCCTCATGACCTAACGAGCCGATAGTGGGAAAACGTCTGCTTCACGCCCTTAGCAGCCTGCCAGGTCTAGTCATGCTCTGCTATTGGAAAGTTTTGGGTTGAATGGTGGCTTAATCCAGTTAGGAGTTAGCGGTTACGCTGCTGATTAAAACGTTTCATATTCTCGATGGCGGCGGCGCGTTTTTGCCATGCAGAGAGGGCCTTGCCGGTGCCGGCGGCGATGAGTTTGCCTGTTGCGCCGGCAGCACTGACGCCGCCTTTCGCCGCCAGTTTAGCTCCTGCCGCTCCGGCCTTCATGCCGGGTCTGGCCGCATCAGCAGACTTACTGACCAGTCCGCCCAGCCCACTCATCACCGCGCCCTGTAATGTGGCTTGGACAGCTGCGCCACTCAGCGCACTGGCAATCTTCGCGGAGAAATAAACGACAACTCCCGACGCGATCCCGGCCAACAAACATTGCGCCGCCAGCGTCACCATATTGCTGTTGCTAGAGGTGTCTATAGCGGCATCCAGTATATTATTCAGGTAATTGATGGCGATCCGGATGGATAAGGCAGAGAACATGATCGTCAATATCGCCGTAAAAATGGTTTTTAGCCAGTTATCAAACATGGGCTTCAGGAAACCGTACAGCAGACAGAAAATAAACAGGGGGGCAGTGGTAGTCATTAACAGTAGGGTGATTTCGGCGAGCAGGTTGACAAACGTTGCTGCAAGTAAAAGCACGATTGCGCCACCCCATACCAGCACTTCGGCGAAGCCCCCGCTCAATTGGACATAGGTGGAGGTATCCAGATTAAACAATGTCTGCCCCAGCGTCTGCGCCTTCTCCCACACGGTATCGAGCAGGACCCAGACATTATCATCGCCACTTACGCCATCCTTAAGTCCTTCGATGGCCGCGATCACGGCGTCCAGCCAGCTATCGCGATTTAACACAAAGGTGGTAATGAGCAACATCCGGCCCACATCCCAGACGACATCTTCAACTGGGGTTTGTAATTTACCTCCCAGCGTCTGATACCCCGATAAACGATGAATAAGGTGAAAGAGCTGACAACTATAATGCTTATCATCGAGCCGTAGGTGGAATACTGACCTTCTAAAACGGCGTTGAGTCCATCCATGATGTTTTTGTCCATGCCAACAAAAATACCACCGGACATAATGCCTCGCTTGATATAGTAATAGACAGGAATAAAAACAGGAAGCGTCCCTGTTTTACTGGCGGGATATTACTTGGTAACGGATTTTATTTTTTAGCTTCCTGCTGAAAAGTTCTTCGAATTTTCCTTTATCCCTGGCTTGCCTATTTGCGCGTACATAATGGCTGCCCTGTGGGCAAATTCGCAATTATCACTCGCCTCGCCATCTTTGAGGCATTGCGTATAAACTGTATACGTCTCATCCGGATGTTGCTTATACCAGGCTTCGGATTTTGTCTCTTTACAACCGGATAATGCGATGACGCCTGAGGCGACGAATAAGGTTAATAAGGATTTAGACATGTTTAAGCTCCCTATATAGTGTTCAGATCAGCAACCGGTGCTGTTAATTGCTGCTGCTCAAAGGCTTTCTGTCTCTGCTGCTCCAGCAGTTTTGTTCGCTGTTCAGACTGCCTGACAGACATCTCCCACTGGCTGGTCAGCGCACTTAATTGTACGCTTTTGGCCGCCACGGCGTTAGCCAGGTCCTGTGACTCTTTCGTGTCCTGAGCGTTCGTTATGCGGTCAGATAAGTCTGATATATCGCTGAGTGTGCTGTTGATCCTGTTTTCCACATCACTGGTGTTCTCAATGGACACCGCCTGGTTGAGAACGATTTGTTTGCAGCTTGCCAGGTAACTCTGTGACGTGCTGGACTGATTACAGGCATCGAAAGATTTATATTTATTATATAGGCTCTGAAGTTCAGAGGAATATGAACCGTTCTGGTTGGTGAGCAGGTCATCCAGCGAAACGCCATTCTTTCGCAGCGCATCAATATCCGTTTTTAGGCTTCTGGCGTCGCTGAGAAAACCCTGAATATCCCGTACGCCCGTCGCCGTGGCTAACTGCTGCTTATAGGCGTTAATCTCACTTTTATAATGAGTCACGGTTTCTTCCCATTGCTTGAGTTTTTCAGTCCACTGGGTAATGGATTCCGCATTCTGCACGGCATCGAAAACCGGAATTCCAGCGCTTATCGATGGGGCGGAAATAAACAACGATAACACCAGGATGCTATATCGGGTACGCATTGATTTTATCTCCGGTGTGAATGTTATATTGCCTGTTCAAGAAATGCCTCTTTCCATTCCTCTGGCGTCATGCCGTCCTGATAAAGGGCGTCAAATATTTTCAGGTTGTCTTCACTCCCGCTCAGCAATTTGGTGATTTTCCCCAGGCCCGATAGGTCCATTTTTGCCATCGACACGAAAGGCCGGGTTTCACCGGCGCGCAGGGGCGTTTTCAGTACCACCATGTAATGTTCGCCCGGATCAAGATTGCGCACGATGTCATACACGCTTTCCGGCACTTTCATTTTTTCCACGTAATCCGCATGGCTGGCCTTTGGATTGGCGAGAAAGATTTGTGTGCCGCACTGCTCAATGATTGCCGGGGCGATGGGATGCTTAACGATTTCATCGGGTGACTGGGTGGCGGGGACAAAAATGCCGTTGAGCTTGCGAATGACTTTAAGCATATTGAGCGAGAACCGGGAAAACTCGACGTCGGACAGCCACCGCCAGAATTCATCCATGAACATCACCAGGCGGCGTCCGTCCAGCAGGCTGGTGACGCGGTACAGCAGGTAAAAAGTGATGGGGCCGCGGATGTCGTCATCGTCCAGGAATTCCGTGCCGTCGATACCAAAATTATCGATGTCGCTGATTGTGAAGGTATCTTCTTCGTTATCAAATACCCAGCCGAATTCGCCGCCCTGTGCCCACTGTTTCAGCCGGATGCGCAGCCCGTTGGTGCGGGCGTCTTTGGTCGGCGGCTCCGGCAGCACTTCCAGCAGCCGCGTGATGCCATAACGGCGGTATTCCGGCGGGTAGTCCAGCATGATGGTATCCACGGCGGTGCTGATACGCTCTTCGTCGCGTGGGTCGAGCGGATTGCCGTTACGGCGACACAGCATCCGGACCAGCCGTTTAATAAAGCTGATGTTGCGCCGGCTCGGCGCCAGTGAAAACGGATTAAACCCGCTGGGGACGCCGGTCCGGATGCGGAAGTAACGCCCGCCCATCTGGCGTATCGACATCTCTGCTGCCCGGTCCTTGTCAAAATAAACGGTGGTCAGCCGTTTAATCGTGGCCGACGCGGAGAATGTCGCCGGGTTGCGGTACTTCTGCATCAATTGTTGCATCATCGTCATCAGCAGTGTCTTGCCTGACCCTGTTTTCCCGATAATCGCCGTATTGCCCGGTGTTTTTTCATTAAAATCATCCCGCCCGGCCTGGCTGTCATGCAGGTTCAGGTAATAACCACCGCCGCCCGGTGATGTCAGGATGGCGATGGCCTCGCCCCAGGGATTGCCGTCCCGTTTGTGAGGATGGAAGTTATGCAGGCTCGCCATATCGGCATAGTTCTGGCTGCTGACGGCAACCAGCCGGGGCCGCAGCGTATACACCCCCGGCAACTGCGCCAGATAGGCGGCAGGTAATGACAGGGTGGACAAGGACGTCATGATACCGAGGTCGGCAAAGGGCTGGGCCAACGCGTTGGTGTCTTTTACCACCCGGTCGGCGCTGTCTGAGGAGACCAGCAGGGAAAAGTGGTATTTCCCGCACGATATATGCCCGGACTGGAGCAGGTCACGCAAGACAATCAGCTCTTCGCGCTGCGAAAGGGCGTCATCATCCGCCGAGTTCAGTCGCTTTTCCGCCAGCCGGATGTGATTTTGCGCTTCATCCCGCGCCATGCAGGTGAAGGATTGCGTGAGGACATACTCGCTTTCGGCATACAGCAGCGCATCCAGTAACCCCGTATGGGTTTGGGGCGAGTAGTCCTTGATTTCCAGACTGCGTAAAAAACGGGAGCCGCCGACCGTCTGGCACTCGGCGGTATCGGTACTAAAGAAGACATCCGGTGTGCTGAGCGTGTCGTAAAACGGTGAGCGGGTCACCGCCACCTTTTGCCATTGGCCGGTCATCAGACGGTGATAAAAAGCCAGTTGTGAGGAATACACCCGCCCATTTTCTTCATAAACCCCCAGTGGGGTCGCCATATAGCGGGACAGGGCGGAAGTCAACGCCTCCTGATGCTCCAGCATCGCTTTCAGGGCGTCATCCAGTGCGGCGTGCCTTTTCCCGACCGGCTGTCTCTTCATGACCTTTTTCTCCAGCCGCGAGAACGGCGCATAACAGACGGTGAAAAACAGCCGGTGCCGCCAGAAGGGTTTTTCTTTAATCGGCCGGTAATAACGCGCTAAGACCTCATCGGAAAAGGGAATACCCGAATGGGCCTCAAACGCATCCAGGTATTGCTCTCTTATGCGGTGAATATAGAAAGTGACCGGCAGCCCTTCATACGAACGAATAACATTGTTGAGATGGGTTGCCACAAAGGTCAGGTGGTGTTCATCCTCGCATTCAAATACGGCTCCAGCCAGTTCCCAGGTGGCAACCAGGTCGCCATGGCGGTTCCTTATCACCTGGGGGTGAATATGAGAGGAATACGGAATGTATTTATCCAGCGTGATGCGCTCGTTTAGCTTCATCTTAATGGTGAACTCCGAAACATCGACGGCATCATAGCGATTGGGCCGGCATAGCGTTCGCGCCGTAATGCCGGTTGGTGGCAAACCGTCCACGGGTTTTAAACGCCAGCCAGAGCAGACCGAAATAATGGATATCCGTTCGCGCTTTGGCTTTCATTTCTATCCAGGCCGGTATGAGCAGCAATGCCAGGTAATAGCTGAGATAGACCGACAGCAGGACGATAGTCCCGCTGACGATAACGAACGGCACGATGGGAATGCCCATGATGGCGGCGGGGCGCGTCAGCGCCTTGTTCAGCGTAGTCATTCGTTCCCCCTACGCCGCCCAGTAGGCCCCGAAGCCTGACGCGCCGACAATCAGGATGGCGCCAATAATGACGTTGCGCATGTCGGAAAGACTCTTGCCGTCGAAAAGCACCTTGTAGCCAATCCACATGGTGGCCAGCGTGATGGTGACGGCGGCCAGCCCCAGCAGGCCGGTGGAGGTGTTGCTCAGCGTATCGCTGGCTTTATCAAATCCGCTGTCCGCCGCCAGCACGCGGGAAGCGAGTAACAGGTAAGCGACCGCAGGCCAGTATTGACGTTTTTGCATGCTCATTTCTCCTCTAGAGCAGGGACGGGTAAATCGCCGCGAATAACGGCGTTGGGGTAGCGCAGGGTTGTCTGCGGTGGTGTGGAATTGTCGGCAATGTCACCGCGCAGGACGGTGGCGGGATAACGCATCTCCGGTCCCGCTTTTACGACGGCATGGTGTTGTTTATCTTCCTGTGTTGACGGGACGACGTAGCCAATACGCTGCACATAGCTGGACTGGTTAAAGGCGGATTCCTCTTGCTGGCCGGTATCGAAATTGCCGGAGTAGTAGCAACTGAGCGCGCGTTTCAGGGAGCCGCCACGCCGGTAACAGTCGGTGAGGATGCGCTCAAAGACGGACAGATTGGTGCAGGGGTCAAGCAGGTCACCGGCAGTGACGCCGTAGTGACGGAAATTGGTGCTGGTGATTTGCATCAGCCCGACCGAATAGCGGCGGCCTTTTGCCGCCAGTCTGTTGACGACGCGAAGAGCGTCTACCCTGTTATCGGGCTGGTGAGAAATAACGTCGTTGCTGCCGGGCGCTCTTTCACTCTTGGGTACAATCTCCGCGATGGCGTAAGGGTTAAAACCTGATTCGACGCGGGCGACATCGAACGATGTGGACGGATGAACACTGGCGGCGCACTGCATGGCCGCCGCCAGAAAGGCGGTGGGGGAAAGCATGGTGGCCTCAGGACAGTTAGCCGGGCAACACGTGCAGCCGTCTGGCAGAGCACGGTGCTGGGCGAGGAAAGGAACGTATCGAGGTTGATCGTGAACCCTGGCGTTAACCGAGTGGGGCTTCCTGCGGTGCGTCCATATCGTCTTTGGGTTCGAGGAGTACCAGCTTGCCGGAAACGGCGATGCCGGGCGTCAGCACAATGTTAAGACCGGGTTTGCCGTTATGAGCAAACGCCACGCCGACTTTCGTCCAGTACGTGGTTTTGTCACCCTGTGGATCAGATTGGCTTTCCTGGGTGACATAGGCGAGATAGATGGGTTTTCGCATCTCATTTTCCTTGAATGAATAAACAGCAGTGGATTAAATAAATGAATCACATCCCGATCCTGCATTCCGGTTTCAACGGGTCAGCGAGGACATTCAGCGGCACCCTGAATTGTGGTTACGTGACAGCCCGACCCATGTTATCAAAGAGCGAATACCCAGCCCGGACGAATAAACGTCCATAAGCCCTGCCAGCGAATGATGGCGTGGTCAGGGTGCGCTTTCTGATCCAGGCGGGTAACAATAAAATCAAACGGGGAAATAAGAGAAAAATAGCGGGGAATTAACCGTGTTTGAATTTGATTTAATCCTTGAGTGAAGGGGGTGTCTTAAATATTCTGGCATATTTATTTGTATTTTAACCAATGCAAATATGCATAGTGATTTAGGCAGATAATAAAAAGCGTGCGGATAAGAATATCGCTCCGCACGCAGGGCGTCGTATTCTCAGCGTTGATGGCGTTCAAGTGCTGTCTGGCATTCAATATAGGTTGTCACGCCCGGCAAAGTCTGACGCCGCTTATCGGGTATGGACTTACCACACAGGCGGCAGTAGGGCAATGATGGCGTTGTTGTCGATTTAAAACGGTTCTGCTCAATCATGTCCTCCAGACGCTGTTCATTAAATTCCTGATCGCGATCGATTTCATCCGGCATGCGATGCCCTCCTGTCCGATGCTTCTTTTTCACAAAGCGTAATACGGTTCAAGACGGCGGTGAGGGACGGACCATTCCCCTGTGAGGACAACTCTTCAGCGATCCGCATCATGACATCCAGCGCGTCGAGCGATGCGATATTTCCCGGATGGCGTTTCTGCCATTGTCGCCAGATCTCGGCATCGGTCTCTTCATCTGGTATGGGCGTCCGGCCATGTGGGATAGTGATCCCCAGCAACCGGCGACGGATGCAGACTTCATTGGAGGTGAGGCCAAAATACTGGTTCAGCAGAGCAATCGAACCGCCCAGCGTCATGGCCCGGTTAATCTGTTGTTGGCGCTGAACTTCCTGACGCGATAATGCCAGGATTTGATGTAAAGCGTCATGATGGACAGTGACAGCCATAAACTGCGCTGATGCGCGGCTGATGATAAACAGCTCATCCAGGGACAGATGATTGAGGGCGTTCATTTCGTCGAAAGTGAAACCCAGCGCTTCGCAGTGGCGAATGTTGCCTTCCTTAAGGGCGTGCAGGGCGTCGGTTAATACAGCGAAATTCAGAGACGGGATCATGATTCTGTTTCTCCCTTCAACGCATTAAGCGGTTGGCTAATTTGAGGTTGATCCATTCGTCAACTTCAGATTCAAGCCACGCCACGCTGGCCGGACCAATCTTGATTGAACGGGGAAAGTTGCCGCTTTTCATATACAGATAAATCTGCGAGCGCTTCAGGCCGGTCTTTTCTTCAACCTGTTTCAGACGTAATAGCTGATGAGATGTCATAACTTCCTCCAGCGCAGAAATGGGGTGTGCCCCGGAGATGACAAAAAAACACAAGGAAGGACTAGGGGGAAGTGAATGAACCCGTATTACGGGTTTCGCCGTCCTTAATACGGGTTTTCATGTCGAATGGAAGACATTTTAATTTTGTACCGAGATAGATGTGGGTGAACCGCGCTCAAGCGCAGTTTTCAGCGTGTCACCGCTAAGTCGATCGGTAATGCCCTCATCGGATGCCCATTGTTCAAAAATGGACAGCAATTTATATGGTTGCCTGATTAACGGGCTGATAGTCTCATTATGTTTACAGGCAAGCCAGAACAGGCGGGATAAGGGCGTGGATATCCGAGTTGAAGATGATGCGGTGGCTTTGTTATTAACTAGAATATGCATTAGCTTCTCAAGTTCAGCATGTCTGATGACGAAACAGGCGTCCTGTGGTAAGTTATGCAGTGGAAAATAATATTCCTGGTGGTATATATCATTTATTTCAGATGAAATATTTTTACTATTTCTAGAACGGTATTTTCTGGGAGATGGATTAGTTGTTGTTTTATTCTTTCATTCCAGGTTGTTTTTTCGAATATTTGAAATGTCTCCCCGAAAAGATTGACTGAAATACCATAATTGATATTATATGCTCCATTTATGGGGGATGGGATGTTCAGAGTACGGGCCAGTAACCGCTGTACCAAAATATATTCGTATCCTATTAAAGGTGTGTCAACAATCCTGTGTGTAGAGAGAAAATATTCGCCGTCAGTGCTGATAGTTAAATTTCGTCCTTTAATGAAACAATTCTTTTCAAGCAGGCATAGTCGATCAATTAAAGAGTTTTTTGTTGGACGAAGTTTTATCTTATAACCCGATAATCTGACTTTTCGTAATATGTAGGGGGATTGGAAATAGATTGAGAGAGAGATTTTACCGGACAACGCATTACGGTAAATGCTACTCGGCGTTATTGTAATGTTTGTTGATTTACTGGCTATATCAACGGCCTCGGGTATGGTCATCCAATTTGGTGTTTCGTTAAGAATACTAAAAGTAAGATTATTATTTGCCATAATTTATCTCCTTTCATTTAGCGAAAGCTCATGCGCCAAAAGATTTTTGGGTTTTCTGCGTTAATGAATTAAGAGTTTTAAATGTTGGAAATTACTAGCCGGTAAGAGAGTAGTGTTAGTTAAAACCCGTCATTCAAATTAATGGAATGGCATAAAAAATAAGGTTTATATTTCATCATTTCTTTTTTAAAATTATAAATATTACTTTCGGCAGTCGTGTTGTTAGTTGTTTCGCAAATAGAATAAATCTGATAACAGAAAATAGTGCGGTATCAGTTGTTAAATGTATTTACTAGATCATAATGTTTATACGGAGCAGTTCTAAAATATTCAGACTTTATAGCTATTCCTTATATATTATGGATTGCGGTATGTGTCTTTTAACATGTGATTAAAGTTTAACCATATATGTAAACAATTGAAATGATATGTAATTATTTTAGATAAGAAATATTTGAATCTTCTCCTGATATAAGTTAATTATTAAAATAAGAGATTAATGTGGGGTTAAATTATGAATAACCAACATTATTATTTGGATGATAAATTGGTCACGACTGTGGCTAAAGATTGTCTTGGAGAGTTAATTAAAAATGAAATGGAAGTTAATTGCATAGAAACATATGCTTATTTGAGGATGAGCAATAACAATCAAAGTGCTAAATTAATATCGACATATCCAAAACAATGGTTAGACATTTATTTAAAGAAACAATATTATTTTTTTGATCCTGTCGTACAAAAAGCGAAATATAAAATATCTCCATTTTCATGGAATAAAGATGGTGGCGAATATCACAACATATTCCAAGAGTCAAAAGAGTATTCTATTTTACATGGGGTATGCTTTGTTGCCCATCGTAGTGATGGATTATTTTCTTTTTAGTATATGTAATACAAATAGCAGTAAAGATTTCTTTAAAGAGTTGAGAGAAAAGGAAGATAAAATTCAAATGATACTTTTGAAATGTTTTGAGGAAGATATAACGTCAGAGCATGAAGAAAGTTATAACATCAAACTTACCTCGCGAGAACGAGAAGTCTTGAAATGGTTGGGGTTAGGGAAAACTTACTATGAGACTTCAATAATATGTGATATAAGTGAAAGAACGGTCAGGTTTCATCTGGTTAATATTTTAAAAAATTGAATGTGAATAACACTAAATACGCCTTAACTAAAGCTGCGATTTATGGTCTTCTTGATAAATAGAAATAATTTTTTACTGGAATCTAAAGAGGCTTTTTCTTTTATTAAATTGCAAATCCCTGATGAAATTGGAAGATTAATCAAATACGTAGGTTTGTTTTCTATAATGCATTTTTCAACGATGCTATGTTTCCATCCATATTTATTTAATAATTTATCCATCCCAGCTCCTACAATAGCCATAATGGAATTATATCCTTTTCTTAAGCAATATTCGATCATTGCAGAAAATAAAATTTGACAAATCGGTACTCCATTATAGTTTGAGTGTTTCCGCACAAAAAAACGCGTGGCTTCAATAGGTGCATAATTTTTGCATGAAAAAAAATTGTGAAAAGAACCAGTAAAAAGATGTGGATATTTGGTTTCAATCATCCTTACACTAGCGATAATTTCATAATTATCAAATATTATTATATATCTGGCATTTTTAGTATCATACTGATCATATTCTTTGCCATTATGAACTGGAACATTCCAGTTCAAACGTTTTGAAAAAACTTCATATCTATATTCGAAAAAATAAGTTCTGTGTACTACGTCATCAATGGTGCACAGTTTAATGTTCATAAGTACCCTTTTAATGTTGATATTTCATAAATTACTATATTGCTTAAGCTAAAAGAGGCAATAATGCAACCTGTCAATTGTGACAGGTTGCATTATTGCTGTATACGTCATATAACAATCTAAATAGAAAAGTAACTAATAATTTGAATGGTAACTAAAATTTAAAACATAATTCTAACTCATTAATTAAAGATTGATGCTTTACTCGTATTAGTGTGATAACTAGCTGTATTGAAAGTCTTTTTATAAACACATGCTCTCTCTTTAGTGTGCTTATCAGTTTCAACTGAAGGAGGAATAAAGATGAAGAGAATTGAAATAGATGCAAAACAGAATGTCATATACAACATAGAGTTGCACGAAACTTTCGATAAGTTATTGTCTGCAATAACTAAAATTTATGCTAACCAACGACAAATATATATGTTTATTGATGAAGGATTACCAAAAGTGCATGTAAATGCACTTGTTGACGGGCTTCGTTCATCTGGAGTGAATGTTCACACTCATAATATTACTGCTGGTGAAGAGAAAAACACTTGCTAATGCTATTCGCATAACTGAATTACTTAACCAGACAGGAACTAAGCGAAGATCCTCCCCACCTATTGTCCTGGGAGGTGGAGTGTCGTGCGATCTTGTGGGGTTTGCATGCAGCATATATCGCCGTGGAATTCCATATATTCGTATTCCTACAACGTTGTTAGGGATGGTTGATGTGAGTGTAGCCGCGAAAACAGCCGTAAATCATTTTGGTTTTCGTAATAGACTGGGGTCTTTCCATCCCGCGAGCAATACACTTTTGTATCCGGGGTTTTTAAATACTCTTGCGGTTAGGCATGTTTCAAATGGACTTGCTGAGGTATTCAAGATTGCACTCATCAAAAGCAAGTATTTATTGGATTTACTTGATGCACATGGGGAGAAGTTTTTCAAATCAGGATTTGAAACTAATAGTTATATAAGTGAAATAATTTATATTGCTGCAGAGCTGATGTCGGAAGAATTGGCCCCGAACCTATGGGAGCATAATCTAAAACGGATTGTAGATTATGGTCATTCTTTTAGTCCACTTATTGAAATGACATATATCGATGAATTATTGCATGGTGAGGCTGTTGCGGTTGATTGCCTTTATTCTGCAATTTTATCACAACAGCGAAATATGCTTAATGAAGATCAAGTTTATAAAATATTCGATATTGCAAAAAAACTGCGTCTTCCTCTTTATCACCGTGGATTTTCTGATGAAAAGCTCGTTTTAGCAGCACTAGACGATACGAAAATTCATCGCGATGGGAACCAGAATTTACCTTTAATGTGCACGCTCGGTGAGGCCGTATTTATCAACGATTTGACTGAGGAAGAAATGCGTAATGCTTCAAAATCGCTGCAAAACTACTCGGCGATCGTTGATATGGATGAAAAACAGGCGTGATATTATGAATAAAACAGAGCCAACCTTATTAGTTACGGGAGGTACCAAAGGAATCGGTGCTGCGGTTGTTCGTCATGCTACAAATAAAGGCTGGCGGGTCTATGCATGGGGAGAGAGGAAGAGGCGGGTACATTACTCGAAAACTCATTGGCTAGTGCTTCCGGAAAATGCCTATACCGTTGTGTTGATATTACTAATTACGAAGCCGTTGAACGAGAGTATAAATTTATTTTTAATGAGGGAGAATTATCATATGCCTTTAACAATGCAGGTGTTTCTGCTGGAGGATCTTTAATTGATATAGAAGCCAATATGGTGCGGAAATGTTTCAATACGAATGTGTTCGGTTTATGGGCAAATCTACATTTTCAGCTATCATATATGATCCATGCAAAGAAAGGAGTTATAGTAAACAATCATTCAATACATGCATTGAGATTATTATTTCCTGATGTGGGTATTTATGCTTCTTCCAAAGCAGCGGGAGTGATGTTAACAAAAGCTGCTGCACTTGAGGCCGGTTCAGCCGGTGTAAGAGTCAATGGTATTTCTCCAGGACCTATTGATACTGAAATGTATCAACGTAGCATTATTGATAATTCGGATGCAAATGCTTGGCCGTCACGAATTCCTTTGAACCGAATCGGAACAGTTGATGAAGTTGCTGAAACTGTGATGTTTTATTTTCTTCTAAGGCAGCATTTATCAATGGACAGATTATTGGAATTGATGGCGGAGCTTCGTGTTATTGAATTTTTTCATCCCATTAGCATTCAAGTACATCATACAAAATGTAAGATTATTTCTTAGATTAAATAATCAAACACTAGAACCTGAATTAGTAAAGGGTAGGTTTTATTTGACAGTTTTAGCAGCGCAGGTATTTACGTAGTTGATTTTTGTTGGAAAGAGTGTTTAAATTATTAGCTATATATAGTACTAAATAAGTGGGGAAACATGGTTCGCATAGCCATTGATATGGATGAAGTCATTGTGGATACATTTCCAGCATTGCTGGCTTGGTTCCATGAAACCTATAACTATAACATTTCGGTTGCTGATTGTACTGGTAAAAGCTTTACGGATCTTTTGCCCCTGAACATGTAGCAAAAATGGAAGAACTGCTTACTGAAGGAAAATTTTTCGGAACACTACCGGTCATGAATGGTGCGAAAGCCGCCTTAAAGGTGCTATCGAAGCATTTTGAGATCTTTTGACTACTGCTGCGATGGAATTCCCAAATTCGTGTGAATATAAATTCCGCTGGTTACGCGAGAATTTTCCTTTATAGACCCCTTGAATATCGTATTCTGTGGTGATAAAAGTATCATCCATGCAGACTACTTGATTGATGATAATGTTCGCCACTTCCAACGGTTCAGCGGCAAGGGATTATTATTTACATCTGCACAAAATTCATTGGTAGATTGGACACCACGATTCAATAATTGGGTTGAAATATTACATTATTTTAATGTTAGCGAAGAACAATAAAATTGTTAATTATATCATTATATTACCATTGATTCGGAGCGTCCACATGTTCTGCATTTTCACCGTAATAGAGTGAAGGCAAAAATGGGAAAGTGATACGAATTCACAGTAACAATGATGCATCAAACCAAGACCAATTTCTTCCATCAGCTTTTGGTTCTCTGGATCATCTTTAGCGACAGAAAAAACTATTTTTGTTGGATGTTTCGCCCATAATATATCTACTTCTAAGTACACATCCCCATGATGTGTCTCGGGCTAAATGTATAATCCTGCCGTCTAGTGGGTTATTCTGTTCATCAAGAATGATATTATTCCCTAAACCAATATATCCACAAATCACAGCAGATACCCATTTATTTTATGAGATTCAATCAATTTTCTTGCAGAAAAAATTTTTCAGGATGGCAAAATTTAATTTTCGTAGATAATGGTGCTATGTCCCTAACTTTTGCACAATATGTACCGTGGCACCGATAAAGTTTTCTCCCTGAATCCATTTATCATCCCAGCCGTAAAATATTTTATGATCAGAAGGATGCCACCATTTAAAATGTTCGATTGTACAAAAAACGAAACCACCAATCTAACATTTCACCCGTGCATCCTTGCAAGTCCGTTCTTACAGCAACGACTAAGCGACTATCTGAGGTATGTGTTACTCCCATTTCAAGTCTGAGTGGGGCTGGATTCAAAGAAGATCTATTTCTCTATCATCATCATGTATGCACATGTTCACCTCTTTTTCTAAGTAGAATTAGCAAACTTGGTTAAGTTTACATATTACAATTATTTATTAATATCGCTGAGTAATATATTATCATAAAACCTAATCAATTATAAATGATAGTTAGCTCTATTGATTTTTAGCTCTGGTTTAATGATTGTTTATTCATAGCCTTGAGATGAAGTAAAAGGACAAAATTTTTTGGTCTATATTTTACATGATTAAACTCTTTGCTTTTCTTTATGTGAGTAAATAACATTACATTTTATTAATAAAATCATGTTATCTACTGTTATTAGTGTTTTCGGATCGACTATTTCCATGAATTATAGTTGATCGTTTCTTAACCTGATAATATAACTTCTTTGAAGTGAGCTGCCATTTTTCCTTCGTATCGATAGCCTTATTTTTAATATTTTAAGGAGTATTAAATGAACAAAAATTTCAATTTTATCTGGTTACATCTTGGTGCAAGTGCGTTCCATCGAGCGCATCAATGTTGGTATATCAACAAGTTGAAGGCAGAAGAAAATAAAAATTATGAATGGTCGATTTCTCTAGCAAATATTCGGAATAGTGAATTCACACAAAGTATTTTGCAGCATCTTTTCCATCAGAAAGGTCTCTACACACTTGAAATGATATCTCCAAATGGGGTGTTTGAATATAAAATTATTAATTGTATCGATAATGTTATTCTTTGGGATGAAGGATTGAAAATACAGTTTTGAGGGCTCAAAAAGGAGACTAAAATTATTTCTTTCACTGTTACTGAAGGTGGATATTATCTGCGTGAAGATGGTCATCTTGATATCACAGATCCTTCGATTCAGTCAGACTTGGCTGAAAATATAGACCAAATTACATTATATGGTGTGCTATTTAAAATTATGCAAATTAGAATGATAAATAATAGTGGACCGATAACGTTGCTAAGTTGTGATAATTTGCGTAGTAATGGTTCACGTTTCTCTCAGGGATTCAATGAGTTTGTTAATGAAAAAAGATCCTAACCTCTCGAAATGGATAGAGAATAATATCAGTACGCCAAATAGCATGGTAGATCGCATCACACCTAGATTTAAAGATGATATTTATGATCGTTTAGAAAACAATGTAATTCAAAATGACAATGTCCCGGTTTCTTGTGAGGAATTTTCTCAATGGGTAATAGAAGATAACTTTATCACTCCACGTCCTAAACTTGAAAAGTGGGAGTTCAATTTGTTGATGATGTCCTACCTTATGAAGAAGCAAAATTCGTGTCTTAAATGCTAGCCATAGTTGCGTTGCATGGGCTGGTACACTTCTTGGCAAACATTATGTAGATGAAAGTCTTCTACCTGATGTTCAGAAATGGGTCCGCGATTATATACTGCAAGACGTTAAGACAGTTTTGTCATCAACTAATATCAATTTAGAAAATTATTGTGATGTTACATTAAAAGATTTAGTAATAAATCGATTCGTGATACTAATCAACGGGTCTCGTCAGATAGTATAGCCAAGATAAATGAATTTCTATTACCAACTATAAAAGCTCTTTATGATAAAGGAATCAAGCCTGAAGCTACGTTAATATTCCCGGCTCTATATTTCAGATTCATGCAGGAATGTGTTTGCGGTAGTTTAATATTCGAATATCAAGATCGTGCTTTAAATAAAGTTAATTTTGAAGTTATCTTTAGTTCCGAAGACCCTCTTGCTCTATTTAGTAAGACAAAAATCTGTTTGGTTCTCTGAGTGAAAACCCTACATTTCTTGATGATCTGCGTAATGCGTTATATCAAGTGGATGAGAAATTGCATATTATGGCTGATAATGAACAAAAAATATTATTAAGAGGGTTAGCAAGAATAAAAATTATTGAATAGAATCCGAACTTGGAGCGTCAGTTGGAAAGAGCAATAAATGCAAATGCAAATGCAAATCCAGGTTACGTAGGTAAAGCAGATCGTCAAGGATCTGCTTTCGCTTGAACCGTTCACTCTGCCTTCTCACTGGCGTTTCGAGCGCTTGGTGGCGTTAAAAGCCAAGTCAGCTATTTCCTTCAGAGAGGTATAGCTTCCCATAAAGTTTTGATGTATGAGGGCAATCTTTACCTAGTCTGTGTCGTCACCATTTGAAAGCTTGGCAAACAGTGGATGCCCATGTTAGCGCATCAACGGGTGCAGTTCTTTGGCTTTGGTGGTCAAGAATGACTGGCTAATTGCCGTGACACGAGACAACTGACAGACTGCGGGCGTACGGCCCGGCACCCGGTTAGCTTCGCGTAACCCCGGAGGGCGAGGGTTCTGGTCTGGCATCTACGGCCCGGGGCACTCTTTGCAACTGTTTGCGCCAGCGATTTTGCATAGGTTCTCAGTGCGACGCAAAATACTGAAACAAACTACAGTCAAAGGCCGCTGATATTAAATAATGGCGACTATCGATCTTATCGAGGCGCTATTTTATGGACTCAGTCCGTAGTTTCCGCACAAGAAAATAATCAATTTTTTACTTTTAGCATCAGTACTTGAAATCACCTCAGACAGCTTTATGGCTTCTCAAGTGATAAGGCGCTACATAATCCTGCCTGCACAGATCGAGATAATCCGATCATTACTGTATTATCTTTATTTGAGATTCAAGTGTAAGCACTTTTCCTATAATTGTAGATTTTAATATATATCATAAATGCCGATAGGTACATTTAATTGTGACTGTCAGTGCTACTTTCTCATTGAATATCCCGATTTCTACAATTTTTGTAATTTTAAATTTATGCCTATAAAGATATAATTTGTTACATATTTTGCAATATGCTGATAGATAATTTATATATGTTCTTTTGTATTTTGATTATGTAAAACATAGCATTATTCCTAATAGACAAGAAAAAGCATTTAAAGATCATAACGAATATTATGTCAGTGTATCGATTGCTTTTTACCTAATTGAAGCATTCTTCTGACAATGTTGTTCTGAACAGATAATAAACATGGAATTTGATCATTAATAACGTAAAAATCATTTTACGGCGCACAAAGTCCTTGCAGCTGTGACCATTCGTCATACTCTTTATTTTTTGTTTATGTTATCAAATTATCACCCGACCATGAGCAGGATGATGCTATGGATGATTATTTGTATCTCAATGAAGCTACACGTTCAGGTGAGAAACTGACTGAATCAAATATCCTGAAAAATAAAAATGAAACATTCTGGTTTGAGCGGCTGACACGTTTGCAGTCGCTATATTTGCCTTATGAAACGGCGTCAGAGCAGGCAGAGCAGAATGCACCGAAGTGGGCCACAAGCTTATGGCATGGACCGCTTCAATACAGTGGTGTAAGGGGAGAAAAGTGGACAGCTCTCGGTGCTTTTGCAATTTACTTGGCGCGCCTTATGGGGCTGTCCCGATTGCAAATCGGCTGGCGGCGGGTAGATACAGCTACACAATCGACCATGGCATCTCTCTGGGCCTCGGTTTTGCCGATGGAGTTCGAGGTTTTATGGGAAGGTCCCTTTGTAAACTTCATTAAACAAATTGTGGATGAAGTAGAACAACTGACCTTACACAAGAGTTTTTTAAGCGATATGGCGAGCCAGCATCCGGTTTTGCGGGAGATACCCGAGCTGAGAGCGTCTAGACCGTGGCGCATTGGCGTAGCAATGGTGGATGATACAAGTGACCAAGAAGCCATTGGCGCTCTTTTAACGCTACAGATTGATCCACAGGGTCGCTTTAGATGGATTTATGATGAGCAGCGATTAGACGCCGAAAACATCGAGCGGATGAGTGAGCATTTGCGGATTCTGACACGCAGTGCGGACGTCGACAAGAGTCTACCCGTGGCGCGCCTCAATTTGTTGTCCGGGGTTGAGGACACATTGTTGTTCAAGACGTGGAACGTGACAGAGACGTCCTATCAGACTCATCAGTGTATTCATCATTTATTCGAGGAGCAGGCGGCGCGTAGTCCCGAGGCAACAGCGCTGGTCTTGGAGGATAAGGCGCTTACTTATAGCGAACTTAATGCCAAGGCCAATCGGCTGGCGCACCGGCTGATCGATCTGGGGGTAGGTCCCGACCAGCGGGTGGCAATCTGTGTCGAGCGCTCTCCGGCCATGATTGTGGGCCTTATGGCGATCCTGAAGGCGGGCGGGGCCTATGTGCCGCTCGATCCGGCCTATCCGGGCGAGCGGCTTGTTTACATCCTTGCCGATGCTGTTCCGGTCCTGGTGCTGGCCGATGCGGCCGGGCGCCGGGCGCTGGGAGGAGCGTTGCAAGCCTATACCGTTCTCGATCCCAATGAGACCCCGGCAGGTGAGGGGACGGAGTCTGTGATAAATCCCCGGGTTCGCAGCCTCACGCCCAACAACCTTGCCTATATCATCTATACCTCGGGTTCAACCGGACAGCCTAAAGGGGTCATGGTCGAACATGCACAGGTTGTGCGTCTGTTCGACACGACGCACCCCGCCTATCGCTTTGAGGCCAGTGACGTCTGGTGCCTGTTCCATTCGTTTGCCTTTGATTTCTCGGTATGGGAGTTGTGGGGCGCCCTGCGGTATGGCAGCAAGCTGGTGTTGGTTCCGCATGCCGTTGCCCGGTCGCCCCAGGCGTTTTACCAGCTAGTCTGTGAGCAAGGCGTCACCGTCTTGAACCAGACGCCGAGCGCCTTCAAGGCCTTGATCGAATATATGCAACCGTCAACGGACCGGCTACGCTATGTCATCTTTGGCGGAGAAGCGCTACGGCCAGCTACCCTGCGCGACTGGTATGCCGTGCGTGGCGAGTCTGCGCCGCAATTGGTCAACATGTACGGGATCACGGAAACCACGGTGCATGTGACCTATTACCCCCTCGCGTCATCCGATATTCAACATGCCCGTAGCGTGATTGGCAAGCGCTTGCCGGATTTAACGGTTTATCTTCTGGACGCGCATGGCCAGCCTGTCCCGCTGGGGGCGGTGGGTGAGATGCATATCGGCGGCGCGGGTGTTGCGCGCGGATATCTGAACCGTCCCGAACTGACGGCAGAGCGTTTCCTGCCCGATCCCTTCGCCGGCAAGCCCGACGCGCGGATGTTCAAGTCAGGGGATTTGGCCCGTTATCTGCCGGACGGGAACTTGGTGTTCGTTGGCCGCAATGACGACCAGGTCAAGATCCGCGGTTTCCGGATTGAACCGGGTGAGATTGCGGCCAGATTGGCCGAGCATCCCTGCATTCGCGAGGCGGTTGTGGTGGCGCAAGGCGCAGGTACCGACAAGCGGCTGGTCGCTTATGTGGTAACTCAGCCAGAGATCTCGGGAAATGATATCTCAACGTCTAAAAAGGCGGGTTCAGAGGCGGGTTTAGCGCTTGCGGGATCGCTGCGAGATTATCTGGGCGTGCGTCTCCCCGATTATATGATGCCGTCTGCTTTTGTGCGTCTGGAGAGTTTGCCCCTGACGCTCAATGGAAAGCTTGACCAGCGGGCATTGCCTGCTCCAGAGGAAGAGGACTTTGTCCATGCGGCCTATGAGGCACCGCAAGGCAAGATTGAGACCACTTTGGCGGCGCTCTGGTCAGAGCTGCTTGGTATAGAGCGGGTGGGTCGCCATGACAACTTCTTTGCCCTTGGCGGCCATTCACTTATGGCCGTGCGGCTGGTCAGTCGCATTGCATCCTTTGGGGTCGAATTGCCGTTTGCAACTTTATTCGCATCGCCAACGCTCAAGACACTGGCTATAGCGATTGAGAATCAACGCAACGCCGGTGCCGTAGTGCGTGTTCCGATCAGTATAATCTCCCGGGATGCGCCTTTGCCGCTATCTTTTGCCCAGCAGCGGCTGTGGTTCCTGGCCCAGCTTGATAGTGGAATCAGTGAAGCCTACCACATCCCCCTGGCTCTGCGGTTGCGGGGCCAGCTGAATGTGACAGCTTTGCAGCAGGCACTTAATACATTGTGGGGCCGCCATGAGGTATTGCGCTCGGTCTTTGTCGATATCAAGGGTGAGCCCAAAGTACATCTGCTGGCTCTCGGGCAGGGCTTGCCGTTGCGCCGGATTCACCTGCCTGATAGGCAATACCAGGGATGGGATTCACTCGCCGAGCTTGCCCGGCTTTGTGACGAGGAGGCGCGGGCACCATTCGATCTCGCCAAAGGTCCGTTAATCCGGGCTTGCCTGGTCCAGCTCGGCTCCCCACAATCACTCACTTCATCTGTCGACGAACATGTGTTTCTGCTCACACAACACCATATTATTTCAGATGGCTGGTCATTAGGCATACTTTTGCCTGAGCTAAGTACTCTTTATACGGCGTATAGCAAGGGTCAACCCAGTCCGCTGCCGCCTCTTGCGATCCAATATCCGGATTATGCCGCTTGGCAGCGGCAATGGTTATCGGGTGCACGGTTGGAAGAGCAGGCCGCTTATTGGAAGCAAACCCTGGCCGATGCTCCGATTCTGCTGGACCTGCCGACAGATCGTGAACGGCCTGAGCAGCAGTCTTTCGTGGGAGCTTCTGTTGCCATCGAACTTGATGGTAAGTTGACAACTGCTCTCAAGCGTCTGAGCCAACAGCATGGCGTGACACTGTTCATGACGCTGTTGTCGGCCTGGGCGGTGGTGCTATCACGTCTGTCGGGACAGGACGATATTGTGATCGGGGCGCCAAGTGCCAACCGGGGCCATCGCGAGATCGAACCGTTAATAGGCTTCTTTGTCAATACGTTGGCGCTACGGGTAGATCTCAGTGATAACCCGAGCGTGGCCGACCTGCTTGCTCTGGTGCGCGATAGGGCTCTCAAAGCCCAAGATCGCCAGGATCTGCCGTTCGAGCAGGTGGTGGAGATTGTGCAGCCCCCCAGACGATTGAGCCATACCCCACTGTTTCAGGTGGTGTTTGCCTGGCAGAACTATGATGCTGGCGAATGGACTTTACCCGACCTTGAAGTCTGCCCGGTTCGTTCAGACTATAATGTGGCTAAGTTCGATTTGGAACTGAACCTGGCCGAAGCAGACGATCGGGTTGTCGGCGCTCTGGGTTATGCGACGGCACTGTTCGACGCTAACACTATTGAGCGGCAGGTGGGCTATCTGAAGACTGTCCTCGCTGAGATGATCAGGGATCACAGGCAAGCCGTTTCCGCAGTAGGCCTTCTTGACAGGTCTGAGCGTACCTTATTGCTTAAAACATGGAACGTTCATGATGTGACCCGTCCGGCTCATCTTTGCATTCATCATTTATTCGAAGAGCAGGTGGCGCGTAGTCCCGAGGCAACGGCGCTGGTTTTTGAGGATAAGGCGCTCACTTATAGTGAACTTAATACCAAGGCCAATCGGCTGGCGCATCGGCTCATCGACCTGGGGGTAGGTCCCGACCAGCGGGTAGCCATCTGTGTCGAGCGCTCTCCGGCCATGATTGTGGGCCTTATGGCGATCCTGAAGGCGGGCGGAGCCTATGTGCCGCTCGATCCGGCCTATCCGGGCGAGCGGCTTGTTTACATCCTTGCCGATGCTGTTCCGGTGTCGGCATCGCTGATATAAGGTCGTAATTCATCGGAAAAGTTGTCCACTCCACCCAACATGGTCTTTCTTTAAGGTTCCGACACCGAAAGAGGAAGCGCCATGTTAAGCAGAGAGGACCACCTAATGATAAAACAAATGCGCATTCATGGCGCTTATATTATCGACATTGCCCGTCAGATTGGCTGCTCAGAACGCACGGTCAGGCGGCACCTGTCCGAGCCTGAACGTCCTCGCCGGACGTCTTCACGACGGCGTATGAGCAAACTTGAACCTTACATGGCTTTTATCGATATGCGCCTGAGTGAACATGTCTGGAACGCGCAAGTGATTTTCCAGGAAATCAAGGCGCAAGGCTATGGTGGCGGGACCACCGTGCTGCGGGAATATATCCAGCCCAAACGCCGACTCCGGCATGGTCGTGAAACCGTCCGCTTCGAAACGCAGCCCGGTTATCAGTTGCAGCACGACTGGGGTGAAGTGGAAGCAGAAGTGGCGGGCCTGGCCATGTAAAATCAACTTCGCCGTCAATACGCTGGGCTACTCGCGCCGCTTTCATGTCTTCGCCGCGCCCTGCCAGGATGCGGAGCACACTTACGAATCGCTGGTGCAGGCGTTCGGTTACTTCGGCGGCTGCGTGAAAACCGTGCTGGTTGATAACCAGAAGGCGGCGGTGCTCAAACACGATAATACCGGCGAGGTTATCTTCAACGCCGGCTTCCAGTCGCTGGCGAAGCACTACGGCTTTATCCCCCGCGCCTGCCGGCCTCACCGGCCCAGGACCAAAGGGAAAGTGGAGCGCATGGTGGGTTATGTGAAACACAACTTCTTCGTTCACTATCGCCGGTTCGACAGTTTTGCGCACGTCAATCAGCTCCTGACCCAGTGGCTGGCGCAAGAGGCCGATCAACGCGACCTGCGCCAGTTCCATCAGACACCGGCAGAACGGTTCGAGGCGGAAAAAACCGCCCTGCAACCGTTGCCCGCCGGTCCGTTCGATACGAGTTATCACGATATCCGCCAAGCGGCCTGGGATGGCTACATCGACGTGCGGGGCAACCGCTACAGCCTGCCCGAAGCCTGGTGCGGGCGCCAGGTTACGGTACGCATTACCCTGGACGACGAGTTACGCGTCTACGGCAATGACGAGCTTATCGCCCGCCATCCGTTGTCACCGGCCACCGCCGGATGGCAGACGGTGCCGGAACATCACCAGGCGCTGTGGCAGCGGACCTGCCAGGTAGAGCAACGACCGCTGGATGCCTATGAGGGACTACAGTGATGAACGAACTGGAAAACCTACTGACCCGGCTGAAAATGGACCATCTGAGCGGCGCGGTGGAAAACCTGCTGGAGCAGGCCACGAAAGAAGAACTGAACTACCGGGAGTTCTTGATCCGCGCCTTGTCACAGGAATGGAACGGGCGCCGTAGCCGGGGCCTGGAATCACGGCTCAAGCAGGCCCGGTTACCCTGGATAAAAACGCTGGAGCAGTTCGACTTCACCTTCCAGCCGGGAATAGATCGCAAAGTGATCCGCGAGTTGGCGGGACTGGCGTTCGTGGAGCGCAATGAAAATGTTATCTTGCTGGGTCCGCCGGGGGTGGGGAAAACCCATCTGGCGGTGGCCCTGGGCGTCAAAGCAGCGGATGGCGGTCACCGGGTGCTGTTCACGCCGCTGGATAAACTGATGGCAACGCTGCTCAAGGCCAAACAAGAAAACCGCCTGGAGAGGCAGATCCAACTGTTAAGCTATAGCCGGGTGTTGATCCTGGATGAAATCGGCTATCTGCCGATGACGCGGGAAGAGGCGAGCCTGTTCTTCCGGCTACTGAATCGGCGTTATGAAAAAGCGAGCATCATACTGACCTCGAATAAAAGCTTCGTGGACTGGGGAGAAGTGTTCGGCGATAACGTGCTGGCATCGGCGATCCTGGACCGCTTACTGCACCACTCAACCACGGTCAATATAAAGGGGCAAAGTTACCGGCTGAAAGATAAACGCAAGGCAGGAATGTTATCGGCAAAGAGTGCGTCAGATGACGCGATAATGAGCGGACGTTAAAACGATAAACAGTGGACAACGGAAACGTTGAAAAGGGGCCACCACTTCACGATGTTGACACCGGTCCTGGTGCTGGCCGATGCGGCCGGGCGCCGGGCGCTGGGAGGAGTGTTGCAAGCCTATACCGTTCTCGATCCCAATGAGACCCCGGCAGGTGAGGGGACGGGGTCTGAGACCAATCCCCGGGTTCGCAGCCTCACGCCCAACAACCTTGCCTATATCATCTATACCTCGGGTTCAACCGGACAGCCTAAAGGGGTCATGGTCGAACATGCACAGGTTGTGCGTCTGTTCGACACGACGCACCCCGCCTATCGCTTTGAGGCCAGTGACGTCTGGTGCCTGTTCCATTCGTTTGCCTTTGACTTCTCGGTATGGGAGTTGTGGGGCGCCCTGCGGTATGGCAGCAAGCTGGTGTTGGTTCCGCATGCCGTTGCCCGGTCGCCCCAGGCGTTTTACCAGCTAGTCTGTGAGCAAGGCGTCACCGTCTTGAATCAGACGCCGAGCGCCTTCAAGGCCTTGATCGAATATTTGCAACCGTCAACGGACCGGCTGCGCTATGTCATCTTTGGCGGAGAAGCGCTACAGCCGGCTACCCTGCGCGACTGGTATGCGGTGCGTGGCGAGTCCGCGCCGCAATTGGTCAACATGTACGGGATCACGGAAACCACAGTCCATGTGACCTATTACCCCCTCGCGTCATCCGATATCCAACATGCCCGCAGCGTGATTGGCAAACGCCTGCCGGATTTAACGGTTTATCTTCTGGACGCGCATGGCCAGCCTGTCCCGCTGGGGGCGGTGGGTGAGATGTATGTTGGAGGAGCGGGTGTTGCGCGCGGATATCTGAACCGCCCCGAACTGACGGCAGAGCGTTTCCTGCCCGATCCCTTCGCCGGCAAGCCCGACGCGCGGATGTTCAAGTCAGGGGATTTGGCCCGTTATTTGCCGGACGGGAACTTGGTATTTGTTGGCCGCAATGACGACCAGGTCAAGATCCGGGGGTTCCGGATTGAACCGGGTGAGATTGCGGCCAGATTGGCCGAGCATCCCTGCATTCGCGAGGCGATTGTGGTGGCGCAAGGCTCGGGTACCGACAAGCGGCTGGTCGCTTATGTGGTAACTCAGCCAGAGATCTCGGGAAATGATATCTCAACGTCTAAAACGGCGGGTTCTGAGGCAAGTTTAGCGCTTGCGGGAGCGCTGCGTGATTATCTGGGCGTGCGTCTCCCCGATTACATGGTGCCGTCTGCCTTTGTACGGTTGGAAAACTTACCGCATACACCCAATGGCAAGCTTGATCGGAGGGCGTTGCCTGCGCCAAAGGAAGAGGACTTTGCCCATGCGGCCTATGAGGCGCCGCAAGGCGAGAATGAGACTCTCATGGCGGCGCTCTGGTCGGAGCTGCTTGGTATAGAGCGGGTGGGTCGCCATGACAACTTCTTCGCGCTTGGCGGCCATTCGCTCATGGGCGTGCAGTTGATTGAGCGGTTGCGACGTCTCGGTCTGAGCCTTGCCGTCCGTGATTTGTTTCGTACGCCGGTGTTGTCGGCCTTGTCCAGCACACTTGACCTACACCGCGAGGTGGCGGTACCGCCAAATATAATCGAGCCGGACACGGTTCAGATTACCCCTGAACTGCTGCCGCTGATTGAACTCAATCAAACTGAAATCGACCGGATTGTGTCACAGGTTCCTGGCGGTGTGGCCAACATCCAGGATATCTATGCGCTCTCACCCTTGCAAGACGGTATCTTATTCCATCACCTGCTGGCGAAGGAGGGTGACCCCTATCTGCTGATTGCCCAGATGGCCTTTGTTGACCGTACGACGTTGGATCGTTATTTAGGGGCAGTTCAACGGGTTGTGGATCGCAATGACATCCTGCGTACCGCCTTTGTCTGGGAGGGGTTATCTAGTCCAGCGCAAGTTGTATGGCGAAAGGCTCCGCTCTCTGTCACCGAGCTTATTCTCGACCCCGCAGATGGGCCTTTCATCGAACAACTTTCCCAACGATTTGACCCACGCCGCCATCGCATTGATCTGACACAGGCGCCGGTGCTGCAGTTTGTTGTTGTTCATGATCCTATCAAGGAACGCTTCATTCTGTTGCAGTTGCTGCATCATTTGATTGATGATGCTTCTTCATTGCAACTTTTTTATAGGGAAGTGCAGGCTTTCTTTGCCAAAAAAGGCGAGATGCTGCCATCTCCTGAGCCGTTCCGCAATCTGATTGCCCAGGCGCGTCTGGGAACAAGTGTGGATGAGCACGAACGTTTCTTTAAAACCATGCTGGGAGAGGTAGACGAGCCGACGCTGCCATTTGGGCTGGCGGAAGTACATCGGGACGGCGCTCAGGTGGGCGAAGCCCATCGGATGGTGTCGACCGAATTGAATGATCGGCTGCGAGCGCAGGCGAGACGGTTGAATGTGAGCCTGGCAAGCCTGTGTCATGTGGCCTTTGCGCAGGTGCTGGCGCGGACCAGCGGCCAGGAGCATGTGGTGTTTGGTACCGTGTTGTTTGGGCGCATGCAAGCGGGCCAAGGGGCAGACAGAGCCATGGGGCTATTCATCAATACGCTGCCGATCCGGTTTGACATCGGCGATATCGGTACTGCACAGAGTGTCCAACAGGCGCATGCTCGACTGGCAGAGTTGCTGGCCCACGAACATGCCTCGTTGGCGCTGGCGCAAAGGTGCAGTGGGGTGGCGGCAGGCATGCCACTGTTCAGTGCGTTGCTCAATTATCGCCATAATGACTTATCGGTCGAAGGCAACGTCGGCCAAATAATGGATCAGATGACAGGCATTGAGTTCTTAGGTGAACAGGAGCGGACCAATTATCCGTTCACAATGTCCGTGGATGATTTTGGCCAGGCGCTTGAGCTGACGACGCAAGTGGTCACGTCGCTCGATCCCGACCGGGTGTGTTGCTATATGGAGCGGGCGCTGGAAAGCCTGGCGGAGACCTTGGCGCACTCGCCTGACCGACCAGTACAACTGCTTGACATTCTTCCTGTGTCTGAGCGCACCTTGTTGCTCAAAACGTGGAACGCGGCAGAGGCGTCCTACCCGGATCATCTGTGCATTCATCACTTATTCGAGGAGCAAGTGGCGCTTTGCCCCGAAGCGACGGCATTGATCTTTGAGGATGCGACGCTCAGTTATGGCGAGCTCAATGCTAAGGCCAATCAGCTTGCGCACCGTCTAATCGACCTGGGCGTGGGCCCAGACCAGCGGGTGGCCATCTGTGTGGCGCGATCCCCGGCCATGGTTGTTGGTCTCATGGCGATCTTAAAGGCGGGTGGGGCCTATGTGCCGCTCGATCCGGCCTATCCGGGCGAACGGCTTGCTTACATTCTTGCCGACGCTGCCCCGGCCCTAGTGCTGGCCGATGCGGCAGGACGCAAGGTGCTGGGTGAGGCGCTACTGGCTTATACCGTGCTTGACCCTAATGAGACGTGGTCAAGGGCGGTGGCGGAGTGTGAGACTAATCCCTGGGTTCGCAGTCTCACTCCCCGCAACCTTGCCTATATCATCTATACCTCAGGTTCAACCGGACAACCTAAGGGGGTTATGGTCGAACATCGCGGATTAATAGCATCGACATTGGCGAGAACCTATGTTTATAAGACGAAGTGTGATGCTCGATTCTTGCTATTGTCATCTATGGCGTTTGACAGCTCCGTAGCCGGCATTTTCGGGACTTTGACGACGGGAGGGGCCTTATGTTTACCAAACAGTAAAGCAGCAGTAGATCAAAATATTATTAGCAATCTATTGATTGAAAATAAAATTACATCCGTGCTGCTTGTGCCTTCTCTCGCTCGGTTAGTATTGCCGCAGGTTGCCCAACATGGATATGGACAACTACGCCAGGTGATCGTAGCAGGGGAGTTATGTCCTGCGAAGCTCATTCGAGAAGCGACATCAGACTCTACTTCTGTTGAACTATTTAACGAGTATGGTCCTACTGAGACGACAGTCTGGGCTACGGTCCATCATTGTATATCTGATGAACTTGACCCAGTCCCGATCGGCCGTCCCATTTTAAACACGCGTATTTACCTTCTGGACGCATATGGCCAGCCGGTTCCATTAGGAGTGGTGGGTGAGATGTATATTGGGGGAGCGGGTGTTGCGCGCGGATATCTGAACCGCCCTGAACTGACGGCAGAACGTTTCGTGCCCGATCCCTTTGCCGGCATACCTGATGCGCGGATGTTTAAGACAGGTGATTTGGCCCGTTATCTTCCAAACGGGAACGTGGTATTCGTAGGACGCAATGACGACCAGGTCAAGATCCGGGGTTTCCGGATTGAGCCGGATGAGATTGCGGCCAGATTGGCTGAGCATCCCTCCATTCGCGAGGCAGTTGTGGTGGCGCAAGGCGCAGATACCGACAAGCGGCTGGTCGCTTATATCGTGACTCAACCTGATGTCTCGGTAAATGAAGTTTCCACGTCGACGGGCTTAACGATAGCGGGGGTGATGCGTGATCGGCGGCTGTCAAGGATGTTGGCACCCTTAGTCATTTTTTATGCTGCATTTTCCAGCGCTGTTTCCGGCTTATCCGGATTCAACATCACCACTTCGACACGTTGCCATTGGCGACAGTGTTTTGACCATCGTTCCGGGTTGGCCCTTTGGGCTGATTCATACAAGGCTTTTCGGTTTGCCAACAGGGCAATGTCATGCCCCTGATGGCGTTGTTCCGGCGTCACATAACCGATAGCGCTATGCCGGTGCTCTTCGTTGTACCATCGGCTAAAACACTCAACCCACTGTCTTGCCTCATTTAGGTCCAGGAAGCCCGATGACGGCCACGCTGGAACATATTTCAGCGTTCTGAACAGCGATTCTACATACGGATTGTCGTTGCTGACCCGCGGCCGGCTGTGCGAACCGGTGATCTGCAGTTCTTCCAGCTTTGCTTTCAGCGTTTGGGATTTCATCGGCGCCCCATTATCGGCGTGCAGCACCAAAGGTTGCCGGTAGCACTGTTCACGCAGCACGGTACGCTGCAGCAGGGCGGCGGCCTGGTCACCATTTTCTTCTTCGTGAACCTCGTAACCGACGATTTTCCGGCTAAAGATATCTTCTATCAGATACAGATAAAAATACCGGCCACGGACTCGTGACGCGAGCCAGGTGATGTCCCATGTCCACACGTGGCGGGGCGCAAGCGCCTGATAGCTGGTCGGTTTATTGACCTTCAGCGGTGCCCGGCTACGCCCTCGATGATGCACCTGACCGTGGCGCCGCAGGATCCGGTAAAACGTCGATTCGCTGGCTAGATAGACCCCTGTGTCCGCCAGACGTGGCACGATTTGCGCTGGCGGCAAACTGGCATACTCCGGCTCGTGACACGGCCAGTATTTGATGTTCTTCGGCGAGTGTCAGCTTATTGGCCGGTCGTGGGCGCACCGCCGAAGGCCGGCGGTCTTCGGCCTGCCCGTTCCAGCGCCGCCAGGTGCGCAGGCTGATGCCCACTTCTCGGCAGGCGGGGAGCAAGCGCGCACCGGCGCTCGTCGCCTCGCCTATCCACCGGATAAATTGCACTCGCTCGTTCGCTGGCGTCAGTCGTCCTCGTCTGCTATCCCGTAATAACCATTGAGCTTTTTTCGCAACACCAGCAACGCGGCCGCCTCCGCCAGGGCTTTTTCCTTTCGGGCCAGTTCTCGCTTCAGCCCTTTGATTTCTTTTTGGGCCTGTTTTTGCGACTGCCGGGTATCGGGTTGTGGCGTTTGAAGGAAGTCTTGTTTCCACTGGGCTATTTGTTCTGGATAAAGCCCTTTACGACGGCAATATTCGCCTAACTCGGCTTGACTGAGTGTGGCAGTTTCCACGATCACGGCAAAACGGGCTTCGGTCGACCATTGTTCGGTAGTTTTATTCGCTCCGGGCACGGGCTTTCCCTCCAATTTGGCCTGAATACGCCAGTTGTAAAGGGTAGCTTCCGATATTCCTTCTTGCTGTGCAAGTGCGCTAACAGTCATGTTGTGAGGAGGTAATAATTTGTCCAAAACAGCAGCTTTACGTTCAGGTGAATAACGTTTCATGTCAGGCTCCACTACCCCCAATTAGATTTTCAGTAGGGGATGCCATCTATCCTGACAGGGGGGGTGATTATCTGAGTAAGCGTCTGCCCGATTATATGGTGCCGTCAGCCTTCGTGCGGATGGAAAGTTTACCCCTGACGCCCAATGGCAAGCTTGATCGGCGAACATTACCTGCGCCAGTGGGCGAGGATTTTGCCCATGCGGCCTATGAAGCGCCGCAAGGCGAGATTGAGAACACTTTGGCGGCGCTCTGGTCTGGGTTGCTCGGGGTTGAGCGGGTCGGTCGCCATGACAACTTCTTCGCCCTCGGCGGTCATTCTCTCATGGCTTTGCAGTTGATGCAGAGGATCAGGAACTGCGGTTTTGATTGCTCATTAAACGAAATTTTTGAACACCCGCGATTGGCTAATTTTGCTTTGCAAATCGCACAGGCTCCATTGGGACCGCATACGGGGGCTATCCCGGTGCGTCTTGGGGGAACCGAACCACCCATCTTTTTTGTTCCCTCAGGATTAGGTGATTATTCGTATGTTATTTCTCTGGCGCAATATCTCCGTGTAAGCTGCCCAATCTACGTGCTGCCGTGGTCGGCTATTGGTGAACCTTCTCCCCCCACGCTGGAAACTATGGCTGAGAGAATGCTTCCCGTCATCCAGACAATTCAGCCCAACGGCCCCTATAGAATCGCCGGGTATTCTTCAGGCGGGATACTCGCTTATGCCCTCGCCCATTCGCTTATGGATAAGGACGCCTACGTTGAGTTTTAGGTTTCATTGATGTACCCGCGCCCAATAAGTTAACATACAAAAATCAAAACATTAAACTGGATTTTATTGCACATGCGAAAGCAATGGCTTCCGAAGCTGAGCGCCATAAATTAGATATTTTAATTAAGGATATTGATGATACCGAATTTGAAGAACTGATAAAAAAAGCGCAGGGTCTAAGGGGCTATGATTCTAATGCAGACCTCTTGCTGGACACCGCTAAATGGAGATCAATTTATCACTTCGCACAACTTGCGGGTGGCTATAAGCCAATGCGATTGCCGATTCAGATCCCGCTCTATCAGTTTTACGCGGCCGATTGCGAGAACGTTAATCTGCCGCCGATTGATATGGTCGGTGGATGGAAAGATGCATTACCTGATTTGGATATTCATTCTGTTTCAATTCCCGGTGGACATCTATCGATGATGACTGACATCGACCATCGTAAGCAACTGGCTGAGGCATTCAATCGCGCTCTCTCAAAACTCATTGGTGATTGGGAGTGAGCATTGCGCGCGCCGTTCACTTACTCATAAGGGGCGCCGGTGCTACCCATTTAATATGGTTCGTAAATAGACCCCCCGCTGCCAGCAGCGGGAAATATATCCAGAAATGGATTCAAATAACATAATGTTATAGTGGTAAATTACTTTTCAAAAGAAGACCATAGGTAAAATTTAGGCGTTGCTCAAAATGATGCCATAAATCGACATATCAGCGGAATGTGAACCGGCGCCGGAATACAAATTGGAGATATCATGGCTAATCCCTATCGCGAAATGCTGACAACCCCTGGAGTGATGGGATTGGTGTTCGCGAGTTTTATTGTGCGCCTGCCACAGGCGATGATCGGCATCGGCATCATTACCATGTTGGCGGAGCAGCGTGGCCTTTATTGGCTGGCGGGATCGGTCGCAGCCACATTCACGTTAGCAAACGCGCTTATCGGCCCGCACGTGTCAAAATTCGTTGACCGGCACGGCCAGAGCAGAGTTCTTCCGGTTATTACCGCCTTCAGCATTGTCATGCTGCTGGCGCTGCTGATTGCAGCCTATATGAAAGTCACTGCTCCATTCCTTTTTATTCTTGCTGCACTGGCCGGCACAATGCCGAACATGCCGGCCATGATAAGGGCGCGCTGGACAGAGCTTTTTCGAGGCAAGCCACAATTGCACACGGCCTTTTCCCTCGATACCGCTCTAACAGAGCTGTCCTATATTGTTGGCCCAGTACTGGCTATTGCCTTGAGCACGAGCGTCTTTGCCGAAGCAGGACCTCTTGCTGCCGTCTTGTTACTGGTGATTGGCATGACCGCCTTTCTTTTGCAACGGCAGACGGAGCCGAAGGTGGTCAGCAGCGGCAGGGGGATCGGAAGCTCGACTTTGCGTATCCCCGGTCTTCGTATCATCTTTCTGGCGCTTATGGCGATGGGCGTGATTGGAGGTTCAATCGATGTGGCCGTCGTGGCCTTCGCCAACGCACAACATTGGCCATCGGCCGCCAGTTTCATCCTTGCCGCCTACGCGCTCGGCTCTGTTATCTCCGGCCTGGCTTTCGGCGCGTTCAGGATTACCTTACCGCTTGAGAGGCAGTTCCTTATAGGGATACTGGTCACGGCAGTAACAGCGATATTGCCCATTCTCTCACCGGACGTTTATATCATGACAGGAATGGTCTTTGTGGCAAGCTTATCCTTCGCGCCGACCATGGTCGTCGTCATGAATCTTGGCACCATCATTGTTCCACCGTCCAAGCTCACTGAAGGACTGACATGGATGACGACCGGCATCAGTATTGGCGTTGCGCTCGGCAGCGCGCTTTCGGGCCGGATTATCGACGCCTTTGGCGCACGAGCAGGCTTCGGCGTGCCCATTTTCGCGGGGCTCGTCATGGTGATGATCGTGCTTATCGGTCTGCGTACACTTCGTGCAGCGTCCGAAACGCAGGAAGTGCTGACCTTTCGGTAAAATGCATCGTACGGTGCGTTCTGCCAAAATAAAAATTGAACTCAATAACTGAATGATTTAAAAAAAATATTTACACAGGCAAATTGTTCAAGAAGCAAAAAGGGAGATCTCTTTCATCAGAATCTGCTTTTGATCAATGGATTGTTTCTAGTGACTCATACTCGATCTGACAGTTGCAAATTACGAATTTAAATCTAATTTGACAGTCGGCACTGTGCCAAAAGTGGACGTTTCTAGTACCTTTGTTCCTTAAATATAGGAATCAGGCCAGTTAATGGGTAAAACTTTTCATGAGCAGATGAATTAAACTAAACATGCGATGATATAGGTACTCAATATGATCGCTCTCTTGAATTTTCACCTGATTCATTTCGGCGTGACGTATAAAATATTGGTTACCAATGTCGGTCAAATATTTAGCTTCAGCTTCCAAAATATTCCGAAATTCAGGTGTATCGGTTGCATCATCAAGTAACTGTGTAGCTGATATTTTCTTATTTGATGGGTTTTGTACACTTTTCAGTCGCTCCCAGAAGTCCCAGAGCTCTTTCACAGCGTCATAGCGAATCTGAACATCAAAATTAACGATTTTAGCATTTGCGCGAGCAAGTATTTTCTTTAGCTCAACTTCCGCAGGAACATTCACGCTGGACATCATTTGAACTAATTCAGGGCTAAGAAGCCGGATAATTCCTCCTGATTTCTGAAGCTCGTAGGCCATACTATTTCGGGCAAAATGACATTAACTTTTCGTGAAATTCATTTCTGCCAGCATCAACATCAAAATCGTCAATATGAGTGTGACGGTAGTACGAGTGGTAATCATTGCCTTCTATAGGAAGGGCAATATGCTTATAGCAAAATTGAAGTAAATCCATAACGTCCAGATAGTCTGGAATGAACGTAACTTGTGTTCTTGACCTGTAGCCATACCGACCTTCATCTTCAGGATCGACTCCCAATGGCCATCCTAAATTTGGTATTTCCGCCTGTAGTGCAGCTTTGAAAGTATCTTCATTTGTACCAATACACCCTTGTCCGTCAGGACATTCTTCTGGAAAGTGTTTCCCAAAGTAGCCCTTATTTACCAGAACATTGATGTACGAGACAAGCCCGGTCCAGACGGTCATAGAGACATCATTGTTGGTTCTCGGTACAGAACCTTTCTCTTTATCGCTAAAATATTCCACATTCCCCTGGAAGTTTATGACTTTCCAAAATCTATGACTGATTCAATTGTTGAGCAAGCATAATTGAGTGAATGTGATGAGATCGATGGTTAAAACTACCCAAGCTCCCATTTCCGCTTCATCGCTCCTAGCCGACATTCAGATTTGCCTGTACATTTTTACAGCATTAAGCTGACAACTCCTATGTTGCCTGATGCTTAACACTGTCGGCAGATGCAATTCGGTAAACTTCCCGTAAAACCGAATTGCCGGTATCGTCGGATCTGATGCCAAGCAGCTCTGACAGGCAGTTCAGTGCCAGGAGCAGACGTTCAACTGTTCACTTTTTGGCATTAAACTGTGTGCTCTTGGACGTCTTAGGAATTCTGTCCATCATTTTTATGATCAGATTTTTATATGGACGGTTTATATGTAGAAGGTAGTTTTCCTGACGGCATTTCTCGCCTATACAGGCACTTCGCAATCTGCTGAATACTGCAAAATGAAGCAATATAGTGACGGCGAACTGGTTGCCGGAGAAAGCACTCTTGTGATCGACGGGGGCGATTCTTTGAGTGACAAACCCAGTCAGACTGTTTTAAACACCCCTTTACTAAAATATAGATATGCCGTAGCCGGGAAGGGGGTAGAATATCGGCATGGCACAATGGAAAGCGGGAAACTGTGGATCACGCTTCCTTGGCTAAAAATCAGCCTTTACATTGATTGCAATTAATCCCCGCCGTTCTCACTGTTACTGACTGGATGTTACAGTCATTCTGTTCATTGCTGGCATTCATCCAACTGCAGCTGCATGGTCCACTGAATAACAGCTGGCAAAATCCTGCATCTAAGTACCGTCGCGGTCGCTGAAATGCTTGCAAACTGCTGGTATGTTGACAAAAGTGAAACAAGAATTTTTTTTCGGGTATAATGAATGTAGGCACGTCCTCTTGGCGTAGCCTGTTTTACGCTCGCTTATCCATTGTCGGTCGTGAACTGCAATTAAGGAGAGATATGATGAATATTTCTCATTTGAAAGCGCTTCAGCAGTTTTACGTTGATGCGCTTGAAAAACACGCGACGCTACGTGCGCCGAGCAAGTTTCAGCTTGATTTACAGGCCATATTGTTTACACACCATCAACGTGCAACTGATATGTTAGGTAAGTTACTCTAATTCATGGAGAAGGCCGCACCAGCGGTCTTTTTCATGTGTGCGCCGGGCATGGCGCGTAGCGCCTTGACGGGCGCTGTCCCTGGACCGTGGTGGTCAAGGGGCGACTTGGAGGTGAAAGTCCTTTGCACACCCGGCAAGGGGAAGTGCTAGCCGAACGGCAAGGGTGCCCACCGCGAGGCGGGATCTGAAGGAAGCCGAAGGCAAAATGCTGGCCTGACGAACAGGAAGCGACTTAGGCGTGACAGCGGGTAAGGCGGCACATATCGTCAAAGCCCGATACTTGCACGGAACGCTGTTACGTAGAGTCGACAGGTATAAGCATGAAGGTCGCGCGAATTACCCGGAGGTCTGTACGTCTGCCTTGGTGCTACCGGGCGTCGAGAGGCGACGGGATGAATGTACAGAAGTCAGCCGAGGCCATAGTAGCGGTGCAAAACCGGTATCGTGAAGGGCCGAACATTTACAACCGTGATTAGGACAGGTTATCTCGATGGGTATTGATGAGGCACAAGCGCAGGACACTGCGGCCCGGACAGGAGGAAGCGAACAGTATTCGCAAGGGCCTGACACGGGTGCTGAAATACCCACGGCGAAAGCTGAGCAAACGAAAGCGGAACAACCGTTGTCAATCGAGGCGGTGATAACACGCGGCAACCTGATGCTGGCCTATCAGCGGGTTCTTGAGAATAAAGGCGCAGCAGGGTCGATAATCTGGGCGTCGGCGAACTTAAAGACTGGCTGAAATGGCACTGGCCGACGGTGAAAGCGGCCCTGCTGGACGGAAGCTACCTGCCGCAGGCGATACGCCGGGTCGAACTGCCCAAGCCTAACGGCGGAGTCAGGGTCCTGGGTATCCCCACGGTGGTGGACCGGCTTATCCAGCAGGCCATCCAGCAACACCTTACCCCTATTATGAACCTGAGTTCTCCGAATCCAGCTACGGCTTCAGACCGGGCCGCAATGCGTGGCAGGCGGTGCGACAAGCACAAGCCTACGTGCAAGGCGGCCGGCGCTGGGTGGTGGACATGGATCTGGAGAAGTTCTTTGACCGGGTTAACCACGACATCATGATGTCGAGGCTAAGCCGCAAAATCAAAGACGTCAGACTGCTCAGGCTCATCAGGCGTTATCTGGAAGCGGACATGGTCAGCGGCAAAGTGGTGACAAAACGGCGGGAAGGGATGCCGCAAGGCAGCCCGTTATCGCCGTTGCTCTCAACCTGCTGCTGACCGACCTTGACCGTGAACTGGAGCGCAGGGCCACCGGTTCTGCCGTTATGCGGATGACTGTAATATCTACGTGAGCAGCCGCAAGGCGGGAGAACAGGCGATGAACTCGATAAGCCGGTATCTGGAAAAGCACCTGCGGTTGACGGTGAACCGAGATAAAAGCGCGGTGGCCAGGCCCTGGGAGCGCAAGTTCCTGGGATATAGCCTGACGTGGCACAAGCAGGCAAAACTGAAGATAGCGGCGAGCAGCGTGTCCAGGCTGAAGGAGAAAATCCGCAGCCTGACGACGGGAAACAGTTCAAAAGCGCTGAAAGCGGTTATCGACGGGCTTGCTCCGGTGCTGCGAGGTTGGATAAGTTACTTCCGGCTGACCGAAGTCAAAGGGATACTGGAAGAACTGGACGGCTGGGTCCGCCGTAAGCTGCGTTGTCTGCTGTGGCGGCATTGGAAAAGGCCATACAAACGGGCAAGGATGCTGATGAAAGGCGGCCTGAGCGAAGAAAGGGCGTGGATATCGGCGACGAACCAGCGCGGACCCTGGTGGAACGCGGGGGCAAGTCATATGAACCAAGCGCTGCCGAAGAAACTCTTCGATCGTGCAGGTCAGTTATCGCTGCTGGAGTTGCACAGGCAGTTCCAGTGTTGTAAATGAACCGCCGTATACGGAACCGTACGTACGGTGGTGTGAGAGGACGGCGGGAGTAATCCCGCCTCCTACTCGATCCCTCGTTTAATTCCTGTACCACATTGGACACTCTGGTTATTTTCTCAAAATAATCTATTGATAAAAAACACAGGTATGTTAGAGTCGAAAATGAACCATGAGCTAGCCGAAAGCTTACTCATAGTGGAGCGAAAACCACCTAATCTGACGAAATCGGAGAACATTGCCATGCAACAGCAGATACATCAATACTCTACTTTACTTTCATGTCTATACGATGAGCAGCAACCTATTGGCAATCTTGGGCGCGGAACTCATTACTCAATATTCAGAACTGTAGAATGGCTTGATGTTAACCGCACACCAGTTAATTTGCCCCAACTACATGATTTTTCCGTGATCTGGGATGAGGATCATGATGAACGAGTCATAAATGTTATCGAAAATATATACATGGCTGGATTACTTTCACCAATCCAGTTTATCGGAGAACGGAAAGGTACACTGACTGTAATTGTCGCAGCGAAATTCTATTATGGGGCATCCCCGATATAAATAACTATGAAAACAATTACAGACAATTTGCGATCAATCCACTTATGGGGATTATTGGCCTGTAGAAATTGGAATGTTTGATCGTTCTCCTAGCTTTCCTCCAGATAATCCCCACCAAACGGATGTTTGCGGATTAATAAACGATAAACATCACCGTGTAGTTACTTATTTAAGAAATATAGATTCACTTTGGAGTCTGGGAACAAAATCCTTTACGCCAAAAGGGAAAGCAAATGTTCCTATCTTTCCACCTGTCCCGCCAATGCTTAATCAGTAAATAAAGGCCGCGCCAGCGGCCTTTTTCATGCCATTCGTTTAATCCCCGCTCCACATTGGATAGTCCGGTAATTCTGTCTAGTTATCCCGCCATATCCTCCGTTTCTGTGTATAGACCACATCTGGTGCCCCTGCGCCAATCACTGCCGTGTTAATCGCGCTCATACCGCGCAAATCGTGCTTTTTAACCTGGACGAAAGAGCACATTCGGAAAGAATGTCCAGTGACGACGTTAGGCAGATTGGAATTGATCATCTTTACTTTAATGCGTAACTTCAAATCGCGCTGTTTCTAAAAAATATATGTCCGCTGTTCGCTCTCTGCAGCCTGTCGAATCTAGTCATGCTAGGCTATTAGAATGTGCCAGGTTCAGTGGTGGCTAATCCAGATTATTACTTAGGCCATTCAATCGAATGTATGCTGCCGGGCATAAATATACGGCGCAACATATTCCTCGCGGTTCACTTCCAGATAATCCGACCACCACTGCATCATCTCCATCCTGGCTTCCAGATGCTCCGCTTTATGCACATAGGCCGCCCGTACGCCGTTTCGCTCCTTATGGCTCATCTGTCGCTCAATGGCGTCCTTTGACCATAGCCCTGACTCGTTTAGGGCGCTACAGGCCATCGTTCTGAACCCGTGGCCACAGACTTCGGTTTTGGTGTCATAACCAATTACGCGTAGCGCTTTATTAATGGTGTTTTCGCTCATAGGTTTGTCCAGACCACGCGCACCCGGAAAAACGAAGACCGACTCGCCGCTAAGCGCCTTGATCTGTTTTAGCAGAGCAACTGCCTGATTGGATAGTGGCACCAGATGCTCGTCTTTCATCTTTGCGCCACGTTCTGAAAATCTCACGCCCTTTACGGCTTCGCGCTGCGCGGGCACCGTCCAGATACGTGTTTTCAGGTCGAACTCTTCCCAGCGGGCGAAGCGCAACTCGCTTGAGCGCAGAAAGACGTGCAGATTCAGTTCCAGCGCCAAACGGGTCAGTACCCGGCCTTGGTAGTTTTCTATGTTCACCAGCAGCTCAGGCAAGCGTCGCAGCGGCAACGCGGGAAGATGTTGGGCCACGATCGGCGTCACGACACCGCCCAGATCGAACGCGGGGTTGTATTTGATGATGCCCTGCTGTACGGCGTGACGCATGATTTTGGTCAGGTACTGGCGCATCCTCCCGGCCACGTCATGCACGCCTTTGTCGTCGATGGCTTTGATGAGCTGCGCCAGATGCCGTGTTTCGATCTCCGCGATATCCATTTCGCCAATGTCAGGGAACGCATAGCGCCTCAGGCAGGTAAGAATTTTATTCGCGTGGCTCGCCGACCAGAGCCTGAGGTTGCTGGTGTGCCATGAGGTAGCAATGTGTTTAAAGGTGCGGGTTTCGTCTACAGCGGTTTTTTCTGATTCGCGGGGCAGGGAAGGGCAGATGCCGGAGGCCAGCAGTTTGCGGGCAGCGTCGCGCTTTTCGCGTGCTTCCGCCAGTGTAGTCTGAGGATAGGGGCCAAAGGCCAGACGGGATTCTTTGCCGCCGAAGCTGTAGCGGAAATACCACAGACGCGAGCCGCTGGTTGATACCAGTAGATACAGACCGTGGGCATCGGTGATTTTGTAGGATTTTACGAAGGTTTTTGCAGCGCGGATTTTGCTGTCAGTCAGAGCCATGTGAGGGTCACTCCATTCATCGAACTGAATGACCCGCAATTTGACCCCACATTTTCCGGATACCTAGGGATAAATCAAAACGTATCGGAAAGGGTTTTTACGCTAACCTATTGAATTTAAGATATATAGGGATTCATAAGAAAGCATAAAAAAGAAATGGTGGTGCCCGGACTCGGAATCGAACCAAGGACACGGGGATTTTCAATCCCCTGCTCTACCGACTGAGCTATCCGGGCAACGGGCCGCATTAAACCGTATTGACCGCATTTCGTCAATGTGTTTATGGCGGTTTCACCTTAAATCCCGCTTAATTGCTCTCTTTTCAGGCAAATTTGCGTGCTGCTTCATGCCAGCGCGCCGTTTTTACGGCATAGCGCCAAGCGTAGAATATCCTCCGCCAGGCGTCTTGCGATGGCCACATCCTGCAATTGGTGTTTAACCAGTAATTTGCTCAGGCAGCCTTCCAGAATCAGCTCCATTTGATGGGCGACCATGGTGGCGTCGTCGGCTTCCAGCTGGGTCAGTAGCGCGTGTGTGTAAGTAAAGGAGGCCTGTTTTTGCTGCTCGGCCAGTTGGTGAATCGGGTGGTCGGCGGCGGGGTAAAACGTGCAGGCGGCCACAAACAGGCAGCCGGGATAACGCTGCTGGCGTACCTGCTCGTCCAGAATCCGGTAACGCGCCAGCAGCTTCTGCTGCGGGTCTAAGGTATTGTCCAGCAGGACTTTACTGCGCCAGCTGTCGATCTGATCGGCGTGATAACGCAGGCAGTCATAGTGTAAAGCCTCGCGTTCGGGCCAGAACTGCTGGAGCTGCGCAACCGGGATGGAAAGCTCATCCGCCAGCATCTCAAGCGTTACACGGGTAAACCCTTTTTGCTCCAGCAGGTTTAACGCGCGATTCAGGACGTGTTCACGTTGCATAGATGCCTCCATATAAAAGCCTCCGGAAAGCTGGCTGGTCCCGTTGAAACAGGTCGTTTACGGGATAATTTTCTGTAAGTGCCGCTGAAACTCCGCCGCGTCCATAAAGCCCGTCACCCGGGAATCGGGGATTTCCCGTCCCTGGGCGTCAAAAAACATAATGGTCGGTAAACCCAGGACCCGCAGCTGCTTCAACAGTGCGGCATGTTCCTGGGTATTGGCCGTGACGTCCGCCTGGAGCAGCGTCATCCTGTCCATGGCCTGCCGTACCCCGGCGGCGTTAAAGGTGTATTTCTCAAATTCTTTGCAGGCCACGCACCAGTCGGCATAAAAATCCAGCATAACCGGTTTGCCGGCGGGGTTATTGACCTCGCGGGTCAATTCATCCAGCGTGCCGATCCGGTTAAATCCCGGCGCAGGGGCAAGATTTGCCTCGGCGCCGGCGCCCCGTTCGGCGGGAAACGCCCAGTCCTGCAAGGGCCGCACCGCTACCAGCATAACGGCCAGCAGGGCGATTTGCACGATGCGGCTGCCGCGATAGGCGCCTTTGAGGCTCAGTAAAAACCCCCAGCCGAAAAACGCCACCGCCAGCAGGCTCCATAGCCGGTCGCCCCACCGGTCCCCCAGCATACGCTCCAGCAGAAAGATCGGCAGGGCCAGGATAACAAAACCAAGCCCTTCTTTAACCTGTTTCATCCAGGCGCCGCCGCGGGGCAGCAGTCTGTGGCCGAACAACGCCGCCAGGATCAGCGGAATGCCCATGCCCAGGGCATAAAGATACAGCGTGGAGCCGCCCATCAGGAGATTGCCGCTCTGGGCAATATACAGCAATATCGCGCTGAGGGGAGCGGTGGTGCAGGGGGAGCAAAACAGCGCCGCCAGCGCGCCCATGACAAATACCCCCCAGGGCGAGCCGGACCGTTGCCGGTTGCTCCAAAGGGTCAGGCGCGTTTGCACCGAGGAGGGTAGTTGCAACGTGAACAGACCGAACATGGAGAGCGCCAGGGCGATAAACAGCGCCGAGAGGACAATCAGCACCGCCGGCTGCTGTAATGCCGCCTGTAGCGGCAATCCCGCCGCCGCCACGGCGATGCCCAGCAGGGTATAGGTAATGGCCATGCCCTGGACATAGACCAGGGACAATAGCAGCACCCGGCCGGTGCTGAGGGACGCCCGATTGCCGCCGAGGATAATACCGGAAATCAGCGGGTACATGGGCAGCACGCAGGGGGTAAAGGCAATGCCGATACCTATCAGCAGCGCCCACCACAGCGAAAAGGGCGAGGCGGCGGCGGTCGCCGGCGCCGGTGAAACGGTCCCGGCGGGGGCGAGTGAAGCGAACATGTCCCCCGAGGCGATGGGCAGGGGAACGGTGCGGGTTTCGGGAGGGTAGCAGAACCCGGCATCGGCGCAGCCCTGATAGGTGACCCGCAGCGTGGCTCCTTCGGCCGCGTGCAGCAAGGGGATGCCAATCTGCAATGTGTTCCGGTAAATCTCGGTATCGCCGAAGAACTCATCGTGGTGATTGCCGCCGGCGGGCATGACCACCTTGCCCAGCACCGCATCCACCGGTTCGAGCTTGATCTGTTGGCGATAAAGATAATAACCCGGACGAATCCGCCAATTCAGGCGGATATCGGTGCCGTGCCGCTGGAAATCAAAGGCGAACGCCTCATCGGCCTTGACGAAAGCCGGGGCGGCGTTGCCGCCGAACAGAGCGGCCGAAGCCGGCGCCGGCGGGAAGCCGAGCAGCAGCGCCAGGAAAATCAGCGTAAAGAGGCGTTGAGCCATGACAAATAATCCGCATCCCCGCCCAGTACGGGCAGCACCAGTAGTTCAGGGGTTTGATAAGGGTGGTGGGTTTTTATCAACGTAATCAGCTCCTGTTGATGCCGGGTATGGCTTTTGATCAGCATCTGTACTTCCTGCTGCTGCTCCAGTTCGCCTTCCCAACGATACAGGGAGAGGGCGCCGGGCAGCATCGTAACACAGGCCGCCAGCTTGTTATCCAGGAGTTTGGCCGCCAAATCGCGGGCCGCGGCTTCATCGGGCGCGGTGCAAAGCACCACCACGTTTCCCGGTGCGGCGCTGCCGGGATGGCCGGGGGATATAGGCTGGACGGCGGGATGTGTCCGGTCCGGGGAATGCGCTGCCATGATGGCCTCCTGTGATGATGACCACCGCAGTATAACCGGTTATCCCGCCGCGGGCCGTACGGTTATAACTGTTTTTCGTCGTCGTAGCGCCGGGCTTTGTATGTCGGATGCATCAGGTTATCCAGCGAGAAAATATCATCCAGCTGCGCGGGGGTGAGCAGTCCGCGCTCCAGCACCACTTCGCGGACGCTTTTACCGGTTTCGGCGCAGATCTTACCGACGATATCCCCGTTATGATGGCCGATAAACGGGTTCAGAAAGGTGACGATGCCGATGGAGTTAAAAACATAGGATTCGCAGACCTCCCGGTTGGCGGTGATGCCACCGATGCATTTTTCCAGCAGGTTGTCGCAGGCGTGGGTCAGGATATGGATGGATTCAAACATGGCCTGCCCGATAACCGGTTCCATGACGTTAAGCTGCAGTTGGCCCGCTTCCGCCGCCATGGTGATGCAGGTGTCGTTGCCGATGACTTTAAAGCAGACCTGGTTCACCACCTCGGGAATGACCGGGTTGACCTTGGCGGGCATGATGGAGGAGCCGGCCTGGAGCTGCGGCAGGTTGATTTCATTGAGGCCGGCGCGGGGGCCGGAAGAGAGCAGGCGCAGGTCATTGCAGATTTTTGAGAGTTTTACCGCCAGGCGCTTTAATGCGCTGTGCACCATGACATAAGCGCCGCAGTCCGAGGTGGCTTCTATCAGGTCTTCCGCCGGGATGCAGGGAAGGCCGCTGACCTCGGCCAGCTTTTGCACCGCCAGGACCTGATAGCCTTCCGGGGTATTGAGCCGGGTGCCGATGGCGGTGGCCCCGAGATTCACCTCCAGCAGCAGTTCGGCGGTGCGCAGCAGGTTTTTGTTTTCTTCTTTCAAGAGAACGGCGAAGGCGTGGAATTCCTGGCCCAGCGTCATGGGCACCGCGTCCTGCAGCTGGGTGCGGCCCATTTTGAGGATAGTGGAAAACTCCCGCGCCTTGCGTTCAAAACCCTCCCCCAGGCGGTCGATGGCGTCTATCAAGGTGAGAATGGAGCTGTAGACCGCGATGCGAAAGCCGGTGGGATAAACGTCGTTGGTGGACTGGCATTTATTGAGATGATCGTTGGGGTTGAGGAACGGATAGTCCCCTTTATGATGCCCCATCAGCTCCAAGCCGATATTGGCCAGTACTTCGTTGGTGTTCATGTTCACCGAGGTGCCGGCGCCCCCCTGGAAGACGTCAATGGGAAATTGATCCAGGCAGCGGCCCTTATTCAGGACTTCATCGCAGGCGGCGACGATGACATCGGCGATGGCAGGGGGCAGGGTATTAAGCTCTTTGTTGGCCAATGCCGCGGCTTTTTTTACCAGCACCATGCCGCGCACGAATTCCGGTATATCGCCGATTTTAGTATTGCTGATACGAAAATTTTCGATGGCGCGCAGGGTGTGGATGCCATAATAGGCGTCGGAGGGAACTTCACGGGTGCCTAGCAGGTCTTCTTCTATACGGATGTTATTCGCCATGGCGTACTTCCTTAAAAAGCGATGATGTGGACTGGTGCTAAGGGATAATAGCGCAATCATTTTAATATCCAGCGCGTTACACTGGCAATGCGCATTGTGTGCGTCATTATATGCTGAAAAGCATTATCGGCTATTAACTTGATCACGAATGTTTAACTTTTTATTACAGAAGCGCACTAGGTGTAAAGTGTGGTAAAGAAGCCCGGTCCACGGGTTGAATAACGCCTGCACTGATGCCATTACAATTAAAGGCGTTATATTAAGCGGTTGAATTTACTCTGAGGAGAGTCTGGTGCGTTGGTTACCCTTGCTGGTTATTTTTCTGGTGGTTTATATCGAAATCACCCTGTTTATCCAGGTAGCGCAGGCCATCGGCGTGCTGCTTACCCTGCTGCTGGTGATCCTGACCTCGTTTATCGGCGTCTCGCTGGTTCGGGCGCAGGGCATGATCATCCTGACCCAAATGCAGGTCAAGATAGCCAATGGCGAAAGCCCGGCGGCGGAAATGATCAAAAGCGTGTCTGTCCTGCTGGCGGGATTTTTACTGTTATTGCCGGGCTTTTTTACCGATTTCCTCGGCCTGCTGCTGCTGCTGCCGCCCGTGCAGACTTCCCTGACCCTGCGGTTGCTGCCCTATTTGCATTTTCAGCGCGGCGGCGGCTTCGGTTCCCAGGGCGGCGGCGAGACGTTCGAAGGAGAGTTCAAGCGTAAAGACGTTTCCCGCGACCGCATCGAGCATCACCCGGACGATGAAAATAGATAAAATCGCACATGAAGAAACATGTTATTTAACTGATTGATTTAGAATGTGTTTCATTCGCAGTGTGTAAAATATGGCCATTCGGGCAAAAAAAATCTTCATTTCCCCCTTGAAGCGTAACTGAACGCCCCCATCTTAAACACCACGAGGCCGGGCATGAGGGCATGCCTGGCATTCATCCCGAAACAGATACGGACTTTCTTAAGGAGAGCTTTCAATGAAAATTCGTCCATTACATGATCGCGTTATCGTCAAGCGCAAAGAAGTTGAATCCAAATCGGCCGGCGGTATCGTCCTGACCGGTTCCGCGGCGGGCAAATCCACCCGTGGCGAAGTCCTGGCGATTGGCCATGGCCGCATCCTTGAAAACGGCGAAATCAAAGCGCTGGATGTGAAAGTAGGCGACATCGTGATTTTCAACGACGGTTATGGCGTGAAAGTAGAAAAGATCGATAACGAAGAAGTCTTGATCATGTCCGAAAGCGACATTCTGGCAATTGTTGAGGCGTAATTCGCGCGTAATCATCTGAACTGAACGAATTTAAGGGAAATTCAAATGGCAGCTAAAGACGTAAAATTCGGTAACGACGCTCGCATCAAAATGCTTCGCGGCGTTAATGTCCTGGCAGACGCGGTAAAAGTGACCCTGGGTCCCAAAGGCCGTAACGTTGTGCTGGATAAATCCTTCGGTGCGCCCGTTATCACCAAAGACGGTGTCTCCGTAGCGCGTGAAATCGAATTGGAAGATAAATTCGAAAACATGGGCGCCCAGATGTTGAAAGAAGTTGCCTCCAAAGCGAATGACGCTGCGGGCGACGGCACCACCACCGCCACCGTTCTGGCTCAATCCATCGTCAATGAAGGCCTGAAGGCCGTTGCCGCCGGCATGAACCCGATGGATCTGAAACGCGGTATCGACAAAGCGGTTATCGCCGCGGTTGAAGAACTGAAAAAACTGTCCGTGCCCTGTTCCGATTTCAAAGCCATCGCCCAGGTGGGCACCATCTCCGCCAATTCCGATGAAACCGTAGGCCAGCTTATTGCTCAAGCCATGGAAAAAGTGACCAAGGAAGGCGTGATTACCGTTGAAGAAGGTTCAGGTCTGCAAGATGAACTGGACGTTGTGGAAGGTATGCAGTTCGACCGCGGCTACCTCTCTCCTTATTTCATCAACAAACCGGAAACCGGCACCATTGAACTGGAAAGCCCGTTCATCCTGTTGGCTGATAAAAAAATCTCCAACATCCGCGAAATGCTGCCGGTGCTGGAAGCCGTTGCCAAAGCAGGCAAACCGCTGCTGATCATCGCTGAAGACGTTGAGGGCGAAGCCCTGGCCACCCTGGTGGTGAACACCATGCGCGGCATCGTTAAAGTCGCCGCCGTGAAAGCCCCTGGTTTTGGCGACCGTCGTAAAGCCATGCTGCAGGATATCGCCATCCTGACCGGCGGTACCGTGATTTCCGAAGAAATCGCCATGGAACTGGAAAAAGCCACTCTGGAAGACATGGGCCAGGCTAAACGTGTGGTTATCACCAAAGACACCACCACCATCATCGACGGTATCGGTGATAAAGCCGATATCGACAGCCGTATCGCCACCATCAAACAGCAAAGCGAAGACGCCACTTCCGATTACGATCGTGAAAAACTGCAGGAACGTATCGCCAAGCTGAGCGGCGGCGTAGCCGTCATCAAAGTCGGCGCCGCTACCGAAGTGGAAATGAAAGAGAAAAAAGCCCGCGTGGAAGACGCCCTGCATGCTACCCGTGCCGCGGTTGAAGAAGGCGTGGTTGCCGGCGGCGGCGTTGCGCTGATTCGCGTTGCCAACAGCATCACCGAACTGCGTGGCGATAACGAAGATCAAAACGTCGGCATCAAGATTGCCCGTCGTGCCATGGAAGCGCCGCTGCGCCAGATCGTGGCCAATGCCGGCGAAGAACCTTCCGTCATCGCCAACAACGTTAAAGCCAGCAACGGCAACATGGGCTATAACGCGGCAACGGAAGAGTACGGCGACATGATCGCCATGGGTATCCTGGATCCGACCAAGGTCACCCGTTCTGCACTGCAATATGCAGCATCCATTGCCAGTCTGATGATCACCACTGAAGCGATGATCACCGAACTGCCCCGTGACGACAAACCTGATTTAGGTGGTGCCGGCGGCGGTATGGGCGGGATGGGCGGCATGGGCGGCATGATGTAATGCCCCTGCTTCACCGTTAGCTTTCTTAACCCCCGGTCTCCGGGGGTTTTGTTTTTTTGGCAAAAAATTATCAACCGGCACGTTTTTAAGGTATAAACAGTGGGCAGTATGGGCAAGGTTAACAGTGGTTTTTCGCTGTCGGTTGCCCAAGGGAAGCATGGCGCACAGTAAAACTTTTGCCGGACAAATTAAAATTCGAGGAAAACGATGCGAATCAAATTTCTACTCTGTCTTTGCGCAGGCTCTTTGTTATTAGCGGGATGCAGTACCGGTAACCCATTGTCCGCGGCCGGCCAGTCGGTTAAATTCACCGAGGATCAGCCGGCGGCCAACTGCCGTCTGCTGGGTACGGTGGTCGGTACGCAAAGTAACTGGCTGTCGGGGCAAGGCGGCGAAGACAGCTCAATGCGCGGCGCGGCCAATGACCTGCGCAATAAAGCCGCGGCGATGGGCGGTAACGTTATTTACAAGGCCGCAAGCCCGGTAAGTAAGACGGAAACCTACCTGTCAAGCTTTGTGCCGCTGGACAGCAAGCTTCAGGGCGAAGTGTATAATTGCCCTTAGTCTTTCACGCACCCGCACGCCAGCCATCGTCCCGATAACCGGGACGGTGACATCGATTACCGCTGTCGCAGTCCTATGTCAATCAGTGTTTTGCTGCGCTCGCCGCCGATTTCCCGCGCCAGCTTCGGCACCAGATAACCCGAGACCCTGGTCATCAGCTGCTGCATGATTATCCGGGCTTCGTCATCGGGCACCATAAAATGTGCCGCGCCCTGCACCCGGTCCAGGACATGCAGATAATAGGGCAGTATCCCGGCGGCAAAGAGCGCTTCGCTCAGCGCCGCCAGGGTATCGGCGCTGTCATTGACGCCCCGCAGCAGCACGCTTTGATTGAGCAGAACCACCTGCGCCCGGCGCAGTTGTGCCATACTTTCCGTGAACGGCCGGTCTATTTCGTTGGCGTGGTTGATGTGGGTTATCAGCACCGTTTTCAGACGGCTGTCCGCCAGGCGTTGGCACAGCGCCGGCGTAATACGGGCGGGTATCACTACCGGCAGGCGGGTGTGAATGCGCAGGGTTTTAAGATGATCAATGGTTTCGAGGCCGCTTATCAGCTCCGCCAGTTCGCGATCTTTCGCCATCAGCGGGTCGCCGCCGGAAAAAATGATTTCGTTCAGTTCCGGATGACGGCGGATATACTCAAGGGCGGCAGCCCAGTTGCCCTTGCTGCCCTGGTTATCCTGATAGGGGAAATGGCGTCTGAAGCAGTAGCGGCAATTCACCCCACAGCCGCCTTTGACCAGCAGCAACGCGCGGTTATGGTATTTGTGCAGCAGGCCCGGCACCACGCTTTGGTGTTCTTCCAGCGGATCGGCGCTAAAACCCGGTACATCCAGGAATTCCTCCCTGGATGTCAAAATTTGCCGTAACAAGGGGTCGTGGGGGTTGCCCGGTTCCATGCGCTTGACAAAGGCTCTTGGCACTCGAAAAGGGAACAGTCGCCGCGCGGCGGCCCCTTCACGTAATTCCTTGTGGTTGTCGAGATGGAGTTGTTGCAGCAGTTCTATGGGATCGGTGACGACATCAGCAAGTTGCAGCAACCAATCTTCTCTAGTTGGGGTATTTCGGGTTACAATGTCTGCCATTTTTTTGGCTTAATTACCAAGTTTATATTAAGAGGACCACCATGGCGTCTTATAGTACCAACGAATTCCGTTCCGGTCTCAAAATCATGCAAGACGATGAGCCCTGTGCGATCGTTGATAATGAGTTTGTAAAACCAGGCAAAGGCCAGGCGTTCAACCGCGTAAGGATTCGTAAGCTGCTCTCCGGAAGGGAGTATGAAAAAACGTTTAAATCCGGCGACTCCGTTGAAGCGGCGGATGTGATGGATGTGAACCTGACTTACCTTTATAACGACGGTGAATTCTGGCATTTCATGAATAATGAAACCTTCGACCAGCTGGCCGCCGATGTCAAAGCCGTAGGCGATAGCGCCAAGTGGCTGGTAGAGCAGGCCGAGTGTGTTCTAACGCTGTGGAACGGCCAGCCCATCGCCGTGACGCCGCCCAATTTTGTCGAGCTGGAAATCACCGATACCGATCCGGGCCTGAAGGGCGACACCGCCGGCACCGGCGGCAAACCCGCCACGCTGAGCACCGGCGCGGTGGTGAAAGTGCCGCTGTTCGTGCAGATTGGCGAAGTGATCAAGGTAGATACCCGCTCCGGCGCTTATGTCTCCCGCGTGAAATAAAGGCAGGCCGGGAATGCTGTCAATAGACGGTTTTTCCGGTGTTTTCCAGGCAAGCAAGGAATACGGCGATTATGTTATCCAGAATGACAAAACTGATCGTTATTACTTTTTTGACGTTGGCGACGCTGAGCGGCTGTAACACCACCCGCGGTTTTGGCGAGGATGTGCAGCATCTGGGCGGGAAAATCTCCCACGCCGCTTCCAAATAGGCCGGCTGGCAGCACTATTACAGAATATTTCAGAGAAAGGCGAGCGCTATACACTTTTTTTACTAAGCTTAAAGAGACGTACTTCTAAAGCTCACTAAAAAGGAAATTGTTATGCTGAAAAAAAGTGTTTTGGCCGTCGCTGCCCTGCTGATCCTTTCCTCACTCGCGGCGTGCAATACCACGCGCGGGGTAGGGGAAGATGTCTCTGCCGGTGGCCAGGCTATTCAGCGCACTGCGCAATAAATAGTTGATGTGTCGCGGCTGCGTATCTTTGCCGGTCTTGATTCTGGCACAGGCACCTTGCCTCTTAGCGCGATCGCGCCGGATTTATCCCGATGATGCCGGCTCTTTGGCGTGTTAAACAGCGTCAATGGCTCCCTGGTTTTGTGGAGCCTTATTTTATGTATGCCGTGAAGAAGCGTGATAGGGAAAAGAGTTGTATCCCTTTATCGTCCCCCCGAGTGGAACCGTCGTACCATCCGTAGCGACGGCATGCTGAATCGATCAATAACACAAGCCGGCTATACCGAATTTTCATAAACCCGCCGTTTAACGATATTTGATACCTGCGTCAAAAGTTACTTCAATATACTCCGCTATACTCTGAGGTTTGAGCAAATTAAATATTGGAAAAAATAATTAATTTACTCAAAAAAAATAATACTTTTCTTATGCTTCTTCTATGAATTGACAGAAATCAAGACCACACTATTCCAACCCTTATAATCTGCAGTTCAACGAAAGGCCTTTTAGCTTTTTCTTGGTTCCAATGGAGGGACTCCATGTCAAACGAAGAAGATGTACTGATAGACCGAGCAGGTTTAGCCGATAAGGCTAAGAAGTCGCGTCTGCCCGCCCGGCTGGATTTGCTGCAAAGCTTATCCGGCCTGTTATTATTTCTGTTCATGTGCGGGCATATGTTTTTTGTCGCATCCATTCTGCTGGGCCGCGATGCGATGTGGACCATCACCAAGTTTTTTGAAGGCTATTTCTTTTTCGGCGGAAAAAGCTATCCCTGGATCGTGTCCATCGTCGTAGGCTGCGTGGCCTTTCTTTTTGTGTTCCATGCCCTGCTGGCAGTGCGTAAATTTCCCGGCAGCTATAAGCAATATCGCGCCTATCGCGTTCATATGAAAGGCATGCATCACGAAGACACCACGCTGTGGATATGGCAGGTGTATACTGGCTTCGCCCTCTTCTTCCTGGCGTCTGCCCATCTGTACCAGATGTTTTTCTGGCCTCAGCTCATCGGTCCTTACGGATCCGGCGCGCGCATGTGGAGCGATATGCTATGGCCCTTTTACCTGATTATGCTGATAGCCATTGAATTACACGGCGGTATCGGTATTTATCGCCTGGCGATCAAATGGTGTATTCCCAATGCTCCGCGCAAAACTCTGAAAAATAAAATGGGGTTTGACCGCATTTTTCATGATTATCGGCTTACTCACGCTGGTCGCTTATATGAAAATCGGCTATGAACACAGGCATAATCCTAATGAAACCTACACCCCAACCTGGGCTGTTCAATCAGTAAATGAGGGTGGTAAATGAAAACTATCGTAACGGATGTACTGGTTATCGGCGGCGGTTTGGCGGGCTTGCGTTTAGGCGTTGGCGCGAAACGCCGCGGACATGATGTCACCCTTCTTTCACTGGTTCCGCCGAAGCGCTCCCACTCCGCCGCAGCACAGGGCGGTATGCAGGCGTCGCTGGCTAACGTCATCAAGGGGCAGGGAGATACCGAAGACATTCATTTTGAAGACACGGTGCGCGGCAGCGACTGGGGCGCGGACCAGGATGTGGTGCGCATGTTTGTGAATACTTCCCCCAAGGCCGTGCGTGAGCTGGCCGCCTGGGGCTGTCCTTGGAGCCGGATTACCAAGGGCGATCGCGAGGTTATCATCAACAGCCAAAAGGTCACCATTACCGAACGTGACGAGGCGCAGGGTCTGATTGCCCAGCGCGACTTCGGCGGTACGAAAAAATGGCGCACCTGCTACGTTTCCGACGGTACCGGCCATGCCATGCTCTTTACCGCCAGCGATCGCGCCATTGCGGAAAAAATCGATATCCACGAGCGTAAGGAAGCCCTAGCGCTGATCCACGACGGTTCCCGCTGCTATGGGGCCATTGTGCGGGATCTTATCACCGGTGAACTGGTTGCCTATGTGGCCAAGGCCACCGCCATCGCCACCGGCGGGGCCGGCAGGCTGTACCGGGTGTCCACCAACGCCGTGATTTGCGAAGGCATGGGACATGCGCTGGCGCTGGAAACCGGCGTTGCGCCGCTGGGCAATATGGAGGCCGTGCAGTTCCATCCTACCGCCATCGTACCGGCGGGCATCCTGGTGACGGAAGGCTGCCGCGGCGACGGCGGGCTGTTGCGGGATGTGGACGGCCACCGTTTTATGCCGGACTATGAACCGGAGAAAAGGAGCTGGCTTCCCGGGATGTGGTATCGCGTCGTATGGAGGAGCATATCCTCAAGGGCAAGGGGGCCAAATCCCGCTTCGGCGATCACCTGTGGCTGGATATCACCCTGCTGGGGCGCCATCACATCGAGCACAACCTGCGTGAAGTCAAAGAAATCTGCGAAAGCTTTCTTGGCATCGACCCGGCGGAAAAATGGATCCCGGTCCGCCCGGCGCAGCACTACACCATGGGCGGGGTACGTACCAATCCCACCGGCGAGTCCCGTAAATTGAAGGGCCTGTTTGCCGCCGGGGAAGCCGCCTGCTGGGATATGCACGGCTTTAACCGCCTGGGGGGCAACTCGGTGGCGGAAACCGTGGTGGCCGGCATGATCGTCGGCGAATTCATCGCTGATTTTTGCGATAACATCGGCAGCAATTTTGATATTCCCATGGGGCTGGTGAATGAGTTCGGCCGGCGGGAAGAGGCGAAGCTTAAGGTCTTGCTAAACGGCGGCGGTACTGAAAACGCCTTTAAGCTCAATATGGAAATGCAGGACACCATGACCCGCTGCGTGGGGATTTTCCGCAGCGGCGAGGCCTTGCAGGAAGGGGTGGCGAAGCTGCAGGAGCTGTTGGTGCGCAGCCGCAATATCGGCGTGAGCAATCGGGTTCCCGGCGTGAACCCCGAGCTGGTGATGGCGTATCGGGTGCAGAAAATGATCAAGCTGGCGCTCACCGTTTCCTATGGCGCCCTGCAGCGTACCGAGAGTCGCGGCGCCCATTTCCGCAGGGACTTCCCGCACCGTAATGACCAGCAGTGGCTCAAGCGTACCCTCTCTTTCTGGCGGGATGACAACGCCACGCTGCCGGAGCTGGAATACGAAGACCTGGACGTGATGAAAATGGAGCTCCCGCCGGGATGGCGTGGTTATGGCGCCAAAGACTATATCGATCATCCCGATACCCCCAAGCGCGCCGCCGAAGTGGAAGAAATCAAGCAGCGCATGGCCGGTCAGGATCGATATGCCGTTCAGGACGCGATCATGTCTTACACCGATAAGCTGCCAGCCAAATTGCGCGGGCTTAATGAACGCATTGATGAGCCACTGGATAGATGAGCTGATTATGAACGAAAATCAAAATAATGACGTACCGCTTACCCCGGCCCAGGTCGCTGCTTATACCGGTAATGGTAACAATGAGAAGCAGGCGCCGAATCGTTTGCTGACGTTGCGCGTTTTGCGCTATAACCCGCAGGATCCCGCCAGTAAGCCGCATATGCAAAGCTATCAGGTGGAAGAAGCGGTAGGCATGACCCTGTTTATCGCCTTGAATGAGATACGGCAGCATCAGGATCCGACCCTGCAATTCGATTTTGTCTGCCGCGCGGGTATTTGCGGCAGCTGTGCGATGACCATCAACGGCCGGCCCGGTCTGGCCTGTCGTACCCTGACCAAATCCTTGGGGACCGAGATCTCTTTGACCCCGCTGCCGTTCTTTGAGCTGATTGGCGATTTGTCCGTGAATACCGGCAAGTGGATGCACGGCATGAGCGAGCGGCTGCAAACCTGGGTGCATATCAAGGAGCAGGAGATCAATCTGAGCAAGGCGGAAGAGCGGATGGATCCCACGCTGGCCGAGAAAATCTATGAGCTTGACCGCTGTATCGAATGCGGTTCGTGCGTTGCCGCCTGCGGTACCGCACAGATGCGGCACGATTTTATCGGCGCGGTGGGCATGGGTAAAATAGCCCGTTTCCGGATGGATCCACGGGACGATCGCACCGATGACGATTATTATGAGGTTATCGGCGATGATAACGGCGTGTTCGGCTGCATGTCGCTGCTGGCCTGCCATGATGTCTGCCCGAAACAGCTGCCGCTGCAAAGCCAGATAGCCTATCTGCGCAGGAAGATGGCGACCATCGCTTAGCCGCGGAGGAGGGGTGGTCTCCCTTTGACACGTTCGCTGCGCGTCCGATGATCGCGGGCCTATCGTGCCATGGGGCGCTCGGGCAGGCGGGAAAACCACGCCTGCTTCGACCCCACCGGCACGGTCTCCCTTTAATACGTTCGTTGCACGTTCGATGATCGCGGGCCTATCGTGCCATGGGGCGCTCGGGCAGGCGGGAAAACCACGCCTGCTTCGACCCCATCGGCACGCTCTCCCTTTAACCGGCTCGTTGCACGTTCGATGATCGCGGGCCTATCGTGCCATGGGGCGCTCGGGCAGGCGGGAAAACCACGCCTGCTTCGACCCCATCGGCACGCTCTCCCTTTAACACGCCCGGTTTCACATCATGTGAAAACGGGACTACCGCATTCTGGCATTGTCAGTTCATGGGCACGATTGCTGAAAGTTTGAGTGAAGCCAATGGGGAGGGGCAGGATGATAGAAGAGTAAACCGTCCACGCCAGGGATGGCGTGGATCGAGCTTCCAGGGACGGATTTACGGCGTGTTTACGATCTATCATTCTGCCCCGACCTGACACCTTATCGAACGGCGTGCAATGGGCTATACCTCTCTTCGGGTGTGACGATGAATTTGTTTACCCGGCGGGATACGGGTAGACTGCATCCCCGGTTTGAATCAGGAGGGACTGAACATGAGCGAAACGGCAAGCTGGCAACCCAGCGCCTCCATCGCCAATCTATTAAAACGCGCGGCTATTATGACGCAGATCCGGCAGTTTTTTACCGATCGCGGCTTACTGGAAGTGGAAACTCCCGCCATGAGCCAGGCGACGGTGACGGACGTGCATCTTTCTCCTTTCCAGACCCGTTTTGTCGGGCCGGGTGCGGCGCAGGGCCTGACGCTCTATCTGATGACCAGCCCCGAGTATCATATGAAACGCCTGCTGGCGGCCGGAAGCGGACCGATTTTCCAGATTGGCCGCAGTTTTCGCAACGAAGAGGCCGGGCGGCATCATAATCCCGAGTTCACCATGCTTGAGTGGTACCGGCCCCATTACGATATGTACCGGCTGATGAACGAAGTGGATGATTTATTACAGCAGACGCTGGATTGCGACAGCGCGGAGACCGTTTCCTATCAGCAGGTCTTTATCCGGCATATCGGCATCGATCCTCTTTCAGCCGATAAGGCGCAGCTGTGCGACGCCGCGGCAAAGCTTGATTTGGCGGATGTATGCACGCCGGATGAAGATCGCGATACGCTTTTGCAGATGCTGTTTGCCATGGGCGTGGAGCCGAATATCGGCCGCGATAAACCGACCTTTGTTTATCACTTTCCCGCCACCCAGGCGGCGCTGGCGGAAATCAGCTCCGAGGACCACCGGGTCGCCGATCGTTTCGAAGCCTATTTCAAAGGGGTGGAATTGGCCAATGGCTTTCGTGAGTTATCCGACGCTACCGAGCAGCGCCAGCGTTTTGTGCAGGATAACCGCAAGCGTGCCGCCATGTCGCTGCCGGAGCAACCCATTGATGAGCACCTGCTGGCGGCCCTGGCGCACGGTATCCCTGAGTGTTCAGGGGTCGCGCTGGGGGTGGATCGGCTGGTGATGCTGGCGCTCAAGGCGGACAGCCTGGCGGATGTCATCGCCTTTACGGTGGAGAGGGCTTAAGACCCGTCTGAACCGCTATCGCGAGCCGGCTTCAAAGCCGGCGGGCCGTTTCACTATCCCCATCCTGACCTGGAACGGCGGGAACGGCATTTCCAGGCCGTGTTCACGGTACCCCTCGAGAATCAGATGATTGAGCTGATGCCGCAGCGGCATGCGATGGCCCATTTCCGCCGCGTGTACCCGCAATTCAAACAGCATGATCCCCTGTTGCAAATCCACCAGAAACGCCTCGGGCTGAGGATTGGCCAGCACCAGGGGACAGCGCTGCGCCGCGTGTTTAAGCAGCAGGGTGACCGTTTCGCTGTCGGCGTCGGCCGGGGCGGGAATGGTCAGCACGATGCGCGTAACCGAATCCGACAGGGACCAGTTGATAAACTGCTCGGTGATAAAGGCCTTGTTGGGCACGATGATCTCTTTGCGATCCCAGTCGGTAATGGTCGTGGCGCGGGTGTTGATGCGGGTAATGCTGCCGGTAAGCTCCCGGATGGTGACGGTATCGCCGATACGGATGGGTTTTTCAAACAGGATCATCAGGCCGGAAAAAAAATTGGCAAAGATCTCCTGCAGGCCGAAACCGAGCCCGACGCCGAGCGCGGCCACCAGCCACTGCAGTTTCGCCCATTCAATGCCTATCCATGAGAAGCCGATCAGCCCGCCGACCAGCATCAGCAGATACTTGGTGACGGTGGTAATGGCGTAGCCAGTGCCCGGCGTTAAATCCAGATGCTGCAACAGCGCCAGCTCCAGCAGCGCCGGCAGGTTGCGCACCAGCTGCGCGGTGATGATAACCACCAGCACCGCGATCAGAACCGACGCCAGGGTGATGGGCTGAATGCTTTCCACGCCCTTGACGGTGGAACTCACATCCCATAGCCGGATATTTTCCAGGAAGCCGAACGCCGAATGGATTTCCGACCACAGCCAGAGCACCGATATAAAGGCGACCAGGGTCAATATCGAGCGTACCAGGCGCAGCGACTGGGCGCTGATGGCGTCCAGGTCCACTAACGGTTCGTCCATTTCCGCCGCGGCGTCGTTTTGCTGGGAAGGCGACAAATCCTCTTCGCTGCGCGCCCGCTGCGCCAGGATCTCCGACCGCCGCTGCTTGGCGCGATCGAAGGCGATACGGCGCCGCTGGATAAACATCCACCGGCGAATGATATGGTAGATAACCAGCAAGAAGAACCAGATTGCCACTGAGGTCTCCAGCCGTGCCAGCAGCGCCTGGGCGGTGGCCAGATGCCCGAGGCAGGCCGCCGCCGCCGCCGCCAGGGGCGCGCACTGCAGTAAATTCCACAGCGTGCGGTTAACTCCGTTATCTCCCGAACCGGATTTATCCAGATAGAGGGGAATGCCGGATCGTTTCAGGCTGTTGGTCACCAGGCTCAGGGCGGCGCACAGCAGCACGAAGCATAAGCGGCCCAAGGTGCCGGAAAATTCCCGGTCATTGAGATTATCGAAGGCGATTAACGCCATGATAAGCGGCACGATAAGCCAGATGGACAGGCGGTAATACCGCATCGCCCGCGCCACCCGATGCGCCGGCCAGCCGAGGTGGGCGATGAATAAGCCGCGGGGCTGGGCAAAGTGGGCGCTGATCATAAACAGCCATAATACCGGAACCGTGGCTATCAGGCCGTCGCCAAGGGCCACCGCCACCGGATAGGGCCAGGCATGCTGCAGCCCGAAGCCCAGGGCGGCCCACAGCACCGGCAGGGGCAGCGCCAGCACGATGGACCAGAATACCGTGCGCAGGGTAAGGTAAAAATAGTCCTGGTTGACTTTGCCCACCTTGCCGGCCGCGCGGTCGAGGAAGGCATGGTAGTGATGGCGGGAACTGATGCTGAACCCCACCAGCAATACCGCGCAAAACAGCGGTATCAGAGTCTCCTGGCTGGTGAGCATCATGATGAGCGCGTGGCTGAGCTGGGTGAAGGTGTCGATGGACAGCAAGCCCCTGAGATCCCGCAGCAGCTGCAGCGGAAAATCGAGGCTAAGGGGACCGAAATCCGCCACCCAGAACAGGTAGCGGTGGGCGGCCTCCCTGATTTCACTCATGGCTTCCACCAACTGGCCGTTGGCGACCTTGAGCTTGGTGAGTTCCAGAATCTGGGTATCGTAGCCCGATAGCAGGGAGGTCAGCAATTCCCGCTGGGTGCGCAGCTGCGCCGCCAGGATCCTGCTTTGTTCCGCGGTCAGGGGTTTTCCGTCGTCTTGCTTGCCCTGCGCCGGCTGCGGCAATTTGTTCAGCAGATCCTCGTAATGCAGCCGGCTGACGCGCAGCTGCGCCATATCGCTGTTCAACTGCTGCGGTTTGGGTAAATCGGGCAGGCGGGATATCTGGGCGCGCAGCGTTTCCCCCAGCGCCGGCGAGTCTCCTATCCACTGCGCCTGTTCCCGCAGGGTGTTCAGCGCCTGCCTGACCTGCAGGGTTTGGGCGGCGGCCTGGCGCTGCTGCGAGGCGATAAGATCCATGCGCTGGGCCTGCTCGTTGAGCGCAACGGACAGTTCGCGATTGATTTGCAACGGGCCGCTGATGGCCTGGGGTAAATTACCGCTCTGTCCGGCCAGCAGTTCAGTGTTCTCCAACACCCGTTCCGCTTCTTGCTGGCGTAAGGCGTTGAGCCGATTGCGCAGCGCCTGCAAATACAGGTCGACGCCGTCATGGCGTTTTCTCAGCACATCGGCGCGCAGGCGCGACAATTCCTGGCGATTATTGGCGCTGAGCTGCGCCAGCTCCAGCTCATCCACCCGGGCGCGCCGGGCGGCGGCCTCTGCCTGAAGCCGCCGGCTTTGCGCCTGCGCCAACGGCGACGAGGGGACGCCGTTTCGCGACTGCAGACGCTGTTCGGCGTCCCGCAGGGCTTTCCTCGCCTGCGTTTGCTGCTGGGGCAGCAGGCTTAACGATTCGCTGATCTCCCGCGCCTGCTCCTGCTCCTGCTGCAATTGCCGGCTGAGCTCCAGCAGCTGGCTGCTGGTTTGCACGATTTGCTGCTCCAGGGCGCTTGCGGACAGTTTGCCGCTGACCTCGGCGGGTTTTTCCGGCTCGGTCTCCAACTGTTGGCGCAGCGCGGCGGTGAGCTTGGGAAAATCGTCAATGGCGTTCTGGTATTGCCGGCCGCGCTCGGCGGAGACCTTGCCCTCGGTGATGAAGTCCAGCGCGCCCTGCAGGGATTCAACGATTTCCCCCTGGTGAGGGACGGCTTTGTTGGATTCGGCCTGTTGCAGCTCTTTTCGGACCTGCGCTTCATCGGGGAAGGCGGCGGCAAAAAGCGGGGCGGATAACATCCACCCCAGCAGTATGATTATGGTTATACGCACGCTTTTCCCTCTTTACGCGCCGGGGGGGCAGCTCAGGGCTGCGGGCTGTCGGCCGCGTGCGGGATGCCGTCGGCCAGACGTTCGCCGACGCGGGTGATGGCACGGGCATGCAGGCGATCGTTGAGCGTCACGCCGCCCTTGGCGAACAAATTGATCACGGTGGATCCCAGCTTGAAACGGCCCATCTCCTGGCCTTTCAGCAGGACCACCGCGTTATCGTCGTTTGCCTGCGGGTAATGCCAGCGCTTGATGATGCCCTCGCGCGGCGGGGTGACGGTGCCGGACCAGACGGTCTCAATGCTGCCGACGATGGTGGCGCCCACCAGGATTTGCGCCATCGGTCCGAAATCGGTGGAAAACAGGCAAATGACCCGTTCATTGCGGGCGAATAGATTCGGGATCGAGGCCGCCGTCAGCGGATTCACGGAAAACAGCTCCCCAGGCACATAAATCATCTCCCGCAGAATGCCGTTGCAGGGCATATGCACCCGATGATAATCCCTTGGGGCAAGATAGGTGGTGACAAACGTCCCGTCGCGGAATTCTTCTATCAGCCGCTCGTTGCCGGCCAGCAGCGCTTCCAGGCTGTAATCGTGGCCCTTGGCCTGGAAAATGCGGTCGTCCAGGATGGGGCCGGACTGGGAAATGATGCCGTCCGCCGGCATCGTCAGGACGTTCGGGTCGGCATCGATGGGCCGTGCGTCGTCACGCAGCGGGCGTACAAAAAACGCGTTGAAGGTGGGGTAAGCCGAGATTTCCGGCTGCTGCGCTTCCTGCATATCCACCCGGTAGTAGCGCACGAACAGGCCGATCGCCATCTTGGTCAGCCAGCCGCCCCGGTAGCCCGCTCCCCTGCCGGCCAGCAGGGTCAGGGCGCGTTTGGGCAGTAAATACTGCAATGCTATTTTCATCCTATCCAGCACCTAAAACCTCGTACGTGAGTGGTTGAAGAAAAAAAGAGGGAAAAGTGTACCGGCGGCAAGGATAAATGTCAGCGATCGGTTTCGGAAAAGGATTTACGCGTCTTTACCTGCGACATGCTTTCCAGTATCTGATGATAATTTTCGAAACGCACCGCCGATATTTCCCCCGCATCCACGGCGGCGCGAATGGCGCAGCCGGGATCGGTATTATGGCGACAGTCACGGAATTTACAACTGCCTAAATACTCTCTGAATTCGACATAGCCGCGGGTGATTTGTTCCGGCTCCAGATGCCATAAACCGAATTCCCGTACCCCTGGGGAATCGATAAGCAGGCCGCCGTGCTTGAAGTGGTACATGCGGGCGGCGGTGGTGGTGTGCTGACCGAGACCGGAGTTATCGGAGACATTATTGACGACGATAGGGGCCAGTTCGTCGGGAAGCAGGGCGTTCAACAGGCTGGATTTACCCACCCCGGACTGTCCGGCGAAGATGCTGATGCGATCCGTCAGCGCGGTTTTGAACGCATCCATGCCTTCCAGGGTTTGGCTGGAGACCATGATGACCCGGTAGCCGATGCGGCTGTAGATAGCCATGGTTTTATCCACCCACAGCCGGGCTTCCTTATCCAGCAAATCGATTTTATTCAGGACGATAAGCGGCTCAACCTCTACCGTCTCGCAGGCCACCAGGTAGCGATCGATGATATTCACCGATAATTCCGGCAGGATCGCCGAGACGATGACTATTTGATCCATGTTTGCCGCGATGGGTTTGACCCCGTCGTAAAAATCGGGGCGGGTAAGCACCGAGGTGCGGGGATGAACCGCTTCGACGATACCGCTGATGCCCGCCAGCGCTTCGGTGCCGGGTCGCCATACCACGCGATCGCCGGTGACCAGCGAGGTAAGGGTGCGGCGGATATTACAGCGGTGCAGGGTACCCTCGGCGGATTCCACGTCGGCGTGCATGCCAAAGCGGCTGATCACGATGCCTTCCTGGGCTTCCCCCAGCAGAGCATCATCCACATCGACGCCGCGGTCTTTTTTCAGACGGCGCTGGTGGTTGGCCTGTACGCGGCGTTGCTGGCCTTTGGACAGTTTATTTTTGCTCACTGCGCCTCACTTGTAGCACATGGATCGCCTGGGGCGACTAAAACGTCTATGATACACAGTATTCTATCAGATACGCCGTAAAACCCTTTACATCGAGAAAAACATGTCGGTAAACGAGAACAACCTAATATGGATCGACCTGGAAATGACCGGGCTGGATCCGGAGCGCGATCGCATCATTGAAATCGCCACCCTGGTGACGGACGCCAACCTGAACGTCCTCGCGGAAGGTCCGGTTCTGGCGGTGCGCCAGTCCGATGAACAGCTGGCCCTGATGGATGAGTGGAATGTCCGCACCCATACCGCCAGCGGGCTGGTGGACCGGGTCAAGGCCAGCACGGTGGACGAAGACGCCGCGGTGGAGCAAACCCTGGAATTCCTGCGCCAATGGGTGCCGGAAGGCAAATCCCCCATTTGCGGCAACAGCATCGGCCAGGATCGACGCTTCCTGTTCCGTTATATGCCGGCGCTGGAAGCCTATTTCCACTACCGTTATCTGGATGTCAGTACCCTGAAAGAGCTGGCGCGCCGCTGGAAACCGGAAATCCTGGAAGGCCTGACCAAGAAAAGCACCCATCAGGCCCTGGATGATATTCGCGAGTCGGTGGCCGAGCTGGCCTATTACCGCGAACATTTTATCCGGCTATGAGGGGTTGACCGCGCGCGGGCCGCCGGGAAAACCAGCACATCGATGATTAATTAATCAATCAAACGAAAAGAAGGATTTTTTGGCGCCGGGGGGCTTGCAGGGAAAATGTTTTCTCGTATAATGCGCTCCCCATACCGATAGCGTTTTTTCACTGTCGGCAAAGCGGGAATAGCTCAGTGGTAGAGCACAACCTTGCCAAGGTTGGGGTCGCGAGTTCGAGCCTCGTTTCCCGCTCCAAATTTTGATTTGCGGACGCCCCAGGGCGTCCGTTTTTCTTTCTGCCTGCGGCGGGCACGGCGCGTAGCGCCTTGTCGGGCGCTGTATATATATCAGTCCGGCCAGGCCTTCAGCGCCCTGGCGACGGTACGATACAGGTCGGCCCGGGTCGCGCCGGACTGCGCATCGAACGCCATGCCCCAGCCCACCACCATAATAAACCGCGCAAGTTCGTCCGGATCCTGGTCAGCGGGCAGATCGCCGCTTGCCCGGGCCTGTTGAAACCGCTCCCGCAGCTTGGCCCGGCGGCCCTCGCGTATTGACGAGAGCGCCTGCCGTACCGGACCCGAATCGTCAAAACAGGGCAAGGCGCAATTCACCGCAAGGCAACCTGGCGGACTGGCGGGATCGGTATAAAGATCCGCCATCCGGTACAGCATATGCTCCGCGACGCCGCGGGCAGTGGGTTGGCTTAAGGCTTCTTCCGCGTAGCCAAGACGGATTTTCGCATAGCGTTCCAGGACCGTCTTGAACAGACCGTCCTTGCTGCCGAAGGCAAAGTAGAAGCTGGGGGGCGTAATGCCCATCGCTTTGGTCAGGTCGGCCAGGGATGTCCGTTCATAGCCGTTACGCCAGAAAAGCTCGGTTGCCGCCTCAATTGCCCTGTCAACGTCGAATACCCGCGCGCGCGCCATTTGCCGCTTACCTCATCCTGCATTGTTTCCTCATGTAGCGACTATTATACATCATCTTGACAAGGCCTTATATCGTAATATAGTGATCACTATATTACGGCTGGCCCGCGCGTTTGGCGGGCGGTGAGGGTGGGCTACGGCTGACCTGTCTTTAGCAACTGTGGAGTCTCTATGCAATTTACAACATTCGGCCGGACCGGTCTGACCGTATCCCGTCTTTGCCTGGGCACCGGAACCTTCGGTAAACAAACCGACGAAGCGGAATCGAGGCGGATCTTTGACATCGCATCGGAAGCCGGCGTTAACTTTATCGACACCGCGGATATGTACCCGGCCGGCATCGGCGCTTCCGGAATGGGGCTCACCGAAGAGATTACCGGCCGTTGGCTGGCAGGCAAGCGCGACCGCTTTATTCTTGCCACCAAGGCGGGCGGCCCCATGGGGCCTTCCCCCTGGGACCAGGGCACCTCGCGCAAACATTTGCTTGATGCAATCGATGGGTCACTGCGTCGATTGAACGTTGAATATGTCGATCTCTATCAGCTTCATTTGGACGATGCGGCTACCCCCTTGGATGAGACCCTCGAAGCCCTTGACGCCATTGTCCGCTCGGGCAAGGCGCGTTATGTCGGCGTATCGAACTTCCTGGCCTATCGGCTCGCACGCGCCATCGGCCGCCAGGAAACGTTGAAACTGGTGGGGTTCGTTTCGGTGCAGCCGCGCTATAACCTGCTGTATCGTGAAATCGAACGCGAACTGTTGCCCTTGGCCACAGAGGAAAACCTGGCGGTGATCCCCTTTAATCCTCTGGCCGGAGGATTGCTGACGGGCCGTTACCGGCAGGATGAGACGCCGGAAAAGGGACGTTTCTCGGCGGAAGTCGGGCAGTTCGGCGCCATGTATCAGGCGCGCTATTGGCATCAGCGCGAGTTCGAGACCATCGCTCGGCTGCAAGAGGCCGCCGGGGGAATCGGCCAGCCGCTGACCAAGCTTTCCATCGCCTGGATCCTGGCAAATCCCGCCATCACCTCGGTTATTCTTGGCGCAAGCCGGGCGGAGCAGCTGTCCGATTCCCTGGCCGCGGTGGATTACAGCCTTACGGCGGATCTCAAGGTCCGGTTTGATGAGCTTACCATTGAATATCGGCGCGGGGACTCGGTGAGATAATATGCTGCCGTTCTGAACGCTTGGTGCCCCGGCGTTTAAAAAAAACTTGTCAGTTTTAAACATCTGGTCCATAATGCAATCCGCCTTTCAATTGACACATAAATATCAACGGAATCAATTGATTGTGTTGATGGTACCGCGGATGGATATTGCGCATAGACTGTGCAAACGCGTTGCCGGAAAGATGTGCCGGGAAAGCATAATGCGGGACATAATGCGGGAATAGCTCAGTGGTAGAGCACAACCTTGCCAAGGTTGGGGTCGCGAGTTCGAGCCTCGTTTCCCGCTCCAATTCAAAATTTCGGACGCCCAGCAGCGTCCGTTTTTTTGGAAAAAATCTTCCGGTCATTTTCCTGGCGGGGAATTTCCGGCAGGACAGCCTATTGCCGCTCCGCCGGATAACGGGATGATTGCCTCAAGGGCGAGGGGCTTTGCGCAGCCTCATGCTTTCGTCCGACGGGGTCGCGACCGACGTCAGGTCGCAGCTCTTCGGCAACAGGAACGTGAGGAGGCCGGCGATGATAAGTGAAGCCGCCAGCGCGCAAACCGCCAGGTTTTGTCCGTAAAGAAACATCACGACGCCTACCAGGTAGGGACCGCAAAAACCGCCGAGGTTGCCCAGTCCGTTTATCACCCCGCGGGCGCTGCCGGCAACTTCCGCCGAGGCGATACGCATCGGGATCGACCAGAACGGGCTGGTGGCCGCTTTGAGGAAGAAGCCGCAAATCACCAGGGCGATATAGGACGCGATCACATTCTGTTTAAGAATGACCGATGCCAGCAGCGCGGCGGCGAAACACAGCAGCGAAACCCGTACCCATAGCCGCCGTTTGCCGGTTTTATCGCTCAACACCGAGATAAGATAGATGCCGGCGATAGTGGCGATAAACGGCAATATCGCCAGCAACCCCACCCCTGCCATATTGGCGCCGGTGAGATTTTTCAATATGGTGGGCAGCCACAGGGTATAGCCATAATCACCGGTTTGATAAAAGAAATTCAGCACCACCAGCTTTATCAGTCCGCTGTTGCGGAATACGTCCCGCAGCGGAGCATTGCTGACCGGCGTGAGGTTCTGGCGGTTTTCGGCATCCTGGGCCAGCTCCCTGCGTAAGTACTCACGTTCTCTTTCAGGCAGCCAGCGCGCTTCCTGGGGACGATCGCTTATCAGGCACCACCATACCGCCAGCACCACCAGCGATAACATGCCTTCGATAAGAAACAGCCAGCGCCAATTCAGCAGGTTGATAATGGTACCGGAGATGGGGGCGGTGACCATGCCGCCGATGGGCGCGAACATCATGACAAACGCATTGGCCCGCCCGATTTCTTTTTCCGGGAACCAGTTGCTCAGCATGGTCAAGACCACCGGCAGCATGCCGCCCTCCGACACGCCCAGCAGAAAACGCAGCGCCAGCAGCTGATAGTGGCCGGTGACAAATCCGGTGGCGATGGACACCACGGCCCATACCGCCAGCGACCAGGCGATGAAACGCTTACCGCTGCCGTGAACCGCGGTACGGCCGCCGGGCACCTGCAAGAAGAGATAGCCGATAAAAAATATGCCGCTGGCGAGACCTGCCATCCGGCTGTTTATGCCTAAATCGCTTTCCATGCCTCCCGGCAGGGCGAAACTGATATTCACCCGATCCATAAAGGAAATGATACAAGCGATTAATATTGGCGCGACCACTCGCAGCCAACGGGTATGAGGTATTTTATCATCCATAGCGAAATGTCCGACAATAAGGTTAGCCACCCCTTTTTAATCATAAAAAGAGGAATCAGTATTATTTTTATATCCGGCTATCGTCATTGAATAATGATTGTCAGAAAAGCCGGTGCCGTGAAATAAACAGCCATCACCCCCCTTAATGTTATTCCAGTTTATTCGGCAGCGGGCGCTGGCTGAAGAAAGCCTCCACGTTGGCGAAGACTATGTCGCTCATTTTGCGCCGGGTTTCCCATGTTGCGCTGGCCGTATGGGGCTGTAACACGACATTGTCCATCGCCAGCAGGGCCGGCGGCACGTTGGGCTCGTCGGCATAGACGTCCAGCCCGGCCCCGGCGATATCGCCCTGTTGCAGCGCGCTAATGAGATCCGGCTCGTTAACGATGCTGCCGCGGGCGATATTGATAACCAGCGCATGGTCCGGCAACGCCTGGAAGATCAAGCGATTCACCATTCCCTGGCTCTCTTTGCCGCCTGAGGCCGCAATCACCAGAAAATCGCTGTCGCGGGCCAGGGCGGGTAAATCGGGGCAGAAGAGATAGGGCAGGGCGTCGTTACGTTTACGGTCGGTGTAGCGGATTTGCATATCGAAGCCGCCGGCGCGGCGGGCAATGGCCCGTCCGATATTGCCCATGCCGAGGATGCCGATGCGTTTGCCGCTGACCTGGCTGCTTAACGGCGGCGTTTCCAGCGGCCAGCGTCCCTCGCGCACGAAGCGATCTCCCTGGCACAGCCGGCGGGCGGTGCTGAGCAGCAGGCCCAGCGCCATATCCGCCACATCCTCGGTCAGCGCGCCGGAGGTAATGGTGATGTCGATGCCGCGTCGACGCGCATAGTTCAGGTCAACCCCGTCGGTGCCAACGCCGAAAACAGCCACCAGTCCCACCGACGGCAGCGCCTCCAGCACCGGCGTGCTCACCCCTACGTCCCCGCGCGTCACCACGACTAAAATGCCGGCGCCGTTTTGCGCCAGATAGGCCGCCGGATCGGCTTGTTCGTACAGCTTATGCACTACGTAGCCGGCCTCAAGACGTTTTTGCAGTTGGTCCATTACCGGTGCTATCAGCAAAACGGTACGCAAATTTCTTACTGTCATGTTATTACCCCTGTACGGCGTTACGCCACGCTGGAACCACCGGCTAACTTCCCCGTTTCAGCCTCTTGTTGCGGCTTGATGGAAAGGGCGAAGACCACGGCGATGCCCAGGCAGGCCGCCATCATAAAATAGGATGAATTGGTTGAATGGGTGACGCTGTTGAGCATGCCCACCAGATACGAGCCGATAAACGCCCCGACGGCGGCCATGCTGTTGATCATCCCGCCGGCGCCGCCCACCATGGACGCCGGCAATACGTCGTGCACCAGCGCGAAGAACGGCCCGAACGGGATATAAAGGCAGGCCCCGGTAATCACCAGCAGCAGGTAAGAGAGCCAGAAATGATCGGTGCCAAGGAAGGGCAGCAGCAGGAAACAGCAGCCGGCTATCAAGATCGGATAGGCGATAAAACCCACCCGTTTTTGATATTTGTCGCTTAGCCAGGCGGCAATCATCATTAATATCGCCGCCAGGCCGTAAGGCAGCGAGGACAGCAGGCCGGTTTGGGCCATGGAGATGGCGCCCGAGTGCAGAATGGAGGGCAGCCACATCAGGAAACCAAAAAAGCCGATGCTCTGGAAAAACATCCAGCCCGCCAGCTTGATAACGTTGGCGGAGCGAAGGACTTGGCTCCAGTTGGTCATGGTCTCTTTACGACGCTGCTCATTGGCCAGTTCGCCGATAAGCGCCGCTTTCTCCTGCTTATTCAGCCAAGCGGCCTGTTCCGGCCTGTCGCGGATAACCACCCACCACACCACCGCCCAGATGACGGCGGGAATGCCTTCCACCACAAACATATGGCGCCATCCCCAGTTCTGCACCAGCCAGCCGGAAAGAATGGACATCCACAATACGGTAACCGGGTTGCCGAGCAGGAACAGCGTATTGGCTTTGGAGCGTTCGGTATGGGTAAACCAGCGTGAAATCAACAGTAACAGGCTTGGCGTCACGATGGCTTCCACCACCCCGAGGACAAAGCGGATGACGACCAGCGAGGCGACATTGGTGACAAGCCCCGTAAGCGTGGCGCAGATGCCCCACAGCACCAGGCTCAGCGTCAGCAGTTTGCGCACGCTCCATTTTTCCGCCAGCATCCCGCCCGGAATTTGCAGGGTAAAATACCCCAGGAAAAACAGCGCGCCAATCAAGGACGCCAGAGAAGGATCAATACCCAGATCGTTACCGATGCCGGCGGCGGAGGCAAAACTGTAATTAGCCTTATCAAGGTAAGACAGGCTGTAGGTAATAAATATCGTCGGCATTAAATAGAGCCAACGGCGTTTGGGCAATGTATTCATGTTGACTGGTCTCAATATGGTTTATGTAATCACTGCATTCTTAGATTTTTTTATAGGCTAATAGCGTATTCATCATTGTCATTACCGCTCCTCTCCTGTGGGTATTATCAGAACGGTTTTCACAGTGAAAAATTGAGACATAGATCACGCTGAATCGTGTTAACAAATCCTGTTACCCGGTGCGTGACGGGTATGACATATTCAGCGGGTTTTATCGGACGCGGCCGGCACGGAGGGTGGCCGGCCGGGCGGGAGGGGAGAGTTCGGTTCGGTACTGACGGCCCGCCTTACAGGGTACCGCCGGGAGAGAGCCGATAGTGCAGATCTATTTGTTCTATTGTGGATATCCCTTTGATTTTACGTATTAGTATTTCGGTGGATACCCGTCCCATCTCAAAGCGCGGGGTGACTACGCTTGCCAGCTTCGGCTGGGTCACCTGGCCGATATCCAGGCCGTGAAAGCCGGCTATGCCTATTTCCTCGGGAACGTGGATACCTGAGGCCAGGCATTCCTGTAACACGCCTACCGCCAGATCGTCATTGGTGCACAGGATACCGTCCAGATCCGGATACATCTGGCGGGCCATGGTCATCATGCCGGTGCCCATCGACACCGAGGATACCTTGTTGGGTATCAGCCGTCCGGTGGGCAGGCACGCATCGGCCATGGCCTGGCAGTATCCGTGGTACCGCTTTTGATCGCGGTCGTCGGACATGGAACCGAAATAGATGATGCGGCGCTTGCCGCTGGCCAGCAGCATACGGGTCATGTCATGGGCGGCCTGCTTGTTGTCAAAGCCCACGTTGATCCTGCCGCTGCCGGCGGTCATATCCATCACTTCGGCCACCGGGATATCCGCGGCGTGCAAATATTTTTCCGCCCGCAAAGTGTGGATTGTTTCCGTCAAGATGAGTCCGGCCACCGGGAAATTCAGGATATTGGCGATTTGCTCTTCTTCACGATCGCGGTCGTAATCATAATTCACCACCAGGGTGCGGAAGCCTTGCGGGGTCGTTACCGATTCAATGCCGGCCAGCAGGTCCGCAAAAATCTGATTATTGAATGAGGGGATCAAGACGCCGATGCGCGGCAATTGATTACTGGCCAGCGAGCGATTTTCCGGGTCGGGCTGGTAATTCACCTCCGCCAGGATGGCCGCAATGCGCGCTGCGGTATCCGGCGCCACTTTTTCCGGCGTGCGTAAATAACGGCTTACCGTCATTTTTGTCACGCCGGCCAGGGCGGCGATATCCTGTAATGTCACCCGCTGTGGTTTCATTGATTATTTCCGGTCCTATCTGATTGAATTGATTATGCCCCCGGGCAACGGTAAAAGAAAAGGGTATTACCGTCTCTCCCCCATCGATAACATGCCGCCGTCGCCAGGCATTCCCTGCGTTTCTCCCCGGCAGCGAAAACGTTATCCCGGTTGGATCACAGCAAAGGTAACAGGTTGACGTAACACTATTTAAAGTGATCTTCATCACAGTTTCAGCGGCCTTAAATCGCTTTCATACTCGTTATCCGGCGGCACAGGGCGATGCCGTTCCAGCAATGACAATGACAAAGCAAGGTGCGTCGCACAGCACAAGAGTACAAACGTTTTTCGCTGGCGAAATTAAATAGCCAGGAATGTGGGTATTTCATCTGAACGATAAATAAATACTTTCACATCGTATTAATTGTCGCCGGACGAATAGCCAGCAGCACGCTAAATACCGTAAGCCCAATCTGTAGGAAAAAATAATGAATTTATTTAGCCTTGAAAATAAAAAAATATTGATTACCGGTTCTGCCCGGGGAATCGGTTTTCTCACCGCGCAGGGGTTGGCGGAATATGGCGCGGAAATTATCATCAATGATATCACCCAGGAGCGGGCGGAAATTGCGGCGCTGAAGCTGCGCGATATGGGGTTTAACGCCCACGCCGCCGCATTCGACGTGACTGACGCGCAGGCGGTGGAATCCGCCGTGGAGCATATCGAGCGGGATATCGGCGCCATTGATGTGCTGTTCAATAACGCCGGCATTCAACGCCGCCATCCGTTCACCGAATTTCCCCTCAAAGATTGGAATGACATCATTGCCGTTAACCAGACCGCGGTGTTCCTGGTTTCCCAATCGGTATCACGCCGCATGGTTCAGCGCCGCGCCGGTAAAATCGTCAATATCTGTTCCATGCAGAGCGAACTGGGGCGCGACACCATTACCCCTTATGCCGCCGCCAAGGGGGCGGTGAAAATGCTCACGCGTGGTATGTGCGTGGAGCTGGCGCGCTATAACATCCAGGTCAACGGCATTGCGCCGGGCTATTTCAAAACGGAAATGACCCAGGCGCTGGTGCAGGATCCGGTATTTACCGAATGGCTGTGCAAACGCACGCCGGCGGCCCGCTGGGGCGATCCGCGTGAGCTCATCGGCGCCGCGGTATTTTTATCCTCCGCCGCGTCGGACTTCGTCAACGGACATCTGCTGTTTGTGGACGGCGGCATGCTGGTGGCGGTGTAAAGGCGCAAAGGCGTTGCCCTGAGACTCCGCCGGCGCCGCCATGGCGCGGCATCCCCCTATCCATCAAGGAATTGTCATGATTATCGATACACTGGCGCGGGCGGCGGTGAATCCGCTCTATCCGGCCATTATTCGGCGGCTGTTGCAGGCGCTTGAGCAACATCCGCTGGCGCAACTGGCCACGGGCCGCTATGCCATCGACGGCGACGCCCTGTTTTTTTCGGTTATCGAAGGTAGGAGCCGGCCGTTGCACGAGCAGCGGCCGGAGTTGCATCGCCGCTATGTGGACGTGCACCTGTTGCTGGTAGGCGAGGAGGTCATCGGCGCGTCGCCGCTGGATAGCCGGCAGCTTTCCGACGGCCCCTTCAACGAAGAAGGGGATATCGGGTTCTACCGGGGCATGGGTGAGGAGAGTCTCATCCGCCTGCGTCCCGGAGACATCGTCTTGCTGTTTCCCGGTGAGCTGCATCGTCCTATGGCTACCCTCGGCATTCCGGGACGGCTGCGTAAAGTGGTGGCGAAAATCGATGCGTCGCTGCTGCCCGGGGAATAAAGCGGATAGCCGCCGCCTTATGTTTGAGCGCTTAATCCAGGTTTTGCCGGGATGCGGCGATTTTACCGCGGACGGCGTCGGTGGCGCCGGGACCGGCGACAATCTGGTAATTCCCCGGTGATATTTCCTCGCCGGTATTTCTGTCGGCCAGGAAAGGCGCCGCCAATTTTTTGGTTTTGAGATTTTCCAGTTGGACAATGTCCCCTTCCGGGGCGAAATATTTATTGCCCCAATCCAGTAATGCCCACAAAACCGGATAAAAATCGCGACCGCACTGCGTCAGGATATATTCATAGCGCTCCGGACGTTCACTGTAGCGGCGGCGTTCAAGAAGACCGGAGCCCACCAGTTCTTTAAGGCGGCGCGTCAGCGTATTCGGCGCAATGCCTTCCACGCCTTTTTGAAACTCATCGAATTTCCTGGCCCCATAAAAAGCTTCGCGCAGAATCAGGATGCTCCACCACTCCCCCACCTGATCAAGGCTGCGGGCGATGGGGCACACCAGCTCGTCAAAACTCTTATGTTTCATACTTGCTCCCGGTTAAAAAAACCACAGGTATTAAAAGTCACTTGCATGATGATAGTTTCGTATATACTATCATCATGCAAGTAACTATGGCGAGAGCACGCGCCCATGTCAAGTCAATGCTGGTGCATTGAATAATCACCGCTGTAACCAACGTAAGGATCATGACGATGAATATCCAAGAAAAATCAGTATTGATCACCGGCGCCAATCGCGGCATCGGCGCCGAAATCGTGCGCGAATTCCTGAAATACGGCATCGGCAAGGTGTATGCGGGCGTACGCACTCTTTCGTCCCTGCCTGATTTCAACGATGCGCGAGTGATTCCCGTACAGCTTGATATCACCAAGCCCGACGACGTGTCCGCCGCCGCCCGTCAGATTGACGCGGTGGATATCCTGCTGAACAATGCCGGCACCATGAACTACAGCCATATTCTCACTGCCACAACCGCCGAGCTGTCGGCGGACATGGACGTAAACTACTATGGCACCGTTCGCATGATGCAGGCCTTTGCGCCCCTGATGGAAAAGCGCGGCGGCGTAATCGCCAACGTCGTCAGCGTGGTCGGCCTGGCGTCGGTGCCGGGCATTGAGGGCTATTCGGTATCGAAAGCGGCGCTGTTCTCAGCCACGCAGGCGGCGCGAACGGCGTTGAAGTCCAAGAACATCCGGGTCATCGGCGTTTTTCCCGGCCCCATAGATACCGACATGGCGAAAAACCTGCCGTTGGACAAGGCCTCTCCCGCGGACGCGGCTGAAGATATCGTCAAGGGCATTATTGCCGACCAGGAAGATATCTATCCCGATCCTACCTCAAAACAGCTTTCCGTACTGTGGGGCGGCAACCCCAAGGGCTTGGAACAATTCTTCGCCGCTATGGCGGGCTGATCAACGGCAAAAACCGCCCGCGGCAGACGTGTTTCGCGGCCGGTTCGCGCTTGGCAAAGGTGATGAAAATGACTAAGGCAAACATCCTGGTAAGCGGCGCAACCGGACGTACCGGCGGCGCGGCCATTGAACAACTGTTGAACATGGGTAAACGCGTACGGGCCTATGTGCGATCGGATAGCGAAAAGGCCGCGGCGTTGCGCAAACGCGGGGTGGAGATCGCCTTGGGTGATTTCACCAACATTGACGCTATACGCGCCGCGATGGAGGGTATCGACTCCGCTTACTTCCTCTATCCCATAGCGCCGGGCATTATCAGCGCCGCTGCTTTTTTTGCGCAGGCGGCCAAGGAAGCCGGCGTAACCGCCATCGTCAATATGTCGCAAATATCGGCGCGGCGGGAATCCGCAAGCCATGCCGCGCAGGATCACTGGATTTCCGAGCGGGTCTTTGACTGGTCGGGGGTAGCGACGACGCATCTGCGCCCAACCTTTTTTGCCGACTGGCTGGTCTATGATCACTTCGCCAAGGAGATACAGGCCAGGAAAAAAATCGAATTCCCCTTTGGCGACGGGCGTCATGCGCCTGTCAGCGCGGAGGATCAGGGGCGGGTTATCGCGCACATTCTTGCCAACCCCGCCGGCCACGAGGGCAAAATCTATACCCTGCACGGTCCCGTCGAAATGAACCATACGGAAATTGCCGCCGCCATGAGTGAGGTGCTGGGGGTGAAAATCGACTATGCTCCGGCCTCCATTGATGCCTTTAGGCAAAAAATGGAACAGGTTTACCATTTCCCGCCCTTTCTCGTTCAGCATCTCACCGAAGTGGCGCGAAACTACCAAGCGGGCATTTTTGCCGGCACCAATGATAACGTAGAGACAATCACCGGCGCCCCGGCACTTACTGTTCAGGCTTTTATCGAGAAGAACCGCGGAGTGTACGCCTGAGAAGAGTATTCGTGCGGGGGCGCGGGGAACGGCGCTCCCCATCGCGCCGCAGGCATGGTTCAACGTGGCGCAATAAGGCGCTATGAGGTCAATGGCGTCATGTCGATGGCGCGTTTATGGAGCGTTTATGGCGCAAATTTATCAATCACGCCATAATCGCGCCATTCTTCCGTTGCTCTCGGTTACCCCTGTGAACTCAATAAATAACGTCTATCAGACGTTCTTCAACACATTCCAGCCTCTGACGGTGGCCGATTTGTCGGCGGAACATCCGGCCATTGCGCGACGGACCCTTCAGCGCTGGCTGAAGCAGCTTGTCGCTGATGGCAAAGTGCGGGCGCGGGGGGAGGGGCGGGGACGGCACTATGTGGTCGACCTTAATCACTCTGCGGCCCATGGGCTGATTCTGCGTGATGACTATCCCCGGTACTGGCTTTTTTCCGACGAAGATCGCGATACCGACCCCCCGAAGATTCCCCTGTCCGAGGACAGTAAGGATATTCTCGGATATATTGAGCGGCCGGTGCACGTCAGGATACCCGTGGGGTACCAGCGTGATTTTCTCGATGCCTATGAACCCAATGTGACTTTTTACCTGCCCGAACCCATCAGAAACCAGCTTTGGCGGATGGGGGATATGGAGCAGGCTTCCAAGATCGCAGGCACCTATGGCCGGGGAATATTAAGTCGTTTGATGATTGATTTGTCCTGGGCATCCAGTCATCTGGAAGGGAATACCTACAGCCGTCTGGACACCGTTAAGCTTATTGAGCATGGCCAAGCCGCTAGCGGCAAAACGGTGATGGAAACCCAGATGATCCTCAATCACAAAGCCGCCATCGAATTCCTGCTGGAGAGTATCAAGGAGGCCGATTTCAACCGCTATACCCTGCTGAATTTACACAGTATACTTTCCGAAAACCTGTTACCCAAATTCATCGAAGGCGGGCGTATCCGCCAGCACGCGGTGGGCATCGGCAAAAGTGTCTACCGGCCGCTTATAGGAGAGGCGCACATCAGTGAAGTATTGGATTCACTGTTGATCAAGGCGCGGGCCATAACCGATCCTTTCGAACAGTCTTTTTTTATTATGGTCCATCTGCCCTACCTGCAGCCTTTCGGCGACGTCAATAAACGTACCTCCCGCCTGGCGGCCAATCTGCCGCTGCTGCGGGCCAATTTGTGCCCGCTGGCGTTTTTGGGTGTGCCGGAACAAGCCTACTGCCGCTCGATATTGGGGGTGTATGAAGTGACCCGGGTCGAATTGCTGCGGGATCTTTATCTGTGGGCCTATGAACGTTCCGTGGAGGAATACCGGTCGTTGAGGCAGGAATTAAGCGAGCCCGATCCGCTGAGGCTGCGTTATCGCCTAATCGTTAAGGGTATGGTTTATCAGGTGGTGGCGGCTGCGGATCAAGACGCCCTCGAACTGATCGAGGCAATGGTTGCCGCTGAAGTGAAACCGGAGGAACAGGCCGTGGTGAAAGCGCTGGTGATAGAAGAGCTGCGGCAGCTGCACGAGGGGTCAATAGCCCGATACCGGTTACGGCCCGCGCAGTTTTCCGCCTGGCAGGCCAAACACTATCGAACCTTGAATTAACGCAATAGCGGCTGGGCTAATTCCCTCCCGCCAGCGGCGGTAACAATCCGTCGCTGCCAAGGGCGCCGATGATGGCGCCGGAGGCAACCATCTGCGCGGCATTGGCGATATCCGTCGCCATGTAGCGATCGGTGGTCAGCGGGGCTACCTGTTTTCTCACCTGCCGCGTTACCTTGAGCAGCTCAGGGCTGGTGGCGAGGGGCGCGCGGAATTCAATGCCCTGGGTGGCGGCCATGATTTCAATCCCTAAGATAGCATTGAGGTTATCAAGCATTTTGAGCAGGCGGCGCGCGCCGTGGCAGGCCATGGAGACATGATCCTCCTGGTTGGCGGAGGTGGGTGTGGAGTCCACCGAGGCGGGATGGGTCATTTGCTTGTTTTCGCTCATCAGGGCGGCTGAGGTCACTTCGGCGATCATCATGCCGGAGTTAAGCCCGGGAGCGGCCACCAGAAATGCCGGCAGGCCGAAGCTCAAGGCGGGATCCACCATCAGGGCAATGCGCCGCTGGGCGATGGAACCTATCTCGGCAATGGCCAGGGCCAGGATATCCGCCGCGAACGCCACCGGCTCGGCATGAAAATTTCCCCCGGACACCACGGTATTATCGGACAGCAGCAGCGGATTGTCGGTGACGGCGTTGGCTTCGGTGCATAACGTGGCCGCCACCTGGCGGATCAAATCAAGGGCGGCGCCGGCCACCTGCGGCTGGCAGCGGATGCAATAGGGATCCTGCACGCGCGGGTCGTTTTCCAAATGGCTTTGGCGTATTTCTGACGTTGCCAGCAAACGGCTGAGGCTTCGGGCGGTGTCTATCTGTCCCCGGTGCCCGCGCAGTTGATGGATTTCATCATGCAGCGGGGCGGTGGAGCCCATGATGGCGTCGGTGGTGAGGGCGCCGGAGATGAGCGTGGTTTGCAGCGCCCGATGAGCGCCGAACAGTCCGGCCAGGGCCAGGGCGGTGGAAACCTGCGTGCCGTTGATCAGCGCCAGGCCCTCTTTGGCCGCCAGCACCACCGGTTTCAGCCCCGCCAGCTGCAGCGCCTGCCGGGCGGGCATTCTTTGTCCGAGCATCACCGCCTCGCCTTCGCCTATCATCACCGCCACCATGTGCGCCAGGGGCGCCAAATCTCCCGAGGCGCCCACCGAGCCCTGGCCGGGAATCACCGGTATGACGTCGCAGGCCAGCATTCCTTCGATAAGACGAATAATGTCATAGCGCACCCCGGAGGCGCCCCGTCCCAGGGAAATAAGCTTAAGGGCCATGATCAGGCGCACCACCGGCCTGGCCAGCGCTTCCCCCACGCCGCAGCAGTGGGATAAAATCAGGTTGCGCTGCAAGGTGGCTACGTCTTCGGTGGGAATGCGCACCGACGCCAGCTTGCCGAACCCGGTATTGATGCCGTAGACCGCCGCATCCCCCGCCACAATCTGCGCCACCCGCGCCGCGCTGTGCTGTATTGCCCCTTCCATCGCCGGATCGAGCCGGACGCCCACGTCGGAGCGGTAAATTTGCTCCAGCTCCGGCAAGGTCACCTTGCCGGGTTTTAAGATAATCATGCTGTCATTCCTGTGGAGTGGATTACCTCTATCCCTATTTAGGGATAGATAATACGGTCAGGCCAGTTCTACCCGCAGCCAGATAGGGGTTTTGGTTTCAAAGGTGCTTTTCCAGACCTCGATACCCACCGCGTCGAGACGATCGGTATGTTCCGGCACCACTTCCCCCAATACCGGCTGGGCCAAATCCTCGGTGGTGGGGCCGTACTGGACGATGAATTTTTGTCCGGTGGACTGGGAAAAACGCAGCCGCCCTTTCGGGGCATCGCAGATTCTTTCCCGCACATGGATAGGGGCGGTGGATACCAGCGGGCACCAGGCATACATGGACTCGCCGGTGACCACGGCGTGATCCTGCAAAATGGTAAAGGGCAGGGCGTTGATCACATCCTGGCACAGCTCCGGGTTTTCATTCACCGCCAGATAGGCGTCCACGGTGATGCCCAGCGGCTGCCAGGTGAGGCGAATCTTGCGGCCCTGGTTGATTTTTACCCGCAGCGCCGGGTCGGCGAGGGAAGGGGCGGCCGCTTCGGGCTGGCTATAGGTAAACTCTTTACCCAGGCGCCACGGAAAGTAGTGGAAAGACCAGGCGGCCATTTTGTTGGTGTATATACAAAACGCCCTGATGGCTTCAACCGCCTGCCGGCGCGACTCGGCCTGCGGCAGCCATTCCCGCATGGCGAAGGCCAGCTTGCCCATTTTCGGAAAACCGCTGTAGCGCAGATAGTTGCTGTAGGGGTGATCGAAGCTGTCGAGGATAAAGGCGAACTGGGACAGATCGATGGCCGGATTTTCAACGATCTGCAGCAGCGGATAATAGGTATACATGGAGTAATCGCGCATCATGCCGGCCGCGATATCCCAGGTCCCGAAATACTGACCGTAGCTTCCCGCCTGATTGTCCAGCGTGCCGGTGCGAAAGGCGTGGATCTCGGCGGGTTCATCATGGGCGATTAGCCCGGTATGGCTGTGGATGTCGTTAATCACATCGCCAAGGCTCGTATAACTCATACCACTTACTCCTGTCGTCAAAAAACAACCTAACGGCTACGCCGCCGTAAAAAGGGGCGTCATAATCATGACAGGATTATTGTATATACAATATAATATTATGTATATACATTTGTGGTTTGAAACGACAACCGGCATTCGGAACCGGGGCTGTTTTACCTCACCTTACAGCTCTTCCCGGACAAAATGTCCCGGCGATACTTCGCGCATATAGCCGGCGGTCAACCTTCCGGCGGGGGTTGGGCTATAAAACGTCCGCTTTTTACTGCGCTCCAGGGCCGGATCGGCTTCAAGAGTGGCGCTGAGCAGCGCCTGGGTATAAAGATGGCGCGGGTCGTTGAAAATGTCCTCCACGGAACCGGTTTCCACAATCATGCCGCGCAGCATCACCGCGACCCGATGGCAGATATGGCGGACCATGCCCAGATCGTGGGAAATAAACAGGTAAGAGAGTCCCTGTTCATCCTGCAACTGCTGCAGCAGGTTGATTATTTGCGCCTGAATGGAGACATCCAGGGCGGTAATCGGCTCATCCGCCACGATTAACCGGGGCGACAGCGCCAGGGCCCGGGCGATACAGATGCGCTGGCGCTGGCCGCCTGAAAATTCATGGGGATATCGATGGATATGGCTGTTGTCCAGCCCCACCTTGGCGAACAGTGCCTCTACCCGCTGCTCTAAAGCCTGTCGGGGCTGCCTTCCCTCGTGGATAATAATAGGGTCCGCCACAAACCGGCCGGCGGTCATGCGGGGGTTGAGGGCGGAGTAGGGGTCTTGAAAGATGATCTGCATAACTCTGCGCAGCGGCCGCAGCTCGCTTTGGCCGAGCTGCGCCAGATCCTGTCCCTCAAGTAAGACCCGGCCGCCGGTGGGCCGTTCCAGCTGCATCAGACAGCGCGCCACGGTGCTTTTCCCCGATCCGGATTCGCCCACCAATCCCAGGGTTTCTCCTTTCGCCAGGGAAAAGCTCACGCCCCCCACCGCAGTGAACACCCCGCGCCGGCCGAACCACGGACTATTGACCGGATACTCTTTGCTTAAGCCCTCAACCTGCAATAGCGGCGGCCGGGCCGGGGGCGATGGGGCGTGGCTCGTAGCCTGCCTTTCTGTTGCCGTAGCGGGCGGCGGGGCATGGTTCATGGGTTATTTTCCTGTTGTTGTTCCAGACAGCGGGGCAGATCGTACCAGGCGGCCACCCGGTGCTGCGGTGCGGCGTCGGACACCGGTCGCAGTGGCGGCATTTCCAGATGGCAGCGCGGGGTGGCGAAGGGATTGCGCGGCGCAAAGGGATCCCCCGGCGGCCGCAGGGCCGGGTTGATGGGTTGCCCGGCGATTTGAAACAGCGGTTCCCTGGGGCGCTGGCCGCGTTTGGGCAGGGATTGCAGCAGTGCCCAGGTATAGGCGCTATAGGGCTGGCCGAAAACCTGTTCCACCGGCCCCGTTTCCATGATTTTACCGGCGTACAGCACCTGCACCCGGTCCGCCATGGCGGCCACCACCCCCATATCATGGGTGATCCAGATAATGGACATCCGCATCTCGTCGCGCAGATCCCGAATCAGCTGGATAATCTGCGCCTGGATGGTGACATCGAGGGCGGTGGTGGGTTCGTCGCCGATCAGCAGCTTCGGCTTACAGGCAATGGCCATGGCGATCATGGCGCGCTGGCGCATACCGCCGGAAAACTGGAACGGGTACTGCCTGATCCGTTCAGCGGCATCGGGAATGCCCACCAGCCCCAAAAGGTCGACGGCATGCCGGCGCGCCTTGCCGTAGCTCATGCCCATATGATGCACCAGGGGTTCCGCCAGCTGGCGGCCAATGGTCAGCACCGGATTGAGGGAGGTCATCGGCTCCTGGAAGATCATGCCTATCTGGCCGCCGCGAATCTCCCTGAGCGCTTTAGGGGACAGGGTCAACAGGTCCTTGCCCTGGAACAGCACTTCCCCCTGAATCCGCCCGCCCTTGCGCAGGGGCAGCAGCCCCAGCATCGCCAGGGCCTGCATGCTTTTACCGCTGCCGCTCTCTCCCACGATGCCCAGAGTCTGATGGTAATCCAGATCATAGCTGATATCCTCGATGATACGCACCGGGGGCCGTCCCCGTTTAGCGGGTACCTCAACGGTGAGATTACGCACTTCCAGCAGCGGCGGCATAGGCTTCATTCTCCGGTGGAATGCAGTTTGGGATCAAAAAAATCGCGCAGCCAGTCACCGACAAAGTTGGCGCTCATCACCGTTAATACGATAGCCAGCCCCGGAAAGGTGGTGACCCACCATGCGGTGGCGATATAGGTGCGCCCTTCCGCCAGCATTCTGCCCCAGCTCGGCCAGGGCGGCTGAACGCCCAGCCCCAGAAAGCTTAAACTGGCTTCCAGCAAGATAACCCGGGAAAACTCCAGCGTGGCGATAACCAGGATCGGGGTGAGAACATTCGGCAGCAGATAATAGCGCAGGATATGCCAGGGTCCCGCTCCCACGGCGGTGGCCGACAGGACAAACTCCTGGCGCCGCAGGGCCAATACCTGGCCGCGCACCAGGCGGGCGTAGCGGATCCAGCTGGTAAGCGCCAGCACGATAATCAGATTGCCCAGGCTGGGCCCGGCGGCGGCGATAACCATCAGCGCCAGCAAAATCAGCGGGATGGAAAGCTGCATATCCACTAAACGCATCAATACCCGATCGGTGATACCGCCGGCATAGCCGGAGATCATGCCCACCAGCACGCCCACCACCCCGCCCATCAGCACCGCGGCGCAGCCCACGGTAATGGATACCCGGCTGCCGAACAGCAGGCGGCTGAACATATCCCGTCCCAGTTGATCGGTGCCCAGGGGATGGGACGACAGCGTGAAAAACCGATAGGAGGGCGGCTTTAACCGCTGTAAAAGATTGCCGTGCACCGGGTCGGGCAGGGGCAGCAGAGACGTGCTCAATGCCCCCAGCAGCAGCAGGAGCAGCACCACCCAGCCAATCAGGCCGATTTTGCTGGCCGCCAGGCTGCGGCCCAGGCTTCGCAAGCCGTCAGCCCTGATCATGGGGATTGCCTCACGCGCGGATCCAGCAGGCTGTACAGCAGGTCTACCGCCAGGCTCACCAGTAAAAACAGGCCGGACACCACCGCCACCCCCGCCTGGATCAACGGGAAATCCCGGTTAGCCACCGCCTCGACGATAAGCCGGCCCACCCCCGGCCAGGAAAAAATGGTTTCCACCACCACCGATCCCCCCAGCATCTCCCCCACCAGCAGCCCGCTCATGGTCACCACCGGCAGGACGGCGTTGCGCGCCATATGCCAGCTGATAACCGTCCGCGGCGGCAGGCCCTTGGCCCAGGCGGTGCGCACATAGTCCTCGCCCATGACCTCCAGCAGGCTGGATCGAAACAGGCGGGCGATATTGGCGGCGATGAAAATCGACATGACGGCGGTGGGCATCACCAGATGCAGCACGCTGCCGGTGCCGCCGGTGGGCAGCCAGCCCAGGTGGACTGAAAACAGCAGGATCAGCATAATGGCCAGCCAGAACGCCGGAGTGGCCTGCCCCAGCATGGCCAGGGTGAGCACCAGAAATTCCCAGACGGAGTTGCGGTACAGGGCCGCCACCAGGCCGGCCAGGCAGCCTATCGCCAGACCGAACAGGGCGGAGAGCGCCGTCAGCGCCAGGGTGGCCGGCATGCGTTCCAGCACCACCTGCAGCGCCGGGCGCTGATAAAAAAAGGAGGTGCCCAGATCCCCCGACAGCACATGGCGCAGGAAACCGAGATATTGATCCAGCAGCGGGCGCTGCAACCCCAACTGCTCCCGCATGGCCTGGAGGTCGGCGGCGCTGGCGCCCTGGGGCAGCAGCAGCGATACCGGATCCCCCAGCATGCGCGATACCAGAAAGATGATGGTCACCAGGCCGAACAGGGCAATCAGCACTTCTACTACTCTGGACAGAATATATTTAGCCACGCGGGTCGCCTGTTATTTTGCCACTAAATCATCGACGCGGACCCAGTCATCGCCCCGGACTTTCCAACTGAATTTATTGGACGTGGCGTAGGTCAGGGGCTGGTTGAACAAAAACACCACCGGGGCCTGATCGCGCATCCGCTCCGTCGCCTGCTGGTAATAGACGATGCGCTTTTGCTTATCCACCGTTGAACGGGCTTTCAGCACCAAATCGGCAAATGCCGGGTCTTTCCAGTACGCGCCGGGATCGGTGGGCAGATAGAGCCCCAGCAGACCGTCGGCATCCAGGGTCGGCCAGGCCTGGCCCAGGAAGGAGGCCTGGCCCATATCGCCGCGGGTGTAGGCATTGGACCAGTTGGCGTATTCCATCTCCCTGATTTTCACATCCAGCCCCACGTCCTGCAATTGGGCGGCGATGATCTGGCCGATTTCCTGGCTCAGCAAATAGCGTCCCAGCGGAACCTGCAGTTCAAACGAGATGGGCTGCGGCAGGCCCGATTGGGCAATGAGCTGCCGGGCTTTGTCCGGGTCGTAAGGATAGGGCTGCAGCTTATCGTTGTAGCCGAAGTACATGGGGGACAATAGCTGGCCCTTGCTCATGGCCCCGTGGCCGTTATAGATGGCATCGATAATCCCCTGGCGGTCGATGGCGTAATTCATCGCCTGGCGCAATTTCAGGTTATCGGCGAAGGGCTTTTTCAGGCTGTTGAGCTTGATTATCATGGCGCGGCTGCTTTCACCCCAGCCGGCATGGGCCACGCTGCTTTTATTGATCCGGTCGATGTCGGTGGGCGGAATATCCAGCGCCAGGTCAAGCTCGCCGGACAGCAGCGCCGAAACCCGTACCGCCGGATCGCTGATCATGCGGAAAATCACCTGGTCGTGGGCGGCTTTCGGGCCGAAATAATGCGGATTGGGCGTCAGCACCACCCGCTCCCCCGGCACGTACTGCGCCAGCTGGTACGGTCCGCTGCCCATGGCTTCGCGGCCGGGATCGTGGGCGGCGGTCCAGGTGGGCTCCATCAGGAAAAACATGCTGAGCTGGGCAATCAGTCCCGGAAAGGGCGCGCTGGTGACAATTTTCACTTCGTCGGGGGCCACGACGTCCACATGGTCAATCAGGCTGTACCACTCCTTCACCCGGGTTTTATGGTTGGGATCGAGCAAATGGTCAAAATTCCATTTTACCACCGCCGCATCCAGGGGTTTGCCGTTGGTAAACAGGATGCCGGGGCGCAGCTTGATATCCCAGGTCCGATCGTCCAGCGCTTTCCACGACGTGGCCGCCACGCCGATAATGCTCAGGTCGGCATTGCGCACCACCAGGGGGGTATAGATATGGCTGATGACGCTCAGATCCGTCTGCACCACGGTGGCCTGCTGGGGATCGAGAGTGGTCAGCCCGGCGGATAGGGCGATATTTACCGTATCCGCCAGTGCGCTTGCCGGCACGGCGTTGAACATCATCAAGGCGAAAAGCCAGCCCCGCATTCTTGATGTATGCATGCCGGATTTACCCACGGGCGCTAACAAGATTTGCCTAAGCAGATGACGCATGTTTGGTCTCCAACAAGAGAAAACATCACTATAAGGCTATAAAAAACCATTTTTTATAACCGCTGGCCCGGGGATGCGGGCAGAGCCCTATTCATTCAATGCATCTTTAGATACTGCAACTCTTCGTCAATAACCCGGTTCATCAACGGCAGCGTCACCGGCCGGTTCTCCGCCGTCAGGCGCTTGATCACCGCCAGGCGCAGCGGCTGGCGAACGTTCCGCTCCTGCTGCAACAGACCGGCCGCCAGCGCCCCGCGGATTTCCCGCGGCCAGACAACATCCAGCTGATCCCGGGCGCTGCCCAGCGTCACCCGGCTTTGATCGGGGATATGGCCGGCCCGCAGCCGATGGGTGGCGGCGCCGTCAACGCGGCCCTCCTCATCCACCGCAACGCCGTAGCTGCTCCTGGCATTGAAGGGCGTCACCAGCCCGCGGCGCACATCGCGGGCAATAAGCGCCGGGTCGCGCAGGAACGGATCGCCAAAACCGCCGCCGGCGGGGGAGGTGAGGCGTACCACGTCATGGCGTTTCATCTTCAAGACATCGATCTTGCCCAGGTTGCGTTCATCGTCGGTACCGGGATTGAGCACCACCGATCCCAAATGGCCGCACTGGCCGCCGCGGGCGCCCCAAGGACGAAAATAAAAGCGATTCATGCCCCGCACCGTCATTACCGCCTCCGGCCCGGTATTTTCCAGCTCCAGGGCAATGGCGGCGCCGCTCTGCCAGCGGCCGGGGGCCTGGCTGTCGGTGACCAGGGCATAACGTTTGACCCGTATTACCGTTTCGGCTTCGATAATTTCGGCGGGCACGGTGCGCAGATAGCCGGATCGGGAATCCACGCCGTCGGTGCCGTCGATGCCGAAGCGTCCGCCGCCGCCGCCGCACAGGGGATTGATGACGCTGACACGGTTGCCGTCGCCGCGGGGATCTTTGGCGGAGACGACAATCACCCCCGACATGCCGGGGCCGGCGGCGGTCAGCCCGTCCGGCAGCGCGGCGTTCAGGCAGCCCAGAATCACGTCGTAGACCCGGGTGCTGGTGGTGACGCGGGAACCGCCCGCCGCCGGAAATTCGGCATTGATGATGGTCCCGCGCGGGGCGATGACCTCCAGCGCCCGCAGCAGGCCGGAGTTACGCGGAGCTTCCGGTTCCAGGGTCAAAATGTAATAGATAAACGCCTGCAGGGTATAAGGATGGGCGCGGGCGCCGGTGACATAATTAAAGGCCGCCGCCACCTGCGGGTCGGTGCCGCTGAAGTCGAACACAATGTGTTCGTCGCTGACGCGCATCACGGCGTTGATATGAATAAAATCCCCTTCCGTCATGCCTTCGATATAATCCGCAAAGGGATAGTCCCCGTTGGGAATGCGGCGAATGATCTCGCGGGTCTTCACCTCGGACAGGGCCAGGGACGCATCCATCCCCGCCCGCACCTGCTGGATGCCGTAGCGCCGGCATAATTGATTCAGCCGGTTATCCATACTGGTGAGGGCTGAGATCATCGCCTGGAAATCCCCCCACAGCTCATCGGCAATACGGCTGTTATCGATAAAAATGTTGCGAATGGCGGTATCCAGTTGGCCGCGCTTGTAGAGCTTGGTGGGCCTGACCCGCAGTCCTTCCTGGAACACCTCGGTAAAGGCCGGTGAAATGCTGCCCGGCACCGCGCCGCCGATATCGGAGGCGTGGACAAACGACCAGGCCAGGGCGATAAGTTCATTGCCGAAAAATCGGCCGAACCATTGAGACATCCATAATATGCGTCACCATGCCGTCGGTGCTGAACGGATCGTTGGTAATGATGCAGTCGCCCGGCTCCAGATTTTCCAGGCCGATGCCCGCCAGTCCGCCGGATACCGACAGGCCGATAAAGGCATTGACGCCGGAATGGCTGGGGTAGGCGAACACTTCCCCTTGAGGCGTGGCCAGGGCGCACTGGAAATCCTGCACCAGCTTGACGAAGGTGGTATGGGCGGTGCGATACAACGTGACCGACGCTTCTTCGACGATGGCGTTAAAGCGGTTATTCATGATAACGGTTTGTATGGGATCCACGGTCAACGCTCCTGCATCATAAAAAGGGCGCCGTCGGGCTGCACCCGGGCGGTGAAATGCTGTGGAACCAGTACTGTCGCGTCGCTCTGGCTGATGATACAGGGTCCAAAAACGCTCGCGCCGACGCCGAGGCCTGACCTGGCATAGACCGGGCAGTGGTCGAAATGCGCGGCGCCGATGTGCAGCTGCCGGTGGCCGCAGGGACTCGGGGCGGCAACGGATTTCAACTCCGCCGGCGCATGGCTGTCGGGGGTAGCCAGCGCGCCGCGGATACGCACCCGTAGTTCGATAAATTCCACCCGTCCCTGGGGATCGGCATGGGCATGCAAACGCAGATGCTCGCCGTGAAAGGCGCTAACGGCCATCTCGGTGGTCATGTGGTCTGGCGCGTCGGCGGCGATTATCACCGGTATCTGAAATGATTGGCCGCGATAGCGCAGATCCGCCCAGTATTCCAGCACGACGGCCTCTATATTGGTCGCATCGGTCTGCCGCGCCAGCCATGCGGCGGCCTCATCCTGCAAGGCGGTGAAAACCTGCCGTAACCGGGTGGTGTCCATGGCCCCCTGTTGCACAATGGCCACCATGTCGTGGGTCAGCTCCGCCACCACGCCGCCCACGGCGCAAAAAACCGAAGGGGTATTGGGCACGATAAGGGAGGGGATACCGATTTCCGCCGCCAGCAGCGGTCCGTGGATGGCGCCGTTGCCGCCGAACGTCACCAGGGTGACATCCTGAGGGTCAACGCCGTGGCGGGCCAGGTAGGGCAAGACGCTGGCCACCATATTGGAGGTGGCGATGGAAATCGCGGCGCTGGCCGCGCCGGTCACCGTCTCCCCCATGCGTTGGGCCAGGGGCATAAACGCCTGATGGGCCGCGTCCCGATCCAGGATCATGGCGCCGCCGAGAAAGGCATCGGCGGACAGGTAGCCGCACAGCAGGTAGGCATCGGTGACGGTGGGCCGGTTTCCTCCCCGGCCGAAGCAGGCGGGTCCGGGCCAGGCGCCGGCGCTCATCGGGCCGATACGGAATACCGGTCCGTCAAAGCGGCCGATGGAACCGCCTCCCGCCCCGATGGCTTCAATGCCGGTCACCGGCATGGTAAGGGGAAACTCGCCCACTTCCGTCTGATCCACTACCGCCGCCATGCCCTCGCGGATAAGGGAAATATCGGTGCTGGTGCCCCCCATATCCATGGTGAGATAGTGCCGTTCCGGCGCGGCGCGGGCCATCAGCTGCGCCGCCGTGACCCCCGAGGCGGGGCCGGAAAGCAGGGTATGCACCGGGAAATCCCGCGCTTCCCGCGCCGACATGGCGCCGCCGTTGGAGCGGGTGATAAACAGCTGGACGTGCCGCAGGCGGCTGGCGAGATAGCTTTCAATCTGCTGCAGATAGGAGGACATGCAGGGTTTAACGTAGACGTTCAGCAGCGCATTGATGGCCCGTTCATACTCTCCCGGACGCGGCCAGACATCACTTGACAGGCAAACATCCAGCTCCGGCGCCAGCCGGTTAATCAATGCGCGGGTCTGCTGTTCATGGGCGGGATTCTGGTAACTGTTCATAAAGGCGACGGCTATGCCCGTCATGCCGGCGGCGCGCACCTGTTCAACGGCCAGGGCCACCGAATCCGCCGACAGCGGTTCAACGATAGCGCCGTCCGCCCCCAGGCGTTCCCCTATTTCAAAGACCTGGTGGCGTTCAATCAGCGGCAGCCTGCGCGTGCCCAGCAGATTGGTGGGATCAATCAGGCGCAGCCGCTGCAATTCCAAAATATCCCGAAATCCCTGGGTAACCAGCAGGGCCACCGGCGGCTGGGAGCGTTCAATCACCGCATTGGTGCTGACGGTTGTGCCGTGCATTATCACCACAGGCTCTTGCGGCCCGATGGCCAGTTCAGCCAGCAGTTTTTCGAATCCGTCCTGAAAACCCCGGGCGAAATTCGGCGGGGTGGAGGGTACCTTAAAGGATTGCCATTGTTCCTGCCGCCCGCCGCTGCGCCAGACGACGAAATCGGTGAAGGTTCCGCCGATATCAACCCCTATTCTTATCATCCCGTTCACCCGTCAATCGCGGTTTCCCTTAATCCGCAGGAAAGATAAGGGAAAAGCTGGTTTTAATTGATTGGTATATACCATATAATATCAAGGGGGGAAGTAAAGCCCGTACAGACGAAAATCACGGCTTTCTGCATAGGATAATCCTATGATAAATACGCGTTAAAACAGGGGATTATTTTTTCCACCGGCGGCTTTTACGCTGACGCTAACGGCATTCTAATTTTGTATATACATAAAGTAGGCGAGTTTTAACGGCAGGGGATTAATAAGAAAAAGAAATGCCTGCCCCGGCGAAAAGCCTGTGCCGGACACCGCCTAACAGCGGTTAAAGATGATAGGATGTTTTATCATCTTCCGGTGCCATGTCCGGCGCTACGTTCAACCGTTCGGCGTTAGGCATTGGCAGATGGGTGTGTGTTTTGGCTGTATGATATCGCTTATCATTATTTTGCAAGTTATTGAACAAGCTATTGAAAAGGGACGTTATGGACCAAAATAGACCCAATACCACTAAACCCTCGCTGTCGGAACCCGAGTTCAAGAGTGAAACCATCAGACGCGTCCGGGTCAAACCCTTGCCGATTCATCAGAGTATTCAGAGCGATATCAAAAATAAAATTCTGAGTAACGAGTGGCATCCCGGCGATCGTGTCCCCACCGAACAGGCGTTGATGGAGATTTATAACTGCTCGCGCATGACGGTAAACAAGGCGCTTTCAACGCTGGTGGCGGCGGGGATGATTGTCCGCAAGCGCAGGAAGGGTTCGTTTGTGGCCATGCCCAGGGTTGAAGAACCGCTGCTGGCTATCCAGGATATCCGCGCCGAGGTGCTGGCCACCGACGGAATGTATAGCTTTACGCTGCTGTATCGCGGCATCCGTACCATCACCGATGCGGTGGAGGCCACCCATATCGGTATCCCGGTTAATGCCCGCATGCTGTGCATTGATGTGATGCATTACGCGGATAATCTGCCGTTCGCCCTGGAAGCGCGCCAGATAAACCTGGCGGTGGTGCCCGAAGCGGCGGAAGAGGAGTTCACCGATATTCCGCCGGGAAGCTGGCTGTTAAGCAATATCCCCTGGTCGGAAGGGGAGCACTCCTTGCGCGCCATTTCCGCCGATGATGTCCTGGCCAGGCAGCTCTCCGTATCCCCCGGCACCGCCTGTATCTCCATTGCGCGCCGAACCTGGCTGTCGGGTGAATTAATCACCTTTGTGCGTCTCATCTATCCCGGCGAGCGGCACCGCTTTCTGGTGCGCTTCGGGCCCGGCCCGAACCCGGCCTGATAGCCGTTTACCTCATCCCGAACAACGGCTCTTTCATCGGCCGGTCGCTGCCAAGACGCCGTCCGCGGGCATGAAAAACGCCCTGCCGGGCTCGGGCGGGATGCCGCCGCCATCCTGCTGCCCCAGTTCCTTTTTTAGGGCTGTTCCCTTTATCACTCCCCGCTGCGCTAAACATCCCATGGTCTCTTCCCCGGCCGCCCCGTGCCGTCCATAGCCGGGTAATTCACTGAATATCGGTTATAAATGGATAGGTATATTCATAAAAATATAAATATATTAGTTATATATCAATTAGTTGATAAAAATTATGGTTTTTCATGTCCAATTAAACCATACAATTATCTTATTTGTATATACATATATTGACGACCGCGCAGGCTGGCTGTATGTTGCTGATAGTGAGTAACGGAAGTGTTAACAGCCCGGATGCCATTCTCAAAAAACAATCGTTCTTAATGCGAACAAGACCTGCGGGAGAATAGGGTGAATAAAAAGCAATTGTTTATCGGTGCGGCGTTGAGCATGTCGTTGTCCATGGCATCGCAGTTCGCCTTTTCAGCGGTTACCGCTCCGGCTGACATCAAAGCCAAGGGGCAGCTGACTTTTTGTTCCGACCTGGAAAACCCGCCGGCTGAAGGAATGGCGGAGGATGGTAAAACCCCAAGCGGCGTCGCGGTGGATATCATGAACGCGCTGGGCCCCTTGATGGGGGTTAAAACGCATATCGATAATTATCAGTTTTCCGGCATTTTTGCCGCGCTGGATACCGGTAAATGCGATTTGGTGATGGCGAGCCTGGGTAAAACCCCGGAGCGGGCCGAACGCTACGGGCTGATTGATTACTGGCGGGTAAAATCCGGACTGCTGGTGACCAAGGGCAATCCGCTTAAATTCCACACCTTTGAAGATCTCTCCGGCCGGCGGGTAGCCGCTTTGCTGGGCAGCCGCAACGAAACGGTGGTTAAACAGTTCAGCGACCAGCTGGTAAAGAGGGCAAGCCCGGCATAACCCTGGTATCCCTGGGCACCAATGTCGCCGCTTTCCATGATTTGCTGCGGGGGCGGGCGGATGCCATGGTGGGGATAATGTGGTGATCAATTTCTATATGTCCAAGGCGCCGAATAAATTCCAGACCGTGGACATGCCGGTACCCGCCAAGACCTGGGTCATCGCCACGCTTAAAAATAATACCGCCCTGCGGCAGGCCGTCCAGGCCGGCATAGACGAATTGAATACGTCCGGCGCCATGACGAAAATCGTCAAAAAATGGGGTATCGATAAAGGCGTTGATCTCTGCAGCAGCAGCCACCCCTGTGCCGATTAAGCGATCATGATATTCGTTCGGTGAGGATAAAAACGTGTTCACACATATTCAGCTGCAGTTCAATACGGGTTTTTTCCTTAATTTTGTCTTTCACCCGCAACCCGTTTTATTGGAAGGGCTGGTGTTGACCGTTATTGCCGCCATCGTCGCGCAATTGATCGGCATGGCGCTGGGTATCCTGCTGGCGGTGTCCGGAATGAGCCGCTTTTTGATATTCCGGTCATTGAATCAGCTATATATCTGGTTTTTTCGCGGCACCCCGGTATTGGTTCAATTGGTGCTGATTTATTTCGGCCTGCCCTATTTATTGGGCTTTGATCTCTTTCCTTCGGTATTAAGCCTGGGGCCGCTGGCTGTTTCAGGGGCGCTGGTGGCAGGCATATTTTCTTTCGGTCTGCACGAGGCCGCCTACATGAGTGAAATTACCCGTTCGGGAATTATATCTATCGACAAAGGCCAGTCGGAAGCGGCCAAAGCGCTGGGGATGACCCCCGGATTATTGATGCGAAAAATTATTTTGCCACAGACTATTCCGGTCATATTTCCCGCGTTGGGCAATCAGTTTAATAACATGCTTAAAACCACCGCGCTGTTAAGCATTATCGGCGTGTCGGAAATGTTCCGCGTCGCGGAGCAATTGCAGGCGGCGACCTTTATGACCTTCGAAGTGTATTTAGGTGTGTCGGTATATTATTTATTGCTGACCGCCGGCTGGACCCTTATCCAGATGCTGCTGGAAAGAAATATGAGCCGGCATTTATCGGCAAAAACTGTCAAGCGGGCCAAAAATACACCCACAAATCAGCTGGCGGAGTTGGCCGATGAGTCTTGATGAGCTGTCTACGCCGTCCGATGCGGTGGTTTGCCGGGATGTGATGAAATTTTATGGCGAGACGCCGGTGCTGCGCAACGTGTCGTTAACGGTGAAAACCGGTGAAACATTGGTGATTATCGGTCCGTCGGGTTCAGGTAAAACCACGTTGATCCGCTGCATCAATCATCTGGAAAAAATTCAGCAGGGCACCATTCATGTGGGGGGCAACCTGATTGGCTACCGGGTAAAAAACGGTCGGCTGATTGAGGACAGCGAGAAAAATATCGCCCTGCTGCGCCGCCGCATCGGCATGGTATTTCAGCGCTTTAATTTGTTCCCTCACATGACCGCCCTGGAGAATGTCATGCAGGCGCCGGTAAGCGTATTGCATCAGGATAAACCGCAGGCGGAGCGCCGGGCGATGGAATTATTGGCACGGGTCGGGCTGGGAGACAAATTAACGCACTACCCATCGCAATTATCCGGCGGCCAGCAGCAACGCGTCGCCATTGCCCGCGCATTGGCAATGAATCCGGAGGTAATGCTGTTTGATGAACCCACCAGCGCCCTGGATCCGGAAATGGTGGGGGAAGTGCTGAGCGTTATGCAGGGCTTGGCCTCCCAAGGGATGACCATGATAGTCGTGACCCATGAAATGGAATTCGCCCGCAATGTCGCCGATAGGGTGGTCATTATGGATGGCGGGGAAATTATTGAACAAGGGCCGCCGCAAAAAATATTCACCTCGCCGGACAATCCCCGTACCAGGATATTTTTGAATAAGGTTTTGCATAAAATATAACCATGCCGGACGGCATGTATAAATACCCTAAATAATTCGAGTTGCAGGAAGGCGGCGACGCAGCGAGTCCCCAGGAGCTTACTCAAGTAAGTGACTGGGGTGAGCGAGGAAAGCCAACGCATCTGCAACTTGAAGTATGACGGGTAGGACCATGATGTAATGACAGATGAGGTGTGAAGATGGGACGTTTGATCGATATTAGCTGGCCATCCCTGGGTGTGACCGTGGTGGCCGAATTAAATGATGAAAAAAACCCGGAGCTGTGTGAAGAGTTCTGGCAGCATTTGCCGTTCAAGATTTTACAGGCGCATCCGGTGGTATCCGGCGCGTCCATGTATGCCTGGACGCCGATTGTCAGCAGCGCGCCGGTACATCATCGTGAATTGATCACCGATTGCCCGGTGGGCCGGCTGCGTTATTCCCAGTCAACCGGCAATAAAATGTCCATTCAGTACGGCGTGGGGCTGGAGCCGCTGGCGCAGCCGGTGCTGGGACAGGTATTGCAGGAGTATTGCCATTTATTGCCCGACGTGGGTAAAGCGGTATGGAATAATCTGTTCTGGCAAAAAGATTTATTGTTCGTTGAGGTTTCGGCCCATGATAAAGCGGCCCACCCCGGCGTACCGAAAGCCGTCAACGTAACCTCCGACGTGGCGAAGACCTTTTTAGCCGAAGCCGAGCGTATTTCATTAACCGAGCCTGAGGATTTACGGGATATTCGCCTGGGCCGCGTGGAATCAACGGGCACCTACGGGCAGTATTTTACCGCCTGGGATTTCGCCAACGGCATGCTGCGTGATTATATCATGTATACCATGTATCCGTTGCTGACCTTGAGCAATAGGCTGTCCCTGGAAGATTTCTCCATCACGCTGAATGAATTCGATGTGCCTTATTCCAGCTATCTTGGCGTCAGCGGATTATATAAATTGGAAGAATTTGCCGGGTTACTGCGTCCCGCTATCGCCGCCGCTAAAAGTAAAGAAGAGGTGCAGGAACTGCTGCGGGCTTTCCTGAAATACGGCAACCGGCTGTGCGCCTGGTCTTATCAATATTTCCCCTGGTATCTGGGCATGTTCTATAACCGCCAGCTGGGCGGCCAGGAATTCCCGGGGCGCTGGAATCCGGAAAAGGTCTGAATATAGATTAATAGAGCGGAATATTAATCCGCTAACCCTGGCATACTTCTGGTTGCAGGCGCGCTGGCTTGCCCGCAGCTTGAATTATCCAGGGTATATTTCCCGTGGAGATATGATGATTGACATTTCCCCCCATGACAAAGAGGCATTCGCCCGCGACGGCGCGGTGATTATCCGCGGCGCATTCTCAAGGCAATGGCTGGATAGCGTTGAACAGGGTATCAACTATAATATCGCATTCCCCAGCGATCATGGCCGTTATACCGATCCTGACACCAAAACGTTTTTTCAGGATAGCGACAACTGGCGGCGCATTGAACATTTCCAGGATTTTGTCTTTCATTCACCGGCCAAAGAGATAGCCGCCGCCCTGCTGGGTTCTTCAAAAATCAATTTTCTGCACGATCACGTTTTGTCCAAACAGCCCGGTGCCTCGCAACGCACGCTCTGGCATCAGGACCAACCCTACAGCCCGGTGGACGGCAGGGATTTTTGTACAATCTGGCTGCCCATTGACCCGGTGGCGAATGAAACCGCATTGGAATTTGTCGCCGGTTCCCACCGTTGGGGAAAATGGTTCCGTCCGCAGGTGTTCGCCACCGGCGAGCTGCGGCCCGGTGACAACGAACAGTGGGACATACTACCCGATATTGAAGGGCGCCGCGGCGACTACCCCATTCTCCGCTGGGCCCTTGAGCCCGGCGATTGCCTGGTATTCCATGGGTTGACCCTGCACGGCGCCGCCGGCAATATTACGCCGCTGCCGCGACGGGTACTATCCACGCGCTGGACCGGCGATGACGCGGTATTCCGTCGGCGCAGCGGGAAGATGTCTCCCCCAGAGCCGTCCCGCGACGGTCCAAAGAACGGCGGCGTGCTGGATTGCCCGGCATTCCCGGTGGTCTGGCGGGCCGGCGGCTAATACATCGCCGCAGCATGCAGCCCGCCGGTGCCGAGGAACTTGACGATCTCTTCTTTGGTCTGCTGCAGCGCGGGCAGATATTGTTCGATGCGCGCATCGGTCATATGCCTGACCGTGCCGGAAATGCATATGGCCAGCGGCACCTTGCTGGCGGCGGCGATGATCGGCACCGCCACGCCCCGCAATTCAGGTTCGGCCTCTTCATCATCGATGGCGTAACCCGCCCGGGCAATCTGTTCCAGCGCGGCGAACAGCCGGCTGCGCGTGGGAATGGTATGGGCGGTGCGGGTCGGCAGCTCTTCTCGGGGATAGAGTTCCAGCAGGCGTTCACGGGACAGGCTGGACAGCATGCATTTACCGGTGGAGGTACAGTGCGCAGGCATGCGCAGGCCTTCGGCAATGGAGAAACCATAAAAATCCTGCGTGGTGACGCGCGACAGATAAATCACATCCTGATCCGTAAGCGTCGCCAGCTGAACCGTCTCCTCCACCTGTTCACTGAGCTTTTTCATCCAGGGCAACACCACCGCATGGGTGACGATACGCGACTGATAAAGCATCCCCAGTTCATAATTGACGTGACCTAGGGAATAAAGCCGTGATTTTTCATCCTGCTGCAGCAGCTTTTCCGCTTCAAGGGTTTTCACCAGACCGTGCACGGTGGTTTTGCTCAGCCCCATAAACTGGGACATTTTGGCAATGGAGAGTTTTTCGTGCTGTTGAAATAACTTCAATATGGCACAGGCCCTGGCTACGCTTTGAATGGTCATGTTATCTCCCAAGAATTTCTGCATTATAACAATAACCTCCGTTAAATACAGGCGGTATGCCTTATATGGCGCCGGGGCAGGGCAGGAACGGCATCATCCAGGGACGCGCTGCGGCGGACCCAGGCGCTTCCGGCACCTCTAACCCGGTAACACGTGTCTTTATTTTGACCACAATCACAGATCCGAGATGACGATGGGAAAACGGCTGGTAAAAAGTATTGAGTCGATGTAAATAGAATGTACGGTAATACGGAACGAAGTTCGGAAAAGTGGATTTATGAATAAAACGGTGGAACGCGCCATCCTGGCCCTGGAATACATCGCGAAAAGTAAACAGCCGGTGACCATGGCGGACGTGCGCAATGCGCTGGGACTCCCGAAAAGTACCGCGTCGGAGATTCTTAATACATTGATTGATATGGATATTCTAAAGATCGGTAATCAGGATTACGCCACGCTGTCGGCGGGAACCCGGCTTTATGAGATTAGCGCCAGCTTTATCGGCAAAAACGATTTAATCACCGTCAGCAGCGAAGCCGGCGTCGCATTGGCGAAAGAAACGGGCAAAATGGTTTGCATGTCGCTGTTCAACGGCGACGAGATTGTACCGTTCGAGAAGATAGGCGGCGTGGAGCCGATGCAGCCACAGCTTAACACCATGCCGAAGTTTTCCCTGCGGGAGAGCGCCAGCGGTAAGGCGATTCTCGCCGCCAGCCGGCAGGATCGTCTGCAGTGGCTGCTGGATAAAAACAGCGCTCCGGGGGATGAGGATAGGGGCGCGGGCATTTTCGCCGAGCTGGCGCAGGTCGCCGCCAGCGGGTATGCCATAAGCCACGAGCTGCCGGAGCTGTGCTCCATCGCCGCGCCGGTATTACAGGCCGACGGTGTGCCGCTGGTATCTTTATGCATTATTGATTTTACGTTCAGACTGGATGCCGCAGAACAGCGGCGGTTAGGCAATAAAATCGAAGTGGCGGCGCTGGGGGCATCGCGGCAAATGGGCTACAAAGGCCTGCGTCTTTACCAGGAACCGCGGAATTTCAATTAATCACCATCTGACGGTCATCCCATTGGCGGTGATTTGATGTGTAATATTACCGAACCTCGTTCGATAATATAGAACAAAGGAAACGTATATGTTAGAAGGCGTCAAGGTATTGAGCTTTACCCACTATTTGCAAGGGCCCTCCGCAGCGCAAACGCTGGCGGATTTAGGCGCCGATGTGGTGAAAATCGAGTCGCCGAAAGGGGCCTATGAACGATCCTGGTCAGGGTGCGATACCTACCTCAACGGCGTCAGCGTGTTTTTCCTGCTGGCAAACCGCAACCAGCGCGCCATGGCCATCGACCTCAAGTCCGCCGAGGGTCGGCAGATTATTTACGATCTGCTGCAAGAGTATGACGTGATTATTGAAAACTTTAAGCCGGGCGTGATGGACCGTCTCGGCCTGGGATATGAGGATATCCGTAAGATCAATCCCCGTATCGTCTACTGTTCCTGTACCGGCTACGGCTCCAGCGGACCGAAAGCGAAAGAGCCAGGCCAGGATTTGATGGCGCAAAGCATCAGCGGGCTGGCCGCCCTTAACGGTCCCGGTTCGCATCCGCCGATGCCGGTGGGGACCGCTCTGGTGGATCAGCATGGCGCCGCGCTGGCGGCGCTGGGCATCATCGCCGCCGTTTTCCACCGCGAAAAAACCGGGCAGGGGCATAAGGTGGACGCCTGCCTGCTGCACTCGGCGCTGGATCTACAGATTGAGCCCCTCAACTATTTCCTCAACGGCGGCAAACTGACGCCCCGCGCGGATACCGGGCTGTCCAGCCGTTTTCACCAAAGCCCCTATGGTATTTACGCCACCGCCGACGGCTACATTACGCTGTCGCTGACCCCCTTTGACAAACTGAGGGCGGCCTTCCGTCCGGGAGCGCTGGAGGGATTCACCGCCGCCGACCAGATGTCGGCGCGCCTTGATTTCGATGCCCGCGTCGCGTCGGAAATGCTGAGCAAAAGTACGGCGGAATGGCTGGCTATTTTCAAGCGGGAGGGGATATGGCATGCGCCGGTGAATGAATATGCGGATGTGGTGGAAGACGAACAGGTGAAGTACAACCAGGCCTTTATCGAAATGGAACATCCGGTGGCCGGCACGGTACGGGTGCTGGGCCACCCGAATCAGTATGACGGACAGCCGCTGCCGCTGCGCCGCCTCCCCCCCGAACTGGGTGAGCACAGCGCGGAAATACTCGCCGAACTGGGCTACAGCCAGGAGGTTATCCGCCGGCTTATTTCAGACAACATTATATCGGTTAACAAACACTGAGGCATATTATGACCACAAGCGACTCCCTTGTTACATTGGAAATAAATAACGCCGTTGCGCTGCTGACATTAAATAATCCGCCACTTAACCTGGTAACCCTTTCTCTGTCCAGGGAATTACGGTCTTTATTGAAGCAGCTGGATCGGGACGACGATGTAAGAGTAGTGGTATTAACCGGTTCGGGAAAAAAAGCATTTTGCGTTGGGTCCGATATCAAAGAATTCCCGGAAGTCTGGGATGACGTTATCAGTAAAAAGCTGCAGAAAGAAAATGAAACCTTTAATGCCATTGAATTTCTGAATAAACCGGTCATTGCCGCCTTGGAAGGCGTGGTCTGCGGCGGTGGCTTTGAAATGGCCATGGCCTGCGATATGCGAATTCTATCCGACAGCGGGAAAATCGCCCTGCCGGAAATCAATTTGGGCGTCTTCCCCGGCAGCGGCGGATTATTCCGCTTGCCGAAGCTGGTGGGGACGGCAAAGGCCATGGAACTGATGATGACCGGCAGCTTTGTCGAGGCAAAGCGCTGCCTGGAATGGGGCATGGTCAATCGTCTGGCGCCGGCGGGCACCACGGTGGAAGCGGCGCTGGAGCTGGCGCGGGAAATTGCGCTGAAACCTTTTGAGGCCATAAGATTAATAAAACAGGGCGTACGCTCCATCGGCATGCAGTCCACGGAACACTGCTTTTATCAAAATCTGCGGTTCAGCCAGGAAATTTTCCAAACCAGGGATTGTGCGGAAGGCGTAGCGGCTTTTTTAGAAAAAAGAGAGGCGAAATTTCTATAAAAATAAATACTCTTTGAAATTACGGTAGGGTGGCCGGCATTAATGCAGGCCATCATAATAATGACAATTCAACGATACGTATTGACTTAAAAATAAAGCAATTAATTTCGGTGCCTACATAAATCCTATTGAGGTAAGTCAAGATGAACAAACTGCCTGTACGCCGTTGGCTCTATTTAATGCCGACGATATTTATTACTTACAGCCTGTCTTACCTTGATAAGGCTAATTACAGTTTTGCCTCCGCCGCCGGCATCGGTAACGATCTGGGTATTAATCCTCTCTGGCGTCCTTGATAGGAGCACTTTTTTTTCTGGGTTATTTTACCCTGCAAATACCGGGCGGGATGCTGGCGGAAAAGTGGAGCGTGCGCAAGCTGCTGACCTGGAGCCTGGTGCTGTGGGGGATCTGCGCCACGTTAACCGGGCTGGTGACCAATATCACCTCGCTGATTATTATCCGTTTCGCCCTTGGGGTGGTGGAAGCCATTGTGACGCCGAGTCTTTTAATCTTGGTATCACGCTGGTTCACCCATTCCGAACGTTCCAAAGCCAACACGCTGTTCCTGCTCGGCAACCCGGTTACCGTATTGTGGATGTCCATTCTTTCGGGCTGGCTGGTGCAAAACTGGGGATGGCGCCATATGTTCGTGGTGGAAGGCATCCCCGCCGTGATCTGGGCGGTGGTGTGGTGGGTGGTTATCCGCGACAGGCCGGAGCAGGCCAACTGGCTGAGCAAGGAAGAGAAAGCGGCGGTGATAAGCGAACTGGCCAATGAGCAGCAGCATAAAGAGACCATGACCAACTGGGGACAGGTTTTCCGTTCCGCCAACGTTATCAAGCTGGCGGGCTGGATGTTTTTCCAGAGCATCGGTTTTTACGGTTTCCTGATGTGGCTGCCCTCCATTCTGCACTCGGGCGCCATCTCCATGGCCCAAACCGGCCTGCTGTCCTCGCTGCCGTACGGCCTGGCGGCGATATTAATGATGATTGCCGCCTGGCTGAGCGACAAATATCAAAAACGGGTGGGTTTTGTCGCTTTCCCGATATTGATAGCCGGCTGCTGTTTCCTGCTGCTGCCGTTCCTCGGCACGAACCATTTCTGGCTCTCTTACCTGCTGCTGGTGATTACCGGGGCCTGCCTTTATATCCCGTTCGGGCCGTTCTTCGCGCTGGTGCACGACGTATTGCCGGCTTCCATGGTGGGGGGCGCCGGCGGGATGATCAACAGCATGGCCGCGGTGGGGGCGTTTATCGGTTCGTATCTGGTGGGCATGCTCAACAGCGTCACCCATTCAACCAATTCCTCCTATTTTATGATGTCGGCCTGCCTGGGTATCGCCGTGCTGTTTGCCTTGACCATCAAACCCAAAAAAGCCGCCGAAGCGGGAAAGTTAGCCGGTAATTCCAGCGTGGCGTAGCGTCGGGCGGCGCCGGCCGACGCAATTTCCGCCGCCGGCACCTGCCAAAGTAAGCCCTGCAGGGGGGGCATGATCCTGCCATCCCCTGCGAATCGGGTTCGTCCTGGTGAGAAAAAAATCAACTTATAACAGAGGAATAGTATGGACTGGCTGACGGCGGCAATCACTGGCTGCGTTGAGAAAGTGAAAAAGAGCAGCGTGACGTTTATCGATTTTCCCCATATTACCGAAAACGGCAAGTATATATTCACCCGGGACGGCGTCTGGACCGGCGGTTTTTGGGTCGGGCAGCTGTGGCTGTCGTATGGACACAGCGGCGATCCCGCGCTGCGCGCTGCGGCTGAACATTTTACCCAGCGTATTTTGCCCCGCGCCCAAGACAGCCGTAACCACGATTTGGGGTTTATGTTTTATCCCAGCGCCATTACCGGCTGGCGGATCACCGGCAATGAGTCCTGGCGCCAGGGGGCATTGGCCGCCGCCCGCAGTCTGGCGGCGCAGTTCAACCCGGCCGGCGGATATATTCCGGGCTGGGGATTTTTCGGCCAGGAGGAGTGGTCCGGGGCGGTGCTTATCGATACGCTGATGAATCTTCCCCTGTTGCTATGGGCGGCGGAACAAAGCGGTGAAGATAGGCTGCTGCAGGTGGCGAACCGCCATGTGGAGAAAACGCTGGCGAACCATCTGCGCGCGGATGGGTCGGTCTATCACCGTTTCCATTTCACCCCTGACGGACAGCCGGTGCGCGGCGATACCTGGCAAGGCCTGTCGGCGGACAGCGCCTGGTCGCGGGGCCAGGGGTGGGCGCTGACCGGCCTTGCCATCCTCGCCGGCCAGCGGAGCAATCCCCTGTGGCTGGCATCCGCCGTGCGGGTGGCCCGCTACATCATCGGCCATTTGCCCGCCGACGGTATTCCGCCCTGGGACTATCTTGACCCCGACAAAGAGGCGCCCAAGGACGCCTCGGCGGGAGCCATTAGCGCCTACGGACTGCTGCGTCTGTACCGCCTCACGGGTGAAGTGATGTTCAAGGACAGCGCGGTGAGCGTTCTGCACGCCCTGAGCCGCCACTGCATGCTGGATGACAATGAAGGCTTGCTGGCCCATGCCACCGCCGATTTGCCGCACGGGCTGGGTATCGATCAGGCCACGGCCTATGGCGATTATTATTTTCTCAAGGCGCTGCTGGAGCTTAAGGACGTGACTTTGTGTGGATAAAAAGGTCATTTCCGCCTTGGCGCCAGGTTGATTTATGCGCTACGCTTGTTGACTAAACAATAGGGCTGCTTATGTATTGGCGGCACAGATGCCACTGTCACCATTTTTTTATGAAAATCCGGCTTGCCTGGGGCTTAAAACTAAAGGATAATGCCTTCCCCGGTTTTACCAGCCCTGGAAAACCCCCACGCTTTCAAGGGAGTAGGCATGCAACAAATGTATGTTCTCAAGGGGTGGGACTAGGAAATATCTTATTGACAATCCCCATGCTATTTTCCGCCTTATCGATTGCCCTTATTGAGCAAAAAAAAGGTTTTAAACAGACTTATCCACAACGCTGGTGGGCAATAATATTTTTTCCAAAATCGTGATGGCTACAGCATAAGATTTTAATCTATTGATATAGCGGATATTTTTCTCTTAAAAAACTTTTTCTGTATTGCTTGTCTTTTTTGTGTCAATTGATTGTCAAAGGTTTTTTTATTTTATCCACAGTCCTTTAGTCTCTTGTTCGCGGGCAAATTTTACACATCGATTTTCAGGCATCGCGCGCCAATCCTTTCTCAATTGCATTAATCAATCGCCGTTGCCGGGCCGGCTGCACATTGACCGTTGCGGCTTCCCGTTGTTGCAGTTGTCGTTCTATCGCCCAGGTAATGTGTTTATCCAATAAGGCATCGTTACCCAGACTTTCCTGCAGGCACGAAACGATGCTTTCCTCATAAGGTGCGTTGCCCAAGGCGACGGCGATGTTGCGTAACCAGCGCCAGTGGCCGATACGACGAATGGGCGATCCCTCGGTGGCCCGCAGGAACGTGGTTTCGTCCCATTTGTACAGTTCCAGCAGTTCCGGCGAGTGAAGCGCCGCGCGCGGGCTGAAGTCCTTTTCATCGGTTAACGCCGAAAAACGATTCCACGGGCAAATCAGCTGGCAGTCATCACAGCCATAAATCCGATTGCCGATAAGCGGGCGCAGGTCCTCGGGGATTTCACCCTGCAGCTCAATGGTGAGGTATGAAATACAGCGGCGCGCGTCGACGGTATAGGGGGCGACAATCGCCCCGGTGGGGCAGGCGGTCATGCAGGCGACACAGCGTCCGCACCCATCCTGTTGGGGCTGGTCCACGGGCAGGGGTAAATTGATCAGCAGTTCGCCGAGAAAAAACCAGGAGCCGGCTTCGCGGTGTAATATCAGTGAGTGTTTACCGACCCAGCCTATCCCGGCTTTGGCCGCCAGCGGGCGTTCCATTATCGGCGCCGAGTCCACGAAAGGACGGAATTGAACTTCTTGGCACCATTCGCGAATTTTATTGCCCAACCGTTGAAGACGATGGCGCAACACCTTGTGATAGTCGCGTCCCAGCGCATAACGGCTAACATAACCTAACCGGGGATTTTTCAGCGTGCGGGCAAAAGCGGCGTTGGCGGGTAGGTAATTCATTCTGACGCTGATGACGCGCAGGGTGCCGGGCAGGAGCTCATGCGGACGAGCGCGCAGACTGCCGTGGCGCGCCATCCATTCCATATCGCCGTGGTATTGGTTGTCCAGCCAGGCTTGCAGCACGGATTCATGAGCGGCAAGATCGGTATCGCAGATGCCGACCTGTTGAAAACCCAGAGCCAGACCCCACTCCTTGATGAGCCGGGCTAATTCTATCAAATCGAAAGGGTATGACATGGCGGACCGTATGAATAAAACAAACAAGTCAAGTTTACCACATTCCGCCTACTCCGCAGAATGGCTGAGGGGGTGGGAAGGTGAGGCCGCCAAACTGGCGGGCCTGTCGCTGTATCAATTAATGGAGCGAGCCGGGGACGCCGCCTTGCGCACCATAAACTGGTGTTATCCCTACGCCCGCCATTACCTGATCCTGGCCGGGCACGGCAATAACGGCGGCGACGGGTACGTGGCGGCCCGTCTGGCGGCGGCGCAGGGCAAGGCGGTGACGGTAATAGAGTGCCCCGGCAGCCGGCCTTTGCCCGATGAAGCCCGACAGGCCCGACTGGCGTGGCTGGATGCCGGAGGCAGTATCGCCGGCGTGGATGAAGAGTGGCCGCCGCAGGTGGATGTGATCGTTGACGGCCTGCTGGGAACCGGATTGAAGGACGCGCCGCGGGAACCCTATACCGGGCTTATCCACAGGGCCAACGACCATGGCGCGCCGATAGTTTCCCTCGACCTTCCTTCGGGGCTGAACGCCGAAACCGGCGCGGCGCCGGCGGCGGTGATCAAGGCGGCGCACACCGTGACGTTTATCGCGTTGAAACCCGGTTTGCTCACCGGCAAAGCGCGCAGCGTCACCGGGAAATTACATTATGACGATTTGGGGCTGGGTAACTGGCTGCAACAGCAAACCCCGCTATTGGAACGGCTGACCGCCGACCTGCTCCCCCGCTGGCTAACGCCGCGGGATCCCTGCGCGCATAAAGGGGATAACGGCCGGTTGGTGATTATCGGCGGCGATCACGGTTTATCCGGCGCCATTCGCATGACCGGTGAGGCGGCGCTGCGCACCGGCGCAGGTTTGGTGCGAGTGCTTACTCGCGAGGAGAACGTGGGTTCCCTGCTCACCGCGCGGCCGGAACTGATGGTTGAACCGCTTAACGACCAGTCGCTTCGCCAGGGTCTGGAATGGGCGGACGTCATTGTGATAGGTCCGGGTTTGGGGCAGTCGGAATGGGGTAAAAATGCGCTACGTATCGCGGAAAATTATGATAAACCCATGTTATGGGACGCCGACGCGCTGAACTTGCTGGCAATCAACCCGCAGAAACGTCACAATCGTATTGTCACGCCCCATCCCGGAGAAGCCGCGCGCTTGCTGAACAGCAAGGCCGGCGTGGTGGAAAGTGACCGCTTCCTTGCCGCCGCAAATATCGCAAAACGTTATGGCGGCGTGGTGGTGCTAAAAGGCGCGGGCACGCTGATCGCCGATGCCGGCGGCCAAACGTCCATTGCCGATGTGGGCAATGCCGGTATGGCCTCGGGGGGCATGGGAGATCTGCTTTCGGGCATCATCGGCGGTTTGCTGGCGCAGAAACTCTCGTTATATGATGCGGCGTGCGCCGGCTGCGTTATCCACGGCGCGGCCGCCGATTGGCTGGCGGCGGAAAAAGGCACGCGGGGCATGCTGGCCACGGATTTATTGCCCGCGTTATATCGATTTGTTAATCCTGAACATTTCGCCTGAAAAGCAGACCCTAAAATCAGATATAGAAATCAGACATGGAAAAATGTGTAATACCTTTGCCGGACGAAGCGGCAACCATCGCGTTAGGGGCTGCTTTAGCCGATGCCTGCCCGCAATCATGCGTGATTTATCTTTTTGGCGATTTGGGCGCCGGTAAAACCACGCTTTGCCGTGGCTTCCTGCGTGCGTTGGGCTATGAAGGCAATGTGAAAAGCCCCACCTATACTCTGGTGGAGCCTTATGAATTGGCGTCAGGTACCGTTTATCATTTCGATCTCTACCGGCTGCTTGATGCGGAAGAGCTGGAATTCATGGGGGTACGCGATTATTTCCGCCAGGATAGCCTGTGCCTGGTGGAGTGGCCGCAGAAGGGCGAAGGCATCCTGCCGGACGCCGATATAGCGCTGACGCTCGCCTATACGGCGGCCGGCCGGCAGGCCCTGATAGAGCCCCGGTCCGCAAAGGCCGCAGGGATACCGGCGCGGATGGCGTCTTGGCGGGGATCCCATAAATGATACTTAGAATCAGGATGGTTTTGGTTATCGTTCTAATGTGTCTGGCAGGCCATGTCGGCGCGGCAAATCTTACGGATATCAATGTGACAAACGGAACCGAGCAATCCACGGTCACCTTGGGTTTTGGCGAACAGCCGGTTTATGCCTTTTTTTCGCTGCACAATCCTGAACGGGTGGTGGTGGATATCCGTCAGAGCATGCCGCCGCAGGGATTGCCGCTGGACTTCAACGGCCAGAATATCATCAGCCGCGTTCGTACCAGTCAGGCTCCGGACCCGCAGAGCATCCGCCTGGTGCTGGACCTGACCCGCAAATCACGGGCGCAGGCTGCCATCGAGCAAAGCAACGGACATTACAATGTCGTGGTGACGCTGAACTCTCCCCGACCCGCCGCCGCCCGTATCAGCCGTGCGGTGCCCGAGCCCGCGCCCCGGGCGGTTCCATCGTCGAATCGCGCGTTTAATGCGGCCCCCGCGGTGCAGGATAATCCGCTGTTGTCCCGTACCCCCCGTCCCGCTCGCCGGGCCGTGGCGCAAAGCGATCAGGTGGTGGTGGCCATCGATGCCGGTCACGGCGGCCAGGATCCCGGCGCCATTGGCCAAAACGGCTTGATGGAAAAAAATGTCACCATTGCCATTGCCCGCCGATTGAAAGCACTCTTGGATCAGGATCCCATGTTCAGGCCGGCGTTGACCCGGGATGGCGATTATTTCATTTCGGTGATGGGGCGCTCGGATGTGGCGCGTAAGCAGGGCGCCAGCGTACTGGTATCCATCCATGCGGACGCGGCGCCGAATCGCAGCGCCACCGGTGCATCGGTATGGGTACTGTCCAACCGCCGGGCCAACAGCGAGATGGCCAACTGGCTGGAGCAGCATGAAAAGCAATCGGAGCTGCTGGGGGGCGCGGGGGATCTGCTGGCCAACAGTTCGTCGGATCCGTACCTCAGCCAGGCGGTACTGGATTTGCAGTTCGGCCATTCCCAGCGGGTGGGCTACGATGTCGCCACCCGGGTGTTAAGACAGCTGCGCAACGTGGGTTCGCTGCATAAAACGCGGCCGGAGTATGCCAGCCTGGGGGTATTGCGCTCGCCGGATATTCCTTCGCTATTGGTGGAAACCGGCTTTATCAGTAACGCCAACGAAGAGCGGCTGTTGGGCAGCGGGGAGTATCAGGACAAAATAGCCCAGGCCATTTATCTTGGCTTGCGCGCCTATTTCTCGGCCCATCCGCTGCAAAACGGTCCCAAACTGGAAAACCGTCCGCAGGGTATCGCGTCGGCGGCGGACGCCGGCGCCAGCGGCGCCCAGGCGGTGTCGCAATCCACCGCCGGCGTGATGCCCGCCGCCGCTCCCGCCGGTCGCCATGTGGTGCAGCGCGGCGAGACGCTGTCCGGTATCGCCAGCCGCTACGGTGTGAGCATGGCGGCGCTGCGCGATCTCAATCATTTGAAAAGGGACGTTGTGTGGGTCGGCCAGCGGCTGAAAATTCCCGCCGGTGCGGCGGAACAGCGGACCCAGGCGGCAAAACGGCGGAATTCTTCCGCCTTGGCGCGTGATTCCGCCAAATAGGCTGTCAAAAATGATAGGATTCGGGGGCGTGAGAAAAACGTAAAGAAATGACCTGTCGTAGAAGGCCAGGCACTATGTTAACAAACCCTTTTGTCGGAACAGGCCCTGATTTTCACCCGCTTAACACTGAGGATTTTCGCCGCCATGCCTATTCGGGTACTGCCGCCACAGCTCGCCAACCAGATCGCCGCCGGCGAAGTGGTCGAACGCCCCGCGTCGGTGGTGAAGGAACTTGTGGAGAACAGCCTTGACGCCGGCGCGACGCGTATCGACATCGATATCGAGCGGGCCGGCAGCCGCCTTATCCGCATCCGCGATAACGGTTGCGGCATCGCCAAGGACGATTTGGCGCTGGCGCTGGCACGGCACGCCACCAGTAAAATCGCCACGCTGGACGATCTCGAGGCTATTATCAGCCTGGGGTTTCGCGGGGAAGCGCTGGCCAGTATCAGTTCGGTGTCGCGGCTGACCCTGACCTCCCGCACCGAAGCGCAAACGGAAGCGTGGCAGGCCTATGCCGAAGGCCGCGACATGGCGGTGACTCTTAAACCGGCGGCGCATCCGGTGGGTTCCACGGTGGAAGTGCTGGATCTGTTTTACAATACGCCGGCCCGCCGCAAGTTCATGCGTACCGAGAAAACCGAATTCGCGCATATAGACGAAGTGGTGAAACGCATTGCGCTGGCGCGCTTTGATGTGACGTTCACCCTGCAGCATAACGGTAAACCGGTCCGCCAATATCGCGGGGTGACGCAGGAAGCCCAGAACCTCCGGCGCTTAAGCAGCCTGTGCGGACCGGCCTTTGTGCAACGGGCCCTGGAAGTCTCCTGGCAGCACGGCGATCTCCGCATCCGCGGCTGGGTAGCCGATCCGTCGGCGGCGGGTGAACTGCCGGACATGCAGTATTGTTATGTCAATCGGCGGATGATGCGCGACAAGCTGATTAATCACGCCATTCGCCAGGCCTATGAGGAACAGCTGTCCGAGGCGGGGCAACCGGCGTTTGTGCTGTACCTGGAAGTGGATCCCCATCAGGTGGATGTGAATGTGCATCCCACCAAACAGGAAGTCAGGTTTCACCAGTCCCGCCTGGTGCATGATTTTATCTATCAGGCGGTGATCGCCGTTATTCAGCGGCCGGACGAACCGGAGCTACCCGTATCCGCCGATGCCGTCCCTTTGCACCGGATGCCGGAAAATCGCGTCGCGGCGGGGAAAAATCTCTTTGACAACCCCTCACCGGCGCTCAAGGCACCACCCTCCGGCCCTGGGAACACCCCGTCGCCGCCACAGTATAAGGCGCCGTCCGGTATTGGCCGGAGTAACGGCGGCGAAGCGGGGTCCCGATCCGGCCGGATGCGTGAACCGGCCGCCAATTACCATCCCGGCGCCGGTTATCAGACCAAAGAGGGTAAACTTTACCAAAAGCTGATTCAATCCGCGCCAGCGTCCGGCGCCGCTGCCGAGGCCGTTTCCGGCGACGATGTCCAGAGCTTCGGTCGGGTGCTTACCGTTTATCCGCCTTGTTACGCCCTGGTGGAATTCCGCCAGCGTCTGGCGCTGATTTCTCTGCCGGTGGCGGAGCGCTGCCTCAAGCAAAAACAGCTTACGCCGGATGGCGAAGCGTTACGGGCGCAGCCATTGCTTATTCCCCTGCGCTTAATACTCAAGGAACCGGAGGCGGCGGGATTCCGCCGGTACCAGGCGCAATTGGAGCAGATGGGTATCCAGTTACAGGTTAATCAGCGCCAGGGGACGCTAAATGGCGTACCTTTACCATTACGCCAACAAAATTTACAAAACTTGATTCCGGAACTGTTAGGCTATCTGTCAGAAACTGAAACCATCACTTGTGATGAGATTGCTGCCTGGATTGCCCGCCAGTTGAACAGTGAACAACGTGCCTGGAGCCTTTCCCAGGCCATACAGTTACTCGCCGAGGTTGAGCGGCTTTGTCCGCAGTGGGTAAAGGTCCCGCCCGCAGAGCTTTTGGTGTTATTGGATCTTGAGGCCGCCATTGAGGCCCTTAATCATGACTGAGGCTATCGGCCCGCCTTTGCCGCAGGCTATTTTCCTGATGGGACCTACCGCTTCGGGTAAAACCGGGCTGGCGATTGAGCTGCGCCGGCGATTGCCGGTGGAGATTATCAGCGTTGATTCCGCGCTGATTTATCGCGGCATGGATATCGGCACCGCAAAGCCCGGTAAAGACGAACTGGCGATAGCGCCGCACCGGTTGATTGATATCCGGGATCCGGAGCAGGCCTATTCGGCAGCGGATTTCAGCCGTGATGCGCTGGCCGCCATGGCAGAAATCACCGCGTCGGGTCGTGTGCCGTTATTGGTAGGCGGGACGATGCTCTACTTCAAGGCGCTTCTGGAGGGTTTATCCCCCTTGCCCCCAGCGGACCCTGAAGTGCGGGAGCGTATTTCCCGGGAGGCGCAGGCCAAAGGATGGGAGGCATTGCACCTTAAATTGCAGGAGATTGATCCGGTGTCGGCGGGTCGTATTCATCCGAATGATCCGCAGAGGCTCTCCAGAGCACTGGAAGTTTTTTTCGTTTCAGGTAAAACTCTTACGGAACTGACTAAAACTTCAGGTGAAGCATTGCCGTACCGGGTTCACCAGTTTGCGATTGCGCCAGAAAATCGCCGGCTGTTGCATCAGCGTATCGAGCAGCGCTTTCATCAGATGCTGGCGGCTGGTTTTGAGCGGGAAGCCAGGGTACTTTTCCTGCGCAGTGGCTTGCATAAAGATCTGCCGTCCATTCGCAGCGTCGGTTATCGCCAGATGTGGTCATATTTATCAGGTGAAATCGATTACGATGAAATGATTTATCGCGGGATATGCGCAACCCGGCAATTGGCCAAGCGGCAAATGACGTGGTTGCGCGGCTGGCCGTCGGTTCACTGGCTCGATAGTGACAAGCCCCTCGCTGCTTTAGACAAGGTATTACAGGTTGTTAGTGCATAGGTTGGGTGATTGTGTACAATTGGTAAGTACTGAACGCGCTTTTTTTTACATCGTTTATTTTAGAGCCACATGGTTCTTGTTACAAACAACAAGCACATAAGGAAAAGATAGAATGGCTAAGGGGCAATCTTTGCAAGATCCGTTCTTGAACGCATTGCGTCGGGAAAGGGTTCCGGTTTCTATTTATTTGGTGAATGGTATCAAATTGCAGGGCCAGATTGAGTCATTTGACCAGTTTGTCATTTTGTTAAAAACACGGTTAGTCAGATGGTTTATAAGCATGCCATTTCTACTGTAGTACCATCGCGTGCGGTGTCGCATCACAATAACAATCCGGCAACAAGTAGCAGTGCCAGCAATTACCATCATGGCAGCAATCCTTCGGCGCCTGCGCAGCCGCTGGAAACTGATGACGTCGAGTAAGACGCATCCGGCTTGACCATTTCGCGGTGCTTTAGCGTGTTTGCGGCGCTAAGGCTCCGTTATAACTGCGGTTTATCCGTTTGAGAGGTTGTACGCTTGTTTGACCGTTATGATACCGGTGAGCAGGCCATACTGGTTCACATCTTTTTCTCGCAAGACAAAGACATGGAAGATCTTCAGGAGTTTGAGTCGCTGGTGTCTTCCGCCGGGGTGGAAGCGTTGCATGTTATAACCGGGAGCCGCAAGGCCCCGCACCCCAAGTATTTTGTCGGAGAGGGAAAAGCTGAAGAAATCGCGCAAGCGGTTAAAACCAGTGGTGCGTCTGTCGTACTTTTCGATCATGCATTATCTCCTGCTCAAGAGCGCAATCTCGAGAGCTTATGCCAATGCCGGGTCATCGATCGCACCGGGCTGATTTTGGACATTTTTGCACAGCGTGCTCGTACCCACGAGGGTAAATTGCAGGTGGAACTGGCTCAGCTGCGCCATCTCGCCACGCGTCTGGTGCGGGGATGGACCCACCTTGAGCGGCAAAAAGGCGGCATAGGCATGCGCGGGCCGGGTGAAACCCAGCTTGAAACCGACCGCCGTCTGTTACGCAACCGGATTACCCTGATACTTTCCCGCCTGGAACGGGTGGAAAAACAGCGGGAGCAAGGACGCCGGGCCAGGAATCGCGCCGATGTCCCCACGGTATCGCTGGTGGGCTACACCAATGCCGGCAAATCCACGCTGTTCAACCGGCTCACCCAGGCGGAAGTCTATGTCGCCGATCAGCTGTTCGCCACGCTGGACCCTACCCTGCGGCGCATCGAAGTCGGCGATGTGGGCGACACGGTCCTGGCGGATACGGTTGGTTTTATCCGCCATTTGCCCCATGATCTGGTGGCGGCGTTTAAAGCGACCTTGCAAGAGACGCGCGAAGCCACGCTGCTGTTGCATATCGTCGATGCCTCGGACAGCCGCGGCCAGGAAAATATCGCCGCGGTGGATACGGTACTGGCGGAAATCGAAGCGAACGACGTTCCGGTACTGTTGATCATGAATAAAATCGATATGCTGGATGATTTTGTTGCGCGTATTGATCGAGACGAGGATAACTTACCGGTACGGGTATGGCTGTCCGCCGAAACCGGAGAAGGAATCCCGTTGCTTTTCCAGGCGCTGACCGAACGCCTGTCGGGTGAGATTGCGCAGCATGAGCTGCGCCTACCCCCGCAGGCCGGACGTTTACGCAGCCGTTTTTACCAGCTTCAGGCAATTGAAAAAGAATGGATTGAGGACGACGGCAGCGTCGGGCTGCTCGTCAGATTGCCGCTCATCGATTGGCGTCGCCTGTGCAAGCAAGAGAATGAGTTGGTGGACTATCTTGTCTGACCGTCCTTTGGGACTCAAAGCCTGAAGAAAACACATTAAGAATATGGAGCTAAACATGGCGTGGAATCAGCCCGGTAATAACGGACATGACCGCGACCCGTGGGGGAGCAGCAATAACAGCGGCAACTCTGGCGGAAATAATAATAAAGGCGGGCGTGAACAAGGACCTCCTGATTTGGACGATATCTTCCGTAAGCTCGGTAAAAAAATAAGCGGGTTTGGCGGAGGCAATAAAAACCCGGAGGGTACCGGCGGCGCCAAAAGCCCCGGCCACGGCAGGCGTTACATCGGACTGGCCGTGGTGGTCCTGGTGGCTATCTGGGCCGGCAGCGGCTTCTACACCATCAAGGAAGCGGAGCGCGGCGTAGTCACGCGCTTCGGAAAATTCGACCGCCTGGTGCAGCCGGGCCTGAATTGGAAACCCACCTTTGTCGATCATGTGATTGCGGTTAACGTTGAGTCGGTACGCGAGCTGGCGGCGTCCGGCATCATGCTTACCGCCGATGAAAACGTCGTGCGCGTGGAAATGAACGTGCAGTACCGCGTCACCGACCCGGAACGCTACCTGTTCAGCGTAACCGATGCGGACGACAGCCTGCGACAGGCCACCGACAGCGCCCTGCGGGGCGTTATCGGCAAGTACACCATGGATCGCATCCTCACGGAAGGGCGTACCGTGGTGCGCAGCGATACGCAGCGGGTATTGGAGGAAACCATCCGTCCATACGACATGGGCATTACCCTGCTGGACGTGAACTTCCAGGCGGCGCGTCCCCCTGATGAAGTGAAGGCCGCGTTTGACGATGCCATAGCCGCCCGTGAAAACGAGCAGCAGTACATCCGCGAGGCCGAGGCGTATGCCAACGAGGTCCAGCCGCGCGCTAACGGCCAGGCGCAGCGTATCCGGAAAGAGGGGCGCGCCTACAGAACCCGTACCGTGCTGGAAGCGCAGGGTGAAGTTCAGCGCTTCGCCAAACTGCTGCCTGAATACAAAGCCGCGCCGGAGATTACCCGCCAGCGTTTATATATAGATTCGATGGAACGGTTATTAAGCCATACGCGTAAAATTCTGGTGAACGACAACAAAGGGGGCAATAACGTGATGGTGCTGCCGCTGGATCAAATGCTGCGCAATGCGCCGGCGAAAGCATCCAAGGATACCGCCACGGACAGCCTGCTGCGGCTGCCTGCCCTTTCCACCGGCGGAACGGCTGAACCCTCGCCTGTGGATATCGGCACTTCCGGCTCCATTATGGATCAGCGCAAAGCGAACGCCCAGCGTGACGATACCACTCGCGTAGGGAGGGACTAACCGATGCGCAAGTCTATTATAGTCATCATTGTCGTGGTGCTTGTGGCGCTGTATGCCTCTATGTTTGTCGTCCAGGAAGGACAGCGCGGCATCGTATTGCGCTTTGGCAAAGTCCTGCGCGACAATGAAAACAAGCCTGAGATCTTCAATCCCGGCCTGCATTTTAAAATACCGTTTATCGAGACGGTGAAAACGCTGGACGCGCGCATCCAAACCATGGAAAACCAGGCGGATCGCTTTGTTACCATGGAAAAAAAGGATCTGATTGTGGATTCTTACATCAAATGGCGCATCAGTGATTTCAGCCGCTATTATCTGGCGACGGGCGGCGGTGACGTTTCTCAGGCCGAAGTCCTGCTGAAACGGAAATTCAGCGACCGGTTGCGTTCCGAACTCGGCAGGCTGGACGTCAAGGGCATCGTGACCGATTCGCGTAACCGGCTGATGACCGATGTGCGGGATGCGCTGAATAACGGCACCGCGGGGGACAATGAAATAGAGACCACGGAAGCGGACAACGCCATCGCCTCGGCGGCGGCGCGGGTCGCCCGTGAAACCAACGGCGCCCAGCCGGCGGTGAATCCCAACAGTATGGCGGCGCTGGGTATCGAAGTGGTGGATGTGCGTATCAAGCAGATAAGCCTGCCGGCTGAAGTCTCCGACGCCATATTCCAGCGTATGCGGGCCGAACGTGAAGCGGTGGCGCGTCGTCATCGTTCCCAGGGACAGGAAGAGGCGGAAAAACTGCGGGCGGCGGCAGACTATGAGGTCACCCGCACCCTGGCGGAAGCGCAGCGTACGGCATTAATCACCCGCGGCGAAGCCGATGCCGAAACCGCACAGCTGTACGCCAACGCCTTTGGCGCGGATCCGGCTTTCTTCACCTTTATCCGCAGCCTGCGCGCCTATGAAAATAGCTTTAGCGGCAACAACGATATTATGGTCCTTAGCGCGGACAGCGATTTCTTCCGTTATATGAAATCGCCCGATGTCGCCATACCGGCCACCCCGGCTGCTCCGGCAGCCCGGCCCTAACGAATAGATGATGTTTATGCCAAGGCCCGTTGACGCGGGCCTTTTTTTTCGAGGTTTCCATGAATCCTACAATTTGGATGGCGCTGGGACTGGTATTGGTTCTCGAAGGGCTGGGACCGATGCTGTTTCCGGCGGTATGGCGCAAAATGATCGGTTCCATGACGCTGCTGCCCGATAAATTATTGCGCCGCTTCGGCGGAGGGTTAGTAGTGGCCGGCGGTGTAATCTACTACATGTTGCGCAGCAGAATGGGAGGGTGATCGCAGCCACAAAAACAGTCAATATTGATGTTAAAAGTACTGAAAGCCACCCACTGAGATGTTAGAATCCTTTTTAAGCAATCTGGTGAAAATTGAGAGATGGGTAAGAACGTTGTCGTACTGGGCACCCAATGGGGTGACGAAGGTAAAGGCAAAGTCGTAGACTTGCTGACTGAGCGGGCTAAATATGTTGTTCGCTATCAGGGCGGACATAATGCCGGTCATACTTTAGTTATCGACGGTGAAAAAACCGTACTTCATTTGATCCCTTCAGGTATTTTACGTAAAAACGTATCCAGCATTATTGCCAACGGTGTGGTGTTATCCCCCGAGGCGCTAATGAAAGAGATGGGTGAGCTTGAAGCCCGTGGTGTACCCGTACGCGAACGATTGCTTATTTCAGAAGCTTGTCCCCTCATCCTCTCCTACCATGTCGCCCTGGATGCGGCACGGGAGAAAGCCCGCGGCGACAAGGCCATCGGCACCACCGGCCGTGGTATTGGCCCGGCTTATGAAGATAAAGTCGCGCGCCGCGGATTACGCGTAGGCGATCTCTTCGATAAAAAAACCTTTGCCGTCAAGCTGAAAGAAATCGTCGATTATCATAATTTCCAGTTAGTGAATTATTATAAAGTCGACCCGGTGGATTATCAGACCATCCTGGATGATATTCTGGCGATTGCCGATATCCTTACCGGCATGGTTGTCGATGTTTCCGACCTGCTGGATAATGCCCGCAAGCGCGGCGAGCTCATCATGTTCGAAGGCGCGCAGGGTACGTTGCTGGATATCGATCACGGTACCTATCCCTATGTCACCTCATCCAACACCACCGCCGGCGGCGTTGCTACCGGTTCGGGCCTTGGACCGCGCTATGTGGATTATGTGCTGGGTATCGTCAAGGCCTATTCCACCCGCGTGGGTGCCGGCCCGTTCCCCACGGAGCTCTTTGATGATGTCGGCGAGTATCTGAGCATCAAGGGCAATGAATTCGGCGCAACCACCGGCCGACGCCGCCGTACCGGCTGGCTGGATGCGGTTGCCGTTCGCCGCGCGGTGCAGATCAATTCCCTGTCCGGTTTCTGCATGACCAAGCTTGACGTATTGGACGGTTTGAAAGAGGTGAAAATCTGCGTCGCTTATCGCATGCCGGACGGACGCGAAGTGAAAATCACTCCGCTGGCCGCCGAGGGCTGGGACGGTATAGTGCCTATCTATGAAACGCTGCCGGGCTGGAGTGAATCCACCTTCGGCGTCAAAGAGTTCGATAAGCTGCCGGAAGCCGCGCGACGCTACATTCGCCGGGTTGAGGAAGTGACCGAAGTGCCGGTGGATATCATCTCAACGGGGCCGGACCGGACCGAGACCATGATACTGCGTGACCCATTTGACGCATAATGGCAGTAAATCCGTCAAATTCTGAAAACACGACAAACCGGGCAAGTCCCGGTTTGTCTATATTTATTATATGGTTAACCCACATAGCGACTTTTTGCCTGTACCGCCCGATGACAAGTCTTATAGCCTGTTCGGTTCCTAAAGGTTACTCTTATTACATCCGTTCCAAGTGCGTGTGGATATGTCGCCAATGCCGGCCAATCATATACCCAATGGATTTCGAATTTCAGCAAGGCCAATGCACCAGCAACTTGAAGTATGACGGGCATAGCGCGGAATATTGTCCTCATCACTGCCTGCCGGTGGTTACAGGTATTGCTGCGGGCCTTTCGATATTTTTACAGGTCATTAATCATGCCGCCGGTCTGATTTGGTGGTGGAAAATCCACCGCTTTACTTATTATTGCTTGTTGAATGACATCGGCACAGCAACCTGTTTTAGACAATGGAGGTAGCGCAATGTCTCAAGATCCCTTTCTCGAACGAGAGGCGGAAAAATACGAATTCCCCGTGCCGAGCCGGGAATTTATCCTGGACCATTTGGCCAAACGGGAGACGCCGGTCAGCCGCGAAGAGCTGGCCCAGGATTTGGATATTACCGGCGAAGATCAAATAGAAGGTCTGCGCCGGCGTTTACGCGCCATGGAGCGCGACGGCCAGCTTATTTTTACCCGCCGGCAGTGCTACGCGCTGCCTGAGCGCCTGGATTTGCTGCGCGGTACGGTCATCGGCCATCGCGACGGTTTCGGCTTTTTACGGGTCGAAGGCCGCAAGGACGATTTGTACCTCTCCGCCGAACAGATGAAAATGGCCATCCACGGCGACGTGGTGCTGGCGCAGCCGCTGGGAGCCGATCGTAAAGGTCGCCGCGAAGCGCGCATAGTGCGGGTATTGGTGCCCAAAACCAGCCAGATTGTCGGTCGGTATTTTACCGACGCCGGCAGCGCGTTTGTGGTGCCCGACGACAGCCGGTTGAGTTTCGATATCCTGGTGCCGCCGGAAAGCACCGGCGGGGCCCGTATGGGCTTTGTGGTAGTGGTGGAGCTCACTCAGCGTCCCACCCGCCGCACCAAGGCCATCGGCAAGGTGGTGGAGGTCCTCGGGGACAATATGGGGACCGGGATGGCAGTGGATATTGCCGTACGATCCCACGATATTCCCTACACCTGGCCGCCGGAAGTGGACAGCCAGGTGGCGACGCTTGCGGAAGAAGTGCCGGAAGAGGCGAAGCGCGGCCGGGTGGATTTGCGTCCGCTGCCGCTGATGACCATTGACGGCGAAGATGCCCGCGATTTTGATGATGCGGTATTCTGCGAAACAAAACGCGGCGGCGGATGGCGTCTTTGGGTCGCCATCGCGGATGTCAGTTATTATGTCCGGCCGAATACTCCCCTGGACAACGAAGCCCGCAGCCGGGGAACGTCGGTGTACTTCCCCTCGCAGGTGATCCCCATGCTGCCGGAAGTGCTCTCCAACGGTTTGTGTTCGCTGAATCCGCAGGTGGACCGGTTATGCATGGTCTGTGAGATGACCGTCTCGGCCCAGGGCCGGCTTTCGTCCTACAAATTTTACGAAGCCGTTATGAACTCCCATGCGCGGCTGACCTATACCAAGGTATGGCAGATACTGCAGGGCAATGAGGAGCTGCGCGAGCAGTACCGGCCGCTGGTCAAACCGATTCAGACATTGCATGAAATGTATAAGGCGCTGGATCAGGCGCGGATGCAGCGCGGCGGCATCTCGTTTGAAACCGATGAAGCCAAGTTTATTTTTAACGCCGAGCGGCGCATCGATCGCATTGAGCCGGTGACGCGCAATGATGCGCATAAGCTGATTGAAGAATGCATGATCCTGGCCAATATCGCCGCGGCGCGGTTTGTGGAAAAGAATGAAGAGCCGGCCCTTTACCGGGTGCACGATCGTCCCAGCGACGATCATATTACCGCGCTGCGCAGCGTGCTGGGTGAGTTGGGGCTGACTCTGGGCGGCGGAGCGAAACCCGAGCCGAAAGATTACGCCGAAATGATGAATGTGGTGGCTAATCGCCCGGATCACGAAATGCTGCAGACCATGCTGCTGCGGTCGATGAAGCAGGCGATTTACGATCCGGAAAACCGCGGCCATTTCGGCTTGGCATTGCAGGCTTATGCCCACTTTACCTCGCCCATAAGGCGCTATCCGGATCTCTCTTTACACCGCGCCATCAAATATCTGCTGGCGAAACGGGATGGCGAGGCCGTCGGCCGTGCCACCGCCAGCGGCGGCTGGCATGCCGAAATGGCGGAAATGCTGCAATTGGGCCAGCAGAGCTCCATGAGCGAACGCCGGGCCGATGAGGCCACTCGCGACGTGGCGGATTGGCTGAAGTGTGATTTTATGCAGGATCACGTGGGTCAGGTATTCAGCGGCATCATCGCCAGCGTGACCGGTTTTGGCTTTTTTGTCCGCCTGAACGATTTATTCATCGACGGCCTGGTGCATGTTTCCACCCTGGATAACGATTATTACCGTTATGACAATATCGGTCAGCGGCTGATCGGCGAATCGGGCGGGCGGGTCTACCGTCTGGGCGACGTGGTGGAAATCAAGGTTGAAGCAGTCCATATGGATGAACGCAAAATCGATTTCTCCCTGATATCCAGCCGCCGTCAACCCCGTGGCGCGGGTAAAACCGAGCGCGTTCGGACGCAGCAGGCGGCGCGCGGCGCCAACGGCGCCGGCGGTGAGAGTAAAACTCCCCGCCGCCGCCGCTCCGGCAAAAAGCCGGCTAACTTCGAACCGGACAGCGCGTTTCGCGGCAGCGAACGCCAGGAGGGCAAGGCTAAAAGCCAGCCCGCCAAGGCCAAGGCGTCCTCCGCCGGGGAACATGCCGCGGGCGGCGAGGCGGCTAAACCAAGACGCAGCAGGAAAAAAGCCGGCACTGCCGGTAAATAAAATAATACCGCGCCTCCAGCGCGCTGCAATCCGCCCCTGTCTTAAACCGGCGGGGCGGATGCCGGAATAAACCTCCGGGCTTGAACATTGCTACTTAACTAAAAGATCAACATGAGCGAAATCATTTACGGCATACACGCCGTTAAAGCTTTATTGGACCGCGATCCGCAGCGTTTTCTTGATGTCTATATCCTGAAAGGCCGCGACGACCGCCGCCTGCACCCCCTGATTGTCGAGCTGGAGGCTGCGGGGATCGTCATCCAGATTGCGAACCGGCAGTGGCTGGATGAAAAGGTCGAAGGGGCGGTACACCAGGGCATCGTGGCACGGGTCCAGGAAGCGCGCCAGCTACAGGAAAACGATTTGCCGGGGCTGCTGCAACAGCATGCCGCGCCGTTCCTGCTGGTGCTGGACGGCGTCACCGATCCCCATAACCTGGGAGCCTGCCTGCGCAGCGCCGACGCCGCCGGGGTGCATGGGGTGATTGTGCCGCGGGATCGGTCCGCCCCCCTTAGCGCCATAGCCAAAAAGGTCGCCAGCGGCGCGGCGGAAACCGTGCCCTTGATTCGCGTCACCAATCTGGCGCGGACCCTGCGTTTGCTGCAGGAACATAATGTGTGGATTGTCGGTACCGCTGGCGAGGCGGATCATGACCTCTACCAGAGCAAGCTTACCGGCCCGCTGGCCCTGGTAATGGGCGCCGAAGGCGAAGGCATGCGCCGTTTGACCCGCGAGCATTGCGATGAGCTGATCAGCATTCCGATGGCGGGTTCGGTATCATCGCTGAATGTCTCGGTGGCCACCGGCGTCTGCCTGTTCGAGGCGGTGCGCCAGCGTCAAATCGGTTGAACATAACGGTATGCCTGCGTCCTTAGCGATACAGGATGACGTCGGCGCGCCACTTGCCCGACGTTATCAGTTCTGATAAAGCGACAATCTGGTAATAGGTGGCATGAGCAGCATTGGCCTTGACGCGAACGACATGCTCAACATCCATGGGACTGCCGCGTCTTTCCACCGAGAATCGGTCGAGGACCTGCAGTGACCCGGCCTGATCGCGCTGGATTTCCTGTGCCTGATGGGTGGGCGGCGGCGGCGGGACCGGTTTGCCTTCCAGTACGCTGCAGCCTGCGAGGGCCAGCAAACCGAGGGCGGTAACCATTACGGATAGCGATTTCATGGGATATAAGCCATTGAGTTAAACACGACAAGTATATCCCAGTATGCGGCCCGGCGATCTTGATGCGCATTAAAAATCAAAAGGCTGCCTATCCATAAAAAGCGGTGGTTTCGCCGGGTCGTCACGGGATAGTGCTAAGGAGATTTTATGGTTGAAATGCATCAGGAAAACATCGGCGGCATAGAAGTGATACACGCGGTACCGGCCGGGCAATACGCGCAGCCGCTGCCGACGATTTTCTTTTATCATGGCTATACCTCCTCCAAAGACGTGTACAGCTATTTTGGCTATGCACTGGCGAAATCCGGGTTTCGGGTGATTTTGCCGGATGCCCCCATGCACGGCGCCCGTTTTAACGGTGATGAACAGCAGCGTCTCGCGCACTTTTGGGATATCCTGCGCGCCAATATCGATGAGTTGCCGGCGCTGAAAGACTCTCTGGAACGGCAGGGGCTGATTGACCGGGGGCGTATGGGTATCTGCGGCGCATCCATGGGAGGTATGACCGCGCTTGGGGCCATGGCGCGTTATCCCTGGTTAACGGCGGTGGCGGAATTCATGGGATCCGGCGATTATCTGCGGCTGGCCAGGACCCTCTTTCCGCCGGTCCCGCTGACCTCGTCCGCCCGGCAAAAGGAATTCGAGCAACGAATGGCTCCCCTGGCGGAGTACGAGGTGTTTCACCAATTGGATAAGCTCAGCGACCGGCCCCTGCTGCTTTGGCACGGCGACGCCGACCCGCTGGTGCCGGCAGAGGAGAGCCGCAGGCTGTACCAGGCTCTGGCGGCGCGGGGAAGCGCGGGCCGGGTGACTTATATTACCGAGCCCGGCGTCGGGCATAAAATCACGGTGTCCGCCCTGGCGGCGGCGGTGCTGTTTTTTCAGCGCCATTTGTAATGCCGACGGCCTTCTGTAGACGACGGGCAGAAAAAAGCCCCTCTAGGGGGCTGAATACGACAACATTTCTTTATTTTTGTATATCCCCTGGTGTTGGGATATCTGGCTAAAAGGGGGACGTTCCAGCCGGCGTGAGCGCACCGCCGGTGGGAAGTTGAGTCAATGAGTATATGACAGACTGCGATGGCGAGAAATAACACTTTATTGATTAAGTTAATCAGTTTTTTTGATTAAAAGCATGATTTTTAGATAGTTTATTTGCTAATTAATTATCATTGAAGTAACTACTCCGCCGCCGCCGGCCTTACCCCACAATCTGCCCTTGTATTCACGCCCCCATAAATGTAAGATTGCGCGTCATTTTTCGACCGCACAAATATCACGTTCCTTGCTTCCATGGGCCGCGGTTGACCCTGACAGGAGGCTGAATAATCCGTAAGGAGCAATTCTGTATGCGTCATTACGAAATCGTATTTATGGTACATCCTGACCAAAGCGAACAGGTTGCCGGCATGATTGAGCGCTACACCGGTGTTATCACCAATGCGCAAGGCATCATTCATCGTCTGGAAGACTGGGGCCGTCGTCAGTTGGCTTACCCGATCAACAAATTGCACAAAGCTCATTATGTTCTGCTGAACGTAGAAGCCACGCAGGAAGTGATCGATGAGCTGGAAACAAACTTCCGCTTTAACGACGCCGTTATCCGCAGCATGATCATGCGCGTTAAGCATGCCGTCACCGAAGCTTCACCCATGGTGAAAGCGAAGGACGAACGTCGCGATCGTCGTGAAGATTTCGCCACCGAAGTCAACGATGATAATGATGCTGGGGATTCTGAAGAGTAATTGATGATGGCGGAAAACCGACTGACGCTGTCCGGCACCGTGTGCAAGACACCGATTAGGAAGGTTAGCCCGTCAGGTATTCCTCACTGCCAGTTTGTGCTTGAGCACCGCTCGCAGCAGCTGGAAGCCGGTTTTTCACGACAAGCATGGTGCCGTATGCCCGTGGTGGTCAGTGGAAAGCAATCACAAGAGATTACTCAAAGTATAACGGTCGGTACGCAGCTCTCCATTCAGGGTTTCATTTGTTGCCATCAAGGCCGCAACGGACTGACCAAAATGGTGCTGCATGCCGAGCAGATTGAATTGATAGATTCTGGAGACTAGCCATATGGCACGTTATTTCCGTCGTCGTAAATTCTGCCGTTTCACCGCGAAAGGCGTAATTGAGATCGACTATAAAGACATCGCTACGCTGAAAAACTACATCACCGAAAGCGGTAAAATTGTCCCGAGCCGGATTACCGGTACTCGCGCCAAATACCAACGCCAGTTGGCTCGTGCTATCAAACGCGCGCGCTACCTGTCTCTGTTGCCGTACACTGATCGTCATCAGTAATCGGTCACTGTCCAATAAGACTTTGAGAGGATAAGGTAATGCAAGTTATTCTGCTTGATAAGATTGCCAACAAGGGCAAATTAGGCGATACGGTTGACGTTAAAGCGGGCTATGCCCGTAACTACTTGGTACCGCAAGGCAAAGCCGTTCCGGCCACCAAGAAAAACGTTGCTGAATTCGAAGGGCGTCGCGCCGAGCTGGAAGCTGAAGTGGCCAAGGTTCAGGCCGAAGCACAGGCCCGTGCCGATAAAATCACTGCCCTGGGCAGCGTCACCATCGCGTCTAAAGCAGGCGACGAAGGTAAGCTGTTCGGTTCCGTGGGTACCCGTGATATCGCCGAAGCCATCACCGCCGCCGGCGTTCCCGTCGCCAAAAGCGAAGTGCGCCTGCCCAACGGCGTTCTGCGTACTATCGGCGACCACGATATCTCCATCCAGGTTCATGGCGAAATTTTCGCTACCCTGGATGTGGTTGTGGTAGCTGAAGCCTGATCTAACGATTAAGCGAGCGACAGTAAAAAAACAACGCCGGCGAAAGCCGGCGTTTTGCATTAATTGCGAATATAGCTGCCGTCGGACTGGCGAACAAACCTGACGCTGGCGGTGGGGCCGGTTTCGATCTCCAGCGATGTCACCACCCCTTGGGCATTGACGTGGATATCCACCTGCTGGCCGGCATGTAAACTGCTGAGCGGCTTATCGTCTCCTTCCGCCTGCGCCATGGCAAAAACATCCGCCACCGGCAGATTGTGCTCGCGGAACAGCTGCGCCAGGGTTTGCCCCTCCGCTATCCGATAGCGCTGCAGCTGGCCGTTGGCGGGCGTTGCCGGGGCGGCGGGAGAAGGTGCGTTATTGACGATTTCCGCCTGCATCACTCCCCCTTGCTGCCCGGTTTGGTTCGCGGCGACAGGCGGCGGCGCGTTGTCGCTGGGTGAATAGGGCCAGAGTATCGCCAGCAGAATAATCGCGGCGCAAATCAGGATGGCGCGCCGATGGAACAGGGGTAAAGGCCGCATCCACTTGAACTGTTCCGGCAGGTACCATAATTTTTTCAGGGGAGTCAGCATCGGACGGCCTGCTTTGGGATTATCATCGGGTCGCGGGCGTCGTGGCCACTTCCATTTGATCTCGCTGAGCCCTGGCACGGAAAACGCCGGGTTCTTATTTTTCCCGGGCGCAATTCTGCCCATGATAACCTCTCTTGCAATGGTTTTTCTCTAACCCGGGGAAGTATAAAGCGGAGCACACTGAACCTCCATGCTTAATTAACCCTGACTGCGAAGCAATCCGCCGAGGCGGGACACATTATCATCATAGAGGATTTTACCCGAAACGCCCGCGCTGTTATGCTGCGCCTTTCGCTTTTTATCAATTCAAGGATAAATGATGACTACACCTTCTTTAGACAGCGTCGAAGCGCAGGCCAGTTACGGTATTGGCTTACAAGTGGGCCAGCAGCTGCAAGAGTCGGGGCTGGAAGGGCTGTTGCCGGAAGCTTTGCTGGCCGGGTTAACCGACGCCTTGGCGGGTCATGCGCCGGCGGTGCCGGTTGACGCCATCCATCGGGCGCTGCGCCAGATCCACGAGCGCGCCGATGCGGTGCGTCTGGAGCGGCAGCAGCATTTGGCGGTGGCGGGGCAGCAATTCCTCGAAGCCAATGCCAAGGAGGAAGGTGTCCGCCAGACTGAATCCGGCTTGCAGTTCAAAGTGCTGCAGCAGGGCGAAGGAGCGATACCGTCGCGCCAGGATCGGGTTCGCGTCCATTACACCGGACGCTTGCTGGACGGTACGGTATTCGACAGTTCGGTTCAGCGCGGCGAGCCGGCGGAGTTTCCGGTCAACGGCGTGATCCCGGGGTGGATTGAAGCCCTGACCCTGATGCCCTTGGGCTCCCGCTGGGAACTCTATATTCCCCAGAATCTGGCCTATGGCGAACGGGGCGCCGGCGCCTCGATTCCGCCGTTCAGCGCCCTGATTTTCGAAGTCGAGCTGCTGGAAATCCTCTGACAGCCTCGGCGGGGGGATTAACATTCCCCCGCCCCGGCAGGCCGTTAATGGAATAGCTTTTCGCGGTAAATAACACTAGTCTACTATTATGTATACCCAATAGCTTTCAAGCTGCAGCCAACATAGCCGCGGCTTGAAAGATGACGGGTATGGTGGACAAATTCGAGGTATGCAATGATAGAACAGATCAGCCGGCTGGCCCGTGACGCGGGAGCGGCTATTATGCAGGTCTATGCAGGGGATATGCCCCTTGAACTGACCCATAAGCAAGATGCGTCGCCATTAACCGCGGCCGATCTGGCCGCGCATCGGGTGATCGCAGCAGGGCTCGCCGCCCTGGCGCCCGACATTCCCATACTCTCCGAGGAAGATCCCCCCGCATGGGAGGTTCGTCGCGGCTGGGACCGTTACTGGCTGGTGGATCCCCTGGACGGCACCAAGGAATTTTTGCGGCGCAACGGCGAATTCACGGTCAACATTGCGCTGATTGAGGAGGGTTTTCCGGTGATGGGCGTGGTCTACGCCCCTGCTACCGATCTGCTGTACGCGGCGGACAAGGATCATGCCTGGAAAATCACCGCGGACGGCCAGCGACTGGATATCCACTGCAAGGAAGCCCGGCCGCCGCTGGTGGTGATAAGCCGTTCCCACAGCGACGATCGGGAGTTGCAGGATTATCTGGCGCAGCTGGGGGAACATCAGACGGTGTCCATCGGTTCATCGCTGAAATTTTGCCTGGTGGCGGAAGGCAGCGCCCAGCTCTATCCGCGTTTCGGACCCACCAACGTATGGGATACCGCCGCCGGACATGCGGTGGCCGCCGCTGCCGGTGCGCAGGTTAACGACTGGACCGGCCATGCGCTGGATTATCATCCCCGCGAGTCCTTTTTGAACCCGGGCTTTCGGGTATCGCTGTTCTAAAAGGCGTTACATTGCACCGCGGGGTAGCAAGCGGTGCAATAACTCAATAACCTGCTGTACATCCGGCAGCGTCAATGCCCCCTCCTTGATATACCGAACCCGCCCGCCGGCATCCAGCACCACAATTGCCGAGCTTTTGGCCCGTAACCCCCATGCCTGTCGCACGTCGCCGTGGACATCCAGGATAAACTGGGCGGCGGGGGACATTTTTTTATTGTTTTCCAGCCAGTTGCGCGAATAGGCGAGGCTGCCGAACAGGGCATCGTCTCCGTTGACGATGGTAGCCGTTTGGTAATATTTCCCCGGTAAACTGGCTTTCTTGATGGCTTCAACCATCGCGGCGTTCATTTCGCTGGCGGAGGTGCGGGCAGCCATATGCTGTACCAGATGTATTTTTCCTTTTAGCTGCGCGCTATTCCAGGATTTATAGCTAAACTCGTTATTCTGATAAAGCAGCTCTCCTTTATCGGCGACGCCTACTCTGGGCAAGGGCGCGCCGATACGGAGATTATGGGCTTGCAGACCGAACGAGAAAAACAGAGTGAACATCAGCAACAAGAGACGACGGCGCATGGGGCGTTTCCTTCAATTGACCGGGCAAGGCCCGCGGCGTTGAAGAGGCCTTGTCCGATGTCGCGCCCGCGGTCGGGGCGTCTTCAGAATAAAAGTACTGCTTCAAGTGATAGGGCTTTTATAGCGTTCTGTCAAATTATGTAAATCCAGCTCAGCGTCCTGAAACTGCGTGAACTAATGCACATATGGCCACTCTTAATAAGTGGTAGTGTCAGTACTCTTGCCAACTGGCGTTTCGCAGGGCAGGACGATGTTAATTACGGGAGCAACGTAAAAAAATGAGAATCTTCCATCGCTTTAACGCTATCAAGGTAGCAACTTACGTTAAGACCTTATTTCGCGGCAGAATCTACATCAAGGGGTTCGGCGCCTTTGAATTCGATAAAGGTAAGATCCTGGTGCCCAAGGTCCGCGATAAGCAGCACTTCCATGTCATGTCCGAAGTAAACCGGCAGGTTATGCGATTGCAGTCCGAGATGGCCTGACGGACTTGCCCCTGTGGGATGCCTTGCATCGGCAGGGGCAATCCTTCTCCCCCGGCGCCGGCCGTTATCCGCTTTGCCAAACCCCCCGGTCAATCCCTCGCTATGGCGGGCCGTCTTTCCTAGGCTACATGGGTCTTGTCGGAGGTAGGCGCCAGCACCAGGGCGGACTTCTCTTCCAGCCGGGTGACCAGTAATTGATCGATTTTATAGCTGTCGATATCCACCACTTCGAATTTGAAGCCGGCATAGCGGACAAAGTCGGTGCGCTTGGGGATCTTGCGCAGCATGAACATCATGAAGCCGCCGATGGTTTCGTAATTGCCTGCCTGGGGAAACTCATCGATATGCAGCACCCGCATGACGTCGTCGATGGGCGTACCGCCCTCGATAAGCCAGGAGTTTTCATCCCGGGTAACGATTTGCTCTTCCAATCCCTGGCCCACCAGATCCCCCATCAGGGTGGTCATGACATCGTTGAGGGTAATGATCCCCACCACCAGGGCATACTCATTAAGGATCACGGCGAAATCCTCGCCGGCGGTCTTAAAACTCTCCAGCGCTTCCGACAGCGTCAGCGTATCCGGTACGATCAGCGCCGAGCGGATCTGCACGCCGCTGTTCAGCGCCAGGCTCTGATTGCCCAGCACGCGATTAAGCAAATCCTTGGAATCCACATAGCCGACGATATGATCGATATTGGCGTCGCACACCAGAAATTTCGAGTGAGGATGCGTTGAGATTTTTTCTTTTATACTGTCTTCGGTCTCGCGTAAATCGAAGTAGATAATGCTCTCCCTGGAGGTCATGGAAGAAGGCACCGTACGCGATTCAAGCTCGAAAACGTTTTCTATCAGTTCATGTTCCTGCTTGCGCAGTACCCCGGCCAGCGCGCCGGCTTCCACCACCGCGTAGATGTCGTCGGAGGTAATGTCCTCTTTGCGCACCATCGGCAGTTTAAGCAGGCGGAAGATAAGGTTGGCCAGGCCGTTGAATATCCATACCAGCGGACGGAATACCAGCAGGCAGAAGCGCATCGGGTTGATGATCCGGACGGCGCAAGCCTCCGGTGAAATCATACCGATGCGTTTCGGGGTCAGATCGGAAAAGAGAATAAACATGCTGGTCACCAGGGTGAACGAGCAGATAAAGCTGATTTGATCCGCCAGTTCCGGCGACATGAACCGCACCAGCAGGGCGGCGAAGGAGGGGGAAAAGGCCGCATCGCCCACGATACCGCCGAGGATGGCCACCGCGTTCAGGCCGATTTGTATCACGGTAAAAAATATACCCGGCGTTTCCTGGAGTTTCAGCACGCGTTGGGCATTGATATTGCCCTCGTCGGCCATAAGTTTAAGCTTGATTTTGCGTGACGCGGCCAGGGAGATTTCCGAGACGGAAAAAAACGCGCTCACCGCGATCAATAGTAAAATAAGCAGGATACTGTTTAACATAGTCTGGCCACCACGGGCTGACGTTTACACTCTTTATCTTTCAAGCTGCAGCGGTGTTGGCTTTGTTTCTCGGCTCATCCATGAGTCTCGCCCCATCGGGGCCGCTGCTCGCAGCATCCGGATCCGATCCGGCGGATTCGTCGCTGCGTTGCCGCCTTGCCGCAACTCGAAATTTCTACAGGGTATTATCAGCGCGCCTTTGAAGGGCAATGTGTCGTGAAAAGATAACATGTTACAAACCGTTACCGTGCTGCACCGGCAGCCCGCATAGTATAACAGCAGCCCCTGCGGGGCTGCTAATGATTACGCTTGCGGCGGCATGCACACGCCGATCCCGCCCAGATTGCAATAACCCTCGGGGTTCTTGTACAAATATTGCTGATGGTCGTCCTCAGCGTAATAAAACGGCGTTGCCGGCTCAATCTCGGTGGTCACCTGGCGTTTATCCCCGGCCTCGGCCATCGCGCGCTGGAATTGCGCTTTACTCTCGAGGGCGGCGCTTTCCTGCGCAGGGGTCAAGACAAAAATCGCCGAGCGATACTGGGTGCCGATATCCCCGCCCTGGCGCATGCCCTGCGCCGGGTCGTGGTTTTCCCAGAACTGCTGCAGCAGCTCTTTATAGGAGATCACGGCGGGATCGAAGACCACCCGTACCGTTTCCGCATGGCCGGTTTTGCCGGTGCAGACTTCCCGGTAGGTGGGATTAGGGGTATAGCCGCCGGCAAAACCGGCCGCCGTGCTATAGACGCCGGGCAATTGCCAGAACAATCTTTCCACGCCCCAGTAGCATCCCATGGCGAATAATGCGACTTCCAGGCCGTCCGGGACTTGGGTCATGGAGTGTCCGTTGACCACATGGGTGGTGGCGACCGGCATCGGCGTGGTGCGGCCGGGTAGCGCGTCACTTTGTGGTACAAGCTCGGATTTGTTGAAAATGTGCATCAGAGTTGTCTCCTGTTTAGGCAAATAATCGTAAATATGGGGCATCGCCTGTTGTTTAACACCTCTTCTTTACAGACAATAATCTTCAATTTTACGTTAAGATAGGTGTAAGGCTGTTATTTTAGGGCAAAAAATACAAAAACAACCCTAAGGCCGGCAGTTATCAGAATTGAAAGCGATTTTGCGCACAAGGAAGCTACTATCAGGAAAGCAGACTCGGGAGCCAGCTTGCTAAAAAATCGCCTTATATGCCTGGTTTGCATTCTCGCGGCAACGCCTGGGTCCAACGCTGCTAACGTGCGTTTGCAGGTAGACGGACTCAAAGGCGAATTGCAGCGTAATGTCCGGGTGCGCCTGTCCACCATCGGCGCGGATGAAATCACCGCCGACGCGCGCTTTCAGGCCCGGGTTGACAGTGCCATCCGCGAAGGCCTCCGTGCACTGGGTTATTATGAGCCCAAAATCGACTTCACCTTTCGCCCGGCGGTCAAAGGCGGCCGCCCCGTACTGGTGGCCGCCGTCAGCCCGGGGCCGCCGGTTAAAATCGCCGCCGCTACCATTATCCTGCGCGGAGACGCCCGCCGGGATGCTTCGTACCAACGGCTGGTTCAACGAAGCCGGCCCGCCGTCGGCACCGTGCTCAATCATGGTGATTATACCGCTTTTATCGACGGCATGACGGGTCTTGCCGTGCGCAATGGCTATTTCGACGCCGAATTCCTGAAACGGCAGCTGGCGGTATCGCCGGCGCGGCGCGAGGCGTTCTGGAACGTGGATTTCGACAGCGGCCAGCGCTACCGCTTCGGGGAGATTCGCTTTCACGGCTCGCAAATCCGCACGGACTATTTGCAAAACATTCCTTCCATCCATCCGGGGGATGAATACAGCGCCACCGCGCTGGCGGAGCTGAACCGCCAGCTATCCGCCACCAATTGGTTCAACTCGGTGGTGGTTTCACCGGATTTAGTCGCCGGGAAAAAAAGCAAGGTCCTTCCACTTGATGCGGTGGTGACGCCTCGAAGCCGGAATATCATTGAAACCGGGGCGGGTTTCGCCTCGGACATCGGACCGAGGGTCAGGACCACCTGGAACCGGCCCTGGCTCAATTCCATGGGCCACAGCTTTCAGACCGGCCTCAGCCTGTCGGCGCCTGAGCAGGCGCTGGATTTCAGTTACAAGATTCCGGTGCAGCGCAGCCCGCTGGAGCAATATTACCTGCTGCAAAGCGGTTTCAAACGGGAAGATCTCAATGATACCAAATCAGATTCCACCACCCTTAACGTGGCGCGTTTCTGGGATTTCTCCACCGGCTGGCAACGTTCGGTGAATTTACGCTGGAGCCTTGATCACTTTACCCAGGCCAATGTTACCGACACGACGATGCTGATTTATCCGGGCTTCACCATAAACCGGACCCGGCAGCGGGGCGGGGCGATGCCCACCTGGGGCGACTCGCAGCGTTACTCCCTGGACGTTTCCGATACAGCATGGGGATCGGATATCGATTTTTTCATCCTCCAGGCGCAAAACGTTTGGGTACGGACGCTGGAGGAAAAACACCGCTTTGTGGCGCGCTACAATCTCGGCTGGATTGAAACCAACAATTTTGAGCGCGTGCCCCCGTCGCTGCGTTTTTTCGCCGGCGGCGATCGCAGTATCCGCGGCTACCGCTTCCGCTCCATATCGCCCCGTGACGCCGACGGAAAATTGATTGGCGCCTCGCAAACGGCCACCGGATCGCTGGAATACCAATATAACGTCACCGGCCGCTGGTGGGGGGCCGCTTTTATCGACAGCGGCCAGGCGGTAAACGATATCCGGCACACCAATCTGAAAACCGGCGCCGGGATTGGGGTCCGGTGGCAATCGCCGGTGGGGCCGATTAAATTGGATATTGCCACGCCGGTGGGCGATCCCGACAATCATAGCGTCCAGTTTTATATCGGCTTGGGGACGGAATTATGAGCCGGGGAAGGAAAATCGGGCTGAGCGTGCTGGCGTTTATTATTCTGCTGGCGGGCACTCTGGTTTTTTTTATAGGCACCGCCGGCGGGTTGCATCTGCTGATCAAAGGCGCCGCGCGCTGGGTGCCGGGCCTGGAGATAGCCCATGTCAGCGGCGGCTGGCGGGATTTGACCGTCACCGGCCTGAAATATCGGATGCCCGGCATGACGGTGGGCGCCAAACAATTCCGTCTTTCGCTTAATCCCGCCTGTCTTCGCCACAGTGAATTATGCCTCGATAACCTGTCCCTGCAGGATGTGGATATTGATGTGAAAACGGCGGCATTGGCTCCGCCAGGGCCTGCCGCCGCCGAACCGCAGGATAGCGGCCAGACCGTCAGCACGCCTTATCCGCTTATTTTGCGCCATCTGGCCCTGAGCAATGTCCGGATTCGCATAGATGATACCCAGGTCACCCTCGGCAGTCTTGAAAGCGGCATTGATTTTCGCGCCAATAACCTGACGGTGGCGCCGACCCATATCGATGGTTTGCTGGTCGCGTTGCCCAAGGCCGTCGAGGTCGTGGCGGAACAGGCCGGCAAACAGCTGGTCCAAACCGAGCAGCAAAAGCAAGAGAGCGCCAGGGCAGCGCTGGAAAAGGCCCGGCGGCAGCCGTCGCCGGAAGCGGCATTCAAGGCCTTTTTCGCCCAACCGCTGCTGCCTGATTTGCCCGATGTCCATTTGCCGCTGAATGTTCGGCTGGAGGGGCTGCATGGGGAAAACCTACGCTTGACCGGCGATGTGGATTTCCTCATCTCGGCCATGGATTTGCGCGGCGCCGTACAGGACGGCCACGCCACTCTTGAACGATTGAACGTCAATTCGCCCCAGGGCCTGCTCAACGCCAGCGGTTCCGCGCAGCTGGGCGGCGGCTGGCCGCTGGCGCTGACCCTCAATTCTTCCGTGAACAGCGCGCCCCTGAGGGGCGAAAAAATCCGGCTGACCCTAGACGGAGGCCTGCGGGAAAATCTCAGCGCGGCGCTGAATTTTTCCGGGCCGGTAAAAGCGCAGATAAAGCTGCAAACGCGTCTGGCCCAAACCGGCCTGCCGCTGTCGCTGACCGTCGACAGTCCCGGCGTGCAATGGCCGCTCGTCGGACAGCCGCAGTATCAGGCGCGTAATCTGTCGCTGAGCATGACCGGCAAGGCGGTGGATTACACCCTGTCCATGGCGGCATCGTTAAGCGGAGAAGGCCTGCCGCCGGCGGAGCTGTCATTGGCGGGTAAAGGTACTACCGCACAGTTTATCTTGTCTCGTTTGCACATTGCGGCCCTGCGGGGCCAGGCGGATATCACCGGTCTGGCGGACTGGAGCAATGCCGTCAGCTGGCGCACCGAGCTGACGCTCTCCGGCATCGATACCGCCGGACAATGGCCGGACTGGCCCGCCCGTCTCGACGGCAAATTATCGGTGCTGGGCAGTTTGCACGGCGGAAGCTGGCAACTGCGTGTACCGGAGCTCCGGCTGGATGGCGAGGTTAAGCAGAACCGGGTGACCGCCAGAGGATCCCTTAGCGGCAATGACGCCGGACAATGGCATGTTTCCGCGTTGCGGCTGGCGTTGGGACGCAACAGCCTGACGGTGAACGGTGATTTGAACAATCAGCTGGCGCTGGACGCCGTTATCGATGCGCCGAATCTGAATGGGACCTTGCCCGGCCTGGGAGGAACCGCGGCCGGCACCCTGAGCGTGCGGGGCGAAAGGCTATCGCCGCAGGTCACCGCCAATCTGACCGCCGCCGGCCTGCGCTGGCAGGATCTGCGGATTCGGCGCATCGCCTTGAACGGTCGCCTGCAATCCCGCGATATCGTGGGCGGCAATCTCAATCTGGACGTTGATCAGCTACAGCAAGGGGCCGTTAGCGTGCGCCGGATGACGCTGGCCCTGACCGGCGACGAACGGGCCCACCAGCTACGGCTGAACCTGCAGGGGGAGCCGGTATCGGGCGGGCTGACGCTGAACGGCGGTTACGATCGCCGGCAGCAGCGCTGGCGCGGCACCCTGAGCCAGACGCAGTTCGGCAGCCCGGTGGGGGAGTGGCGGTTAAGCCGCCCGATGACCCTTGATTATCAACAGCAGGCGCAAAACGTCGTTATCGGCCCCCACTGCTGGCAAAATGCCAACGCGCAGCTTTGCGTGCCCGCCAATATCCAGTTGGGGGCCAGCGGGCAGGCCGCCGTGCTCCTTAACCGTTTTGATCTGGCGATGCTCAAACCGTTCCTGCCGGCGGCCACCACGCTGGGAGGGGTATTCAGCGGCCGCGCGCAGGTGAGCTGGCAACCGGGGGGCAGCCTGCCCAAGGCCAGCATTGTCTTGACGGGCAACGGTATCAAGGCGCGGCAAAACATTCAGGGCGGAGTGCTGCCGGTGGACTTCGACCGTGTTACTCTCAATGCCGGACTGGAAAACGACCGCGCCACGCTGAACTGGCACATCGGCATTACCGGCAACGGGCAATTCAGCGGACAGGTGCAGATAGCGGATCCCCGTAACCGGCGCGCGCTTTCCGGCGTTATTACTGTCAACAATCTTTCCCTGTCGCTGATAAATCCGTTATTGTCAGGCTCGGATCATGCCGCGGGTATGCTTAACGCCAATCTCCGTCTTGGCGGCAGCGCTATGCAACCGCAGCTTTATGGCCGGCTGAGCCTGGACCGGGTTATCATCCGCAGCAATCAGTTGCCGTTCGCCATGACCGAAAGCCAGCTGGCCATGACGTTTGACGGCACCAGCTCGGCCTTGCAAGGGGTCATTCGCACTACCAGCGGGCAGCTCAACTTAAGCGGCAATGCCAACTGGAGCCGTATCAATGCCTGGAACGCCCGCATCGCCGCCCGGGGGAACCGGGTGAGGATCACCCTGCCGCCGATGGTGCGGCTGGACGTATCGCCGGATATTACGGTGGAGGCCGCGCCACAGGTGCTGACCCTCAACGGCAGCGTCGCCGTGCCCTGGGCGCGGATCGTGGTGCAGAAACTGCCTGAAAGCGCAGTGGCGGTCTCCCCGGATGAAGTCATCCTCGATGCTCAATTACAGCCGGTGGCCGAGCGGGAGGTGGGGATGTCCATCAACAGTAATATGAAGATTCACGTGGGCAATGACGTGCGATTAGACGCTTTCGGCCTTAAAGCGCGGCTGCAGGGCGATCTTAATGTGATCCAGGATAAACAGGGGCTGGGCCTGCACGGACAAATCTCTATTCCCTACGGACGATTTAATGCTTATAGTCAGGACCTGATCATTCGTCGAGGGCTGTTGATCTTTTCCGGTCCGCCGGCGCAGCCCATGCTGAATATCGAAGCCATCCGCAACCCCGATTCCACCGCGGACGGCGTTACCGCCGGGGTTCGTGTCACCGGCATGGCGGATCAGCCGCGCATCGACGTGTTCACCGACCCGGTGAAATCGCAGCAGGAGGCCCTTTCTTACCTGCTGCGGGGCCAGGGGCTGAATACGCCTGGTGCCGACAGTAGTATGATGACATCCATGTTGATCGGTATGGGCGTGGCGCAGACCGGGCAACTGGTAGGCAAAATCGGCGCGGCGTTCGGCGTCAGTAATTTGACCCTGGATACCCAGGGCGTGGGTGATGAATCCCAGGTTGTGGTGAGCGGTAACCTCACCCCGGGATTGCAGGTTAAATACGGTGTCGGTATTTACGATTCATTGGCAACGCTAACGCTACGTTATCGTTTAATGCCTAGACTTTATCTGGAAGCGGTGTCTGGACTTAACCAGGCATTAGACTTGCTCTATCAGTTTGAGTTTTAACGATGCGAATAATTGTTTACGGTAGTCTGCGGCGCAATCAGGGCAATAGCCATTGGATGACAAACGGCCAGTGGCTAGGCGATCATGTCATATCGGGTTATGAATTATACGATCTTGGCCATTATCCGGCGGTTATCCCCGGCGTTGGGACGGTTTATTGTGAAGTCTATCGCATTGATTCTTCTACATTGGCCGAGCTGGACGCCCTGCGTACCAAAAGCGGTGAATATAAGCGGGCGTTGATCAATACCCCCTACGGCGGCGCCTGGATGTATGTGTATCAGCGTCCGGTGGCGGGGTTGCGTCAGTTGAAGGGCGGTGACTGGCTGAAACGCGCCGACGAGCCTTAAACCCGTCGGACGCTTTCCTCGCCGGGGCGTTATTTCTTGGCGCGTTCGAAAGAGGCGATGATTTCTGCTTTGGCGGCTTCGGCATTTTCCCAGCCCGCCACTTTGACCCATTTGCCTTTTTCCAAATCTTTATAATGTTCAAAGAAATGGGTGATCTGCGCCCGCAGCAGCGCAGAGAGATCCTCTACGTCCTTGATATGGTCATACTCCTTTGACAGCTTGGTGTGGGGCACCGCAACCACTTTGGCGTCCTCTCCGGATTCATCGGTCATTTTCAGCACGCCCACCGGACGGCAGCGGATTACCGAGCCCGGCTGCAGCGGATAGGGCGTGGGCACCAGTACGTCAACCGGATCCCCGTCGAGGGACAGCGTGTGGTTGATATAGCCGTAATTACAGGGATAGAACATGGCGGTGGACATGAAACGATCGACAAACAGCGCACCGGTTTCCTTATCGACTTCATACTTGATGGGAGAAGAGTTAGCCGGGATTTCGATCACCACATAAATATCCTCGGGAAGATCTTTTCCTGCCGGTACCAGATTCAAGCTCATGTCAGTTTCCTTAAAAATTGAGTAATAGCGTGGCGGCTATTATAACAAAAATTCGCACGGTTGTTTCAGTCTCCCTTCAATGTCCTGCCCATCGCCGCCCAATGTGATTAGACTCGCATAACCTATTAAAAACCAAACAGTAAAGAGTTAGCTCGGTGCTCCGATAACCGATGCAGGGCGAGGTTACCACGTCGATCCTAACTTCGGTCGGGCGTTTTGAATGGATCAACTTCGGAAAATGCAGGGGCAGCACCATGTTCAAGAATATAACCGTCAAGGTGGGACTACTCGCCTGGCTGAGTTTAATGACCATTATTTTGTTTATCGTCAGCGGTATCAGCATCCACACCATCCGGCAAGGCTCAATTTCCCTGCAAGCCATCAACCAGATACAAGGCGAAGAGCTCGGCTACCTCAGCCGCGCCTATAACGCATCGCTGCGGTCCCGTACCGAAGCCTCCCTGGCGGTCAGGCAGTATGAAACCGGTGCGATTAACGAAGGACAGGCCTCCACCGCCAAGGCCGCCGAATTGGCCAAGGAAGCCGACAGCTCCATGGCGCAGTTCCTGGCCGCGGGTACGGTGACTACCGAAGGGGCCGACCGCGCGCAGCAAATGAACGTGATTTACCAGCGTTATAACGAACAGGGCATAAAACCGGTTCTCGCCGCGCTGCATAATGTGAATACCGACGCTTATTATCAATTATTGGAAACCACCCTGACGCCGCTGAGCGCCGACATGGATAACCAGCTCGACAGTTTTCAGCACTTTGCCTTGGAAACCGGCCAGGAAATCCAGCAGAAGGCGGCCGACAGCGCCCGTTTACAGCTGGTGCTGGTGATCGCGGCCTGTGTCCTGGCCCTGGTGCTGTCATTCCTGGCCTGGCTGGCGGTACGGCGGTTTATATTGCGCCCGCTGGATGTGGCCATCGTCCATATGGAAAATATTGCCGCCGGTGATTTGTATCACCCCATACCCCCGGCGCGCAACAATGAGCTGGGGCGGCTGAACCGGGCGCTGCAGCTGATGCAAGACGCCTTGGCGGGAGCGGTGAGCGAAGTACGGCAGGCCGGCTCGCAAATAGATATCGGCACCCGTGAACTTTCGGCGGGCAACACCGATCTGTCCCAGCGTACCGAGGCATCCGCCGCCGCGCTGGAGCAGACCGCTGCCAGCATGGAACAGCTTACCCAAACGGTAAAACTCAACGCCGAACACGCCCGGCAGGCCCATGAACTGGCGAAAGAAGTGTCTGATATTGCTGACAAAGGCAGCGAAGTGGTGTGCTATATGATTGAGAAGATGCAGGCCATTTCCTCCAGCTCCCACCGCATTGCCGATATTTTGGGCGTGATTGACGGCATCGCCTTTCAAACCAATATCCTGGCGCTGAATGCGGCGGTGGAAGCGGCCCGCGCCGGCGAGCAGGGACGGGGATTCGCCGTGGTGGCCGGAGAAGTGCGTACTCTGGCCCATCGCAGCGCCGAGGCGGCCAAAGAGATCAAGGGATTGATACAGGAATCCCAGGGGCGGGTAACCGAGGGCGCCGATATGGCCCATACCGCCGGCGAAACCATGGACGAAATTTCCGAAGAAGTGATGCGGGTGACCCGCCTGATGAAGGAAATCTCCAATGCCACGGATGAGCAAAGCCGCGGCATTGAGCAGGTCAGCCTGGCGGTATCGCAAATGGACGCCGTGGCGCAGCAAAATGCGTCGCTGGTAGAGCAATCCAGCGAAGCGACCCGTTCGCTACAGTCGCAATCGAAGCATCTCACCGAGAGTATGTCCCTTTTCCATCTGGAAGAAGCGGCCGACGAGGAAATGGAAGAGCTGGTGGAAGTGGAGGCTTGATAGCACCGGCCCGCGGATCGAGCCCCCAGGGACGGGTTCACGGCGTGTTTACGATCTGGCAACCTGTCCCGACCGGACACTTTGTCAACAAGCCAAAGCCCCCTCACGGGGGCTTTCAAGCGGCTTGGCCCGCTTGGCGGCGGTCCTTCCTATCTCAAGGGCATAGACCCGCTATTCGTCGGGGAAATCGCGCATAAAGCGTTCGGCGTCGTTGACCATGGATTCGGTACCGACGAAAAAGGGCGCGCGCTGGTGCAGTTTTTCCGGAGTGATGTCTAAAATGCGGTTCTTGCCATCGCTGGCTTTGCCGCCCGCCTGCTCGGCCAAAAAGGCCATCGGATTGCATTCGTACAGCAAACGCAGCTTACCCTCGGGATAGGTTGCGGTGCTGGGGTACAGATAAATGCCGCCCTTAAGCAGGTTGCGATGGAAGTCCGACACCAGGGAGCCGATATAGCGCGATGTGTAGGGGCGATGCGTCGCGGGATCCATTTCCTGGCAATATTTGATGTATTTTTTAACGCCGTTGGGAAACTTGATGTAATTTCCTTCGTTTATGGAATACATATTGCCGGTAGCCGGGAAACGCACGCTTTCATGGGAAAGGCAAAACACCCCGATGGAAGGATCATAGGTAAAGGCGTGTACGCCGCAGCCGGTGGTGTAGACCAGCATGGTTGAAGAGCCGTACACCACATAACCCGCCGCCACCTGTTTATTGCCGGGCTGCAGGAAGTCCGCTTCGGTAATGGGCGTGCCGATGGGGGAAATCCGGCGATAAATTGAAAAAATGGTGCCCACCGACACGTTGACGTCAATGTTGGAAGAACCATCCAGCGGATCCATCAGCACCACATATTTGCCGCTGGATGAACGTCCGCCGTCGAAAATCACGATTTCGTCTTCCTCTTCGGAAGCGATGCCTGCCACCTGTCCCCTGGCTTTCAACGCAGCTTTCAGCTTTTCATTGGCGAACAGGTCGAGTTTCATTTGAACTTCGCCCTGGACATTGGATACGCCGCTGGTGCCCAAAATGTCCACCAACCCCGCGGTATTGATATCGCGGTGAATGATTTTGGCACCCAATTTTATAGCGGAAAGCAGCGCGGTGAGTTCACCGGTGGCATGGGGAAACTCGTGCTGCTTCTCAACAATAAATTCGCCTAACGTTTTCATAACACATTCCCTGAACAAAAGAAGACACTGTTGCCGCAGATGAAAAGCGGTATTATCGGTTACCACTGGATAAGTATTAGCAGTTTAGCTTAAACGAATGCAAGTACATCATCAAATTCGTTTATATCGGCCGGCCGCAGCGGTAGAATGTGCCGCAGTACGTTGTTAAAAAATGGAAAAATTATGCGCATACATATTCTCGGTATCTGCGGCACGTTTATGGGCGGGGTAGCCATGCTAGCCCGTTCCCTGGGACATGAGGTGACCGGGTCTGATGATAATGTCTATCCTCCCATGAGCACCCTGCTGCAAGAGCAAGGCATTCAGCTTATCAAGGGCTATGATCCGTCTCAGTTGGAGCCGGAGCCGGAGCTGGTCATCATCGGTAATGCCATGAGCCGCGGCAACCCCTGCGTGGAAGCTGTGCTGGAACGGGGCATTCGCTATGTTTCCGGTCCCCAGTGGCTGCACGATCGGGTCCTGCAGCAGCGCTGGGTGATAGCCGTCGCCGGTACGCACGGCAAGACCACCACCGCCGGGATGATTACCTGGATTCTCGAGGTGTGCGGCTACCAGCCGGGGTTCGTCATCGGCGGCGTGCCGGGCAACTTCACCGTTTCCGCCCGTTTGGGCAACAGTCCGTTTTTTGTGGTGGAAGCGGATGAATATGACTGCGCGTTTTTCGACAAGCGTTCCAAATTCCTTCACTACTGTCCGCGCACGCTGCTGCTCAATAACCTCGAGTTCGATCATGCGGATATTTTTGACGACCTGAAAGCCATCCAGAAGCAATTCCATCACCTGGTGCGGCTGGTGCCGGGCAAGGGCAAAATCATCCTGCCGGATAACGATCCGCATCTGAAACAGGTCATGGCCATGGGATGCTGGAGCGAGCAGGAATTCATCGGTGAAGACAACAGCTGGCGCGCCAAAAAAGTCGCGCCGGACGCCAGCGTATTCCAGGTGCTGTTGCAGGGCGACGTGGTAGGGGAGGTCCATTGGGATCTGGTGGGGGAACATAACATGCACAATGCGCTGATGGCGATTGCCGCCGCCAGGCACGTGGGCGTGCAGCCGGCTGACGCATGCCGGGCCCTGACCACCTTTATCAACGCCCGGCGCCGTCTGGAGCTGAAGGGCACCGCCAACGGGGTGAAACTTTATGACGATTTTGCCCATCATCCCACCGCTATATTGGCGACCCTGGCGGCGCTGCGCAGCAAGGTAGGCGGCACGGCACGCATCCTGGCGGTGCTTGAGCCCCGCTCCAACACCATGAAAATGGGGCTGAACAAGAATGAGCTGGCGCCTTCCCTGGGCAGGGCCGATGAAGTCTTTTTATTCCAGCCGCAGCATATTCCCTGGCAGGTAAGCGAGGTCGCGGAAGCCTGTGTTCAGCCGGCGCACTGGAGCGCTGACGTGGATACCCTCGTGGATATGATTGTGAAAATCTCCCAGCCCGGTGATTACATCCTGGTGATGAGCAACGGCGGCTTCGGCGGAATCCATGAAAAGCTGCTGGCGCAGCTGAATATCAAAGCCGGCCTGGCGGCGGTATAAAGGTTAAAAAAAAGCCCCCGCGTGCGGGGGCGAAGTTCGTCGGATAGGACGACGAGGGAATCATCAGTGACAGTCTGGTTATACCGGACACAGAATAACTGAGGGCGACCAGCCACTGATGGTGTTGACTTCCGAATGCTAAAACGTGCTTACGGCCGTGGCACAGCCGGTACTACTGAACTCTGGCGCGTCGCGTCATCAATTTGCTGTAGCGACGCGCCTGGCTTACTTGTACAGCTCGGCGGTGGCGTGCCAGTTATCGCCCTCGCGAGCCTCGATGATTCGATAGGCTTTTGCGCCCTTGGCATCGGCGGCATCATTCAGCGCCTGATGGATATCGGACGGGGAGGCATCAATCCCGCTGGTGGTCACGGTACCCATGGGTTGTAATCCCTGAGCCTGTTCCAGCGATATGGAATCCGCGGCGAACGCGCCGAAGGACAGGGCGGATATCACCGTCATCAGGGAAGCAGCAGTTTTCATTTTCATCATTTCCACCTCTATTCGTTCTTTACATTTCACATGACTTAATGCAAAGCGTGATATTCATCACGAATCTAAGTATACACTAATAACTGTGGTTACTAGTAGTATGCTCATAATTATTTATGAAACATTCTGCTTTCTAACCAAGCTAATATAAGAAAAAGTGATTAAAAGAGGTTAAAAAATAGGCAAATATTGTTAATTATTTGTAAATTCATGGCGATAACCAGCTTTAGCGAAAAGTGCTAACTTTGGCAAAGCTTATTACCGCGCTGGGAAAGGCAATATTTTAGAGCTCCTGTTCGAACAGGACCAGGATGGCTTCATAGAGCTGCTTGACGCTGAATCCACGGGCGGGGGTGGTGAAAATGGTATCGTCGCCGGCGATGGTTCCCAGGATGCCCTCGGATTTCCCCAAGGAGTCCAGCAGGCGGGCAATCAGCTGCGCCGCGCCGGGGCTGGTATGGATAACCACCACCGCATCGTTGTGATCCACATCAAGAACCAGGTTTTTCAATGGGCTGGTGGTGGTGGGTACCCCCAGTTCCGCTGGCAGGCAATACACCATTTCCATTTTCGCGTTGCGGGTGCGCACGGCACCGAATTTCGTCAGCATACGCGAAACCTTGGACTGGTTGATATTCTCAAACCCATCGTTTTGAAGCGCCAGGACAATCTCGCCCTGCGAGCTGAATTTTTCTTCTTTCAGTAATGCTTTAAAAGCTTTAACCAATTCTTCTTGTTTTAAGTGATTGCGCATATTTTACCGGGACATTCGGGGAAAATAGGGATGATTATGCATAAAATGCATTTTATGCAATGGAATTGCCTTGGAGAAGAAAGAAGGGACCGTTTAAGCCACTAATCGCTGCACGTTAACAATATCTATGCACTACAACTTTGACCTGGCTCGCATATTTTTCTCGAGGTGAAAGTAAAGAAAATGTTATCAAATTGCTGTTGTTTTGAGCGCTGCAATCGGTGTAATGTGATTGGCAAGGGCGGTTGATAAGGCATCAAGGCTCTCTATCCAGCACGCCCGTTTCCAGTTGTGAACGGCAGTCGGGCAGGTTTAGGTAAATTAATGTGTCAACTCTCAAATTTGCGATCGCTGATTTGTTTTTACCCGTTTATGTCTCTATGATCTTACGCAGATGATTCGTCGGCATTAAATTTTCCCTATTATAATAAGGAGATCCGAATGAAAGTCGCAGTTCTCGGTGCAGCGGGCGGCATAGGCCAAGCGCTAGCCCTGTTGCTTAAAACTCAGCTTCCCTCAGGTTCCGAACTCTCTCTGTATGATATTGCCCCGGTGACTCCCGGTGTGGCGGTTGATCTCAGCCATATCCCGACCCCGGTGAAAATCAAGGGGTTCAGCGGCGAAGATGCGACGCCGGCGCTGGAAGGCGCCGATATCGTATTGATCTCCGCGGGGGTTGCCCGTAAGCCCGGTATGGATCGTTCGGATCTTTTTAACGTCAACGCCGGTATCGTACGCAATCTTATCAGCCAGGTGGCAAAGGCCTGTCCGGCTGCCCTGATAGGCATTATCACCAATCCGGTCAATACCACGGTGCCCATTGCCGCAGAGACGCTGAAAAAAGCCGGCGTCTATGATAAACGCAAGTTATTCGGCATCTCCACCCTCGATATTATCCGTTCCAATACTTTTGTCGCCGAGCTCAAAGGATTGTCGCCGAAAGATGTTGAAGTGCGTGTTATCGGCGGCCATTCCGGTGTGACCATTCTGCCTTTGCTTTCCCAGCTAGAAGGAATCTCATTTAGCGATCAGGAAGTTGCCGATTTAACCAAGCGTATCCAGAATGCCGGTACCGAAGTGGTAGAGGCCAAAGCCGGCGGCGGATCGGCCACGCTCTCCATGGGACAGGCCGCGGCTCGCTTCGGCTTATCTCTGGTACGGGCGCTGCAGGGTGAAAAGGATGTGGTGGAATGCGCTTATGTCGAGGGCGATGGCGAGCATACGCGTTTCTTTGCCCAGCCGCTGCTGTTGGGCAAACAGGGTTTGTCGGAAATACTGCCCATTGGCCCCCTGAGCGCTTTCGAACAGCAGGTCCTGGAAAACATGCAGGATGTCCTGAAAAAAGATATTGAATTAGGCGTGAAATTCGTCAATCAATAATAATCTTCCGCGTCCGCCTGCCGGTGGGGCGGATGCGGCCAACCCTTTTTGTCATGGCCGGCTATGGCGGATTAAGATAATTTGCCGCCACGCTGGCTCTGCTATTTCCCGCACCCTTTACAGCGCGTATTTTCATTGGATTTCCTCATTTTGCCCTCCTTCCTCCGCCAATTTCTTCGTGATACGATGGGGCCATTAGTGCTTAGCAAAATTTAAGTGTAAGCACATTATTAGATTGATAAATAATGGTTATTCAGTCTTCTCGCACAAAAAACCAGCATCGATCTCAATTTTCAATGAGCCGTTAGCACTTGCTGCTTTTTTTGTGTTGTAATGAGCGTAACGGGAATCGATAAGTGCTAAACCGTACAGCGCCGTACATAACGGAAACGTGCTGAAGGCTTGTCCCTTTTATAGGGAGGGCCAGGGACGCGAAATAGCGACAGCTTCGGTTTATCGCCATGACAAGGAGGGGGAGAAAATGGCAACAAAAAAGGAATGGGTCGCCACCCACGAGTTAATCGGCGTCGGTGGGTTACCTAAAACCCGCCAAGGGTTGAATCGGCGCGCCAGGGAAGAAGGCTGGCAAAAAAGGCGGCGCGAAGGGGCGAGGGGAAAAGCTGTCGAGTATTCCTGGTATAGCCTTCCGGACACGGTAAAAAAGACGCTGACGCTGCGCGCCAGCTCAGCCGATTATACCTTGTCGACGCAAGAACCCTGTTCCACCTGGCGTCAAATCTATCGGCAGCTTTCCGATGCCGAACGTGATTTTGTCGTGGGGTTTGTCCTGCGCGAAGGGGTTCTTAATCTCCTTAAACGGTTGGAATATCCCAATGAGTCCCCTTCGGAACTGCATCGGGATGAGGGATAGATAGAGCGGTATCACGTTCGTCTTCCAATGCGCCATGTCTTTCAGCGCGAGCGTATCAGGCTCTTTCTGTCGATCAGCTGTTTCGTCCTGGGGTCGATATAGCGGCTGGGCCATATCTTAGCCGGATGAATCGCCAAACGATCGGCTATCAGCCACTCGCCTTTGGGCCAGGGCCTTGTCAAGGCGTTTGCCAAGGTGGACGAACTCAGTCCCGCGGCCCGTGAAACAGCCGCAAGGGTGGTGCCGCGTTTACGCAGCGCTGCGATGATATCCGCAGGGTGCCAGTCTTCATTCCATTCAGTCATCTGCATTAATATTCCTTTGCTGAGAGCCGAATAGGGATTGATGTTATAAATAACATATTTTAACCAAACGAAGTGGAAACAAACCGATTATATGGAAAATGTATAGCAACAAATTTCCGAAAACTTTTCAATTATTTTCCAATAAAATTTATTTTTTGCTATGGGCATCCCCATTTTGGAATGCGACAGTATGAAAAATGCCTGGTTTAGTACCAAAGAGCTTTTGGGCGTGGCGGGACTTCCCAAAACCCGGCAGGGGTTTGACGGGCGAGCCCGCCGTGAAAATTGGCGCGGACGCCCGCGCAGCGGCGGGCAGGGACGCGGGCTGGAATTTTCATTGGAAAGTTTACCCGCGAAGGTCCAGCGGGCGCTGACGCAGCGCGAAATGCAAGAGCAGTCCGCCCCGGATTACCGTGCCGGCGTGGCGCCTTCGCCTTCGGAAGCGGATCCCCTGGCGGCCTGGATGGCCATATACAGGCAATTCCTGCCGGAAGAACGGGACAATGTCATCAGCCTGGTGATGCGGGAAGGGATTGAGAAATTCATGACGCGCCTGGGGATTGCGCCCAGGCGATGAGCGAATCGGAAACAGAGGTGGCGCTGGTTTCCATTAAATGACGAGTGTTCCTAAAACTGTCGTTGTACCGCCGAGTGCGCCAAACTTTCCAGTGCCTGCCGGAACGGCGTAGGTTCAAGACAGCCGAGACAGGAAATGGCCTTGTCCGCTTCCGCTTCGGCGCACTGGCGGGTATATTCCAGCGAACCGCATTGATGCATGGTTTCCAGTACCGATTCCAATAAATGCCGACCGTTCCCCTGCTCGATGGCTTCCCGTATCACGGCCGCCTGTTCCGCGTTGCCATGATGCATGGCGTGCAGCAGCGGCAGGGTGGGCTTGCCTTCGTTAAGGTCGTCGCCGGTGTTTTTACCCAGGGTCTTGCCGTCCGAACCGTAATCCAGCAGATCGTCGATAAGCTGGAATGCGGTGCCCAGATACCGCCCGTAGTCCCGCAGGGCGGCTTCCTGCTCCGGCGTGGCGCCGGCCAGTATGGCGGATGCGTGCGCCGCCGCCTCGAACAGCCGGGCGGTTTTGCTGTAAATCACCCGCATATAGCTCTCGACAGTAATATCCGGATCGTTGCAGTTCATCAACTGCAGCACCTCGCCCTCGGCGATTACATTAACCGCCTCGGCCATCAGCGCCAGAACCCGCAGCGATTCAAGACCGGTCATCATCTGGAACGCGCGGGTATAAATGAAATCCCCCACCAGGACGCTGGCCGCGTTGCCGAAAGCCGCGTTCGCCGTGGCTTTGCCCCGGCGCATATCGGATTCGTCCACTACATCGTCATGGAGCAGGGTGGCGGTATGAATGAATTCTATCAACGCCGCCACGGTAATATGCTTATCACCGGTATAATTCAGGGCGCGCGCCGCCAGCACGGCAATCATCGGACGGATGCGTTTACCGCCGCCGCTGATGATATAATGGCCGAGCTGGTTGATAAGCACGACTTCGGAATTCAGTTGCTCCAGGATTATCGCATTGACCTTCGCCATATCCTGCGCGGTGAGTACTGTGATTTGATCAGGGTTCATTATTTTCTTTCGGCTTTATATTTTACCGTTAAGTTGAATAGTAACGCCGCTCATAGAGCCAGATGCTAGAAACTGTGTTACTGATTGTACTTGAAAACGCCAAGAGATAAATGATAGAGACGTAACCAGTCACTTTTTCGCAGTCTGTATGTATTCTGCACTTGTCATAAGCCGGTTTTTTGCGTAGAATTCGCGCCCTATTGTGAATATTTATAGCGCACTGTGGACGAATCCAAGTTGAGTGCGCGGAAAGCGGAGTTTTTTATGTACGCGGTTTTCCAAAGTGGTGGTAAACAACACCGGGTCAGTGAAGGGCAGACCGTTCGCCTGGAAAAACTGGACATCGCAACAGGTGAAACTGTTGAATTCGACCAGGTTATGATGATTGCCAATGGTGACGATATCCAGATCGGCGTTCCTTACGTCAGTGGCGGAAAGGTAAAAGCTGAAGTGGTTGCTCACGGTCGTGGCGACAAGGTGACGATTGTCAAATTCCGTCGCCGTAAGCACTATCGCAAGCAGCAGGGCCATCGTCAGTGGTTCACTGACGTGAAAATTACCGGTATCGGCGCCTAACAGAGAGGAATACACTCATGGCACACAAAAAAGCTGGCGGTTCGACTCGTAACGGTCGCGACTCAGAAAGCAAACGCCTGGGCGTTAAACGCTTCGGCGGGGAAGAAGTACTGGCCGGCAGCATCATTGTTCGCCAGCGTGGAACCAAGTTCCATCCCGGCACGAATGTCGGTTGCGGCAAGGACCATACTCTGTTCGCTTTGACTACGGGTAAAATCCAGTTCGAAGTTAAGGGACCGAAGAATCGTAAATATGTCAGCATCGTTGCCGTTGCTGCCTAAATTCTTCGCCTTTCTTTAGCACAGAAGTCAGAGTTAAGCCCCGCAATTGTTTGCGGGGCTTTTTACTTTCCTTTCCGGCTACGTTTTGCGTTAGACACTCATGATGACAAATCAGAAAGCGGGGCAGCAAGCGGGAGTGGGCATTGCTTTGGCGCTCACCACCGCCATGTGCTGGGGCGCGCTGCCTATCGCCATGAAGCAGGTTCTCACCGATATGGAACCCTATACCGTGGTGTGGTATCGGTTTCTCATGGCGGGACTCGGACTGCTGTTCATCCTGGCGCCTCGGCGGCAACTGCCGCCCCTGAGACTGTTCTTTCGCTGGCGTTGGCTGCTGTTGCTGCTTGTCGCCACCGGTGGCCTGCTGGGAAACTTTATTCTTTTCAGCTCGTCGCTCCAATACCTTAGCCCCACCGCTTCACAGGTTATAGGCCAGCTTTCGCCGGTGGGTATGATGCTGGCGAGCGTAGTGATCCTCAAAGAGCGGATGCGTATCACGCAGGTGATTGGCGCGGCGCTGCTGATTAGCGGGCTGGTGATGTTTTTCAATACCAGCCTGATAGAAATATTCACCCGGCTGACGGACTACACCCTCGGCGTGATTTTGGGGGTGTGCGCCGCCCTGGTCTGGGTCTGTTACGGCGTGGCGCAGAAAGTTATGCTGCGGCGCCTGGCATCACAACAGATCCTGTTTTTGCTGTATGTTTTGTGTACAATAGCGCTAACCACGTTGACAAAACCCCTGGCGGTGCTGCACTTAAGCGGCTGGCAGGTGGCCTGCCTGGTGTTTTGCGGCGCCAACACCATTATCGGTTACGGCGCGCTGGCGGAAGCCATGGCCCGCTGGCAAGCGGCGCAGGTCAGCGCCATCGTGACGTTGACGCCGTTGTTTACCCTGTTTTTTTCAGATGTATTGTCCCTGCTCTGGCCGGAGTATTTTGCCGCTCCGACATTAAATGTCGTCGGCTATATCGGCGCGTTTGTGGTAGTGGCGGGGGCGATGTTCTCCGCCGCCGGCCATCGCTGGTGGCCCGGGCGGGCAAAATCGAGACCGGCGCTGCCAGTTGAGCCGCGCGGCAAATGAATGACGGAGAGTTCCCATGAAGTTTGTAGATGAGGCCGCCATACTGGTGGTCGCGGGTGACGGCGGCAACGGTTGCGTCAGTTTCCGCCGGGAAAAGTATATCCCCAACGGTGGACCGGACGGCGGTGACGGCGGCGACGGCGGCGACGTCTACGCTCTGGCGGACGAAAACCTCAATACCCTTATCGATTACCGCTTCGAGAAATCCTTTCGCGCCGAGCGCGGTCAAAACGGCCAAAGCCGTGATTGTACCGGCAAGCGCGGCAAGGACATCACCATCAAACTCCCTGTGGGTACCCGGATCCTCGATCAGGATACCGGCGAAATCATGGGTGACATGACTCGCCATGGACAGCGTTTGATGGTAGCGAAAGGGGGATTCCACGGTTTGGGCAATGCCCGCTTCAAATCCTCCGTCAACCGGGCGCCGCGGCAAAAGACCGACGGCACCGCCGGAGAGAATCGCCAACTGCAGCTTGAGTTGCTGTTGCTGGCGGATGTCGGCATGCTGGGATTGCCCAATGCCGGTAAATCCACCTTTATCCGCGCGGTCTCCGCCGCCAAACCCAAAGTGGCTGATTACCCCTTTACCACCCTGGTGCCGAGCCTGGGCGTGGTGCGGATGGATAACGAGCAAAGCTTTGTCGTGGCCGATATTCCCGGCCTGATTGAAGGGGCCGCCGACGGCGCCGGGCTGGGCATTCGCTTCCTGAAGCATCTTGAGCGTTGCCGGGTGCTATTGCATCTGATTGATTTAGCGCCGGTGGATGAGTCGGATCCGGTGGAAAACGCCAAGATCATCGTGAAAGAACTGGAGCGATACAGCGAAAAACTGGCCGAAAAGCCGCGCTGGCTGGTGTTCAACAAGGTCGATCTGCTGGATGCGGATGAAGCGGACCGGCGCGCCAAGGCAATCGCCGCCGCACTGGACTGGAAAGAGCAGTTCTATATCATTTCCGCGGCGAATCGCCATGGGGTGAAGGCGCTGTGCTGGGACGTGATGTCCTTTATCAACGCGCATCCCAAGGAGCAGCCGGCCCAAGAGGTCGAGCCGGAAAAAGTCGAGTTCAAGTGGGATGACTACCATCGGGAACAGCTCGAAGAAACGGCCATTGAAGCGGAAGACGACGGTCTTGATGATGATGATTGGGATGACGACGACGAAGAAGGCGTCGAGACTATTTATCATCGTTAAGGCGTAGCGCGGCCTCGCCCGCAAGACGGCTGCCTGTTGGCCGTGAGCTTGTTGACAAAGTGCCTGTCCCGCCCTGTGGACTATGAGTATGTTTGTCTGCCGTCGCTGTTGTTTATCTGGCTTTATCGCCGGTGTTGCGGGCCAGGCGCAGCATTTGCGCCAGTTGCCGGCGGGTAAAGGGTTTGCGCAGCAGCGGGATATCCATAAGCGGTCCGATACCGTTCTGATGCAGATCCTGTCCGCTGATCAGCAGCGTTCCCAGCGCCGGATATTCCTTGCGGGCCAGCTGTATAACTTCGGCGCCGTTGTAGTCTCCCGGCAACATCAAATCGCTCACCAGCAGGTCGATATCCGGTGTCTGGCGCAATATCGCCAATGCCTCGGTACTGCTGGTGGTCGCCAGGGTCATATATCCCAGCTGGTGTAGCTGCTCGCACAGGGTATCCAGCACATCCTCCTGATCCTCCAGCACCATTACCAGCAGGCTGTCGTCGGCGGGCCGATCCGGTAAAGGCTGGCGCTGAAGCGATGGCGGCGATACGGGCATGGGCGCGCGCGGTAATTGCAGGCGTACGCAGGTACCGGCGCCGGGAGCGGACTCGATTTGTACCCGCCCGCCGGATTGGCGGATAAAGCCATACACCATCGATAGCCCCAGTCCGCTGCCGCTGCCGATGGATTTAGTGGTAAAAAAAGGTTCGTAAACCTGCGATTTAATCTCATCCGACATGCCGCAACCCCTATCGATCACTTCCAGTGCCACCATGTCCTGCCGTTTTCCGCCGGTCCGCACCACGTGCTGATTGTAGGTGCGAATCAGAATTTCACCACTTCGTCCTTCCATGGCATCCCGGGAGTTCACCACCAGGTTCATGATGGCATTTTCCAACTGGTTGACATCAATCCATGCGGGCCATACGGGAGCCCGGGACTCAAGCGTCAGTACCAGATTCGCCGGGAGCAAATGGCATAACAGTTCGTACAGATTTTTCACCAGTTCGGTAAGGTGTACCGCCTGGGGAAACAGTGCCTGTTTACGCGAGAATGCCAGTAGCCGGTGGGTCAGGACGGCGCCGCGTTCGGCGGCCTTGCGGGCGCGGGCGATGCGCTCATTATCGTCGCCGCTGTCTGTACCGCACAGTTCCAGGCTGCCGATAATCACCGCCAGCAGATTGTTAAAGTCATGGGCCAGCCCGCCGGTGAGCTGGCCGACCGCTTTCATTTTCTGGCTGTGCACCAGCGCCTGCTCAAGTACCTTACGTTCGGTCCGGTCCAGCACCATATTCACCAAACCACGCTCCGCCAGCGGGCTGAACCGCAGTTCCATCGTCCGTCCGTCCGGCAGATAGATTTCCCATGCGTGCGGCTGCTCGTTATGCAGTTGCGTTGCCATGTCTTGCCAGTCGGCATTATCGGATACCCGCACCTGAAGCCGTCGGAGTTCGTCCAACAGTTCATGGTAATGCCGGCCCCGGAACAGCGCCGTGGCTTCCAGCCCCAACAGCAGCGGGTATTGGGGATTCCATACCACCAGATGGCCGTCCCGATCGAACAGGGCGAAACCATCGCGCATGGCTAAAAAGGTATTCTCCAACTGAGTGCTTTTTTCTTTCAGCAGATGCGAGGTTCGTTCCAGCGATGCGGTATTGCCGGCAAACACGTTAAAGGCCCGCGCCAGATCCCCCAGTTCATCGCGCCGCTGCAACCCCGGCACGCTCACCTGGCGTTCCCCCCTGGCCAACTGGGACATGGCATCGGCGATCACCGTCAGATTGGAGCCGATGTTACGGTAGATATACCAGCCGGCAAAGCCGGTAATCACCAGCGACAGCAAAGCGAACAGGCCGATGAGGAAGATGATCGAAGCCAGCTCTTGATGGGTCTGGCGGATATGCAGTGCCGATTCGTTCGCCACTTTTTGCACATACAGGCTGATGTCGCCGTTGAGCATGCCCACCAGGGCCTTGATATGGTAAACGTCATAGCTGATTGCCAAATCGCTGACGGACAACTGCCGGGCCAAAGGTATCAAATGGCCCTGGTTCTGTAAAAAGCGGGAAATTTTATCGCTCAGCGGATAGTCGGTGTAAGTGGCCGGCCAATCATTCATTACCTGCCCCAATTGGGTCAGCACGGCGTAGGGATTGGGGATCTTGATGGCGATATTCAACAGACCGTCGATTTGGCGGCGCAGGGCGGCGGTGGATTGCAGCTGGTTTTCACGGGCGGCGATGCTATCAATCCATTGCAGATACATCTGGCACTGGTAGAGTTCGCTCAGCAGCTGATTACGCTGCAAATGCCGCTGATAGCCGAATTCGAGCAGGCGGGTAACGTCGCCGCCCAGCGCGTTGCTGCGCTGGGCGATCCGTTCAATCAGCGCCGGTTCGCTGCTCGCCAGCGGGGATTGCGCCAATTGACGTAACGAAGACTGCAGCATCAGCTGCGTCTGTTTGAGCCGGGCCGATTCGCTCTGGTATTCCAGGGGACCCACCACCTGTGAAAGGCGCATCGCCGCAATGGACACATTGGTGGTATCGCGCCCCAGGTTCATGCCGCCGGTCATCTCGCTGAGCGTGCGGGCCTGCGTTAGCGCCTGCAAATTTCCGGCGTGAATAAAACCCGTGATAGCCACCCCGCTCACCATCAATGTCACCGCGACCACCAGCAGATTAAACATCAGCAAGCGTCCGCGCACGCTGGTCAAGATCGGGCGAAAGGAAAGCAGGGGCATTGTCATTACACTCCGCAGCGGGCCGGATACCAGTATAAACAGCCCGTCCCCCGACATTATGTCAAACATGAACAGGCGCTGACATCTTGCATTTATCTGCCGCTGCTTTACTGCCGCTATTCCCGATAACTGTCAGGAGTCAACAGGATGAGAACCGCGCCCATTCTCGAAATGCGTGACATTGGCAAACGCTTCGGCCAGTTCCATGCTCTCAAATCGGTCAACCTCACTGTCTATCTGGGTGAAATCCATGCATTGATGGGAGAAAACGGCGCGGGGAAAAGCACCCTGATGAAAATCCTGGCCGGCGCCTACGCCGCCAGCAGCGGCGAAATTATTATCGACGGCCTGCCCAGGACCATCAAGGGGCCGAAAGATGCGCTGGCGGCGGGTATTACCCTTATCTATCAGGAACTGAATCTCGCCCCTAACCTGACGGTGGCGGAAAATATCTTCCTGGGCAGCGAGCTGCAGCGTGGCGGCCTGGTACAGCGCGGCAGAATGGTGCGGGAGGCTCAGCAGGTCATCGACCGCCTCGGTACGCGCTTTCGCGCCACCGATCGCGTGATGTCGCTGACCATCGCCGAGCAGCAGCAGGTGGAGATAGCGCGCGCCTTGCATCGCAACAGCCGTATCCTGGTGATGGACGAACCGACGGCGGCCCTCTCTTCCCGGGAAACGGTGCGGTTGTTCGAACTGATTAAACGGCTGCGCCAGGAAGGCATGGCGATCATTTACATCACTCACCGCATGGCCGAAGTGTATGAGCTTTCCGATCGGGTCAGCGTATTACGCGATGGGCAATATGTCGGCGGCCTGACGCGGGATACCCTGTCCGCCGGCGAGCTGGTGCGCATGATGGTCGGCCGGCCGCTGAGGGATTTGTTCAACAAAAATACGCAGGTTGCCATCGGGGATACTCGCCTGGAGCTGGACGGGCTGACGGACGGCCGGAAAATCAAGCCGGCCTGCCTGACGGTACGTTCCGGTGAAATCGTCTCGTTATCAGGGCTGGTGGGCGCCGGACGTTCCGAACTGGCGCAGCTGATTTTCGGCGTGCGTAAACCCACCGGCGGCACGGTGCGGGTTGACGGCAAGTCGGTCACCATCCATTCGCCCCACGACGCCATTGCCCTTGGCATCGGTTTTCTGGCCGAGAACCGCAAGGAACAGGGGCTGTTCATGGATATGGCGGTCCAGGAAAACATCGTGATGGCGACGCTGGCGCGCGACAGTTTTTACGGCCTGCTCAACCGGCTTAAGGCCCGGACCATCGCATCCGAGGCTATCCGCACGCTCAATATCCGCGTTCCCCATGCGCTGGTGCGGGCTGGCGGATTGTCCGGGGGCAATCAGCAAAAGCTGCTGGTATCGCGCTGGCTCGCCATCAAGCCGCGCATTTTGATCCTCGACGAACCGACGCGCGGCGTGGATGTGGGCGCCAAAAGCGAAATCTACCGCATGATGGGTCAACTGGCGCAGCAAGGCGTCGCTATCCTCATGATTTCCAGTGAATTACCGGAAGTGGTCGGCATGAGCGATCGTGTGTATGTGATGTGCGAAGGTCAACTGGTGGGTGAGCTTGGCCGCGAAGATATTTCGCAGGAAAAGATTATGATGCTGGCCACCGGCACCGTCCCGCAACAGGCGTCAGCATAAGGAGCCGCCATGTCCACGAATAGCCCATTACCCGAAGCCAAATCCAGCTCCATTAAACGGGCGCTGTTGAGCGACCTGATGCAAACCGTGGGCATTTTGCCGATTCTGCTGCTGATCATTGCCGTTTTCGGCTTTGCCGCGCCCAACTTTTTCACTGACAGCAACCTGCTGAACATTGCCCGCCAGGCGTCAATCAACATCGTGCTGGCGGCCGGGATGACCTTCGTCATTTTGACCGGCGGTATCGATCTCTCGGTGGGATCGATGCTCGGCGCCACGGCGGTGGTGGCGATGCTCGCTTCGCTGGACCCGGCGCTGGCTTATTTTTCCATACCCCTGGCGCTGATGGCCGGTCTGTTGATGGGGCTGATAAACGGGGTGCTTGTGGCCTATTGCGGATTACCGCCGTTTATCGTCACGCTGGGCACCTACACCGCACTGCGCGGCGCGGCTTACCTGCTGGCGGACGGCACTACGGTTATCAATTCCAGCATCAATTTTGAATGGATAGGCAATTCCTACCTGGGCGTGGTGCCATGGCTCATCATCATTGCGCTGGCGGTGATTGCGGCGTGCTGGTTTATCCTGCGCCGCACCACGCTTGGCGTGCATATCTACGCGGTGGGCGGCAATATGCTGGCGGCGCGTCTGACCGGCATCAAAGTGAGCTTCGTGCTGCTGTTCGTGTACGCCGCCAGCGGCCTGCTTTCCGGCCTCGGCGGGCTGATGAGCGCCTCGCGGCTCTACAGCGCCAACGGCAACCTCGGCATGGGCTATGAACTGGATGCCATCGCCGCAGTGATCCTGGGGGGCACCAGCTTCGTCGGCGGTATCGGTACGATCACCGGTACGCTGGTGGGCGCGCTGATCATAGCCACGCTGAATAACGGCATGACGCTTATGGGCCTTTCTTATTTTTGGCAATTGGTGGTCAGAGGGGCGGTGATCATCGTTGCAGTGCTGATTGACAAATACCGTACCCAAAATCACCAGGCATAACTGGCAATCACCGGAGAGATACTATGCGATTCAATCCTGTCCATACCGCGCTGTTGATGGCGGCAATCCTGAGCGCCGCTCCGTTGGCGCAAGGGAAAGAACTGAAATCCATCGGCGTGACGGTGGGGGACTTGTCTAACCCGTTCTTTGTACAAATCGCCAAAGGCGTGGAATTGAAAGCCCGCGAGCTGGCGGGGGACAAGGTTAACGTCACGCTGGAATCCAGCGGCTATGATCTTGGCCAGCAGGTGGGGCAGATTGATAATTTTATCGCTGCCAAAGTCGACATGATCGTGCTCAACGCGGCGGATTCCAAAGGGATCGGCCCGGCGGTGAAGCGCGCCAAAGCGGCCGGCATTGTGGTGGTGGCGGTGGACGTAGCGGCTGACGGCGCCGATGCCATTATTACTTCCGACAACATTCAGGCCGGCGTCATTGCGTGCAAATACATGACCGATCGCCTCAAGGATAAAGGCAATGTGGTGATCATCAATGGTCCCCCGGTTTCCGCCGTACAGAATCGGGTGGAAGGCTGTATCTCTGAATTGAAAAAACATCCAGATATCAAGCTGTTGTCCTCTAACCAGAATGCCAAGGGCAGCCGTGAAGGCGGTCTGGACGTGATGACGTCGCTGCTGGCGGCGAATCCGCATATCGACGGCGTGTTCGCCATCAACGACCCGACGGCCATCGGCGCCGATCTGGCCGCCAAGCAAGCCCAGCGCAGCGAGTTTTTTATCGTCGGCATCGATGGGTCGCCGGACGGCGAAGAAGCGCTCAAGCGTCCTAACTCATTGTTTGTCGCCACCCCGGCCCAGGATCCGCAGGTGATGGCCGCCAGGGCGGTGGAGATTGGCTACAACATTCTGCAAGGCAAGCCGGCTCCCCAGGGACCGGTGCTGATTCCGGTGTCGCTGATCGATCGTAACAATATCGGCAGCTACAAAGGCTGGACGGTGAAATAACCCTGAGGAAAACGACGACGAACGGCTTTTAGCCTGACTGGAGGTAACGAATGGCACTGATCTCTCTTGCCGACGGGTTGGCCCATGCCCGGCAGCATGGCTATGCAATGGGTGCGTTCAATGTACTTGATACGCATTTCCTGCGGTCCATCTTCAATGCGGCGACGCGTACGCGCTCGCCTTTCATTATCAATATCGCCGAGGTGCATTTCAAATACATCGAACTGGAATCGCTGGTGGCCGCGATCAAGGCCGAAGCTGCCCGGCACGCCATCCCGGTGGTGCTCAATCTCGACCACGGGCTGCATTTCGATGCGGTAATGCAGGCGCTGCGGCAGGGTTTTACCTCGGTGATGTTTGATGGCTCGAGTCTGGACTATGAAGAGAATATCCGCCAGACGTCAGAAGTCACGCGGATGTGCCACGCTGTGGGGGTATCAGTGGAAGCGGAACTTGGCGCGGTGGGCGGCGACGAAGGCGGGGCGTTATATGGCGAGGCGGACAGCAGCAAATTTACCGATCCGGCGCGGGCCCGGGAGTTTGTAGCGCGTACCGGCATCGATGCCCTGGCGGTGGCCATCGGCAACGCCCACGGCGCCTATAAAGGCGAACCGAAGCTGGATTTCCAACGGCTGGCCGCCATTGGCCGGCAGACTGGCCTACCGATGGTATTGCACGGCGGTTCCGGCATCAGCGATGCGGATTTCAAACAGGCCATCAGTCTGGGCATCCACAAAATCAATTTTTACACCGGTATGTCTCAGGCGGCGCTGGCGGCCATTACGGAGTGTATGGCCGATCGCCGGGCGATATACGATGAGTACGCCGAATTACTGATGGCGGTGGAGGAAGGGATAGCCGGGGTAGTGGCCGGGCAAATGCAGGTCTTCGGCAGCGCCGGACAGGGGTAAAGGGGGCAAAATGACGCAGCGCAGCGGTATTCTGGCCGCGGGCAATATGCTGGTGGACCACGTACATTGCATTGATCAATGGCCGCAGCCGGGCTGGCTGGTGGAAATTGTCTCCAGTGAAAAGGCCACCGGCGGCGCGCCGCTCAATGTCTTGCTGACCCTGGCCAAAATGCAGACCGGCTTGCCGCTGGCGGCGGCTGGCCTGCTGGGGGAGGACAGCGATGGGGATTACATCTGCCGGAACCTGGATCATTTTCACGTCGACCGCACGGCGGTACGCCGCAGCGCGTTGGCCGGCACGTCCATGTCGCTGGTGATGACGCAGAAGAGCGGCCAGCGTACCTTTTTCCATGCCCCCGGGGCCAATCGCCTGCTGGATCTGGATGCGTTTGAAACCCTGCAAACGACACACCGGATTTTCCATCTCGGGTATCTGCTGCTGCTCGACCGCCTCGATAGCCCGGACCCGGCCTTCGGCACGCGCAGCGCCCGCCTGCTGGCGCAGATGCGGCAACGGGGTTACCACACTTCCCTTGACCTGGTTTCGCGGCAGGGGGATCCCCGTTTCCAGACGCGGGTATTGCCCGCGCTGCGCTGGCTGGACTATCTGGTAATAAACGAGCTGGAAGCCGGCGAATTTACCGGTCTGGCGCTGCGCGACGCCGGCGGATGCCTGGATGCGGGGAAGCTGACCGGCGCCGCGCATCAATTGCACCGGCTCGGCGTGCGGCGAAGGGTCGTTATTCATGCGCCGGAAGGCGCTTACGGGCTGGATGAGAGCGGTGAAGGACTGTGGCTGCCGTCGTGGCCGCTGGCGGCCCGTGACATTGTCGGTTCCGTAGGGGCGGGGGATGCGTTTTGCGCGGGAGTGCTGTACGCCAGCCATGAAAGCTGGTCGCTGGCGGAAACGCTGGAACTGGCCCATGCCTGCGCCCGCTTCAATCTGCTGTGCGCCAATGCCATTGACGGCGCCCGGCCTTTGACCGAGGTGAAAGCCTTTATCGAACGGGCGCGTTCAGGCGATATTCCTGGCGCCGGGAGCGGCGGCGAGCGCGGACTCCGGCCGGATGACGTCCGCTGAAAAGACATAGCCCAATCCGCGAATGGTGCGGATCAACGAGGGCTGGTGCCGATTTACTTCGATTTTGCGCCGCAGCCGCATGATCAATACATCGACGGTACGATCGAAAACGTCCAGCATTTCGCTGTGGGTCAATTCAAGCAACTGATCGCGGGTGAGTACTTTACGCGCATGGGTAACCAGCGCCAGTAACAAGATGTATTCACCCCTGGTCAGATCAACCGGATAGTTTTGCGGGTTGAATAAAATACAGCGATCGCTGTCGAGCCGCCAGCCATTGAACTGCCAGCTATTGTCATTATCGCTGCCGGACTCTGTGGCCAGCGCATCGCTGCGGCGCAACACCGCTTTTACCCGCGCGATCATCACCCGGGGATTAAACGGCTTGACGATGTAATCATCGGCGCCCATCTCCAGCCCGACGATAATATCGGCCTCGGATCCCAGGCCGGTCAGCATCACCACCGGTAGGTGCGGTCTGGCCTGCTGGATCTGTTTCAATACCTGCAAGCCATTGATATCCGGAAGCATCAGATCCAACAGGACCAGCGAGACATCCGGTAGTTCATCCAGCACCGTCATTACCGGCTGGCCAAGATGACAGATATGGGTGGTAAAGACATGCTCGCTGAGCGCGTCTTTCAACAGTTCGCAGATGGCAGTGTCATCGTCCACGACGAGAATACTGGGTTTCATGTACTGTCCTCGCGTGTTATGAGCAGGTAAAGAAGTTTAACGTAAAACAAATGGTCGGCGTCGATATTAAGACGGATGTGTGATGCAAAATGCAAAATGATTGCTTAGACTTTGGGGTGCCTTATGGCTGCATCCCGACTTGAAAAAGTAACGCTGGAGAGCGTTGCGGCTCGATTAAATGTGAGCAGAATCACTGTCTCCAGAGCTTTCACGCATCCGGAAAAAGTCCATCCCGACACGTTGAAACGCGTCCTGGCCGCGGCTGAAAGCATGGGTTACATCGTCAATGCCGCGGCCCGGATCCTGCGGGCCAACGCCAGCAAAACCATCGGGATCGTCAATCCCGACATGAGCCATCCTTTCTTTGGGCAACTGGCCAGGGAAATGACGCTGGAGGCGCACAAGGCAGGATATGATACCCTGATTTACGATTCCTTTGAGTCGCAGGAAATAGAAAACCGCATCATTGACAAGCTCATCGGCTACGGCGTCGATGCTATCATTCTTTCCGTTATTTCTTCCGACAGGTCGTACCATCCCGCTTATTTAAAACGGCTGGAAACGCTGGACATCCCGGTGGTGTTGGTGGATCGGGATCTCAGTGCCAGGCACTGCAGCGGCGTGTATATCGATAACCTTGACTGCGGGCTCCAGGCCGGCCGTTACCTGCTGTCCAAACAGGTTAAACATGTGGTGGTGGTTTCCGGACCAAAAGACTCAAACGTATCGCGGGATCGCATCATTGGAGTCAGCGCGGCATTACAGGGAGCCATTGAGCGTCTGGACATATTGCATGCCGACTTTTACATGATGCCGGCTTATCGGGCCGCCAGCCGGTATATTGAAACCAGCCCTTTGCCGGACTATTTTGTCGGTACCAATAGCCAGATTTCCTGGGCATCATAAAATCCTGTATTGACCATAAACTCACACCGCAAAAGACGTCTCGCTGCTCAGTATTGACGAAATACCCGATGCAGATATTTATGGGTTCAGTTTCCCGTGCATCGCCCATAATACCAATGAAATTGCCTATCAGGCGCTGAATCTGGCCATCAGAAGGGCCACTGATGCGGGTGTTAAGCCCAGCAAAGTGATCATTCGCGGTAAACTGATGTGACCCGGTGCTATGGCCGGCATCAGTTATTCTGATAGATGTCTTTATACAAGCGGCTTTCAAATCGCACCAGCGGAATGCGGCGATCTTTTTGATCCTGCGGCGGCACCGCGTAACCCGAAAGATATTGCACAAACGCCATCCGCTGACCGCTGGCGGTGGTGATAAAGCCCGCCAGGTTATAGACGCCCTGCAAGGAGCCGGTTTTTGCCGAGACCTTGCCGTCCACGCCCGCCTCATGCAAGCCGGCGCGATACATCAGCGTTCCGTCATAGCCCGCCAGCGGCAGCATAGAGATGAAATTCAGCGTTTGATCGTGCTGGCCGATGTATTGTAGCACCTGCATCATGGTCGCCGGCGAGAGCAGGTCGTGGCGGGATAATCCCGAACCGTCCACCTGGATGGTGTTGCCCAAATCGATGCCGGCCTGCTGGCGCAGGATCTGCCGCACTGCGTCCGAACCGGCGCGCCAGGTGCCGGGCACTTTGAAGCGCTCGTGGCCGATGGTGCGAAAAACCGTGTCGGCTATCATGTTGTCGGATTTTTTCAGCATGATCCGCAGCAGATCGTGCAGCGGGGCGGAATAGGCCTGCGCCAGCACCGTACCGGCGGCTGTGGGATTGGTTTGGCGCCGGAGGGTGCCGCTGATGCTGATGTCAGCCTGCTGCAGTTCATCTTTCAGGATGGCGCCGGCATAACTGGCGCCGTCCTGGATGGCGAAGGCCAGCGGCAAAGGCTCCGCCCGCTGGGGCATGCAGCCGGTCAGGGTAAACCGGTTCAGTTCCCCCGGCACCACGTCAAGCTCGCAATATTGCGCATCGGGGGATCCCTTTTCCAGGGTACGCACCTGGCTGAACATCTGCACCGGGTAATAAGACGCCACGCGGATAAAGGCGGTATCGCCGGTTTTCTGGCCGCTGTAAAGTGAAACGGAAAAACAGTTCCGATCGACAATCGCTGCTCCCGGCGGGGCGCTGAAGCATTCGGTCAGATCATTCCACGGCCAGCCGGGGGCTTTGTCGTGGCTGGCGAAAACCGACGTATCGATGATCAGATCCCCCGAGATCTGCCGAATACCCTGCTTGCGCAGTCCGGCAACCATATTGCGCAGCTGCTGGCGGGTCAGGGTAGGGTCGCCGCCGAAGCGGGCCACCAGATTTCCATGCAAAACCCCGTTTGTGACCGGGCCGTAACTTTCCAGGGTGGTGGTGAAACGATAATCAGGGCCTAACTGCAATAACGCCGCCAGAGCGGTAATCACTTTTTGCGTACTGGCGGGCAGCGCCATTTGCTGGCTGTGAAAGTCGATGGCGGGGGCGGTTGCGCCGATTTTTTGCACAATTAACGCCAAATTTGCGCCATCGGGCAATGATTCCATGTAATTTTCAACCGGCGTCGCCTGTGCACAGAGCATGAAAACGCTGGTGAGTCCTATAAGCAAACGTGAAAAACGCATAATTTTTGGCAAAGGCAATGTAACGTGCTGCCATACTACGGTGCAAACAGGGTTAAAGTAAACGATGACCCATGAGGAACTCTGGGTTAAAATACGTATCAAAATGCAAATTGCCCCGGCCTGGAATTTTTCCTCAGGTCAGGATTTTTTTGCTTTCCGCTTAGGTAGTGGCGTAAACCATAGCGCCGTGACTACTGTAAGTCATGTCAAGAATACGGCATGTCTTGAAGGTGGGAAGCTTAGCAGGATGAATTTCAGAGGTATTGCCATGACTCCAGTTCCTATGACCTTGCGTGGTGCTGAAAAATTACGGGAAGAGCTTGAATTGTTGAAAAGCGTTCGTCGCCCGGAAATCATCAGAGCCATCGCCGATGCCCGTGAACACGGCGATTTGAAAGAAAATGCGGAATACCACGCCGCACGTGAGCAACAAGAGTTTTGTGAAGGACGTATCCAGGAAATCGAGGCGAAATTATCCAATGCCCAGATTATCGACGTCACCAAAATGTCGGCTAACGGCCGGGTAATATTCGGCAGTACGGTGAGCATTCTGAACCTGGAAAACGAAGAAGAGCTGACCTACCGTATCGTCGGCGACGACGAAGCGGATTTCAAACATAATCTTATTTCCATCAATTCACCGATGGCCCGCGGCCTGGTGGGAAAGGAAGAGGGCGACGTTGCGCTTATCCGGACGCCCGGCGGCGATGTGGAATACGAAATCCAGAAAGTTGAATATCTGTAAGGGCAATTGCGCTCGCAGATATGACAGGTAAGAAGAATTGTAAAGAAAGGAAAAAGGCCGTAAGCGGCCTTTTCCTGCATTAAAGAGCATGGCACCTTTGCAGATGCGGCAATAGGGTCAGCGCGGTAAAGTGATTTTTCGCTCCTTGGCCGGACGGTAGAGTACCAGGATGCTGCCGATAATCTGAACGCAGACGGCACCGGTCTCGCGCACGATGGCATCGGCTATGAGCTTTTTGGTGTCGCGTTCTTCGGCGGCGATTTTGATTTTGATCAGCTCATGATGCTCAATGGCTTGCTCGATTTCCGCCAGAACGCCTTCCGTCAGGCCGTTATTGCCCAGCATGACGACGGGTTTGAGCAGATGCGCCAGACCTTTCAGGTGCTGTTTTTGCTTGTTGTTCAGATTCATTTGTCTTTTTTGCTTACGTTGGGATTGAAAACGGCACATTCTACCGCCATCTCATGATTATCACCAAATCGGTCGTGATTGTATCCGGCGCAAGAGTGCCTCATTCCTTCACCAATGCCCCACTTTCAGGATAGTTGGATAATAAAATGACCACCAAAAAGCGTTCCGGCAGCTCAAGTCGGTGGCTACAGGAACACTTTAGCGATAAATATGTACTTGAGGCACAAAAAAAAGGACTGCGTTCCCGTGCCTGGTTTAAACTTGAAGAAATACAGCAGGGCGACCGGCTTTTCAAACAGGACATGGCCGTGGTGGATTTAGGCGCCGCGCCCGGCGGCTGGTCGCAATATGTCGCCACGCAAATTGGTAAAAAAGGGCGTATCATCGCCTGTGATATTCTCCCCATGGATCCGATTGTGGGCGTTGATTTTCTGCAGGGCGACTTTCGCGATCCTCTGGTATTAAAAGCGTTGCTGGAGAGAGTAGGCGAAGGAAAAATTCAGGTGGTCATGTCCGACATGGCGCCGAATATGAGCGGTACCCCGGCTGTCGATATTCCCAAAGCCATGTATTTAGCGGAATTGGCATTGGAGATGGGTCGGGATGTGCTGGCACCAGGCGGCAGTTTTCTGGTTAAAGTCTTTCAGGGAGAAGGTTTTGATGAATACCTGCGGGAAATTCGCTCCCTATTTACGAAGGTAAAGATTCGTAAGCCAGACGCTTCCCGCGCACGTTCGCGAGAAGTGTACATTGTGGCGACAGGGCGCAAAGTATAGTACCCTACGCTAATTGTTAACACCGTTGTAATATGAGGTTAATCCCTTGAGTGACATGGCGAAAAACCTGATTCTCTGGTTGGTCATCGCGGTAGTGCTGATGTCTGTATTTCAGAGCTTCGGGCCCAGCGAGTCCAATGGCCGTAAGGTGGATTACACTACCTTTATGTCTGAATTGAATCAGGATCAGATTAGGGAAGCGCGTATTAACGGGCGTGAGATTACCGTTACCAGGAAAGACAGTAACCGTTACACCACGTATATCCCGGTCAATGACCCGCGGTTACTGGATTCCCTGCTGACCAAGAATGTTAAAGTTGTCGGTGAGCCGCCGGAAGAACCGAGCCTGCTGGCCTCTATATTCATTTCCTGGTTCCCGATGCTGTTGCTGATTGGCGTCTGGATCTTCTTCATGCGGCAAATGCAGGGCGGCGGCGGCAAGGGGGCGATGTCCTTCGGCAAAAGCAAGGCCCGGATGCTCACTGAGGATCAGATCAAAACAACCTTTGCCGACGTGGCGGGCTGTGACGAAGCAAAAGAAGAAGTCAGCGAACTGGTGGATTATCTCCGCGAGCCGAGCCGCTTCCAGAAGCTGGGTGGGAAAATTCCGAAAGGCGTGCTGATGGTGGGCCCGCCGGGGACAGGTAAAACCCTGCTGGCGAAAGCCATCGCCGGTGAAGCGAAAGTGCCGTTCTTCACCATCTCCGGTTCGGATTTCGTGGAAATGTTCGTCGGCGTCGGCGCATCCCGTGTGCGCGATATGTTCGAACAGGCCAAGAAGGCCGCTCCCTGCATCATCTTCATCGATGAAATCGATGCGGTGGGTCGCCAGCGCGGCGCCGGCCTCGGCGGCGGTCATGACGAACGTGAGCAAACGCTGAACCAGATGCTGGTGGAAATGGACGGCTTCGAAGGCAACGAAGGCATTATCGTGATTGCCGCCACCAACCGTCCCGACGTGCTGGACCCGGCTTTGCTGCGCCCCGGACGTTTTGACCGCCAGGTGGTGGTGGGTTTGCCGGATGTCCGCGGCCGTGAACAGATTCTGAAAGTGCATATGCGCCGCGTGCCGTTATCCACGGATATGGATCCTTCCGTGATTGCGCGCGGTACTCCGGGTTTCTCCGGCGCCGATTTGGCCAACCTGGTGAATGAAGCCGCGTTGTTCGCCGCCCGCGGCAGCAAGCGCGTGGTGTCCATGGTGGAGTTTGAAAAAGCCAAGGACAAAATCATGATGGGCGCTGAACGCCGTTCCATGGTGATGACGGAAGCGCAGAAGGAGTCCACCGCCTATCATGAAGCGGGCCACGCCATTATCGGCCGTCTGGTGCCCGAGCATGATCCGGTTCACAAAGTTACCATTATTCCGCGCGGACGCGCGCTGGGCGTCACGTTCTTCCTGCCGGAAGGAGATGCCATCAGCGCCAGCCGCCAGAAGCTGGAAAGCCAGATTTCCACCCTGTACGGCGGCCGTTTGGCGGAAGAGATCATTTACGGACCGCAGAAAGTCTCCACCGGCGCTTCCAATGATATCAAGGTGGCCACTTCCATTGCCCGTAACATGGTGACCCAATGGGGCTTCTCCGACAAGCTGGGACCCTTGCTGTACGCCGAAGAGGAGGGCGAAGTCTTCCTGGGCCGTTCGGTGGCGAAAGCCAAGCATATGTCCGACGAGACGGCGCGTATCATCGACCAGGAAGTGAAATCCCTGATTGAACGCAACTACACTCGCGCCCGTACGCTGCTGATGGAAAATATGGATATCCTGCATTCAATGAAAGATGCACTGATGAAGTATGAAACCATCGACGCGCCGCAAATCGATGATTTGATGGGACGCAAAACCGTCCGTCCGCCCGCCGGATGGGACGATTCGCCGAGCAACCACTCCTCCGATAACGGCGGCACGCCTAAAGCGCCGACGCCGGTGGATCAGCCCAATACGCCGACGGGCAATACCATGTCCGAACAGTTCGGCAATAACCGGGCGTAACAACCGGTCCCGGCTGCGCACGTTGCCAATCCCTAGAAGCCCCGGCCTAATCGCCGGGGCTTTTTTATTGGTGCGCCAGGCATGGCGCGTAGCGCCTTGACGGGCGCTGTCCCTGGATTGTGGTGGTCAAGGGGCGACTTGGAGGTGCAAGTCCTCTGCACACCCGGCAAGGGGAAGTGCTAGCCGAACGGCAAGGGTGCCCACCGCGAGGCGGGATCTGAAGGAAGCCGAAGGCAAAATGCTGGCCTGACGAACAGGAAGTGGATTAGGCGGCGCAGCGGGGTAAGGCGTCCAATATCGCCAAAGCCCGATACTTGCACGAAACGCTGCGACGTATATCCGACAGGCATAAGCAGGAAGGTCGCGCGAATTACCCCGGGAGATCTGCACGTTTGCCTTGGTGCTACCGCGCGCCGAGAGGCGACGGGATGAACGTGCAGAAGTCAGCCGAGGCCGTAGTAGCGATGCAAAACCGGCATCGCGAAGGGCTGAACATCTACAACCGTGATTAGGACAGGTTATCTCGATGCGTATTGATGAGGCACAAGCGCAAAACATTGCGGCCCGGACAGGAGGAGGCGAACAGTATTCGCCGGAGCCTGCCATGGGTGCTGAAACACGCACGGCGAAACCTGGGCAAACGAAAGCGGAACACCCGTTGTCAATCGAGGCGGTGATAACACGCAATAACCTGATGCTGGCCTATCAGCGGGTACTTGAGAATAAAGGCGCAGCAGGGGTAGATAACCTGGGCGTCGGCGAACTTAAAGACTGGCTGAAACGGCACTGGCCGACGGTGAAAGCGGCCCTGCTGGACGGAAGCTACCTGCCGCAGGCGATACGCCGGGTCGAACTGCCCAAGCTTAACGGCGGAGTCAGGGTCCTGGGTATTCCCACGGTGGTGGACCGGCTTATCCAGCAGGCTATCCAGCAACACCTTACCCCCTATTATGAACCTGAGTTCTCCGAATCCAGCTACGGCTTCAGACCGGGCCGCAATGCCTGGCAGGCGGTGCGCCAAGCACAAGCCTACGTGCAAGGCGGCCGGCGCTGGGTGGTGGATATGGACCTGGAGAAGTTCTTTGACCGGGTTAACCACGACATCATGATGTCGAGGCTAAGCCGCAAAATCAAAGACGTCAGACTGCTCAGGCTCATCAGGCGTTATCTGGAAGCGGACATGGTCAGCGGCAAAGTGGTGACAAAACGGCGGGAAGGGATGCCGCAAGGCAGCCCGTTATCGCCGTTGCTCTCCAACCTGCTGCTGACCGACCTTGACCGTGAACTGGAGCGCAGGGGCCACCGGTTCTGCCGTTATGCGGATGACTGTAATATCTACGTGAGCAGCCGCAAGGCGGGAGAACAGGCGATGAACTCGATAAGCCGGTATCTGGAAAAGCACCTCCGGTTGACGGTGAACCGAGATAAAAGCGCGGTGGCCAGACCCTGGGAACGCAAGTTCCTGGGATATAGCCTGACATGGCACAGGCAGGCCAGACTGAAAATAGCCGCGAGCAGCGTGGTCAGACTGAAGGATAAAATCCGCAGCCTGACGACGGGAAACTGTTCAAAAGCGCTGAAAGCGGTGATCAGCGGTCTTGCGCCGGTGCTGCGGGGATGGATAAGTTACTTCCGGCTGACCGAAGTCAAAGGGATACTGGAAGAGTTGGATAGCTGGATACGCCGTAAACTGCGTTGCCTGATGTGGCGGCATTGGAAAAGGCCGTACGCAAGAGCAAGGATGCTGATGAGAGGCGGCCTGAGCGAAGAAAGGGCGTGGATATCGGCGACGAACCAGCGCGGACCCTGGTGGAACGCGGGGGCGAGTCATATGAATCAAACGTTGACGAAGAAACTCTTCGATCGCGCAGGTCTGTTATCGCTGCTGGAGTTGCACAGGCAGTTCCAGTGTTGTAAATGAACCGCCGTATACGGAACCGTATGTACGGTGGTGTGAGAGGACGGCGGTTATGAGACCGCCTCCTACTCGATATGCGACAATCAGACGGGGCCGGCGGGCTTTTTGCCCGGACAGTGATAAGATATGCCGCTATCATAGGTTTCCAAATGGAGGGATCCCACTATGCAACTCATGGTTAATCAGCGCACGCTCGATCTCGGCACGCCCCAGGTCATGGGCATACTTAACGTGACTCCGGACTCTTTCTCCGACGGCGGGCGCTATACCCATCTTGATGCGGCGCTAAAGCATGCCCAGGAGATGATCGAGGCCGGCGCTACGCTTATCGATATCGGCGGCGAATCCACCCGCCCCGGCGCTGCGGCGGTCAGCGCCGAGGAAGAAGCCGAGCGGGTGCTGCCGGTGGTGGAAGCGCTGGCGCGGCGCTTTGAGGTATTTATCTCGGTGGATACCTCCCGGGCCCTGGTGATGCGGGAGAGCGCGGCGGCGGGGGCGCACATGATTAACGATATCCGCGCCCTGGGCGAAACCGGCGCCATGGAGGCGGCCCGGGACAGCGGCTTGCCCATCTGTCTGATGCATATGCAGGGGGAGCCGCGTACCATGCAGCAGGCGCCTTATTATGAAGATGTGCTGGAGGACGTGAAGCGTTTTTTTGTCCGGCGCATCGCCGAGTGCCAGATGGCGGGCATTGAAAAAAATCGCCTGATCCTCGACCCCGGCTTCGGTTTTGGCAAGAATTCAGCGCATAATTACCGACTTCTGGCCCGGCTGGCTGATTTTAGCCAATTCGGGTTGCCGATACTGGTGGGAATGTCCCGCAAATCCATGGTAGGGCAGCTGACCGGGGCTCCTGCCGGGCAGCGCGTCATCGGCAGCGTGGCCTGTGCGGTCATCGCCGCCATGCAGGGTGCCCGTATTATCCGCGTCCATGATGTCAAAGAAACCATTGAGGCGATGCTTATCGTCAAAGCGACTCTTTCAGCGAAGGAATCACTATTTGTATGAGTAATCATAAATACTTCGGAACGGACGGTATTCGCGGCAAGGTAGGGGACAGTCCCATCACACCGGATTTCGTATTAAAACTGGGCTGGGCCGCCGGCAAGGTACTGGCTCGCCACGGATCGCGCAAGATTATCATCGGCAAGGATACGCGAATCTCCGGTTACATGCTGGAATCCGCCCTGGAGGCCGGTCTGGCGGCGGCGGGTTTATCCGCCGCGTTTACCGGACCGATGCCGACCCCCGCCATCGCTTATCTGACGCGCACGTTCCGGGCCGAGGCGGGGATCGTGATTTCCGCTTCCCACAATCCCTTTTATGATAACGGCATCAAGTTTTTCTCCATAGACGGCACGAAGTTACCCGATGAGGTGGAAGAAGCCATCGAAGCGGAGCTGGAAAAGAACCTGACCTGCGTGGAGTCCGCCGAACTGGGTAAAGCCAGCCGCATCGTCGATGCGGCCGGCCGCTATATTGAATTTTGCAAAGGTACCTTCCCCAGCAACAGCAGCCTGCGAGGCCTGAAAATCGTGGTGGATTGCGCCAACGGCGCTACCTATCACATCGCCCCCAGCGTACTGCGGGAGCTGGGGGCCGATGTCACGGCCATCGGCTGCCAGCCGGACGGGATGAATATCAACCAGGAGTGCGGCGCCACCGATGTGCGGTTATTGCAACGGCGTGTACTGGACGAAAAAGCCGATCTGGGTATCGCCTATGACGGCGACGGCGATCGGGTGATCATGATTGATCATCTCGGCAATAAGGTGGATGGGGATCAGATCCTCTATATCATCGCCCGGGAAAAGCTGCGACAGGGCCAGCTGAGCGGCGGCGTGGTGGGCACCCTGATGAGCAATATGGGGCTGGAACTGGCCCTTAGGCAACTGGGCATTCCGTTTGTGCGGGCGAAAGTGGGCGACCGCTATGTACTGGAAAAATTACAGGAAAAGGGCTGGCGCATCGGGGCGGAAAATTCCGGCCATGTCATCCTGCTGGATAAAACCACCACCGGCGACGGTATTATCGCCGGTCTGCAGGTATTGTCCGCCATGGTGGGGAATCATATGAACCTGCACGACCTCTGCAGCGGCATGCGCCTGCTGCCGCAAATACTGGTGAACGTGCGTTTTGACGGCAGTAACGATCCGCTGGAATCGACGCTGGTGAAACAGGCCTTGGCGGAAGTGGAAAGCGCGCTGGCCGGAAAGGGCCGGGTATTGCTGCGTAAATCCGGCACCGAGCCGCTGATCCGGGTCATGGTGGAAGGCGAAGATGACGAACAGGTCAAACGATTGGCTCATCTGATAGCCGATGCGGTGAAAGCCGCCGGTTGAGGAGAGGGGGCATGGCATGCCGGCGCCTCCAGGCGTTGGCTGTTGCCGCCGTGACGTTTTTTTCCGCAATCAGTTCGTTAGCCGCAATTTACCCTTGCGTGCGCACCTTGCTTTCGTTAGTATTCACACCCGCTTCAGTCGGAGTTTATAATCGCCGAACCGGGGCAGTCGTTTAATGTGCGGTCAAACCCGCAAGGACACAAAAGATTATGTATGAAGCTCTGTTAGTCATATTCCTGTTGGTAGCTGTCGGGCTGGTTGCGCTGATCATGCTGCAGCAAGGTAAGGGTGCTGATATGGGGGCCTCGTTCGGCGCAGGCGCTTCCGCGACCCTGTTCGGATCCAGCGGTTCCGGTAACTTCATGACCCGTGTGACGGCGGTGCTGGCGACATTGTTTTTTATTCTGAGCCTGGTGTTGGGCAATTTGAACGGCAGTCATACCAAGAAAGGCAGCGAGTGGGATAATCTGAGCCAGCCCGTGCAATCGGAAAAAGCACCTGTCCAGGCGCCGGCTAAATCGAATAACGATATCCCGCAATAATCCGTGACGTTCTATCCGCTGTGATAGACGTGATGGAAGTACGCCGGTGTTTTGTCAATGCATAATATCCGGTGTAACCTCAGCCCGCTAGAATCTGCCCGGTATTAGCTGGGTATGCAAAATGGGTTGTGCAGGCAGTAAGCGAATTATCAGTGCCGAGGTGGTGAAATTGGTAGACACGCTACCTTGAGGTGGTAGTGCCCGATTGGGCTTACGGGTTCAAGTCCCGTCCTCGGTACCAATATCGTTTAGTCAGGTTGTTTTCCATTAGGATTTGTTATTACTGATGCGCGTCGGGTAACTCCATATAGAGTGAGTCAGCGCTTTCAGGCCTTTCTGCTTTATCCACATAACCGTATATATTATTTCCCCGCCACAATCCTCAGGAACGCGACTTGCTGGTGAGGTATTCCTGCCGGCAGATAGCTGCGTAAGCGAAATATACAATTTTAAATAATTCCTCTATGCGATAGTGGCGTTATTGAATTCCACATTAATAATCCTTTGAGAATGATGCGTGATTGGCCAGGTAAAGCACCTTGGTTTGGAGCATGCTGAAATTCACCTATTCTGGAGAGATAACCATGAATTTGTTCCCGGCGTTCTTATCTAGGGTCAATGGAGCACCGAAACATAAAAATGCAGAGATCGACAATCAGGGTGAAAAAGACACCAAACCTGTGAGCGCCTCTGCGGCGAGAATGGTCGAAAAATTACGGTCGGCTGGCAATACGGCATTAAGGCCGCTTTTTATGGTGAAAACATTCGTTGTTGCTTTCGCCAAAAGTTTCATGGCTTTCCAGGCAAAGCTTAAATTTCCCGGCAAAACAACGTCCATGCCTGTGAAGGGGAAGGTGCCCTCCGACGATCCGCTTTTAGATATGTTGAAGGATCCGAACAGCTATAAAGTCACTCCCGAGGGGGTTTTAAGCTGTCTCACTAACGATGGTAAATCGGATCTAACCGATGACAATGCCAAAGCGGTGAGGGACTTTCTGGCCGCCAATCCCGACTCTGACCTATTTTCGTCCGCTAATATCCGCATTGTAAACAATGGTTCCTCAGACGGCAAAACAATACCCACTAGCTATAAGATGATATTCGCCCAACCACTGCCCGTTTCCGCCGATAGGACTATTTCAGCATTCTTTATAGATGGACGTGCGGGTACGAACGGTGAATTCAGAGGGGCTCATGCCGACAGGGTTATTATGGGCAAGGACATTGGCGACAAGCAATGGACTTTCAATAGTTTGGCCGAATTGTGCACCAAATTGACCGCGAGCCCGGCGCTTAACTATAAGTCAAAACAAGCAGCTCATTTTTTGGTCAAAACACTGAATGAATTGGGACCAGAGCAGGCGGTGTCATATTGCAAAAAAATTCCCCAATGGGCGCTTGACCTGGTTGAGTACGATCCCGCTACAGCGGAGTATTTTTCCAAATACGCCCCCGACCAATCCGCCAAGCCTACTCATCCGGTAGACGCAGGAAACCCTGCCACTGATGCCGCGCCGGTCGCCGCTCTCCGGACAGTGGCCGCGCAAGCAGCTCAGATACCGGTCGCCGCTCCCCGGACAGTGGCCGCGCAAGCAGCTCAGGCACCGGTCGCCGCTCCCCGGACAGTGGCCGCGCAAGCAGCTCAGGTACCGGTTGCCGCTTCCAGGACAGTGGCCAAGGCACCGGTTAAGGTTCCCGCCGGGAACGCAGGAACCTCGGACGGACGGAAAGTTCGTGACTTAATTAAAATGTTTGAAAATAATTTAGTCGCCACCGAACCGCAAAAAAAACGATGAGCATTCACTGCTTGCCCTGGTTTTAGACTTATGGAATACTCGGCACCCTCGCACGAATGCCGGGCAGGTTCAAGGGCAGGCGTATCTGTATCGGCTCTCCGCTCCGTGAACGAGAATAGCGTTTGTGGCGTAAAACTTCTTTTCGGCACAGTGGGTTAAACGGATGTTTCTCATTTTATCTCTGTTCCTAACATAATGATAACTTGCTTTTTGGCGGTTATCAGCGTAATATTCGCAACGATTTCAGACGCGGGGTGGAGCAGCCTGGTAGCTCGTCGGGCTCATAACCCGAAGGTCGTCGGTTCAAATCCGGCCCCCGCAACCACTTTCCCTCAGAGTTCTTTTTCAAATATACTGCTTAAGCGTTATACTGATCTTATGGCAGCGGCGTTTGAAAAAAGATTCTATGGAATGTTGTAAAGCCGCTTGCGGCTTACAGGGTCCCAGTCGCAAAAAGCCCCGAATTTTCGGGGTTTTTTGTTATTAAATGCTAGAACTACGGGCTTTTAGCCCTTTTTATGTCTTGGGGTGGGCTTGGCCACATTAGAACAAAATTGACGGAGATGATCAGCGCACCGGTGGAAGCCTTGGGCTATGAGCTTGTGGGCATAGAGTTTATCCGGGGCCGCCAGTCGACATTACGTATCTATATTGATAGCGACAAGGGTATCACTGTCGATGATTGTGCTGATGTCAGCCACCAGGTCAGCGCGGTACTGGATGTCGAAGATCCTATTTCAGTGGCTTACAGCCTTGAGGTCTCTTCGCCTGGGCTCGATCGTCCGTTATTCGCCGCCAAACACTATATGCAGTTTATCGGTGAAGAAGTCAGCGTCGTATTGCGTATTGCGATGCAGAATCGTCGCAAGTGGCAGGGAATCATTAAAACGGTTGACGGCGAAATGATCACGGTGACGGTGGAAGGAAAAGATGAAGTGTTCGCTTTAAGCAACATCCAGAAAGCGAACCTGGTACCCCACTTTTAACGTTTTAATGAGGCAACTAGGATGAATAAAGAAATTCTGGCTGTTGTTGAAGCAGTTTCCAACGAGAAAGCGGTTCCTCGTGAAAAAATTTTTGAAGCGTTGGAAACCGCGCTGGCGACGGCAACAAAGAAAAAATACGAGCAAGAAATCGAGGTTCGTGTCAATATCGAACGTAAAACCGGCGATTTCGAGACCTTCCGTCGTTGGGTCATTGTCGACGAAGTCACGCAGCCGACCCGTGAAATCACCCTTGACGCCGCCCAGTTTGAAGATCCAAGCGCTTCCCTTGGCGGCTACGTTGAAGATGAGATCGAGTCCGTGGTCTTCGACCGCATCACCACCCAGACCGCAAAGCAGGTCATCGTCCAGAAAGTACGCGAGGCCGAACGCGCGATGGTGGTGGATCAATTCCGCCAGCATGAAGGCGAGATAGTCACCGGCGTGGTAAAAAAAGTCAATCGCGACAACATCAGCCTTGATTTGGGCAGCAATGCCGAAGCGGTTATCGGCCGTGAGGACATGCTGCCGCGGGAAAACTTCCGCCCCGGCGATCGGATTCGCGGCGTGTTGTATTCCGTTCGCCCGGAAGCGCGCGGCGCCCAGCTGTTTGTCAGCCGTTCGCGTCCCGAGATGCTGATCGAGCTTTTCCGCATCGAAGTGCCGGAAATCGGTGAAGAAGTGATAGAAATAAAGGCCGCTGCCCGCGATCCCGGGTCACGGGCCAAAATCGCTGTGAAAACCAATGATAAGCGTATTGATCCCGTGGGCGCCTGTGTCGGCATGCGCGGTGCGCGCGTGCAGGCGGTTTCCAGCGAATTGGGCGGTGAGCGTATCGATATTGTCCTGTGGGACGACAACCCGGCCCAGTTCGTGATTAACGCCATGGCGCCCGCTGACGTTGCCTCCATCGTTGTGGATGAAGACAAGCACACCATGGACATCGCGGTTGAGTCCGGTAACCTGGCGCAGGCTATCGGCCGCAACGGGCAGAACGTTCGTCTGGCGTCGCAGCTCAGCGGTTGGGAGCTGAATGTCATGACGGTGGAGGATCTGCAGGAAAAACATCAGGCTGAAGCCCACGCCGCCATTGATATTTTTACCAAGCATCTGGACATCGATGAAGAGTTCGCCACTGTGCTGGTGGAGGAGGGTTTCTCCTCATTGGAAGAACTCGCCTATGTCCCGATCAAGGAATTAATGGAAATCGAAGGGCTTGATGAAGACATGGTAGAAGCGCTGCGTGAACGGGCTAAAAATGCCCTGACCACGCTCGCCTTGGCGCAGGAAGAGACTCGCGGCGGGGGCAAGCCGGCTGAAGACCTGCTTAATTTGCCGGAGCTTGAGCGTGAGATGGCGTTCAAGCTGGCGGCGCGCGGTGTTTGTACGCTGGAAGATCTTGCCGAACAGGGTGTCGATGACCTGTCGGATATTGAAGGGCTGAGTACCGAAAAGGCCGGTGAGCTTATTATGGCCGCCCGTAATATCTGTTGGTTTGGCGACAACGCGTAATAAACTGTAGCAGGAAAGGAACAGCATGACAGATGTAACCGTAAAATCGCTCGCCGCAGAAATTCAGACTCCGGTCGATCGCCTGGTACAGCAGTTTGCTGATGCTGGTATCGATAAGACCGCGGCGGATTCTGTGACCCAGCATGAGAAACAAACATTATTGGCGTACCTGAACCGTGAGCGGGGCAGCGCGCCGAACAAGTTAACTTTGCAGCGTAAAACACGCAGCACCTTGAATATTCCCAGTACCGGCGGTAAAAGTAAGTCTGTGCAAATTGAAGTCCGCAAAAAACGTACCTATGTGCAACGCGATTCCCAGTCGGCTGAACAGGCTGAAGCGGAAGAGCTGGCAAAACGTGAAGCGGAAGAATTGGCCCTTCGTGAGGCTCAAGAGCGCGCTGCCAGTGAAGCCGCTGAGAAAGCCAAGCGTGAAGCCGAAGAAAAAGCAAAACGTGCGGCCGACGATAAAGCCAAACGTGAGGCCGCTGAGACAGCGAAGCGCGTGGCAGCGGAAAGTGAAAAATTGACCAACCAGCAGACCAATCATATGACCAAGTCACCACAGGCGGCCGAAAAAGCCCGCCGTGAAGCCGAGGCCGCTGAGCTTAGACGTAAAGCGGAAGAGGAAACGCGTCGCAAGGTTGAAGAAAGTGCCCGCCTCGCTATGGAAGAAGCCAAGCGGATGGCGGAAGCAAACGGCGGTACCTGGGTAGCCACGCCGGAGCCGGTGGAAGAAGACTCCAGTGATTATCATGTCACCACGTCCCATCACGCTCGTGAAGCGGAAGATGAAAACGATCGCAAGGTGGAAGGCGAACGTCGTGCCCGCACCCGTGGCGGCAAGGCCACCAAGCAGAAAAAAACCAGCCGTTTGTCTGAATCCAAGGCCGATCGCGAAGAGGCCCGGGCCGTTACCCGCGGCGGCAAAGGCAAGCGCAAACCGAGCACGCTGCAGCAAAGCTTCACCAAGCCTGCCCAGATAGTGAACCGCGATGTGGTGATTGGCGAAACCGTCACCGTGGCGGAGCTGGCCAATAAAATGGCTGTGAAGGGTTCACAGGTTATCAAGGCGATGATGAAGCTCGGCGCCATGGCGACCATCAACCAGGTGATTGACCAGGAAACCGCGCAGCTGGTGGCCGAAGAGATGGGCCACAAGGTGATTCTGCGTCGTGAAAACGAACTGGAAGAGATGGTGCTGAGCGACCGTGATATCGACGCGGTGGCTGAACCCCGTGCGCCGGTGGTGACCATCATGGGACACGTCGACCATGGTAAAACCTCGCTGCTGGACTATATCCGCTCAACCAAGGTGGCGGCCGGCGAAGCCGGGGGCATTACCCAGCATATCGGCGCTTACCATGTTGAGACCGAGAACGGCATGATCACCTTCCTGGATACCCCGGGACATGCGGCGTTCACCGCCATGCGTGCCCGCGGCGCCCAGGCGACGGATATCGTGGTGCTGGTGGTGGCCGCCGATGACGGCGTGATGCCGCAGACCATCGAAGCCATCCAGCATGCCAAGGCCGCCAAGGTGCCGGTGGTGGTGGCGGTGAACAAGATCGATAAACCCGAAGCCGATCCGGACCGTGTCAAAAACGAATTGACCCAATACGGCGTGATCCCGGAAGAGTGGGGCGGCGAGAGCCAGTTCGTCAACGTCTCGGCGAAGTCCGGGGCCGGTATCGACGAACTGCTTGACGCCATCCTGCTGCAGGCGGAAGTCCTCGAGCTCAAGGCCATTCGTGTCGGTATGGCCAGCGGCGCGGTGATTGAATCCTTCCTGGATAAGGGCCGTGGGCCGGTCGCCACCGTGTTGGTGCGTGAAGGTACCCTTAACAAGGGCGATATCGTCCTGTGCGGCTTTGAATACGGCCGGGTTCGCGCCATGCGTGACGAACTGGGACGTGAGGTCTCTTCCGCCGGTCCGTCGATTCCGGTGGAAATCCTCGGCTTGTCCGGCGTGCCTGCTGCCGGTGATGAAGCCACCGTCGTGCGCGACGAAAAGAAAGCCCGTGAAGTGGCTTTGTATCGCCAGGGTAAATACCGCGAAGTGAAACTGGCGCGCCAGCAGAAATCCAAGCTGGAGAATATGTTCGCCAACATGACCGAAGGCGAAGTCTCCGAATTGAATATCGTGCTCAAGGCCGATGTCCAGGGTTCCACCGAAGCCATCAGCGATGCGCTTGAAGCGCTGTCCACCGCGGAAGTCAAGGTCAAGATCGTGGGCTCCGGCGTCGGCGGCATCACCGAAACCGATGCCACCCTGGCCGCGGCGTCCAATGCCATTATCCTGGGCTTTAACGTCCGCGCCGATGCGTCCGCCCGTAAGGTGATTGACGCGGAAAGCCTGGATTTGCGTTACTACTCGATTATTTATGAGCTGATTGACGAGGTCAAACAGGCCATGAGCGGGATGCTGGCGCCGGAATACCGCCAGGAAATCATCGGCCTGGCTGAAGTGCGCGATGTGTTCCGCTCGCCGAAATTCGGCGCCATCGCCGGCTGTATGGTGACGGAAGGCCTGGTCAAGCGTAACAACAAAATACGCGTGCTGCGTGATAACGTTGTTATCTATGAAGGCGAACTGGAATCCCTGCGCCGCTTCAAAGATGACGTTGCCGAAGTGCGCAACGGTATGGAATGCGGCATCGGCGTCAAGAATTACAACGACGTCCAGCCGGGCGATGTGATCGAAGTCTTCGAAACCATCGAGATCCAGCGCACCATCGAGTAAGAGTAACAGGGGACTAATGTCCCCTGAGCTTGCTGACAAGGTGCTTGGTCGGGACAGGATGCTAGATCGTAAACACGCCCCGTGAATCCATCCCTGGAGGCTCGATCCGCGCCTTCCATGGCGCGGACGGTTTACTCTTCTATCATCCTGTCCCGCCTTATTGACTCCGAGCAGGTTTGTCAGCGGTAAGAGGGGGGCATTATGCCCCCTGAGCTTGTTGACAAAGTGCCCGGTCGAGACAGGCTGCTAGATCGTAAACACGCCGTAAACCCTTCCCTGGGGGCTCGATCCGCGCCATCCCTGGCGCGGACGGTTTACTCTTCTAGCAGCCTGTCCCGCCTTATCGGGTTCGGGCGTGTTTGTCAGCAGTCTGGGGGGGCATTATGCCCCCTGTTTTGTCTGGAGAATTTAGAATGGCAAAAGAATACAGTCGCACCCAGCGCGTCTCGCAGGAGATGCAAAAAGAAATCGCCATCATCCTGCAACGCGAAATCAAAGACCCCCGTGTGGGCATGGCGACGGTTTCCGCTGTGGAAGTCTCGCGCGATCTGGCTTATGCCAAGGTATTTGTGACTTTCCTCAATGATAACGAGCCTCAGCAAATCAAAACGGGCATTAACGCCTTGCAGGACGCGTCCGGGTTTATCCGCAGTTTGCTGGGTAAAGCCATGCGCCTGCGGGTGGTGCCGGAACTGACGTTCGCCTATGACAATTCGCTGGTGGAAGGGATGAGAATGTCCAACCTGGTGAGCCAGGTGGTACAGCAGGATCGCGCCCGGCGCACCGAATCGGAACCGGACGAGGACAAGGAGGACTGATGGGGCGTCCCAGTCGTCGCGGCCGAGACATAAACGGTATCGTTCTGGTGGATAAGCCCATGGGGCTTTCCTCCAATGATCTGCTGCAAAAAGTGAAGCGCCTGTTCGCGGCCAACAAAGCCGGGCATACCGGCGCGCTGGATCCCCTGGCCACCGGGATGCTGCCCATCTGCCTGGGTGAAGCCACCAAGTTTTCCCAGCATTTGCTGGATGCGGACAAGCGCTATCGGGTAGTGGCCCGGCTGGGGCAGCGCACCGATACGTCGGATGCGGAAGGAACGATTATCAGCGAGCGCCCGGTGGACCTGGGCCAGCAGCAGCTGGAGCAGGCCCTGCAGCGCTTTCGTGGGGAATCCATGCAGATTCCCTCCATGTATTCGGCGCTGAAACACCAGGGCCGGCCGCTGTACGAGTATGCGCGCCAGGGTATCGAAGTGGAGCGCGCAGCCCGGCCGATCCGGGTTTATGAGCTGAAGTTGGTGCACTGGGATCAACAGAGCCTCGAACTGGAAATCCATTGCTCGAAGGGCACCTATATCCGCACCATTATCGACGATCTCGGCGAAATGCTTGGCTGCGGCGCCCATGTTATCGAGCTGCGCCGTCTGGCGGTGGCTGATTATCCCACCGAGCGGATGGTGACGCTGGAGCAGTTGCGCGCCCTCAGCGGCGAAGACCCCGCCGCCGCCGATACCCTGGCCACCCTTGATAAGCTGCTGCTGCCTATGGACAGCGCGGTGTCCGCCATGCCGGAAGTCAATCTTACCGCGGTGCTGGCCGGTTATGTCAGGCTGGGGCAAGCGGTATCGGTGTCGTCGGGAGATACGCCGCAAAACGCCATGGTCCGATTGACCGAAGGGCCGGAGCGCGCCTTTTTCGGCGTGGGGGAAATCACCGAGCCGGGCATGGTCGCGCCCCGCCGGCTGGTGGCGGAAGCCCGCGGCTGAATGAGTCTGCGCCTTGCTTCCGGCCGAGGCTAAGAGTAGAATAGCGCGGCTTATGAATGGGGTTGCTGAATTAGAGATCGGCGCCTGTGTGTATTTCACAATAATTTTGGAGTGTTATAATGTCTCTAAGTGTTGAAGCAAAAGCAAAAATCGTTACTGATTTCGGCCGTGATGCCAAAGATAGCGGTTCCACCGAGGTTCAGGTTGCTCTTTTAACCGCTCAAATCAGCCATTTGCAAGGCCATTTTGCGGAACATAAGAAAGATCACCATAGCCGTCGTGGTCTGCTGCGCATGGTTTCACAGCGTCGTAAGCTGCTTGACTACCTGAAAGGTAAAGATGTCGCACGTTATACCAGCCTGATCGAGCGTCTGGGTCTGCGTCGTTAAGCCAGACAGTTTTGGTAGAAAGGGGCCTTATGCGGCCCCTTTCTTCTAGGCAGCGATAACCGTTCAAGGTAATGTGTTGTTGCTGATGAAGATTCTTCAATTGCTGAGATTCGCGCGGCTAATGAGAGGCTTTATCCAGGGGGATAAGGATTGTCATTAGTCGCGAGGATGCAATAGGAAGATGGGTTGTACCCTAAATAATTCGAGTTGCTGGAAAGCCAACGCACCTGCAACTTGAGGTATGGCGGGTATTGTTATCGGCGAGCGAGACAGAGAAGCCCGCCCAGAAAAAGGATATCATTTTGCTAAATCCGATTGTACGCAAGTTTCAATATGGACAACATACGGTTACGCTTGAAACCGGAATGATGGCCCGCCAGGCCACTGCCGCCGTTATGGTCAGCATGGACGACACCGCCGTATTCGTTACCGTGGTGGGTGCTAAACATGCCAAACCGGGACAGGACTTTTTTCCGCTCACCGTTAACTACCAGGAACGCACCTATGCCGCCGGCCGTTTCCCGGGCGGCTTCTTCCGCCGCGAAGGCCGTCCCAGCGAAGGCGAAACCCTGATTTCCCGTTTGATCGACCGTCCCATCCGTCCGCTGTTTCCTGATGGATTCCTGAACGAAGTCCAGGTCATTGCCACCGTGGTTTCCGTTAATCCGCAGGTCAGCCCGGATATCGTGGCCATGATCGGCGCTTCCGCCGCATTGAGCCTGTCCGGCATCCCGTTTAACGGTCCCATCGGCGCCGCGCGGGTCGGATATATCAACAAGCAGTACGTGTTGAATCCCACCACCGCCGAACTGGCTGGAAGCCAGCTGGACCTGGTGGTCGCCGGTACGGCGAATGCGGTTCTGATGGTGGAATCCGAAGCGCAGCTGCTGAGCGAAGACGAAATGCTGGGCGCCGTGGTCTTTGGCCATGAACAGCAGCAGGTCGTGATTGAAAATATCAAGGCCCTGGCGGCGGAAGCCGGCAAACCGAGATGGGATTGGCACGCGCCGGAAGTCAACGCCGATTTGCAGGCCCGGGTTGCCGAACTGGCCGAAGCCCGTCTGGGTGATGCTTACCGCATCACGGAAAAACAGGCGCGCTACGCCCAGGTTGATGCCATCAAGTCCGACGTTGCCGCGGCGCTGCTGGCTCAGGACCCTGCCCTTGACGACGGAGAAATTCAGGAACTGCTGGGCAGCCTGGAAAAAACCGTGGTCCGCAGCCGGGTGCTGCGCGGTGAACCGCGCATCGACGGCCGTGAAAAAGACATGATCCGCGGTCTGGATATCCGTACCGGCGTATTGCCGCGCACCCATGGTTCGGCACTGTTTACCCGTGGCGAAACCCAGGCGCTGGTAACCGCCACCCTGGGCACCGAGCGTGACGCGCAAAATATAGACGAATTGACCGGCGAGCGTACCGATCGTTTTCTGCTACACTATAACTTCCCTCCGTACTGCGTGGGTGAAACCGGCATGGTCGGTTCGCCGAAGCGCCGGGAAATCGGCCATGGCCGACTGGCTAAGCGCGGCGTGCTGGCCGTGATGCCGAAAGCCAATGAGTTCCCGTACACCGTGCGTGTGGTGTCGGAAATCACCGAATCCAACGGTTCTTCCTCCATGGCTTCCGTGTGCGGCGCTTCGCTGGCGCTGATGGATGCCGGCGTGCCGATCAAAGCGGCAGTGGCCGGGATCGCCATGGGACTGGTGAAAGAAGGGGATAGCTTTGTCGTGCTGTCGGACATCCTGGGTGATGAAGATCATCTTGGCGACATGGACTTCAAAGTGGCCGGTAGCCGCGAAGGTGTCACCGCGTTGCAGATGGATATCAAGATTGAAGGCATCACCCGCGAGATCATGCAGGTGGCGTTGAATCAGGCCAAAGGCGCCCGCCTGCATATCCTGGGCGTGATGGAACAGGCTATCAGTACGCCGCGCGGCGATATTTCTCAGTTCGCACCCCGTATTCATACCATCAAAATCAATCCGGACAAGATCAAGGATGTGATTGGCAAGGGTGGCTCGGTGATTCGCGCCCTGACGGAAGAAACCGGCACGACCATTGAAATCGAAGATGACGGCACGGTCAAAGTCGCTGCCACCGACGGTGAGAAAGCGCGCCATGCCATTCGCCGTATCGAAGAGATTACCGCTGAAATTGAAGTGGGCCGGGTCTATAATGGTAAAGTGACGCGTATTGTCGATTTTGGCGCCTTCGTGGCAATCGGCGGCGGCAAAGAAGGTCTGGTGCATATTTCCCAGATTGCCGACAAGCGTGTGGAAAAAGTGGCCGACTATTTGCAAATGGGACAAGAAGTGCCGGTCAAGGTATTGGAAGTCGATCGTCAGGGGCGCGTGCGTTTAAGCATCAAAGAAGCCACCACGCCCGGTCAGGATGCGGCAGTACCTGAAGTAGAATAAATCGGCACGATAAAAGAGTATAATTACTGTTAGCGCAATTTACAGCTCCTTACGCGGTAGGGAGCTGATCGTATCACAAGGGCGGGACGCCTTGTGTTAAGCCGATGGGGGACAGGACGTTCATCCAATGTTTTTCTTCGGGAGTGGGAAATGAGGCCTTACTTGCGCTGGTGGTTCGTTGCGATGGCGTTTATGCTGGCAGGATGCAGCAACATTGATTGGCGTAGTAAAGATGACGTATTAGCTGTTCCCTTACAGCCGACGTTACAACAGGAAGTCATCCTGGCGCGCATGGAACAAATCCTGGCGAGCCGGGCACTAACCGATGATGAACGAGCACAGCTATTATATGAGCGCGGAGTGCTGTATGATAGTCTTGGGTTGCGTGCGCTAGCGCGGAATGATTTTTCACAAGCGCTGGCAATACGACCCGATATGCCGGAAGTTTTTAATTATCTCGGCATATATTTAACGCAGGCAGGCAATTTTGATGCTGCCTATGAAGCGTTTGATTCTGTACTAGAGCTTGATCCAACTTACAATTACGCGTATTTAAACCGTGGCATCGCCTTGTATTATGGAGGCCGCTACCGTTTAGCGCAGGATGATCTGCAGGCGTTTTATCGCGACGACCCAAATGATCCATTCCGTTCGCTGTGGCTTTACCTGGTGGAGAAGCAAATCGACACCAACAAAGCCAAAGACGCGCTGGCACAGCGCTATCAGAAAGCGAACAGGGGGCAATGGGGATGGAATATTGTCGAGTTCTACCTGGGGGACATCAGTGAAACAACGCTGATGGAGCGCCTTAAGGCGGACGCAACGGATAACACTTCGCTCGCCGAGCATCTCAGTGAAACTGACTTCTATTTAGGTAAACACTACCTGAGTCTGGGGGACAAGAACTCCGCTTCGGCGCTGTTCAAACTGACGGTCGCTAACAACGTACATAACTTTGTTGAGCACCGCTATGCATTGTTGGAATTGGCGCTTTTAGGCCAAGGGCAAGACGACCTATCAGAATCGGACCAGCAATAGCTGACGAACTAAACAACTCAGCCCGATACCTTTTTTTTATCACCTGCGAGGGTGAGGGCTTGTTTGTCCGTTTTTAATCCAATTTGAGCCGGTTCACACTTTTGATGAAAATGACTGAAAGTTTTCACGACGAGGTATGTAGACTGGCCGCCATGATGAAATGAGGCACGTGTACATGTCTGAAGTTGAAACCTCCTTTGCTGATTTGGGACTCTCCACTCCCATCCTCAACGCTCTTCTCGATCTGGGCTACGAAAAACCATCGCCAATCCAGTTAGAGTGTATCCCGCAGTTGCTGGCGGGCCGTGATGTACTGGGCATGGCGCAAACCGGGAGCGGGAAGACCGCTGCGTTTGCTTTGCCCCTATTACATAATATTGATGCGGAACTGGCCGCTCCCCAAGTGCTGGTTCTGGCGCCAACCCGTGAGTTGGCGGTACAGGTCGCGGAAGCGATTTCCGATTTTGCCAAGCATATGAAAGGCATTAACGTGGTGGCGCTATACGGCGGCCAGCGTTATGACGTCCAGTTGCGCGCCCTGCGCCAAGGGCCGCAGGTTGTCGTGGGTACGCCGGGTCGTCTGCTCGACCATTTGAAACGCGGCACCCTCGATTTATCCAAACTCAGCGGTTTGGTGCTGGATGAAGCCGATGAAATGCTGCGTATGGGCTTTATCGAAGACGTGGAAACCATTATGGCGCAAATCCCCGCCAAGCATCAGACGGCGCTGTTTTCCGCCACGATGCCTGAGGCGATTCGCCGGATTACCCGTCGTTTCATGAACGATCCGCAGGAAGTCAGGATTCAGTCCAGCGTGACCACCCGTCCCGATATCAGCCAGAGTTACTGGACGGTGCACGGCATGCGCAAGAATGAAGCGCTGGTGCGTTTCCTCGAAGCGGAAGATTTCGACGCCGCCATCATCTTCGTGCGCACCAAAAACGCCACGCTGGAAGTGGCGGAAGCGCTGGAGCACAGCGGTTACAACAGCGCCGCCCTTAACGGCGATATGAACCAGGCCTTGCGTGAACAAACCCTGGATCGCCTGAAGGACGGTCGTCTGGATATTCTGATTGCCACGGATGTGGCGGCTCGCGGGCTGGATGTGGATCGTATCAGCCTGGTGGTGAACTATGATATTCCGATGGATTCGGAATCCTATGTGCACCGTATCGGCCGTACCGGCCGTGCGGGCCGCGCCGGACGCGCGCTGCTGTTCGTTGAGAACCGCGAACGCCGTTTGCTGAAGAATATCGAACGTATCATGAAGCTGGCTATTCCAGAAGTGGAAATCCCTACCGGCGAGTTGCTCAGCCAGCGCCGTCTGGAAAAATTCGCCTCGAAGGTCCAGGCCCAGTTGGAAAGCAGCGATTTGGATATGTATCGCGCCCTGCTGGCGAAGCTTCAGCCGCTGGAAGAGCTGGATATGGAAACCCTGGCCGCGGCACTGCTCAAAATGGCCCAGGGCGAACGTCCGCTGATCCTGCCGCCGGATCCGGTTATTGACCGTCGTCCGCGCCGTGAATTCCGCGAACGTGATGAACGTCGCCCGGAAAGCGCTGGTGCCGGCGGTGAACGTCCGGCACGCCGTGAACGTCGCGACGTGGGTGAAATGGATTTGTACCGCATTGAAGTGGGCCGTGACGACGGGGTGGAAGTTCGCCATATCGTGGGCGCCATTGCCAACGAAGGCGATATCAGCAGCCGGTACATCGGCAATATCAAGCTGTTCGCTTCCCACTCCACCATCGAACTGCCGAAGGGTATGCCGGGGGATATGCTGTCGCATTTCACCCGTACGCGTATTCTTAACAAGCCGATGAATATGCAATTTGTGGGTGAAGCCCAGGCCCAACCCCGCGGTGAACGCCGTGGCGGCGCACCTCGCGGCGGTTTCGGCGGCGGTGAACGTCGTGAAGGCGGCAGCGCTCCAGCCGGCGCGCCGGCCCGCCGTAACTTCAGCGATCGCCGTGAAGGCGGAGCAAGCACCGAGCGCCGTTTCAGCCGCGACGGCCAGCGCGCCCCGCGCCGTGATGGCGACAGCGCCGCCGCACCGGCAGGCCGCCGCCGTTTCGGTAGTGATGCATAAGATAGGATGACAAACCGCCCAAGGGCGGTTTCAATAGGTCCGGTGATGGGGTGGCCTTTGTCAACCCGGCGCTCGTGAAGTAGAGTGTCATGGGGCACACCCTTTAACAGGTTCGTTGCACGTTCGATGATCGCGGGCCTACCGCGCTGTGGGGCGCTCGGTCGGGCGGGAAATAACGCCCGATTCGACCCCTCAGCACGGTCTCCCTTTAACAGGTTCGCTGCACGTTCGATGATCGCGGGCCTACCGCGCTGTGGGGCGCTCGGTCGGGCGGAAAATAACGCCCGATTCGACCCCATCAGTACGGTCTCCCTTTAACAGGTTCGCTGCACGTTCGATGATCGCGGACCTATAGCGCATGAAAAAAAAACCGCCTTACCGGCGGTTTTTTTTTGCCCTGAATCCGGCCTCGGCCGGTGAGAATTACACCGTTAGCTCCGACCTAACGCTCATGGCGATTTCAAATGAGCGCAGCCGGGCCTGGTGATCAAAAATCTGTCCGTTAATCATCAGCTCATCGGCCCCGGTTTCGGTCAATATTGCCTGCAGACCGGCGCGGACCTTTTCCCGGCCGCCCACCACCGACATGCGCAGCGCCTGTTCGACGCCATACTGTTCTCCCGCCGACCATAACGCTTCGATATCTTCCACCGGCGCCGGCAACGGACCCGGTCGGCCGCGGCGCAGATTGGTAAACTGCTGCTGCATTGAGGTGAACAGATAGCGGGCGTTGCGATCGCTGTCGGCGGCAATTACGTTGATGCAGACCATGGCGTAGGGTTTTTCCAACGAAGCCGAAGGCTTGAACTGTTCGCGGTAGATGTCCAACGCTTGCCACAGCATATCCGGCGCGAAATGGGAGGCGAAGGCGAACGGCAGACCCAGGGCCGCGGCCAGCTGGGCGCTATACAGACTGGAGCCCAGCAGCCATATGGGCACATGCAGACCCTGGCCCGGCACCGCCTGGACCGGCGCCCCTGGCTGCACGTCGTCGAAATACATCAACAGCTCCTGCACGTCGCGGGGGAAATTGTCGGTATCGCCGGCGAGATGGCGGCGCAGCGCCACCATGGTCCGTTGATCGGTGCCGGGGGCCCGGCCGAGGCCTAAATCAATCCGGCCCGGATAGAGCGTCGCCAGGGTACCGAACTGTTCAGCTATCACCAGCGGGGAGTGGTTCGGCAGCATGACGCCGCCGGATCCCAGACGCAGGGTCTGGGTACCGCCGGCGATATAACCCAGCAGGACCGAGGTGGCGGCGCTGGCGATACCGGTCATATTGTGATGCTCCGCCAGCCAATAGCGGTTATAACCCCAGGTTTCGGCATGACGGGCCAGATCCAGGGACGATTCGAATGCCTGGCGGGGCGTCGCGCCCTGCGGCACCGGAGAGAGATCGAGAAGAGAAAACGGAACGGGTTGTTGTGCCATAATGTTACTCGCAGTCAATGGCGCCGATAGCTTTGCCGGCTAATGATAACTATGAGTATCAACCAAAATGGAATTTTTCGATACGCATAAAAAGCTGGGCCGTTTGTTCCGTATCCGCCTCCGATCCCGTGGCGGGGCTGTCACTCCACCAATGTCAATCCGGCGACCCGGCGCCAATAGCCATTGCAATCGGCATGTTGACTTAGGGGCAACGGCCGCTGTCCCTGCTCATTGGCACGAAAGCGCTCCAGCATCGCCAGGGTATCCATGCCCTGCGGGGACAGGCGCACAACGTCCACCAAATTCCCCATGGAGGGCAGCTCATTGATCAGGTTATAGCAATAACCGCTTTGGGTCTGTATGCCGTTCAGCACGAAGACCTGCTGCTGCTCCTGGGACAAGACCCGCCGGCCTTGGGGATATTGGATACAGCAGGTCTGGCATTCATCTTTCGGCCGGTTTTCCGAGCGGGCGGTGAAACAGCGGGCGGAATAGGCCAGGGGCAAATGGCCGTAGCTGAACAGCTCCACTTCGAATTGCCGGCGAAATCCCAATTCCTCGCACTGCAGTAGAATATTTTGCAGCCAGTCCCGCGACAGCTCTACCGGCATACACCAGCGCACCATGCCTTGCCGATGCAAAATACGCAGCGTATAGGCGTTGTAACAGTTCAGGGCCGGACCCGCCGCAAAAGGCAAACCTTTTTCCGCCGCCATTTGGACCACGCCGATATCGTTCGCTTCCAGCAAAAAATCACCGTTGTCGAGATAACGCTTTATTTCCGTCAGCTCGGATGGCGCCTGAATCAGCGCCAGAGTGGAAAGAACCACCTGCTTGCCCGACTGCGCCACGGCGGCCGCCAATTCCAGCCAATCGCCGGTTTTAAGCGCGCGGCGTTTGCTGCAGACGGTTTCTCCCAGATAGATAACGTCGGCGCTGCCGGCGCTGGCGGCGGCGTAAAACGCCTCGATATCGGCTTTAGACCAGTAATAGAGTACCGGTCCTAATGCATATTTCATGTCGGTCTCCTGTTACTGCCAACGACGGTGATAGGCGCCTAAGGTGGTTTGGGTCCCTTCGGATACCGCGCCTAGCGCCTCGTTCCAGGCGGCCAGCGGTTCGAAATGCCGGGGATCCGCCAGGCAGCTGTCGATGGCCTGGCGCCAGACCTTGGTCACCTGGCTGACATAGGCCGGGCTGCGCTGCCGTCCTTCTATTTTCACCGAGGCGATATTGGCGGCCATAAGCTCCGGCAGCAGTGCCAGCGTATTGAGGCTGGTGGGCTCCTCCAGGGTATGGTATCGCTGGCCGTCCACGAAATAGCGGCCTTTGCATAAGGTGGGATAGCCGGCGTTTTCCTCCGGCAGATAGCGGTCTATCAGGACATCGTTCAGGCGCGATTCCATCCCCGCCTCGGTTTGCTGCCAGCGGACAAAACGCGCCGGCGAGCAGGCGCCCACCGTATTCGGCGATTCACCGGTCAGGTAAGAGGAGAGGTAACAGCGTCCCTCTGCCATAATACACAGGCTGCCGAAGGCAAAGACTTCCAGCGGTACGGTACTGGTAAGCGCTAATTGTTTCACCTGATGCATGGACAGTACGCGGGGTAGTACCACCCTTGATACGGCGAAATGCTGCTGATAAAAACGGATGGCGGCTTCGTTGGTTGCCGACGCCTGTACCGAAACATGGCGTTCCACCTGCGGATAGCGTTCCGCCGCATACTCCAGCATGGCCGGATCGGACAGGATCAGGACATCCGCGCCGCCCTGTGCCGCCGTGTCAACCGCGCGCTGCCAGCGGGCGTAGCCGTCGGGATGGGCGAAGGTGTTAATGGCCACATGCAGCTTTCGCCGGTGGCGATGGATATACTCCTGCGCTTCATTGAAACGTTTTTCGGTAAAATTAAGACCGGCGAAATGGCGGGCGTTGGTATCGTCCTTAAGGCCGATATAAACCGCATCGGCGCCGTTATCCACCGCCGCTTTGAGGGCCGGCAGGTTGCCGGCGGGACAGAGCAACTCCATATGGCTCCCGATTGCTGGATGAACCTTCCCCAGATGGGGGAAGGCATTAAAAGTTCATTGGCCAACAGCTTGTTTTATCGGCAAATGATCATGCGTGATTGTGGCAATTCTAAATAAGGCGTGCCGCCGGTATTTTGATTTGGGGCAGCTTATGGCGTAATGGCGGCTTGAAAACCATAATTTCCTAAGGGAAATAGGCGATCTTTGTTGGAAAATAATTGATATAGACCCCGATTGGTTTTATTCACTGTGGCAAAATAGCTTAAGGTTCTTAGAGGAGTAGAAACAGTGTTGGATAAACTACGAGCAGACATAGTGCGCCGGGGGCCGTCGCTATTGCGCTTGCCAATCAAATTCACCCCTTTCGCGCTTAAGCGCCAAGTGTTGGAGCAAGTGTTGCGCTGGCAGTTTCGCGAAGCGCTGGCGGAAGGCGAGTTGGAGTTTTTATCTGGCCGCTGGCTGAGAATCGACGTTACCGACATGGCGTTGGAGTGGTATATGACCATCGACGACGGTCAGTTGAAAGTCAGCCGTCAGGCGCAAGCGGAGGTGAGTTTTAGCGGTAATGCCAACGATCTCATCCTGATTGCCGCCCGGAAGGAAGATCCCGATACCTTGTTTTTCCAGCGCCGTTTGCGCATTGAGGGAGATACCGAGTTGGGTTTGTACGTCAAGAATTTGATGGATGCCGTTGATCTGACCACGATGCCTGCGCTGCTGCGCATCGCATTGGCGCAAATGGCCGAGTTTATTGAAGCCGGGTTAAAAGAGGGCGCGGGCGGTGAAGGCATCCGCGTTTCCCCGTCGTGCTGATCAGGGCGGAAATACCGGTTGACGCGCCGGGTATCGATGCTCTGCTGCGCCGCGCCTTTCAACGTGATGCCGAGGCGGATTTAGTGCAACGGCTGCGTGAGGACGGACTTCTCACCCTGGGCATTGTGGCCACCGACCCAGAGGGCGGCGTAATCGGTTATGCCGCCTTCAGCCCGGTGTGGATTGAAGGTGAAGATTGCCAATGGGTGGGGCTGTCGCCGCTGGCGGTGGAAGATGAATTTCGCCATCAGGGCATCGCGCGGCAACTGGTGTATGAAGCGCTGGATATGCTGAACGAGTTCGGCTATCGCGGGGTGGTGGTGCAGGGGGATCCCGCTTATTACGCAGCGCTGGGCTTTGTTCCCGCCGCCCATGGACATTTGCATTGCCAACAGTTCGCCGCCGCCGCCCCCCTGCACATTTTCACCTTGGCTGAAGACGCGATGGCGGACGCAAACGGTCGGGTGGAATATGCCGAGCCTTTCAACCAGCTGTTGAATTGAACACTTCACGCCCGCCGGGGAAACACGCTGGACCACAGATCTTCCAGGGCGGATACCGGTGCGGCCACTAATTGCTCTTTTTGGCCGTGGGTCAATTGCTTAATCCGATATTCCCATTGCAGAGCATTGCTTCTGTCGCCGGCGGGGCAATGGAATACCAGCGTCAGCGGCCCTCTGCCCCGCAGCGCTTTTGCCCCGACGCCGCGTTCATGCTGCCTTAGCCGCCGCGTTACGTCGGTGGTGATACCGGTATACAGAATACCGTCGCCGGTACGTATTAAATAAAGATACCAGGATGTGCTCATGGCGTAGCGGGAGGCTCCGGGAAATCGTGGTCACGGGGCGGTTATTGTAACCTATTTCACCGGCCCGGGGCTAAATCGGAGAAACGATGAAATTTCCGGCAGAAAAGAAGTGGACAGTCTGTGACGCACCGCTATATTCTGATAAAAACCTTATAGAGAGTAAGCAATTGCCGTGAAGACAGACTCCGATCTTAAAGCCATCGTCGCTTATCTGAAAAAACAGCACGTGTTGTCGATGTGTGTCGGCGATGCCCAAAGCCTCTGGTGCGCCAATTGCTTTTATGCGCTTAATGAAGCCGAAATGACGCTATATATGCTGACGGATCACGGCACCCGCCATGGAACGTTGCTGGCGCAATACCGGCATGTGGCGGGCACCATCAGCGATCAGACCATCACCGTCAGCCTGATCAAAGGCGTCCAGTACAGTGGTGAAATGACGGTGCTCAGCGGCCCACAGGCGGATGAAGCGCGTAAGCTTTATACCTCGCGTTTCCCGCTGGCGAAAATCGCCAGCACGCCCATCTGGCAGCTAAGATTGGATGAAATCAAATTCACCAACAACAAGCTGGGTTTCGGCACCAAGCTAAGCTGGGTCCGGGAAGCCGGTAATACACCAGAAAGAGTATAGGCCTGATGGTCACCAGGGCTATCAGACTGCTGACAAGCGTACTCGGAGTTAATAAGTAGGGACAGGCTGCCAGAAGAGTAAACCGTCCGCGCCAGGGACGGCGCGGATCGAGCCTCCAAGGATGGATTCACGGCGTGTTTACGATCTGGTAGCCTGTCCCGACCGGTCACATTGCCCACAAGCTCAAAGGCCTGATGGTAACCAGGCCTATGATCGGTACCGTTACTTCTTATTCAGAATACGCAGTGATTCGCGATTGAACGCGGGTAAATCATCCGGCGTACGGCTGGTGACCAGCGTGTCGTTATCCACAACCACTTCTTTGTCAAAGAAATCGGCCCCGGCATTGATCAGATCCACCACGATGGGTTTGACGGCGGTCATTTTTTTGCCTCGCACCGCGTCGGCGCTGATCAGCAGCTGCGGACCATGACAGATGGCAAAAATAGGCTTGCCGCTGGCGGCGAAAGCGCGGGTAAACTCAACGAAACGATCATCCCCCCGCAGCGAATCGGGCGAATGGCCGCCGGGCAGCAACAAGGCGTCAAAGTCTGATTCATTCACATCGTCTATGGCCTTATCGATGGTAACTTTAGCTTCCCCGCGTTTACCGGTTATGGTGTTGCCGGCTTTTTTCTCTATGGTGATAACCTGGTGTCCGGCATTCTGATACGCTTGGGCCGGGGAGGTAAATTCGGCATCTTCAAATTCATCGGTGATCAAAACAGCGATTTTCTTGCTCATCCCGTCCTCCGTTTAGTAAGAATTGAGCTCAACTAAGCCTAGTGCTGAATCAGACAGGCGGCAAGTAAGGCGGTTAAACCGGGAGAATAACAGCGGTTTATTGAGGAGCGGAAAAATGTCACCGAAGAACATAAGCGAACGGCAAAACGGCGCCTAAAGGCCGGTATGAGCAGAATATTCGTTAAATTATAAATAATTGGTCTAATGTTTCAAAATAAATTTTTTCTTTGAATCTTATTAATATATATTATTTTCAGCGGGATATAACCGGGATATTCTTTTCCTCAGTATTCCATGGTTTAAGATAATACTGAGGTATTTATTGGCATGCCGTCGAACAACACCGGCCATTCAGGTTTTGGCGGACAATTTCATCTGCTGCTCGGTTTTATATCCGGCAATTTCAATGGAGTTCCTGCCGCGGTTTTTCGCTAAATAGAGCGCGGTATCGGCGGCGCGCAGCGAGGCCTCAATATCATTGTCGGCCATCACGGCAATACCGGCGCTTAACGTCACGTTAGTAGAAACCTTGTCATTAAACTTATGGGGAATTTTCAAATCCAGCACCGCCTGCCTTACGGCTTCGGCGGAGGCGATGGCGATACTTTCGTCGACGTCAATCAGCATGACCAAAAACTCCTCGCCGCCGTAGCGCACTACGATATCCCTGGAGCGGACCGTATCACGAATGGCTGCCGCCACGGCCACCAGTGCGCTGTCCCCCATGGTATGGCCGTAGTTATCGTTGTAGGCTTTGAAATGATCGATATCCAGCAGCAGTATATAGTGGCGAACCGGCCGATCGCCGGGCAGATTATTCAGCCTGTTATGCAAACCCCGGCGGTTATAGAGTCCGGTCAGCGGATCGATCATGCTCAGATCGCTGAATTTTTCCCGTTCTTCGCTTAACCTTCTCACCAGTTCGGACGTAAAGGCTTCGCTGCGTTTTTGCATGAGGTTATGCAGTGAAAAACTGACAAGAGGCAACGCGATGGTGAAAAGCAGCGTCAGGATATGGGCAAAGTCATCCAGTACGATAACGGTCAAGGCCGACGGCAAACTATGCAGGCAAAACGCGATAAAGTTATCGGTGAGCGAGATGGCGCTGATAAAAATATCACCATCAGGCTGTATAATAAAAGTCGCTATCGTTGACGGCGGTGCTATTAAAGCGAATGTCGATATGCCAAGCCCATAACATGCCAATACAAATTGCAAAAATTCAGTTCATGCGCATAGCTTTTCAATTGGAAGTTACAGGCTATTATTGCTGACCCGCAAAATAGCGCCACTATAAGAGAAGGTAAAGTAGCGGAAGCGGAATTATTTAAAGCATTAAGAACATAAAATATCGAAAGTGCGATATTAAGAAGAAGAAACAATAGCAGCGAGAGGCGATGCTTACTCTTACGAAGTTCATCATAACTATAAATATTTATCATGTCCTAACTGGTAAGCTCCATCGATGGAAAATGGCTATAACAGACGACACGAATCCTGGAAAGAGTTTCGTGTTAATAATTTTGTTTGGTTTTATATTTAAAATTTTAATGCCCGTTAGGATAATTTAACAGTTTTATGGGCTCCTGTCATCCGCCGATGTGCGGGGCCGGCTTATGGGCGTACAGTACGAATGATTCTAATGAGGGGGATTTATCGGAACATGAGTGATAAAGAAATTTGGTGCGAAGAGAGGGACTTGAACCCTCACGTCCGTAAGGACACTAACACCTAAAGCTAGCGCGTCTACCAATTCCACCACCTTCGCACAACGTTCTTCATCATGTTGAAATTTTACCGCTACTACACTCTATCCGGCATCGCCACCGATTGGTGCGAAGGGAGGGACTTGAACCCTCACGTCCGTAAGAACACTAACACCTGAAGCTAGCGCGTCTACCAATTCCGCCACCATCGCGTGCAAGTCGGTCGTGCCGATAGGCTGTGGTTGTGCTGGTACGAAGAGAGGGACTTGAACCCTCACGTCCGTTAAGACACTAACACCTGAAGCTAGCGCGTCTACCAATTCCGCCACCTTCGCATGACACCGGCCTGGCTTACGCCCTGCCACCACGGAGGCGAATTCTAGAGGTTTTGGCGTCAAGGTCAATAATTATTTGAGCTGAAGCGGGCATTTGACGTAAAAAAAGCGGTACCTCGCGCAAATTTCCGTCTCCTGTCCGCTTTGGCATTCAATGTGGGTTACGCCCCTTTGCCGGACTTGCCTTTCCCGCGTGAAACGGTATGGATAGCCTGGTAGACCTTGAACCGGCCGGTTTGCGCCAATACGGTATGGTTACCAAACACCGCGTCCAACAGCGCCGGGTAGGGTAGGAAGGCATTGGCGACGATGCGCAGCTGGCCGCCGATGCGCAGATGGGCCTGCGCGCCGCGAATCAGATTTTCCGCCGCCTGCAGATTGGTGTGCATGCCGTCATGGAAAGGCGGGTTGGACAAAATCATATCAAAACGCCCCGGCAAACCTGAATAGACATCGCTCACCACCACGTTGCCGGTGAGATGATTGCTGTCCAGTGTGGCCTGGCTGGCAGCCAATGCCGGCGCATGTACATCGCCGAGGGTCAGGTCCAGCCCGGGAAACCGGGTGGCCAGCACCGCCGCCAGCACCCCGGTGCCGCAGCCGATATCCGCTATGGCGCCGATCACCGGCTTTTCAAAGGTGGAGAGTAAAAGCTGGCTGCCCGTATCCAGCCCGTCCCGGCTGAACACCCCCGGCAGGGTTTTTATCGTCAGCCCGTCAAGCTGATAGCCGCTCCAGAACGAGTCCAGGTCAAAGTGCGGGGCGTTTTGCAGGCTGCCGTGGTACAAACCGCAGCGGCGGGCGCTGTCGATTTTGGTCAACGGGCAATATTCCGCCAGCATCGGTTCGGCGCTGCGCACGCCGCTGCGGTTCTCTCCCACTACAAACACATCGGCGCCAAGGGGCAGCAACGAGAGTACGTTAAACAGCTGGAATTGAGCTTCCGGCTTGTTTTTCGGCCAGAAATAGATGAGCGTATCGCATTGCCGGACAAAATCGGCCTGCGCCAGCAAACCGTAGCGCACGTTTTCCGCAGGCATTTTCCCTTGCAGCGCCAGACAGTGATGATACCAGGCGGTATGGACCAATACGTTTTCGGCCTCGAGTTCGGCGGGCAGCAAATCCTGTACATCGCCGGCAAACAGTACCCGCTTATTCAAAAAATCGTCTTCGTGACGAAGTATCACTTCACTGGCTGGTGTTAACACTGGCATGCGACAAAGGCTCCTCATTAATCCGAGCGGGGAGTATAGTGCTTTATTGCCCCGTGTTCGATGGGTTTGGTAGCATGGCGGCGTGAATTTACCTCGCGAACGGAAAAGTAATGACATCAAGACGCGATTGGCTGTTGCATCAACTGGGTATCACGCAATGGACGCTGCGGCGTCCCGCCGCGCTGTCGGGGGAGGTGGCGGTGGTGTTGCCGCCGGAAATCCGCCTGTTGATCGTGGCCGAGGCGCCGCCGGCGGCGGAGCATCCTCTGGTGGGGGATGTGGCGCGCAGCCTGGGCCTGTCACTGCATCAGTTATACCGGCTTACGCCTGAACAGGTAGTGATGCTGCCCCCCCAGACCCGCTGCCACAGCTGGTGGATGGGGCTTGAGGCGACGCGTTCCCTGTCCGGGGTCTCTTTTACCACGCCGCCGCTGGCCGCCCTGCTGGGCAACGCCGCGGCCAAGCGCGATCTATGGCAGCAGATTTGTCGTTATGAACAAGATTTCTCCGCTTAGCCCCGCCGATCTACGGGATGCGTGGCACATTGAGCAGGCCAGCCATGCATTCCCCTGGTCGGCAAAGACTTTCGCCGATAATCAGGGCGATCGGTATCTGAATTTCAAGCTTTCCGTCGGGGAACGGCTGGCGGCATATGCCATTACCCAAACGGTGCTTGACGAAGCGTCGCTGTTCAATATCGCCGTTCATCCCGAGTACCAGCGCCGCGGCTTAGGGCGAGAACTCCTGGAATACCTTATCGGCGAATTGGAGAACCGGGGCATATTGACGTTATGGCTGGAAGTCCGGAAATCCAATTCTGCCGCCATTGCGCTGTATCAGTCCCTGGGGTTCAACGAGGTCTCGGTGCGACGTGACTATTATCCTGCCGCCGCCGGGCGCGAGGATGCCATCATCATGGCCCTGCCATTGGGATGACGGCGGGATTCGCCGCGCCGCCGCCTTCCTGCAAATCGGCGTACTCAGGATATATCAATAGACCCGGTCTCCATGTAGAATCTGGCATCGGCAACATTTTATTAGAAAACGCGTACATCAAGATGTACCCATCGAGAAACAGAAGATGAAGAATGCTTCTTACGCCGCGGAAGTTGCGGCCCGGCGAACTTTTGCGATTATATCGCACCCCGACGCCGGTAAAACCACTATTACTGAAAAAGTCCTGCTGTTCGGACACGCCATCCTTACCGCCGGGACGGTAAAGGGCAGAGGCTCAAGCCACCATGCGAAATCCGACTGGATGGAAATGGAAAAACAGCGCGGCATTTCCATTACCACGTCGGTCATGCAGTTCCCTTATCAGCATGCCCTGATCAATTTGCTGGATACCCCCGGGCATGAGGACTTCTCGGAAGACACCTATCGGACGCTGACGGCGGTGGACTGCTGCTTGATGGTTATCGACGCCGCCAAAGGCGTGGAAGACCGTACCCGTAAACTGATGGAAGTTACCCGCCTGCGGGATACGCCGATCCTGACCTTTATGAACAAGGTCGATCGCGATATCCGCGATCCGACGGAGCTGCTGGATGAAGTGGAGCACGAGCTTCGTATTGCCTGTGCGCCCATTACCTGGCCCATCGGCTGCGGTAAATTATTCAAAGGGGTTTACCACCTCTATAAGGACGAGACTTACCTCTATCAGACCGGTCAGGGCCATACCATCCAGGAAGTGAGGATTGTCAAAGGCCTGAATAATCCCGATTTGGATAAAGCCGTCGGGGAAGATCTGGCGGCGCAGCTGCGGGAAGAGCTGGAACTGGTGCAGGGCGCGTCCCATCCGTTCGAGGAGCAGGCATTCCTGCGCGGCGAACTTACCCCGGTCTTTTTCGGCACCGCGCTGGGCAATTTCGGCGTCGATCATATGCTGGACGGTTTGGTGGCCTGGGCGCCCCCGCCGATGCCGCGTAAAACCGATACCCGCGTCGTTACCGCCGACGAGGAGAAATTTACCGGCTTCGTCTTTAAAATCCAGGCCAACATGGATCCTAAACACCGTGACCGCGTGGCCTTTATGCGCGTCGTGTCGGGGCGCTATGAAACCGGCATGAAGCTGTATCAGGTCAGGACCGGTAAAGAGGTGTTGATTGCCGATGCCCTGACATTCATGGCCGGCGACCGTTCGCATATTGAAGAAGCCTATCCCGGCGACATCATCGGCCTGCATAACCACGGCACCATTCAGATCGGCGACACCTTCACCCAGGGTGAAAAAATGAAGTTCACCGGTATTCCGAACTTCGCGCCGGAAATGTTCCGTCGTATTCGTTTGCGCGATCCGTTGAAACAAAAGCAGCTGCTAAAAGGGCTGGTCCAGCTTTCCGAGGAAGGCGCGGTACAGGTTTTCCGCCCCATTACCAATAACGATTTGATTGTTGGCGCCGTGGGCGTACTGCAGTTCGAAGTGGTGGTGGCCCGGTTAAAGAGCGAATACAACTGTGAAGCGCTGTACGAATCGGTGAATGTTTCCACCGCCCGCTGGGTTGAATGCAATGACCCAAAAAAACTCGAAGAGTTTAAACGCAAGAACGAGCTGAATCTGGCGCTGGATGGCGGTGATAACCTGTCTTATATTGCGCCGAGCATGGTGAACCTGACCCTGACTCAGGACCGCTCCCCGGATGTGCATTCCCAAAAACCCCGCGAGCATTACCCCCCCGCCGTTTTTCCATAGCAATAGGGGCCGGCATTATCGAGCATTCGTTAATGCCGGGCTGAACGACAGAAGAGTCAATCCACCGGGCGCGTTGCTGGCGGGCCCGGAACCTGGCTTTACCGTCATGCCTATTCCTGCCATGAAGTACGGATTGTTCCTAAATCCTTGCTTATCCATCAATTTTGATGATTTTTAACCTCATAACCATGCAATTTGTTATTTCTGGTCTATAGTTAAATTGTCGCTGACGAAACGGTGTATTTAGCTAGTTAAACCGTTTGAATTAGAGTGAAAAGCTACCGACTGCATTTTGAAAGCAATAACTCTCTATATTGTGCAGAAACATATAGCCATAGCCTTAATCCTGTTAATCGAATGAGTCACCGCCATATCGCGGTGCCCCAAGATTTTGATGCTTTCCCGGTGAATCGGCCGGGTGGCAGTTAGTACGGCCGCATTTGCGGCAAAAAAAACCCTGATTCGGGTAGATAGCGAAAAGGAAACACCTATGAAAAACTTACATATTTCACAGACACTTACGGCTTTAGTTCTCGGTACCATCCTCGCCGGCACCTCCGCGATGGCCAATGATACCATCAAGACCGATGCCAACAGTACCGCGGCTAAAATCGATAACTCGATGAAGAGCGCCTCCAACTATATGGGCGACAGCGCGGTTACCGCGAAAGTGAAGAGCGCGCTGGTAAGCGATAAAGGCATCAACAGCACCGATATCTCCGTTGAGACCAATCACGGCATGGTGACGTTGAGCGGTTTTGTTAACGATCAGATGCAAGCTGAACGTGCGGTTACCGCCGCCAAATCTGTGGATGGCGTAAGCAGCGTCAGCGATAAGCTTCATGTTAAAGAAGCTGGTACTACCGCCAAATCCTATGCCAGCGACTCCGCCATAACCAGCGAAGTGAAAGCTAAATTCCTGGCTGACAGCGTAGTCCCGTCGCGTAAGATCAAAGTGACCACTGACAATGGCGTGGTTCAGCTCAGCGGCCGCGTGCAAAATGCACGGGTAGCCGATCGCGCTGAAAGCGTTGCAAAAGCCGTTGATGGTGTGAAAAGTGTTAAAAACGATTTACGGGTAATTCAAAAATCATAATAGTTTGGGGATTAATGTTCCTAGAACATTAATCCCGGGCATGGGCACTAAATAGTAATGTAGCAACCTGCCCGGGGAGCGAGCCGTTCCCCTTAATCCGGGTAGAGACGAAAAAAAATATTTCAATTATTTGGGTAAGGAGAGGCTTATGTTTCGTTGGGGCATTATATTCTTGGTTATCGCTTTAATTGCCGCAGCTTTAGGTTTCGGTGGTTTGGCAGGTACAGCAGCATGGGCGGCCAAAATAGTCTTCGTGGTCGGCATTATACTGTTCCTGATCAGCTTGTTTACCGGCCGTCGGCGTTTGTAGCGAGCAATTGTCATAATATTCCTGTAAAGTCTTCACCCATGCGGTGAGTGCCGGGGAGGGGGATATGAATAGCGACATCGTTGTTGGCAGATTGAAGCAGTGGAAAAGCCAGATGTGGTTATTATGGGCAGAGTGGTTTGATAGCGACTGCGCCTGGGTTGCGGGAAGCAACGATTACCTCTCCGGGGTCATACAGGAAGATTACGGCAAATCCATACAACCCGCCACGGCGCCGGAATCAGAGAATCTTCATTGATTCTCAGTATATTCTGGCTTTTTTGGCGGATGACAACAGGACCGCGTATTCATCAGCGGTCATGTTTTTTTCTTCTGAACAGCCTGTTTTAACTTACTTTTCCTATATCCTCATTAACACTCCCGGTTTTAAAGCAATTATCATTATGTTCTATACTCCTCTGATTCGGCGTTGACGTTTATCATTCCCGTAGGTGAAAGAAAACGACGTGCTTTAGCTTAGGTGTCCTCATGACAAAACCGGTTTTCATCGATACGCATTGCCACTTCGATTTCTCCCCTTTCAGTGGTGATGAAGCCGGCAGTATTGCCCGTGCGAACGAGACCGGCGTACAGCGGATCATCGTGCCTGCGGTGGAGGCGGATCGTTTCGCCGGCGTGCTTGCGCTGTCCGAGCGTTATCCGGCGCTGTATGCCGCCCTGGGAATGCATCCCATCGCCATATGCCGCCATGACGATGATGGGCTGGCGCTGCTTGAGCACTGTCTTCGTTCCCCCAGGGGCAAACTGGTGGCGCTGGGAGAAATCGGCCTGGATGATTATATCGACGAGCCATTGATGACGCGGCAGGTTGCCTTGCTGGAAGATCAGCTCCATTTGGCTAAACGCTATGATCTGCCGGTTATCCTGCATTCGCGCCGCACCCATGACCGGCTGGCCGCCCTGCTGCGGCGGGTCGATCTGCCCCGTACCGGCGTGGTGCATGGTTTCGCCGGCAGTTATCAGCAGGCGGAGGCGTTTATCAAGCGGGGTTATTATATTGGCGTCGGCGGGACCATCACCTATGCGCGCGCCACCAAAACCCGCGGCGTCATGGCGCGTTTGCCGCTAGAATGGCTGCTGCTTGAAACCGACGCGCCGGATATGCCGCTGTCGGGTTTCCAAGGGCAGCCCAACCGTCCCGAACGCGTGCGGGAAACCTTCCGGGTACTATGCGAGCTACGTGACGAGCCGCCGGAACGGATTGCTGAAATAATCTACCGCAATACCCTCGCTCTGTTTGGATTAGCGCGATCTAACGCATAAATCTTTATCTACAGGCAGCTAATTTGCGCCAAGTGTGAAAAAATAGAAGCGCGCGTAAGGCAGGGCATTTTACCCCTGCGCCTCTGAGACAGGCTTATGCGGTGAGAGGGATCTCAGATGCCCGGTAACAGGGCCTTCTTCAAGGAACCAAGTCCGCTCGCCAACATGCAAAACCGGAAAGTTGGAGAGTACTATGAATAAGTTGATTGCGGCCCGTCGTGCGTACCATCGCCCTAGCGGCATCTTATCTTGCATCGGCCGGCCCCGTCATGGGACCGGAGCGGGGGGACGCATGCCGTTTCCGCTTCGGCGCCCCAAGCTTGCCGGCTTCTCTGCCCCCGATCCCGGGCCACTCCTTGCCCCATCCCGATAGCGGCGATTAACCGCAGAATCAATTTGTAACGGATAAGGCGGATACTCCGCCCGGTGCTTTTTTTTGGGCGTGTTGCCCGCGTTAGCTTTTGCAGGGGGTTACCTTGTACCTGGCTCAAGAAATCATACGAAAAAAACGTGACGGCGAATCACTGAATGAAGAAGAGATTCGCTTTTTTATCAATGGAGTACGGGATAATTCCGTGTCGGAAGGGCAAATCGCCGCGCTGGCGATGACCATTTTTTTCCACGATATGGATTTGCCTGAACGGGTGGCGCTGACGCTGGCGATGCGGGACTCGGGCCATGTCCTGGATTGGAAAAATTGTTCCCTGGACGGACCGGTGATGGATAAACATTCCACCGGCGGCGTGGGCGATGTCACCTCCCTGATGCTGGGACCGATGATCGCGGCCTGCGGCGGCTACGTGCCTATGGTGTCGGGGCGTGGTTTGGGACATACCGGCGGGACGCTGGACAAATTGGAAGCCGTTCCGGGTCTGAATATCTTCCCGGACGACGACAAATTCCGCGCGCAAATTAAAACGGTGGGAGTGGCGATTATCGGCCAGACCAACTCGCTGGCGCCGGCGGACAAGCGATTCTATGCCACACGCGATATTACCGCGACGGTGGATTCCATTCCGCTGATTACCGCGTCGATACTGGCGAAAAAGCTGGCGGAGGGACTGGATGTTCTGGTGATGGACGTCAAGGTCGGTTCCGGCGCCCTGATGCCGGATTATGCCCGGTCGGTGGCATTGGCCGAGGCCATTGTCGGGGTAGCCAACGGCGCGGGGTGCAGGACCACGGCGCTGCTCACCGACATGAACCAGGTGCTGGCCTCCAGCGCCGGCAACGCGCTGGAAGTGCGTGAGGCGGTGCGCTTTCTTACCGGCGATGGGCGCAACCCCCGCCTGTATGAAGTGACCATGGCCTTGTGCAGCGAGATGCTGGTTTCCGCCGGCCTGGCTGTCAGCGATGAAGTGGCCCGGGCGCGGCTCCAGCGGGTGCTGGACAACGGCGAAGCGGCGGAGCGTTTCGGCCGCATGGTGGCCGCCCAGGGAGGGCCCGCCGATTTTATCAGCCGCTATGACAGATATCTGCCGGCGGCCACCCTGAGCAAACCGGTGCCGGCGCCACGGGGCGGCTATATCTGCGCCATGGATACCCGGCAACTGGGGATGGCGGTAGTGGCTCTGGGGGGCGGACGCCGCCGGGCCGGCGATACCATTGATTACAGCGTCGGCCTGACGGATATGGTGCGGCTGGGGGACGTCGTGGAGGCAGGTCAACCGCTGGCGGTTATCCATGCAGCCAGCGAAGCCGGCTGGATTCAGGCCGCCCAGGCGGTACAGGCGGCGATCGCCATTGCCCCCGAGCCCCCGGCGGCGTTACCGGTGGTTTACCGCCGGATAGTCAACCAGGAATAAGATTTCGGGCGTCTTCCGTGAGACCGGGACGTTCCGTCAACGAATTTATCAGGCGCGGCGCTAGTTGCCGCCGCGTCGCAGCAGGAGTGAACATGAAGCGTATCTTTATCATGGTACTGGACTCGTTCGGTATCGGCGCCGCCGGCGATGCGGCAAAATTCGGCGATCAAGGGTCGGATACCCTGGGACATATCGCGCAACGGTGCCAGCGAAACGAAGCCAATCAGGGGCGCAGCGGCCCGCTGGCGCTGCCTAATTTGTCGCGGCTGGGCCTGGGCAAGGCCGCCGAGGAATCCACCGGCCGTTTCCCGCCGGGATTAGATGAGCACGCCGAGATTATCGGCGCTTATGCCTACGCCAGCGAAATTTCCTCCGGCAAGGATACGCCGTCCGGACATTGGGAAATCGCCGGCGTGCCGGTGCTGTTCGACTGGGGATATTTCCCCAGCCCGGAAAACAGTTTTCCGGCGGAACTGCTGGATAAATTGGTGCGGGAAGCGGAGTTGCCCGGCTATCTGGGCAACTGCCACTCCTCAGGCACGGTGATTCTCGACGCGCTGGGCGCCGAGCATATGCGCACCGGTAAACCGATTTTTTACACTTCGGCGGATTCGGTATTCCAGATAGCCTGCCATGAGGAAACCTTCGGGCTTACACGCCTTTACGCGCTGTGTGATATTGCCCGTAGACTGCTCACGGACGGCGGCTATAATATCGGCCGGGTGATTGCCCGTCCCTTCGTGGGCGACGGGCCGGGCCATTTCGCCCGCACCGGTAACCGTCACGATTTGGCGGTGGCGCCGCCTTCGGCCACCGTATTGCAAAAACTGGTGGAAGAGAAGGGCGGCAACGTGGTATCCATTGGCAAAATCGCCGATATCTATGCCCAGGTGGGGATTACCAAAAAGATCAAGGCCACCGGGCTGGAAGCGCTTATTGACGCCGCCCTGGGCGAGATGGCCGCGGCGGGGGACAATACCATCGTCTTCACGAACCTGGTGGACTTCGATTCCTCCTATGGCCATCGCCGCGACGTGGCCGGCTACGCGGGGGCGCTGGAGCTGTTCGACCGGCGTCTGCCTGAACTGCTCGGCCGGGTGACCGGCGAGGACCTGCTGATCCTCACGGCCGATCATGGCTGCGACCCCACCTGGACCGGCACCGATCATACCCGTGAACATGTGCCGGTGCTTATCTTCGGTCATGGAATAACCCCTGGTTCTTACGGGCATCGTGGGACCTTTGCCGATATCGGCCAGACCGTGGCGCGCTACTTTGGCTTGTCGCCCATGGACTATGGCACGGCGATTTTGTGAAGCGGAAAAATTGAACCGGCCCGGCGGCCGGAAATACATGGTTTGCATACAATAAGGAAAATTTTATGGCGACGCCGCATATCAATGCTGAACGAGGTGATTTTGCCGACGTGGTTTTAATGCCCGGCGATCCCCTGCGGGCTCAGCATATCGCGAGCACTTTCCTCAATGGGGCCCGTGAGGTGAATAACGTCCGCGGCATGCTGGGTTATACCGGCAGTTATAAAGGACGCGAGATTTCGGTAATGGGGCATGGCATGGGAATCCCCTCCTGTTCCATATATACCAAGGAGCTCATTACCGAATACGATGTAAAACAAATCATCCGCGTAGGTTCCTGCGGCGCTTTGCGTGCGGATGTGCAGGTCAGGGATATCGTGATCGGCATGGGGGCCTGCACTGATTCAAACGTTAACCGCATGCGTTTCAAAGGCCATGACTTTGCCGCCATTGCCGATTATGACCTGCTGCGCCATGCGGTAGCCGCCGCCAACGCCGCCGGGCTGAAGGTGCGGGTGGGTAACCTGTTCTCGGCGGACCTGTTCTATACCCCCGATCCGCAGATGTTTGATGTGATGGAGAAATACGGCGTCCTGGGCGTTGAAATGGAAGCCGCGGGCATTTATGGCGTCGCCGCTGAATTCGGCGCACGGGCGCTGGCTATCTGTACCGTGTCCGATCATATCCGCAGCGGCGAGGCGCTAAACGCCGCGGAACGCCAAACCAGCTTTAACGAAATGATTGAAATCGCCCTGGAGTCGGTATTGCTGGGAGATGGGGTATAAGGCGGCTTCTATCATCCAGTTCCGTCTTATTGACTTCGAAGATGCTTGTCTGCCTCGTTCTCATCATCGGCTGGGGGTTCGGGCGGCGGGGAGCCGGCGGTGAGCAAATAAGGCGATTGCTGCCAGCGGCTGCGGCTGCCCGCAAGCAAAGTGTGCGCCAGGATAATGCCGATGGCCAGCGCCAGCAGCAGCATCAGGCGCAGGATATTGGTGGTGTTATCCACCTGCCTGGCCTCGGTTTGCAGCACATGGGTATCGAGGGTCAGCCGCACGAAACCGCTGGGACCGTCTTTGTCGGCAATGGTGCGCACCAGTTGATGGTTAAAGTAACTGCCGGCCCGGGGGCGTTCTATAGCCAGCCGGTCGCGCACCGGGACATTTTCACCCGAGCGGGCAATCAGACTGCCGTCCATGGCATAGACGCCGGCGTCCAGGATGCGGCCCCCGGCGGTGAGTTGATCCAATACCGCCTGGATTGGCGCGTTATTATCGCCGCCGTCGTCCATCAATGGCGCCAATTGACCGGCCAACTGGCGAATAAGCGTATCCGCCAGTTCGTCTACCTGCGTCGAACGGGCCATTTGATGGCTGAGGCTGAACCAGGATGCTCCCTGCATCAGCATCACCAGCAGGGTCACGCAAATCAGAACGATGGCGGTTCTGTGTAAACGAAACGAAAGTCCGGCACGGGCCATATAATTCCTTCATTTTTTTGGACGCTTTATGTTGCCAGAAGCGCAGGCGATAGGATAGCTTGATGCGCGTCTTTACATCATGCCGGTCCTTTATGCCTACAGGAGTTCTGAATGCCGAATAGTCTGACTTACTGCGATCTCCCCGCCAGGATCTCCCAGTGGCCCGGGCTGCCGCTGTCCCTCAGAGGGGACGAGGTGATGCCGCTGGATTATCAGGCGGGACTCACCGGCTGGCTGCTGTACGGCAGGACTCTTGATAAATCTTCCCTGGCCCTTTTTCAGCGCGCCCTCGGCTCGGCCCTGGTCATCGTTTCCGCCTGGCACGTGGAGGACTACCAGGTGGTCAGGCTGGCGGGAACGCTGAGCAAAGAGGCCGTTCGTCTGGCCCATGAGCAGGGGCTGGATGTGGCGCCTTTTGGCAAAACGCCCCATTTGCGCAAGCCCGGCCTGCTGATAATGGACATGGATTCTACCGCAATCCAGATTGAGTGTATTGATGAAATCGCCAAATTGGCCGGGGTGGGGGAACAGGTGGCCGCGGTTACCGAGCGCGCCATGCGCGGAGAGCTGGATTTCGCCGCCAGCCTGCGCCACCGGGTGGCGACCCTCAAGGGCGCGGACGCGGATATTTTACGCCAGGTGCTCGACGGCTTGCCGCTGATGCCCGGCCTTACCGGCCTGGTGCGCAAACTGCAAAGCCTGGGCTGGCATATTGCCATCGCCTCCGGCGGTTTCACCTATTTTGCCGATTACCTGCGAGACAAGTTGCGCCTGGTTTCGGCGGCGGCCAATGAGCTGGAGATTGTCGACGGCAAATTCACCGGCCTGGTAAAAGGGCCTATCGTCGATGCCGCCTACAAGGCCCGCGAGCTGGCCAGGCTGGCGCAAGAGCTGGATATACCCATCAGCCAGACGGTGGCCATCGGCGACGGTGCCAATGATTTATTAATGCTACAATCGGCAGGATTGGGCATAGCCTATCATGCCAAGCCCAAGGTCAACGAACAGAGTAAAGTCGTTATTCGCTATGGGGATTTGCTGGGAGTGCTGTGCATTCTGAGCGGTAATCTGAAAAGCGAGGAGCGTTAGAATTCCGAGGTAACTGTGGCTAAAGCGGTAAAACGTGCGTTTGTCTGTAACGAGTGCGGTGCCGATTACCCCCGCTGGCAGGGGCAATGCACCGCCTGCCAGGCGTGGAATACCATTACCGAAGTGCGGCTGGCGGCGACGCCGGCGGCGGTGCGCAACGATCGTTTCAGCGGTTTTGCCGGGGAATCCGGCGTCAGCCGGGTGCGCAAGCTGTCGGATATCAGTCCGGAAGAACAGCCACGGTTTTCCACCGGCTTCAAGGAGTTCGATCGGGTGCTGGGGGGCGGTGTGGTGCCGGGCAGCGCCATCCTTATCGGCGGCAGTCCCGGCGCCGGTAAAAGTACATTGCTGCTGCAAACCCTGTGCAAGCTCTCCGAAAATATGAATACCCTGTACGTCACCGGCGAAGAGTCATTACAGCAGGTGGCCATGCGTGCCCACCGGCTCGGACTGCCCACCGGCGGGCTGAATATGCTGTCGGAAACCAGCATCGAGCAAATTTGCCTGGTAGCCGCCCAGGAAAAACCCCGCTTAATGGTGATCGACTCCATCCAGGTGATGCATATGGCGGATATTCAGTCCTCCCCCGGTAGCGTGGCGCAGGTGCGGGAAACCGCCGCTTACCTGACGCGGTTCGCGAAGACCCAGGGCGTGGCTATCCTGATGGTGGGGCATGTCACCAAAGACGGTTCCCTGGCCGGCCCCAAGGTCTTGGAGCACTGTATTGACTGCTCCATCATGCTGGATGGCGACGCCGATTCCCGCTTCCGCACTTTGCGCAGCCATAAAAACCGCTTCGGCGCGGTCAATGAGCTGGGGGTGTTCGCCATGACCGAGCAGGGATTGCGGGAAGTGAGCAATCCTTCGGCCATCTTCCTCAGCCGCGGCGAGGAGCTGACCTCCGGCAGCAGCGTGATGGTGGTGTGGGAAGGCACCCGCCCCCTGCTGGTGGAGATCCAGGCGCTGGTGGACAATTCCATGCTGGGCAACCCCCGCCGGGTGGCGGTGGGACTGGATCAAAACCGGCTGGCCATTCTGCTGGCGGTCCTGCATCGCCACGGCGGTTTGCAGATGGCGGATCAGGACGTCTTTGTGAATGTGGTGGGAGGCGTCAAGGTTTCCGAAACCAGCGCCGATCTGGCGCTGATGCTGGCCATGGTCTCCAGCCTGCGCGATCGGCCGCTGCCGCGGGATCTGGTGGTGTTCGGCGAAGTCGGCCTGGCGGGGGAAATCCGTCCGGTGCCCAGCGGCCAGGAGCGTATCGCCGAAGCGGCCAAACACGGTTTTCGCCGGGCCATAGTACCCTTTGCCAATGTACCGAAAAAAGCGCAGGACAATATGCAGATTTTTGGCGTTAAAAAATTGACGGATGCGCTGTCCATCCTGGATGAAATGGAATAATCAAGAGGGGCGTTTATGTCGTCATTCGACTACCTGAAGAGTGCGATTAAACAGCAGGGACGCACGTTACAGCAGGTCGCAGAGGGCTGCGACATGACCAAAGGCTATCTCAGCCAGCTGCTTAACGCCAAAATCAAAAGCCCCAGCGCGCAAAAGCTCGAAGCCATCCACCGTTTTCTCGGACTGGAGTTCCCGCGCCGGGTGAAGAAAGTCGGCGTGGTCTTCGGCAAGTTCTATCCGCTGCATACCGGGCATATTTATCTCATTCAACGGGCCTGCAGCCAGGTAGATGAACTGCACGTCATTCTCGGCTTCGACGAGCCGCGGGACAGGCAGCTGTTTGAAGACAGCGCCATGTCGCAGCAGCCTACCTTGAGCGATCGGCTGCGCTGGCTGCTGCAGACCTTTAAATACCAGAAAAATATCCATATCCATGCCTTTAATGAACAGGGCATGGAGCCTTATCCCCATGGCTGGGATGTCTGGAGCAACGGTATCCGGTCGTTTATGCGCGATAAAGGCATTGAACCGGGCTTTGTCTATTCCAGCGAAGCCCAGGATGTGGAGCGTTATCGCGAACACCTGGGGATTGAAACCATTCTGATTGATCCCAAGCGTTCCTTTATGTCCATCAGCGGTGAGCAGATACGGCAGGATCCTTTTCGCTACTGGGAATACATTCCCACCGAGGTCAAACCCTTTTTTGTCCGTACCGTGGCGCTCATCGGCGGGGAATCAAGCGGCAAGTCCACCATGGTGAACAAGCTCGCCAATATTTTCAACACCAGCAGCGCCTGGGAATACGGGCGCGAATATGTCTTCTCCCATTTGGGCGGGGATGAAATGGCACTGCAGTATTCCGACTATGACAAGATTGCGCTGGGGCAGGCGCAGTATATTGATTTTGCCGTTAAATATGCCAATAAAGTCACCTTTATCGACACGGATTTTGTCACCAGCCAGGCGTTTTGCAAACGCTACCATGGCCGCGAGCATCCTTTTGTACAGGCCATGATTGACGAGTACCGCTTCGATTTGGTGATTTTGCTGAAAAACAACACCCCCTGGGTGGCGGATGGTTTGCGCAGCCTGGGGAATCCGGCGGATCGGGACGCCTTCCAGCATCTGCTGGAAGAATTGCTCGATGCCAACCGTATCCCGTTTGTGCGTATTGATGTGGCCGATTACGACCAGCGCTTCCTGCAATGCATCGAACTGGTGCGGGATATGCTCGGGCAGCGCTGAAGCCGCTCCCCGGCGCAACCGGATTCAGGGCATAGATTGAAGTCGGCGCAATGGGCACGGGAAGCGTTGAAGCCGCTCCCCGGCCGGCCCGGCCTCAGGCCATCTTCTTGTATTTGATGCGGTGAGGTTGCAGTGCCTCGGCACCCAGGGTGCGTTTTTTGTATTCTTCGTATTCGGTAAAGTTGCCTTCGAAGAATTCGATCTTGCCCTCATCCTGATAATCGATGATATGGGTGGCGACCCTGTCGAGGAACCAGCGGTCATGGGAGATAACCAGGGCGCAGCCGGGGAATTCCAGCAGGGCGTTTTCCAGGGCGCGCAGGGTTTCCACATCCAGGTCGTTGGTGGGTTCATCCAGCAGCAGCATATTGCCGCCCACCTGCAGCAGCTTGGCCAGATGTACCCGGCCGCGTTCACCGCCGGACAGCTCGCCGATGCGTTTGCCCTGATCGATTCCTTTGAAATTGAACCGGCCGACGTACGCGCGGCTCGGCAACTCAAAATTGCCGATGCGCATAATGTCCTGGCCGCCCGACACTTCTTCCCAAACCGTCTTGCTGTTGTCCATGCTGTCGCGGAATTGATCCACCGAAGCCAGCACCACCGTATCCCCCAGGGTCACGGTACCGGCGTCCGGCTGCTCTTTGCCGGACAGTATGCGGAACAGGGTGGATTTACCCGCGCCGTTGGGGCCGATAATGCCGACAATGGCTCCCTTGGGCACCGAGAACGTCAAATCGTCAATCAACAGCCGATCGCCGTAGGATTTCCTGAGGTTTTGCACTTCCAGCACTTTATCCCCCAGGCGCGGGCCGGGTGGAATAAACAGTTCGCTGGTTTCGTTGCGTTTCTGGTACTCCACGCTGTTGAGCTCTTCAAAACGAGCCAGCCGCGCTTTGCCTTTGGACTGGCGGCCTTTGGCGTTGGAACGCACCCACTCCAGCTCTTTCTCGATGGATTTGCGACGCGCGGCTTCCGACGAGGCTTCCTGCGCCAGACGCTGGTCCTTCTGCTCCAGCCAGGAAGAGTAGTTGCCTTCCCAGGGAATGCCTTCGCCCCGGTCCAGCTCCAGAATCCAGCCGGCGACATTGTCCAGGAAATAACGGTCATGGGTAATCGCCACTACCGTGCCTTCATAGTCGTGCAGGAACCGTTCCAGCCAGGCCACCGACTCGGCATCAAGATGGTTGGTGGGTTCGTCCAGCAGCAGCATGTCCGGTTTTTCCAGCAGCAGCCGGCAGATGGCCACGCGGCGCCGCTCGCCGCCGGAAAGCGTGCCGATTTTTGCATCCCAGGGCGGCAGGCGAAGGGCGTCGGCGGCGCGCTCAAGCTGATTATCCAGATTATGGCCGTCATGGGCCTGGATAACGGCTTCCAGTTCTCCCTGCTCTTTCGCCAGCTTGTCGAAATCCGCATCCGGCTCCGCATAGGCGGCGTAAACCGCGTCCAGACGGGTCAGAGCATTTTTCACTTCTTTCACCGCCGCTTCGATTTCTTCCCGCACGGTCTTCTCCAGATCCAGCTGCGGTTCCTGCGACAGGTAACCTATATTGATGCCCGCCTGGGGCGGGGCTTCGCCTTCGATATCGGTGTCGATGCCCGCCATGATGCGCAACAGGGTGGATTTACCCGCGCCGTTCAAACCCAGCACGCCGATTTTGGCTCCCGGGAAGAAGCTTAGCGAAATATCTTTAAGAATATGGCGTTTCGGCGGTACGATTTTGCCGACGCGGTGCATGGTATAGACGTATTGAGCCACGTTGTTATAAGCCTCTTTCAACTCATAGGGTATATGCTCCTCTGCTTATGCGGAGCATGTTTGGGGCAGTTTAGCCGGTTTTAGGGCGCGATCCCAGCGATCCTCGCCCGTTAGCACGGTAAGTACGCCATACCCATTTTAAAAAGGTAAAAAACGTTGTGAAAACATACGGATACGTATAACGTGCCTATGACGGAATATAATTATGAATGAAATAATAAAAAAGGAAATGATGCTAACCATCATCGGCACAACGACAATATTTCGCTCATAGAGCAGGCTGACCCGATGCTCGCCGTCGGTAAGTTTTACCCCCACCAAACCGTTATCGAGCCGGCTGACGTCGGTTTTTTTATCGTCCACCAGCAGATAATAGCCGGCATACATGATGTAGGGTAACGTCACGGTTTGTTCTCCCCGCACGGTGATAATCATGTCTGGGTAGCCGTCGGTATAGCCGGTGGTGGTTATTGACGCGTTTTTATTGGCGAAATAGGCGAAGTCATTGTTATAGAGATGGGCAAAGTTATCCTCGCGAATATTGCTGTTATTGAGATAATCATCCCATAGCCCCATATGCTCAAGCCGGGTATGGCGCTCGGTCAGCGCTTGATTCATCGGGAAAAACATGGATGCGATGCATAATGCCGCCACTAAGAGGATGGCCAGCGGCCGGCGTTGCCATATGCCGGCCAGCATTCCCGAAGTGAAAAGGGCGACGATGGCCGTGGCGCAGGAGAGCAGACGCCAGGGGAACTGCATGATTTTCAGGAAGGAGAAACGATCCGGCAGTAGATACCAGGGTAGCAGGTGGGTTGCGGCCAGGATGAAAAACAGCGCAACCAGGATGACTTTTTTGGCCGGGGCAGAGCGGCCGTAGCATAGATAACCGATGGCGATGAGAAGCTGGATAACGCCCACCGAAAGGTACATGCCGTGATTGGATACGCCGAATTTTGACGGCAGGGAAAACAGATTTTCCATGATGACGCTGCTGAATCGGAATACATCTTCATAGCTAAGCAATTTAGCGTGAGTGGCGAAAATATCCGAATGCCGCATATGATATAGCAGCGGTATCCAATAAAATGCGCTCAGCGCCATGAAGCAGATCAGTGATTCCAAAAAAAATCTGATATTGATCCGGTTAATGAGCCTTTTGATATTGATTATAAAAAACAGTAAAAAGAAAATAGCGGTAACGATCAGGCTGGGCATATTGGACAAGGCAATTGCCAACGCGCTGAAGGGTATCAGCCAGATATCCCTGCGGTCCCCAGCAGCGAACTGCATCCTCTGAGGAACAGGGCATGAAGGCCATGGCCAACATTTCACCCAGCGCGAACCGGATGAAAATATTGGTTAAAAAATACCCTGACGTGATAAACAGGATCGTACATAGATACCCGGCCGCGGATGAGTTATGTTCTCTTTTCCCTGCATAAAAGGCACAAATAAACGCAATCACAAAAATAATAAACAGCACGATTTTCATCTGCAGGATATTATCGGTACTATTAAAGGTAATGATTCTCGCCAGCAAAAATAAAAATGAGGTCAGGGGCGGGTAAAAAAGCTGCCAGGAGTAGCCGAATTGCCCTGGCAGCCAGTAATTAAATAACGGGGGGAATTGTTGGGCGTCCAATTCCTCGTTCAACGAGATCAATCTTTGGAAATGCGCCAGCCAGTCGTGACCTCGCCAAATGCCATTTTGGAGCAGGGCGTAACAAAGTATAAAAAATATAATTAAATTGAGTATAATTAGAGCAAAGTTGTTTTTGTTTTTCATGGAACGCTACCCTGTGGCAGGACCGGTCATTACCAAACGGTGTTATACCCGTCATACTTCAAGTTGCAGGTGCATTGGCTTTCCTTTCTCACCCCAGTCACTTACCTCGGTAAGCTCCTGGGGTTCGCTGCGTCGCCGCCTTCCTGCAACTCGAACTATTTAGGGCATAGTCTAATTCTTTAGGCTTGTGTCTTCTTCTCTGCCTTTAGAGGGGCTTTTGAGGACGTATCGTGGCCTTCTTTTACTCTCGATATAGATTCTGCCTATATATTCCCCCAGCACGCCGATACCGATAAGCTGTATGCCGCCTAAAAACAGTATCGCCGTCATAAGCGACGGATAACCCGGCACCGGATTGCCGTTCACCAGCTTGTCGATAATCATCCATATGGCATAACATAAAGCCAGCGAGGCGACCCCCAGTCCGAGATAGGTCCAGATGCGCAGCGGCACGGTGGAGAAGCTGGTAATACCTTCAAGGGCCAGGTTCCATAGCTTCCAGCCGTTGAACTTGGACGCTCCGGCTACGCGGCCGGCGCGAACATACTCCACCACCGCTACGTTGCCGCCCACCCAGGAAAGTATGCCTTTCATAAACAGGTTGCGCTCCGGCAAACGCTTGATGTTGTCCACGACTTCCCGGGACATCAAGCGGAAATCCCCGACGTTTTCTTCAATTTTCGGGGTGCTTATTTTATTATGCAGTTTATAGAACCACTCGGCGGAGGTTCGCTTCAGGGCACCGTCGGAAGATCTGTCCTTGCGTTTCGCCAATACGATATCCGCACCGGCCTGCCATTTTTGAATCATCTCGGGAATGACGTCTATGGGGTCTTGCAAATCAACGTCAATAGGGATGACCGCATCGCCGGTAGCGAATTCAAGCCCGGCAAAAAGTGCGGGTTCTTTACCAAAATTGCGGGTGAAATTGACCAACACGACATTTTTATCGTTACCGGCCAGCTCGTCCGCTATCTCCCTGGTGTTGTCCGTGCTGCCGTCATTTATAAATACAATTTCCACTTCATATTGTTGTAATGGTTCAAACTCTCTTACTGCCTGATAAAAATCCGTATAGTCGCTGCCTCGTTTAACACGGGGACCACTAAAGAAATTCTCACGCTTCACTGACCTTGATAGAAAACGCTCGGAAACATGAATCCGCGCCGGCGGATTCAAACCAGAAAAACGGCAGGCAACCGCCGGTGAAAAAGCCCTCGGGTCCACCCCCTTATCCACCCATGGCTCGCAGGATTTAAAATATAGACATAAATCGGTATTTTTACTGAGATCCAGGCCGTGCAATGAAAATAATACCGGTGCGGTATTGAACCGGTGCTTCATCGCCTTTCTGCAACCCGGATTATTTAGGGTATAGTTGCGACTGCCGCTGGCGTAGTCCGGGCCGCTTAGCTAGCATGGTGGCTATATCGGTATCTTGTCATTGTCCGGCCGGTTTGGCCGGCGCCCGGCGTCAGGGCAAAAATGAAGGCTTTTTTTGAGGAAAGAGAGGAAATGGTCAAGGTGGACAGATGGCGATACTTTAGCGCGGTAGTATGCCTGGTGGCGGTATCCGGCTTAGCGCGGGCGGATTCAATCGACGCGCAGCGTCAGCGCTATCTTCAGATTAAACAGGCTTGGGACGGTAATCAGATGGATGTGGTGTCGCAGCTGATGCCGACCCTGCATGATTATCCCCTTTATCCCTATCTGCAATACCGGGCGCTGACGCAGGATTTATCCCAGGCGGACATGGGTGAGATCAAATCCTTTATCGATGCCAATCCCACCTTGCCGCCGGCCCGTTCCCTGGCCCCTCGTTTCGTTAATGAGCTGGCCCGTCGTCAGGACTGGCAAAGCCTGTTGGCGTTCAGTCCGCAGCCGCCCAGACCTATGGCCGCGCGGTGCAATTATTATTATGCCAAATGGGCCACCGGCGATTTCCAGACGGCCTGGGACGGCGCCAAAGCGCTGTGGCTCAACGGCCATTCGCTGCCGGACAGCTGCAACAAGCTGTTCGGCGTCTGGGATCAAGCCGGCCAGCGCGGCCCGTTGGCGACGCTTGAGCGTATGCGGCTGGCCATGCAAGAGGGCAACACCGGCCTGGTGAATTACCTGTCCAAGCAGCTGCCTATTGAATATCAGACCATGGGCGCGGCGCTGGCGGCGTTGCAGGATAATCCCGCCACTCTGGAAGGGTTCGCCCGCAGCGTGGGTCCCACCGATCTTACCCGTCAGGCCACCCTCATTACCTTTGCCCGTTTGGCCCGGGACGATGTGGAAAATGCCCGCTCCATGCTGTCTACTCTGGTCCGCCTGCAAAAAATGAGTTCCGAGGAGCAGTTGGAGATGGAGGAGGCCGTCGCCTGGCGGCTGATGGGCAGCGATGCCACGCCGGAACAGGCCAAATGGCGGGATGATGTCATACTGCGCGGTCATTCCACGGCATTGCTGGAACGCCGTATCCGCATGTCGCTGGGGCAGGGGGACCAGCAAGGCGTGTCGGCCTGGTTGGGTCGATTGCCGGATGACGCCGGCCAGAAGGATGAATGGCGTTATTGGCGGGCGTCGATATTGCTCGATAAGGGCCGCCGGAGCGAGGGTGAATCCATCCTGCGGGCCTTGATGCAGGAACGGGGCTTCTATCCCATGGTGGCGGCGCAGAAGCTCGGGGTGAATTATGTGATTAACGTTGCCCCGGCGGTTGCGCCGGATCCCGCGCTGCTGCAGCGGCCGGAAATTGCCCGGGTGCGGGAGCTGATGTATTGGAATATGGACAACCTGGCCAGGAACGAATGGGGCGGCCTGGTGGCCAGCCTGAGCCCGGCGCAGCAGGAGGGGCTGGCACGCTACGCCCTTTTGCAGCAGTGGCCGGACATGAGCGTACAGGCCACTATCGTGGGCAAACTCTGGGATCATCTTGAGGAGCGCTTCCCCCTGGCCTGGAGCAATGAATTCCGCCAGTCCACGGAGGACAAAGGCATCAGCCAGAGCTACGCTATGGCCATTGCTCGCCAGGAGAGCGCCTGGAACCCAAAAGCCCAGTCGCCGGTGGGCGCGGCCGGGCTGATGCAGCTGATGCCCGTCACCGCTAAGCATACCGCCCAGATGTTCAATATCGGCAGTTACACCAACCCAAGCCAGCTGCTGGATCCGCAAACCAATATCAATTTGGGCACTACCTATCTGGAGTATGTGTATCAAATGTTCGGCCGCAACCGTATTCTGTCTAGTGCCGCTTACAATGCCGGTCCGGGGCGGGTAACCACCTGGCTGGACAATAGCGCCGGGCGTATCGACGCCGTGGCGTTCGTTGAAAGCATCCCCTTTTCGGAAACCCGCGGTTATGTGAAAAATGTGTTGGCGTACGACGTTTTTTACCGTTATTTCCTGCGGCAGCCGGCTAAGGTGCTGACCGATGCCGAGTGGGAGCGGCGCTACTGAATCCTTTAAAAATAGGATAGACTGCTGTACTCGTTAATGGGTATGGCGGTCCGATATGATCCAAACATCACATTCCGATTCAGCCGGCCAGGAAAAGCAGGATCCTGACTGGCAGCATTTCGCCGCGTTGCTGGGGCAGGCGTTTGCCGATGGGGTGCATGTGCCGTTATTACAGCTCATGCTAACCGCGGACGAACGGGAAGCGATAGGTATGCGCATTCGAATCGTCCGGGCGCTTTTGGCGGGGGAGAAGAGCCAGCGGGAGCTGAAAAACGAACTGGGCACCGGTATTGCCACCATCACTCGCGGTTCCAACAGCCTCAAAGCGGCGTCGCCTGAATTGATAGGCTGGCTGAAACGGCATTTGCTTGAATTACCGGAATAGCTTCCTGCCTCAATGAATCGGAACAGGGCCGGACCGGAATATCGGCGTTCTGCGGGCATAAACAGTGCCGGGGCGCTATTCCGGATGGTGGCCGCGGATTTGGTAAATATCGTTGTGAAACGGAACCAGCGCAAGTATCAGCGCCTGATGATAGACGCTGCTGCGGGTCAGTTTCCCGGCGGTAAACACGCCGATCGCGCCGCCTTGACGTTTTATATCCTTTATTCCGGTTAATCTCGCCATTTCCTGCCCCAATTCTCGCCCCTCGGTGATTCCCTGTAATATACTTTCTGGTAATATTAAACTGGCAGAGCGCGATTCGCCCCGCAAATGCGTATTTTCGATCACCATCCAGGCAAAGGTCATATTATCTTCAATACCAGCCTCAACGCCGACCCAGAAATCAGCCTCGGGACAAACCTGGCGCGCGGCCATTACCCGATTGCGCGCGCCGCTGCGCGTTTCGATATTGCCCATCGGCTGGGAAGGCACGCCGCTATCGACATCTATCCCCTCCACCCGGCAGCTTTCAAGCCCGTAGGTGTCGTTGAAGGCCTGGGCAATGGCATCGATTTTAGCCGGATTGGTCGTTGCAGCTACAACATGAAACATATCGTTTTTATTACTCCAGTCATTTTCACGCAGTATAACGGAAAAACACCATGTTACAGGTCTATCTTGTTCGCCATGGCGAAACAGAGTGGAATGCCTTGCGCCGAATTCAGGGGCAGTCCGACAGTATATTAACCGCCAATGGCGAACGTCAGGCACGGCAAGTTGCTGAGCGCGCTAAGTTATTAGGAATCACTCATATTATCAGCAGCGACCTTGGCCGTACACGCCATACCGCCGAAATTATCGCCCGGGCATGCAATTGCGATGTTTTGCTGGATCCCCGCCTGCGGGAGCTGGACATGGGCGTACTGGAAATGCGCGATATCGATACCTTGACCGCGGAAGAAGAGAGCTGGCGCAAACAGCTGGTGGACGGTACGCCGGACGGTCGTATTCCCCAGGGAGAGTCGATGACCGAGCTGTCGCTGCGGATGCAGGCGGTACTGGACGGTTGCCGCGATTTACCGCCGGGCAGCCTGCCTTTGCTGGTGAGTCACGGCATGGCGCTGGGCTGTCTTATCAGTACCGTACTGGGGTTGCCCCCCTATGCGGAGCGCCGGCTGCGGCTGCGTAACTGCTCGCTCTCGCGCATGGATTACCAGCAGAGCCCGTGGCTTGCTCCCGGCTGGGTGGTGGAAACCGCGGGCGATGTCTCTCATCTGGACAGGCCCGCGCTGGATGAGGTTCAGCGTTAGCGCCGGACCGGGATCAGATATTCGCACCGTATGGAAAGGGGCCGTGGCGCATCCGGCGCGCGTTCTTGCGGATAGAACCGCTCTATGTCATGACCTTTGCGCCGGGTCATCCTCAGCGTCGGCAGGCAGGTGCCGTATAAGGCTAGAATAAAGCTTTGCAAACCGTCCGCCGGTCCTTCATAAATGAACTGGGCATAGTCGCCGCCCTCCAGGTCGATAGGTTGCCCGCTCAGTATGTTTTCCGGCACGTCCTGCGGCTCGATGGCGGTAGTGTAAAGGACCTCCTGTTCATCATCCTTTTCATGGCTGGGACGGGAGTGATGCAAACCATACAGTATCGGCGGGATGCATTTCGCCTCCCCCAGATATTGCCGCCAGAAGTGGATACGCAGCTCGCTGCGAAAGGAGCTGATTTGCTCCAGGGTACAGGAGTAGCTTTGGGTCATTCCCACCAAATGCATCGGCGGCAAGACAATGAACTCCGGCGTGGGCATCTCATACTTCTCCAGCCGGATCGGGGGGCGAATGCCGCTGGAATCCCACTCTTCCGAGCGGCGATACAATGCCGGCGTCTGAATAAACTGTTTTTTGAACGCCCGGGTAAAGGTTTGTTGCGAATCGAAGCGATATTGCAGAGCAATATCCAGGATAGGCCGGCTGGTAAGGCGTAACGCCACCGCCGCTTTGGATAGTCTGCGGGCTCTGATGTACGCACCGATTGCATGACCTGTTACTTCTTTAAACATCCGCTGCAAATGCCATTTGGAATAACCTGCTTTCGCGGCGACATTGTCCAGGGACAACGGCTGGTCCAAATGGCCCTCCAACCAGCTTAACAGATCACGTATTATACCGGCTTGATCCATAGATCATCCTCAAAAAGCGTTTATACCCTTCATCTTCCAAGCCGCAGCTGTGCTGGCTGCACTCGCTCACCCCAGTCGCTTAGTCACCTAAGCTCCTGGGGATGATGAACCTCTTATCTGAGGTTCACCCTTGCGGGCCGGCGCAAGCGCTGTTCAAATCTGTTCGAACAGATTTGTCACGATTTCGCCGCCTTGCTGCAACTCGGCATAAATAGGGTTTAGGGCGAGAAAATTAAAAAGTTGACGCATGATACCAATTTTTTTGCACATAGATCGTCAAAGATTTATTAGCTTATTATTCTGAGCCATGTTAGCAGTACAGTGACAACGTCAAAAAAGCCTGCCATAGGGCAGCATCAACCAGATAAAGAAGCCTAATCCCATGAAAAAATTGTTGTTATCGGCATTATTCCTCAGCCTGCTGGGTTCAAGCGTCGCCCGTTCCGAAGAAGTCGGTTCGGTGGACACGGTATTCAAACTCTTCGGTCCGGACCATAAGATTGTGGTGGAAGCGTTTGACGATCCCGACGTCAAAAATGTTACCTGTTATCTCAGCCGCGCTAAAACGGGCGGTATCAAGGGCGGTCTGGGCCTGGCCGAGGATACGTCCGATGCGGCGATTTCCTGCCAGCAGGTCGGACCGATTACCCTGACGGATGAAATCAAGAACGGTAAGGAATCGAGTAGCGTGGTCTTTCAAAAGCGTACGTCGCTGATATTCAAGCGGTTGCAGGTGGTTCGTTTTTATGATGCAAAACGTAATGCACTGGTCTACCTGTCATATTCTGACCGGGTGGTTGACGGGTCGCCGAAAAACGCCCTGAGCGCGGTACCGATTATCCCATGGTCCACACAGCATCCTTAAGGCAAAGCCGTCGTAACACCGGCGGCGGTCGCCCGCGTCCGGTATTAGGACGGGAACGCCAAGGCTATTCTTCCAGATCGCCGCAAAAACGATAGCCTTCGCCATGAATGGTGGCGATGATTTCCGGCGTATCGGGGGTAGATTCGAAATGTTTGCGAATGCGTCTGATGGTGACATCGACGGTGCGATCGTGGGCTTTGAGTTCGCGGCCGGTCATCTTTTTCAACAGTTCGGCGCGGGACTGGATTTTGCCCGGATTTTCGCAGAAGTGCAGCATGGCGCGAAATTCGCTACGGGGGAGTTTATAGTGATCGCCGTTGGGGCTTAACAATGAACGGCTATTGATATCAAGTTCCCATCCGTTGAACTTATAGCTTTCCACCAGCTTGCGCTCTTCGCCGCCGCTGCCAAGGTTCATGGTGCGCGACAACAGATTACGTGCGCGGATGGTGAGTTCCCGCGGATTGAACGGCTTGGTAATATAATCGTCGGCGCCGATTTCCAAACCGAGAATTTTATCCACTTCATTATCGCGTCCGGTTAAAAACATCAGCGCGACACTCGCATGCTCCCGTAATTCCCGGGCCAGCAGTAAACCATTTTTACCCGGCAGGTTGATATCCATGATGACCAGATTGATGTCGTTTTCCGACAGAACCTGATGCATCTCTGCACCGTCGGTGGCTTCATGAACCATATAGCCCTCGGCTTCGAAAATGCTTTTGAGGGTATTGCGGGTGACTGACTCATCTTCAACAATAAGAATGTGCGGGGTCTGCATGTTTGCTACCTAAATTACCAACAAATTGAAAGAGGAAGTACAAAAGCCGCGGTCATCTTCATCATGGCCAGGAGAATAACGCCAAACCCCTGTGCGATGAGGCTAAAGTACATAAACGTGCTCCAGGTGATTAACTTTGGATAAACCTTGGCACCGCTAACCTGATTCTGGGCCGCTTTTCTCAAGCTCAAATGCCCTATAGCTTACCCTTATTAACAACACTATAACAGTGCTAACCGAATTTAACACTCAAGAAAATTTCATTTTGCTGACATATATCAAATTACCGACAAACATTAAATGCATTAAGGGGAATTCCTTTATATACCAGCATATTCGATAACTTTCCTCAGGGGAATATCCTCGATTCAGCTGAGTGTATCAAGCCTTATGCCCTAGGCAATGAAATCTAAAATGGACTCAAAATAACTGGCTGAAAAAGAAAGACATGTGATAATTTTTTCTTATATACGGCCATTACCTGCCTGTGAAGGACGAGTCAGCCATTTTGCCGTTATGCCCCGGTCCGTTCCATTGTTAATATCCTGTGACTGCTGTCCCGGCTCATTTCAGCGCGCTGCCGCCAGGTAAAATAGCGTCCCCGCTTCAATGTTCTTGCCATGCTCAGGCGGGCGACATCTTACCGGCGCCGGGATTGGTTTTATCGCGCGACGGGCCGGGCACGTTTCCGCCTCTCCCGAATTCTTTGCCGCAGGCTACAGAAAATCATTCGTAGCCTATGATGCCGATTCGCGCCATTTTGTGGTGTATAAAACTGTATCAAATGATGTTATTAACTATTTTACCGGCTAATTAATCAAAATGGCGGGTAAAAATAAGGTGGATGATGCTGTGCAATAAAGCAGCAAACACAAAATAAAATTGACTTTATAGCCTGATTGCTTTAACCAATAGGGCATAGAAAAATACTATAGATTGTTCCATACATGCGCACTATCAGCCCGAGCACCATTATTATTACCACCACCGATACCACAGGTAGCGGTGCGGGCTGACGCATACAGGATAAACAGAAAAAAGCCCGCACCTTGACAGTGCGGGCTTTTTTTTAAGCTTCAATTCAGGAGAAAAAAACAAATGCGAGTACTGAAATTCGGTGGTACCTCGGTGGCCAACGCTGAGCGGTTCAGCCGGGTGGCCGATATCATTGAAAGCAATGCAGGGCAGGGACAGGTCGCCACGGTGCTTTCCGCACCCGCCAAAATCACCAACCATCTGGTTTCGATGATCGAAAAGACGCTCGCCGGCATGGATATCCAGCCCACCATGCATGATGCCGAACAGATCTTCGCCGACCTGCTGCTGGGTTTGTCCCAGACGCAGCGAGGGCTCGATTACATCGCTTTACGGATATTGGTGGAGCAGGAATTCGCCCAAATCAAACAGTTGCTGCACGGCATCAGCCTGCTCAAGCAGTGCCCCGACAGCATCAACGCCGCCATCATTTGCCGCGGTGAAAAGCTGTCTATCGCCATTATGGAGGCGGTATTTATCGCCCGCAGTTTTGCCGTGACGGTCATCAATCCGGTGGAGAAGCTGCTGGCACAGGGCGGATTCCTGGAATCCACCGTAGACATCGTGGAATCCACCCGGCGTATCAATGATGCCGCTATCCCGCCGGATCATATTATTCTGATGGCCGGTTTTACCGCCGGCAACGAGAAAGGGGAACTGGTGGTGCTGGGGCGTAACGGCTCCGACTATTCCGCCGCGGTATTGGCCGCCTGTCTGCGCGCCGATTGCTGTGAAATATGGACCGACGTGGACGGGGTTTATACCTGCGATCCGCGCCAGGTGCCGGATGCGCGCCTGCTGAAATCCATGTCCTATCAGGAGGCGATGGAGCTCTCCTACTTCGGCGCCAAGGTGCTGCATCCCCGCACCATTGCCCCCATCGCCCGCTTCCAGATTCCCTGTCTGATAAAAAATACCGAAAACCCGCAGGCGCCGGGAACGTTGATCGGCCGTACCGATCCGGACCTGTCCAATCCGGTGAAGGGAATTACGCACCTTAATAATATGGCGATGATTAACGTATCCGGTCCGGGCATGAAAGGGATGATCGGCATGGCCGCGCGGGTTTTCGCCGCCATGTCCCGCGCCGGCAGTTCGGTGGTGTTGATAACCCAGTCCTCGTCGGAATACAGCATCAGCTTCTGCGTGCCGCAAAACGAATTAAACGGCGCCCGCAAGGCCCTGGAAGATGAGTTCTACCTGGAGCTTAAGGACGGCCTGCTGGAACCGCTGGATATTATGAACAAACTGGCGATCATTTCGGTCATTGGCGACGGGATGCGCACTCAGCGCGGGCTGTCCGCCAAGCTGTTCGCGGCGCTGGCGCGGGCCAATATCAATATCATCGCCATCGCCCAGGGCTCGTCCGAACGGTCTATCTCGGTGGTGGTGGATAATGATCTTACCACCACCGGGGTGCGTGTCGCCCACCAGATGCTGTTCAATACCGATCAGGTTATCGAAGTGTTCGTCATCGGTTCGGGCGGGGTTGCCGGCGCATTGCTGGAGCAAATCCGCCGCCAGCACCAATGGCTTAAAGAGAAGCATATCGATCTGCGGGTGTGCGGTATCGCCAATTCAAAGGCGCTGCTCACCAATGTCCACGGCATCGCGCTGGATAGCTGGCAGGAGGAGCTGGCGCAGGCCCGTGAGCCTTTTAATCTGGGACGGCTTATCCGCCTGGTGAAAGAGTATCATCTGCTTAATCCGGTTATCGTTGACTGCACCAGCAGCGCGGCGATTGCCGATCAATACGCCGATTTCCTGGCCGACGGTTTTCATGTGGTGACCCCCAATAAAAAGGCCAACACCTCATCCATGCAGTATTACCGGCAAATGCGCGGGGCGGCGGCGGGATCGCGCCGTAAATTCCTTTACGATACCAACGTCGGCGCCGGTTTGCCGGTGATCGAGAATTTACAGAATCTGCTGAATGCCGGCGATGAATTGACGCGGTTTTCCGGTATCCTTTCCGGATCCCTGTCCTATATTTTCGGCAAACTGGATGAAGGCCTGTCGCTGTCGGCCGCGACGCTGGCGGCGAAAGAACTGGGGTTTACCGAGCCCGATCCGCGGGATGACTTGTCAGGTACGGATGTTGCGCGTAAGTTACTGATCCTTGCCCGTGAGGCCGGCCATCAGCTGGAACTGGCGGATGTGGAGGTGGAGCCCGTGTTGCCGGAAGGGTTTGACGACGGCGGCGACGTGGAGACGTTTATGGCCAGACTGCCGGAGATTGACGATGCCTTCGGCGCCAAAGTGGCGGCGGCCCGTGATGAGGGCAAGGTGTTGCGTTACGTCGCCAGTATCGACGATGGCCGATGCCGGGTGAGAATCGCCGCGGTGGACGGTAATAATCCGTTATACAAAGTGAAGGATGGTGAAAACGCACTGGCCTTTTACACCCGTTATTATCAACCGTTGCCGCTGGTATTGCGCGGTTACGGCGCCGGCAACGAAGTAACGGCCGCCGGTGTCTTTGCGGATCTTTTGCGTACGCTGTCATGGAAGCTGGGAGTTTAAAATGGTTAAGGTGTATGCGCCGGCATCAATAGGTAATGTCAGTGTCGGCTTCGATGTGCTGGGGGCGGCGGTTTCGCCGGTGGACGGTACGCTGCTGGGGGATTGCGTGACGGTGGAAGCCGCGGCGCAGTTCAGCCTGACCAATCAAGGTCGTTTTGCCGGCAAGCTGCCGGCGGATCCGCAGCAGAACATCGTTTATCAATGCTGGCAGCGATTTTGCCAGGCGGTGGGTAAAACCGTTCCGGTAGCCATGATGCTGGAAAAAAACATGCCTATCGGCTCCGGCCTGGGCTCCAGCGCCTGTTCAGTGGTGGCGGCGCTGGTAGCGATGAACGCCTACTGCGATTATCCCCTGGACGAAAACCATATGCTGACGCTGATGGGAGAAATGGAAGGGCGCATTTCCGGCAGCGTCCATTACGATAATGTGGCGCCCTGTTTTCTCGGCGGCATCCAGCTGATGCTGGAAGAGAACAGTATCATCAGCCAACAGATTCCCGGTTTCAGCGAATGGCTGTGGGTCATGGCCTACCCGGGCATCAAGGTCTCCACCGCCGAGGCGCGGGCGATATTGCCGGCACAGTATCGCCGCCAGGACTGTATCAGCCACGGCCGTTTCCTGGCGGGGTTTATTCACGCCAGCCATACCCAGCAGCCCGCCCTGGCGGCCAAGCTGATGAAGGACGTCATCGCCGAGCCGTACCGTACCCGTCTGCTGCCGGGATTTATCGAGGCGCGCCATGCGGCGACCCAGATAGGCGCGCTGGCCTGCGGCATCTCCGGATCCGGTCCGACGATGTTCGCGGTGTGCGATCGGGAGGATACCGCGCAGCGTCTGGCGGATTGGCTGGCGCAGCACTACCTGCAAAACGACGAAGGATTTGTTCATATCTGTCGCCTGGATACCACCGGCGCGCGAGTGATGGGATAACGCATGAAACTGTATAATATTAAAGATCACAACGAGCAGGTCAGCTTCGCGCAGGCGATCAAGCAAGGGCTGGGGCGTCAGCAGGGATTGTTTTTTCCGCGAGACCTGCCGGAGTTTACCCCGACGCAAATCGATGAGCTGCTTAAGCTCGATCTGGTGACCCGCAGCGCTCGCATCCTGTCGGCCTATATCGGCGATGAGCTGCCCCTGGAAGTCATACACAAGCGCGTGAACGCCGCTTTCGAATTCCCGGCGCCGGTGGTGAATATTTCGGCGGATATTGCCGCCCTGGAGCTGTTCCACGGGCCGACCCTGGCGTTCAAGGATTTCGGCGGCCGTTTTATGGCGCAGATGCTGACCGAGGTGGCCAAAGGCGAGCCGGTGACCATTCTCACCGCCACCTCAGGCGATACCGGCGCCGCGGTGGCGCACGCCTTTTACGGACTGGATAACGTGCGGGTGGTGATTCTTTATCCGAAGGGTAAAATCAGCCCGCTGCAGGAAAAGCTGTTTTGCACCCTCGGCGGCAATATCCACACCGTTGCCGTTGAAAGCGATTTCGATGCCTGTCAGGCGCTGGTGAAACAGGCGTTTGACGATGAGCCGTTAAAACGCGAGCTGGGCTTGAATTCGGCTAACTCCATTAATATCAGCCGTCTGCTGGCGCAGATTTGTTACTATTTTGAAGCGGTATCGCAGCTGCCGCAGGAAGCGCGCAATCAGCTGGTGGTCTCGGTGCCCAGCGGCAACTTCGGCGATTTGACCGCCGGTTTGCTGGCTATGTCGCTGGGACTGCCCGTTAAGCGTTTTATTGCCGCCACCAACGCCAATGATACCGTGCCGCGATTTTTGTCCGGCGGCCGGTGGTTGCCCAATCCTACCGTTACCACCCTGTCCAATGCGATGGATGTCAGCCAGCCGAACAACTGGCCGCGGGTGGAGGAGCTTTTCCGTCGCAAGAACTGGCGCCTGGACAGTTTGTCCTATGGCAGCGTGAGCGATGATATTACCCGGGAGACCATGCGTGAGCTGGCGGCGCTGGGCTATATTTCAGAACCCCATGCCGCTATTGCCTATCGGTTGCTGCGGGATCAACTGAAGCCCGGCGAGTTCGGTTTGTTCCTCGGCACCGCCCATCCGGCGAAATTCAAGGAGACGGTGGACGAGGTGCTGGGCAGTTCCTTGCCGTTGCCGAAGGCGCTGGCGCTGCGGGCTACGCTGCCGCTGCTGTCGCGGCAGCTGCCGGCGGATTTTGCGCAATTGCGCCGGCTGCTGATGGATTTGCCGCGGTAAAGTATTGCCGCGGTCTCCCTTTGACAGGCTCGTTGCACGATCGGCGCCGGCGGGCCTACCGCTCTGCGGGGCGCTCCGGCCGTTTGAAGATAAATTCGGTTTCGCTGGATTGCGCGGCGTCATAAACATAGCCGCCGTCATGAAATTCGGTAAGCTGTTCCGGGCGCGATAGCCTGCCGGTAATGATAAAGCGGCTCATCATGCCGCGGGCCTTTTTGGCGTTGAAGCTGATGACTTTGTATTTGCCGTTTTTCTGATCGAGAAAGACCGGCTTGATGATGCGTCCCGCCAGTTTTTTCTCATTGACCGCTCTGAAGTACTCTTCCGATGCCAGGTTAATCAACACGTCGTCTTGTTGCTCCTCCAGCGCTTCCTGCAATGTGTCGGTCAGCGTATCCCCCCAGAACCGGTATAAATCGGCTCCCCGCGGATTGGCAAGTTTGATGCCCATTTCCAGCCGGTAGGGCTGCATCAGATCCAGCGGGCGTAATATGCCGTACAGCCCGGACAGAATGCGCAGATGAGTCTGGGCGAAATCAAAATCCTCTTCGTCGAAGGTGTCGGCCCGCAAGCCGTTATAAACATCGCCTTTAAACGCCAAAATCGCCTGGCGGGCGTTGTCGGGGGTGAACTCCTCCTGCCATGACTGGAAGCGCGCCACATTAAGACTGGCCAGTTTATCGCTGATGCCCATAAGCGTGGACAACTGAGCCGGCGTTAGCTTCCGGCATATCGCCATGATCTGTTTTGAGCTTTCCAGCAGCGCCGGCCGGCTGTAGCGCCGGGTAGCCGGCGGGCTTTGGTAATCCAGCGTTTTGGCTGGAGAGATAACGATAAGCATATTTTTCCGGTCCTGTGTCTCTTCTCATTTAGGCGCTGCCGGCCGGTCCCAGATTCCCGGTGACAGCTGGTCGGCGATAGCGGGGAAATTAGCGGCGTAGAAGGTCGGTAATTTACCGATATTGCGCTGGCTATTGTAATCACGCGCCAGCATTAACGCGATACGCGACAGCAGCAGCAGCGCGATGAGATTGGTGAGGGTCATCAACCCCATCGCCATATCCGCCAGCCGCCACAATACCGGCATATCGGCCAGGCAGCCGAACATCACCATCGTAAGCGTCAGCAAGCGAAACAGCCATATCAGCCCTCGGGGGCAGCGGCGGAAGAATCGCAGGCTGCTTTCCGCATAGGCGTAGTTGCCGATGATGGAGGTGAAAGCGAATATAAAAATAATGATCACCATGAACCAGGTGCTCCATGCGCCGCCCACGGAGGCGATGGACTGCTGGATCAAGGCGAAGCCCGGCTGCGGGGGCGTGGCCTGATCCAACGCCCCGGACGTGAGGATGATGGCGGCGGTGGCGCTGCATATCACGATGGTGTCTATAAACACCGCCAGCATTTGTATATAGCCCTGGGAGGCTGGATGCGGCGGCCAGGGGGTGGCGGCGGCGGCGATATTGGGCGCCGAACCCATGCCGGCCTCGTTGGAGAACAATCCCCGCTGCACCCCCATGAAAATCGCCTGGGATATCCCGTAGCCGGCTACCCCTGCGGCGGCCTGGCGCAGTCCGAACGCGCTGCTGAACACCAGTTCGGCCACGTCGGCCAGCCTGCCTATATTATGGGCCGCCGTCCAACCCGCCAGGATAACGTAGAGCAGCGCCATGGCCGGTACTATCCATTGCGACAGGCGGGCAATGATCCGCACCCCGCCGAAGATGGCCAGGGCGGTCAGCGCCACCAGCCCCAGGCCGATCTGGTAGGATTTATAACCGAACGCGCCCTGCAGCGATTGGGCAATCGCCCCGGCCTGTACCGAGTTGAATACGCCGCCGTAGCCCACCAGCAGGAAGCAGGAAAACAATATGCCCATCCAGCGCAGGCCCAGTCCTTTCTCCATGTACCAGGCCGGACCGCCGCGAAAATTGCCCTGCGCGTCGCGTACTTTATAGAGCTGCGCCAGCGTGCTCTCCACAAAGGCGGTGGCCATGCCGATAAACGCCGCCAGCCACATCCAGACGATGGCGCCCGGCCCGCCCACCACCAGCGCCAGGACCACGCCGGTGAGATTGCCGCAGCCGATACGCGCCGCCAGGGTGGTGCACAAGGCTTGAAAGGGCGAGATGCCGGCGCGGTCGGCCTGGTTCGATCCTTTCAGGATGGAGAAGATATGAAAAAAGTGGCGGAACTGGATAAAACCGGAGCGCAACGTAAACCAAAGCCCGGTCCCTATCAACAGATATATCAGGACGGAATTCCAGATAAGGTCATTGATGAAATTAAATAGCTCGGCCATTTCCGCCTCTTCTTCCATGATAAACGGCGGCGGCGGATAATCCACCGGTGTGAGCCTTGCGCCGGTCCCCACGCGTGGTATTATCGGAAAAGGCCGTGCAACGCCACCTTATAAGCACACCCTTCACCATGAGACATCTCAACATGACAGATAAATTAAGTGCCCTACGCAAAATGACCTCCGTTGTCGCCGATACGGGTGATATCACCGCCATTAAACTGTACCAGCCACAGGATGCGACCACCAACCCCTCATTGATTCTTAATGCGGCGCAGATTCCTGAATATCGCCGATACATCGATCAGGCCGTCACCTGGGCCCGCGACCAAAGCAGCGATCCGGCCGAGCAGGTTAAATACGCCACCGACAAGCTGGCGGTGAATATCGGCGTCGAAATTCTGAAGCTGGTCCCCGGCCGCGTTTCCACCGAAGTGGATGCCCGTCTTTCTTATGACACCGAAGCCAGCGTCGCCAAAGCCAAACGGCTCATCAAGCTTTATAACGATGCCGGTATCGGCAACGATCGCATCCTGATTAAACTGGCCTCTACCTGGCAGGGCATCCGTGCGGCGGAACAGTTGGAAAAAGCCGGCATCAATTGTAATCTGACGCTGCTGTTTTCCTTCGCCCAGGCCCGCGCCTGCGCCGAAGCGGGCGCTTTTCTGATTTCGCCGTTCGTCGGCCGCATTCTCGACTGGCACAAAGCCAACGGCAGCCAGAAAGAGTTCAGCCCCCAGCAGGATCCCGGCGTAGTGTCGGTTACCGAGATTTACCGCTATTACAAAGAGCATGGCTATGAAACTGTGGTCATGGGCGCCAGTTTCCGTAACATCGGCGAAATCATCGAACTGGCCGGCTGCGACCGCCTGACCATCGCGCCGCCGTTGCTCAAAGAGCTGGCGGAAAGCGAAGGCCCGCTGGAACGTAAACTATCCTATACAGGAAATATCAAGGCGCGTCCCGCAAAAATGACCGAAGCCGAGTTCCTGTGGGAGCATAACCTCGATCCGATGGCGGTGGATAAGCTGGCTGACGGCATCCGCAAGTTTGCCGTCGATCAGGAAAAGCTGGAAAAGATGATCAAAGAATTGCTGTAACGCGCGACAACAGCGAATATGGCCCGCGTTGCGGGCCGTTTTTTTAGCGGCTGGCCTTTAATGGGCAACTTGATATCATAAGCGGAATATTCGCTGCAGGATGATATCCATGAATACATGTCGCATAGGGCTGGTTTCCATCTCCGATCGCGCCGCCAAAGGTGTCTATCAGGACCAGGGTATCCCCGCGCTGGCCGCCTGGCTCACCGGGGCGCTGGTTACGCCGTTCAAACTGGAAACCCGTCTGGTGCCCGATGAGCAGCTGTTGATTGAGCAAACCCTTTGTGAACTGGTGGATGAAATGGGTTGTCATCTGGTGCTGACCACCGGCGGCACAGGTCCGGCCCGTCGCGATGTGACCCCCGATGCGACGCTGGCGGTGGCGGATCGTGAAATGCCCGGCTTCGGCGAGCAGATGCGGCAAATCAGCCTGCATTTTGTACCCACCGCCATTTTATCCCGGCAGACCGCAGTGATTCGTAAACAGGCCCTGATCCTTAATTTGCCGGGCCAGCCCCGCTCGATAAAAGAAACCCTGGAAGGGGTGAAGGATGAACAGGGCAAGGTGCTGGTGACCGGCATTTTCGCCAGCGTGCCCTATTGTATCCAGCTGTTGGAGGGGCCGTATCTGGACACCGACCCGGCCGTCGTATCCTCCTTCCGTCCCCGAAGCGCCCGCCGCCCCGCCGACAGCTGATGGGAAACGTGCCGGGGGCATGTAAGTCCTGTCTTCCTCCATTTACTACTTATTACCTCCCCGGCCCGCTCACGGCGGTGAAAAGGGTTTCCAGCCAGTAAAAATATCTTTACAATAAGGTTTGAATTTTTTTCATATTTTATCTGGCGTTAAGTGAAAAATTATGAATGGCGATCCTCGGCGTCGTTTGAATCCGCAAGATTATAAAACCCTCTCTCTGGCCGCCCTGGGGGGCGCTCTGGAGTTTTATGATTTTATCATTTTTGTGTTTTTCGCCGGCGTTATGGGCAAGCTGTTTTTCCCGGCCGATCTGCCGGAATGGCTCAGGCAAATGCAAACCTTCGGTATTTTTGCCGCCGGCTACCTGGCCAGGCCCCTGGGGGGCATCGTTATGGCGCATTTCGGCGATAGGGTCGGGCGCAAAAAGATGTTCAGCCTGTCGATACTGCTGATGGCGCTGCCTACCCTGCTGATGGGTCTGCTGCCTACCTATGCCGCGCTGGGCGTTGCCGCGCCGCTGCTGCTGTTACTGCTGCGGATCCTGCAGGGAGCGGCCATTGGCGGGGAAGTGCCCGGCGCGTGGGTTTTCGTGGCCGAACATGTGCCGCGGCGGCGTATCGGTTTCGCCTGCGGCACCTTGACCGCCGGACTTACCGTCGGCATATTGCTCGGCTCGTTTGTCGCCACCCTGATCAACGCCTTGATTTCTGGGCAGGATATCGTCCGGTGGGGCTGGCGCATTCCCTTTTTCCTCGGCGGCGTTTTCGGACTGGCGGCCATGTACCTGCGGCGCTGGCTGCGGGAAACACCGGTGTTTCTGGAGATGCAGGCCCGGCAAATGCTGGCGAAGGAACTGCCGCTGAAATCGGTCATCGTCAACCACCAAAAGGCGGTGATCCTTTCCATGCTGCTGACCTGGCTGTTGTCCGCCGGCATTGTGGTGGTGATCCTGATGGCACCCCTGTGGCTGCAACAGCAGGCAGGGGTGCCGGCGGCCCTGGCGCTGGAAGCCAATTGCCTGGCCACCATTGCCCTGGCGGCGGGGTGCGTGGTCACCGGTGCGGTCATCGATACCCTGGGCGCGGGTAAGACCTTTACGTACGGCTGCCTTATGCTGGCCGTTTTCAGCTGGCTGTTCTACCACGCCGGCGGCGGCCACCCGCTGCAGCTATTCGTCGCCTATGGGCTGGCGGGTTTCAGCGTCGGCGTGGTGGGCGGGGTGCCTTACGTCATGGTTCATGTTTTTCCCGCCGCGGTGCGTTTCAGCGGTATTTCGTTCTCCTATAATATTGCTTACGCCGTGTTCGGCGGCCTAACGCCGATATTCGTCACCCTGCTGATGAAAATCACTCCCATGGCCCCCGCCTGGTATGTGTTGGGTCTGGCATTGATGGGGGTAGCCCTCGGGATATTCCTGCCGGCGGATCTGCGCCGCATATTGCCGTTGGGCGACAGGATCAATTCCGCCGCCTGATCAGGCGGTGATGTCTGCCCGGGGCCGGACGCGGTTTTTTCGCGCCGGCTCTCGCTTTTATCTCGTTCGGGCCTGAATTTTTATCCTACGGCATAAAATCCATATCTTTCATAATGATATAGCTATTTGACTGTTTTCAATAACAATACGGCGGGGCTAAGGGACGGGAAAAACAGCTTTTTTTTCCCCTTACCCCTTGATGCACGGCGTAGCGGCCCCATCTTATCTGCAACCAACGTTGTTAAACCTGCAAACAAATAGCAGTCGGTAACTTGAAAACAGCTTAGCCGGCCACATATCAGGTTTACGACCACAACGAATATGACTTTTAGTGGAGATGTTTAGATGGGTAAAATTATTGGTATCGACTTGGGTACGACCAACTCTTGTATCGCAATCATTGAAGGCTCCAAACCTCGGGTGCTGGAAAACAGCGAAGGCGATCGTACTACCCCTTCCATTATTGCTTACACGCAGGACGGTGAAATTCTGGTTGGCCAACCAGCTAAACGTCAGTCCGTCACTAATCCCAAGAACACGCTGTTCGCCATCAAACGTTTGATCGGACGCCGTTACGAAGACGAAGAAGTACAGCGTGACAAAAATATCATGCCGTACAGCATTATCGCATCCGATAACGGAGATGCCTGGCTGGACGTGAAAGGCCAGAAAATGGCCCCGCCGCAGATCTCCGCCGAAATCCTGAAAAAAATGAAAAAAACCGCGGAAGATTATCTGGGTGAACCGGTTACCGAAGCGGTTATCACCGTGCCGGCGTATTTCAACGATACCCAGCGCCAGGCCACCAAGGATGCGGGACGTATTGCCGGTCTTGATGTTAAACGCATCATTAACGAACCCACCGCCGCGGCGCTGGCCTACGGTCTGGATAAAGAAGTCGGCAACCGCACCATCGCGGTGTATGACCTGGGCGGCGGTACGTTCGATATCTCGATTATCGAAATCGACGATGTGGATGGCGAAAAGACCTTTGAAGTCCTGTCCACCAATGGCGACACTCATCTGGGTGGCGAAGACTTCGACAGCCGCCTGATTAATTATCTGGTTGATGAATTCAAGAAAGATCAGGGCATCGATCTGCGCAATGACCCGCTGGCGATGCAGCGTCTGAAAGAGTCCGCGGAAAAGGCCAAGATCGAGCTCTCTTCCGCTCAGCAGACCGACGTGAACCTGCCGTACATTACGGCGGATGCCACCGGTCCGAAACACATGAACATCAAGGTCACCCGCGCCAAGCTGGAATCCCTGGTGGAAGACCTGGTTAAACGCACCATGGATCCGCTGAAGATGGCCCTGAAGGATGCCGGGCTGTCGGTGAGCGATATCAAGGACGTTATTCTGGTGGGCGGCCAGACCCGTATGCCGCTGGTGCAGAAGACCGTTACCGATTTCTTCGGCAAAGAACCGCGTAAAGACGTCAACCCCGATGAAGCGGTGGCTATCGGCGCCGCGGTGCAGGGCGGCGTATTGGCCGGTGATGTGAAAGACGTGCTGCTGCTGGACGTAACGCCTTTGTCCCTGGGTATCGAAACCATGGGCGGCGTGATGACGGCGCTTATCGCCAAAAACACGACCATCCCCACCAAGCACAGCCAGGTGTTCTCCACTGCGGAAGACAACCAGTCCGCCGTGACCATCCATGTGCTGCAGGGTGAACGTAAACGCGCCGCCGATAACAAGTCCCTGGGACAGTTCAATCTGGACGGTATTTCTCCGGCCATGCGCGGCATGCCGCAAATTGAAGTGACCTTTGATATCGATGCCGACGGTATCCTGCATGTGTCCGCCAAGGACAAGAACAGCGGCCGCGAACAGAAGATCACCATCAAGGCCTCTTCCGGTCTGAACGAGGAAGAAATCCAGAAGATGGTGCGTGAAGCCGAAGCCAACGCGGAATCCGACCGTAAGTTCGAAGAGCTGGTCCAGACCCGCAACCAGGCCGATCACCTGCTGCACAGCACCCGCAAGCAAATGGAAGAAGCGGGCGATAAACTGCCGGCGGATGACAAGACCGCTATCGAGACCGCGCTGAACGGTCTGGATACCGCGCTGAAAGGCGAAGACAAAGCGGAAATCGAAGCCAAGATGCAGGCGCTGATCCAGGTCTCCGGCAAACTGCTGGAAGTGGCGCAGCAGCAGGCGCAGGCCGGGGCAGGCGCAACGGATGCCGGCGCCGATGGGGCCAAGAAGGACGATGACGTGGTCGATGCCGAGTTTGAAGAAGTCAAAGATAAAAAATAATCGCCCTTGATGGGGCACAGCGGCGATAGCTGATATCGTGGCTGGCAACAGGCACGGGCGTAGGGGTAACCTTGCGCCCGTGCAAGCATGTCGAGGGCAGGAAGAGACAATGGCGAAGTCAGACTATTACGAGATTTTAGGCGTCCCCAGAGACGGGGATGAGCGTGAAATCAAAAAGGCCTATAAACGCCTGGCAATGAAATACCACCCGGATCGTAACCCCGGGAACGCGCAAGCCGAAGCAAAGTTCAAAGAAGTCAAAGAAGCGTATGAAATTCTGAATGACCCGCAAAAACGCGCGGCCTACGATCAGTACGGCCATGCCGCTTTTGAGCAGGGGGGCATGGGCGGCGGTGCCGGCGGAGCGGATTTCACCGATATCTTCGGCGATGTGTTCGGCGATATTTTCGGCGGCGGTCGCCGCCAGCGCGCCAGCCGTGGTTCAGATCTCCGCTACAATATGGAGCTGACGCTGGAAGAGGCGGTGCGCGGCGTTACCAAGGAAATCCGTATCCCCGCCCTTGAAGAGTGCGACGTTTGCCATGGCAGCGGCGCCAAACCGGGCACTTCGCCCATAACCTGTCCTACCTGCCACGGCGCCGGACAGGTGCAGATGCGCCAGGGCTTTTTCGCGGTGCAGCAAGCCTGCCCCACCTGCCAGGGACGCGGCAAGGTAATCAAGGATCCCTGCCATAAATGCCACGGCCACGGTCGGGTAGAGAAAGCCAAAACCCTGTCGGTCAAAATACCGGCCGGGGTGGATACCGGCGATCGGATCCGTTTGGCGGGGGAAGGTGAAGCAGGGGAGCAGGGGGCGCCGGCCGGGGATCTGTACGTTCAGGTTCAGGTCCGCCAGCATCCCATTTTCGAACGTGAGGACAATAACCTGTTTTGCGAAGTCCCCATCAATTTCGCCATGGCGGCGCTGGGCGGCGAAATCGAAGTGCCGACGCTCGACGGCCGGGTAAGCCTGAAAGTGCCGGCGGAAACGCAAACCGGCAAGTTGTTCAGAATGCGCGGCAAAGGGGTAAAATCGGTACGCGGCGGCGCTCAGGGGGACCTGCTGTGCCGGGTTGTAGTGGAAACCCCGGTGAAGCTTAATGAAAAGCAAAAACAGCTGCTGCGCGAGCTGGAAGAGAGTTTCGGCGGCGTCGGCGGTGCGCAAAACAGCCCGCGATCCAAGAGCTTTCTTGACGGCGTGAAGAAGTTTTTCGACGATTTGACGCGCTAAAAATCCGAAAGGGCCGTTCGCCTTCGCGGCCCCGGCGATAAATGTCTCCCCCGGCTATGCTGATGATAGTGTTCGGCAACGCTGTTGGGGAGGTTATCTATACGCTACGGTGCGCCAGTAAGCTATCCCGGCTGGAGATAAAACCGCGTTTTGCGAAGCGGCTTGTAATACCTTCCGATTATCAGTCCCTTTTGTTTACCCACAGCGCCAATTCCCGCACAATAAAACTCATCTAGCGTATACCGAGGAAAGGGACTTTGACTTCTTTTATTCGCCGTTGGCTGGTCCATGAAGCCGCAAGCGGTGTGTTATTGATTCTGGCAGCGCTGGCGGCATTGATCATCGCCAATTCCCCGGCCCGTGAGGCCTATGAGGCCACCCTATATTACCCCCGGGCCGCCGCCGGCGAACAGGGCGCTTCCTTTAACCTGCTTGCGTTGATCAATGACGGTTTGATGGCGATGTTTTTTTTACTCATCGGGCTGGAGGTTAAGCGGGAACTTATCCAAGGTGCGCTGGCCAGCCGCGCCCAGGCGGCATTCCCGGCTATCGCTGCGCTGGGGGGAATGATGGCGCCGGCCATCATCTATATGCTGATGAACCGGCATGCCCCGGCTAATTACGCCGGCTGGGCCATTCCGACGGCAACGGATATCGCCTTCGCGGTGGGCGTGCTGGCACTGCTGGGAAAACGCGTGCCCGCCAGCCTGAAGGCTTTTTTGCTGGCGCTGGCCATTATCGACGATTTAGGGGCCATCGTTATCATCGCCCTGTTTTACAATCATGAGCTTTCTCTGGCGGCGCTGGCGGGCGCGGTCGGGGTGGTAGCGGTTATGTGGCTGATGAACCACAGAAATATCAGCCATCCCGGCCTCTATCTGCTGGCCGGCGCGGCGCTTTGGACATGTATCCTGCTCTCAGGCATCCACGCCACCCTGGCCGGGGTGATTGCCGGCGCCCTGATACCGCTGAGCCTGCCGGGGAAGGCTTACTCCCCCGCGCTGGTGCTGGAGCACCGGTTGCAGCCCTGGGTCATCTATTTGATCTTGCCGCTGTTCGCGTTTGCCAATGCCGGGGTCTCCTTGCAGGGCTTGACGCCCGGCAGCCTGCTTTCGCTGCTGCCGGCCGGCATCGCCGCCGGGCTAATCCTGGGGAAACCCGTGGGGATAATGGTGTTCTGCCTGCTGTCAGTGAAGCTGCGCATGGCGCGCTTGCCCGATGGCGTGGCCATGGGGCAGATTGCCGCCGCGGCGGTACTCTGCGGCATTGGCTTCACCATGTCGATTTTTATTGCCGGCCTGGCATTCGGCACCGGTTCGGGAAATGAACAGCTTACCTTGGCAAAGCTGGGTATCCTGTCGGGTTCGACGCTATCGGCAATCCTGGGCTATCTGGTGCTGCGAAGGGCTTTGCCGCAGGCGGCGTAGCAGGGCATGATGTTAACAATGGCGCATAAAAAAACCGGCCGAAGCCGGTTTTTTTAACGAATAACAACACTTACTGCATAGCGTTGATACGCGCGGTCAGATTAGATTTATGACGCGCTGCTTTGTTCTTGTGGATCAGACCTTTGCTGGCCTGACGGTCCACTAGGGGCTGCATAACAGAAAATGCACTCTGCGCAGCTTCTTTATCACCTGAATCGATAGCCGCGTATACCTTCTTAACAAAGGTACGCATCATGGAGCGACGGCTTGCATTGTGCTGACGACGCTTCTCAGACTGTACGGCGCGTTTCTTAGCTGATTTGATATTAGCCAAGGTCCAACTCCCAAACGTGTTCTATGAGACAATTCAAAGGCCGAGGAATATGCCCTTTCAGCCTTCTTTTGTCAATGGATTTGTGCAAATAAGCGCCGCTCAATAACGCAACGCCTGTTACAATGTGATGGCGCAGGATTCTACCAGTTTCAGCCCAAGGAATACAGTGTTTGCAGTGAAAAAAGCGATTATACCCGTCATTTCTCCCTTGCCGCCTTGCCGCAACATGAAATCTAGTGGGCATATCGTTAATAAGAAAGGTGACTCGCTCCCGGCGGCCCGGCCACGGGGAGCGGAATACTCCGCGCCGGGCAGAATAACCTGCGCAAAAAACCAGACCGGGCAATATAAGCGTGGTTTTCTCCGCTGTTACGGGCAAAGATTGGATTCGCGGGTTAACCTTAGGCTCCGTACAAGGTATAATCCGCCGATTTCCATTGTCTTGAGCCTGCTATGAAGCTTATTCGCGGCATACATAATCTTCAGGCGCGTCACTCCGGGTGCGTGCTCACCATCGGCAATTTTGACGGCTTTCATCGCGGGCATCAGGCGCTGATAGCGCAATTGCAGTCCGAGGGCCGTAAAAGAGGCCTGCCGGTAATGGTGATGATATTCGAGCCCCAGCCGCAAGAACATTTTGCCGGCCGGGACGCCCCGGCGCGGCTGACCCGCCTGCGGGATAAAGTGAAGTACCTGGCCCAGGCCGGGGTGGACATAGTACTCTGTGCGAAGTTTGATCAGCATTTTGCCGCCATTGACGCCCGGACGTTTGTTTCCCGGCTGCTGGTGGACAAGCTCGGCGTCAGGCTGCTTTGCGTAGGTGATGATTTTCGGTTCGGCGCCTGCCGGGAGGGTGATTACGCCTTTTTGCAGCAGGCGGGTACCGACGCGGGTTTTGATGTCATGAGCACCGCGACCTATACCGAAGGCGGCTTGCGTATCAGCAGCACCGCAGTACGGGAAGCGCTGAATACCGATCTGCTTGCCGAGGCCGAAATGCTGCTTGGCCATCCCTACCGAATTTCCGGCCGGGTGGAGCACGGCGACGAGCTGGGCCGTACCCTGGGATTTCCCACCGCCAACGTCTCGCTGAAAAAGCGGCCGGCGCCCATTAACGGCGTGTATGCGGTGGAGGTCCTGGGCCTGTCGGCCATGCCGCTGCCGGGCGTGGCGAACATCGGCACCCGACCCACGGTGGCCGGGCTGGTGTCGCGGCTGGAAGTCCATTTGCTGGATATGTCGATGGACCTGTACGGCCGCCATATCGAAGTGGTGTTTCGTGCTAAATTGCGTAATGAACAACGGTTTGCCTCCCTTGATGAGTTGAAGCGGCAAATCCAGAATGATGTGGTGACCGGCCGGACGTTTTTCGCACTGACGGCGCCCTTTTAAACTCTCAAACCGAAAACGGAACCGAGAATCGAATGAGTGATTACAAAAATACCCTGAATTTGCCGGACACAGGGTTCCCGATGCGCGGCGATCTGGCCAAGCGCGAGCCTGGCATGCTGCAACGCTGGTATGAACAGGACCTGTACGGGATTATCCGCCGTGCCAAGAAAGGTAAAAAAAGCTTTATTTTGCATGACGGCCCTCCCTATGCGAACGGCAATATTCATATCGGTCATTCGGTTAACAAGATTCTCAAAGACATTATCATCAAATCCAAAGGGCTGATGGGCTATGACTCGCCCTACGTGCCTGGCTGGGACTGCCACGGCCTGCCGATTGAACTGAAAGTTGAGCAGCTGATCGGCAAACCGGGTGAAAAGGTCAGCGCCGCCGAGTTTCGCGCCGCCTGCCGTAAATACGCCGCCGAACAGGTTGCCGGTCAGAAAAAGGATTTTATCCGTCTCGGCGTGCTGGGTGATTGGGAACATCCCTATCTGACGATGAATTTCGGCACCGAAGCCAATATCATCCGCGCATTGGGTAAAATCATCGAAAACGGCCATTTGCAAAAAGGGGCCAAGCCGGTGCACTGGTGCATCGATTGCCGTTCCGCCCTGGCGGAAGCTGAGGTGGAATACTACGACCGCACATCCCCTTCCATCGATGTAGCGTTCCAGGCCGTGGATGCCGCCGCGGTGGCGGCGAAATTCGGCGTTTCTTCCCTGAACGGACCGCTGTCGCTGGTCATCTGGACCACTACGCCCTGGACCTTGCCCGCGGACCGGGGAATTTCCGTGCACCCGGATTACGACTACCAGCTGGTGGCCGTGGACGGGCAGAACTGGATCCTGGCCGCCGACCTGGTGGAAAGCGTTATGGCGCGGGCCGGCGTCACCCACTGGACCGTACTGGGCAGTTGTAAAGGCAGCGCGCTGGAACTGCTGCGCTTCCAGCATCCGTTCATGGCATTCGACGTGCCGGTGATACTGGGGCAGCACGTGACGCTTGACGCCGGTACCGGCGCGGTACATACCGCCCCCGGCCACGGTCCGGACGACTATGTTATCGGCCAGCAGTACGGTCTGGAAGTCTCCAATCCGGTAGGGCCGGACGGCTGCTTCCTGCCCGGGACCTATCCCGGCCTGGACGGCGTACAGGTCTTCAAGGCCAACGATTTGATAGTGCAGCTGCTGCGTGACCGCGGCGCGCTGGTGCATGTGGAAAAACTGCTGCACAGCTACCCCCACTGCTGGCGCCACAAGACGCCGATTATCTTCCGCGCCACGCCGCAGTGGTTTATCAGCATGGATAAAAAGGGACTGCGCCAGCGCTCTTTGGAGGAAATCAAGGATGTGCAGTGGATCCCCACCTGGGGCCAGGCCCGCATCGAGAATATGGTGGCCAACCGCCCCGACTGGTGTATCTCGCGCCAGCGCACCTGGGGCGTGCCGATGTCGCTGTTCGTGCATAAAAACACCGAGGAGCTCCATCCGCGCACCCTGGAATTGATGGAAGAAGTGGCGAAACGGGTAGAGCAGCAGGGTATCCAGGCCTGGTGGGATTTGGATCCGGCGGAGCTGCTGGGGGCCGAGGCGGCCGACTATGTCAAGGTGCCCGATACGCTGGATGTCTGGTTTGATTCGGGATCCACCCATTCGTCGGTGGTGGCGGTGCGGCCCGAGTTCGCCGGCCACGAGCCGGACATGTACCTGGAAGGCTCCGATCAGCACCGCGGCTGGTTTATGTCATCGCTGATGATCTCCTCCGCCATGAAAGGCAGGGCCCCGTACCGCCAGGTGCTGACCCATGGCTTCACCGTCGACGGACAGGGCCGTAAAATGTCCAAATCCATCGGCAACACCGTCAGTCCGCAGCAGGTGATGGACAAGCTGGGGGCGGATATTCTTCGCTTGTGGGTCGCTTCCACCGATTATACCGGTGAAATCGCGGTATCGGATGAGATCCTCAAGCGCTCCGCCGATTCCTATCGGCGCATACGTAATACCGCGCGCTTCCTGCTGGCCAACCTGAACGGCTTCGACCCGGCGCTGCACAGCGTTAAGCCGGAAGATATGGTGGTGCTGGATCGCTGGGCCGTGGGCCGGGCGCAGGCGGCTCAGGCCGACATTATCGCCGCCTACGACAGCTATGACCTGCATAACGTCGTGCAGCGCATGATGCAGTTCTGCTCGGTGGAAATGGGCTCTTTCTATCTTGATATCATCAAGGACCGGCAGTACACCACCAAGGCAGACAGTATCGCCCGCCGCAGCTGCCAAACCGCCCTGTACCATATCGCCGAGGCGCTGGTGCGCTGGATGGCGCCGATTCTCTCCTTTACCGCCGACGAGATCTGGAGCTTTATGCCCGGAAAACGCCAGCAGTACGTCTTTACTGAAGAGTGGTATGACGGCCTGTTCGGGCTGGACGAAGGCGAGACCATGAACGATGCTTACTGGGAGCAGGTGCTGAAAGTACGCGGCGAAGTGAATAAAGTGCTGGAGCAGGCCCGTGCCGATAAGCGTATCGGCGGTTCCCTGGAGGCCAGCGTCATCCTGTACGCCGATGAGTCCCTGGCGCCGACCCTGAGCGCCCTGGGAGAGGAGCTCTATTTCGCCCTGTTGACGTCCCGGGCGGAAGTGGCGGATTACGGCGCGGCGGGCGATGATGCCCTGCAGGCCGAAGGCCTGAAAGGGCTGAAAATTGCACTGGCGAATGCCGAGGGCCGGAAGTGTCCCCGCTGTTGGCATTTTGAGACGGATATCGGCGCCGACCCCGAACATCCGGAAATCTGCGGCCGCTGCGTCACCAATGTGGCGGGCGCCGGCGAAGAGCGTAAGTTTGTCTGATGAAAACACCCCTGATGTCAACCGGATTGCGCTGGCTGTGGCTGGCGGTAGTGGTACTGGTCATTGATCTTGGCACCAAGCAGTGGATTATGACGCACTTTATGCTGCATGAAACGATGGCGATCATACCCTCTGTGAATTTTTTCTATGCACAGAATTTCGGCGCGGCCTTCAGCTTCCTGGCGGATAAAGGCGGCTGGCAGCGCTGGCTGTTTGCGCTGATTGCCCTGGTTATCGCCATTGCGCTGCTGTTTATGATGTACCGGTCGGATTATCGGCAACGGATGTCCAACTGCGCCTATGCCCTGATTATCGGCGGCGCGTTGGGCAACCTGTCCGATCGGCTGGTGCACGGCGTGGTGATTGACTTTATTGACGTCTATGTCAATGAATGGCACTGGCCGACGTTCAATGTGGCGGATTCCGCCATTTGTATCGGTGCGGTATTGATCGTGCTGGAAGGGTTCTTCCGCCCTTCCGATCGGGCCGCCAAGCAGAAAGGCTGAGTATCATGACCGAACAGGTGCAGTCCGACAGCGCGGTGCTGTTGCATTTCGATCTCAAGCTTGAGGACGGTACCCTGGCGGAATCCACTCGCCGGGAGAATAAACCGGCGCTGTTCCGCCTGGGGGATCAGAGCCTGTCGAAGGGGTTGGAGCAGGCGCTGCTGGGATTGCGGGTGGGGGATAAAAAATCCTTTTCCCTGGGTCCCGAAGAGGCGTTCGGGCCCTCGAATCCCGATTTGGTCCAATTTTTCTCGCCGCGGGATTTTCTGGATACCGGCGTGCCGGAAGCGGGCACCATCATGCTGTTTACCGCCATGAACGGTAATGAAATGCCTGGGGTGGTCCTGGCGGTGACGGATGAATCCGTCACGGTGGATTTCAACAATCCGCTGGCCGGCCGCCGGGTTTATTTTGATATCGATGTCTTGGCTATCGATCCGGAGCAGGAGGAGGATAAAAATGCGCATATTGCTGGCTAACCCCCGCGGATTCTGCGCCGGTGTCGACCGGGCAATCAGTATTGTGGAGCGGGCGCTGGAAATCTACGGCGCCCCCATCTATGTCCGCCATGAAGTAGTGCACAACCGCTATGTGGTGGATGCGCTGCGCGCCGGCGGCGCGATCTTCATTGAACAAATCGATGAAGTGCCGGACGGCTCCATACTGATTTTTTCCGCCCACGGCGTATCGCAGGCGGTGCGCAACGAGGCGAAGAATCGGGATCTGACGGTATTCGACGCCACCTGTCCCCTGGTGACCAAGGTGCATATGGAGGTGGCGCGCGCCAGCCGCAAAGGCACTGAGGCGATTCTCATCGGCCATGCCGGGCATCCTGAAGTGGAAGGCACCATGGGGCAATACAGCAATCCGCAGGGCGGCATGTATCTGGTGGAATCGCCGGCGGATGTCCGCAAGCTGCAGGTCAAGGACGAGGCCAATCTCACGTTCATGACCCAGACCACGCTTTCCGTCGACGATACCTCCGAGGTTATCGATGCTCTGCGTGGACGCTTTCCCCAGATCATCGGCCCACGTAAGGACGATATCTGCTACGCCACCACCAATCGCCAGGAAGCAGTGCGAGACTTGGCGTCCGAGGCGGACATCGTGCTGGTGGTGGGCTCAAGAAACTCCTCCAACTCCAACCGGCTGGCGGAACTGGCCCAACGGGCGGGTAAGCCGGCCTATCTCATCGATACCGCCGCGGATATCCAGGAGAGCTGGCTGCGGGGCATGGCGGTGGTGGGCGTGACCGCCGGGGCCTCTGCACCGGATGTGCTGGTGAAGGCGGTGATTGAGCGTTTACGTGCCTTGGGCGGCGTAGATGTCGAGGAGCGCCAGGGACGGGAAGAGAATATCGTGTTCGAAGTGCCGAAAGAACTGCGGGTAAAAGTGCAGATTGTGGAATAAGCCGGACGACTATCCCATTGTGCTGAAAAACCGCTCGGGGTTAATCAGGCGGGACAGGACGATAGAAGAGTAAACCGTCCGCGCCAAGAACCAAAACGCCGTCAGGGGCTGGCCGAAGGGTACCCCTCAGGGATGAGGGGCATAATCGCGCGGATCGAGCGCACAGGGACGTATTTACAGCAGGGTTGCCGTTTCGCTACGATCCGGCATATTGTTCCCACTGAACACATTGCTCTTCAGTCAAATGAATAAAAATTCATTTTACCCTTAGTCATTTCCGCTAATATCCCTCCTTTTTTATCATATTATCCTTATCACCGGTTAAATAAACTGGCGGCGGCCGGCGCCTCCGGTTAACCTGACACTGATTTTTCACTTAGCAGAGAGAGCATGGATATGACACCAATCCGCATAGCCGTCGTCGGGGCAGGGGGCCGCATGGGCCGGCAATTGATCCAGGCGGTGCAACAATCCCAATCCGCTTGCCTGGGGGCGGCGGTTGAGCGTGAAGGCTCAAGCCTGATGGGTACCGATGCCGGCGAACTGGCGGGTTTAGGTCATATTGATGTCAGGGTCGGCCATAGCCTGGACGCGGTAAAAGACCGGTTTGACATATTGATTGATTTTACCCGCCCCGAAGGCACCCTGGAATACCTGGCTTTTTGCCAAACCCATGGCAAAGGCATGATTATCGGCACCACCGGCTTTGATGAGCGGCAAAAAGACCTCATTCAACAGGCGTCTCGGGATATTCCCGTTGTTTTTGCCGCTAATTTCAGCGTCGGCGTGAACGTAATGCTAAAGTTGCTTGAAAAGACCGCCCGGGTGATGGGTGAGTATTGCGACATCGAAATAATCGAGGCGCATCACCGCCATAAGGTGGATGCCCCCTCCGGTACTGCCCTTGCCATGGGCGAAACCATTGCCGGAGCCTTGGGACGCCAGCTGAAGGATTGCGCCGTGTACAGCCGCGAGGGCCATACCGGCGAGCGTAAGCCCCATACCATCGGCTTTGCCACCGTGCGCGCGGGTGATATAGTGGGTGAGCATACGGCGATGTTTGCGGATATCGGCGAGCGGGTAGAGATAAGCCATAAGGCTTCCAGCCGCATGACCTTTGCCAATGGCGCCGTTCGCGCGGCGATATGGCTGAATGGTAAAAAAGCCGGGCTCTATAATATGGCCGATGTGCTCGATCTCGGTAATTTATAGACAGAAAAAAATATATATGCGAATGATGTATTTTTATGCCTATGATTTTAATAAGATATATTTGGCCATTTTTAAAATTTTTTAAAAATATACGCTTACCTGTTTTTTTTCATCAAAATCGTTATAAATAGCGTTTTTAAGAAGTATTTTTCATTAAAACCTTCGCGTTCCCGCCAAAAACGTTCCTGGCGGGAAAATGCTTCATTGATATTCCCTGTTTTGTCAGGCAACCGATTACTTTTGCTCTTTTACAGTGCTTTTTAACCGGTTCGCTCTGCTTAATAGGTGAAATGACGATTAATTGAATGAATTATTGTTGCGGGGTAGACAAGTGCCCTATGCATCATTAAAATGCGCCCAATTTGCCAAAAATCCACCTTGAAGGTGTTTTTGCATTGATTTAGACCGTTAAATCTGAATTAATATGCAAATACAATGACTGAATATTCCTTGGAGGGTGTTTTGATAAAGTCAGCGCTATTGGTTCTGGAAGACGGAACCCAATTCCACGGTCGGGCCATCGGGGCAGAGGGTACGGCAGTGGGGGAAGTGGTCTTCAACACCTCGATGACCGGATATCAAGAAATTCTCACCGATCCCTCCTACTCCCGCCAAATCGTTACTCTCACTTATCCCCATATCGGCAATGTCGGCACCAATCCAGAAGATGAAGAATCCTCCTGCATTCAGGCCGAGGGCCTGGTTATCCGGGACTTGCCGCTGATAGCGAGCAATTTCCGCAGCACCGGCTCCCTGTCTGACTATCTTAAAAAGAATAACGTAGTGGGCATCGCCGATATCGATACGCGTAAGCTGACCCGGCTGCTGCGGGAAAAAGGGGCGCAAAACGGCTGTATCATCGCAGGCGATGCTCCCGATGCCGGGCTGGCGCTGCAAAAAGCGCGGCAATTCCCGGGTCTGAAGGGCATGGATCTGGCAAAGGAAGTCAGCACCACCGAACAATATCCCTGGACCCAGGGCAGCTGGCGTCTTGAAGGCGGCCTGCCGGCCCCTGCTTGCGCCGACTCCCTGCCGTTCCATGTGGTGGCTTACGATTACGGCATAAAACGCAATATCATGCGCCTTCTGGTGGATCGCGGCTGCCGCCTGACGGTGGTGCCGGCGCAGACCCCGGCGGCGGACGTCCTGGCAATGAACCCGGACGGCATCTTCCTGGCGAACGGTCCCGGCGATCCGGAGCCTTGCGATTACGCTATCGCCGCCATTAAAACCTTTCTTGAAACCGACATACCGGTGTTCGGCATCTGCCTGGGGCATCAGCTGCTGGCGCTGGCCAGCGGCGCCAAGACCCTGAAAATGAAATTCGGCCACCACGGCGGCAACCATCCGGTGAAGGATTTGGACGCCAACCGGGTAATGATAACCGCGCAGAACCATGGTTTCGCCGTGGATGAAACGTCGCTGCCGCCTACGCTGCGGGTCACTCATGTCTCGCTGTTCGACGGTTCGCTGCAGGGCATTTGCCGCACCGATAAACCGGCGTTCAGCTTCCAGGGGCACCCGGAGGCCAGCCCCGGCCCCCATGACGCGGGTCCGCTGTTCGATCACTTTATAGAATTGATTAAGTCATATCGTTCTCAGGCGAAATAATCAGGAGCCAAGCAATGCCAAAACGTACAGATTTAACCAGTATCCTGATTCTGGGTGCCGGCCCGATAGTCATCGGCCAGGCGTGCGAGTTCGATTATTCCGGCGCGCAGGCCTGCAAGGCGCTGCGTGAAGAAGGTTACCGGGTGGTGCTGGTGAATTCCAACCCGGCCACCATCATGACCGACCCCGATATGGCGGATGCCACCTATATCGAACCCATACACTGGGAAGTGGTGCGCAAAATCATCGAGAAAGAGCGTCCCGACGCCATACTGCCCACCATGGGCGGCCAGACGGCGCTGAACTGCGCGCTGGATCTGGAGCGTGAAGGGGTGCTGGCGGAATTCGGCGTCACCATGATAGGCGCCACCGCCGACGCCATTGATAAAGCGGAGGATCGGCGCCGCTTTGACCAGGCCATGAAAAAAATCGGCCTGGAAACCGCCCGTTCCGGCATTGCCCATAATATGGAAGAAGCGCTGGCGGTGGCCGCCGACGTGGGGTTCCCCTGTATTATCCGCCCTTCCTTTACCATGGGCGGCTCCGGCGGCGGTATTGCCTACAATCGGGAAGAGTTCGAGGAAATCTGCGAACGCGGCCTCGATCTCTCCCCCACCACCGAACTGCTGATCGATGAGTCGCTCATTGGCTGGAAAGAGTATGAGATGGAGGTGGTGCGGGACAAAAACGACAACTGCATTATCGTCTGCTCCATTGAAAATATGGACGCCATGGGCATCCACACCGGCGATTCCATTACCGTCGCGCCGGCGCAGACCCTCACCGACAAAGAGTATCAAATCATGCGTAACGCCTCCATGGCGGTACTGCGTGAAATCGGCGTGGAAACCGGCGGATCGAACGTGCAGTTCTCGGTGAATCCGGAAAACGGCCGGCTGATTATTATCGAAATGAATCCGCGCGTATCCCGCTCATCCGCACTGGCGTCGAAAGCCACCGGTTTCCCCATCGCCAAGGTGGCCGCCAAGCTGGCGGTGGGTTATACCCTGGATGAGCTGATGAACGACATTACCGGCGGACGCACGCCGGCCTCCTTCGAGCCCTCCATCGATTATGTCGTCACCAAGATACCCCGCTTCAACTTCGAGAAATTCGCCGGGGCCAACGATCGGCTGACCACCCAGATGAAATCCGTAGGGGAAGTCATGGCCATCGGCCGCACCCAGCAGGAGTCGCTGCAAAAAGCGCTGCGCGGGCTGGAGGTGGGCGCCACCGGTTTTGATCCCAAGGTCAGCCTGGATGACCCGGAGGCGCTGACGAAAATCCGCCGCGAGCTGAAAGATGCCGGCGGTGACCGCATCTGGTACGTCGCCGATGCGTTCCGCGCCGGGCTGTCAGTGGACGGGGTGTATAATCTCACCAATATCGATAAATGGTTCCTGGTGCAGATTGAGGAACTGGTCCAGCTGGAAAACGAGGTGGCGAAGCAAGGCGTTACCGCCCTGGACGCCGGTTTCCTGCGCCGGCTCAAACGCAAAGGGTTCGCCGATGCGCGCCTGGCCGCCCTGGCGGGCGTATCGGAGGGGGAAATCCGCAAACTGCGGGAAGAGTATAATCTCCATCCGGTTTACAAGCGGGTGGATACTTGCGCGGCGGAGTTCGCTACCGATACCGCCTATATGTATTCCACTTACGATGAAGAGTGTGAATCCAACCCGACCCGGGATCGTGAAAAGATCATGGTGCTGGGGGGGGGCCCCAACCGTATCGGCCAGGGTATCGAATTCGACTACTGCTGCGTGCACGCGTCGCTGGCGCTGCGGGAAGACGGCTACGAGACCATTATGGTCAACTGCAACCCCGAAACGGTGTCCACCGATTACGATACCTCCGACCGGCTTTATTTCGAACCGGTGACCCTGGAGGATGTGCTGGAAATCGTGCGCGTGGAGCAGCCTAAAGGCGTTATCGTGCAATACGGCGGCCAGACCCCGCTGAAACTGGCCCGTGAACTGGAAGCCGCCGGCGTGCCGATTATCGGCACCAGTCCGGATGCCATTGACCGCGCCGAAGATCGCGCCCGTTTTCAGCAGGCGGTGGAAAGGTTGGGTCTCAAGCAGCCGGCCAACGCCACGGTGACCACCATCGATCAGGCGGTGGAAAAAGCGGCCACCATCGGTTATCCGCTGGTGGTGCGGCCCTCCTATGTCCTGGGCGGCCGGGCGATGGAAATCGTCTATGACGATGTGGATCTGCTGCGCTATTTTCAAACCGCGGTCAGCGTGTCCAACGATGCCCCGGTATTGCTTGACCGGTTCCTGGACGATGCGGTGGAAGTGGATGTGGACGCCATTTGCGACGGCGAGCAGGTGCTTATCGGCGGCATCATGGAGCATATCGAGCAGGCGGGGGTGCACTCCGGCGACTCGGCCTGTTCGCTGCCGTGTTATACCCTTAGCCAGGAAATTCAGAATGTCATGCGCCGCCAGGTGGAGAAGCTGGCGTTTGAGCTGCGGGTCCGCGGCCTGATGAATGTGCAGTTCGCCGTCAAGGCCAACGAAGTCTATCTCATCGAGGTGAACCCCCGCGCCGCGCGCACCGTGCCGTTTGTCTCCAAGGCCACCGGGGTGCCGTTGGCGAAGGTGGCCGCCCGGGTCATGGTGGGACAATCCCTGGCGCAGCAGGGTGTGACCAAAGAGGTTATTCCGCCTTATTACTCGGTGAAGGAAGTGGTGCTGCCGTTTAACAAATTCCAGGGCGTCGACCCGATCCTCGGGCCGGAAATGCGTTCTACCGGCGAAGTGATGGGCGTCGGGCGGACATTTGCCGAAGCCTTCGGCAAGGCCATGCTGGGCAGCCAGTCGCACATGAAAAAAACCGGCCGGGCCTTGCTGTCGGTGCGTGAAGGGGATAAAGGCCGCGTGGTGGATTTGGCGGCCAAACTGCTGAAGCACGGCTTTGAGCTGGATGCGACCCACGGTACCGCGGTCGTGCTGGGGGAGGCGGGCATCAATCCCCGGCTGGTGAATAAGGTCCATGAAGGGCGCCCCCATATCCAGGACCGCATCAAAAACGGCGAATACAGCTATATCGTCAATACCACCGCCGGCCGTCAGGCCATTGCGGATTCCAAGCTGATCCGGCGCAGCGCGCTACAGTACAAGGTGCATTACGACACCACCATGAACGGTGGTTTCGCTACCGCCATGTCGCTGAATTCAGACCCCACCGAGCGGGTTATTTCCGTGCAGGAGATGCACCTTCAGCTCAATAAAGCCTGATAGCCGGGCCGCAAGCCGACAGGTTTCCGTCCTCTTGCGGTTCGGGCGGGTCTGTCCTGGAATGCGGTCCTGATTGTCGTCCTAACAAAGGCTTGCTGGCGGATTTTTTACGTGTTATTAAACAGCCTCTTTGGGCTGAGGCACTCGGGGTATGGCAGGGCATGGCAACGGTTAAGGAAATGTCAGAGGACCACCAGCGGGTTATTACCCGGCTCTGTATCGAGTGCGCGATATTATTGCTGCAGCATGGCGCTGAAAGCATGCTGGTGGAGCAGCTATCCACCCGGCTGGGGCTGGCGCTGGGAGTAGAGCGGGTGGAAAGCTCCATTTCCGCCAATGCCGTGGTGCTGACCACCATTAACAAAGACTTTTGCCTGACGTCAACCCGTAAAAATAACGATCGCGGCATCAATATGCATGTTGTCACCCAGGTGCAGCATATCGTCATCATGGCTGAGCACCATTTACTGGATGCGGAGGATGTGGCCAAGCGGCTGGGAAATATTCGGCCGCTGCGTTATCCGCGCTGGCTGATGGTCTGTGTGGTCGGTTTATCCTGCGGCTGCTTTAGCCGGCTCAACGGCGGCGGCTGGGATGCGTTCGCCGTCACCCTGTGCGCCAGCGGCCTGGCCATGTATGTCCGTCAACTGCTGACCGCGCGGCAAATGAACCCTCTGATTAATTTTTGCATCACCGCGTTTGTCGCCACCTCCGCTTCGGGTTTGTTAATGCGTTTGCCGGTATTCCACGACACGTCGCTGGTGGCGATGCCCGCGAGCGTTCTGCTGCTGGTGCCGGGCTTTCCGTTGATCAATGCGGTGGCGGATATGTTCAAAGGCCATGTCAACACCGGTTTGGCGCGCTGGACCATGGCCAGCCTGCTGACGCTCTCTATCTGTATCGGTATCGTCCTGGCGATGGCGGTATGGGATTTCAAGGGGTGGGCATGAATCTGCTGCTGGCGTTGCTGGAGGACATGGTATTGGCCGCCGTGCCGGCCCTGGGGTTTGCCATGGTGTTCAATGTACCGGCCAAGGCGCTGCGTTATTGCGCCCTGCTGGGAGCTATCGGCCATGGCTCGCGTACGCTGATGATACACTATGGCCTGAATATTGAGTGGGCCACCCTGCTGTCCTCTATTTTAATCGGGGTGATCGGTATCCACTGGTCTCGCTGGCTGCTGGCCCATCCCAAAGTCTTTACGGTGGCGGCGGTCATCCCGATGTTTCCCGGTATTTCCGCCTACAGCGCCATGGTGGCGGCGGTGCAGATTTCCCATCTGGGCTATAGCGAGGCGCTGATGTCGACGCTGGTAACGCAGTTTCTCAAAGCGGGTTTTATTGTGGGCGCCCTGTCCATCGGCCTGTCTTTACCTGGACTATGGCTTTACCGCAAACGCCCGGGCGTGTGAGACCCCTAACCCGGCAGGATAGGCGCTTTCCGAATTTTGCCGGCGGAGTGGGGCGGCCCTATCGACGGCAGATTGTAGTTTCCGTATAGTGGCAGCAATTTTATAGCCGGTAAGAGTTTATATGATTATCAGTCTGATTGCCGCCCTGGCGGTAGATCGCGTGATTGGCCTTGAAAACGCCATGCCCTGGCACCTGCCCGCCGATCTGGCATGGTTCAAACGAAACACCCTGAATAAACCGATCATCATGGGCCGCAAGACCTATGAATCCCTTGGACAGCCTTTGCCGGGCCGCCGGAATATCGTGCTCAGCCGCCATCCCGCCGCCGACGATGGGGTCATCTGGGCGGCATCGGCATCAGACGCCCTGGCTGCCGCCGGCGAGGCGGAGGAAGTCATGGTAATCGGCGGGGGCAATATTTATCAGCAATTCCTGCCCCGTGCTCAGCGATTATACCTGACCCACATCGACGCGGAAATCGACGGCGACACCTACTTTCCCGATTACGAGCCGGATCAATGGCAATCCACCTTCAGTGAATTCCACGATGCCGACGACAAGAACAGCCACAGTTTCTGTTTTGAAATTCTGGAGCGGCGTTAGCTTTTCTTGCTAGGCCGGCTTATTTAAAAGAAGAGTATTTAATCAAAAGCCGCCGAAACAATGTTGGTGAATAAATATTCCCGAAGCCATGTAAGCCTGGCCTCGGGAATATTTTTAAAATGATCGGGTTTAATTAGCTTGTTCAGCTTTAGCAGCGGGGAAATTCCATTTGTCTTTCAAATCATTCAGAATTTCCAACATCTGCGTTTCAAAGGCTTCTCTGTCTTCGGCGGTACTGAAAACATTGCCGTGCTGCTTTGCATTAAGATCACCGTAGCTCTTAAACAAGTGACCGCAAAGCTCTTTTGCAAGATCTTCATCGCAAGGGTTTTATTATGTTCATTGCTGTATTGGGATGTGGAACAGTGATTGAGATCGGTAATCAACGTTCTTAAAAATTGTGCTTTTCGGCCCCTTCAATCCGTTCTTTAATAAGATATTCAATTTTCTCATAGGAAATATCCCGGCTGTTTTTTCTAAATAGTTTATTAGTGGATCAAGGGTGAGCAAACGCGTACAAACGCTGTCCGCACACGCAGTCATCCGGGCTTTAATGGATTGCGCAAGGGCGGCCATTTCTTCGGCGCTCTTTAATGGCGGTTGGACGGCGGCAGTACACTGGCTGTGTTCGTTTCGAGGGACAACGCGGCGTTATAGCCTCTGGTAAAGTATTTGCCTAATGAGGTAAGTAACGCCGGTATGGTTTTATCTTGGGCAACAGTTTTGACAAATGCTTCATTCACAATCGCATTATTCATATTTGAGTCCTTTCTAAATGGCATTACAGCCCCGGAGGACTGTATCCGTAGCCGACATCTGGTTTTGTCCGTTGAGGGTTGTGCCCCGCCAATAACCCTGGCTGCATGATACGTTTATTGGGGAGTGGTAATATTAAATAAAATAAAAGCTAATAAAAAATGAGTAGATTTCGCCTGCCGGCATTATTCCACCGGCATTGCTTCAATGCCGCTTTCACCCCGGCGGTTGGACGGTTGCCGGAAATACTGCTTATCTTCCCAGCGCAGCATGGTTAATTCGCCGCCCCAGCAGCAGCCGGTATCCAGGGCATAAATGCCCTCCGGAGTGCCTTTTCCTTCCAGCGAGGCCCAATGGCCGAAGACAATGCCGTACTCTTGCGCTACCGGTCCGGGCAACAAAAACCAGGGGCGCAGGGGAGGGGGGGCGCGATCCGGTGCATCTTTGCTTATCATGTCCAACTGGCCGTTGGGAAAACAAAAACGCATCCGGGTAAAGGCGTTGGTGCAAAAACGCAGCCGAGACAGGCCGGTAAGCTCAGGAGACCAGTTGTTCGGCATGTCGCCGTACATGGAATCGAGAAACAGGGGGTAGCTATCGCTGGACAGCACCGCTTCCACTTCGCGGGCGCACATGCGGGCGGTGGCCAAATCCCACTGCGGCGTAATGCCGGCGTGGGCCATTACCAGCTTTTTTTCCTCATCCACCTGCAGCACCGGCTGGCGGCGCAGCCAGTTGATCAACACATCGGCATCCGGCGCTTCCAGCAGCGGCGTGATGCGGTCCTTGGGCTTGTTGCGGCTGATGCCGGCGTATACCGCCAGCAAATGCAAATCATGATTGCCCAGCACCAGCCGCACGCAGTCCCCCAGATCCCTGACATATCGCATGACTTCCAGGGAAGCCGGCCCCCGGGCCACCAAATCTCCGGTCAGCCATAACTGGTCCCGGGCAGGATTAAAATCCACCTGGGACAAAAGTAGCTTCAGCTCATCAAAGCAGCCGTGTATATCACCGATTAAATAAGTCGACATAGTTAGTGTATAAGTGATGGTATCGCTAAACGGAAGACGGGAATGGCAATACGGAAGGACTGCCCCTGATGATCCAGCATTTCGTAATGGCCTTCCATGGTGCCGAGCGGCGTTTCAAGGATAGCCCCGCTGGTATATTGAAACTCATTGCCCGGCAGGATAAGCGGCTGTTCACCCACCACTCCTTCCCCCTGGACTTCGGTTTCTTTACCGTTGGAATTGGTAATGAGCCAGTAACGGCCCACCAGCTGTACATTATGCCGACCGAGATTACGCACGGTAATAGTGTAGGCGAAGACATAACGCTCCTCTTCCGGGATGGATTGTGTCTCGACGTACATACTTTGAACCTGCACGCAAACGCGCGGCGAATTAATCATACAGCCTGACTCCTATCATTCTTGTTGCGATGGGTGGTCCGCCAGCCAGTTCGCCAGGTGGCAGTACTGCGCCACGGTAATATTTTCAGCGCGCATGACCGGATCGATCCCCAGCTCCGTCAGCTGCGCCTGGGTAAAGAGGTGCCCCAGGCTGTTGCGAACGGTTTTCCTTCGCTGGTTAAACGCCTGACTGGTAATACGGGCCAATACCTGCAAATCGCTGACCGGGTGGGGCAATTGGCTGTAAGGCACCAGGCGCACCACGGCCGAGTCCACCTTCGGCGCCGGTCTGAAAGAGGTCGGCGGAACTTCCAATACCGGTATGATCTGGCAATAGTATTGCGCCATGACGCTCAAACGACCATAAGCCTTACTGTCCGGTCCAGCCACCAGACGGTTCACCACTTCTTTTTGCAACATGAAATGCATGTCGCGGATTGCCTGAGTATAGCTGAAAAGATGGAACATCAGCGGCGTGGAGATATTGTAAGGCAGGTTACCGAACACCCGCAACGGCTGGCCCAGCTGCTGCGCCAGGGCGGCGAAATCCACGGTCATGGCATCCTGTTGCAGAATGGTCAGCTTGCTCTGCATAAAAGGGTGCGTTGCAAGCCTGGCGGCTAAATCACGGTCCAGTTCAATGACCGTCAACTGAGTCAGCCGCTCCGCCACCGGCTCGGTCAATGCGCCGAGCCCGGGGCCGATTTCCACCAGCGCCTGGTCCGGCAAGGGATGGATGGCGGAGACGATGGCATCGATGATATTGCCATCGTGGAGAAAATTCTGCCCGAAGCGTTTACGGGCGAGATGGCCTTGATGAAGACGTTTATCCATTACAATTATTTATCATTTTTATGGCGAGATTAAGCGCCGTCTTGATGCTGCCGGCCTCCGCCTGACCAGTGCCGGCCAGTTCCAGGGCGGTGCCGTGATCGACGGAGGTACGAATAAAAGGTAATCCCAGGGTGATGTTAACCGCACGGCCGAAGCCCTGATATTTCAATACCGGCAACCCTTGGTCGTGATACATCGCCAGCACCGCATCGGCATGCCGGAGGTATTTGGGCTGGAAAAGGGTATCGGCGGGCAATGGCCCCACCAGATCGAGTCCTTCGGCCCGCAGCGCATCCAACGCCGGGATCAGGGGGTCTATTTCTTCCCGGCCCATATGGCCGCCTTCCCCGGCGTGGGGATTGAGGCCGCACACATAGATCCTCGGCCGGGGAATACCGAACCGGCGGCGCAAATCATGGTCGAGGATGGTGATGACTTCCCGCAGGGATTCGCGGGTAATGGCGCCGGCGACCGCCGACAGGGGCAAATGCGTGGTGGCCAGCGCCACCCGCAGCGATTCGGTGGCCAGCATCATCACCACGCGTTCGCACCGGCTGCGATCGGCGAAGAATTCGGTATGGCCGGTAAAGGGCAGGCCGCCGTCGTTGATAATGCCTTTATGCACCGGACCGGTGAGCAATGCCGCGAATTCGCCGTTCAGGCAGCCATCGCAGGCCCGGGCCAGGGTTTTCACCACATAAGCGCTGTTGCCCACGTTCAGCTGACCCGCCCTTATCGGGACCGGAGCGTCCACCGCCAGCACGGTCAGGGTGCCGGCCGGCTGCGAAGCGGCCGGCAGCTCCGGACGGTAAGGATTCAATCGCAAGGGTAAACCGAGCTGCCGGGCCCGGTCCGCCAGAACCGCCGGGTCGGCGCACACCACCAGCTCCACCGGCCAGGCCTGCTGCGCCAGCACGGCCATCAAATCCGGACCGATGCCGGCGGGTTCGCCGGGCGTGATCACCAGCCGCGCATTACTGTCCATTATCACCGTTGCTGCCATTGCCACCGTTGCCGCCATTGTCATCCAGGATTTTGACGTAAGCGGCGGCGCGCTGTTCCTGCATCCAGGTCTGCGCCTCTTCGGCGAATTTACGGTTGAACAGCAGGCGGTAGGCCTGATCTTTCTTGGCCGCGTCGGTGCGGTCAACCTGGCGCGTATCCAGCAGTTGAATCAAATGCCAACCGAAAGAGGAGCGCACCGGCGAGCTGATCTGGCCTTTTTTCAGGGAGGCCAGCGCGTCACGGAAAGCGGGATCGTAGGAGTCAGGAGAGGTCCAGCCCAGGTCGCCGCCCTGGTTGGCGGAGCCGGGGTCCTGGGAAATCTGTTTAGCCACGGCGGCGAAATCGGCTTTGCCGCTTTTGATTTGCGCCAAGACATCGTTCAGCTTGTCCTGGGCCTGCTGATCGGTCAATACCACCGACGGACGCAGCAGAATATGCCGGACGTGGACTTCGGTAACCTGTACTTTCTGATCGCCGCCGCGAATATCATTAACCCGCAGGATATGGAAACCGACCCCGGAACGAATGGGCCCGACGATTGCCCCTTTGGGGGCTGACTGCAACCGTTCAGCAAAGATGGTCGGCAACTCTTGCAGCTTGCCCCAGCCCATCTGGCCGCCTTTGAGCGCCTGGGGATCGGAGGAGTAACTGATGGCCATTTTACCGAAATCGGCGCCTTTATTGAGCTGCGCCACCAGGGAATTCGCCAGGGCTTCCGCTTTATCCACCTGCGCCTGGGATGGGTTCTCCGGCAGCGGGATCAGGATATGGCTTAAATTGTAGTCGGCGCCGTTACCGGTTTGCGCGGCAATTTGCTGCGCCAGGGAATCCACTTCCTGCGGCAGGATGGTTACCCGGCGGCGCACCTCGCTGTTACGCACTTCGGCAATCAGCATCTCTTTGCGGATTTGCTTACGATAGGTGTCGTAGCTGATGCCCTGATCCGCCAGACGGCTGCGCAACTGATCCAGCGTCATGTGGTTTTGTTCAGCGATATGGCTGATGGACTGCGTCAGCTGATCTTCCGTTACGGTAATATTGGCCCGCTGCGCCAATGACAGAATAATATTGTCCATGATCAGGCGATCGATAATCTGGCGGCGCAGGGTCGCATCGTCGGGAAGCTGTTGATGGGCATCCGCTGCGTTGCGCTTGACGGAGTCCAGCAGTCCATCCACATCACTTTCGAGAACAACGCTGTTATCCACCACGGCCGCCACTCTATCCACCACTTGCGGGGCTGCAAACGCGCTGCCAGCAAAGAGGGCCATGCCGAGAATAACCGTTCTCCAGTTTTTCATACCTTTTCCATTTCTATCAGCCGCATTCGCGGATTCATGTTCAATGTTTGCCCGTTTGATTCAGTATCAAAACGCCCGTTGATAGGGAATGATGCCGGAGCCCAGCATCTTTCTCGTACCCAGACCGTAATCGCTGGTCAAACCGCGCAGTTCTATGTTTAACGACACGCCGTCGTCATAAACGCTGGTGCTATTGGTACTGTTCCAACTGGTAATCTTTCGTTCGTAGCCGACATTCACCGCCCAGCAACAGGTATTGTACTGCAGTCCCAGGAACTGTTCCGCGGGCTGGCTTGCCTTGGTGTCGTAATAATAGGCCCCCACCACTGACCAGCGATCCGCAATCGGCCAGCTGCCGATTGCGCCGATCTGTGAAATACCCTGCTGGTAACCCGGGCTGGTCACTTGAGGCAACGTCGCCTCGATATATTCGGGGCTGGCATAACGGTAGTTCAATTGGATCATCCGGTTTTCGTCCCGGCGATACTCCAGGACCGCATCCCCCAGGGCGACGCTGTCCAGGCGGGTATCATACTGCACGCCGCCGCGCACGGCCCACTGATCGCTGATTTTCCAGTAGGTGTCGCCGGCCCAGACCACGCTGCCGGTTTCGGCGTCGTTGTCCAGGCTGCTGTTGGTATCGCCGGTGCGCGGTTTCGTGAAGTAGTAGATTTGACCCAGGGAAGCATTAAAACGTTCAACCAATGCATCATCATAGATGCGGGTAGTGACACCCCCCGCCAACTGGTTGGCCGAAGCGATACGATCCAAGCCGCTGTAGCTGCGATCGCGGAACAAACCGGAATAATCGGTTTGCAGCAGCGTGGAGTCGTAAAGATTGATATCGCTCTGGTTGCGGTAGGGCACATACAGGTATTGCAGCCGCGGCTCCAGCGTTTGGGTATAATCCTGCGACCAGTCCATACTCCGTTCAAAGACCATTCTGCCGTCGGTCTTGAACTGCGGCAGGACCCGGTTCACCGTGCCTTGCAGCTGGTTATTGCCCGCGGTGTTGTTCCAGTCTTCAAGGTTTTCCTGCTGGTAATGGGTCGCCATCACCTTGGCTTCGGTATTCAGGCTGCCCCAGCGGTTGGATAGCGGCAAATCGATGGTGGGCTCGATATGCAGCCGCGTGGCATTGGGATTGTCGCCGCTGGCGCTGGTGAAATTGACGGCCTGGCCGTAAATCTTGGTATCGAACGGGCCGACGTCATTCTGGTAATAGGTCACGTCCAGCTGCGGCGCGGCGCGATAGGAGCTGCTGTTGCCGTAATCGGAAAAAAGCTGGAACTGTTTGCTGGCCAGCGTCACTTCCCAGTTGGGATCCGCATAGCCGACGCTGAATTTCTGCGTGGCGTAGCCGTCGGTGGTGGAGCCGTACTGCGAGGTCAGATCGTCGAAGTAATAGGGATCGCTGACCCGGGTATAGTTGACGTTGAAACGCCAGACATCATCCATGACCCCATTGTGCTGCCAATATAACAGCCAGCGGTCGCTGCTGCCGTCGCCGGGGTGATCGTCGCTGTATTCAGAATCGTTGGGCAGATAGTCGAATTGCACCAGGCCCGCGCCGGGCGTGGTGAGGTAGCGGAACTCGTTTTGCAATTGCAGCCCGCGCTTGCTCATGTAATTCGGCGTAAGGGTGTCGTCGTAGTTGGGCGCCAGATTGAAGTAATAGGGCGCGGAAAATTCAAAGCCGTTCTTGCTGCCGTATTTGGCATTGGGCAACAGGAAGCCGGACCGCCGTTTATCCCCGGTGGGAAATTGCATGTAAGGGCTGTAAAAAACCGGAACGCCGCCGATGCGGAAGCGGGCGTTGTATATTTCCGCCACTTGCTCCTGGCGGTCATGGATGACTTCCGAACCCTTGACGCTCCAGCTGTCGTTGCCGGGCAGGCAGGAGGTAAAGGTGCCGTTCTCCAACACCGTATAGCGATTATTGCCGCGCATTTTCATCATGTCGGCATCGCCGCGGCCTTGCCGGCCCACCATCTGATAGTCGCCCTGATAGACGTCGGTATCTTTGGTGTTCAGGTTTGAAAAGGCCTTCGGCCCGTTCAACTTGATTTGATTATCGTTGAAATGCACGTCGCCGGTGGCGGTCACGGTGCGCACCGGCGCTTCCTGGCCGGTCTGTTTTTGATCCAGCTCGGCCTGCTTGGCGGTCAGGGTGCTGTTGCCCTGCTGTATATCCACATTGCCGGTAAAGGTGGCGTTGGCTGGATAATTAGCCTGGGCATGGTCCGCCTGGATATGCACCGGCAGCTGGTTCGGATTACCGGTGACCAGCGGCTTGGTGTATTCAGGCACGCCCAGCAGGCACTGATCGGCGAAATCAGCCAGGGCATTCTGGCTATAAAGCGCCGACCAGATCAGGCTGGCCAGCAATGTAGGGAAACTTTTCTTCATATGCTTTTCGGGTGTTCCGTCATCTTGGGCTTCATGCCGTCAAACGGTCAGAGACTAACTCACTCACCGGAGTTGCGCTAGTGTTAAATCCCGCCGTTTATCCGCGCACCGTTAGGCACAGCGATAAATGACAGGTATGATAAAGCAAATTTGAACCGACGGCATGGTGAATTGAGGAGTATATGCGGTATTGGGGTAAGCTGTTGGGCGTAATAGTGGGTTTTCTTTCCGGAGCCGGCTTTTGGGGCGTGGTATTAGGCTTTTTAATCGGTCATATGGTGGATAAGGCCCGAATGGCCAGAACCGCCGGTCCGGGTTTCTTCGCCGATCAGCAAACCAGGCAGAACGTTTTTTTCCGTACCACGTTTCAGGTCATGGGGCATTTAACCAAGTCCAAGGGGCGGGTAACCGAAGCGGATATACTCAATGCCAATGCGTTGATGGAGCGTTTGCGTCTGGATGAGCAGTCTAAAGTCGCCGCGCAGCAGGCTTTTCGCGAAGGCAAGGGCAGTCAGTTCCCGTTGCGGGAATCTTTGCGGGAGTTCCGGCAGGTGTGTTTCGGTCGGTTCGATCTGGTGCGGATGTTTCTGGAAATTCAGATTCAGGCGGCGTTCGCCGATGGTTCGCTGCACCCTAACGAGCGGCAGGTGTTGTATGTTATTGCCGAAGAGCTGGGTATTTCCCGCATGCAGTTCGATCAGTTTCTCAGCATGATGGAAGGCGGCCAGCAGTTCGGCGGTCAGGGCGGGCACTATTCCCAGGGCGGTTACCAGTCCGGCGCCCGGCCAGGTCCGACCCTTGAGGATGCCTGCAAGGTGCTTGGGGTGCACAGCACCGATGATGCCGTGACCATTAAGCGCGCCTATCGCAAGCTGATGAGCGAACATCATCCGGATAAGCTGGTGGCCAAGGGCCTGCCGCCGGAAATGATGGAGATGGCCAAGCAGAAGACCCAGGAAATACAATCGGCGTATGATTTGATCAAGCAGGAAAAGGGTTTTCGCTGAGAACCTTGGTAAAAGCGGTCTCCCTTTAACAGGCTCGTTGCACGATCGGTGATCGCGGGCCTACCGCGCTGTGGGGCGCTCTGGCGGGCGGTAAAACCACGCCCGCTTCGACCCCATCAGCACGGTCTCCCTTTAACAGGCTCGTTGCACGATCGATGATCGCGGGCCTACCGCGCTGTGGGGCGCTCTGGCGGGCGGTAAAACCACGCCCGCTTCGACCCCATCAGCACGGTCTCCCTTTAACAGGCTCGTTGCACGATCGATGATCGCGGGCCTACCGCGCTGTGGGGCGCTCTGGCGGGCGGTAAAACCACGCCCGCTTCGACCCCATCAGCACGGTCTCCCTTTAACAGGCTCGTTGCACGATCGATGATAGCGGGCTTACCGCGCTGTGGGGCGCTCTGGCGGGCGGTAAAGCCACGCTCGCTTCGACCCCATCAGCACGGTCTCCCTTTAACAGGCTCGTTGCGCGTTCGATGAACGCGGGCTTACCGTGCTTTGGGGCGCTCTGGCGGGCGGTAAAGCCACGCCCGCTTCGACTCCATCAGCACGGTCTCCCTTTAACAGGCTCATTGCACGATCGATGATCGCGGGCCTACCGCGCTGTGGGGCGCTCTGGCGGGCGGTAAAACCACGCCCGCTTCGGCCCCATCAGCACGGTCTCCCTTTAACAGGCTCATTGCACGATCGATGATCGCGGGCCTACCGCGCTGTGGGGCGCTCTGGCGGGCGGTAAAACCACGCCCGCTTCGACCCCATCAGCACGGTCTCCCTTTAACAGGTTCGTTGCACGATCGATGATCGCGGGCCTACTCTGCTGTGGGGCAGTTGGTTAGAAATCCGCTTCGCAGCGGAAATGAATAGGCGTGTGAAAGGCCGGGTGGGTGATGGAGAGTTCCTGCGCATGGAGTAGCAGGCGGTCTGACAAGGCCTTGACCTCGGGCGGTGCGTAAAAGCCATCGCCGAGGATGGGATGTCCCAGCGCCAGCATATGCACCCGCAGCTGATGGGAGCGGCCGGTAACGGGCATCAGCAATAGCCGGGCCGTCCCGTCGTCGTCACAGGACAATACCCGGTAATGCGTTTGCGCCGCCTTGCCGGTGTCAAAGCACACCTTTTGCATGGGCCGGTTCGGCCAGTCGCAGATCAGCGGCAAATCCACCAGGCCTTCCGGTAAAGCCGGATGTCCCCATACCCTGGCGATATAGCTTTTCTTCGGTTCCCGTTCGCGAAACTGCCGTTTGAGTTCCCGTTCCGCCGCTTTGGTCAACGCCACGACAATCACGCCGCTGGTGGCCATATCCAGCCGGTGCACGCTTTGCGCCAGTGGAAATTCCGCCAGAATACGGGACATTACGCTGTCCCGATGCTCCTCAGCGCGACCGGGGACCGACAGTAAACCGCTGGGTTTGTTCACCACCATGATGTGCGCGTCCTGATAGAGGATATGCAGCCAGGGCTCTCGCGGGGGATTATAGGGTTCCATGGGGCTCCGGCGGGGTCTGTGGGCGGCGCCCCAGACCCCGCAACGATTATTGATCGGTGACCACAATCAGGCGTATGGCGTCCAGCCGCCAGTTGGCCTGATTCAGTTGGGTTAGTGCATGCTCGCGATTATACGCCAGCGTCTCCAGCTCGTCTTCCCGGATTGCCGGGTTCACCGCTTTCAATGCCTCCAGGCGGTTAAGCTCGGCGCTCAGGCTCTCATCCGCCTGCTGCCTGGCGCTGTGGATTAAGGTGCGGGCCTGTTCGGCCGCCAGCGCTTCGCCTTTTTGCAACAGCTTGTGTATTTCCTGATGTACCGCGCTCACCAGTTTACCGGCGGTATGGCGTTTTATGGCGTTGAGCTGCCGGTTGAAATGTTCGAATTCCACCTGCGATGCCAGATCGTTACCGTTTTGATCCAGCAGCAGCCGGATGGGGGTTGCCGGTAAAAAACGGTTCAGCTGCAATTTTCTCGGGGCCGATGCCTCAACCACATAGATCAATTCCACCAGCAGGGTGCCCGCCGGCAGCGCTTTGTTTTTCAGCAGCGATACCGCGCTGGTGCCGCTGTCGCCGGATAATACCAGATCCAGGCCGTTACGGATGATGGGATGTTCCCAACTGATAAACTGTGTTTCCTCCCGGGCCAGCGCCTGCTCGCGGTTGAAGGTAATAGTGCAGCCCTCTTCCGGCAGGCCGGGGAACTCCGGTACCAGCATGTGATCCGACGGGGTGAGGACAATCAGGCTGTCGCTGCGATCCTCCTGATTGATGCCTACGATATCAAACAGGTTGAGGGCGAAATTCACCAGTTGGGGGTCGCTGTCCTGCGCGGCAATGGCTTGCGCCAGCGCCTGGGCCTGTTCGCCGCCGTTGGAATGCTGTTCCAGCAAGCGATCGCGTCCCTGTTCCAATTGCAGCTTTAGCCGATCGTGCTGTTTGCGGCATTCAAGGATAAATTCGTTCAGTCCTTCCTGCTGCGCCGGTTCGCCCAAATAGCCGATAAGGGTGGCGTAGGCTTGATCGTACTGGACGCGGCCGGTGGGGCAGGTATGTTCAAACGCATCCAATCCTTCATGATACCAGCGGATCAATATCGCCTGGGCGGTCTGCTCAAGATAGGGTACAAAAATCTCGATGTCATGAGTCTGGCCGATGCGATCAAGCCGGCCGATGCGCTGCTCCAGCAAATCCGGATTAAACGGCAAATCAAACATCACCATTTGATGGGCAAACTGGAAATTTCGCCCTTCGGAGCCGATTTCCGAACAGAGCAGGATCTGGGCGCCGTCATCTTCCGAGGCAAAATAGGCGGCGGCGCGGTCCCGTTCCAGTAAGGACAGCCCTTCGTGGAATACCGCGGCGCGGATGCCTTCACGCTCCCGCAGCACCTGTTCCAATTGCAGGGCGGTATCGGCGTGGGCGCAGATCACCAGTACTTTTTCCTGCCGGTTCTGCAGCAGGAATTCCAGCAGCCATTCAACGCGGGGGTCGAAGTTCCACCAGGTGGCGCTCTGGCCTTCGAATTGCTGATAAATATGTTCAGGGTAAAGCATATTGCGCGCCCGCTCATCCGGCGCCTGTTTGCCCCCCATGATGCCGGCCACTTTGATGGCGGTCTGGTATTGGGCCGGCAGCGGCAGCTTGATTTGATGCAGCAGCCGGCGCGGAAAGCCTTTAACGCCCTGCCGGGTATTGCGGAACAGCACCCGGCTGGTGCCGTGGCGATCCATCAGCATGGCCGTCAGCTCGCGGCGGGCGCTGCGGGCGCGCGTATCGTCGCCGTTGGTCACCGCCAGCAGCGGCTCGATATCCTGTTCGCTTAGCATTTCCCCCAGCAGATTTTTTGCCTCGTCGGTTAAATCCTTGCCGTTAAGCAACAGGGTGACCGCATCCGCCACCGGCCGGTAACGCTGCTGTTCCGCCACGAATTCGGCGTAATCATGGAAGCGATCGGGATCCAGCAGCCGCAGGCGGGCGAAGTGGCTTTGCAGCCCCAGCTGTTCGGGCGTCGCGGTAAGGAGCAGGATGCCGGGAATACTGCGGGCCAGCTGCTCGATCACCTGGTATTCCCGGCTGGGAGCCTCTTCGCTCCAGGCCAGATGATGGGCTTCGTCCACCACCATCAGATCCCATTCAGCGTCGGCCAGCTTTTCCAGCCGCTCATGGTTGCGGCGCACAAAGTCCAGCGAACACAGCACCAGCTGTTCGGTTTCAAAGGGATTCTCGCTGTCCTGCATCGCTTCGGCGTAGCGCTCTTCGTCAAACAGGGAAAACAGCAGGTTGAAGCGGCGCAGCATTTCCACCAGCCATTGGTGCAATAATGACTCCGGTACCACGATCAGCACGCGGTCTGCGCGGCCGGTGAGCAACTGCTGATGGATTATCATGCCGGCTTCGATGGTTTTGCCCAAGCCCACTTCGTCCGCCAGCAAAACCCGCGGCGCGTAACGCTGCCCCACTTCCGAGGCGATATGCAACTGATGGGGGATCAGGTTGGCGCGGATGCCCCGTAAACCGTTCCAGGCCTGGCGAAATTGTTCGCTATGAAATTTTCGCGCCCGATAACGCAGGACGAACCGGTCCATTCGATCGATTTGCCCGGCAAACAGTCTGTCCTGCGGTTTGCTGAAGGTCAGTTTACTGTCCAGCATCACTTCCCGCAGCACGGTGTCGGCCTGGCCGCTATCCAACCGGGTGCCGATATAGGTTAACAGGCCGTCCTCTTCCTCCACGGATTCTATCAGTAGTTGCCAGCCTTCATGGCTGGTTACGGTATCGCCCGGATTGAAAATGACCCGGGTGACGGGAGCATCGGCCCGGGCATAAAGACGATTTTCACCGGCAGCGGAAAACAGCAGGGTGACCATGCGGTTATCCACGGCAACCACGGTTCCCAATCCCAATTCACTTTCCGTATCGCTGATCCAGCGTTGACCTGATTTGAAAGGCATAAATTCTCGGCTCGGTGTTATGTTAGGCAAAATTACCGGCAATATACCCGTCATACTTTAAGTCGCAGATGCGTTGGTTTTGTTACTCGGCTCGTCCATGAACCTCGCCCCTTCGGGGCCGCCGCAAGCAGCGTTCAAATCTGCTCCCTGCAGATTTGTCGCTGCGTTGCCGCCTTCCTGCAACTTGAATTAGTTAGGGTATAGCGCGGCTTACCGTGGCTGGCGCTGGCCTGAGGTCACGGCGTTAAACTCGGTAAGGGTTAGCGTTGAGGTCTGAAAAGGCGTTATGTTAATGGATAGATGCCGCTGCGTCACCTACCAATATTCGCTTTTACGCTTAAAACAGACCCATTTGACCCGATATAAGCGTAGCAAAATCATCCCGAACAAAAGGCAGTATAGCGTCCGCCACCGGCTGTAACTGCTTGGTCAGGTAGTGGTTGTAATCCGGCGCGGTGCGGCGTATCTCCAGGGGCTCAGGTCCCTGGGCGGTGATAATATAGCTTATCCAGCCGCCATTCTGGTACTGCTGCTGCCTGCCATGCTGTCGATTATACTCGTCGGCGATCCTTGCCGCGCGGGCCTGCGGCGGCACATTGCGTTGATATTCGCTTAATTTGCGGCGCAGGCGTTTACGATACACCAAGAGGTGATCCTGTGAGCCGTCCAGGGTCCGGCGGACAAAATCCCTCACGAATTCCTGATAGGGCTGGCGGCGGAATATGCGCTCGTAAAGCTGCTGCTGAAACTGCTGGGCCAGCGGCGTCCAGTCGCTGCGAACGGTTTCCAATCCCTTGAATACCATATGGTCGCCTTCCTCGGTTTGCGCCAGTCCGGCATAGCGTTTTTTGCTGCCCAGCTCGGCGCCGCGGATGGTGGGCATCAGAAAACGGCTGAAATGGGTTTCATATTCGATTTCCAGCGCGCTTTCCAGACCCAGGGTTTCCTGTAAATGGGTTTGCCACCACTGATTGATGGTCTTTGCCATTTGGCGGCCGATGGCATCGGCGGCACCGCGATCGTGGGCCTGCTTCAGCCAGACAAAGGTGGAATCGGTATCGCCGTAAATAACCGGATAGCCTTGCTCTTCAATGAGTTTTCGCGTCTGGTGCATGATGGCGTGGCCGCGCATCGTGATGCTTGATGCCAGCCGGGCGTCAAAAAAACGGCATCCCGGCGCGCCCAATACACCGTAAAAGGCGTTCATGATAATTTTCATCGCCTGGGAAAGGGGCTGGTTGTGATCCCGCTTGGCGCGTTCCCTGCCCAGCCAGAGTTCGCTGACGATGCCCGGCAGGCAGTGGTGGCGACGGGAAAAGCGCGCATCGAGAAAACCGGCCACCGTCTGGTCGCTTTCAGGTTGCGCCATGCCCTCGATCAAACCTACCGGGTCGATGAGAAAGGTACGGATAATCGAGGGGTAAAGGCTCTTGTAATCCAATACCAGCACCGAATCATACAAACCCGGCCGGGAGTCCATCACATAACCGCCGGGACTGGGCTGCGGCGGGATATCCCCCATGTTGGGGGCCACGTAACCGGCGCGGTGCATGCGCGGCAGATACAGCCAGGTAAACGCGGCCACCGAACCGCCGCTGCGGTCCGCCGCCAGGCCGGTGACCGAGGCGCGCTCCAGCAGGAACGCCAGCAGGCGGGTATGCTCGAAAATCCGCACCACCAGTTCGCAATCCTTGAGGTTATACCGCGCCAGGGCCGGTTTGTCTTCGCGGTACAGGCGGTCTATCTCATCCATGCGCTGATAGGGGGTGGAGATATCTTTACCCGCGCCAAGCAGGGTCTGAGCCACGTTTTCCAGGCTGAAGGAGGTAAATTGCCAAAAAGCGGACTTCAGTCCCTCGATACCGTCGATAATCAGCCGGCCGGCGGCGCCGGCAAAAAAGTGGCCCGCTTTCATGCCGTGCTCGCGCCATTCCAGGGCTTCCCCCCCGCGTCCGAGGCGCAGCGTGCGGTGGTGGCGTTCCGCCTGCTGCTGCAGGACGCGCAGATCGAATTGCACTACATTCCAGCCGATGATAGCGTCCGGGTCGTGGTTGACGAACCAGAGGTTAAGCCGGTCGATAAGCTGGCCGCGTGTCGGCACATACTCAAGACAGCCGTCGGCCCAGGTGACGGGTTCCGCCGGAGGTTCCCCCAGCATATAGACCTGCCGCTGCCCGCAGCCGTACAACCCGATACAGTACAGCTCGCCGAAACGGTTGGTTTCGATATCCAGCGAGACGGTTTTTAACCGGGGGCGATAGCCTGCGTCCGGTTTCAACCGGGCATCGATCAGCGTACCGTCGTCTTGCCCGCGACCGTCAAACAGGACCGGTGCGGTGATAAACCGCTCCATCAGATAACGCTCGGGGGGGCGGATATCTGCTTCATATAGAGGAATGCCGGCCTCTTTGAAGGTTTTTTCCAGACGACCGATATCCCGGTAATGGCGACAATAGACTGCCGTCACCGGCCGCCGGTGGAAATCTCGCAGCTCCAGGGACCGCAGGCTGCATCCTTCCACGGCGGCCAGAAAGGACCGGGCCTGTTCGGCGAACCCGGTGGCCATAAAGGCTACCGCCTGCTGCGGCGGCAAACTGACTTTTTGCGGCCCCTCGTCGGTAGCCAGCCAAAAGTCAACGCTGATACCTTTGGGGGTATCGCGCCAATGACGGGTAAGTACAAAACCCTGGCGGGGCAGGGTGGGTTCTGACATCGGGTCTGTTTTTCCTCAAAAAGCTTAGCCTACGACCAGCCTGTCGAGCGCGGGCATCTTGTCAACAAGCTCACTATAGAAGCATCATTAATAAGTATGATTATTCATACAGTCATTGTCCAGCGGCCAGGTTATAATCTGATTTTGCCAAATATTTATACAAATGAGTGATTGACGCTGTGGACAAGAGCACTGACAATCCGCCAGCTTTGATAAACAAGAGGGGGCTATGGAAGCCTTTTTACAGCATTTAACCACGATATCTTTGGCTGTTACATTATTGGTCGTTGCGCTGGTGGCATTTTTGGAGTCGTTGGCCCTGGTGGGATTGTTATTGCCGGGCACGGTGATGATGGCGACGCTTGGCGCGCTGATCGGCAGCGGCGCCCTGGGTTTTTATCCCGCGTGGGCCGCCGGCATTGTGGGATGCTTCTTGGGCGACTGGATATCCTACTTTCTCGGTCATGGTTTTAAAAAGCCCTTGAAGAGATGGTCTTTTTTAAAAAAACACCGCACCATGCTCAACAAGACCGAATATGCCTTGCATCAGCACAGCCTGATGACGGTGCTGATCGGCCGTTTTGTCGGCCCCACCCGGCCGCTGGTGCCCATGGTGGCCGGCATGCTGGATCTGCCGCCGCTGAAGTTTGCGCTGCCCAATATCATTGGCTGCCTGACCTGGCCGCCGGCCTATTTTATGCCGGGCATCCTGGCGGGTGTGGCCATCAATATCCCCGACGGCCAGCATACCGGCGGATTCCGTGCCCTGCTGCTGACGGTGGCGCTGCTATTTTGGCTTACCGGCTGGCTAATCTGGCGCTGGCGCCGCAGCCACAAAATATCCACGCGACCGGCGGCCCGCCTGCTGCCTTTGCGCAGGCTGCGCTGGCTGACGCCGTTATGCATCCTGGGGACGGCGGCGGTCATCGCGGCGTTAATCCGCCATCCGCTGATGCCGGTTTATGCCGCTCAGTTTTGCAAAGTACTCAGCTTCTGATTATGTTGGCGATTTCATGTCGCTTCATAATAAGCAAAAGACATATCTGTTATTGATATGCCTTTGCGGGTTGATGAAGCAAAACGTCAGGAAATGGTTTTGAAAGTAGATAAAGCCGCAGACAGATTGGGTTGGGTGCCAATGATGAGGGAGTCGTTATTCTGGAATACCGTACCTGTCTCGGTGAATATTTGCCTGAGTAATCTGGGGGGGAGCGACCGGTTATTCGCTTTGGCGATACTAGACAGGCTGGCCGCGGCGCCGGCGACAATGGGATTGGCGGAGGACGTGCCGCCGTAGTTGTTGATATACCAGGCATTGGGATAATTGAAAAGATTTCCGCTGCCGTAAAAAGTCGTGACGACGTACGCGCCCCAACTGGAGCTGTCGATACGCGAGCCGTAATTGCTAAAGGAAGCGCGTCTCGCGGTGGTGGGGTCGATGGCTCCCACATAAATTGCGCCGGAATCCCTGACGTTCCGATTAAATTTGCCGTTAAAGGCGGCATGATCCAAATTTATCGCCCCGTTGCCGGCGGCGATAATAACATGAACGCCCTTATCGGTTAATGCCCGGATAATATCATAATAGGCATTGTTATACTCCAGCGGGACATAACAATCAGCCGTACACCCCGTTTCTGTTCCGCCGATGAGCTGTATGCCCATTTGTACCACATCTCCGGCATCCAGCTGATAGTAGGCATTATAGATATTTTCTATCGGCCAAGCCGCGTAGGCGACCCGGGCGTTATAGGCTATTCCCACTATCCCGCTCATTGTCGCCGTCGGCAAAAACCTTGCTGCCGCCACGCCGACGGAAGCGGTATCATGAAAATCAATGTTTGCCGCTCCCTGTACAAACGCGCGCTCATGGGGCAAATTGACGTGGCTGGTATCCCAAGCGGATAACTCGTGTGACAGGATGGTGACATAACTTCCACCCCCGCCAAGTGTCCCCCAGGTGCCATGCACATATATTCCGCCTATCTTATAATTGCCCGTCCTATATGCCGGCGAACTGAGGTAATACTGGTATTGATAAAAATTGGGTATAATGAGATCGGTCGTAATGAACTCGGTATTGCACCCATCACCATGCTGGCGAGGATCATGGTGAAAATTTATGCCTGCCGAGGCATCCACAGGTTTGCCGGCCGGATAGACCAATTCTATAAAATCCTGTTCGGCGATAAGCTGTAAAATGGCATTGATATGATTAGCGCTGGGGTTAACCTCTGACAAAACAACTTTAAAATAGCGATCAAAACCATAAATTTCGTCCACGGCGGATGAATTCGCCGGATAAGACCTAGCGGTCTTTTCCAATAATTTATGTACATCGCAAGTGGTTATGTTTCTATTCAATAATGTTTTTATATGCTGTGCTTCAGCTTGATAAGTGCAAAAGTTACCATTTTTTTTTAACACCTTGAATACGATATAGAGGTATTCGACACCTTGCTGCGCATAGTGATCTATTTTGCCGTGATTGATATTTAACATGATTTAAGTATCCTGGTGTCGGCGAACGAGAAATATTGATGTAACTCTATGAATTATAGAAGATAAGCATTATTTTTATCTAAATTTTTTAGCGGTATATCCTGCTCCAAGTATTATTGGAAATGAAAGATACATAAAATCTTTCACTCATTTCAGATCATATTATGAATGAAAGAAAATAATGTGAAGTGCTTCAAGAGTGCCATATTCGGTCATTTAACCCAATCATAGTGCTAATTATTGCCGGACCGTTGTGCCTGGGCAATAATATTGATTATTATAAGCATATAATCTGGCGAGCAAAATTGCGATATCACCAAAATATCACCAAGCCTGCCGCAATCGTGCAATCGTGCAATCGTGCAATCGTGCAATCGTGCAATCGTGCAATCGTGCAATCGTGCAAGCATGCAAGCATGCGGCCTTCGGACGAGCGTGAGGAGCGGGAGCGTTTGTCGCCCATGGCTACCTGCTTGCTATCTGCCGCCGTCGCCGGGCTTGATACCCAATACGGCGGCCTCGGGCGCGTCTCCCGAGGCCAGGGGACGGGTCGTACCGTCATAATAAATACGACCGTCCACGATCAGCAGGGTGCGCGGCGCGATGCGCACGGCGTCATCCAGATTGTGCGATACCATCAGCAGCGTCAGGCCGCGCTGGTTGCAGACCTCCTCCACCCGTTGCAGCATATCGTTGCGCAGCGCCGGGTCCAGAGCGGAAAACGGCTCGTCCAGCAACAGAATCGGCCGATCCCGTACCAGACAGCGCGCCAGCGCCGCCCGCTGGCGCTGGCCGCCGGAGAGCTGGCCCGGCAACCGCTGTAGCAGGTCTTCAAGCCCCACCTGCAGCGCCACGCCTTGCACCCGATCCCGTTGTTCGGCGGTGAGCCGCAGGCCGGGATGCAGGCCGAGGCCGATGTTGTCCGCCACCGTAAGATGAGCAAACAGGTTGTTTTCCTGGAACAGCATGGATACCGGTCGCCGATCGGGCGGGGTGTTACTGTGATCCTCGCCGTTCAGCGCTATCCGGCCGCAGTCCGGCGATAAAAAGCCGGCGATGAGATTGAGCAGCGTGCTTTTCCCCGCGCCGCTCGGCCCGAGCACCGCGACCTTTTCACCCGCCGCCAGCCGCAGATCGAAACGCATCGGCAGATGACGGTAAAGATAGGTCACGTTATCAAGCTGGATCATGGGACTCCGAGAGTTTTTCAATGACGGAAAACAGTATAAAGCACAGCAGCAGCAGGACCAGCGCGCTCACCGCTCCGTCCTGACTGTGGTAGGCGCCGATTTGCTGATAGAGGTAGTAAGGCAGGGTGCGGAAATGTTCGTTGCCGAACAGGGCCACCACGCCGAAATCCCCGATGGAAAGAATGCTGGCAAAGGCCATCGCCCGTCCGATGGGCTGTCGCAGCGCCCGCCACTCCACCACGTTTAACCGCGCCGCGCCCCGGATGCCCAGGGACAGGCACAGACGGTTGTAACGCTCCGCCACGTCCAGCATCGGTGTTTCCAGAATTTTCAACGCATAGGGTACGGCCATCAGGGCGTTGGTCAGTATCACCAGCCCATAGGGTGACTGCGGTAGCCCGACGCTGTTATTGGCCAGCAGAAAGAAGCCGGCGGCCAGGACAATGCCCGGCATCGCCAGGATCAGCATGCCGCTCAGGTCGAGCATTTGCGCTCCCCATAAAGAACGGCGTAACCGCAGTTCCCGGCTGCTCCATAACAGCATCAGCGTTAGGGTAATACACAGCAGGCCGGCGCCGAGGGCAATCCGTAACGAGGTGAGCATGGCCGACCATAAGGCCGGCCGGGCCAGGGCCGAGGCAAGGTCGCGGTTGATACCGTCGGCGACCACCGCCAGCAAGGGGGGCAGCAACAAGAGTAATGCCATGACGATAACGATCCCGTCGATGATTCTTCCCCGGTGCCTGTCGCGGGGATTGCGCCAGGCTGACGGCCGGGTGTCCCCCACCGGAAAAGCCTTGGCCAGACGCTGGCTGAACAGTACCAGGCCCAGGCAGCAGATCATTTGCAGCAATGCCAGCAGCGCCGCGCGGCCGGGATCGTAGTCGTAGCTCAGCGCTTGGTAAATGGCCAGTTCGATGGTGGTGGCTCCGGGCCCGCCCCCCAGGGATAGCACGGTGGCGAAACTGGCGAAGCACAGCATAAAAATCAGCGCCGCCGCCGGCAGTAGCTGACGGCGCAACCAGGGCCACTCCAGCAGCCGGAAAAAATTCCAGCCGCTGATATTGAGCTGTGCCGCCAGCTGGCGCTGTTCCACCGGGATACTTTCCAGTCCCTGTAGCAGCAGCCGCGTCGCCAGCGGCAGGTTAAAAAAGACATGGGCCAGCAGGATACCCGGCAAACCATAGGGGGAGAAACCATAAGGCAAGTGCAGCGCCGCGCTTATCTGCGCCAGCCAGCCCTGGCGGCCGTAAACGTCCAATATACCGAATACCGCCACCAGCACCGGCATCACCAGCGTCATGGCGCAAAAGCGCAGCAGCAGCAGGCGGCCGGGGAAACGACGGCGAAAAAGCGCCCGGGCGAGAAAAATCGCCGGCAAGACCGACAGTACCGCCGACAGCAGCGCCTGCCAGAGGGTAAAACGCAGCACATGGCGAAGATAGCCGTCGGTCAGCATATCCCGCCATTGGGTGGCCGGGGCATTGATCCATAACGCGCCGACGGCCGACAGCGCAATGGCGGCCAGCAGCGCGGCCGCCAACAGTCCCGGCCACAGCCAGCGGGGGATTATTGGCTGACGGCGCGCAGCCATGTCTGGGTCCAATTGTTCCGTTGTTTCGCCACTTCCTGCGGCGTATAGGACAGCGTTTTTTGCGGCGGCTGGTCAAAACCGGCCGGCAGCGGAGTCTTTATCACCGGGTACATCCAGTTGCCGGTGGGGATGGTCTGCTGGAAGGCCGGCGTCACCATAAAATGCATAAACTGCTGCGCCAGCTCGGGATTTTTACTGGCGGCCAGTTGGCCGGCCACTTCCACCTGCACGTAATGCCCTTCGCTGAAGGACGCTGCGGCGTAATTATCCTTTTTCTCTTCCACTATATGGTAGGCCGGCGAGGTGGTGTAGCTGAGCACCATATCCGCTTCCCCTTTCAGGAACAGCCCATAGGCCTCGCTCCAGCCCTTGGGCACGGTAACGGTCTTTTTCGCCAGACGTTGCCAGGCCTGTGGCGCGTCGTCGCCATAGACTTTTTGCACCCACAGCAGTAAACCCAGTCCGGGGGTGCTGGTGCGGGGATCTTCATAGATGATTTTCAGCGGCGCCGGGCCATCGATAAGCTCATGCAGGCTGGCGGGGGGATTTTTAAGCTTGTTTTTATCGTAGACAAAGGCGAAATAGCCGTAATCAAAAGGCAGAAAAGTAGCGTCATGCCAGCCTCCGGGCAGGATAAGTCCTGCGGTATCCACGTTATGGGGTTTAAACAGATGGGTATCCTGGGCGGCCTGGATCAGATTATCATCCAACCCCACCACCACATCCGCACTGCTTTTTTTCCCTTCGATGCGCAGGCGATTGAGCAGCGCGACGCCGTCTTCCTGGACGATGAATTTCAGTTCACAGCCGCATTGGGCTTCAAAGGCCTTTTTAATAGCCGGGCCGGGGCCCCATTCGGAGGCGAATGAATCATAGGTGTAAACCGTCAATACGGGTTTTGCCCATGCGGGTATGGAAGCCAGTAAAATAAGGGAAGGTAACCATTTTTTTATCACGTTGCGCTCCTGAAAAGAAGTATGGCAAAGGAGTTCTGAGGCAGCGCGGCGCGCTCTCAAATCCCTTCGCCGGTATTAACCGGATCAGGTTCGACGGGTGTGGTCTCAGCGAAATTCACCGGCGGCATAGTGCCGGAAAAAATCGCACCCCGTTGAGAACGCGTTCATTGTAGTGGGTTTGTTCGCCTCTTGACAGCGTTTAGGAATCCGGCGGCGCAAACCAGGCGGATTTGAAATCGAACCAGCCGAGGGCATTCATGCGCACGCCGCGCATGCTGCGTTGCCCTTGCAATATCATCCGGTGGTGAAACAGAGGGTGCAGGCGATAATCGGTGACCAGCGCGCTGCACCACTCCGCCAGCGGTAATTGCCGGCTGCGCCAGGTTTGCGCTATCCGGGCGAAATCAGTTTGCAGGCAGTGATGCAGTAACGGCATTTCATAGAAGGTAGCGAACAGCGAGAATTCCAGCGGCGGGGAGAAGTTGGCGCTGCCAAGCCAAATGTCGCTCTGCGCCGCGCCCTGATGCCAGGCTTCGTAGTTCAGGGTGTTGACGGTCAACTGGATATCCAGTCGTGCCAGGACCTCGGTCAAGGCGCGGCATAAATCATCAAATTCGGAATGGGCGTGGTAAACCGTCAGCCTGAGATGGGTCAGTCCCGACGGTTTCGGGCGCGCCTCGGCGACCTTGTTGTGGTGCCAGCGCGGCAGGATACCGTAGGCCGGCGACCAGTAGTGCTGATAGGCCGGTCCGGCCTGCACCAGCATGGATATCGGGTCGATGTTTTCGCAGAGCCAGCGGCGATGTTCCGGGTTTTGCATCAGCGGCGAGCGCTGATCGAACAGAATAAAATAGCAGCCGTCCCCCAGGCGGGTTTCCAGCTCATCATGGCCGCTGTCGTCTCCTTGCAGTTGCACCCCTGAGTAGGTCAGCTCAGCGGTAAGATCCGGCAATACCCAGATATTCACCTCATCAATCAGTGCTCGATAGCCGAAATAGTCATCAAAAGCCCGGATTTTCAGCTGGCTCGGGCCATTGTTGACTACGGCATAGGGCCCGGTGCCGATGGGACGTCGGGTAAAATCAGGTAATGTTTGCCACTCCTGCGGCAAGATCATGGCCGATACGCTGCTCAGCAGCCAGGGCAGCCATTCGTCCGGCGCGGACAGGGTGATATCAACGGTATTGGCGGTAGCCGAGTCGACGCTATCCAGATGGCTGAACAGCGGCTGGTCTGTCAGGCGCAGCAGCGACAGGCGCACATCGTCGGTGGTCAGCTCGCGTCCATGATGAAATTGAATGGCCGGGCGCAGATAAAAACGCCAATGGAGCGCCGAGACCCGCTGCCAATGGTGGGCCAGATCCGGCTCCAGTTCCCCATTTTCCTCATTTATCCGGGTCAGGCCGCTGAAGATCTGCCGTACCACATGGTTCTCCGAGCGGCGCAGCGGCGTGCCGGGCAGCAAATTTTGCAGTGAACGATAGTAGAGGACCCGCAGAATATGCTTGCCTTGCCGGAAGCTGCGGCCCACATGGGACAACAGCATCTGGCGCACTACATCTTTGTCCCCCACCAATTGCACCAACTGGTCGATGCGATCCTGCTCCAGCAGGTCTTCGGCCCGCTGCTGTTGCAACGCCAGGCCGGTATAAAGAAACCGGAGATGTGAGTGTTTGCCGCGTCCGGCCTGGGAACGCCACTCCAGCCAGCCCATATCCTGCATCGCTTTCAGCAGGGAACGGACATGGCGCCGAGAGCAGCTGAGCACCAGCGCCAAATCCTGCAGGGTGGTCTCTTGCTCCTGCCCCTGGCAGCTTTGCCACAGGCGGATAAATTGCTGATGCAAGCGGGATGAAGTCATAAAAGAGGAACTCTCCTTCGAAAGCCGTCTATTTTTCTTCCGCTATAATAAGCCGATAATGCTTTTGTCGAAAGGGGAGCATCGAAAGGAGGCGACGGGGGCAAACAGATGAAAAAAACGATGTTACGACGATTCTATCAATGTTATCTGCGTGCCATAGGTAAAGGCGGCCGCCCTGATAAGGCTTCAAGCGCAGCAAGGATGGCACGGTTATTACAGGTAACCCAGTGGCACATCGATAAGATGTCGGAAAACGAATACCAGCACTGGATATAATATTCCATGAATAGAGTATCCGTGGTATGGAGCAATAAAAAGGATTTTGCTGCTTTGATAAACGTAAGCTTGTGAGTATTGGTGAAATTAACCAGCCGGGAAGCGAGAGCTTGCCGGTTTTTAATGTCAGGGGTAAAAGTATCTCAGAGGCGGGTGAAGATATTTATAGATATTTAATGTAAAGGTTTTTGTGAAAAATTTATGAGGCATCAGCTATAAAATACTTAAACGCAGCCTCGAATAGCCCGTATCGATTGGCGCACCGAGAAGAGCCAATTGGCGTCATGTCCCAGATATTAATTATGCTGATCATCTATTGCTGACTATATGATAAAACCTGTTATATTATTGAAAATTAATGTAAAATAAGTGTTGTTTTATGGGTTTGCCAATTAAGATGATCTGTCTGTCTACCACAATGATTGAATAATATGCCGGGTGATTCACCGAAAAATTTTATTGAGTTTTATTGTGGTGACATGATTTGTCACCGTTATGATTTTATTGTACAAGGCTGTGAGTTTTGGTTATCTTCTCCATGGTGGATGTGCGCGATGAGGATTATCATCAGTATCGATGCCAAGAAGCTGGATTTAGTATCCCTACTAATAGTTATGATATCAAATTTGATCGTTTAGATAATTACATAAACAATACTTTTATGCGCCGCCCGTAAAGGCGCCTGCCAGTATGGCTTGAGGTTTCTAAATGAACTGACGCGCAGGCTGCAAAAATTATAACGTTGCACTATAATACTTATGCCGCTAAAGCTTATTTCGCCATAGCCGAAAATCAAAGGTTAAGACGCTTTTATCACCGTATTTTACAGCGCTCGTTTGACGATGTAATATACGAAGTATCCACCGATCTTGGTGAAGGAGGTAGAGGTTATGCATTTAAAACCCGATGTTTCTGAAATAAAAAATGACCGTCAAAGAAAGAAAGATTGAAGGTATGCGCCAGATAAAAGCAGCTTTTGAACAAGCCGCCGCCGCCGGCAATCTCACACTAAGGCCAGCCTGCCAATAAAACGGACTCTGTATCCTCTTCCCAGCAAATAAAAGCCGGAGAATGGAACTCCCCGGCTTGCAACAGAATGTCAGACGACGGAAGGACCTGTGTCTTAAACACGGTGAAAATCACTACAGGCTATTGCAGAAACACCGGCTGCTTGGCTTCGTACTCGGTAATGGCGGTCTCGTGCTGCAGCGTCAGGCCGATGCTGTCGAGGCCGTTGATCATGCAATGACGGCGAAAAGCATCTATTTCGAACGGATAGGTTTTATCGCCGGCAATCACCTGCTGCCGTTCAAGATCCACGGTAAAGGTCGTGCCTTCTTGAGCGTTCACCAAAGTAAACAGCTCATCCACCTGTTCAGCGGGCAGGGCCACCGGCAGCAATTGGCTGCTAAAGCTGTTGCCGTAAAAAATATCGGCGAAGCTCGGGGCGATTACCACCTTGAAGCCATAATCGGTCAAAGCCCAGGGCGCATGTTCGCGGGAAGAGCCGCAGCCGAAGTTTTCCCGGGCCAGCAAGATACTGGCGCCGCGATAACGGGGCTTATTCAGCACAAAGTCGGGATTGGGCTGCTGACCGGCATTATCGAGAAAACGCCAGTCGTTGAACAAGTGCTGGCCGAAGCCGGTGCGGGTGACTTTCTGCAAAAATTGCTTTGGAATGATGGCGTCGGTATCCACATTCGCGGCATCCAACGGCGCCACCAGTCCGGTATGTTGTGTAAATTTTGCCATGTTGCTGACTCCCTTAATTCAATTCGCGAATATCGGCAAAATGCCCGGTGACCGCCGCCGCCGCCGCCATGGCCGGACTCACCAGATGCGTGCGTCCGCCGCGGCCCTGGCGGCCTTCGAAATTACGATTGCTGGTGGATGCGCAGCGTTCGCCGGGGTTCAGGCGGTCATTGTTCATCGCCAGGCACATGGAGCAGCCGGGCAGGCGCCATTCAAAACCGGCGTCGATAAACACTTTGTCCAGCCCTTCGGCTTCCGCCTGTGCCTTAACCGGACCGGAACCCGGCACCACGATGGCCTGCACGCCCGGGGCCACCTGACGGCCTTTGGCGATGGCAGCCGCCGCGCGCAGATCCTCGATGCGGGAGTTGGTGCAAGATCCGATAAACACCTTGTCAATGGCCACGTCGGTCAGACGGATGCCCGGCTGCAAATCCATATAGGCCAGCGCCTTGGCGGCGGAGTTACGCTCCGCCGGATCGCTGAATGACTCCGGCGAGGGGATATTCTGATTGATGGCGATAACCTGGCCGGGGTTGGTGCCCCAGGTCACCTGCGGCGCGATATCTTCAGCGCTCAGGGTAACGATTTTGTCGAATACCGCGTCGTCATCGGAGCGCAAGGTCTTCCAATAGGCCACCGCCTGCGGCCAGCTATCGCCTTTCGGCGCAAACTGACGGCCCTGCAGATAGGCGAAAGTAGTATCATCGGGGGCCACCAGTCCGGCCTTGGCGCCCATTTCGATAGCCATATTGCACAGCGTCATGCGGCCTTCCATGCTCAGGGCGGTGATGGCGTCGCCACAGAATTCCACCACATGTCCGGTGCCGCCGGCAGAACCGATCTTGCCGATAACCGCCAATACAATATCCTTGGCGGTTATGCCTACGGCGGCCTTGCCGGTGACTTCCACTTTCATGGTCTTGGCGCGGCCCTGTTTCAGGGTCTGGGTGGCCAGCACATGTTCTACTTCCGAAGTGCCGATGCCGAAGGCCAACGCACCGAACGCCCCGTGGGTAGCGGTATGGGAGTCGCCGCAAACGATGGTCATGCCCGGCAGGGTCATGCCCTGTTCCGGGCCTATCACATGCACGATACCTTGGTAGGGATGGTTCAAATCGTAAAGCTGAACGCCGAACTCAGCACAGTTCTTGATCAGTTCCTGCATCTGGATGCGGGCCATTTCGCCGCTGGCGTTGATGTCACGGGTCTGGGTGGAGACATTGTGATCCATGGTGGCGAAGGTCTTACCCGGCTGGCGTACCGGACGGCCCATGGCGCGCAATCCGTCGAATGCCTGGGGAGAAGTCACTTCGTGCACCAAATGGCGGTCAATGTATAACAATGGTGTTTCGTCCGGCGCCTGATAAACCACATGCGCATCATATAATTTTTGGTATAACGACTTGCCCATAATATTCATGCCCCTTGAGTAATATAACCGGCAATAATGGTACCCATTTCGTCGGTGCCGACCCCTTGGCCGTCGCCAGCCAAGTCCGCGGTACGGTGACCGGCGGCCAGCGCCCGGTTCACCGCTTGCTCGATGGCGTCGGCGGCGTCGTCCAGGCCCAGGCTGTAGCGCATCAACAGCGCGGCGGAAAGAATCTGCGCCACCGGGTTGGCGATGTTTTTACCGGCGATATCCGGTGCGGAACCGCCGGCGGGTTCATATAAACCAAAGCCCTGGTCGTTCAGGCTGGCGGAAGGCAGCATGCCCATGGAGCCGGTGATCATGGCGCATTCATCCGATAAAATGTCGCCGAACAGATTTGAGCACAGCAGCACATCGAACTGCGAAGGATCTTTGATCAACTGCATGGTGGCGTTGTCGATATATAAGTGCGACAGGGCGACGTCGGGATAATCCTTCCCGACTTCGTTGACGATTTCCCGCCACATAATGGACGTTTGCAGCACATTGGCCTTGTCGATGGAGGTGACCTTGTGGCGACGCTTGCGGGCGGATTCAAAGGCGATACGGGCAATGCGCTCGATTTCGAAACGGTAGTACACTTCGGTATCGAAGGCGCGTTCATGCATGCCGCTGCCTTCGCGGCCTTTGGGCTGGCCGAAATAAATCCCGCCGGTGAGTTCCCGCACGCACAAAATATCGAAACCCCGGGCGGCAATGTCGGCGCGCAACGGGCAAAAAGCCTCCAATCCCGGATAAAGACGGGCCGGACGCAAATTGCTGAACAGTTTGAAGTGCTTGCGCAACGGCAATAACGCGCCGCGTTCCGGCTGCTCGGCCGGCGGCAGGTGTTCCCATTTCGGACCGCCCACCGAGCCGAACAAAATGGCGTCGGCCTGCTCGCAGCCGGCGATGGTGACGTCGGGCAGCGGATTGCCGTGCCTGTCGATGGCCGCGCCGCCCACATCGTATTCGCTGGTGGTAATCCGCAGCGCGAAACGTTCGCGCACCGCGGCTAAAATCTTATAGGCCTGCGCCATGACTTCCGGACCAATGCCGTCTCCCGGCAATACCGCAATATGATAGTTCTTGCTCATGTTTACACCGTTTCCTGATAATCCCGTTTATTGTTTTGTCCCTGCAGACGCTGCAGTTCGATTTCCACCTGCTGCGCCCGCCAGATATTGTTCATGACGTGCACCATGGCCTTGGCCGAGGACTCGATAATGTCGGTGGTCAAACCGACGCCGTGGAACCGGCGGCCCTGGTAATCCACCACGATATCCACCTGGCCCAGCGCATCCCGGCCGTGACCCTTGGCGGTCAGCTGGTATTTTTGCAGGGTGATGGAATAGCCGGTAATGCGGTTCAGCGCCTGGTATACCGCGTCCACCGGGCCGTTGCCGGTGGCGGCTTCCGCCGTGACCTCATCGCCGCAGGCCAGTTGTACCGAGGCGGTGGCGATATCATGGGAGCCGGACTGTACGCTAAAAGAGTCCAGGCGGAAATGCTCGGGCTCTTCCTGTTGCTTGCTGATAAAGGCCAACGCTTCCAAATCATAGTCGAACACCTGGCCCTTTTTATCCGCCAGTTTGAGGAAGGCGGCGTACAGCTCGTCCAGGTTATAATCCTGTTCCTGATAGCCCATTTCATGCATGCGGTGTTTCACCGCCGCGCGGCCGGAGCGCGAGGTCAGGTTCAGTTGCACCTCTTTCAAGCCGATGCTTTCCGGCGTCATGATTTCGTAGTTTTGCCGGTTTTTCAGCACCCCGTCCTGATGGATTCCGGAAGAGTGGGCAAAGGCGTTGGAGCCCACCACCGCCTTGTTGGCCGGGATCGGCATATTGCACAGCTGGCTGACGATTTGGCTGGTACGGTAAATTTCCTGATGGTTGATATTGGTGTGCACGCCCATGATGTCCTCGCGCACTTTAATGGCCATGATCACTTCTTCCAGCGCGGTGTTGCCGGCCCGTTCGCCGATGCCGTTCAGCGTGCCCTCCACCTGACGCGCCCCGGCCTGTACCGCGGCGATAGAGTTGCCCGTCGCCATGCCTAAATCGTCATGGCAGTGTACGGAAATGATGGCTTTATCGATATTGGGCACACGCTGGAACAGAGAGGTAATGATGCCGCTGAATTGCAGGGGAGTGGTATAGCCGACGGTGTCCGGAATATTAATGGTGCGGGCGCCGGCGGTAATGGCCGCCTCGACGATCCGGCACAGATTATCAATGGGCGTGCGGCCGGCGTCTTCACAGGAGAACTCCACGTCGTCGGTATAGTTGCGCGCGCGTTTGACCGACTGCACCGCCATTTCCATCACCTGCTCGAAGCTGCGCTTGAGTTTGGATTCAATATGCAGGGTGGACGTCGCCAGGAAAACATGAATACGAAATGCCTCGGCAACCCGCAGCGCTTCGGCGGCGACGTCGATATCTTTCTCCACGCAGCGGGCCAGGCCGCAGACCCGGCTGTTTTTGATCTGCCGGGCGATGGTTTGTACCGATTCAAAATCCCCCGGCGAAGAGACCGGGAAGCCCACTTCCATGATATCGATGCCCATCCTTTCCAGCGCCAGGGCGATTTGCAATTTTTCCTTGACGCTGAGGCTGGCCTGCAACGCCTGTTCTCCGTCGCGCAGCGTGGTATCGAAAATAATAACTTGTTGGCTCATATCCTGTTCCTGTTTCGCTACTCTGATTCGCAGTTCGGGGCGCATTGCGGGCATAAAAAAACCCGCGCAATGCGCGGGTTTTTATCTGGGACGTTTGAGTCAGTTCTAAACTCCGTGTACCAGCATACCGCGCATCAAGGGTGCGAGTAGTAGTAGGCTTAGTAGACGGGTAGAAACGAACATGTTATATCGGCGTCCAGGTCATGAATGGTTATTGGTATTTATTGGTACATGAATCGTTCTTCGATGTCAACATTTCATACATAATGCTTATTACCGGGGGACAAATGTCTTCCTTGAAGCGGCAATGTTAAGCTCCGTAATTGTTTACAGAGGCAGTGCCGGGAAGTCATTTTCGGAAATTTACCAGTTTAATCTGCCATTAACTCATCATTGTGCGGAACTATATGTAATTCATCTTAGGCCGACAATATTTTTGGCAATTGCCTGGTTCATCAACAGGCGCTATCGTTACCGGTCATAAATTAATAATAAGCAGTCATTCAGGGTGTCATTACTGATAATTTCCCTGTGCCAAGCGACAGTCGGCATTGCCGCTGTCGCAGAACCTACGTAAGCCTGGAGGCAAACCCATGGAGATGTTGTCAGGAGCCGAGATGGTGGTCCGGTCGTTGATCGATCAGGGCGTTAAACATATATTCGGTTATCCCGGCGGGGCCGTATTGGATATTTACGATGCATTGCATACGGTCGGTGGGATTGAACATATTTTGGTGCGCCATGAGCAGGGCGCGGCTCATATGGCCGACGGCTATGCCCGCGCTACCGGCAAGGTGGGCGTGGTGCTGGTGACATCCGGACCCGGCGCCACCAATGCCATCACCGGTATTGCCACCGCCTATATGGACTCCATCCCGCTGGTGGTGATTTCCGGCCAGGTGGCAAGTCAGCTTATTGGTTATGACGCGTTCCAGGAATGCGACATGGTGGGCATCTCCCGCCCGGTGGTGAAACACAGTTACCTGGTGAAAAAGACCGAGGATATCCCCGGCGTGCTGAAAAAGGCTTTCTATCTGGCCTCCACCGGCCGCCCCGGACCGGTGGTGGTGGATTTGCCCAAGGATATCCTCAGCCCGGCGGTGAAATTGCCTTATCTCTATCCCGATTCGGTATCGATGCGCTCCTATAACCCCACCGTGCACGGCCATAAAGGGCAGATTCGCCGGGCGCTGCAAACCCTGCTGGCCGCCGAACGGCCGGTTATCTATACCGGCGGCGGAGCGATAACCTCAGGCTGTTACCAGGAGCTACGCCAACTGGCGGAAAAGCTGAATATTCCGGTGGTAAGTTCGCTGATGGGCCTGGGCAGTTTCCCCGGTACCCATCGACAGAGCCTCGGCATGCTGGGAATGCACGGCACCTATGAAGCGAATATGGCCATGCACCGGGCCGATGTGATCTTTGCCGTCGGCGTGCGTTTCGACGATCGCACCACCAATAATCTGCTGAAGTACTGCCCCGATGCCCAGGTATTGCACATCGACGTGGACCCGGCGTCGATTTCCAAAACCGTGACGGCGGATATACCCATTGTCGGCGATGCCCGGCAGGTGCTGATTCAAATGCTGGAACAGCTGGATCAGAACGATAAACGGCAGCCCTTCGATGCGCTGCGCGACTGGTGGCAGGACATTGAGCAGTGGCGCGGCCGCCACTGTCTGAACTATGACCACCACAGCGGCAAAATCAAACCCCAGGCGGTCATTGAAACGCTGTATCGCCTCACCGGCGGCGACGCTTATGTGGCCTCCGATGTGGGACAGCACCAGATGTTCGCCGCGCTCTATTATCCGTTCGATAAACCCCGGCGCTGGATCAATTCCGGCGGTCTGGGCACCATGGGCTTCGGCCTGCCGGCAGCCCTGGGGGTGAAATTGGCTCTGCCCGAGGAAACGGTGATTTGCGTCACCGGCGACGGCAGCATCCAGATGAATATCCAGGAACTCTCAACCGCCTTGCAGTACGGATTACCGGTGGTAGTGGTGAGTTTGAACAACCGTTACCTGGGCATGGTCAAGCAGTGGCAGGATATGATCTATTCCGGGCGCCACTCCCAGTCCTATATGGAATCGCTGCCGGATTTCGTCAAACTGGCGGAAGCCTACGGTCATGTGGGGATTTCCATTCAAACGCCGGAAGAGCTGGAGCCAAAGCTTACCGCCGCCCTGGCGCAAAAGAATCGCCTGGTGTTCGTCGATGTAATGGTTGATGGTACGGAACATGTCTACCCCATGCAGATTCGCGGCGGCGGCATGGACGAAATGTGGTTAAGCAAAACGGAGAGGACGTGATTATGCGCCGGATTTTATCGGTATTATTGGAAAATGAATCGGGCGCTTTATCGCGGGTTATCGGTCTGTTTGCCCAGCGCGGTTATAATATCGAAAGCCTGACCGTGGCGCCTACCGACGATCCCACCCTGTCGCGCATGACCATCCAGACCATGGGCGATGCCAAGGTGCTTGAACAAATCGAAAAACAGCTGCACAAACTGGTGGACGTGCTGCGGGTCAGCGAACTGGGTCAAGGCGCGGGAACCCATGTGGAACGGGAAATCATGCTGGTGAAGGTGCAGGCAAGCGGCGGGATGCGCGAGGAAGTCAAACGCTGCGCCGATATATTCCGCGGGCAAATCGTGGATGTGACCCCCTCGCTGTATACCGTTCAGTTAACCGGCACCAGCGACAAACTGGACGCGTTTTTGGCCACTATTCGCGAGGTGGGGGAAATTGTCGAGGTAGCCCGTTCCGGCATCGTCGGTCTCTCCCGCGGCGACAAGGTGATGCGCTGATTGCCGGCCCGGGCGGCCTGCCCGGGTAACAGAGCCTCTCCATTCAGAGGCTTATCTTACTTCGGCTATCTCATCTCTTACATTTACTTCTTAGCGTTTTCTGCTGATAGTTGTAGCATAGTTTAATTCCCCGATGGGATTATGGATATCTAGGGTAATTTTTAACCTTATCATCAGCGCAAAGGAGTCTCTGTGAAACTGGATGAAATCGCGCGCCTGGCTGGTGTTTCGCGCACAACCGCCAGTTATGTGATTAACGGCAAAGCGAAACAGTACCGCGTCAGCGATAAAACCGTGGAAAAGGTGATGGCGGTGGTGCGTGAGCATAACTACCATCCCAATGCGGTTGCCGCCGGCCTCAGGGCAGGTAGAACGCGCTCCATAGGTCTGGTCATCCCGGATCTGGAAAATACCAGTTATACCCGTATCGCCAATTATCTTGAGCGGCAGGCGCGCCAGCGCGGTTATCAACTGCTGATCGCCTGTTCCGAAGATCAGCCGGATAATGAGATGCGCTGCGTCGAACACCTGTTGCAACGGCAGGTGGATGCTATCATCGTCTCCACCGCCCTGCCGCCGGAACACCCCTTTTATCAACGCTGGGCCGATGACCCCTTTCCCATCGTGGCGTTGGATCGCGCCCTCGATCGCGAGCATTTTATCAGCGTGGTGGGTGCGGATCAGGAGGATGCGGAAATGCTGTCCCGGGAACTGCGCACGTTCCCCGGCAAGCAGGTGCTCTATCTCGGCGCGTTGCCGGAACTGTCGGTGAGTTTTTTACGCGAGCAAGGTTTCCGGCAGGGATGGGGTGACGATGCCCGGCAGCCCGATTACCTGTATGCCAACAGCTACGAGCGTTCGTCCTCGGCGGCGCTGTTCAGCCATTATCTGGAAAGCCATCCGATGCCGCAGGCTATCTTCACCACCTCGTTTTCCCTGCTGCAGGGCGTCATGGACGTGACTCTAAAACGCAGCGGGCGTCTGCCGCCGGATTTGGCCATCGCCACCTTCGGTGATAACGAACTGCTGGATTTCCTGGAATGCCCGGTGCTTGCGGTGGCGCAGCGCCACCGGGAAGTGGCGGAACGGGTGCTGGAACTGGTATTGGCAAGCCTGGATGAACCCCATCGGCCCAAACCCGGATTGACGCGTTTGCGGCGCAGCCTTTTTCGGCGCGGTTCCCTTAGCCGCGCCTGAGACAAGGAAAATAGTATTGACACCATGGCTCCGAAACGGGGGAGCCATGTGAATTAATTGACGTAACCCGCCACGTGGAACAGCCGGCGGCAATACTCGAGAAAATAGCCATAAGCCACGCCCAATATCATCGAACCGACGGCATTGGACGCCACGGCGGTCATCATTTGCTGCATATCCGCTCCCACCGACCAGAGAATAACGGCGTAAACCGGTGACTGGAAACTGACATAGGCCAACAGGTCGGCGACATTGCGGGTCCAGAACGAATCGGGACCGTAACGCCGGGCCAGACGCAGCGCCGCATCGCGGTACTGGCCGAACGGCCACGCAATGGCAATATTCACCGGTACCGAAACCAGCCGCGAGGAAAGGGACTGCTCCACGCTCATTCCCGACATGAAAATCTCGATAGCCATCCCGGCTATAAAACAATACACCACTAAAGCAAACGTATCGGCCGCGGCCATGCGTAAACGAGACGAACGGGAAAACATAGCAGGGCTCCAGAATAAAAAGTGGGCTAAATGTTTCGGATTTAACGATTAGCCAACATAGCGTATTATGATGCTTATTTAATATGATATAGGTTACATCACTGGATGTGTCTAGTTAACTAGTGATTTATCTTTATTTTTAATATTAAATTGGACCAATGCACTGTAAAAATATTTTTTTGGCGAGAAGCGGACTATTAACCTCGGCCTGGATGATAAAACATATAATTTACATATAGTTATAAACATGGCGTTTGCGACGGTACTTTTAGCTCGTGGTTAAACGCAAAGAGGGTAGGGGTATTTCTTCAAAGAAGGATCTTTTAGGATAATTCCGGTTTAATGGAATAAACGGTCTGGCAACAAATTAAAAAATGCAGAGAAAATCGCCAGCCGCAGACCTATTTTTGCGGCAAAAACGGGTTTTAATTTATACCGGCGGCATCGTTATATTTCGCTGACAATTTCATTTAGCGAAAAGTAACGGTTTTAAAAAAAACCTGATGTTAAACAAATCGGGCGCGTTTCTGGGTCAGATGCCGATTGAGCGCCTCGCCGCGGATGGCGTATAATCAGCCCGCCGGACGATCCGCCCCCCATCGGGAGATGGGTTTTGGGATATATCACAAATTTACGTATTTTTTATCAGAATGCCCTCTTTATGAATATCATGATGTTATTTGTATACTTTTTTACCCTTCTTCAACTAATTCCCTTCAGAGTGTCTTATTTCATGCATAAATAATCCCCTTCTTGCTCTTTAGTAGCTTGACAATGTTTTAATACCATTCGTACACTCTTTTGCGTGGGAATAAGTGGGATAATGTGGTGAAAAGGGTTTTAGAGGGGTAAATCAGCATATGTTCCGTGGGGCAACGTTGGTTAATCTCGACAGCAAAGGCAGGCTCGCCGTGCCGACCCGTTACCGGGATAAGCTGATTGAGGAAACGGAGGGCTTGATGGTCTGCACCATTGACCTTCACCAACCATGCCTGTTGCTTTACCCGCTGCCTGAATGGGAAACCATTGAACAAAAGCTGTCGCGCCTGTCGAGTATGAATCCCGCCGAACGCCGTGTTCAGCGTTTGTTGCTGGGGCATGCCAGTGAATGTCAGATGGACGGCGCCGGTCGGTTGTTAATCGCGCAAACATTACGGCTGCATGCCGGACTTACCAAACAAGTGATGCTGGTCGGACAATTCAATAAGTTTGAGTTGTGGGATGAACAGACCTGGTATCAACAAGTCAAGGACGATATAGACGCTGAACTGTCGGCACAGGAACCGCTTTCTGTGCGACTACAAGACTTGTCTCTATAGCTATGGCAGAAACTTATCAACACACCACCGTCTTGCTGGATGAAGCGGTTAACGGCCTGAATATACGCCCCGATGGTATTTACATCGACGGCACCTTCGGGCGCGGTGGTCATTCACGTCTTATCCTGTCCCGCCTGGGCGCGGAAGGACGGCTGCTGGCTATCGATCGCGACCCGCAGGCCATTGAAGCCGCGCGTGCGCTGCAAGACACCCGGTTCAGCGCGATTCACGGCCCGTTTTCCGCTCTGGCCGAGTACATGGCCGAGCGGGAACTGACCGGACGCATAGACGGGATTCTGCTGGATTTGGGCGTCTCTTCCCCGCAGCTGGACGATCCGATGCGGGGATTCTCATTTATGCGCGACGGACCGCTGGATATGCGGATGGACACCACCCGCGGCCTGTCCGCCGCCGAATGGCTGCTGAAGGCGGACGCCGAAGACATCGCCTGGGTGTTGAAAACCTTCGGCGAAGAGCGGTTCGCCAAACGTATCGCCCAGGCCATCGTGGAAAAAAACCAGCAATCGCCGATGACCCGTACTCATGAACTGGCGGAGCTTATCTCCAATGCCAGTCCGTTTCGCGAAAAACATAAGCATCCGGCCACCCGGAGCTTCCAGGCGATTCGCATTTATATCAATAGCGAACTGGAAGAACTGGAACGGGCGCTGGATGGCGCCCTCGCCGTATTGGCCCCGGGCGGGCGCTTATCGGTGATCAGTTTCCATTCACTGGAAGACCGGCTGGTTAAACGCTTCATACGCGATCATAGCCGCGGTCCGCAGGTGCCCGCCTATATGGCGTTGACGGAAACGCAGATTGCCGAACTGGGCAAACCGCAGTTGAAGGCCGCGGGCAAAATGCAGCCCTCGGAGGACGAGGTGGCGGGCAACCCGCGCGCGCGCAGTTCGGTGCTGCGCCTGGCGGAGAAACTGCCGGCATGATGGGCAACGAACGGCACGGGCTGATTGGCGTCATCGGTTCGGACCTGCTCCGCCATGCCAAGATACCGGTGATATTGCTGGTGGCGGTGCTGGTATCGGCAGTCCTGGTGGTGACGACCACGCACGAAACGCGCCGGCTGACCGCCCAGAGGGAACAACTGGTCTTGGAGAGGGACGCGCTGGATATCGAATGGCGCAACCTGATCCTGGAAGAAAACGCCCTGGGGGACCACAGTCGGGTGGAACGTATAGCGACGGAAAAACTGAAGATGCAGCATGTGGATCCTGCACAGGAAAATATCGTGGTTCAACAATAACGAACGCAAACGGATGGCCAAAAATTAATGAAAGCCGCACGGGCGATTAGATTGAAACGCTATGTTGATCAAGCCAGCTTTGTAAGCTGGCGTTTTGCGTTGTTGTGCGGCTGTATCGTTATCGCCTTGCTGGGGCTGGTCTTCCGGGTGGGTTATCTGCAGGTCATTAATCCCGACATGCTGGTGCGTGAAGGGGATATGCGATCGTTGCGCGTCCAGGAAGTGCCCACCTCCCGGGGCATGATCAGCGACCGCGCCGGTCGCCCGCTGGCGGTGAGCGTGCCGGTGAATGCCGTCTGGGTCGATCCGAAGGAGCTTAACGATCAGGGCGGCATTACCGCCGATAGCCGCTGGAAAGCGCTGTCGGACGCGCTGTCGCTGCCGCTGGATCAGATGGCGTCCCGTATCAACGCCAATCCCAAAGGGCGTTTCGTTTATCTGGCCCGGCAGGTTAACCCGGCCATCGGCGACTATATCCGCAAACTGAAGCTGCCGGGCGTCAACCTGCGGCAAGAATCGCGCCGCTACTACCCCGCCGGGCAGGTCACCTCCCATCTGATCGGTTTTACCAATATCGACAGCCAGGGCATCGAAGGCGTGGAAAAAAGCTTTGATCGCTGGCTGACGGGGCAGCCGGGGGAACGCACGGTGCGCAAGGACCGTTTCGGCCGGGTTATCGAGGATATCTCCACGGTGGACAGCCAGGCGGCGCATAACCTGGTGCTGAGCATTGATGAACGGCTGCAGGCATTGGTTTATCGCGAACTGAACAACGCAGTGGCGTTCAATAAGGCGGAGTCCGGCACCGCCGTGCTGGTTGACGTCGGTACCGGCGAAGTGCTGGCCATGGCCAACAGCCCCTCCTACAATCCGAATAATCTCACCGGCACCGCGAAAGACGTGATGCGCAACCGCGCCATCACCGATATTTTCGAGCCGGGATCCACGGTGAAGCCGATGGTGGTAATGACCGCGCTGCAGCGGGGCGTTATCAAGGAAAACAGCGTACTCAACACCGTGCCCTATTACATTAACGGCCATATAATCAAGGATGTGGCCCGTTATCCTGAGCTGACCCTGACCGGGGTTTTACAAAAATCGAGTAACGTCGGCGTTTCCAAACTGGCGTTAGCGATGCCGTCCTCGGCGCTGGTAGATACCTATTCGCGTTTTGGGCTGGGAAAAGCGACCAATTTGGGGTTGGTCGGAGAAAGCAGTGGCTTATTTCCCCATAAACAACGGTGGTCTGACATAGAGAGGGCCACCTTCTCTTTCGGCTACGGGCTAATGGTGACGCCGTTACAGCTGGCCCGGGTCTATGCAACGATCGGCAGCCTGGGCATATTGCGCCCGCTGTCCATTACCCGTGTTGATCCGCCGGTGGCGGGGGAAAGAATTTTTCCCGAGCCCCTGGTGCGAACCGTGGTGCATATGATGGAAAGCGTTGCCCTGCCGGGGGGCGGCGGCACCAAAGCCGCCATTAAAGGCTATCGCATCGCCATCAAAACCGGCACCGCCAAAAAGGTTGGCGCGGACGGCCAGTATATCAATAAATATATTGCCTATACCGCGGGCGTGGCGCCGGCCAGCCAGCCGCGGTTCGCGCTGGTGGTGGTGATAAACGATCCGCAGGCGGGGAAATATTACGGCGGCGCGGGTTTCGCGCACCGGTATTCGGCGCCATTATGAGCGGCGTGCTGCGCACCATGAATGTGGAACCGGATGCGCTGCCCACCGGGGATAAAAATGAAATGGTAATTAATCAAAAAGAGGGATCAGGTGACCGAACGTAATTTGCGCGAACTGCTGGCTCCGTGGACGCCATCGGCGCCGGATCAGGGGCTTCGGGAAATGACGCTGGACAGCCGCACCGCGGCTTCCGGGGATCTGTTCGTGGCCGTCGCCGGCCATAAAACGGACGGACGCAGCTATATCTCCCAGGCTATTGCGCAAGGTGTTGCCGCGGTGGTAGCGGAAGCGGACGGCGTGGCCGGGGATGGCGAACTGCGCGTATTGCACGGCGTGCCCGTGGTCTATCTGAGCCAGCTCAACCGGCGGCTGTCGGCCCTGGCCGGCCGTTTTTACCAGCAGCCGTCCCTTAAGCTGCGGCTGGCGGGGGTCACCGGCACCAACGGCAAGACCACCACCACCCATCTGCTGGCGCAGTGGACTCAGCTCCTGGGCGAAGTGAGCGCCGTGATGGGCACCGTGGGCAACGGCCTGTTCGGACAGGAAGTCCCGGTGGAAAACACCACCGGTTCGGCCATTGACATCCAGCAGACCCTGTATCAGCTGCAGCGGCAGGGAGCGACCTTCGCCGCCATGGAGGTCTCCTCCCACGGCCTGGTGCAGTACCGGGTGGCCGATCTGCATTTCGCCGCCGTCGTCTTTACCAACCTCAGCCGCGACCATCTTGACTACCACGGCGATATGGAACATTACGAAGCGGCCAAATGGCGGCTGTTTGCCGATTATCCGGTGGCGCAGCGCGTCATCAATGCCGACGACGAGGTGGGCCGGCGCTGGCTGGCCCGGCTGCCGGACGCGGTGGCGGTCTCGGTCGCCGGGCAGTTGCCGGACCCGCGTCCGGCTCGCTGGCTGCGGGTGGACAATGTGGAATACCACAATACCGGCGTCAGCATCCGGTTCGATTCAAGCTGGGGCGACGGGCAGATCAAAAGCCGGCTTATCGGTGAATTCAATGTCAGCAACCTGATGCTGGCGCTGGCTACCTTGCTGGCGCTGGGATATCCCCTGGCGGAGCTGGCGCGCACCGGCAGCAAGCTGCAATCGGTTTGCGGGCGTATGGAGGTGTTCCACGGCGGCGGCAAACCCACCGTGGTGGTGGATTATGCCCATACGCCGGACGCGCTGGAGAAGGCGCTGACGGCGGCGCGGCTGCACTGCCACGGCAAATTATGGTGCGTGTTCGGCTGCGGCGGCGATAGGGATAAAGGCAAGCGCCCGCTCATGGGCGGCATTGCCGAGCAGTATGCCGACCGGGTGGTCATTACCGACGACAATCCCCGCGGAGAAGCGCCCCAGGCCATTATCGACGATATCCTGGCCGGGTTGCTGGATGCGGGCCGGGCCATGGTGATTCCGGGCCGCGCGGAAGCGGTTACCAGCGCCATCATGCAGGCATCGGAGCAGGACGTGGTGCTGGTGGCAGGTAAAGGCCATGAGGATTATCAGCTCATCGGCCAACAGCGCCTTGATTACTCCGACCGGACCACCGTGGCGCGTTTGCTGGGGGTATTGGCATGATTAACGTCTCTCTGCGCACCCTGGCGCCACTGCTGGACGGGGAATTGATCGGCGCCGATTGTACCGTCGAATCGGTGACCACCGATTCCCGCGCCGTGGGAGAGTCTTGCCTGTTCGTGGCCCTTCAGGGTGAAAATTTTGATGCCCATGATTTTGTCCCCCAGGCCGTCGCCGCGGGAGCTCGGGCATTACTGGTAAGCAAGCGCTTACCAGTGGATGTGCCCCAACTGCTGGTGAGCGATCCCCGCCGCGCCTTGGGATTGCTGGGGGCCTGGGTGCGCCGCCAGGTGCCGGCTAAAGTGGTGGCCCTCACCGGTTCGTCGGGGAAGACCTCGGTAAAAGAGATGACCGCCGCTATCCTGCGCCAGTGCGGACAGGTGCTGGCCACCGCAGGCAACTTCAATAATGATATCGGCGTGCCGCTGACCCTGCTGCGGCTGACCCCTGAGGATGCGTTCGCGGTCATTGAACTGGGCGCCAATCACATTGGCGAGATAGCGTATACCGCCGCCCTGGTCCGCCCCGACAGCGCGCTGGTGAACAATATCGCCGCCGCCCATCTGGAAGGGTTCGGCTCGCTGGAAGGGGTGGCCCGGGCCAAAGGGGAAATTTTCTCCAGCCTGCCGGACGAGGGATACGCCATTATCAACGCCGACAGCCACGACTGGCCTAACTGGCAAAGCCTGCTGCGGCGCCAGACCGTCTGGCGTTTTTCAGTGACCGACAAAACGGCGGAGTTCCATGCCGAGGGCATCAAGGCGCAGGGGGGCAGCGTGTTTTTTACGCTGCATACGCCGCTGGGGGCATGCCCGGTAACCCTGCCGCTGCCGGGACGCCATAATGTAGCCAATGCCCTGGCGGCGAGCGCCCTGGCGCTTTCGGCGGGCGCTCCCCTCGAGGCGATAAGCGCCGGACTGGCCAAGCTCGCCGCCGTGCCGGGGCGGCTGTTTCCCATTTCTTTGGGCAATAACCGGTTATTGCTGGATGACAGCTATAACGCCAATGTCGGCTCCATGACCGCCGCCGCGCAGGTATTGGGAGAGATGCCCGGCTACCGGGTCATGGCGGTGGGGGACATGGCCGAACTGGGGGACCAGGCCGCGCAATGCCATCGGCAGGTGGGAGAGGCGGTGCGCCGCGCGGGCATCGATAAAGTATTAAGCGTCGGCAAGCTGAGCGGCCTTATCGGCGAGTCCAGCGGATGCGGCGAACATTTTTCGGATCAGGCGTCGCTGACTTCGCGTCTGGCGCAGTTATTGTCCGAGCATGCTGTTATTACCGTGTTGGTAAAAGGTTCACGTAGCGCCGCAATGGAGCAGGTCGTGCGTGCGTTACAGGAGAAAGTGTCATGTTAGTTTGGCTGGCCGAGCATTTGGTCCAATTCTATTCGGGCTTTAACGTCTTTTCGTATTTGACGTTTCGCTCCATTGTCAGCTTGCTGACCGCACTGTTTATTTCGTTATGGATGGGCCCGCACTTAATCGCCTGGCTGCAGAAACTGCAAATCGGGCAGGTGGTGCGCAGCGACGGACCTGAGTCCCATTTCAGTAAACGCGGGACCCCCACCATGGGCGGTCTGATGATCCTGTTTTCCATCACCGTATCGGTACTGATGTGGGCTTACCCGTCCAACCCTTACGTCTGGTGCGTGCTGTTTGTGCTCTTGGGCAATGGCGTGGTGGGTTTTATCGATGACTACCGCAAGGTGGTGCGTAAAGACACCAATGGCCTGATCGCCCGCTGGAAATATTTCTGGCAGTCGGTGATAGCGCTGGCGGTGGCGTTCACCATGTACGCGGTAGGTAAGGGGACGCCGGCCACCCAACTGGTGGTGCCGTTCTTTAAAGACATCATGCCGCAGCTGGGCCTGCTGTATGTGGTCTTGGCGTATTTCGTTATCGTCGGCACCAGCAACGCGGTGAACCTTACCGACGGGCTGGACGGACTGGCGATTATGCCCACGGTGTTTGTCGCCGCCGGGCTGGCCCTGGTGGCCTGGGCCACCGGCAACATGAATTTCGCCAACTACCTGCATATACCCTATATCCGGTTTGCCGGGGAGCTGGTCATCGTATGCACCGCCGTGGTGGGGGCCGGATTGGGCTTCCTATGGTTCAATACCTACCCGGCGCAGGTTTTTATGGGGGATGTGGGTTCCCTGGCCCTGGGGGGAGCCCTGGGCACCATCGCGGTGCTGCTGCGCCAGGAGTTCCTGCTGGTGATCATGGGCGGGGTATTTGTGATGGAGACCATGTCGGTGATCCTGCAGGTGGGGTCATTTAAACTGCGCGGCCAGCGGATATTCCGCATGGCGCCTATCCATCATCACTATGAATTGAAGGGCTGGCCGGAGCCACGCGTCATCGTGCGCTTCTGGATTATTTCGCTGATGCTGGTCCTGATTGGACTGGCGACGCTGAAGGTAAGGTAAACATGAACGATTATCACTATAAGAAAGTCGTCATTATCGGGTTAGGACTAACCGGCCTTTCCTGTGTCGATTATTTTATCAGCCGGGGCGTCACGCCGCGGATGATGGACACGCGTTTTAACCCTCCCGGATTGGATAAACTCAGCGACGGGGTGGAGCGCCATCTGGGCAGCCTGAATGAAGAGTGGCTGCTGGAGGCTGATTTGATCGTGGCCAGCCCCGGCATTCCCTTGTCCCATCCTGCGCTGAGCGCCGCCGCCGATGCGGGAGTGGAGATTGTCGGCGATATCGAGCTGTTTTGCCGCGAAGCGAACGCGCCCATTGTAGCCATCACCGGTTCCAACGGTAAAAGCACCGTCACCATGCTGGTGGGGGAAATGGCCAAGCAGGCCGGCCGGCAGGTGGGGGTGGGCGGCAATATAGGCTGGCCGGCGTTAATGCTGCTTAACCAGCCCCAGGAGCTCTACGTGCTGGAATTGTCCAGTTTTCAGTTGGAAACCACCTCCAGCCTGCGGGCCGCCGCCGCCACAATTCTCAACGTCACCGAAGACCATATGAATCGTTATCCCCTGGGCATGCAGCAATATCGGGCGGCCAAATTGCGGATTTATGAAAACGCCGGGGCGTGCGTGGTGAATGCCGAGGATCCGCTGACGCTGCCGGTGCGCGGCCGGGACAACCGCTGCATCGCTTTCGGCGCGGCGGCGGGTGAGTATCGTCTGGACGGCCGGTGGCTGCAGGTAAGGGGAGAGCATGTACTGGATACCGGCGAGATGAAGCTCACCGGCCGTCACAACCACACCAATGCGCTGGCGGCCCTGGCCCTGGCGGATGCGGTGGGAATTCCCCGCGACGCCTGCCTGGCCGCGCTGAGGAGTTTCTCCGGCCTGGCCCACCGATTCCAATTGGCCTATGAAAATCACGGCGTGCGCTGGATAAATGATTCCAAGGCCACCAATGTCGGCAGCACAGAAGCGGCGCTTAACGGACTGAAGGTGGACGGTACGCTGCACTTGCTGTTGGGGGGCGACGGTAAAGGCGCGGATTTCACGCCGCTGTTCCCCCTGTTGCAGGGGGAAAACATCCGCTTGTACTGCTTTGGCCGCGACCGCGACCCGCTGGCGGATCTGCGCCCGGATGTCGCCATCCGGACCGAGACCCTGGAGCAGGCAATGCGGGAGATTGCCGGCCGGATCAAACCGGGGGATATGGTGTTACTGTCGCCGGCCTGCGCCAGCCTCGATCAGTTCCGCAGCTTCGAACACCGCGGCGATGAATTCACGCGACTGGCGAAGGAGCTCGGCTGATGCGGATACCGGGAATGAGCCATTTCGGCGGGTTGAAAGATTGGATAATGGGCGTGCGCGAAGTCGAGGCGCCCACCAATGTGCTTTACGATCGCACCCTGCTGTGGCTGACCCTGGGCCTGGCCTGTCTCGGTTTTGTCATGGTCACCTCGGCCTCCATGCCCATTGGGCAGCGGCTGTCCGACGACCCGTTTTATTTCGCCAAGCGCGATGCCTTCTACCTGGCGCTGTCGTTCGGGCTGGCGATGGTGACGCTGCGGGTGCCGATGGAGGTGTGGCAGCGCTACAGCTCGGCGATGCTGCTTATCACCATGGTGCTGCTGCTGGTGGTGCTGGTGGTGGGCAGCTCGGTGAACGGCGCGTCGCGCTGGATAGCCCTGGGCCCGTTGCGCATCCAGCCCGCCGAACTGTCCAAGCTGGCGCTGTTTTTTTACCTCGCCAGCTATCTGGTGCGCAAGGTGGAAGAAGTGCGCTCCAATTTCTGGGGATTCTGCAAACCCATGGGGGTGATGGTGGTGCTGGCGGTCCTGCTGCTGGCGCAGCCCGACCTGGGGACGGTGGTGGTGTTGTTCGTTACCACCCTGGCGATGCTGTTTCTGGCCGGCGCCAAGCTGTGGCAATTCCTGGCCATTATCGGTTCGGGCATCTTCGCGGTGGTCTTGCTGGTGGTCGCCGAGCCCTATCGTATGCGTCGGGTCACCTCGTTCTGGAATCCCTGGGAAGACCCGTTCGGCAGCGGCTATCAGCTGACCCAATCGCTGATGGCGTTTGGACGCGGCGAGTTCTGGGGACAGGGCCTGGGTAATTCGGTGCAGAAGCTGGAGTACTTACCGGAGGCGCACACCGACTTTATCTTTTCGATTTTAGGCGAAGAGCTTGGCTATTTCGGTGTGGTTTTAACGCTGTTGATGGTATTCTTCGTGGCTTTTCGTGCTATGTCCATCGGCCGCAAGGCCCTGGAAATCGATCAGCGCTTTTCCGGTTTCCTGGCCTGCGCCATCGGTATCTGGTTCAGCTTTCAAACCTTGGTGAACGTCGGCGCGGCGGCCGGTATGTTGCCCACCAAAGGGTTAACCCTGCCGTTGATCAGCTACGGCGGTTCAAGTTTATTGGTGATGTCTACGGCGATAGTGTTGTTGATGCGTATTGATTTTGAAACCCGCCTGACCAAAGCGCAGGCGTTTGCAAGGGGTCCCCGATGACCGGGAAAACCCGACGTTTAATGGTCATGGCCGGCGGAACCGGCGGCCATGTCTTTCCCGGACTGGCGGTGGCCCCTTATCTGATTGACCGGGGCTGGCAGGGGCGCTGGCTGGGTACCCCCGATCGGATGGGAGGTGGTTTTGGGGCGGAAAAACGGTATCGATATCGATTTTATCCGTATCTCCGGTTTGCGGGGCAAGGGATTACGCGCCCAACTGGCTTCGCCGCTCAGGATCTGGCGCGCGGTGCGGCAGGCGCGAGCCATTATGCGCGCCTACCGGCCGGATGTGGTGCTGGGCATGGGCGGCTACGTTTCCGGACCGGGTGGATTGGCGGCCTGGTTATGCGGCGTACCGGTGGTCTTGCACGAGCAAAACGGCATCGCCGGGCTGACCAATCGCTGGCTGTCGAAAATCGCCAAAAAAGTGCTGCAGGCCTTTCCCGGCGCGTTTCCCCGGGCCGAGGTGGTGGGCAATCCGGTACGCACCGACGTGCTGGCGCTGGCGCCTCCCGCCGAACGGTTTGCCGGCCGGCAGGGGCCGGTACGGGTGCTGGTTATCGGCGGCAGCCAGGGGGCGCGGGTACTGAATCAGACCATGCCGGGCGTCGCCGCCGGGCTGGGGGAACGGATCACTCTGTGGCACCAGGTGGGCAAGGGCGCGCTGGCGGAGGTAAACCGCGCCTATGCCGAAGCCGGACAATCCGGCCACAAGGTGGTGGAGTTCATCGACGATATGGCGGCGGCCTATGCCTGGGCCGACGTGGTGGTCTGCCGCTCCGGCGCATTGACGGTGAGCGAAGTGGCCGCAGCCGGACTGCCGGCGATTTTTGTGCCCTTTATGCACAAAGACCGGCAGCAGTACTGGAATGCCCGGCCGCTGGAGCAGGCAGGCGCGGCGAAGATTATTGAACAGCCGCAGTTTTCGGTGGCAAGCGTGAGCGAACTGCTCGCCGCCTGGGATCGAACAACGCTGCTGACGATGGCGGAAAACGCCCGCAAAGCAGCGATTCCGGACGCGACGGAGCGGGTGGCGCGGGTAGTGGCGGCGGCGGCTAAAGCCTGACAACAGGCGCGGCGCGGCAACGAATAAAAGACCGGATGGGCCCTCGGGCCCATCCGATGAGAAACATCATACTTAAGTGGTTAAAACGTGAATACACAACAACTGGCGAAACTGCGATCCATAGTGCCCGAGATGCGTCGAGTGCGGCAAATTCACTTTGTCGGCATCGGCGGCGCCGGCATGGGCGGCATCGCGGAAGTGCTGGCGAATGAAGGTTATCAAATCAGCGGCTCGGATCTGGCCCCCAACGCCGTGACCCAGCAATTGTCCGAGCTGGGGGTGAAGATATTCTTCAACCACCGGCCGGAAAATATCAGCGAAGCCAGCGTCGTGGTGGTCTCCAGCGCCATTGCCGCCGATAACCCGGAGATCGTGGCGGCCAAAGAGGCGCGTATTCCGGTGATCCGCCGCGCGGAGATGCTGGCGGAACTGATGCGCTTTCGCCACGGCATCGCCATCGCCGGTACGCACGGTAAAACCACCACCACCGCCATGGTGGCCAGTATCTATGCCCAGGCCGGACTCGACCCGACCTTTGTCAACGGCGGTCTGGTGAAGGCGGCGGGAGTGCATGCGCGCCTGGGGTGCAGCCGCTACCTGATTGCCGAGGCGGACGAAAGCGACGCGTCGTTCCTGCATCTGCAGCCGATGGTGGCGATTATCACCAATATCGAAGCCGACCATATGGACACCTACCAAGGCGACTTCGAAATTTTAAAACAAACGTTTATCAGCTTTTTGCATAACTTGCCTTTTTACGGGCGCGCGGTGATGTGCGTGGACGATCCGGTGATCCGGGAACTGCTGCCGCGGGTAGGCCGCCATATCACCACCTACGGTTTTAACGAGGCGGCGGACGTGCGTATCGCCGATTACGTGCAGCAAGGGGCCCAGGGCAGCTTTAGCGTCTATCGGCAAGACAAGCCGGTACTCTCGGTGGAATTGAACGCGCCGGGCCGCCACAACGCGCTGAACGCGGCTGCGGCCATTGCGGTCGCTACCGAGGAAGGCATCGACGACGACAGCATCCTGCAGGCGCTGGCGCAATTCCAGGGGACCGGCCGCCGCTTTGATTTCCTCGGCACCTATCCGCTGGAGAATGTCAACGGCAAGCAGGGGAATGTGATGCTGGTGGATGATTACGGCCATCACCCCACCGAAGTGGACGCTACCATCAAGGCGGCGCGCGCCGGCTGGCCCGATAAGCGGCTGGTGATGGTATTCCAGCCTCATCGGTATACCCGGACAAGAGATTTGTATGAGGATTTTGCCACCGTATTGTCCGGAGTGGATGTGCTGTTTATGCTGGATGTGTATCCGGCGGGCGAGGCGCCCATCCCCGGCGCCGATAGCCGCTCGCTGTGCCGCACCATTCGCGGGCGCGGCAAAATCGATCCCATCATGGTGGCGGATATGGACGCGCTGCCCGATACGCTGGCGCTGGCTTTGCAGGACAACGATCTGGTGCTGATGCAGGGCGCCGGTACCGTGGGTAAAATTGCGCGCAAACTGGCCGATACCCATTTACAGCCGAACCTTGCCACTACGCTTGAGGGGCCTCATGTCTGAGAAGGTAGCGGTTTTATTGGGCGGGACTTCCGCCGAGCGCGACGTCTCGCTGCAATCGGGACAGGCGGTGCTCGCCGGCTTGCAGGCCGGCGGGATAAACGCCCATGGGGTTGATACCCGCGATATCTCGGTACTGAGCCTGAAGGAGCGGGGTTTCGATAAGGTTTTTATTGCCCTGCACGGCCGCGGCGGCGAGGACGGTACCCTACAGGGGGCGCTGGAGTTTATCGGCCTGCCGTATACCGGCAGCGGCGTGATGGCCTGTGCGTTAACCATGGATAAGCTGCGTACCAAATGGCTTTGGCAGGGCAGGGGACTGCCGGTACCGCCTTATGTGGCCCTGGATCGCGAAGGTTACCGGCAAAACCCGTCGGCAGAGGCGGAACCGCTGCGGGCGCTGGGCATGCCGGTGATAGTGAAGCCCAGCAACGAAGGCTCCAGCGTCGGCATGGCCAAGGTTGAGCGTCCGGAGGATTTACCGGCCGCACTGGCGGAAGCCTTCCGTTATGACGAAAGCGTGCTGGTGGAAAAATGGCTGAGCGGACCGGAATTCAGCGTTTCCATCCTGGGAGACCGGGTATTGCCGTCGGTGCGTATCCAGCCGTCGGCGACGTTTTACGATTACGAGGCGAAGTATCTGTCGGACGAGACCCGTTATTTTTGTCCGGGCGGGCTGGATGACGAACAGGAACAGGCATTAACGCAGCTGGCGCTCCGCGCCTGGCGGGCGGCGGGATGCGGTGGCTGGGGACGGGTGGATATCATGGCCGACGATGACGGGGAGTTATACCTGCTGGAGGTGAATACCTCACCGGGCATGACCCGGCATAGCCTGGTGCCGATGGCGGCACGGCAAAGCGGAATGGATTTTTCCTCTTTGGTCATGAACATTCTGGCGTTGGCGGGCTGATATGTCCCAGGCAGCGATAAACATCCGCAACCGCGAGACGGAAGATGACGCCGGCAGACGCAGCAACGGCGGCCAGCTCGCGGGTTTGCTGTTTCTGCTGATGGTGCTGGCCACCATTGTCTGGGGCGGCTGGATGGTGGTTGCCTGGATGAAGGATGTGCATCGTTTGCCCCTGTCCCGACTGGTGGTTACCGGGCAGCGTTATTACACCACCAATGACGATATTCGCCAGGCGATTTTGTCCCTGGGGGCGCCGGGGACGTTTATGACGCAGGACGTCAACGTTATCCAGCAGCAGATCGAGCGATTGCCTTGGATCAAGCAGGCCAGCGTACGCAAGCAGTGGCCTGACGAACTGAAAATCCACCTGGTGGAGTATGTGCCGGTGGCGCGCTGGAACGATCTTCATATGCTCGATGCCGGCGGCAAGGTGTTCAGCGCGCCGGCGGAACGGGTCGGCCATCAGACCATGCCGCTGCTGTACGGTCCGGAGGGCGGAGAGCAGGATGTGCTGACGGGTTACCGCGAGATGAATGAGGTGATGGCGGCCCATAAGCTTACGTTGAAGACCGTCAGTATGAGCGCGCGCCATTCATGGCAGCTCACTCTGGCGGATGATACCCGGCTCGAATTGGGCCGGGACGACAGAACCCGGCGTTTACAGCGCTTTATCGGGATTTATCCGGTCCTTCTCCAGCAGGCCCGGACCGATAATAAACGTATTAGTTATGTGGACTTGCGTTACGACGCGGGGGTTGCCGTTGGATGGGCGCCGGCGTTTATCGACGATGCAAAAAGCAATTCGCAACAGAGTCAGAATCAGGTACAGGCTAAACAATAATGATCAAGTCGACGGACAGAAAATTGGTAGTTGGACTGGAGATCGGTACGGCAAAGGTTGCCGCATTGGTAGGGGAAGTTCTGCCCGATGGCATGGTCAATATTATCGGGGTGGGCAGTTGCCCGTCCCGGGGTATGGATAAAGGCGGCGTCAATGATCTCGAATCGGTGGTGAAGTGCGTGCAGCGCGCCATCGATCAGGCCGAACTGATGGCCGATTGCCAGATATCTTCGGTATACCTGGCGCTGTCCGGCAAACATATCAGCTGCCAGAACGAGATAGGGATGGTTCCTATTTCAGAAGAAGAAGTTACGCAGGAAGATGTGGAGAATGTGGTGCATACCGCAAAATCCGTGCGCGTTCGTGATGAACATAGAATTTTACATGTGATTCCACAGGATTATGCTATTGATTATCAAGAAGGTATCAAAAATCCGGTGGGATTGTCCGGCGTGCGGATGCAAGCCAAGGTTCATCTGATTACCTGCCATAATGATATGGCGAAAAATATTGTTAAGGCCGTTGAACGCTGCGGCCTGAAAGTGGACCAGCTGATCTTCGCCGGCCTGGCCTCCAGCTACGCGGTACTGACCGAAGATGAGCGGGAACTGGGGGTTTGCGTGGTGGATATCGGCGGCGGCACCATGGACATGGCGGTGTATACCGCCGGCGCGCTGCGGCATACCAAGGTTATCCCGTACGCGGGCAACGTGGTTACCAGCGATATCGCCTATGCTTTTGGTACGCCCCCGCCGATGCGGAGGCCATAAAAGTCCGGCACGGGTGCGCGCTGGGGTCGGCGGTGAGCAAAGACGAAACCGTGGAAGTTCCAAGCGTCGGCGGACGTCCGCCGCGCAGTCTGCAGCGGCAGACCCTGGCGGAGGTGATTGAACCCCGTTATACCGAATTGCTGAACCTGGTGAATGACGAAATCCTGCAACTGCAGGAACAGCTTCGCCAGCAGGGAGTAAAGCATCATCTGGCCGCCGGTATCGTGCTGACCGGCGGCGCGGCTCAAATTGACGGCCTGGCGGCCTGCGCGCAACGGGTGTTCCATACCCAGGTGCGCATCGGGACGCCGCTGAATATTACCGGTCTGACGGATTACGCTCAGGCGCCTTATTATTCAACCGCCGTCGGGTTATTGCATTATGGTAAAGAATCTCATTTGAGCGGTGAGGTTGAAGTAGAAAAACGTACCTCGGTAAGCAACTGGGTAAAACGTATCAGCAGCTGGCTGAGGAAAGAGTTTTAATATCTTACTTGCGGGATCTTGCTGTGCAGGCGGCGGATTCCGATGCGACAGGCACAAAACGGAGAGAAATTATGTTTGAACCTATGGAATTAACCAATGACGCGGTGATTAAAGTCATCGGCGTCGGCGGCGGCGGCGGCAATGCCGTGGAACATATGGTGCGCGAACGCATCGAAGGCGTGGAATTTTTCGCGGTGAATACCGATGCCCAGGCATTGCGTAAAACCGCGGTGGGACAGACCATACAGATTGGCGGCGGCATCACCAAGGGTCTGGGAGCCGGAGCCAATCCCGAGGTGGGCCGAAATTCCGCCGAGGAAGACCGTGAGGCGCTGCGTGCGGCCCTTGAGGGCGCGGACATGGTGTTCATCGCGGCCGGCATGGGCGGCGGCACCGGTACCGGCGCGGCGCCGGTGGTGGCGGAAGTGGCCAAGGAATTGGGCATCCTTACCGTGGCCGTGGTGACCAAACCCTTCAATTTCGAAGGCAAGAAGCGCATGGCCTTTGCCGAACAGGGCATTGCCGAGCTGTCCAAGCATGTGGATTCGCTGATTACCATCCCCAACGACAAGCTGCTGAAGGTGCTGGGCCGCGGCATTTCGCTGCTGGATGCGTTCGGTGCGGCCAATGACGTGCTCAAGGGCGCGGTACAAGGCATCGCCGAGCTGATAACCCGGCCGGGTCTGATGAACGTCGACTTTGCCGATGTGCGTACCGTCATGTCCGAAATGGGCTATGCCATGATGGGCTCAGGCGTGGCCTGCGGCGAAGACCGGGCGGAAGAAGCGGCGGAGATGGCCATTTCCAGTCCCCTGTTGGAAGATATCGACCTGTCCGGCGCGCGCGGCGTACTGGTCAACATCACCGCCGGCTTCGATTTGCGTTTGGACGAATTCGAAACCGTGGGCAACACCATCCGTGCTTTTGCGTCGGATAACGCCACCGTGGTTATCGGCACATCCCTGGACCCGGATATGAACGACGAACTGCGCGTGACCGTGGTGGCTACCGGTATCGGCATGGACAAACGTCCGGAAATCACGCTGGTCACCAATAAGCAGAACACGCAGCAGGTGATGGATAACCGCTATCAGCAGCACGCTCACGGCATGTCGCCGATGCAGCAGGAGCAAAAGATCGCGGCGAAAGCGGTAAACGAACAGGCTTCGCAGGCAGGTAAAGAACCTGATTATCTTGATATTCCCGCTTTTCTCCGCAAACAGGCGGATTAAGGATTGGGGTATTTGGAATCTCCGCTCTTTGTGCTAAACTGCCCCACCGACGCTCGGCTATAATTTGTCGGTGGTCCGGATAACATTGCGAGATAAATCGATGATCAAACAGCGGACACTTAAACGTATTGTGCAGGCCACGGGTGTGGGTCTACATACCGGTAAAAAGGTCACACTGACTTTGCGCCCTGCATCGGCTAATACCGGGGTCATCTATCGCCGTACGGATCTCAATCCTCCGGTGGATTTCCCGGCGGATGCGAAATCGGTGCGTGATACCATGCTTTGTACGTGTCTGGTCAATGAGCATGATGTTCGTATATCCACCGTCGAACATCTCAATGCCGCATTGGCGGGTTTGGGCATCGATAACATCGTCATTGAAGTCAATGCGCCTGAAATTCCTATTATGGACGGCAGCGCGAGCCCCTTTGTCTATCTGCTGCTGGATGCCGGAATCGAAGAGCTGAATTGTGCTAAGAAATTCCTGCGCGTCAAGCAGTCGGTTCGCGTGGAGGATGGCGATAAATGGGCTGAATTGACGCCGTTTAACGGCTTCAAGCTCGATTTTACCATTGATTTCAATCATCCTGCGATTGATGCTAGCTCGCAACGTTATCGCCTGGATTTTTCCGCCGAGTCCTTCGTCCGGCAAATCAGTCGTGCACGCACCTTCGGGTTCATGCGCGATATCGAATATCTGCAGTCCAGGGGCCTGTGCCTGGGCGGCAGCTTCGATAACGCCATTGTGGTGGACGACTACAAAGTGCTGAACGAAGACGGTTTACGTTTCGAAGATGAGTTCGTCCGCCATAAAATGCTGGACGGTATTGGCGACCTGTACATGTGCGGTCACAACATCATCGGCGCGTTTACCACCTATAAACCCGGCCATGCCCTGAACAACAAGCTGTTGCAGGCGGTACTGGCGCGTCAGGAAGCCTGGGAACTGGTGACCTTTGAAGACGAAGCCGAAATGCCGCTGACCTTTACCGCCCCCTCTTTTGTTATGGCATAAAGGTTTCGCTCCAGCCTTGCCGCGCCGTCTTGCCTGATGGCGCAAGGGTTTGGTTTTAGCCTGCAATGATGTGTTTTTTAATCGTTTCGATTGGCGGGGTCGGCACCTTCTCCGGCCAGCCTCGCCAGTCGTTCGAGCATTTTTTTCAGCTTCTCCGGGCTTCGCGCCGCCAAATGCCGAATCGCTTCGCCGCTTTGCCGGCTCAGTTTTCGCTTCTGCCCTTCACTATTCCCCTCCCCAGGTAACGGTTCGCCGCGGTTTTGCATAATCTGATGGCCTTTTGTGGCGAGAGTCGGGTTAATCCTGATGTCGATTGATGACAATGATGGTAGAATCTGCGCTCGTAACGCGGATAATAACGTAGATTGTTCATAGCGTAACCTCATCATCCAGCTGGCATTGGCGGTTTCAATAATCAAAACGCCCTGGCGGAAGTTGGCTACGCGACACCAGGGTTGCAGTGGCGCGGGCAATATGCCGGCCACCGCGCGGTTCAGCTTTAACAGCGCCACTGCTCGTTGCTGAATATGCAACAACGAATCCCGCTCCGGTGTCGTCAGGGAGCCAAGCAGGATATCAATGGATTGTGGACGACTGTCACGCATATAAACTCCGGCGGAATGCATTAAGTTATGGGTATTTTAAATCGTTGGCGACAATTTGGCAGACGTTATTTCTGGCCGCACCTCCTGTTGGGGATGGTGGCGGCGGGACTCGGCGTGCCTTTGGTGCTCAACAGCGGGCAGGAACAGGCACACCTGGCCAATACCCTGTCCAGCCCCAGCCGGCAAAACGCGTTTAATGCCGGCTTCGCCAATCTTTCGTTTCTGAAAGAAACCCAGCGACGGCCTTACTTTGCCGTGGATTATTGGCACCAGCATGCCATTCGCACGGCTATCCGCCATCTTTCCGTGGCGTGGGTGCCGGAGCCTCTGGGACAAAAATTGCCGCTGGCGGAAAACGTCGCGCCGCTGAAGGTCCAGCATCAGGTACTACTCACCGTCCTGAACGGTCTGCTGACACGGGAATCCAAACAACCCTCGGTCATTCGCTCCCTCCGGCAGGGAGTATACCAACCCTTCTTTGATCATCGTACAGGAATTCGCCTGGCCCAGGTACAGGGAATTCGAGCCGGACCCGCCCGCGCAGTCTAACCTGCCGCCACAAAATTTTTTTTATCCTTTATGCCATTATGGGCCGCTGCATTTCAGTCAGTTCCGGCCGTGACGAGATTTAAATAATTATGTTATCAAAATTGCTTACTAAAGTTTTTGGGAGTCGTAACGATCGTACCCTGCGCCGGATGAACAAAACGGTTGAGATTATCAACCGGATGGAGCCGGATATGGAGAAGCTCACCGATGAGCAACTGGCGGCGAAAACCATCGAGTTTCGCGAACGCCTGGCCAACGGTGCAACGGTGGACAGCCTGCTGCCCGAGGCTTTTGCCGTGGTGCGCGAAGCCAGTAAACGGGTATTCGCCATGCGCCATTTCGACGTCCAGCTGGTGGGCGGTATGGTGCTCAACGACCGCTGTATCGCCGAAATGCGTACCGGTGAAGGTAAAACCCTGACCGCAACCCTGCCGGCATACCTCAACGCGCTGAGCGGTCAAGGCGTTCATGTGGTTACCGTCAACGACTACCTGGCGCAGCGCGATGCTGAAAACAACCGCCCGCTGTTCGAATTTCTCGGCTTGACGGTGGGTATCAACCTGCCGCAGATGCCGGCTCCGGCCAAACGAGCCGCCTACGCCGCCGATATCACCTACGGCACCAATAACGAATACGGTTTCGACTACCTGCGCGACAATATGGCGTTCAGCCCGGAAGAGCGCGTACAGCGCAAGCTGCACTATGCCCTGGTGGATGAAGTGGACTCCATCCTTATCGATGAAGCCCGTACGCCGCTGATTATTTCCGGCCCGGCGGAAGACAGCTCCGAACTCTACATCCGGGTGGATACGCTGATTCCCCATCTGATTCGCCAGGATAAAGAAGATTCCGACACTTTTCACGGCGAAGGGCACTTTTCGGTGGATGAAAAATCCCGCCAGGTCAACCTGACCGAGCGCGGATTGGTGCTTATCGAAGAGTTGATGGTGCAGGCGGGCATTATGGAAGAGGGGGAATCCCTTTATTCGCCGGCCAATATCATGTTGATGCATCACGTGACCGCCGCCCTGCGCGCCCATGTGCTGTTTGCGCGGGACGTGGATTATATCGTCAAGGATGGTGAAGTGATCATCGTCGATGAGCACACCGGCCGTACCATGCCGGGGCGCCGCTGGTCGGACGGTCTGCACCAGGCGGTGGAAGCGAAGGAGCATGTGGCGATCCAGAACGAAAACCAGACCCTGGCTTCCATCACGTTCCAGAATTATTTCCGTTTGTACGAAAAACTGGCCGGCATGACCGGTACCGCCGATACCGAAGCCTTTGAATTCAGCTCGATCTACAAGCTTGATACCATCGTGGTGCCCCCACCGGCCAATTCGCGGCCGATGGTCTACATTCGCATCATCGAAGATACCTGTTCCACCCGGGGGCAGCCGGTGCTGGTGGGGACCATCTCCATTGAAAAATCGGAAGTGGTTTCCGCGGAACTGGATAAAGCCGGTATCGAACATAAAGTGCTGAACGCCAAATTCCATGCCATGGAAGCGGATATCGTGGCCCAGGCCGGACAGCCGGGCCAGGTGACCATCGCCACCAACATGGCCGGGCGCGGTACGGATATCGTGCTGGGGGGGAGCTGGCAGGCGGAAATCGCCCATCTGGAAGAGCCCACCGAGGATTTGATCGCCGGCATCAAAGAAGCCTGGCAGATTCGCCATGATCAGGTATTAAAAGCGGGCGGCCTGCATATCATCGGTACCGAACGTCATGAATCCCGCCGTATCGATAACCAGCTGCGCGGACGTTCAGGCCGCCAGGGGGACCCCGGCTCGTCCCGTTTCTATTTGTCGATGGAAGATGCGCTGATGCGTATATTCGCCTCCGATCGGGTCTCCGGCATGATGCGCAAGCTGGGCATGAAACCCGGCGAGGCCATCGAGCACCCCTGGGTGACCAAAGCCATTGCCAACGCCCAGCGGAAAGTGGAAAGCCGCAACTTCGATATCCGCAAGCAGCTGCTGGAATATGACGATGTGGCCAATGACCAGCGCCGCGCCATTTACAGCCAGCGCAACGAATTGCTGGACGTGGCGGATATCAGCGAAACCATCCTCAGCATCCGTGAAGATGTGCTTAAAACCATCCTTGATATCTATATCCCGCCGCAATCCCTGGAAGAGATGTGGGATGTGCCGGGACTGGAAAAACGCTTGAAGGATGATTTCGATCTGGACATGCCCATCGCCGAGTGGTTGGATAAAGAACCAGGCCTGCATGAAGAGACGCTGCGCGAGCGTATTCTTGAACAGACCCTGGAACAATACCGCCGAAAAGAAGAAGTGGTGGGCGTGGAAATGATGCGCAGCTTTGAAAAAGGCGTCATGCTGCAAACGCTGGATTCATTGTGGAAAGAGCATCTGGCGGCAATGGACTACCTGCGGCAGGGTATACATTTGCGGGGCTATGCCCAAAAGGATCCCAAGCAGGAATATAAACGCGAATCCTTCGCCATGTTTGCCGCCATGCTGGAATCGCTTAAATATGAAGTGATCAGCACTCTAAGCAAAGTCCAGGTACGGATGCCGGAAGAGGTCGAAGCGCTGGAGCAGCAGCGCCGCGAAGAGGCGGAACGCCTGGCGCGGCAGCAGCAGCTTAGCCATCAGCCCGAACCCATGATGGCGGAACCGGCGGAGCTTAACCAACCGCTGCGGGAAGGGCGCAAGGTGGGACGCAACGACCCGTGCCCATGCGGCTCAGGCAAAAAATACAAACAGTGCCACGGCAAATTACAGCAATAATTAATGGAGCAGGCGCGACCAGAGGTCGCGCATGTCGCTCGGAGAACCTGTGACAATGAATTTAATGACGATTGCCGTGGGCATTATCCGTAATGCACAGCATGAAATTTTTATCGCCCAACGGCCTGAACATACCCATATGGGCGGCTTTTGGGAGTTCCCCGGCGGCAAAGTGGAAAAAGGCGAAACGCCTGAACAGGCGTTGATCCGGGAATTGCGTGAAGAAACCGGCATCGAGGCGGAGCATCCGGAGCTGTTATCCACCAGCCAGCACCATTTCCCCGATCGTGAGATGGCGTTCTATTTTTACCTGGTGGAGCACTGGCAAGGCACTCCCTATGGCAACGAAGGACAGCCGGTGCGGTGGTGCCCGCAGGAAGAACTCGATGCATCCGAGTTTCCTCCCGCCAATGCCGCCATTATTCGTCAGCTTATCGCCGCAACGTCCTAATACTTATCCTCGCTCCAGTCATCGCTATCGGTTATCTGGCCGTCGCTGGGGATAAACTTTTCCTCTTCCGCCCACTCTCCCAGGTCTATCAACTGGCAGCGTTTGCTGCAAAACGGACGGAATTTGCTTTGTGGTTCCCATTTCACTTCGGCGCCGCACGTGGGGCAGCTTACCAGAATAATATCTTCACTCATCAGTACCTCTTACATTCAACAGCAGGCCAATTCAAACGGTAAACGATTGGGGATGACGCCGTTTTCGCTATCCAGGGATAAAAAGCGGATGGCATAACGGGTCTTGTGGCCGGAAACCTGCGGGTAGAGCTGGTAAACCAGGGGGATGCGCATACGCAGCAAATCCGCATCCTCGGCGTTATCCTGAAAAAAACCGTTCAGGCTGATTTGGTTTTTAAAGGGTTCGGTATGCCGCACCAAGTCCAGGGTTAAGGTTAATGCGGCATTCAAGGGGTCCAGGGTTTTCAGCCAGGTGTTGATCTGGCCGTTGCGATGGGTCTGCGGCAGGTGCAGCCAAATATGCAAACCGGGTAAATCGAAACTGCAACAGCCGCCGGGGATGGAGAGCCGCTGGCGCACCGATGCGATTAAGCGGTCTTCACGCAACGCCTGCCCCAGCCTTGGTGCGGACATCAATACGGCGGCGCATTGTTTTAAATTATTGCGCAGCGTTCGCACCCGCTCGCTGTCAACACCGGGTACGCCGTCCCACTGCAGCATTTTTTGCTGCTGCCGGTCCAGCTCTTTCAACATTTCAGTGCGCACATCGCCGCGTTCGAGAACGTCCAGCAGGTCGGCGACGGTGCGGAAAAACGGCAATGCGCTTGAGATATCAACCAGCTCCGAACAGTTATACAGTTGTTGCAGTAAAAATTCCAGGCGCAGCCAAGTGCGCATTTTTTCATTTAACGGATGCTCGAAAAGCACCGTTGTCGAGTAGATTTCACTCATAATGATTGATCCTGTCGGGTTGCTGATGCCGCAAGTCCGAGATAACGCTGGTGCAGCTTTGCCACACTGTCCGTTATATCCCCGGGATGCCCGTTATTATTAATAATATCATCGGCACTGGCCAGACGCTGTTCCCGTGATACTTGCGCAGCGAGAATATTGTTTATCTGGCTGCGGCTTATGCCGTCGCGTTCCATGGTACGCGCCACCTGTGTTTCGGTATCGACATCCACCACCAATACCCGGTTCGCACGGTTCTGCAGGTGGTTTTCAATCAATAGCGGCACTACCCACATGATATAGGCCCCGGAGGCGCGGGCCATTTCCTGTTGGGTTTCCTGCTGAATAAGGGGATGCAGCAATGCGTTCAGCCACGCCTTATCCGGCGGGGAGCTGAAGATGCGCTGCCGCAGCTGGGCACGGTCCAGCGTGCCGTCGGGCAAAAGCATGGCGTCGCCGAAACGTTCGCGGATTGCCTGCAAAGCATCGCTGCCCGGCTCCACTACCCGGCGGGCGATAATATCGGCGTCGACTATCGTGGCACCCAGTTTGGCAAAGGCGTTGGCCAAGGTACTTTTGCCACTGCCGATTCCCCCTGTCAATGCAACAATGTAACGCATACTATTAGCTGTCTCCCACCGATTCGGGAATGATGAATTTAGCGGTCCGTGGATAAATTGGTACGATTGTAGCGTAAATCCGGCGATTTTCGCAGTCTTGCCGTAACAATAATCCGGCGTATGATACCGTCACTGGAACTGGCATTTTGTACCCGGACATTTTTGCGATTCTTCGCCATCCACCAGGAAATCCCGCATGCGTATTGAAGAAGATATCAAGCTAGGTTTTAAAGACGTACTTATCCGCCCAAAGCGGTCCACTCTCAAGAGTCGTTCCGACGTTGAGCTCCAGCGCGAGTTCACTTTTAAACATTCGGGATGCAACTGGTCGGGTATTCCCATCATCGCCGCCAATATGGATACCGTCGGAACCTTCCGCATGGCGGAAGCGCTGGCGGCCTTTGATGTTCTCACCGCCGTCCATAAGCATTATAGCATTCAGCAGTGGTCAGACTTTATCAGCCGTATGCCGGATGCTATTTTGCGGCATATCATGGTTTCCACCGGCACGTCGGATGCCGATTTCCTAAAACTTCAGCAGATCTTGGCCCTGTCGCCGTTATTACGCTTTATCTGCATCGACGTCGCCAACGGCTATTCCGAACATTTCGTGAATTTCGTGCAGAAGGCGCGGGAAGCCTGCCCGGATAAAGTCATTTGCGCCGGCAACGTGGTTACCGGCGAAATGGTGGAAGAACTCATTCTCTCCGGCGCCGATATCGTCAAAGTCGGCATCGGGCCGGGTTCGGTGTGCACGACCCGCGTGAAAACCGGGGTCGGCTATCCGCAATTGTCCGCGGTAATTGAATGCGCGGACGCCGCCCATGGGCTAAGCGGCCAGATAGTCAGTGACGGCGGTTGCGCGGTGCCGGGAGACGTGGCCAAAGCCTTTGGCGGCGGCGCCGATTTTGTGATGCTGGGCGGCATGCTGGCCGGCCATGACGAGTGTGAAGGCACGGTAGTGGAGGAGAACGGCGAGAATTTCATGCTGTTTTACGGCATGAGCTCTGAAGATGCGATGAAACGGCACGTGGGCGGTGTCGCGGAATATCGCGCCGCGGAAGGTAAAACGGTGAAGCTGCCATTGCGCGGACCGGTGGAAAACTCCATCCGCGATATCCTCGGCGGTTTGCGGTCGGCCTGTACCTATGTCGGCGCGTCCCGGCTAAAAGAGTTAACCAAGCGCACCACCTTTATCCGGGTGGCCGAGCAGGAAAATCAGGTATTTACCCAGCTGTAACAACCCTGATCCGGTCATGCTGACGGCCCTTAAGGTGAAAGGCGATCCGCACCGGCAACCCTCTGCGCGTTCAGGCGAAGGGGGTTGCTATTTTACTGCCCGGTAACTGCGGGTCTTGTTTTACTGCCGAAACGATGCCTCAAAAATCACCAAACACCTCCCCTAGCTGCAGCAGCGGCAAATAAAGCACTATCACCATGGCGCATACCAGGCCGCCCATAATCAGCAGCAGCAGCGGTTCGGCCAGCTGCGCCAGACCGTCGGCGAGGCGGTAGGTCTGCTGTTCATGCAGGCGCGCCAGCTGCTGGAATACCTCGTCCAGCGTTCCCGTATGCTCGCCGGTTTTGATAAGATGCCGGCAATGGGGCGGAAACAGCCGCTGCCCTTCAAATGCCTGGTATAAGGCGAAGCCTTGCCTGATATGCTGTTGCAGCAATTGTGCCGCGTGGCGAAAGCTGGGATGGTGGAGGGTGCGCACGGCCATCTCCAGCCCGTTATCCAGGGTGATGCCCGCCTGGTGAGTGATGGCCAGCGTCTGAAACAATTGATGCAGATTATGATGGCGTACCAGCCTGCCCAGCCACGGCAGGTATAACAGCGCCGCCTGGGTCCGCTGCCGCCAACGGGGATGATAGTAGCAGACACGCCGATATCCTCCGTACAGCGACAGGGCGCCCAGCAGCGCCGTCAGGCAATGATCGCCCGCCGCCCCCGCCAGAGCCATCAGTCCGCGGGTCGGAGCCGGCAGCGGGGCATTCACGCCGGCGTAGAGCCTGGCGAATTCAGGCAGTATCAATGTCAGCATCAGAGTGAGCACCGCCGCTGCGGTCAGGCAGATAAACGCCGGATAGCGCAGCGCGCCGCGGACCTTCTTTTTCAACTGTCCCAGGCGTAACTCGTGCTCCGCCAGTAAGCGGCAACAGCGGTCCAGTCGGCCGGTAAGCTCTCCCAGCGCCAAAAGCCCGCAATAGAGCGGTGAGAACACCACGGGAAAATCGCCGCAGGCCAAAGAAAGGGTGTGGCCCTGCTCGATTTTTGCGCTCAGTAAACGCAGCAGGCAGCGCCAGCCGACGCGGGGATGATCGTCCGCCAGCAGGCGCAGACTCTCCCTAAGCGGCAGTCCCGCCTCCAGCAGCGATGCCAGCTGTGACGTCAAATCCATCAGCCGGCCGTCGTGCCAATACCTTGAGGACAGGTAGCCGATAGTTCGCACCGCCAGCGGCTGAAGATCCTGATTGATCAAATCCTGCCTGGCCGACATTTTCCCGGCGGCAAGCAAGTGGCCCTCCCGTATTTCGCCCTCATCGGTAATACCGCGCCAGCGATATAACCAATAACCGTTCATGCCGGTTCACCCAGTACGCGCCGCAGCTCTTCCACCGTGGTGACGCCCTGTGCCACCAGCGCCAGGCCCGCCCGCCATAAACCGTCGGGGCGCTTTGGGCTTTCTGTCTGCGCCCGCGCCGAATCCGGCAGTAACTCCCCGGAAGACAGATGGAATACCCCGTGCCGGCCGTTATACCCCTCATGGCATTGGTTGCATCCCACCGCGCGCCAGGATTGGACCGGCATAAAGTCTTCCCGAGTGCGGGCCGCGCCTGAAGCTGTTTCCTTACGGCAGGCCGGGCAAAGGCGGCGTACCAGGCGTTGCGCCATCACCAGCCGCAGCACCGGCCTGATGCGGGCCGGATCCACTCCCAGCTGGCGCAGCCGCTGCGGTACGTCGGCGGCGGTCAGCGTATGCAGCGTGGACAAGACCAGATGGCCGGTTTGGGCGGCATTGATGGCAATCTCGGCGGTTTCGGCATCGCGGATTTCCCCCACCATAATCACATCCGGATCCTGGCGTAACAGGGCGCGCAGCAATACCGGAAAATCCAGCCGTGCTTTACGGTTCACCTGGCACTGCGCAATGTCCGCCAGCGGAATTTCCACCGGGTCCTCCACGCTGCAGATATTAAGCCGGTGGCGGTCCAGAGCCTGTATGGCGCTATAAAGCGTCATGGTCTTGCCGCTGCCGGTGGGGCCGGTGAACAGTACCAAACCCTGCGGCTGCTGCAGCCGGCGCAGGAACTGCCGCCGCAGGGCCGCGGGCATGCCGAGATTCTCAAGGGTGAGCCCGCCGGTCTCCCGCCGCAGCAGACGCAGCACCAGTTTTTCTCCCCACAGGGTCGGCAGGGTGGCAACGCGGCATGAATGGCCGCTATCCGGTTTCCCAAAGGATAATTGTCCGTCTTGCGGAAGCCTGCGCTCGGCGATATCCATCCCGGCCATCATCTTTAGCCCTACTACCAGGCGCGCTGCCAGGGCCGGAACGCAAAAGCCATATTTGCGCAGCAGGCCGTCAATGCGAAACCGTACGCGGTACTCCGACGACGGGCAGGGTTCGATATGGATATCGGAAGCCCGGCTGGCCGCCGCCTCGCCAAGCAGTCCCTCTATGTAGTCCTCGAGCTGTACCGGCGTATCATGGGCGGCAATCATGTCCTACTCCTTTGCGCCGTCGAAACGGAACAGCGCCTGGCAGGGGCGCTGCAGATGCTGACCTTTGCCGGCGGCATCGCAGCGGCGGGTCAAAAGCACCCCGCCGGCATGCCGCTCCGGCGTAAGCACCAGCGTGAGCCCTTCCAGCGCCTGCTTGCCGGTCAGGCGGATAACCCCCTCGCTAACCTCCACTCCGGCGACATAGCGGGAAGAGAGTCCGTCCGGAATGCCGGACTCCCCGGCGCGGCATTCCTTCATATCCCCATGCTCCATGGCGCATAATTCCACCGCCGATTTGTAGGGGGACAGCATATGCAGCATATCGGTCAGGGCGGCATTATCGAGGTAACGTTGATATCCCGGCAATCCGATGGCGCTTAATGTGGCGATGATGGCCATTACCACCATCAGTTCCACCAAAGTAAATCCCTGCTGATTATTCACCGGCGTTCCCCTCCCTGTTGATCCAAGGCCGACCTTACCGATAACACCTGAGGCAGGCCAGCGGCAGTTCGCGGCGGGGGAGGGAATGCCGCAAAAAAAACGTGGCGGCCGATAGAGCCTTAAGGGAATTTGCGCGGGGGTTGGCAATAGCGGACGGTCAAGGGGTGTGCGAAAAGAAGATGATGATAATGTGAATATAGAATAAAATATGACCTTAACAAGAATTTACAAAGTACGTTGCTGTACGCGAGAAAGTCCTTTGCCTCAGTTCCCTTCGGCATATTGGCGGTAATGTGTCCGTATTGATATCCCTATTAAAATAATGGCAATGCTCAATATGATCGGCTGGTGGTACATTGTGGATGGTAAGCGGCAGGGTCCGGTAACCTTGGCTACGCTGGAGAAGCTATTACAACATCGGATATTGGGTGCGCAGAGTCTTGTCTGGCGTGAAGGGATGCCGCAGTGGACCCCGTTGGCCGCCATGGAGAGCCTGTACATAGATTTGTGTAATTGCCTGATTTTGATATCTTCTATCCAACATCAAAAACAGGTTAATTTATGGACGAAAAACAGTTGCAGGCTCTGGCTAACGAATTGGCCAAAAATCTTAAAACCCCGGAAGATCTCAACCAGTTTGATCGCTTACTGAAAAAAATCAGTGTCGAGGCGGCTCTAAACGCTGAAATGACACATCACCTCGGTTACGATAAAAATCAGCCCAGGACCGGCTCCAATGCCCGCAACGGCTACTCGGCTAAGACAGTAACCACCGGCGATGGGCCACTGGAACTGCGTACTCCGCGCGATCGAGAGGGGTCCTTCGAACCGCAATTGGTGAAGAAAAACCAGACCCGGATCACCGGCATGGACAACCAGATCCTGTCGTTGTACGCCAAAGGCATGACCACCCGCGAGATCGCCGCCGCGTTTAAAGAATTGTATGACGCTGATGTTTCGCCGGCGCTGGTATCGAAGGTGACTGATGCCGTGATGGAGCAGGTTGTAGAATGGCAAAATCGGCCACTGGATACTGTCTATCCCATTGTTTACCTTGACTGTATCGTACTTAAAGTTCGGCAAGATAGCCGCGTCATCAACAAAACCGTGTTCCTGGCCCTGGGCATCAATATCGAAGGGCAGAAAGAGTTGCTGGGGATGTGGCTGGCCGAAAATGAAGGGCAAAGTTCTGGCTGAACGTGCTGACGGAGCTGAAAAACCGCGGTCTGAACGATATTCTCATCGCCTGCGTTGACGGTCTGAAAGGCTTCCCGGACGCCATCAATGCGGTCTACCCGCAGGCGCGTATCCAGCTGTGTATCGTGCATATGGTGCGCAACAGTCTGCGGTTCGTCTCCTGGAAGGACTACAAAGCCGTCACCCGGGACCTGAAGGCCATCTATCAGGCGCCTACGGAAGAGGCTGGCTTGCAAGCGCTGGAAGCGTTCGCCAGTGCCTGGGATAACCGCTATCCGCAGATAAGCCGCAGCTGGCAGGTAAACTGTGCGAATCTTGCCACGTTCTTTGGCTACCCACCGGACATCCGCAAGGTGATCTACACGACCAACGCCATCGAGTCGCTGAACAGCGTAATCCGCCACGCGATCAAAAAGCGTAAGGTGTTCCCGACAGACGACTCAGTGAAAAAGGTGGTGTGGCTGGCGATCCAGGCAGCATCACAGAAATGGACGATGCCGCTGAAGGACTGGCGTATGGCGATGAGCCGCTTTATTATCGAGTTCGGTGACCGCCTGGACGGTCACTTCTGAGGAAAGGCATTTACACAGAATCATGTACAGGGCCGCCATGGATGAGTTGAAACCGCTTTTAAACTCCCCGCCGCCGCTCTTGCCGGCCGCGCCCCATAAAACCAGCGTTACCCATCCCCGAGCCGCGCGTCACGGCGTTACCTTCGTGCTATCGGCGTGTCTCCTGATCGCGGCGGGGGCATCTGTTTACCTTGCTACGAGTGCATACCTGCCGGGCTGGGGCGTTTATCTCAGACAAAAAGTCACGCTACCCCTGCTAATCCCCCGCTCGCAACAGCCTCATGACGGCATCACCATGGCCGCGGAACACTTATGGCGCAACCCCATTACCCAGGTACCGGCGAATATCGGCAGCGGTTGGACCATCAAGCAGCTTGCGGCTGACCCTACTACTCTCGCCAGTTCTTTTACCAGCGATGATATTGTGGTGAATCTCAGTGTCGTGAAAAACCAGAACCAGACGTTGGTTCAACTGGTGGATTATTTGAAAACCAGTGAACCCAGCCTGCGTTTTATCAATACGGGGACTTACAGCCACACCAGCGTATTGTCCAATTGGACCGGCATTGCCACCAGTCGGGCCGATCACGCCAGGCATTATGTGGTGCATGTCACCAATGCCCAAGGCGGCTATGGAATTTTTATCGCCGCCGTTAATCAACAGACCGCCGCAAGCTTCAGCCGGCTCGAAGCGCTGATAGCGGAACTGGACCGGACATTCAGCGGTCACTGAGCGATACGGTACCGCTGCCATAACTGCCTGGACACCGTGTCCGCCATCCCGGCGCTGCTATTGGAATCGCATGGACAGATCGAGGGCGCGGATGTGTTTGGTCAGCGCGCCGACGGAAATATAATCCACGCCGGTGGCGGCGTATTCGTGAAGGGTTTCCAGGGTAACGTTACCGGAAACCTCCAGCAAAGCCCGTTGCCCGGTGGCGGCAACGGCCCGCTGCATATCCGCCAGCGTAAAGTTGTCCAGCATGATGATATCGGCGCCGGCCTCCAGGGCCTGGCGCAGTTCATCCAGGCTCTCCACCTCTACTTCCACCGGCACGTCGGCGCGCAGGGCCACGGCGTTTTCCACCGCCTTGGCGATGGACCCGGCGGCGATGATATGATTTTCCTTAATCAAAAAGGCGTCCGCCAAGCCCAGCCGGTGATTGCTGCCGCCGCCGCACAGTACCGCGTACTTCAGCGCGGTCCGCAGTCCGGGCAAGGTTTTACGGGTATCCAGCAGTTGGGTATGGGTACCCGCCAGCTTATCGACATAACGCTTCACCTCCGACGCCACGCCGGACAAGGTCTGCACAAAATTCAGCGCCGTGCGTTCACCGGTCAGCAATAGATGCGCCGGTCCACGCAGCCGGCACAGCGGCTGGTTAACCCGGATGGCATCGCCGTCCTTCACCTGCCACTCCACCCGGATCCCGTCCCCTAACTGCCGAAACACTTCCTCCAGCCATTGCTGCCCGCAGAAAATACCGTTTTCGCGGGTGATGATAACCGCCTCGGCCTGGCGGTCGCGGGGCAATAACAGCGCCGTAATATCGGCCTCGGGATCGGCGGTGCCCCCCAGGGCTTCGCTGAGCGCCCGGGTAACGGTCAAGGGGATATCATACTGAATACGCTCAAGCAATTCGGCCCGGCGGCGTTCAGCGTTATAACGACGTGTCGGCATAAAAACTCCGAAATAGCGAATAAAGAGAATAGAGGAAACATGCTACTCTGTTGCTTAGATAAGTACTACTGCCGACAGCCATACCGTCATACTTCAAGCTGCAGGTGCGTTGGCCATACTCGGCCCCTCCATGGGCCTCGCCCCTGGCGGGGCCGCGGCAAGTCGCGTTCAAATCTGCTCCTGCAGATTTGTACTCGCTCACCCCACCTGCAATTCGAATTATCTAGGGTATAGAGCGTGGAGGCAGAGAGCGGAGGTGGCGAATGGAGTTGGAAAACGGCTGGTTAACAGGCACTAAACGGGTCCCGTCCCCCCATAGCGATGAACGGCCGAACGGCGAAATTCCTTCGCTGCTGGTGGTGCACGGTATCAGTTTGCCGCCGGGATCGTTTGGCGGACCCTATATCGATCGCTTATTTACCGGCACGCTTACCCCAGACGAACATCCTTTCTTCTCACAGATACAGGGCCTGCGGGTATCGGCCCACTGCCTGATCCGGCGCGACGGCGAGATTGTGCAATATGTGCCGTTCCATCGCCGCGCCTGGCATGCAGGCGTCTCATGTTTCGCCGGGCGGGAACGCTGTAATGATTTTTCCATTGGCATCGAGTTGGAAGGCACTGATAATCAGCCCTATACCGATGAGCAATACCTCCGGCTGGCCGAACTTACGCGGCTGCTGATGCGGCATTATCCGATTACGCCGGCCCGCATAGCCGGTCATAGCGATATTGCCCCCGTCCGTAAAACCGATCCCGGACCGGCTTTTCTATGGCATCATTATAGAGAGTTGATTTCACCGAGCACCGAGGACCGAGACAGGGAGCACCAGGATTCATGACACTGTTTACATTATTACTGGTACTGGCATGGGAACGCTTATTTAAAATGGGCGATCACTGGCAATTGGATCACTATTTTGAGCGGGTGTTTGCCCGTACCCGCTTTGTATCTCCCGCACTGACGATTTTGCTGGCGATTTGCTGGATGGTCGCGGTGGCGCTATGCCTGAGGCTGGCGGGGAATTTTTTCTTCGGCGCGCCGCGGCTGCTGTTATGGATTTTGATTTCCCTGCTTTGCATCGGTGCGGGCGGCATTCGCAAGCACTATCGGGCCTATATCACCGCCGCCGCGCGGGGAGACGGCCATGCCTGCGACGCGATGAGCGAAGAGTTGACTCTGATTCACGGTCTGCCGGTGGATTGCGATAAAGAAGAACGTTTGCACGAATTGCAAAATGCGCTGCTATGGATCAATTTCCGTTTTTATCTGGCGCCGTTGTTCTGGCTGGTGTCCGGCGGACCCTACGGTCCGGTTCTGCTTGCCGGTTATGCCTTTTTGCGCGCCTGGCAGACCTGGCTGGCGCGCCGCGCCACCCCGCTGAAGCGGGCGCAGTCCGGTATAGACACTATGCTGCACTGGCTGGACTGGATACCCGTCAGGCTGGCAGGCGTAGCTTACGCCTTGCTGGGACACGGCGAAAAAGCCCTGCCGGCCTGGTTTGCCTCGCTGGCGGACCTGCATACCGGCCAGTATCAGGTACTGACCCGCCTGGCGCAGTTCTCCCTGGCGCGGGACCCGCACCTGGATGAGGTGCAGACCCCGCGGGCGGCGGTTTCGCTGGCGAAAAAGATAACCAACGTGATCGTGGTGGTGGTGGCGCTATTGACCATTTACGGCGCATTGGTCTGAGGCCATCAGGCGTGGTCCGCCGGCGGTTCGCCGAAGCGGGGCATGCCTTCTTCATCCCAATGAAAAACCTTGATCCGCGTATGGCGGTTGGGGTCGTATAACGGGTCGCCGGTGATTTCTGTATAGGATCGGGCGTGATAGACCAGCACATCCTCGCCGTTTTCACTTAGGGTAAAGCTGTTGTGGCCCGGGCCGAACTGCCGGTTTTGCCAGTGGGTGCGAAAGACCGGCTGCGGCAGTTTATGCCAGGCCCGGGGATCGGTGATATCGTCGTTGATATCCGCCCAAAGCAGGCCGATGCAATAATTGGTGTCGGTGGCGCTGGCGGAATAGGTGATAAACAGCCGCTGTCCGTGGCGCAGGACCGCCGGCCCTTCGTTGACCCAAAAACCATTGGTTTCCCAGGGCAGTTCAGGTTTGCTCAGCATTGACGGCGGAGTTTTCAGCGACCAGGGCGTGGCCATCTCGGCCAGATAGAGATTGGAATTGCCCCGGATGTCCGGATCGTTTTGCGCCCAGACATAATAGTGCCGCCCCTGATGGAAAAAATGGGTGGCGTCCAGGGAGAATGTGTCCAGCGGGGTCCGTATGCGCCCTTTTTCGATCCAGGTGCCGGTGAGGGGATTGCCGTCGGCGCATTCCAGGACGAACATGCGATGCTGGAAGAGCCCGTCGACAATCTCCGGCGAATGGGCGCCGGCAAAATAGAGATACCATTTTTTGTCGATGAAATGCAGTTCCGGCGCCCAAATCAGCGCGCTCATTTCCCCGTGCTGGTGTTTATGCCACACCACCGCCGGTTCGGCATGGGATAATCCTCCCAGGGTAGCCGAGCGTCGAATCTCCAGCCGATCGTATTCCGGCACCGAGGCGGTGAAATAATAATAACCATCGAAATGCCGGTAGATGTAAGGATCGGCACGCTGCTCGATTAATGGATTGGGCCACTGTGTTTGGCTCATGATGTTCACCTCTCCCTTTTTCGCGGTTAAGGATGCTTGGTTTCCAGCGGCCGGGGTTCGCGCCATTCTGCGGACTCGTGGGGCTGTAAGCGTCTTGCTTCCAGATCGGACTGGATTTGACGCATCAGTTGGCGATCGACTTTCAGCAGCCGGACCACCCCGGCGGTTATCAGATAACCGATACCCGGAATGACGGTAAACAGCAAAACGATCCCCTGTATCGCGCCGGGGCTTTGCCGGACGGCGTCCCCATGATAACCGTAGGCGGAAAGAATAAAACCGACGAACGCCCCCGCCACGGCCAGTCCGACCTTCAGGAAAAACAGATTGCCCGAAAAGCTGATGCCGGTAATGCGCTTACCGGTTTTCCATTCGCCGTAATCGTCCACATCAGCCATCAGCGACCAGTGCAGGGGGGAGGGAATCTGATGCAGAATATTCAATATAAAGTACATCACCAGAATCAATCCCGGCAGATGCGGATTGAGGAAGTAGAATCCGCTGGAGAAGACAGCCAATACGATATTGGTCCAGAAAAAGACTTTTAGTTTGCAATATTTATCGGTCAGGGGTTTGGCCAGGGCGCTGCCGATCATCATGCCCACCACGCCAAGGCTGATGAACAAACTGGCGAATCCCGAACTTTTCTCCATGGCATAGGTGACGTAATACATGGTGGCGGCCATACGGATAAATCCCGGCAGACATTAAAAAGGTCAGCACCAGTATGCGTACCCACTGATCGTTTTTCCAAATATCCCGCAGGTCGGCTTTCAATGCATCATTGGTGGGTGTCGCGGGTTGTATCCGTTCCCGAACGGTGGCGAAGCAGAACAAAAACATCAGACAGCCGATAATGGATAATACCGTCATCGCCCATTGAAATCCTTGCGCCCGGTTGCCGCCGCCGAACCAATCCACCATCGGCAGCAGGGTGAGGGAAATAATCAGGGTTGCCACTCCCACCAGAATAAAACGCCAGGATTGACAGGAAACCCGTTCCTGGGGATCGTTGGAAATCACCCCGCCCAGCGCGCAATAGGGAATATTGATGGCGGTATAAATCAGCGACATCAAGAAATAGGTGACAAAGGCGTAAACTACCTTGGCGGAATAGCTCCAGTCGGGCGTGGTGTACATCAGGACACTGAAGACGGCAAAAGGCACCGCCAGCCATAATAAATAAGGCCTAAAGCGGCCCCATCGGGATCGGGTGCGGTCGGCGATGGCGCCCATTACCGGGTCGGTGACGGCATCGATAATGCGTATCGATAGCAGCAATATTCCCACCAGCGCCGGCGCCAGGCCAAAAATATCGGTATAAAAATAGGCCAGGAACATGGTGATCGATCCCCACACCATGTTACAACCGGCGTCCCCCATGCCAAATCCGATTTTTTCCTTTAATGACAATGCCTCTGCTTTCATGGTTCACCTCTCCTTTGTATACAGGACATGCACTACCCGCAGCCAGTATTGGCCTATTCAAGGGAGAGGAGGGTGTAACAACCGGTTATAGAAATGGATAAACCGGTTATCACCTTAAATTTGTGAGGGCTATGGCATAGGCCGTGATACCGCGAGGGAGTAGCGGATGTGTACTTCTGTGGGTCGGTACGGATGGTTTTTACGGCGTTTTTTTCGCCGATCGGGACCGATCGGCGAAGGGGATAAGATCAGCGGGTCACAGCGCCGGCGGCGCGCTGACTTTTTTGCTTGAAGTAAAAACCGATACCCAGCAGACATACCCATACGGGGATGAGATAAACCGAGATTTCCATCCCTGGGGTCATCAGCATAATCACCAGGATTGCCGCCATAAACAGCAGGCAAAGGTAATTGCCGAACGGATACCATAACGCCTGGAATTTGGTGACCCGTCCGAGCTGCGCCATTTTGCGGCGAAACCGCAAATGGGCGAGGCTGATCATGCCCCAGTTGATGACCAGCGCCGATACCACCAGCGACATCAGCAGACCGAAAGCCTTGCCCGGCATCAGATAGTTAATCAGCACACAGATGGCGGTGGCCAGCGCCGAAACGCCAATGGCGGCGACAGGTACGCCGCGGCGATCGACTTTCTGCAGAACCTTGGGGCCGTTGCCCTGGCGCGCCAGGCCGAACAGCATACGGCTGTTGCTGTAAACGCAGCTGTTATAGACCGACAGCGCCGCGGTCAACACCACCAGATTCAGTATCGTCGCGACCCAATCGCTATTGAGGGCGTGAAAAATCAGGACAAACGGACTGCCTCCTTCCACCACCTTACTCCAGGGGTAAAGGGACAGCAAAATAGCCAGTGAGCCGATATAAAACAGCAGGATACGGTAGATAACCTGGTTGGTGGCCTTGGGAATGCTGATTTCAGGCGTGTCGGCCTCGGCGGCGGTAATACCCACCAATTCCAGTCCGCCGAAGGAAAACATGATAACCGCCATAGCCATAAACAAGCCGTTGACGCCGTTAGGGAAAAAACCTCCCTGGGCCCAGAGGTTGGTCACGCTGGCTTCGGGACCGCCATGGCCGCTCAGAAGCAGCCAGCCGCCGAACAGGATCATGGCAATGATGGCCGCTACTTTGATAATGGCGAACCAGAATTCCATCTCACCGTAGATTTTGACGTTGGCCAGGTTAATGGCGTTGATGAGTATGAAAAACACCGCCGCCGATATCCAGGTAGGCAGGTCCGGCCACCAGTAGTGCATATAGATGCCCACGGCGGAAAGTTCGGCCATGGCAACTAATACGTACAGTACCCAATAGTTCCATCCCGAAGCAAAACCGGCAAAATTGCCCCAATACTTATAGGCAAAATGGCTGAATGACCCGGCTACCGGCTCCTCAACCACCATTTCGCCCAGTTGCCGCATAATAAGAAAGGCGATAAAACCGCCGATGGCATACCCTAGAATTACCGACGGTCCCGCCATTTTAATGGTTTGCGCAATGCCCAGAAACAAGCCGGTACCAATAGCGCCGCCTAAGGCGATAAGCTGAATATGGCGATTTTTCAACCCGCGTTTCAGCGTCTCACTGCGCTGTTTACCATCCATCGTAAAATCCTCTGTCGTTTTTGTACTTATTTTTTTACGTTCGCCGAAAAAAGAAATCACTTCCCGGTCTGTCGTCGGCACAAGAATAGTGGTAAGGGAAAAAGTTTGCACCTGATTTATCAAGCCGCTGGCGAGAATTGTAAAACGCCGTGATCTGCCGCATTTTTCCAAGATCGGCGCCATGAGCGAAAATTGTAATAATTCCAGTTAAAAAAAAGTTAAAATTTTAAAATTATTCGATATCTGGTTTTTTTATGCGAATTTTAGCTGGCTCAAACGCTTCAGCAACAGCATTTAAAGTTGCATAATCGTTAAATTTGTCACAATCCATTCTCGGTGGTTTATACTGGATGGTTATCAAATTGCAGCACATGCATAGTGCAATTGTTTAAATGTGCGGGGTTTCATGATTTAGGTCAATGCCAGGATGGACAGAAGGTGAATACTTTGTTACTTTAGCGTCACGTTTATGAAATTGGTATTACCAATTGACTCCGCGCCATTCGCAGAGATGAAGATAAATGGCTTACAGTAAAATCCGCCAGGCAAAGTTATCGGACGTAATAGAGCAGCAATTGGAGTATCTCATCCTGGAAGGCACGCTGCGTCCCGGTGAAAAACTGCCACCCGAGCGTGAACTGGCAAAACAATTCGACGTTTCCCGGCCCTCCCTGCGAGAAGCAATCCAGCGTTTGGAAGCCAAAGGATTGCTGTTGCGACGCCAGGGCGGGGGGACCTTCGTGCAAAGTAATCTTTGGCAAAGCTTCAGCGACCCCCTGGCTGAACTGCTGGCCGAACATCCTGAATCGCAATACGACCTATTGGAAACCCGCCATGCCCTTGAGGGCATTGCCGCTTATTATGCCGCATTGCGCGGAACCGAAGAAGATTTGGACCGTATCCGCGACTGTCACCAGATTATCCAGCAGGCTCAGGAAAGCGGCGATCGCGACGCTGAAGCCGACGCCGTTCTGCAATATCAAATTGCTGTCACCGAAGCCGCACATAATGCGGTTTTATTACATTTGGTGCGCTGCATGGGGCCGATGCTGGAAAAAAACGTACGACAGAATTTTGAATTGCTCTACTCACGCCGCGAAATGCTGGCACAGGTGAGCAGCCACCGCGCCGGGATCTTTGCGGCGATAGTAGCACGCGAGCCGGAAAAAGCGCGCGAGGCTTCACATCGCCACCTGGCGTTTATTGAGGAAATTTTGCTGGATCTCAGCCGAGAACACAGCCGGCGCGAACGTTCCCTGCGCCGTCTCCAGCAACGCAAGGACTAAGATCCCGGCAACGGGATCTGAATGCGGCAACGAAAGCAATGGGCCTGTCTTCGTGTGTTTACCTTAGTGAATACAGGAAGACAGGCTCCAACTAAACCAATTATTAGCGATAGATAAGGAACACCACCATGTCAGAACGTTTATACAATGACGTGGATCCGATCGAAACACGCGACTGGCTACAGGCGATCGAATCGGTTATCCGTGAAGAGGGTATTGAGCGCGCCCAGTTCTTGATTGATCAAGTGCTGGACGGGGCTCGTAAAGGTGGCGTCAGTATCGCTGCTGGTGCTTCAGGCCGTAATTATATCAATACCATCCCGGTAGAAGATCAGCCTGAGTACCCTGGTAATTTGGAACTTGAACGCCGCATTCGTTCGGCCATACGCTGGAACGCGGTGATGGCGGTATTGCACGCCTCGAAGAAAGATCTGGATCTGGGCGGCCATATGGCATCGTTCCAATCCTCAGCCACTATTTATGAAGTGTGCTTCAATCATTTCTTCCGCGCCCGCAGCGACAAGGACGGCGGCGATCTGGTCTATTTCCAGGGCCATATCTCCCCTGGCATCTATGCCCGCGCCTTTCTTGAAGGCCGCCTGACCGAAGATCAAATGAATAATTTCCGGCAGGAAGTGCACGGTAAAGGCCTGCCTTCCTATCCCCATCCGAAGCTGCTGCCGGAGTTCTGGCAGTTCCCCACGGTGTCCATGGGATTGGGGCCGGTGAGCGCCATTTATCAGGCCAAATTCCTGAAGTATCTGAATCACCGCGGTTTGAAAGACACCACCGCTCAGACCGTGTATGCCTTCCTGGGCGACGGCGAGATGGATGAGCCGGAATCCAAGGGGGCGATTACCATCGCCACCCGCGAAAAGCTGGATAACCTGGTCTTTATCATCAACTGCAACCTGCAGCGCCTGGACGGTCCGGTGACCGGCAATGGTAAAATCATCAACGAGCTGGAAGGCATCTTCGGCGGCGCCGGCTGGGAAGTGATCAAGGTGATTTGGGGCACCCGCTGGGACGAACTGCTGCGCAAAGACACCAGCGGCAAACTGATTCAATTGATGAATGAAACCGTCGACGGCGATTACCAGACTTTCAAATCGAAAAACGGCGCCTACGTGCGTGAGCATTTCTTCGGTAAATATCCGGAAACCGCCGCACTGGTTAAAGACATGAGCGACGACGAGGTCTGGGCGCTGAACCGTGGCGGCCACGACCCGCGCAAAGTTTTCGCCGCGCTGCAAAAAGCGCAAAAGACCACCGGTAAACCCGTCGTCATACTGGCCCACACCATCAAGGGCTACGGCATGGGAGAAACGGCGGAAGGCATGAATATCGCCCATCAGGTCAAGAAGATGAACATGGACGGCGTGCGCTATTTCCGCGATCGTTTCAATCTGTCCGACATGGTGCCCGATGACCAGGTGGAACAACTGCCGTACATCACCTTCAAGGAAGGCTCCGAGGAGTACAAATATCTCCACGATCGCCGCAAGGCCCTGCAAGGTTATGTGCCCACCCGCCTGAAGAATTTCACCAAGCCGCTGGTTTTGCCGTCTCTGGAAGATTTCGGCGCGCTGCTGGAAGAGCAGAAAAAAGAAATTTCCACCACCATCGCCTTTGTGCGGGTGCTGAACGTCATGTTGAAAAACCCGTCCATCAAAGATCGCCTGGTGCCCATCATTGCCGATGAAGCACGGACCTTCGGTATGGAAGGTCTGTTCCGGCAAATCGGTATCTACAGTCCGAACGGCCAGCAATATACGCCTCAGGACCGCGAGCAGGTAGCGTACTACCGCGAAGATGAAAAGGGCCAGATCCTGCAGGAAGGCATCAACGAACTGGGGGCGGCCTCCTCCTGGCTGGCGGCGGCAACGTCCTACAGCAGCAACGACCTGCCGATGATCCCCTTCTATATCTACTATTCCATGTTCGGTTTCCAGCGCATCGGCGATTTGTGCTGGGCGGCAGGGGATCAGCAGGCGCGCGGCTTCCTTATCGGCGGAACCTCGGGCCGCACCACCCTGAACGGCGAAGGCTTGCAGCATGAAGACGGCCACAGCCATATCCAGTCCCTGACCATCCCCAACTGTATCTCCTACGATCCGGCATACGCCTATGAAGTGGCGGTGATCATGCATGACGGCTTGACGCGCATGTACGGCGAACATCAGGAAAATGTCTATTATTACCTGACCACGCTGAACGAGAACTACCATATGCCGGCCATGCCGCAAGGGGCGGAAGAGGGCATTCGCAAGGGCATCTATAAACTGGAAACCCTGGAAGGCTCCAAAGGCAAGGTACAGCTGATGGGGTCCGGAGCCATACTGCGCCATGTGCGCGAAGCGGCGGCCATTTTGGCGAAAGACTACGGCGTCGGCTCCGATGTCTACAGCGTCACTTCCTTCACCGAACTGGCCCGCGACGGGCAGGATTGCGAGCGCTGGAACATGCTGCATCCGGCGGAAAAACCGCGGGTGCCTTATGTTGCCCAGGTGCTGAACGACGCGCCGGCGGTGGCCTCCACCGATTATATGAAACTGTTTGCCGAACAAATCCGCAACTTCATCCCGGCCAGTGAATTCCGGGTACTGGGCACCGACGGATTCGGTCGTTCCGACAGTCGTGAAAATTTGCGCCACCACTTTGAGGTGGATGCGGCTTATGTAGTGGTTGCCGCTCTGGGTGAACTGGCCAAACGCGGCGATATCGACACCGGCGTGGTGGCGCAGGCCATCACCAAGTTCGGCATCGATGCTGATAAAGTCAACCCGCGCCTGGCATAAGAGGTAGATAACTTAATGGCTATTGAAATCAACGTGCCGGATATCGGTACCGATGAAGTTGAAGTGACCGAAGTGCTGGTCAAGGTTGGCGACAGCGTCAGCGCCGAACAATCCCTGATCACCGTGGAAGGGGATAAAGCCTCGATGGAAGTCCCTTCCCCCCGGGCGGGGGTAATCAAAGAGCTGAAAGTGGCCGTGGGGGACAAAGTCACTACCGGCTCGCTTATCATGGTCTTTGACGACGCTGCGGCGGGCGAAGAAGCGCCGGCCAAGGCCGAGGGGCAAGGCGATGCCAAACCTGCCGCGTCCGGACGGCAAAACGACGCCAGGCAGGCGGAATCCACACCGTCACCGGTTAAATCCGGCGGCAGCAAAGAGGTTAACGTACCGGATATCGGCGGCGACGAAGTGGAAGTCACCGAGGTCATGGTCAAAGTGGGCGACACCGTGGCGGCGGAGCAATCCCTGATCACGGTGGAAGGGGACAAAGCCTCGATGGAAGTCCCTGCGCCCTTTGCCGGCACGGTGAAAGAGATCAAGGTCGCCACCGGCGATAAGGTCAGCACCGGCTCGCTGATTATGGTGTTCGAGGTGGCGGGCGAGGGCGGTGAAGCCGTCGCGGCCCCGGCGGCTAACAAGCCTGCCGCCGAAGCCGCTCCGGCCCAGTCGGGCGGCGTCAAGGACGTTAACGTACCGGATATCGGCGGCGATGAAGTGGAAGTCACCGAGGTCATGGTCAAAGTGGGCGACACCGTGGCGGCGGAGCAATCCCTGATCACGGTGGAAGGGGACAAAGCCTCGATGGAAGTCCCGGCGCCCTTTGCCGGCACGGTGAAAGAGATCAAGGTCGCCACCGGCGATAAAGTCAGCACCGGTTCGCTGATCATGGTGTTTGAAGTGGCAGGCGCCGCGCCTGCCCCGTCTACCGGCAAAACCGAAGCCGCGCCGGCCCCCGCTGCCGGTAAAACGGAAACCGCGGCGGCGGCGGCGCCTGCTCCGGCATCGGCGGCAAACAAGAATGCCGCCGCCACCACCGGCGCCGGGGCAAAAGGCGAATTTGCCGAAAACGACGCTTATGTCCACGCTACCCCGGTCATCCGCCGTTTGGCGCGGGAGTTCGGTGTCGATCTGGCCAAGGTGAAGGGTACCGGGCGCAAAGGCCGGATCCTGCGCGAAGATATCCAGGCTTATGTAAAAGACGCGGTCAAACGCGCGGAAGCCGCGCCGGCCGCCGGTACCGGCGGGTCTCTGCCGGGTCTGCTGCCCTGGCCCAAGGTGGATTTCAGCAAGTTCGGCGAGACCGAAGAGGTGGCGCTGGGCCGGATTCAGAAAATTTCCGGCGCCAACCTGCATCGCAACTGGGTCATGATCCCCCATGTCACCCAGTTTGACGAAGCGGATATCACCGAAGTCGAGGCGTTCCGCAAAGAGCAGAATGCGGAAGCCGAGAAGAAAAAGCTGGATGTGAAAATCACCCCCCTGGTGTTTATCATGAAGGCGGTGGCCAAGGCCCTGGAAGAGATGCCGCGTTTCAACAGCTCCCTGTCCGAGGATGCCCAGACGCTGACGCTGAAAAAATACATCAATATCGGCGTGGCGGTAGATACTCCCAACGGACTGGTGGTGCCGGTATTCCGCGATGTGAATAAAAAGGGCATCGTCGAATTGTCCCGCGAGCTGGCGGTTATTTCCAAAAAGGCCCGCGACGGCAAGCTGACCTCCTCCGATATGCAGGGGGGATGTTTCACTATCTCCAGCCTCGGCGGCATCGGCGGCACGTCCTTTACGCCTATCGTCAACGCACCGGAAGTGGCTATTCTCGGCGTCTCCAAATCGGCGTTCAAGCCGGTCTGGAACGGCAAAGAGTTCACGCCGCGTCTGATGTTGCCGCTCTCCCTGTCTTATGATCACCGGGTTATAGACGGTGCGGCGGGTGCTCGTTTTATCAGCTTCATCAATAACGTGATGTCCGATATTCGTCGTTTGGTGATGTAAACCCAGGGCCGGCCCGCCGGGCCGGCCGGATTGTTTGATGTGACTCCGGCGGGGAGCGCGGCTTCCCCGCCCGGGCAAACAGGTTTCGCCCCGTTCGAACCGGCTTTGCCGATTATTAACATTTCTGTAAACTGGGCTCGATGGAGGCGTCCCGGTGGCGACAGTACGTTATGTCTCTGATTCCTATGAAAATGAGCGACTTAACCGACGGATAAACAAATAAGAGGTCATGATGAGTACTGAAATCAAAACCCAGGTAGTGGTACTTGGGGCCGGTCCGGGAGGATATTCCGCCGCCTTCCGCTGCGCCGATTTAGGGTTGGAAACCGTGCTGGTGGAACGTTACGCCACCCTGGGCGGCGTTTGTCTGAACGTTGGCTGTATCCCTTCCAAAGCGTTATTGCACGTGGCCAAGGTCATTGAAGAAGCAAAAGCATTAAGCGAAAACGGCATTACCTTCGGTGAACCGAAAACCGACATTGATAAAGTGCGTACCTGGAAAGAACGAGTGGTCAATCAGCTGACCGGCGGCCTGACCGGCATGGCCAAAGCCCGAAAGGTCAAGGTTGTGCAGGGGGTGGGTAAATTCACCGGCGCCAATACCCTGCAGGTGGACGGCGAGAATGGCGCCACCATTATCAATTTTGACAATGCGATTATCGCCGCGGGCTCGCGCCCCATCACATTGCCTTTTATACCCCATGACGATCCCCGCGTCTGGGATTCAACGGATGCGTTGGCACTGCGTACGGTACCGGAGCGTTTGCTGGTCATGGGCGGCGGCATCATCGGCCTGGAAATGGCCACCGTGTACTATGCCCTGGGTTCCAAAATCGACGTGGTGGAAATGTTCGACCAGGTCATTCCGGTAGCCGATAAAGACGTCGTGAAGGTTTACACCAAACGGATCAGCAAGCAGTTCAACCTGATGCTGGAGACCAAGGTCACCACCGTTGAAGCGCGTGAAGACGGTATCTACGTCAGCATGGAAGGAAAAAAGGCCCCTGCCGATCCGCAGCGTTACGATGCGGTGCTGGTGGCCATCGGCCGCGTACCCAACGGCAAGATGCTGGATGCGGGCAAAGCCGGCGTGGAAGTGGACGATCGCGGATTTATCCGGGTCGATAAGCAGCTGCGTACCAATGTACCGCACATCTATGCCATCGGCGATATCGTCGGACAGCCGATGCTGGCGCACAAAGGCACCCATGAAGGCCACGTGGCGGCGGAAGTGATCGCCGGTAAAAAACACTACTTCGATCCCAAGGTGATCCCCTCCATAGCCTACACCGAACCGGAAGTTGCCTGGGTCGGCGTGACTGAAAAAGAAGCCAAGGAAAAAGGCATCAGCTATGAAGTCGCCACCTTCCCATGGGCGGCGTCCGGCCGCGCCATCGCGTCCGATTGCCAGGACGGCATGACCAAGCTTATCTTCGACAAAGAGACCCATCGGGTTATCGGCGGCGCGGTGGTGGGCGTTAACGGCGGCGAACTGCTGGGTGAAATCGGTCTGGCCATTGAGATGGGCTGCGATGCGGAAGACATTGCCCTGACCATTCATGCCCACCCGACCCTGCATGAGTCGGTGGGTTTGGCGGCGGAAGTCTACGAAGGCAGCATCACCGATCTGCCGAATGCCAAAGCCAAGAAAAAGAAATAGTCTCCTCTCCCCCTGTCACCTGGCGATACCGTCAGGTGATTTTTTTTGCTTACAAACTCTCCTTAGTATTTCGCTGCTTTGCTATGGCTGGTCATAGGTAAAGGATGTTAATTTAAATCCGCTAAACGCCGTTTTAAGAGCAACTGCCAGGATCGCTAACGCCTTAACGTTTCAGCGAAAAAAAATAATGTTACTTAGATGTAAACAAATTAACAATGCAAATTAATCCTGATAAACTGGCAACCCGACACCGGGTATAAAGGTCCTTTTTTCAATGGCGGCGCCCCGCGACGATGCGCTGCAAACCAGGTGCTGTCAGTTCAGTATTGAACAACGAGCAATGACAATAAAAGCGAGGAGAACGTCGTGCTAGATGATTATCGTAAGCACGTTGCCGAGCGTACTGCCCAGGGGATTGTGCCAAAACCTCTTGATGCCGTACAAATGGCGGCGCTGATTGAATTACTGAAAAATCCGCCCACCGGCGAAGAAGCATTCCTGCTTGATCTCGTGAGTAACCGTGTTCCTCCCGGCGTCGATGAAGCGGCCTACGTAAAGGCCGGTTTTCTGGCGGCCGTCGTCAAGGGTGAAGCCGTATCTCCCCTGATAAGCCCTGAAAAAGCCGTTGAGCTGCTGGGTACCATGCAGGGCGGCTATAACATCCAGCCCCTGGTGGATGCGCTGGACGATAAGGCGCTGGCGCCCTTAGCCGCCAATGCATTGAAATCCATGCTGCTGATGTTCGACAGCTTTTACGACGTTGAAGCCAAGGCCAAGGCCGGCAACCCCCACGCTTTGGAAGTCATGCGCTCTTGGGCCGATGCCGAATGGTTCCTGTCCCGTCCGCCGCTGGCGGAAAAGATTACCGTCACGGTGTTCAAGGTCACCGGCGAAACCAATACCGACGACCTGTCGCCGGCGCCCGATGCCTGGTCCCGTCCGGATATTCCGCTGCACGCGGTAGCCATGCTGAAGAATGCCCGCGATGGGATAGTGCCCGATCGGCCGGGAGTGGCGGGGCCGCTTAAGTTGATAGAAACCCTGAAGCAAAAAGGCTTTCCCCTGGCCTACGTCGGCGACGTGGTTGGCACGGGATCTTCACGTAAATCCGCCACCAACTCGGTGCTGTGGTACATGGGTGACGATATTCCCCACGTGCCCAACAAACGCAGCGGCGGCGTGGTGCTGGGCAGCAAGATTGCGCCGATTTTCTTCAATACCATGGAAGATTCCGGCGCGCTGCCTATTGAAGTGGACGTCTCCGAGCTGAACATGGGCGATGTCATCGATATTTACCCGTTCAAGGGCGAAATCCGCCGGCACGATACCGACCTGCTGCTGGCCGGCTTCTCCCTCAATACCCAGGTACTGGTGGATGAAGTGCGGGCCGGCGGCCGTATCCCGCTGATTATCGGCCGGGGGCTGACGTCCCGCGCCCGTGAATCCTTAGGATTGCCCCCAAGCGAAATCTTCCGCCATGCACGGGAAGTCGTCGCCAGCGACAAAGGCTTTACCCTGGCGCAAAAAATGGTCGGCCGCGCCTGCGGCGTGGACGGCATCCGTCCAGGGCAATACTGCGAGCCCAAGATGACCTCGGTGGGCTCACAGGATACCACCGGGCCGATGACCCGTGATGAGCTGAAGGATTTAGCCTGCCTCGGTTTTTCCGCCGACCTGGTGATGCAGTCCTTCTGCCACACCGCCGCCTATCCGAAGCCGGTGGACGTGCAGACCCATCACTCCCTGCCGGACTTCATCATGAACCGCGGTGGCGTCTCGCTGCGTCCCGGCGACGGCATCATCCACTCCTGGCTGAACCGTATGCTGCTGCCGGATACCGTGGGCACCGGCGGCGACTCCCATACCCGCTTCCCCATCGGTATTTCTTTCCCGGCCGGTTCCGGTCTGGTGGCGTTTGCCGCCGCCACCGGGGTCATGCCGCTGGATATGCCGGAATCGGTGCTGGTCCGCTTCAAAGGTAAAATGCAGCCGGGCATCACCTTGCGGGATCTGGTGCACGCCATCCCTTATTTCGCCATTAAGCAAGGTTTGCTGACGGTGGAGAAAAAGGGCAAAAAGAATATTTTCTCCGGTCGTATCCTGGAAATCGAAGGCTTGCCGGAACTTAAGGTGGAACAAGCCTTTGAGCTGGCCGACGCGTCGGCTGAGCGTTCTGCGGCGGGCTGCACCATCAAGCTCGATCAGGCGCCTATCGTTGAATACCTGAGTTCCAATATCGTGCTGCTGAAGTGGATGATAACCGAAGGTTATGGCGACCGCCGCACGTTGGAACGCCGCATCAAATCCATGGAAAGCTGGCTGGCGGATCCTCATTTGCTGGTGGCTGATGATGATGCGGAATATGCCGCGGTACTCGAAATCGACCTGGCGAATATTACCCAGCCCATTGTCTGCGCGCCTAACGATCCGGACGATGCGCGGCTGTTGTCCGATGTCGCCGGCAGTAAAATCGATGAGGTGTTTATCGGTTCCTGCATGACTAATATCGGTCACTTCCGTGCCGCGGGCAAATTGCTGGATCAGCATAAAGGCGCGCTGCCGACCCGGCTGTGGGTCGCGCCCCCCACCAAAATGGATGCGGCGCAGCTCACCGAAGAGGGCTACTACAGCGTATTCGGCAAAAGCGGAGCCCGCATCGAAATCCCGGGCTGCTCGCTGTGCATGGGCAACCAGGCGCGGGTAGCGGCCGGTGCGACGGTGGTCTCCACCTCTACCCGCAACTTCCCCAACCGCCTGGGAGACGGGGCGGATGTCTACTTGGTCTCGGCCGAGCTGGCGGCAGTGACCTCGCTGCTGGGACGCCTGCCGACGCCGGAAGAGTACCTGCAGGCCATATCCAAGGTAGATAAAACGGCGGCGGATACCTACCGTTACCTGAACTTTGACAAGCTGACGGCTTACACCGATAAAGCGGATGAGGTAATTTTCCAAACCGCGGTATAACGGAATGCCCTGCGGGGCGAGAGATAACTCATCAGCGTTGACGGACCAGGACCGCACCCCAAAAGTTGTATACCAACTGATTAAGGTGCGGTTTTTTTATAATTCAATTTGTCATGAAGTTTAACAAGAAGCGCCCTCAATTTCTATTAAACAGGCTATGACTATTTCTGAAGAGTAAACGTACGACTCTTTAAGTACAAAATTTATATACTCACTTTTTATTCAGTATATGTTTTAGTCTTCTAGACCACTATTGACTGCACGAATATAACTTTTAGGGATAATATATGAACGCGACATTACAATCCTTTATGCCTTACGGCTCGATTAACCCTATGCCTATGCCTATGCCTATGCCTATGCATATGATATCTAACTATACGAATTTTATTAAAAATAGAGAAGAGTTAAATATTCTTACAAAGAACGTAAAGAGGGCAATTAATGAAAGCGAGAAACGATTCGAAATGAAAGTAAACGAACGGGAGTATACTAATAAATGGATTGAGAAGCTTAAAATAAGTAAACGTGAAATTTTTTTGCTGAAGTTAACGCAAAATGAATATTAATAACCACGATCGATATGATTGTCGAAAAATATATCAAGTATAAGCAGGTTTCCAGAAATGGACGTTGTGTTCGACAACGGCAAAAGGCGTATGCTAAAAACATTAATAATACCATACAGGATAACGATGGCATTACTCCTTTAATGAAGGCGATCGGTAACAACGACTCCTTAAATAAAATACGTGATTTGATTCATAGTGGCGTTTCCTTAGATATTCAAGATAAGCAAAACAATATTGCTGTGATATGGTTGATAAAAAGCCTTAATAATCTAGGCAATGAAACGCAAATACAAACTAAATTGGAAATAATGGAAAATCTATTTCTTGCGGGTGCAAACCTGACTATAGCAGGCACTGCCGGATTTACTCCGATGATGTATGCCGTCGCCGTAAATAGCGTGCCTGCATTTAAGATGTCATATAGAAGTGCGGAGGACTTTAGATGTGTAAATGATGCAGGCGAGACATCGTTACATTTGGCGTTAAAATATGATGCAGATCCAAAATATTAACTGTTCTCATCGACCTTTATAAATTCATGAATGTTAAGGATACGCGTGGTTATACACCTTTTATGATGGCGTCATTTCGCTCCCGGTACGATATTATGGATACCTTTCTCACTAAAGGGGGATATCAACGATTTCGATGCCTATGGTTGGACGGCGTTGATGCATGCTGTGAACTGCGATGATGTAGAGACGATGAATTATTTGCTGGCCAAAGGCGCCAGCGTTCTTATCAAGGATTGCTGCAATAAAGATGCGCTAAAGATCGCCCAGGAGCAAGGGCGAAATCATATGGTGAATCTGCTGCTTCCCAAAATAAAAGTAGAATCAGAGACAGTGAAAGATGTAAAACATGATCCTCAGCTGGTCTGCGGGAATATATGCGACCTCATCGCTGGGCCACGCCTAAATGATAGTCATAATATAACAGTCCACAATAATACCCAGTATGAAATAATAGATATTGAACATCGTGAAATGTTAACCGATGTCGCGGCATCCGCTGCGAGCAGGTCTGTGCCTTTACGCCGATGTTAATCACAAGAGTTATGCAAGGTATATATGATGGAGTTAGAAAACTCAGTATTACCCAGACGTTTTGCAAAAAAACCAGTTTAATAAATCATATTTAGGAGATATATATGAATGTGACTTTACAGCCCTACGCCCCTCACGTTTAATTGATTTTTCTCAACCAAGCCAGCCTATAGAAAGCGGAAAATATTCTAGTAACTATACTAGCCAAATTCAGATGCTATCTAATAATATTTTACCCATGATTAACGCAGCGGAAAAGAGGTTTGGAAACAATTCTACAGAATTGAGAGCCAAGCGTCATATTGCAGACCTTAAGGAAAAGGGTCTTAAGGTTAACCCCAGTCAAGCCCGGTTGGGTTGCTTGGATCATAAGGATAAAAGAGCGAGCCTGCCGGAAAGTACGGTCGACGTGGACATTGAATATCTTGACCCCAAAACGGTAACCCGCCCCAATGTCAATGACAAGAATCAGGATGGGCTTACTCCGTTAATGCGGATTGCTCTTACCGGTGGTAACAGCGAGGATATTAAATCCTTGATTAGGCTAGGAGCAAATGTGGGCTTGCAGGATAATGCAGGTAATACGGCGCTGATGTGGGTGGTAAAAAGCCTTTTTCGTCTTGCAAATGAAACAAGAATCCAAATTAAATTAAATATCTTAGATGTGTTGATAAATAGCGCTGCAGATCTGAATTTGGCAGATAAAGAAGGATTTACTCCTTTGATGATTGCTGCTATGGGTGATGACAAAAATAGCTTTAAAAAATTACTTATCAACAATGCAACTGTTGAATTAAAGAATAATGACGGGAAAACCGCATTGCATTTGGCAGTTGAATACAATGCATCAAACACTATCATTGATCAGCTCTGCGTGTTTTATCAAAAATTGAATGTGGATGATAAAAAGAGTCGTACGCCATTTATGATAGCGTCCTATTACGGTAATTTGGCTCTTATGGACAGCTTCTTTAACAAAGGCGTAGATGTTGATCATGTGGATGTAAATGGTTGGACGGCGTTAATGCATGCGGTGGACTGTCGTAAAAAGGAAGTGGTTAAGAAACTTTGTTCATATGGCGCCAATGTCAACTTCACGACCCTATATCAACGAAGCGCTCTGTTAATTGCTTTTGAAAAAAGGACAAAATAATGGCCTTAGCGCTCATAAAGGCCGGCGCGGTGATGCCGAATGAAGAAATAAAGCATTGGCTTAAGGATGAGCTCAAGGAAAATGTGAATACAAATCATATGACGTGGCAGGTAATAGCTAATGACAATAATGTGGACCTCGATAGCAATACTATAGATGCTTCAGACGAAAAAGATGAAACGATTGTTGTCAAACCTATTCTGCAAAGCGATTTTAATGACGATACAGCTGAAACAAATTCATCACAATCCAGCGGATCCTCATATTTGATACCAGGGTGGCTTGTTTATAAGATGAAGAGTGCTTATGAGGCATTTAAACGCTATGCTTCTCCATTTCCTCCTTTGACATAGGCTGATGTATTATAATTTTTATTTAGCAGTACTGAGTTTACTCGCCCGGTCTCAAAAATACTTTGAATGGGCAATATTCTTTAAGCATACTACACTGTAAGGATGTACAGATGAATACAACATTATTGCCGTGCGCACAGCCAACAATGACTAAAGTTTTGAATATATGCCAATTAAATCAAATGAGCATAATATTCGCAATTACAATGAAGTAATAAATATCACCTCTCTAAATGTATTACCCATGATTAATAGGGCAAAACTGCTTTTCGATGGCCATTCCAGCGGGATTACCACAAAGGGTGGAAATAACTTGCTAAAACAATTAAAGCTAAAGAAACGTGATACTTCCTTGGCTGAAAAAGATTTTGATAAGAAATTAAAACAGCAAGCGAGCCTAGGTTGCCTATCACCCGAAAGAAGAAGAGGAAGATTGCCTTATTGTAACATTCCATTAGATAATGAACTTTTGAAAACTACGGGCGAAAGAGGTGTAGGCTTTAACGCACAAAATAAAGATAAGTTCACTCCGCTGATGCAGGCAGTGGCAACTCACAAAGACGTTGGATTTGTTAAATATCTGATGAGCAGAGGCGCCGATATGACTCTTAGGGATAATGAAAACAATACGGCGTTAATGTGGCTGCTTAAAAGTCTTTTAGATTGAAGGATGAGGCGCTAATTACAGAAAAATGGAAGATATTAGACGTATTTCAGCAAAATAAAAGTATGTCTAATGTGCCTGGTACAGCCGGTTATACCCTTTGATGGTGACGGTGCTAGGGAAGATCATAGAACATTTTTAAGCTCCTAATAAATGGAGCACTTACCAATGCTACTAACGATGCAAAGGAGACGGCACTGCACTTAGCCATAAAGTATGATACGCATTGGATGATATCCGTGATTCTTCGTTATGATCATCATGATATTAACATTAAAGATAAAATGGGCATACGCCATTTATGTTAGCAACGTTTCGAAAAATCGTGAAATTATGGATTTCTATATTAGAAGAGGTGTCAATATAGATAATACGGATGCTCAGGGTTGGACTGCGTTAATGCATGCGGTGAACTGTGGTGATGTTTCGATGACTGAGTATTTGCTTAGTCAAGGCGCTTGTGTTAATTATGCAAATCGAAGTAATGAAACGGCAATGAGGGTGGCTTTGTACAAGAACGATCAGCAAAATGTGCATGTGCTTTCAAAAGCATTATCTGCGCTCAAAGCAGCTAACAAAGACTGTCGGCCTGTATCATCTGGAGATCATGTGCCCGCAAACGTTAACGATACAGCTTATACTGAAAATGATGCCTTGAAAAATCGCGCAGTGGTAGAGGATAATGCCGGTTCTTATACCGAAACTACTGATGAGAAACTTAATGCCACCGAGACGATAATCAATAACATGATGACCGCGTCTGATGATGAGGCCAATACTACCGAAGCCATGAATGAAACGCTTTTAGATAAAAATGAGGATTCAGAATATCCTTTATATGAAAATAGCCGGCGCGAAAATAACAAAATATCAACTGACCTAGCCTCCACGAAATCAAGTGGCTCATCCTTATTTTTATCGTCACATATTACCGGAGACATCGATAAAATCTACCAGAGCCTTAAGAGAATAATGTCACGTCGCTCAGTTCCTAATAATAATTTTTGAATAGGCCTTCGGGGATAGCCCTGTTTTATCATATTTTCCTCAGACGATTTAAGTAAGGTTCTTATGCTGCTAGTGAAATATGAAGGGCCGGAGGGCCCGTTTAACATATTTCTTTTCAATTCAACTTAGGTGACGGCATGTCGTTAATGGTACCCTATAATTCTCAGTTCAATTTTATGATTTCTCATGCTATACCCAATCATATTGATGGGAAAAAATTACTTGATTCCTCCCACGGATATTTAAAAAACAGTCTTGATTTGACAAAGTTGCCAGTGACGGCTGCGGTAGGTTTTCCAATAATATTACACAGTCAAAATAATGTGACTTTAGCAAAAACAAACGGGATAGAGTCAATAAATATTACCTATTTTTCAAAGAAAGACCAGCTAAATCGTATAAAAGAACATCAAGTCCTGCTTTTCAATGTCCATTGAAATTAAATGACCTAAGAGCTAAAATTCCTGTGAGTAATATCATTTTAATAGAGAAATTCTTGATCAGGTAAACAGAAGTGAAGTGGATGTTAATACACAGGATAAAGATAATCGAACGGCCTTGATGGCTTCCGTGCTTTTAGGCAATGGTTTACACGATATTACCCGCCTGTTACAAAAAGGCGCTGAGCTTGATTACTTAGACAGTGATGGCAATACTGCCTTGGTATTAGCCATAATGACCAAAGAGAACGCTATTATAAACGCTCTGCTCAAGGCCGGGGCTAATGTTAATCTTGCGGGTAATATGGCTTTGACGCCTTTGATGTTGGCAGTGTTACATAACGATTTCAAATTGGTTGATAAGCTGGCGACAAAAGGAATAAAACCTGATGTCAAGAACGATGGAGAAGATACCGCGCTTACCCTAGCGTTAAAAAATGGCGTGAGCGGAAAAGTTATTGATAGCCTTCTACGATTAGGCTGCGGAGTCAATGTTCCGGGTAAAGACGGCTTGACGCCGCTGCTGCTTGCCGCTGGCAATGGTAACAAGATGTTCCTTAAAAAAAATTTTACCGCTTGGCGCCGATATCGACGCATTGGATGATAAGGGTTGGACAGCGCTGATGCGCGCCGTTGCGTGCGGTAATCAGAATATCATGAAATATTTGGTTGAAAGAGGCGCTGCGGTTAATATAAAGGACCCCAATAATATAACCGCGCTTTCACTGGCTTTAGATCGCGGCCACAAGACGATGATAAAAATTTTGCGTAAAGCCGGGGCTACCGAGGGTAAGCACTCTCTACGGCATCAACGGCCAACGTCTGCGGCGCCCCAAGCCACTCTGTCAACAGAGAACGCGCCTATCGCTACATCATGGCCAGCAGGCATTGTGCATACCAGTACTATCCTGCCCGATGTGCATGTCGGGTCTACCCACTTTTACACGACAGTTGAACCAGCCCGATCGGGGAGCAGCGATGCCAGGCTAAACTGGCTGCCGGAGATGATAATTTCTTCAATTAAGATGATATTTAACTCTGCTCGGCAATATATGTTTCGCCGACGGCGTACTTAGATCACTGAAGGCGTTGGCGGCTGAAGATGTTACCGATCTTGATAATATTTAACGCATGAAAAACAGTTTTATGGGTAAACACTAGAATCGCCAATCAAAGTACATATTTCCTCGTTATAGTGGACCAGAAAATTATGTAGTTTTCTCCTTGCGGCATGGGAACGGGTATAAGTGTTTTATCCTCTGCCAGGGTATATTTTGGCTGTAAATGTCATTATTCTCAGGGTTTAATCGCAGATAAATATCTTTACTGTGAAAGGTATCACCGCCCACTTTGACTACCGGAACTTCCAGCTCCATGGATGGCAAATGGGCCATTTCATATTGTTTAACAAGTTGATTGCCGGCAGGATCGATTTTTTTTGCTACAAATGCGGCGTGTAGTCTTTGCAAATACGGCAGTGAGCGGCTCGCAACAGCAACGCCTTCGGCAATTTGTTTGAACATAACCTCGCTCAATCCGCTGTTTATCTCAAGGCCTGGATCAAACATAAGGAGGTATTCCACTCCTAATTTGCTCAAGGCAATTGGATTGAGTTCATGTGACGCAGGTAGTTCAATGGTTTTAACCAAAGAAGACGGACCCTGCTTCATCGCCATTACAAAAGATTGCCTTGCAGCAAGGCCGCTTGCCATCCCGCCCGAGGCGGTCCGTGAGTCATATTTCGTTTTTATTGGCGTCCGGAGGTCCAAATCAGATTTGCCCGCAATAGAAGACAGGGCTGCAAAATCAATACTACAAGATGAATTTTTTGTGTCTTGTTCCGCGGCCTGATCATGTTTGTTACAGATATAAAACGGTACTATGGTTGGAAAAAAAGTTTTTTTCTCAAAACTAGCTCTATTGTCATAACCATACGCATTCAGGTATTGTAGCATTTTATTGCGGTGTATTTGACTCAGCTTACCGGCTAATACTTGCAGCGAATCATGGGTATCCTTCAGTATTTCATTGCTATCCTGCGAAAACGTTAATTTAATACTATCTGTGTCCAGTTCAGGTTTAAAATAGGATAAATAATCATAATATGAAGTAATGCTGCTAGTGATTCGTCGTATTTGATATTCCTCTTTTCTTTCATGAGCGCATACATTCTTTCTTCATCACCTATAGTCGCTGAGAATACATCGACATCTTTCCTTATGTCCAACTCTTCAATTTGGCAAAATCTTTCTTCGGACTGCATCCTTTCGGAATCATAGTTGTATTCTAAACTGACCCTGCTGAGTGTGACCATGGCCGCATTCAGGAACTGGGTCTCCTTTTATGCATACCGTTAAAAGCATCTCTAATGACGTTTTATCCACATCAGCAAAAGTATCGGCGATTTCAACACTTTGCCTTTCAAATAACGAATAAGGATCGGGAGTATGCCAATTGCCTATTTTTGTTTCATTTATTTCCTCCGTTAAAACATCTCCAAAACATCATATTCGTAGTAAGAAAAATAATATTCTTGAGGTTTAATTAATATGTTGGAGTTAAGATTATGCAATGCATCCACCAAATCCGCAAGAGATTGGTAGGTGTCCAACCTTTGAGTTAAACAGGCTACGGATCTTTTGCCGCATGATAACGATCGCAGGCGGAAAAGTATTGTGCAAGAATATGCTGTCTAATCCTATTCTCCCAAAAATGTCTTCTACATCAGTAGAAATATTATTATCATGGCAATATTTGACGTGATAAAGCATAGCGGGAATCATAAAAGCTTAATGAGATTGGGTGCGGTGAAACCCTCTTTTAACAAGGCTTCAAGTATGATCCTAAAGATGAAATATCATTAGCAGATAATTTTTCCAGATTGATATCTGCACTCATGGCTAACCCTAACCCAACATGAAAAAGCCCCACTCAATTGAACCAACCGAGTATGCCATCGCAGAGGTGTTAACTTTGCCTTGAAAAAGTAGGCATTAGTGGGTTCAATAGCCTGTCTAAAATTACTTTCGGAGGATTATCCTGATTGACGTCCATATACTCGGATGAGTTTTTGTAATAAATTCTCGACGCCTTTAGAAAGATGATTTGCAAAGTCCGGTGTATAAACAGCTTTGCCATGATTTTTTGTTAGAGTCATAAATTCGCTAACTATAAATTTTTCGATATTATCGTTAAAGACAAACGAATTGATCCACGCGGCCATAATTTTTGCTGGTGGCATTGAGTTAATAATTCCTGGTCTTTATCCCCAAACAGGCCAGATGATTTTAACAAGCTTTGCGTTACTTTTTGAATGCATCATTATTTTTAGATAAAATTCATCTAAAGCTTTAATTACATTATATGTGGACTCGAGCTCTTTTGACGTGATAAGGGATTCAGAAATAAGCAATGACGTTAGCCCCTCCAATGCCGATCTTTTCGGTGGCGAATGCATAGATTGTGACTGTTCCGGGCTTCTGATGATGCGTCTTACATTATGCTCTTCTATTACGCCGTAATCGAATTTATTGTTAGTGCTATTTCCCGCAGGCATTACTGGTAAAATATGCTCAGAGCATTTTATAGTATGTTTCGAGCCAAAAGAAGATATGTTTGTGTTGCATTGTAAACCTGGGATGATAGGGAGATTATTTTAGAGGTAATGTTGCTCGCCAAATAACTTACCGGTGAATAACTGGTAGCAAAGAGCAAGCGTAAAGCGAAATCTTTTAAAGAAGACTTGTTGTTTTTGCTGGTTTATTCAATTGGAGTCTGTTATGTCGACTAATGGATTTCAACGAATCAAATAGAGCTTTTGTGTCAAAATATTCCTGAGAGTTTGTTGAGTTGGATAATAATTCTTTTCGATACTGATTCCATAATTTATGTGCGATAAAAGATGCATGCCAGATTACTCCTTTAAATGACTATACTGGGTTGGGCGAATCATGTATATAAACTTTTCCTGAAAATAGATTTCTTGCACTATAAGGGATCTCCGACGCTTCTTCCAAAATGATCCCCACTCGTTCCGTCGGAGAAATATTGGGCGGGCTGGCTTTGGCAATACTGATCCCTTAATAATAAAATAGGATTTGGGGATAGAGATAATTTACCGGCGGTGCCGACTGTGTTATGATTTGGGGAGAAGCGGAGTGCCTTGAATCGCATTATCAATACGATATGTTATTAACTGTTGCAAACGCACCCCGTTTATCTTCTTGTAGTGATTTGCCTGCTTGGCCAAATCTCGGGCAGCTTTATTATTTGCTGATACAATCATGAATTGTGGGTAGTTTGTCACTATATCCCCTACGCGAGGATCATCCCCATTGCATGTCACTGTGTATGTATTCCATGCTAAGCAGATAGCTTCCGCGATGCCGGGGAATATCCGCTTGCGTGAGTTCCATCAGGCTGTCATAAATTTCTTGTTGTGCGTGGGTAAGCGTTTCACCTAACTTCAGCTTCCGGTTCATTTCTGTACTATTTGACTTTGAAAACGACGGTTCATTATAACGCAATGTATCTTTGTATCCCCTGATATCATCTTCATTCAAAATCCATTCTTGTAATGTTTCTTTTGTTTTTGCCAACCTATGATAGGAAGTGACAAATTTATTAAGGTCTATGCTTTCATGCCTCAATGTAATACCCACTTCCGGAAAAAGGATTTTCTCACTTCCTCGGTCTCCAAAGGTATTGATATCAAATCTATAGGTAAAGAACGGATTCAGCCAATCATCAGACCGGATATTATCTGAAAAGATGATCTGAGAAGCACCATTTGAAGTATTCAAGTAGGAAACATAGCCATTTTTCCCGTCGGGGTATATTTAATAGTCAGCTGGGACTGATGATACGGATAGAACGATCTGGTGTGTTTCGAAACCCATTGTTTAGCATCTACTGCCGCGTCCGGCCAGTCGAGGCCGGCAGGGCGTGTATTTTTCAGTCCTCTACCTTTAGGCATAGGAACGGGAATCAATGTTTTATTTGCGGTCATAGTATATTTTCGGCTGAAAATATCATTATCCTCGGGATTGATTCGTACATAGATTTCTTTTCCGCGAAATTTATCTCCCCAGTTTTACCACTGGCACCTCCAATTCCAAGGCAGGCAATCGCGCCATTTTATAAAAAGAATCAGTCGGGTTTAAATAATGTTCAATTTCTTTTTCCCGTAAACGCGACAATAAATTTTTCAGCGCGGGAGAATATCGTTGCACTATGTCTACACTCTCGGTAACCTCTTTTAATATAGTGCCGCTTATTTGGCCAATAATCCCCAGTCCTGAATCAAAAGGTGAACAAATTCTGTGGCTAATTTACTGATTAACATTCTATTAAATGTTTCTGATGCTGGCAGATGTGTAAATGCCGTTAGAGAGTGCAGATCTTTTTATAGCCATCTTCAGGGCCTGCCTGGCGACAAAGCCATTCACCACATTACTCCCCGTCCCTTGGTCACATTACCGCCCTCGGCCGCGGCTAGCACGCTGATGTCTAACTCCGCGCCCGTAACCCTGGCCAGCGCAACGATATTCAGGCTGCAGGCAGGAATAGCAGTATTTTTCTCCTGGGCCGCAAACGTTCTTTACAGGTATAAAAGGAATTAAGGATTGGAATATGACCTCTGCCTGTTTATTGACTGCATTATTGATGTTTAATATATTCAAATGACTGAGTAATTTGTCTCGGTGTATTTGGCTAAGACTGTTTGCCAGCACGTCAAGCGGTTCATGACGCTCTTTGAGAAGTTTTAGAGCATCTTTGTATAATTCCAGCTTAATGTTATTATCAGTTGTTAACTGCCGAGAATAGTTTTCCAAAAGTTCAAAGTAGGCTGTGATCTGTTCATCAACACGCTTAATTCGATATTCTCCTGTTTCCTTGATTAAGGCGTAGATTCTTCTGGAATTATTTTTCTCCGCAGCGAAGATATCTATATTTTCCTTGATTTTTAAATGACAATATTCTGCTCTATTATCATGCTTTGTATTTTTAAATTCAGTTTTGGCCTAAAATTGACTTTAAATATCACCATCTTGGCTTGCGTCATAAATCCGACTTCATCTGCATTGATCCCAGAGAGGGCATCTAAAATAATTGCTTTGTTGACAACCAAATATGCGTTGGCAATGTCGGCATTTTGCTTTGCAGCGATCGCGTCCGCGGTTGGATATTGCCGGACATCATTTTCTTCTCTTCCTGTGGTATTCACACAATGCTTGCTAGAACTCAAGTATTGATAATTGTGAAAATAGGGTATGCCCGGCCGAATCTCCATATTACAATGTAAGTTTTTCAATTCTGTTTCAATGGTTTTCGAGATTGATAGGCTTTCAAAGCTTCGGCCAAACGAATTATAGGTTCGTTAATGGCATTGAATATATCGCAGGCGGAAAAAATTCTCCAGGATACCCTCTCTTATTCCATTAGGGCCAATAATCTCATTGAGTTGAACATCCCTATCTTTATCCAAGCTTTCTTTGATGTGGTAAAACATGGCCGGCATCATAAATAATTTCGCCAAAGACAAACTTGTTAACCCTTCTCTTAGCATGGATTCCAATATAATACCCAGGAGATCACATCTTTTCTGACGACAAGGTGAGGTCCAGTTCGGCGCTCATGGCAAAACTCAGCCCAGCGTGCAAATAACCCCATTCAATAGAACCTATTGGATAAGCCATCATTATATCGTTAATGTCATTATAAAAAATGTCGGCATTATGGGCAATAAAAATTATCCTTGATAAAATTTATTGATGTTTCATAATAATATAAATACTCAAAATCGGTACTATTCATTAATTTTTTCGTATGCAGTGAGCAAGAAAACTTTCAAAATTTCTAGGTGTGACTTTTTTTCAAACACGGTATATTTAGAAATATTAATGAATTCACTAACTAAAAATCTTTCCCATGTATTTTCGAAAACATAAGAGCTCACCCAGGCTGTAAGAACCTTTTTTATGGCGTTCGGTTATTTTTCAGGCCATTTGGCACCGAACAGACCGGAATATCTAAGTAAATATCTAGCTGCATATATTTCATAATCTTGCATATATTTAATGTGAAATGCCAAACTATGTATTAAAGGATCCGGATGTCCAAAATAGTGCTCAGTTTCCCGGTATATTTTTCTAAGCATCCGATTAATGCCTTCCAAAGATGAAGCGGCAGGCGGCATATAGAGTGATTCTTCACGGTCGGTGCTTCGGGCTACGCGACGGGCACGGTTTTTCCTGTTATTAGGACACTGCGTGGATAATCATAAACGGCCTGTCCCGGCAAAAGGTCTCCCCGGCGCTCTTAACGGACGACGCGGGGTCAGCGGGCGGCAAGAACCTATCTTTGCCGACACCGGGTTGAAGTTTGGGACTGCAGTATTTTGCGTGATAAGATGATCGGAAAAAAGTTATCGGTGCACAGGCTGAGGCGAGCAATAGGCGTGTAGCGTAATTTTTATAAGTAGATTTTCCACTTGTCACGCGCAATTGTGATTCTCTATTTCCCTGCATCCTTACGCATTTTAAGGTACGGAATAAATGCTTGGCCTCATGATATTCTTGCTGGTTAGTTGAATTACTTATTAGATCCTTTTCAATCATATTATCTATAATACGCATGTATTGGCCCTTTAGAAAAGAATGTAGTGTAAATCTACTTTTTAAGTCTAGTGAGCCAGAGATATTGTTAATGGAGTTTAAATAACAGAAGTAAAAATCTTCTTTTCTATTTTGGGCGGTTTTTGTGCATTCATTATGTTTTTAATGTGTTTAAGGTAAATATTAATAATCCGTTTAATACCACATTAATGTCGTTCTGATAAGTTCATAAATGACTCATTAAGCAATTGATGAGTAATAAAAACGCTGCGAAAAAATCTATAGGCGGGACAGCCAGCAGAACCTAATGATTGGCATACAGCCGACAAAAACGTGATAACAGGTAGGTACAGTCAGGCTTCGGTGAAGCCCCTTCGGCGGCGTCGGAGACTGTGAACTCAACGGACGTTTTTTAACTCCCGTCTTGCTGGAGGCAACTGGGATTTTTTCTCAGCCAATACGTTCTGATTGATTATAAGCGGCAATATATTTTTATGAAATCCCATTCAGCTAACGCTTTCTTATAGTAGACCGGTTAAAATTCTATCTTAAGGCGGGTCACTTTCAGCAGGCGGGAAAGATAATGGATTATGAATTTTTGCGCGAAATCACCGGGCAGATAAAAGTCACTTTCTCTATGGGGCACGAGGCCATCGGGCATTGGCTCAATGAGGAGGTTAAAGGCGACTTCGCCCTGCTTGACAAGGTAGAGTCCCAGATACGCCAGCTCGCCGGCACTGAACGCAGCTGGCAATGCGAGGGCCATGAATACACCCTTTGGACCGATGGCGAAGAAGTGATGATTCGCGCCAATGACCTTACCTTCGTTAATGAGGAGCTGGAAGAGGGCATGAGCTACTATGACGAAGAGAGCCTGTCTTTATGCGGTTCAGAGGATTTTTTGCAGGTGTTGGCCCAGTATCGTGATTTCTGCCGCCAGGCATAAAACCGCGGTCTCGTGGCGTCCGGTTGAAGAGGCAATATTCACGAACGTAGGCTCATCTCTCCCCCGCCTAACCCGACCTTGAAACGCGCATACTCCGGGGAAGCCAGCCGGTGGAGGTGGGCTCGACGCTCTCTCCATCACGATTCCGGTAGATTCCGGCCATAATAAATTTCACGCATCTCTTTATATAAAAGCCGGGTGATGGTTTTACGCTCGTCAGGGCTGAGATCGGCCGGCGTGGCGTTGAACAGATAATGCGTTAAATCGAAGTCTTTGAGCATCATCTTGGTATGAAACATATTTTCCTGGTAGATATTCACGTCCATCATGTGATAGAGCGCTTTCATATCCTCGGACAGGAAGTTCTGGATGGAGCTTATCTCATGGTCGATATAATGTTTAATGCCGTACACGTCGCGGGTAAAACCCCGCACCCGGTAATCGATGGTGACGATATCCGATTCCAGTTTATGTATCAGGTAATTGAGCGCTTTCAGCGGTGAAATCACGCCGCAGGTGGAGACCTCGATATCGGCGCGAAAAGTGCATAAACCGCCTTCCGGGTGGCTTTCCGGATAGGTATGGACGCAGATATGGCTTTTATCGAGATGCGCCACCACCGATTGGGGTAGCGGACCGGGCTGCTCGGACTGATCAATGCTCAGCGGATCCACCGGCTCTTCACTGACCAGAATCGTCACGCTTGCGCCCTGCGGCTCATAGTCCTGGCGCGCCACGTTGAGAATATTGGCACCGATCATGGCGCAGGTTTCGCTCAGGATTTCCGTTAAACGATTGGCGTTATAACGTTCGTCAATGTAAGCAATATAGCCGTCACGGTCATCTGCGGTCTTGGCATAACAGATATCGTAAATACAAAAACCCAGGCTCTTGGTCAAATTATTAAAGCCGTGCAGTTTTAACTTCTGCAATTGGATTCACCCCCTTGCAAATGCCCTTTCGGACGGACCTCTGATAACGCGTTCAGTATGTATTGCGGCAGGGCGAAGCTGCCGACGTGAATCGCCGGATTATAATAGCGGCAAACCAACCCCGCCGTTGCCGCCCGCGACCGCAACGTGGCGATATCGCACCGGCGTAGTGCCGGATCCTGACTGGCCCAGGCAAAGGTCATGATGCCGCCGTAATAAGTAGGTATCGCCGCCTGGTAAAAACCCACATCGGCAAAATAGCGGCCGAGCTTGCGATAGCTGTCCACCGCTTCGTCCTGCTGTAAAAAGCAGACGCCGTTTTGCGCGACAAAAATACCGCCGTCGTTGAGGCAGCGGGCGCAACCCTGGTAGAACGATGAGGTAAACAGGCTGGAACCCGGACCGATGGGATCGGTGCAGTCGGAGATGATCACATCGAATTTTTCCTGGGCGCGGGTGACGAAGTTTACACCGTCATCAATAACAAGGTGAAAACGTGGATCGTCAAAGGCACCGGCGCTGTGCCGGGGTAGATATTGACGGCAAAACTGCACCACGCCGGCGTCGATTTCCACCATGGTGATATGTTTGACCTGCGAGTGGCGGCACACTTCCCGCAACATGGCGCCGTCGCCACCGCCGATAATCAGGACCTTTTCGACCTGGCCGTGCGCTATCAAAGGCACATGGGCCATCATTTCGTGGTAGATGAATTCGTCGCGCTCGGTGGTTTGCACTACGCCGTCCAACGCCATTATCCGGCCAAAGGCGGCATTTTCGAAGATAGTCAGGTCCTGGTGACCGGTCTTTTCCCGGTACAGGATTTTCTCTACGTCAAAGCGCTGGCCGAAGCTATCATGCAGCGTCTCGCACCAAATTTCTTTTTGTCGCAAATCGGGCTGTGACATGTCGGGCTGCTCCTCGGCATCATCGCCATGAGAAAACGGCGCAACATCATAACCAACTCCGCCGGGGGATGCACGGAGCAATTTCACACAAAATGCAATTATCGGTTATTTGGCGTAGGCAAGTAAACTGAGCGAATTGGTGGCCAGGGATTCACACTTTTTCGGTGTAGGGACAGCGATGCCGCTGAGATCACGGTAGCTGTCTTCCCCCATGGCGCGCATATCATAGCTGCCGTAGTTGCTCAGATCCCAGCGATTCTGCTGGGCGAAGATCAAAATGGCCCGGCGGATCTGTTCATTCGGCATATCGGTATAACCGCAGTTGTTTTTCAAATAAACAAACACGGCGGTCAAATCGGCCATGTCCTCGGCTTCGGCTTCGGATAGGGCCTGCGACGCTGAAGAAAAGCCCAGTAACCCCAACAACAGCATCGTCAATACGGTGTGTTTCATGTTAAAACCTGAATCAGTCATTATGCGATGACGTTATCATATTTAATGATTTGCGCCCTATGTTTTTTGCCCTTCGCCTCACTTGTTGACGCGGACCTGTTTAAAGTATGGGCCAGCATGGACAAGCTGTCCCTCGCCGCGGATAAAAAAGCTTGCCTGGGAATCTGCCCGGCATCGCCACGGACATATCGCCCCGTTCGGCGGGTTGTGATAAAATCCGCTTCCTTTCCCGATTCTTTTTCTGGCTTCGTTATGAAACACACCGTGGACGTCATGATTTCCCAACAGGAGATCGCTACCCGTATTGCCGAATTGGGGCGCGAAATCAGCGCGCATTATCAGTCAAGCGGCAGCGAAATGGTTTTGGTCGGCCTGTTGCGCGGCTCTTTTATGTTTATGGCCGATTTATGCCGCGTCGTGACCGTACCTCATGAAGTGGATTTTATGACCGCCTCCAGCTATGGCAACGGCATGAGCAGCACCCGCGATGTTAAGATCCTCAAGGATCTGGATGAAGATATTCGCGGCAAAGACGTACTGATTGTGGAGGATATCATCGATTCGGGCAACACCCTGAGCAAAGTCCGCGAGATATTGCAACTGCGCCAGCCCAAGTCCCTGGCCATTTGCACCCTGCTGGATAAACCGGAGCGGCGCGAAGTGCCGGTGATGGTGGAGTGGGTGGGTTTTGCCATCCCGGATGAATTTGTCGTCGGATACGGCATCGATTACGCTCAGCGCTACCGCCACCTCCCCTATGTCGGCAAAGTGGTAAAGCTGGCAGAGTAATCGCTGCCGCACACCCCACATGCCGCGGTAGGCCCGATGACACCGCACGTGCAGCGATCCTGTTAAAGGGAGAGCGTGCCAATAGGGTCGAAGCGGGCGTGGTTTTCCCGCCCGCCAGAGCGCCCTATGGTGCGGTAGGCCCGATGACACCGCACGTGCAGCGATCCTGTTAAAGGGAGAGCGTGCCAATAGGGTCGAAGCGGGCGTGGTTTTCCCGCCCGCCGGAGCGCCCTATGGTGCGGTAGGCCCGATGACACCGCACGTGCAGCGATCCTGTTAAAGGGAGAGCGTGCCAATAGGGTCGAAGCGGGCGTGGTTTTCCCGCCCGCTGGAGCGCCCTATGGTGCGGTAGGCCCGCTTACACCGAACGTGCAGCGAGCCTGTTAAAGGGAGAGCGTGCCAATAGGGTCGAAGCGGGCGTGGTTTTCCCGCCCGCCGGAGCGCCCTATGGTGCGGTAGGCCCGATGACACCGCACGTGCAGCGATTCTGTTAAAGGGAGAGCGTGCCAATAGGGTCGAAGCGGGCGTGGTTTTCCCGCCCGCCGGAGCGCCCTATGGTGCGGTAGGCCCGATGACACCGCACGTGCAGCGATCCTGTTAAAGGGAGAACGTGCCAATAGGGTCGAAGCGGGCGTGGTTTTCCCGCCCGCCAGAGCGCCCTATGGTGCGGTAGGCCCGCTTACACTGAACGTGCAACGAACCTGTTGAAGGAAGACCTCGTTTGCCGAGGCGGGGCGAACCGGCGAATGCCGGAGGAGCTTACTTGCCGTGTTGCTGCAGTAGCGTAGCGATACCCTGCCGGTAACGCTGCTCCAGCGTTTCCCGGCTGGTGGCCGAAACATCCAGATTTCGCAACAATCCATCATGTATACTGTAAACCCAGCCGTGCAGCTGGACCTTCTGTCCGCGCTTCCAGGCTGAACGCATAATGGTGGAGTGGCCAAGGTTATACACTTGTTCTATCACGTTGATTTCACATAACGTATTAATACGCTCATCCGGGTGGAGCTCCCCCAGCAGTGAGCTATGCTTGTACCACAAATCACGGATATGCAGCAGCCAGTTGTCTATCAGGCCCAGCTCCGGATTATCGATAGCGGCCTGAACGCCGCCGCAGCCATAGTGGCCGCATATGATAATATGCTCGACCTCCAGCACATCCACGGCATATTGCACCACCGACAAACAATTCAGGTCGGTATGAATGACCAGGTTGGCGACATTGCGATGAACAAACAGCTCCCCCGGCTCCAGTCCGGTCAGGCGCTCCGCCGGGACACGGCTGTCTGAACAGCCGATCCATAAAAAACGCGGCCGCTGTGCCAGCGATAATTGTTCGAAAAATCCCGGGTCTTCCTCTTTAAGATGTTTGGACCAAGCCTGGTTATTGGAGATGAGATCGGTGATGTCTTTCATTGTGGTTTTTAGCCCGTAGCGTCGTATTGCGATGGGTTAATATAGGCTAAGCCTATTTTTTTAAAATAAGTTCGTCACTTCCATTGAGAATAAGGTAATTCGCGACATATGACATATGCACTGGAATTGGAAAAGTTGGCCAAGACCTACGCGGGAGGCGTACAGGCGCTAAAAGGAATCGATCTGAATGTGGAAGCCGGCGATTTTTATGCGCTGCTTGGTCCGAATGGGGCGGGAAAATCCACCACCATCGGCATTATCAGCGCATTGGTAAACAAATCCTCCGGCAAGGTCAGGGTGTTCGGCTACGATATCGATAAGGACATCGTTAACGCCAAACGCCAACTGGGCCTGGTACCGCAGGAATTCAATTTTAACCCCTTTGAAACCGTTTCGCAGATCGTGGTGCATCAAGCCGGTTATTACGGCGTCGAGCATAAGCTGGCGGAGCAGCGCGCCGAAAAATACCTTAAGCAACTGGATCTCTGGACCAAACGCGATGAGCGGGCCCGTATGCTCTCCGGCGGCATGAAGCGCCGCCTGATGATAGCCCGCGCCCTGATGCACGAGCCCAAGCTTTTAATTCTCGACGAGCCCACCGCCGGCGTGGATATCGAGCTGCGCCGCTCGATGTGGGGCTTTCTGCGCGACCTGAACAGCAGCGGCACCACCATCATCCTGACCACCCACTATCTGGAAGAAGCGGAAATGCTGTGCCGCAATATCGGAATTATACAAAACGGCGAGCTGGTGGAAAATACCTCCATGCGCCAGCTGCTGTCCAAGCTGAAATCAGAGACATTTATCCTCGATCTGGCGGCCAAAAGCGCGTTGCCCAAATTACAGGGCTATCGCAACCAACTGCTGGATACCAGCACCCTGGAGGTGGAAGTGATGCGCGAGCAGGGCTTGAACAGCCTGTTTAGCCAGCTCAGCGCTCAGGGGGTACAGGTATTAAGTATGCGTAATAAGGCCAATCGGCTGGAGGAACTGTTTGTGACGCTGGTGACGGACGATAGGGATAGCAGGAGAGCCAAAGCATGATGCGGCTTTATTGGATAGCGTTACAGAGTATTTGGCGTAAAGAGATTAACCGTTTCGGCCGTATCTGGATTCAGACCCTGGTGCCGCCGGTGATTACCATGACGCTCTATTTCATCATTTTCGGTAATCTAATCGGTTCGCGTATCGGCGATATGCACGGCTTCTCCTATATGCAATTTATCGTCCCTGGCCTGATTATGATGGCGGTGATCACCAATGCCTACACCAACGTGGCCTCGTCCTTTTTCAGCGCCAAATTCCAGCGCAATATCGAAGAGCTGCTGGTGGCGCCGGTGCCTACCCATGTGATTATTGCCGGCTACGTGGGGGGCGGGGTGGCGCGCGGGATTTGCGTCGGGATCCTGGTGACCGCGGTGTCGCTGTTTTTTGTGCCTTTCCATGTCCACTCCTGGTGGGTGGTGACCATTACCTTGGTGCTCACCGCGGTACTGTTCTCCCTGGCGGGCTTGCTAAACGCGGTCTTCGCCAAAAGTTTTGACGATATCAGCCTGATTCCCACTTTCGTCTTGACGCCGCTAACCTACCTGGGGGGGGTATTCTATTCCTTGACCCTGCTGCCGCCTTTCTGGCAGGCGGTGTCAAAATTGAATCCCATCGTGTATATGATAAGCGGTTTCCGGTTCGGCTTTCTCGGCATCAGCGATGTTCCGCTGGCGCTGACCCTGTCGGTGCTGATTATTTTTATCCTGGGGTTCTATTGGCTGTGCTGGTTTCTGATTCAGCGGGGAAGCGGGTTGCGTACCTGACGGGAGAGGGTTTTACCGGCGTCCCTTATTCCGAAGAGAGGGGACGCCGCGGCGACATAACGTGAAAAGTCAGGCCACCTGAACCGGTACCGCCTTGGCGGTCCGTTTCAATTGGTTTTCGTCGTCGAAGTAGGCGACTTTCGGCTGATGTTGCCGGGCTTCTTCATCGGGTAATTGCACGTAGGCGCAGATAATCAGCAGATCGCCGACGCAGGCGCAACGCGCGGCGGCACCGTTGACCGAGATAATGCGCGACCCGCGTTCGGCGGCAATGGCATAGGTGGAAAAACGCTGGCCGTTATCGACGTTGTAAATATCGATAGCTTCGTATTCCAGAATACCCGCCGCCTCAAGAAAATCCTGATCGATGGCGCAAGAACCTTCATAGTGTAAATCTGCCTGGGTGACATGAACCCGGTGCAGTTTACCTCGTAGCATGGTGCGTAGCATAACGTTAAGCCTTTGTACTTTCCCCCGAGGGGGAGTTCAAATATAGATTTCGGTCGGTGCAAACAATATATGCCCTAACTAATTCCAAGTATGACGGGTATAGAGTCAAACACCTTTACAGTGTCAGGTCAACTTGCGCATTGTCGATTAACCGCGCCTTGCCCAGCCAGGCGGCCACCAGGATCACCGCCCGGGTGCTTTCGGCGGTCAGCGGCCGCAGGGTGAGCGCATCGCGGATATCCAGGGCGTCCGGAGTCAACCCCGCCAGCTTCAGCTGGTTTGCCGCGTCTTCCAACAGTTCGCCGGTGTGCCGTTCGCCGCTCTTCAAGCGGGCCACCACCGATTCCAGCACCCGGTGCAGCTCCGGCGCCAGCCGGCGCTCCTCGGCGCTGAGATAGCCGTTGCGCGAGCTTAACGCCAGGCCGTCGTCGGCCCGTACCGTGGGCACGCCGACAATGTCGATATCGTAGCCCATATCCGCCACCATCTGGCGGATCAAAGCCAGCTGCTGGTAATCCTTCTGGCCGAAGCAGGCCACGTCCGGCTGCACCAGATTAAACAGCTTGCTGACGATGGTGGCCACGCCGCGGAAGTGGCCCGGCCGCAGGGCGCCTTCCAATATGCCGGAAAATCGCGGCACATCCACGTAAGTCTGGCTGTCCAGGCCCCGCGGGTAGATGACCTCCGCCGCCGGGGCGAACACCATGTCCACACCCCGGCGGGTCAGTTTTTCACAGTCTTCCTGCAAGCTGTGCGGATAAGCCGCCAGATCTTCGGCGCGATCGAACTGCATCGGGTTAACAAATATACTGACCACCACAATATCGGCACGGGCCCGGCTCTCGTCCACCAGAGCCATATGGCCGTCGTGGAGATTGCCCATGGTGGGAACCAGCGCAATGCGTTTACCTTCCTGCCGCCACTGTTTGACGGTTTGACGCAATAGCGGCGGAGTCTCGATAATTAGCACGCCATCTCTCCTGTCAATTAGTAAAAACTATGCTCCGGGGCGGGGTAAAGGCCTTGCTCCACTTCTTCGGCATACAAGCGGACGGCTGAACGGATATCTCCCCCCTTGGCAAGGAAATCCTTCGCGAATTTGGGCGTACCCTGCCCGGTAATGCCCAGTGCGTCCTGCATAACCAGAATCTGTCCGTCGGTGACGTTGCCGGCTCCGATGCCGATAACCGGTATGGACAATGCCTCGGTGACCCGCTGCGCCAGCGGGACCGGCACGCATTCCAGCACCAGCAGTTGCGCGCCGGCCCGCTCCAGGGCCAGGGCGTCGTTGTATAGCTGCTCGGCGCTGTCGGCGTCGCGGCCCTGTATTTTATAGCCGCCGAAGATGTTCACCGACTGCGGGGTCAGGCCCAGGTGGCCGCACACCGGTACGGCCCGTTCCGTCAGTCCGCTGACGGTGGGCGCCAGCCAGGCGCCGCCTTCCAGTTTTACCATGTTGGCGCCGGCGCGCATCAGTTCCGCTGCGCTGTCATAGGTTTGCTCCGGGGTGGCGTAACTCATGAACGGCAAATCAGCCAGCAGCAGGCAGGCCGTCGCTCCGCGGCGTACGCAGCGGGTGTGGTAAACGATGTCTTCCACTCGGACCGGCAGGGTTGAGTCATGGCCCTGCATAGTCATGCCGAGGGAGTCCCCCACCAGCATAACCTGGATGCCCGCCTGCTCGAATAAACGGGCAAAGCTGGCGTCGTAGGCGGTAATGGAGGCAAATTTGCGCTTTTGCTGTTTCCATGCGCGCAAATGGGAAACGGTGGTCATTTTCATCACAACCTCAGTCTGGCCGGGATAGGCAAAACAATTCGGAATGGCGGATTATTCTAAAGGAACCAGCTAACCGGTGATAGCGATCTCTGCATAAAACGTGCGGAAAATTATCCGGCCCGGCCAGCGGATGCGAGCGGCGTAAGTCATCGGTTATGAGGGAAGCATTGTGATAAGGGGGGGGCGGCCGTCGGTCAGAAGCGTTGTACTCGGTGCAGGTCATCCCAATAGTCCAGGCCGTTGAGCGGAACACGGGCAAGCAGGGCGGCAAGCCGCTGTCCATCTGGGAAGACCAGTCCGGGCGCCAATTCCGCCAGCGGATAAAGCATGAATTCGCGGTTTTGCATATCGTAGTGCGGTATGGTCAGCCGTTCGGTATGGATTTGCAGGTCGCCAAACAGCATTATATCCAAATCAAGCGTGCGCGGTCCCCAGCGGTTGGCCTTGCGTACGCGCCCCTGCTGCCGTTCAATGGTCTGGGTATGTTGCAGCAGCGTCTCGGGGGACAGCCCGGTATCGAACCCTACCACCACATTGAGATAATCGGGCTGATCCTGCGGTCCCAGCGGCCGGCTGCGGTAGTAGGAGGAGCAGGCCGTTAACCGGGTGTCGGGCAGCGCGGCCAGAGCCGCCAGGGCGGCAGTAACCTGGCGCAAGGGTTCCGCCAGGTTACTGCCGATAGCCAGCCATACCGGCGTCATCAGGCGGGATCGCGATAGGGGGTACGGCGGCGGGGGCGGCGCGGACGCTGATGGGCGGCACCGTCCTCGCTCAGGGTGCCCAGCAGGGAGTTCTGGCTGGGCGGCGCTGCAACCTGAAATTCTCCCCACCACTGCGTCAGACGCTGCAGCTCGGCGCTGTTTTCCACTTCGGCGCGCAGCGCCAGCAGATCGTAGGCCGCGCGGAATTTCGGATGTTCTATCAGCTTGAAGGCGCGTTTACCCTGGCGCCGGGACAGACGCAACTGCAATTGCCAGATATCGCGCATCAGCGTCGTTAGGCGCTTGGGGATGGCTAGGGAGCGGCATTGTTCGTCGAGAATATCGTTCAGCGCCAGGGAAAAAGCGTCGAAATACACCAGCCCGCCTTCCTGCGCCAGCTTTTGCGCCTGTTCCAGCAACGGATACCACAGCATGGCGGAAAACAGAAACGCCGGGTTCACCCGTTTGTCGTTCTGTATTCGCTGATCGGTGTTTTTCAGCACCTGGGTAACCATGCGTTCCATATGACTGTCGCCATGCTCGGTGAAGTTGCGGCTGATCAGGGGGAACATCGGCTGGAATAACTGGTATTCGCACAGCAGGCGGTAGGTGGGTTCGCCGTAACCGGCCTGGAGCAGCTTGAGGGATTCCTCAAACAGCCGCGCCGCGGGGATGTCCCGCAGCAGGGAGGCCAGACGCGGGATCGGCTCGGCGGTAGCCGCATCCACGGTCATGTTCAGCTTGGCGGCGAAGCGCACCGCCCGCAGCATGCGCACCGGATCTTCCCGGTAGCGCGTTTCAGGGTCGCCAATCAGGCGGATGACGCCCGCCTGCAAATCGCGCATACCGCCGGTATAATCGCGTACGGTGAAATCCGCCACGCTGTAATACAGGCTGTTGATGGTGAAATCGCGGCGCTGGGCATCTTCTTCGATGGAGCCGAAGATGTTATCCCGCAGCAGCATACCGTTATGGGCCTGCAGGGAAGCCACCGGCGCCTGTGAGGCCGCGTCATCGTCATCCGGCTCATGGGCCGAATGGTGGCCGCGGAAGGTGGCGACTTCGATGATTTCCGGTCCGAACATGACGTGGGCCAGGCGAAAGCGGCGGCCCACCAGGCGGCAATTGCGAAACAGCTTACGCATCTGCTCGGGGGTGGCATTGGTGGTAATGTCGAAATCCTTCGGCTTTCTACCCAGCAGCAGGTCGCGTACACCGCCCCCGACCAGATAGGCCTCATACCCGGCTTTGTTCAAGCGGTAAAGCACCTTCAATGCGTTTTCACTGATCTCTTTGCGGGAGATAGAGTGCTGGTCGCGCGGGATAATCGTCAAAGGGCGTCTATCCTCTGGTGCCGTCTCCGCGCTTTCACGGTTCAACACCTTACGGCAGAAGTTGGCTACACGGGTAAAAATAGTACACCTCAATAGTAACAAATAAACAGTAGCAGCAAATAACAGCGGCTAATCATAGCTCACCCCGCGTTTTTTGAGAACGGGGCAGGGCCTGTAACCGGTTCGATGGCGCAAGACGATAACGGTACGGCCGACAGCGACCAATGTTCTATCGCCAAGTCTAACATACTCTCCAGCGTCAAATCCCGCCACCCTTGCGCTACCGGTTGATTTAAAAAACGTAACGCCGCCAGCAGGGTCGGGCGGGGATCGCCGCCGGGCAGCACAGGGGCGTGGTTTTGTTTGGAAAGCTTCATCCCCGAGGACGTCAGCGCCAGCGGCAAATGAATATACGCCGGTTCTTTATAACCCAATTGCCGGTAGAGCGCCAATTGGCGTACGGTAGGCTCGATCAAATCCGCCCCTCGCACCACTTCGGTAATCCCTTGCGCCGCGTCGTCAACCACCACCGCCAGGTTATAGGCGAACAGCCCGTCGCGGCGGCGGATGATAAAATCCTCCCGTGCCAACGCCGGGTCGGCCCGAATTTCGCCGCGCAGGCCATCGCGAAACGACATTACCGGACGGGTCTGGCGCAAACGGATGGCGGCATGCTCCGCCGGCAAATCGAGCTCGCTGCAATGGCCGTCGTAGCGGCCGCCGAGGGCCTGGATGCGGGCGCGGCTACAATGGCAGTAATAGCTGAGTCCGCGCCGCTTCAACTCCGCCAGCACGTCGAGATAAGCCTCGCGGCGTTGCGACTGGTACCACACCTGTCCGTCCCAATGCAGGCCATAATCGGCCAGCTGGCGCAGGATGGTATCGGCGGCGCCGGGAATTTCGCGGGGAGGGTCTATGTCTTCGATACGCACCCGCCACAGTCCGCGGGAGGCACGGGCCTGAAGATAACTGCCGAGGGCGGCCACCAGGGATCCGAAATGGAGCGCGCCGGAGGGCGAAGGGGCGAAACGCCCCGTATATAGGCTATGTGTAGACATTCAAGAGGAAAGGCGAACCCGTAGCGTTACCCCGATGCCCGCACTCTGCTCCCTGAGAGGCATCGGTGAACGTGATTGATTCTTAACCTGCCATCTGCTTTTCGCGGATTTCAGCAAGTGTCTTGCAATCAATGCATAAATCGGCTGTCGGACGCGCTTCCAGGCGACGAATGCCGATTTCAACCCCGCAGGATTCGCAGTAGCCGAAATCACTGTCTTCCACCTTTTTCAAGGTCTTTTCGATTTTCTTGATTAACTTTCGTTCCCGATCGCGGTTGCGCAGTTCCAGGCTGAACTCCTCTTCCTGCGCCGCCCGGTCGACCGGGTCGGGGAAGTTGGCCGCCTCGTCCTGCATATGTGAAACGGTACGCCCCACCTCATCTCTGAGCTGATTGCGCCACGCATCAAGAATACGCCTGAAATGCAGCAGCTGGGCAGGGTTCATATACTCTTCACCCGGCTTCTGCTGGTATGGTTCCACCCCGGCGATGGCGAGAATGCTCAAGGAGGATGTCTTACGGTCTTGCCCTTCTTGCATGTTGCTTCTCCTTCATAACACGCACTATCGATCCCCAACGTGGGGAAAAAACAGGCCGCTATAAATAACAGATGACGCTAAGGTTGGCAATTATTCCTGACGCCCACTTGACAAGTATGTGAAGAAAGGCGTATTCGGCGACCCGTTAAGCCAAGGAAATACGGGACCTTTTGCTCTTTTCCCGGCTTGGATCGCCATCAAAATTAAAAAACGGTATCGGGGTATGCAACCTGATACCGCCAGGAGATAACTGCGCACCGTAGCAAAGTACTTCTACGCCTCTGCGCTGCGCCTGCAATAACATTTCTGCATAGAGCGGATCAATGTGCCGCGCGGGCGCCATCCTGGTGATCCCGGAATGCAGCACCGTAAAAAACAGCACGGCGCGCTGCCCCGATTCCGCTATAGCTTGTAATTCTCGTAAGTGTTTTTGTCCGCGTAATGTTACGGCATCGGGAAAATATCCCCATTGTTGCTGCAACAATGTTACCGATTTCACCTCAATATAGCAGTTGGGGCGATTTTCTGCTGCTAATAACCAGTCAATACGGCTATTTTCTGCGCCATAAGCCACTTCGGCCCTGAAGCTGTTATAACCGGACAGCTCCGGAATGGCGCCGGCAGCCAATGCCTCGCCCAGTAAATAATTGGCCCGCAGCGTATTTACACCTATCCATTGACCACAAGCGGTTTGGGTTAGTTCCCAACTGTGGGGATATCGGCGCTTGCGATTATCCGAGGTTGAATACCACACCTGATCGCCGGGCGCCCCACAGCCGGTCATGGCGCCGGTATTGGCGCAATGAATCGTCAGCTCCTCGCCGTCGGGGGTGACCACATCCGCCAGAAACCGCTTGTAACGTTGTACCAGGCGGGCGGGTTTTAAAACCGGTGTAAATTCCATAGATTTTCCGTTAAGGAGTTTCCGTTGGCGGATCAGGGGAGTCGCGCCGCGAGCGGCCAGCTTTCCAGCAGCATATATCGGGTACGTCCGTTTTCAAACGCCGAATGATAAAGATTGAAGGCGTTGACCTCCGTTTGCCAGCCCGGCGTGGCGGCGGGCAGGGATACGCCGGTAAACGCCTGGCGCAGCAGCGATATATGCGGATGATAGGGCATAGGGCTTTGATAACAGCCGTTCCGGGCGGCCTGGGCCCGCAGCCATTGCGCCAGTTGCAGCAATCCGCGCGGCGGGCTGCGCAAACCGAGCCATACTACCCCCGGACGCGGCCAATGACCGCAATCATCCAGGGTCAGCGTAAACAGCGATTGTTGCAATCGGGCGGCGGCCGCGCGCAATGCCTGCTCTTTATTGGCGCTGACCTCACCGAGGAACGCCAGAGTGAGATGCAGATTTTCTGCGGCCACCGGTCGCCCGGTCTCGGCCGAAAACTGCGCGGCACGCCATTGGATCACCTCTTGCCGGAGATTTTCAGGCAACGGCAGGGCAAAAAACAGACGTCGGGTGTCGGTCATTAGGCATATACCTCGCGAAATCCTGGAAAATAGTATATACCCGCCACCTTTCAAGTTGCAGGTGCGTTGGCTACGTTCATTCACCCGAATCACTTACTGATGTAAGCTCATCGGGTTCTCTCGCTTGCCGCCTGCCTGCAACCCGAAATGTATCGGGTATAATCCCCGCGGTAAATCCGGTGGCGGGGATGTTGCGCGGTTGCCGATTGTTCTGTTCTTTAATCAAGCGATGCTACAATGCCCGACTTTAAATGTTAACCCTTAACGGAGACGACGTGACGTCATTACCGGTCAGCGCCGTGGTGGATGAACTGCTGGCGGCGTTGCGAGACGCCGGCCAGGTGCTGCTGCATGCCCCCACCGGCGCCGGCAAATCCACCTGGCTGCCGCTGGAATTACTGCGCCGTGGCGGGCTGCCGGGGCGAATAGTAATGCTGGAGCCCCGGCGGCTGGCCACCAAAAATATTGCCCTGCGGCTGGCGTCGCAGCTGGGGGAAAGCGTCGGCGCAACCGTGGGCTACCGTATGCGCGCCGAGAGCCGCATCGGCGGCGGGACCCGGCTGGAGGTGGTGACCGAGGGCATACTGACCCGAATGCTGCAGCAGGACCCCGAGCTGCCCGGCGTGTCGCTGGTGATCCTGGATGAGTTCCATGAGCGCAGCCTGCAGGCGGATTTGGCGCTGGCCCTGCTGCTTGATGTGCAGCAGGGGTTGCGCGGGGATCTGCGTTTGTTGATCATGTCCGCCACCCTTGACGATGAGCGTCTGCTGTCGCTGCTGCCCGGCGCGCCGGTTATCCGCTCCGTCGGGCGCAGTTTCCCGGTGGAGCGCTCGTACCATCCGCTGCCGTCCCAGGGGTGGCCGGAACCGGCCATCGCCGCCGAGGTGAACCGCATGCTGCGGCTCCATTCCGGTTCATTGCTGCTTTTTTTACCCGGCGTCGCCGAGATACGCCGCGTGCGGGATTTGCTGGCGGAGCGGGTGGCGGAGGATGTGGATTTATGTCCGCTGTACGGCGCATTGTCCCTGGACGAGCAGCAGCGGGCCATCCGCCCGGCGGAGGAGGGACGCCGTAAAGTAGTGCTGGCCACCAATATCGCCGAGACCAGCCTGACCATTGAGGGGATCCGGCTGGTGGCGGACAGCGGTCTGGAGCGGGTAGCCGATTTCGATGCCCGCAGCGGCCTGAGCCGGCTGCAGACCCAGCGCATCAGCCAGGCTTCCATGGCGCAGCGCGCCGGCCGCGCCGGCCGGCTGGCGCCGGGCATCTGCTGGCATCTGTTCAGTCAGCCGCAGGCCGAGCGGGCGCCGGAATACGGTCAGCCGGAAATCCTGCACAGCGACCTGTGCGGCATGTATCTGGAACTGCTGCTGTGGGGCTGCCGGGACGCGTCGGAACTCCGCTGGCTTGACAGTCCGCCGGAGCCGATGATGGCCGCGGCCCGCGACACCCTGCGGCAATTGGGCGCTATTGATGATGCCGGCCGGCTTACCACCGTCGGGCGCGCTATGGGGCGGCTGGGCTGCGATCCGCGCCTGGCGGCCATGCTGTGCCACGGAGAAGGCCACGACGACGGGCTGGCCACGGCCGCGCTGCTGGCGGCGATTATCGAAGAGCCGCCCCGCAGCGGTTCCCCCGATCTGCGCGATTACCTGGCCCGCCCGCAATCCCACTGGCTGCGGCGCGCCAAACAGCTGGCGGGCCGGCTGTCGCCGCGCTGGGGCACGCCGGACGGCGGGCGGGCGGAAGCGCTGCTGGCATGGGGATTCCGGGATCGCATTGCCCGGCGCAGAAACCTTTCGGGGCGTTATCTGCTGGCCAACGGGCTTGGGGCCGCGCTGCCGCCCGACGAGGCCCTGTCCGCCGCCGAGTGGCTGATTGCGCCGGGTCTGCTGCAGGTGAGCCGTAATCCCGACGCCACCATTCGGCTGGCGATGCCGCTGGATATTGCTATGCTCATCGCTCGGTTTCCACAGTGGATAACCGTGGAAACCGCCATGCGCTGGGACCGGGAGAAAGGCAGTTTGCGGGTGGTGCGGCGGGAACAGATCGGCAGCCTGGTATTGCTTGAGCAACCGCAGGCAAGGCCGTCCGCCGAGCTGATGCAGCAGGCGCTGTTGAACTGGGTCGCGGAGCAGGGACTGTCGGTGCTCAATTGGGATGAGCCGGCGCAGCAGCTTCGCCAGCGCCTGCTGTGCGCCCGTGAGTGGCTGCCGGAAACGGACTGGCCGGCGGTGGACGATGCCGCGCTGCTGGCGGAGCTGCCGCGGTGGTTGCAGCCCTCCCTGGCCGGCGTGCATGATGTGCGTGCCCTACAGCAGGTAAATCTTGGCGAGGCGCTGATGCGGCTATTGGACTGGCCGCAGCGCCAGCGGCTGGAGAGTGCATTGCCCAGCCATTACACTGTGCCCACCGGCAGCCGGCTGCCGGTGCGTTATCGCCACGGCGAGCCGCCGGTGCTGGCGGTGCGGATGCAGGAGATTTTCGGAGAACAGAGCACGCCGCTGCTGGCGGAAGGCCGCGTCGGGCTGGTGCTGGAACTGTTGTCGCCGGCGCGGCATCCGTTACAGAAAACCGGCGATCTGGCGGCATTTTGGCGGGGCGCTTACCGCGACGTGCAAAAAGAGATGAAAGGCCGCTATCCCAAACATGTATGGCCGGATGACCCCGGCCGGGCGGCGCCAACCCGGCGCACCAAGAAATATCAGTAATATCGAGTTGAATTTCAGAGGTTTCCTCTATCGCTGATGGCGGCAGTGGAACAGAGTAGGCGGGGATTCCGTCGGTAGTAGGGAGAGTAACAACGATGTCTGGGGATGACCGTGAACCAATCGGACGTCATGGAAGGCCGTCCGATCGCAAAGTGCCGCGCAGGCAACCGGTGCGCAGCCGCCGGGACGACGATGATGAAGACGATCAGGAAGATTATGACGACGAAGAGGAAAAGGTAATGCCGCCGCATAAAGGGAAGTCGCGTCCGCCGCGTAAAAGAAGGCGCCTGCTCGGCTGGATGATCAGGATTTTTATCCTGCTGATCATCTTACTGGTTTGCTATGGATTCTACCTCGACGCCCAGGTACGCAGCCGAATCGACGGCAAGGTCTGGCAATTGCCGGCGGCGGTCTACGGCCGTATGGTTAACCTCGAGCCGGGCATGCCCTATAACAGGAACGAGATGGTCAACCTGCTGGAAGGCATGCAATATCGCCAGGTAAGTCGTATCACCCGTCCGGGGGAGTTTACCGTGCGGGCCAATAGTATCGAAATGCTACGCCGCCCGTTCGATTTCCCCGACAGCAAAGAGGGACAAATCCACGCCCGCCTGACCTTCGATCGCGATAAGCTGCTGGAAATCCAGAATCAGGATACCCAGCGCAGCTTCGGCTTTTTCCGGCTCGATCCCAAGCTCATCACCATGCTGCAATCCCCCAACGGCGAGCAGCGGCTGTTTGTGCCCCGCGCCGGTTTCCCCGATTTGCTGGTGGACACCCTGATTGCCACCGAGGACCGCCATTTTTATCAGCATGACGGTATCAGCCTCTCTTCCATCGGCCGCGCGCTGCTGGCGAATATCACCGCCGGCCGCGCGGTGCAGGGCGGCAGTACCCTTACCCAGCAACTGGTGAAAAACCTCTTTTTGACCAATGAGCGATCCCTGTGGCGAAAAGTTAATGAAGCCTATATGGCCCTGATCCTCGACTACCGCTACAGCAAGGATCGCATCCTCGAGCTTTATCTTAACGAGGTGTATCTCGGCCAGAGCGGCAGCGAGCAAATCCGCGGATTCCCCTTGGCCAGCCTCTATTATTTCGGCCGGCCGGTGGAGGAACTCAGCCTCGATCAACAGGCGCTGCTGGTGGGCATGGTCAAAGGGGCCTCCCTGTATAATCCCTGGCGTAATCCGCAGCTGGCGCTGGAACGGCGTAACCTGGTGTTGAGACTGCTGCAGGAACAGCAGGTGATTGACGGAGATTTGTATAACATGCTCAGCGCACGTCCGCTGGGGGTACAGCCGCGCGGCGGGGTGATTACGCCTCAGCCGGCGTTTATGCAGATGGTACGCCAGGAACTGCAGCAGAAGCTGGGTGACAAGTATAACGATTTGTCCGGCGTGAAAATCTTTACCACCCTGGACCCCATTTCCCAGGATGCGGCGGAAAAAGCGGTGGAAGACGGCGTTCCGGCGCTGCGTGCCGCCAGGGGCGTCAATGACCTGGAGAGCGCGATGGTGGTGGTGGACCGCTTCAGCGGCGAGGTTCGGGCCATGGTGGGGGGATCGCAGCCCCAGTTCGCCGGTTTCAACCGCGCCATGGACGCTCGCCGTCCGGTGGGGTCGCTGGCAAAACCCGCCACCTACCTTACCGCCCTGAGCCAGCCGGATAAATACCGACTTAATACCTGGCTGGCGGACGAGCCGATTTCCCTCCGGCAGCCCAACGGCACCCTATGGGCGCCGAAAAACTACGATCGTGAATTCCGCGGCAAGGTGATGCTGGTGGATGCCCTGGCCAATTCGCTGAATGTGCCGACGGTGAACCTGGGCCTGTCGGTGGGACTGACGGATATCAGCGGCACCTTGCAAAAACTGGGCATTCCGAAAGAGGTTATCAACCCGGTGCCGTCGATGTTGCTGGGGGCTATCAGCCTGACGCCGATGGAAGTGGCGCAAGAGTACCAGGCCATCGCCAGCGGCGGCAACAAAGCGCCGCTTTCGGCGGTGCGTTCGGTGATAAGCGAGGACGGACGGGTGTTGTACCAGAGCTTCCCCCAGGCGGAACGCGTGGTGCCGGCCCAGGCGGCGTACCTGACCCTATACGGTATGCAGCAGGTAGTGGCGCGCGGCACTTCGCGCTCGCTGTCGGTGAAATTCCCCAATTTCCATCTGGCGGGCAAGACAGGTACCACCAATGATCTGCGGGATAGCTGGTTTGCCGGGGTGGACGGCAAGGAAGTGTCCATCGCCTGGGTCGGCCGCGACAATAACGGTCCGGCCAAGATAACCGGCGCCAACGGCGCGCTGACCATCTATCGGCGTTATCTGGAAAACCAGCCTCCGCTGGCGCTGAATCTGATTCCGCCCGAGGGTATCAATCAGATTTCCATCGATTATGCCGGCAACTTTGTCTGCGGCGGCGACAGCAATATGCGGGTAATCCCGGTATGGACCGATAATCCGCAGTCGTTATGCCAGGCCAGCCAGCCCATCGCCCAGCAGCCGAATGTACCGGCGCAGCCCGGCGACGGACAGCCGGCGCAACAGCCTTCCCAGCAGCAACCGGCCCAGGACTCGGAAAAGAGCGATGGGGTCGCCGGCTGGATAAAGGATATGTTTGGGAAATAACAGCCGCCGATCGTGCAACGACAGTGTTAAAGGGAGAGCGCGCCAATGGGGTCGAAGCCGCCGTCTGGCGGCGGCCGGAGCGCCCCATGGCACGCTAGGCCCGCCATCGCCGAACGTGCAACGACCATGTTAAAGGGAGAGCGTCCCATGGCACGCTAGGCCCGCAATCGCCGAACGTGCAACGACCGTGTTAAAGGGAGAGCGCCCCATGGCACGCTAGGCCCGCCATCGCCGAACGTGCAACGACCATGTTAAAGGGAGAGCGCGCCAATGGGGTCGAAGCCGCCGTCAGGCGGCGGCCGGAGCGCCCCATGGCACGCTAGGCCCGCCATCATCGATCGTGCAACGACCATGTTAAAGGGAGAGCGCGCCAATGGGGTCGAAGCCGCCGTCAGGCGGCGGCCGGAGCGCCCCATGGCACGCTAGGCCCGCCATCACCCAGACCTCAATCGGGGCGGGCCATGCAACTCAACGGGAGATTCTCCTTGCAGTCCCCGATCCATTATGTCTATGATTGCGTCTTTGAATAATTCTCATTAACTTTATCAGCCGCGCAAACAAGATTGGGCTTATGCAAGATTCTCTCATATCACAGCATGCAGATTTCGTCTTAGACCAGGTCAGCTTTTCGGTTCCCGGCCGGGTACTGCTTCAACCCCTCTCATTTTCTTTCCCCCACGGCAAGGTTTGCGGCCTTATCGGCCACAACGGCTCGGGGAAATCCACCCTGCTGAAAATCCTCGGTCGCCAGCAGGACGCCACCGGCGGCGTGGCCCGGCTTAATGACAAACCGCTGTCGGCCTGGGAAAGCAAAGCGTTTGCCCGGCAGGTGGCGTATTTGCCACAGCAGTTGCCGCCGGCGGAAGGCATGACGGTGCGTGAGCTGGTGGCATTGGGCCGGTATCCCTGGCACGGTGCACTGGGACGTTTCGGCACCGCCGACCGGGAACATGTGGACGACGCCATCAAGCTGGTGGGCCTGCAATCCTTCGCGCAGCGGCTGGTGGACAGCCTGTCCGGCGGGGAACGCCAACGCGCCTGGCTGGCCATGACCGTGGCGCAGGACAGCCGGTGCCTGTTATTGGACGAACCCACCTCGGCGCTGGATATCGCCCACCAGGTGGATGTCCTAGCGCTGATCAAACGCATGAGCCGCGAGCGCGGCCTGACGGTTATCGTCGTACTGCATGATATCAATATGGCGGCCCGTTATTGCGACCATATTGCGGCGTTGCGTGGCGGCGAAATCATTGCCCAGGGATCGCCGGAAGAGTTAATGCAAGGGGACGTGCTGGAGCAAATCTACGGCATTCCCATGGGCATTTTGCCGCATCCCGGCGGCGGCGCGCCGGTCAGCTTTGTCTATTGATTCCCAGGTTCGGGCCACACCGTCCTGGCCCGGTCCCGCAGCCTTTTAGCTGTAAAAATTCACCGCCGTTTGTGTCTAAACGCAGGTTATAATCTGGCGAAACTGCGGCGGGCGGCATCCACCGTGCGGTCAATATCCTCGTGGCTGTGGGCCAGCGACATAAAGCCCGCCTCATAAGCCGACGGCGCCAGGTAAATCCCTTCATCAAGCATCATATGGAAAAAGCGCTTAAAGCGTTCGGTATCGCAGGACATGACGTCCTTATAGCAGGTCACGGCAGGCGCGTCGGTAAAGAAAAGTCCGAACATGCCGCCCACATGGTTGACCGCCAGGGAGACGCCTTCGGCCCGCGCCGCGTTCAGCAACCCCTGCGCCAGCCGATCGGTAAGGCCGGCCAAGGTCTGGTAGATACCGGGCTTGGTGAGTTCATTCAAACAGGCGTAACCGGCGGCCATGGCGATAGGATTGCCTGACAGGGTACCGGCCTGATAGACCGGGCCGGTGGGCGCCAGCGCCTGCATCACTTCACGGCGGCCGCCGAAGGCCCCCACCGGCATGCCGCCGCCGATGATCTTCCCCAGGCAGGTCAGGTCCGGCGTTACGCCGTAATACGACTGCGCCCCCGCCAGCGCCACCCTGAAACCGGTCATCACCTCGTCGATAATCAGCAGCGCGCCGAACTCATCGCACAGTGCCCGCAGCCCCGGCAGGAAATCCGGCAGCGGCGGCACGCAGTTCATATTACCGGCCACCGGCTCGACGATAATACAGGCGATTTCCCGCGGATACAGTTCGAACACCTGGCGCACCGAATCCGTATCGTTAAAGGTACAGGTCAGGGTATGCTTGGCGAAATCCGCCGGCACGCCCGGAGAACTGGGCTGGCCCAGGGTGAGCGCGCCGGAGCCGGCTTTCACCAGCAGGCCGTCGGCATGGCCGTGGTAGCAGCCCTCGAATTTGATGATTTTATCCCGGCCGGTATAGCCTCTCGCCAGGCGGATGGCGCTCATGGTGGCTTCTGTGCCGGAGTTGACCATGCGTACCATATCCATTGACGGCACGAGCTCGGTCACCAGAGCGGCCATTTTCACTTCGATTTCCGTCGGCGCGCCAAAGCTCAGGCCATGGCCGGCCGCTTCGATGACCGCGTCGCGTATCGCCGTATGATTATGGCCGAGCACCACCGGTCCCCAGGAGCCGACATAATCGATATAGGCCTTCCCGTCCACATCGTACAGCCAGGCGCCGTCCGCCCGCTCGATAAACAGCGGAGTTCCCCCCACGCCGTTGAAGGCGCGCACCGGAGAATTCACTCCGCCGGGGATCAACTGTTGTGCCTGCGCGTACAGTGTTTCGGAATGGCTCATTACTCGGTTCCTCGTTGGAAAAAAACATCGGCCCGGTAAGTGTAATAAACTGGCCCGCAATAAGACATCTTTGTGAGCCTTCGCAGGCCGAAACTTTTCTCTAAAACGCAGGGAAATCCCCGCCGGTGACGCAGTTTTCAGGCGGGAAACCGCTTTATTCGTCGATCCTGGCCCGCAGGGCCGGGTGGCGGGCGCTAACCCCAGCGTCGGAAAAGAGTTAGCACTCAGCGGTAAACAAAATATCCTCAATGGACAATACTTGAACGTTAAAGGCAGGTAGCGGATAATGATTTTACTAATCAGGTTGTTTTGCCTTCAGCCTGACGGCCATGTTTGGGAGTGAGAGTCAATGAGTGAAACTGCGGTATTGCCATTACAATTTACCGATTCGGCGGCAAAAAAAGTCAAGAATCTGATCGCGGATGAAGAAAACCCGAATCTTAAACTGCGGGTTTACATTACCGGCGGCGGTTGCAGCGGCTTCCAGTATGGATTTACTTTTGACGACAAGATTAACGAAGACGACATGACCATTGAAAAACAGGGTGTGGCGCTGGTGGTGGATCCCATGAGCCTGCAATATCTGGTGGGCGGATCGGTGGACTACACCGAAGGACTGGAAGGATCGCGTTTTGTGGTCAACAACCCGAACGCCAAAACCACCTGCGGCTGCGGCTCGTCCTTCAGCATTTAATCGTCAGGGGCCCTCGCGGCCTCCATTCCTGATTATCATCCTGCGGGCCGGCGCATTCACTGCGCATCGGCTCCGTTAATGCCGCCTGATCATTCAATCCTATCGACCCTTGCCCCGGACGCATCATCTTGCAAACGCGTTGAGTCGTCCGCGGTTATTTCTCCAGTTCAAAGGTCGGCAACTTGAGATGCCAGCGGATGGCCGCCAGCCGGATAATCAGGGTGACGGCCATGCCCATTATCGACGCGTGCTGCGCGCCCACCTGGAAAGTATGAAAAGCGGTGGTATGGACGATGCCGCCGGCAATACAGGCGGTAGCGTAAATTTCCGTACGCAGGATCATGGGGATCTCCCGCGCCAGCACGTCCCGCAGTATGCCGCCGCCAACGCCGGTGATAACCCCCATGCACACCGCCACCAGCGGACCGGTGCCGCCGGCGAAGGCTTTATTCACGCCGATGCCGACAAAGACCGCCAGCCCGATGGCATCGAGCACCGGCAGGATCCAGGCCGGTAAATGGCGGGGTTGCCTTACTACCATGATGGTGACGAAACAGGTCACCATCGCCACCACCAGATCGGTGGGATCCCTCACCCAGAATACCGGACCGTTGTTAAGGGCCATATCCCTGATGGTGCCGCCGCCGATGGCCGTCACCACTCCCAGCACCAGCACGCCGAAAGGGTCCATGCGCAGCTTTCCCGCCAGCAGGACGCCGGAAATGGCAAAAACCGCCGTACCCAGAATATCCAAAATAGCCAACATCAATGCACACCTGAAATTTTCACGGCCGCGGGATTTTCCCCGCCCGGCCGATCGCGAGCCGCCAGCGTTCGGCATAGCTGCTCCGCCGCCAGCATGATGCGCGGACCGCTGCGGTTGAACCAATCCTCGTTGAGGGCGATAACCGGCACCGTCAGCTGCGGCTGCCAGAAGGCTTTAACCAGGGGAATGCGACCATCGTCGCCGGCGGTCACGATGGCCTGCGGTTTGCGGATCAGCACCTGTTCGCGGCTGACCTGCGGCCAGGGCACCGGGCTGTCGTCGAAAATATTCCGCGCGTTGCACAAGTTCAGGATCTGGCTTTGCAGCGTCCGCTTGCCGGCGGTGAACAAGGGTTGATTGCCGAACTGCATAAACACCCGTATCGGCGGATTGGCGGCATAGCGTTTTTTCAGATCCGCCGCCCGCTGGCGAATCTCCCGCGCCGCCTGATGAGCCTGCTCAGGATGGGGGCTATAGGCGGCCAGGCTGTCCAGGCTTTTGGCGATATCCTCCACCGTAAGCGGATCGATATAGAGTATCGGGATGCCGAACGCCGCGAGCTGATCCAGCTGCCGCTGCGGATTCCCCCCGCGCCAGGCCAGGATCAGGTCCGGTTTCAACGCCAGAATCCGCTCAAGATTGATGCCTTGCCAGGAGGCCACCTGTTCCAGCTTTTTTGCCTGAGGCGGGTAATCCGACCAGGCGCTGGCCGCCACCAGCACCGTGCCCATACCCGCCGCGTAGGCCAGTTCGGTGGTATGGGGAGCCAGGCTTATCACCCGGTGCGCCGACCAGGCCGAGGGCGCAAGGAGTATCAGCAGCAGCAATAGTCCGGCGCGCCGGGACGTCGATAATATCATTGGTGCCCGGCCAGGGCGCCTATCATGGTGTCAACCAGACGGCTGGACTGTTTGGCCGCCACCGCCAAAAACTCATCAAAGCTGAGGTGGGAAGCCCGGTCCGCCACGTCGGAAATGGCCCGCACCACGACAAAGGGCACCACGAACTGATGGCAGACATGGGCAATGGCCGTGGCTTCCATTTCCACCGCGATAGCCTGCGGGAAGAGGGTGCGGATACGGCTAAGGGGCTGCGCGCCGTTGATAAACGCATCGCCGCTCACCACCAGGCCGCGCACCGCGCGCATATCCAGCCGGGTGATGCACTTTTCCGCCAGGGCCACCAGCGAGGCGTCGGCGGGAAACGCCGCCGGGCACTGGGCCATCTGTCCCGGCTCGTAGCCAAAGGCGGTGACGTCCACGTCATGGTATCTTACCTCGGTGGACACCACGATATCCCCCACCTCCAGGGACGATGCCAATCCGCCGGCGGAGCCGGTATTGATCACGAAGTCGGGCTGGTAATGATCCAGCAGCAGCGCGGTGCCCAGGGCGGCGGAAACTTTACCGATGCCGGATTTCAGCAGCACGACTTCTATGCCGTGCAACCGGCCGCTGTAGATTTCGCATCCCGCTTTTTGCCAGGTGGTCCGATCCTCAATCAGGTCACGCAGCAAGGCGACTTCCTGTTCCATCGCGCCGATAATGCCTACTCTCATTTCATTGCCCTTACTGTTAATCAATTTTTGATATCCAAGATGGATGTTAATTTACCCTTGGGGTAAGTTCCGGCATTCTATCATGTCCGGGGACGGGAAATAATTGCCGCCGTGGTTGCATTTAACTCCTGCTATGGGTATCACGGTAGTTCAGGAACAGCATTGGGGGAACATGATGTCCGCGATCGACTTTCGCAAGAAACTGAGTTTTCAGCGCCCTTCCGGTCAACCCATTATCGCCGAGGACGAATATGCCGTTATCCGCCAGTTTGAAAGCGATCGCGGACGCATCATCAACTCCGCCGCCATTCGCCGCCTGCAGCAGAAAACCCAGGTCTTCCCCCTTGAACGCAATGCGGCGGTGAGGTCTCGGCTGACCCACTCCCTGGAGGTGCAGCAGGTGGGCCGGCATATCGTTAAGGAGGTCTTCCATCAGCTCAAGAGCGAACGGCGTATCGAGGATCTGGGCCTGTCACAGCTGGAGGCTCCCTGTGAAAGCATCGTCGAAATGGCTTGCCTGATGCACGATATCGGCAACCCTCCGTTCGGCCATTTTGGCGAAGCGGCGATTAACGACTGGTTCGGCCGCCGTCTGGATATCGCCGGTTTAGGCAATGAGGCCCAGGGCAACGATCGCTGCCAGGTGGAGATTTTGCGCCTGCGCGCCGGTGAAAACGACGATAACGAATTGCGTTCCCGCATCCGTCTCGATTTGTGCCATTTCGAAGGCAATGCGCAGGCTATCCGCATGGTGCACAGTCTGCTCAAACTAAACCTGACCTATGCCCAGGTGGGCTGTGTCCTGAAATACACCCGCCCGGCTTACTGGCAGGGCGCGGCGCCGGCGGAATTCAGCTATCTCATGAAAAAACCGGGCTATTATCTGGCGGAAGAAGGGTATATCAAGACATTGCGCGATGAATTAGGGCTAGGGGAGTACCATCGGTTTCCTCTGACCTATATTATGGAAGCCGCTGACGATATTTCTTATTGCATCGCCGACCTGGAAGATGCAGTGGAGAAAAAGATATTTACCGTAGAGCAATTATATAACCACCTTTTGCAGGAATGGGGCGAGGTTACGAAAGGCGATTTATTCCAGCAGGTGATCGGACAGGCTTTTGACAAGATAATGCGCAGTCAGGGGTTACGCAGCGGCGATCAGTTTTTCATGTATTTACGGGTTAATACCGTCGCCAGTCTGGTGCCCCATGCGGCACAGCGTTTTCTTGACAATCTGGCGACAATATTTGACGGATCTTTTAATCAGGGATTATTGGAGGACTCAAGCCCGGCTTATCAATTGCTGAAGATATTCAAAGGGGTGGCATTCAAACATGTCTTTAACCATCCGGAGGTTGAGCAGCTTGAACTGCAAGGTTACCGGGTCATCAGCGGGCTGCTGGAAATCTACAGTCCCTTGCTTGAGATGCCGTGGGAGGCGTTCAGCGCACTGGTGGCCCAGGATTATCACAGGGATTATATGATCCCCACCCGGCTGTTTCACAAATTATCCACTAAACATCGCCTGGCATATGGTGAAGCGGTAGCTCAATTAAATCAGTATCCTCAACGACAGCAATCGATGATGGAATTTTATTATCGGGCGCGGTTGGTTCAGGACTATATTAGTGGTATGACCGATCTTTATGCTTGGGACGAATATCGCCGATTAATGGCGGCGGAGTGAGCCGGACGGCATTGCCGAGTTTTGTAAAGCCGGCCAATATTTATTTACCATTGCGGTTTTTAGTCTACTGAACTTCGTGTTATTTCATTACTCTCACATAATGACTACGGCAGTCGATTCGAATCATTATCTGGTACTACTAATACTAATAGTCGAGACAACGTTAAATGAAAAGAATGAATTTGGTCCTAAGTGCAATGGCGTTAAGTTTAGGGCTGGCGCTAAACCCCGTTTCCGCTTTTGCGGCGGAAACCGCCTCGACCAACCAGCAGCTTCCCAGTCTGGCCCCAATGCTGGAACAGGTAATGCCTTCGGTTGTTAGCATTAGCGTGGAAGGCAGCACGGCGGTGAATTCGTCGCGGGTACCGGAGCAGTTCCAGCAGTTTTTCGGCCAGGATTCCCCTTTGTGCCAAGACGGTTCGCCTTTCCAGGGTTCACCTCTATGCCAGGGCAACGGTGGCGGCGACAATAATACCCCTCCCGCCAGAGAGAAATTCATGGCCTTGGGCGCGGGTGTAATCATCAATGCGGAAAAAGGCTATGTGGTCACCAATAACCATGTGGTGAATGACGCCAACAAAATCCAGGTTCAGCTGTATGACGGGCGCAAATTCGACGCCAAGATCATCGGCAAGGATCCCCGTTCAGACCTGGCCCTGGTGCAGCTTATCGATTTCAAAAACCTGACCGCCATTAAAATGGCCGATTCGGATCAGCTGCGGGTAGGGGACTACACCGTCGCCATCGGCAATCCTTACGGCCTGGGGGAAACCGCCACCTCCGGTATTGTTTCGGCCTTGGGACGCAGCGGCCTGAATATCGAGAATTACGAGAATTTCATCCAGACCGATGCGGCTATCAACCGGGGTAACTCCGGCGGCGCGCTGGTCAACCTGAATGGGGAACTGATCGGTATCAATACCGCCATCCTGGCGCCGGACGGCGGCAACATCGGCATCGGTTTCGCCATCCCGAGCAACATGGTGAAAAACCTGACTGCGCAAATGGTTGAATACGGCCAGGTCAGGCGCGGCGAAGTGGGTATCATGGGCACCGAGCTGAATTCCGAACTGGCGAAGGCCATGAAGGTGGATGCCCAGCGCGGCGCCTTTGTCAGCCAGGTCCTGCCGAAATCCGCCGCTGACAAGGCCGGGGTGAAGGCCGGGGATGTGATAGTCACCATGAACGGCAAGGCCATCAGCAGCTTCGCCGCTTTCCGGGCCGATGTGAGCTCAATGCCGGTGGGCACCAAAGTCTCCCTGGGCTTGCTGCGCGACGGCAAACCGGTGACGGTGGTGGTTACCCTCGAACAGAGTACTCAATCGCAGCTGGATTCATCCAATATTTTCACCGGCATTGAAGGCGCGGATCTGAGCAATACCCAAACCGGCAATGTGAAAGGGGTGAAAGTGGATAACGTCAAGCCCGGCAGCACCGCGGCGCGTATCGGCCTGAAAAAGGGCGATATCATCCTGGGCGTTAACCAGCAACCGGTGCAGAATATGGGGGATTTACGCAAGATACTCGATACCAAGCCCTCGGTGCTGGCCCTGAACGTACAGCGCGGCGATACCACTATCTATCTGCTGGCGCAATAAAAAAACAGCGCCTCAGGGCGCTGGAGCTTGTTGACAAAGGACCCGGTCGGGACAGACAGCCAGATCGTAAACACGCCGTAAATACATCCTTGTAGGCTCGATCCGCGCCATCCCTGGCGCGGACGGTTTACTCTTCTGGCAGCCTGTCCCGCCTTATTGACTTCGAGTGCATTTGTCAGCAGTCTGACAGCGCCTCCGGGCGCTGTTTTTTTTTGCCTGGAATGTGATATCTCGCACAATTTACGCGGGTAACCCCGCACTTTATGCATTTGCACAATGAATGTCGCCATCTCAATGGGTATGCTAGTGCAAAGGGCTTAATGAGGGGCGGGAACAGGATGGCGACATATCATCTCGACGCGAGATTGGCGCAAGAAATTGTGGCAAGGACGATGCAGATCATCGATAGCAATATCAACGTCATGGATGCCCGGGGCCGCATCATCGGCAGCGGCGACGAAGAGCGCGTCGGTGAATTGCACGAAGGCGCGCTGCTGGCCTTGTCCCAGGCACGGGTGGTGGACATCGACGATGGCGTGGCGCGTCATCTGCACGGTGTCCGCCCAGGGATTAATCTGCCGCTGAAAATCGACGGCAATATCGTGGGCGTTATCGGCCTGACCGGCAATCCCAGCCAGTTGCGCCAGTACGGCGAACTGGTGTGCATGACGGCGGAAATGATGCTGGAGCAGGCCCGGCTGCTGCATATGCTGGCGCAAGACAGCCGGCTGCGTGAAGAGCTGGTGCTGAACCTGATCCGCGCCGAAGAGGTGACGCCGGCGTTAATTGAATGGGCGCAGCGGTTAGGGATCGATATCAACCAGCCGCGGGTGGCGGCGGTGGTAGAAGTGGACAGCGGCCAGTTCGGCGTGGACAGCGCTATGGCGGAGCTGCAACAGTTGCAAACCCTGCTGACCACTCCGGAACGGGATAACCTTATCGCCATCGTCTCCCTTACCGAAATGGTAGTGCTGAAACCGGCCCTGAACGGACATGGGCGCTGGGATGCGGAGGAACACCGCCGCCGGGTCGATACGCTGTTTTCCCGCATGACGGAAAGCAGCCGTCTGCGGGTGCGCATCGCGCTGGGCAACTATTTCCCCGGCGCAGGCGGTATTGCGCGCTCCTGGCGAACCGCGCGCACCACCATGGCGGTGGGCAAACAGCGGCTGCCGGATCAGCGCTGCTATTTTTATCCGGACCTGATGCTGCCGGTACTGCTGGACAGCCTGCGCGGCGGCTGGCAGGCCAGTGAACTGGTGCGCCCGCTGGCCAAACTCAAGGCCATGGACAATAACGGCCTGTTGCGCCGCACCCTGATTGCCTGGTTTCGCCACAATGTACAGCCGACCCCCACCTCGAAGGCGCTGTTCATCCACCGTAATACCCTGGAGTACCGCCTGAACCGCATTTCGGAAATGACCGGCCTGGATCTGGCCAATTTCGACGATCGCCTGCTGCTTTATGTCGCGCTGCAGCTGGATGATGAGGCCTGATCGGCTATAAATACAATTTTCTAAGTGTGATCATAAATTAGTCTGTAGGATAATATTTCCTCTTGAGGGAAGTTTCTCTATGAGCTAATAAACTGAGAAGACCCCTCGAAACGAAATCGTTTTAGCATTGCAACGGTTGGAGGAACTTACTGATGAGTAAGATAGTCGCTATTAAACACGCCGAGGTCATGAAACGCTTGCTGAATACGCCTGAAGCTGTTGCCGCCTATCAGGAGGCGATGGAAGAAGACGCGTTGCTTGAACAATTAACCGAGTGGCGGGAAAACGCCGGACTGACCAAAGCGGAAGTGGCCAAGCGGATGGGGGTCAACCCGCCGGCGATTAACCGGCTGGAGCGAAATGTTACCAAAGCCTCTTATCACACGTTAAAACGTTATGCTGCGGCATGCGGCATCAATATGACCATTGTTGCAGCCAGTAAATAAATCTTAAACTGTCATCTGCTACCCATAGATCATAGATAGAGGGGGCGCCATGCCTTACCCCCCCACATTATTACCGCACCAGCGCCGGCCTCTTCTTATCAAATGTCCAGCCCGTGATCAGATACTGCATGGCGGCCGCATCATTTCGGGCGCCGGAAGGCATCCGCCTATACAGCTCATGCTGCTTCTCGATAAGTCCCATATCGATCTCGACCCCCAACCCCGGCTTATCGCTCAGCTCCACCGCGCCGTTGACGATTTGCAGCGGATTTTTGGTGAGATGCTGTCCCTCTTGCCAAATCCAGTGGGTATCCAGCGCCGTGGGTTTACCCGGCGCGGCGGCGCCCACATGAATAAACATCGCCAGGGAAATATCAAAATGGTTGTTGGAGTGACAACCCCAGGTCAGCCCCCATTCGTCGCATAGCTGCGCAACGCGGATGGCCCCCTGCAATGTCCAGAAGTGCGGGTCGGCCAGGGGAATATCAATGGAATTCAGCTGCACCGCGTGGCTGAGTTCGCGCCAGTTGGTGGCTATCATATTGGTTGCCACCGGCAAGCCCGTGGCGCGCTTGAATTCCGCCATCACTTCCCGGCCGGAAAAACCTTGTTCCGCGCCGCACGGATCCTCGGCATAGGCCAGAATGCCGCGCATATTTTTGCACAGATGAATGGCTTCTTGCAGTGACCAGGCGCCGTTGGGATCGATGGTAATGCGGGCGTCGGGAAAACGCCTGGCCAATGCGGTGACCGTTTCAATCTCCTGTTCGCCCGCCAGCACGCCGCCTTTTAGCTTGAAATCCTTGAAGCCATAGCGATCCTGCGCGGCTTCGGCCTGGCGCACAATAGCCTCAGTGGTCATGGCCTCTTCCCGGCGCAACCGATACCAGTCATGGGACGCGCGCTGTGGGCCGGCCTCGTAGGGCAGGTCGGTACGATTTCTGTCGCCGACATAAAAGAGATAACCCAGCACCGGCACGCTGTTACGCTGCTTGCCCGGGCCAAGCAGTTCGGCCACCGGTACGCCTAGATGCTGGCCCATTAAATCCAGCAGCGCGGCTTCCAACGCCGCCACGGCGTTAACCCGCAGCTCAAAGGTCCAGGCGCCCTGGGCGAAAGAATCAAAGTCCTGGCCGATATGGCCCTTATGCACGTCATAGACAATCCGGTTCAGCGTGGCGAGCTTCTGTCCTATGACCCGCTGCCTCGCGTCCAGCAGGGTATTCAAGATGACTTCGCCGCCCGGCGCCTCGCCGACGCCGGTATGCCCGGCATTATCGGTCAGTATGACGATATTGCGGGTGAAATAGGCGCCGTGGGCACCGCCGATATTCATCAGCATGCTGTCATGGCCGGCCACGGGTACCACTTTCATATCGGTGACAGTCGGCGCGCCGGAAAAATCGCACTTATCCATTACTCATTCCTCGTATTCCTGGCCGCCCACTTGGCGGCCAAAGCAAAAAACCGTCATGCCGCCAGGGGTTTCAGCACCAGGCGCTGGATTTTCCCGACGATAAACAGATAACTCAAAATCACCACCAGGCCGTTGCCGGCCACATAAAGCAAAGCACCGTCGAAGGAACCGGTTTTGTTCAAAATATAGCCAATGACGATAGGGGTGGTAATCGCACCGATCTGGGTCACCAGATTCAGCACCCCGCCGCTGAGGCCGACTATTTCCTTCGGCGCGGTATCGGCATTCACCGTCCAGCCCAGCGCACCGATGCCTTTACCAAAAAACGCCAAAGACATTGCCGCCACGACCACCACATCGGATGTCGTGTAATTACAAATCACCATGCTGGTACACATCAGCATACCCACAATGATGGGGGTCTTGCGGGCCACCGACAGCGAATAGCCCTTGTTGAGCAGATAATCGGAAAATACGCCTCCCAGCACGCCGCCGATACAGCCGCATATCGCCGGCAGGGCCGCGACGAAACCCGCCTCCAGGATGGACATTCCCCGGCCTTTCACCAGATAGATGGGAAACCAGGAGAGAAAAAACCAGGTAATGGCATTCACGCAGTAATTGGCAAGATAGATGCCCAGCAGCATCCGGCTCGACAGCAGCTGCTTGACATAGCCCATCTGCGGACCGGCGCTTTTCTTTTGCAGCGCCGGATCGTTATCCATATCCACCAGGCCGCCGCCGGCCCGGATATACTCTACTTCTTCTTTACTGACCCGGGGATGATTTAACGGGCTGTACATGGTTTTAAACCACACCAGGCCAAGCACTGCGCCCACCAGTCCCATCACGATAAAAACGTATTCCCAGCTGACTTCCTGGGTTATCCACCCCAGCAGCGGGTTAAAGATCACCAGCGCCGCGTATTGGGAAATATTGAAAATCGCCGAGGCGGTGCCGCGTTCCCTGACCGGGAACCAGGCCGAAACAATGCGGCTGTTGGCTGGCATCACCGGCGCCTCGGCAAATCCCACCATAAAGCGTAAAATAAACAGCATCAGCGCCGCAGTGGCGAAGAAATGTACAAATCCCTGGGCGAAAGTAAAGACTGACCAGATAATGACAGCGCTACCATAAACGATTTTAGAACCAAAGCGATCCAGAAGCCAGCCGCCCGGCAGCTGCGCCAGGGTATAAGCCCAGCCGAACGCGGAGAAAACATAGCCCATTTGCAGCGGATTCAGACCGAGATCGCTGGCGACATGCGGGCCGGCAATGGATAGGGTTGAGCGGTCGGCATAATTAACGGTACTGATAATAAATAATATTGCCAGTATCCAAAACCTGGAATGGGTTTTATGGGTGGCAACGGAAATTGAGTTTTCAGCCATGATTCCTCTCCCCTGTGGGGTATAGGGTAATTTTTATCTGTCTGCATCCGGCGATTGTTCGAGCTTAACGTTCGTAGAGTAGGTAAATGGATGCGGCTATCAATAACGGGTCATCAGGGAGTGAGTATAAATTGAGTTACTCCGCCGCACATTGTGCTTTTGACTGAATGACTGCTGACAAAGGGGGAAGCTTTAAGGCGATAGAACAGCCTCATGTGATCCCAATCACCTTGAATAAGCGTTTTGTGATCAGGTTCGCAATGGTGAAATAGAGTAAATATTCAGCGAAAAAAAGCCGGTAGCGTTTATTCAGGGCAAAAAGCCGCCGGTTTCACTCTGTTGGCTGAAGGGTGGATCCCTTCGTCACAGGGGAACAGGATGTTGGATTTTGACGAGATATACGTTCGTGGCTTAGGCATTTGCATAGTGCCTGGGCCGACAAGTGTCGTTATAGTCGATTCCAACTTGTTATCACTTGCGCCTAAATATCAATATCAGGAGAGGAAGGATTATGACTCCGGCTATTACCACCATGAAAGTCATTCCGGTTGCCGGCCATGACAGTATGTTATTGAATCTGAGCGGGGCCCATGGCCCCTTTTTTACCCGCAATATCGTCATCCTTACCGATAATGCCGGGCATACCGGCGTGGGGGAAATTCCCGGCGGCGAAAAGATACGTCTTACCCTTGAGGAATCCGCCGGCCTGGTGGTGGGCAAGTCCCTGGGGGAATATAAAAACGTCATGCGGGCCGTGCGGTTGCGGTACGCGGATCGCGATATCGCCGGTCGCGGATTACAGACCTTTGATTTGCGTACCACGATCCACGTGGTGACCGGCATCGAAGCGGCGATGCTCGATTTGCTGGGGCAATTTCTCGGCGTGCCGGTGGCGGCGCTGCTGGGGGAGGGGCAGCAGCGGGACGCCGTGGAGATGCTGGGATATCTGTTTTATATCGGTGACCGCAAGCGGACGGATTTAGCCTATCGCAGCCAGCCGGACGATCCCTGTGGCTGGTATCGCCTGCGTCACGAAACCGCCATGACCCCGGCGGCTATTGTGCGCCTGGCACAAGCCGCCTATGAAAAATATGGTTTCAATGATTTCAAGCTTAAGGGCGGGGTGCTGGCAGGCAGCGAAGAAGCCGAGGCGGTAACCGCCCTGGCGGAACATTTTCCCAAGGCGCGTATCACCCTGGATCCCAATGGCGCCTGGTCGCTGGCGGAAGCGATTACTCTTGGTAAACAGCTGCGCGGCGTGCTGGCCTATGCCGAGGACCCTTGCGGCGCCGAGCAGGGCTTTTCCGGGCGAGAGGTCATGGCGGAGTTCCGTCGCGCCACCGGCTTGCCTACCGCCACCAATATGATTGCCACCGATTGGCGGCAAATGGGCCATACTTTGGCCCTGCAGTCGGTGGATATTCCCCTGGCGGATCCCCATTTCTGGACCATGCAGGGTTCGGTGAGCGTTGCCCAGCTTTGTCACGAATGGGGACTGACCTGGGGTTCGCACTCCAACAACCATTTTGATATTTCCCTGGCGATGTTCACCCATGTCGCCGCCGCCGCGCCGGGTAAGATTACCGCTATCGATACCCATTGGATCTGGCAGGAAGGCGATCAGCGCCTCACCAAAGAGCCGCTGCAAATTATCGGCGGCAAGGTCAAGGTACCGGAAAAACCAGGACTGGGCATTGAGCTGGATATGGCTCGGGTAATGGAAGGCAACGCGCTTTATCAACAACACGGCCTGGGGGCGCGGGACGATGCCGCCGCCATGCAATACCTGATTCCCAACTGGACATTTGATAATAAACGCCCGGCGCTGGTGCGGTAGTCCGGCATTGGCATAAAAACAAAAAGGCCGGGTAATGCCGGCCTGAGCTTATTGACAAAGTGCCCGGTCGGAACAGGCTGCCAGATCGTAAACACGCCGTGAATACATCCTTGTAGGCTCGATCCGCGCCATCCATGGCGCGGACGGTTTACTCTTCTGGCAGCCTGTCCCGCCTTATTGACTCCGAGTGCGTTTGTCAGCAGTCTGAGGCCGGGTAATGCCGGCCTCTGTTTAATGGTTTATCAGGTCACCGGCGCCGGGTTGAATACCGACAGGGCGTTATGGATGCCCCATTGATCGGACCAGGTTTTTTTGCGGCCGCTGGCGATGTCCAGAATAAAGTTGAACAGCTGCCAGCCCACGTCTTCGATGGTGGCTTCGCCGGTGGCGATGGTACCGGCGTTGATATCCATCAAATCATACCAGCGATCCGCCAGGGCATTGCGGGTGGCCATTTTAATTACCGGTATCGCCGCCAGGCCATAAGGGGTGCCGCGGCCGGTGGTGAATACCTGGACGGTAATGCCCGACGCCAGCTGCTGCGTGCCGCAGATAAAATCGCTGGCCGGGGTGGCGGCGAATATCAGCCCGCGTTTGGTGGGGCGCTGGCCGGGGGACAGCACTTCCACAATGGCGCTGGTACCGGATTTGGCGATGGAGCCCAGGGCCTTTTCCACCACGTTTGCCAGTCCGCCTCTTTTGTTGCCTGGGGAGGGGTTGGCGCTGCGGTCGGTTTGGCCGTTGCTCAGATAATTGTCGTACCAGGCCATTTCCTCAAGCAGTCGGCGGCCTACATGCTCATCGGCGGCGCGCGGGGTCAGCAGATGGATGGCATCGCGTACCTCAGTGACTTCGGAAAACATCACCGTAGCGCCGCAGCGTACCAGCAGATCCGAGGCGAAACCCACCGCCGGATTGGCGGTAACGCCGGAAAACGCGTCGCTGCCGCCGCACTGCATGCCGATCACCAGATCGGACGCGGGGCAGGTTTCGCGCTTGCGGGCATTCAGGCGTTTCAGATGCTCTTCCGCCACCTGCAAAATATCATCCACCATGGATTTAAAGCCGACGTGCTTTTCATCCTGCAACCGCGTGATACTGACGCCCGCGCTCTCAACCGCGATGGGAATTTCATCCTCGGTGCCGGTCAACAGGCGTTCCGGCTGCAGCTTTTCGCAGCCCAGGCCGACTATCATGATTTCGCCGCCGAAATTGGGATTCAGCGCGATATTGTGAATGGTGCGAATCGGCACCACCGCGGCGGGGGCATTGATGGCCACTCCGCAGCCGTACAAATGGTTCAATCCCACCACGCCGTCCACATTGGGATATTTCGGCAGCAGATCCCGTTCAATAAGCTTGACCACGACCTCCACCACTCCCGCCACACAATGGACGCTGGTGGTAATGCCGAGCAGATTTTTGGTGCCGACGCTGCCGTCCGGGTTGCGATAGCCTTCAAAGGTATACCCTTCCAACGGCGGCAACGGGGCCGGTACTTTGGTGGCCAGGGGCAGTGATTCAAGGGGCGGCGCCTCGGGCAATACCACCAGGGATTCGTCTATCCAGCTGCCCTGTTTAATATCCCGTACGGCATAGCCGATGATTTCTCCATAACGAACAATATTACCGCCTTTGGCAATATCATGTAATGCGACTTTATGTCCTTGGGGAATATGCTCGACAAGCTCCAGCCCATCAGGAAATTTAGTACCGGCCGGCAGACCGTTATTGTTCACGATAATAGCAACATTATCGGTATCGTGAACTTTAATATACAATGCGTTGTCGACATTGTGGGTGATAATTGATGACATAAATGTCTCCGTAAATACTACTTGAGGGTCATAACCTCGAAATAGCAGAGCATCAACGCTAACGGTATGGGTGTAACGATAGTATAAGCGGTTTTAGTAGGGTTTTGCACTGTGCAATTGAACTATTTTAGCGTGTAAATGCGCTAATTATAGTGCTAATGACATACATAAAGTGATGCTGGTCGCTATTCCCGCGTTAAAAACCTGTCGCCAATAACGTGATACGGCACGCGTTTTGTCATGTTTTTGCCTAAAAAAATTGAGTTTTAACGTTAAATACTTGGGCGGATGCATAATGCCATTTTGTGCTGCTGTTTTTATACTAGCATTGCCTTTGTAATGAAAGGAAAAAGGAATGGATTTGGCGCTGCGGTAAAAGCAGCACAATATAAAATCACTGAGTGAAAAATATCAACTTCATATATAGACGCGTAGCGCAAAAATATTATCACCCTGATTTTTGCATTCTTAATAGACTCCCTTGATGAGAGCATATTCTATGAGCACTACACCTCTGGCTACCCATAAAACAACATCTCACGTTCGTTACGTTATTTTATTGATCATTTTCCTGGTGACCGCCGTCAACTATGCCGACCGGGCCACCTTGTCCATCGCCGGCACCAGCGTTGCCAAGGATCTCGGGCTTGATCCCGGCCAGATGGGCGAGATATTTTCCGCTTTCGGCTGGGCCTACCTGGTGATGCAAATTCCCGGCGGCTGGCTGCTGGACCGTTTCGGTTCCAAGCGGGTCTACACCTACAGCTTGTTTTTCTGGTCGCTGTTTACGCTGCTGCAGGGATTTGTCGGCTGGTTTCCCCTAGCCTACGGGGCGTTCACGCTGTTTGTGCTGCGCTTTATGCTGGGTTTTGCCGAAGCGCCGTCATTTCCCGCCAATGCCCGCATCGTCGCCGCCTGGTTTCCCACCAAAGAGCGCGGCACCGCCTCGGCCATCTTCAACTCTGCACAGTATTTTTCCCTGGCGATTTTTTCACCGCTACTGGGCTGGTTAACCTATGCCCTGGGCTGGATGCATGTCTTTACCGTCATGGGAGTGATTGGCTTTATCCTCACCATCGCCTGGGTGAAATATCTTCATAATCCCAATAAGCATCCCAGCGTGTCCCGCGCCGAATTGGATTATATGGCGGCCGGCGGCGCGGTGGTGGATATGGATGCCCCCGGTTCTATCAACCGGGACGGCCCGAAGTGGAATTATATCAAGCAGATGCTCACCGATCGCATGATGCTGGGTGTGTTCTTCGGACAATATTTTATTAATAGCATTACCTGGTTTTTCCTTACCTGGTTCCCGATTTATCTGGTGCAGGATAAGGGTATGTCGATATTGAAGGTCGGCCTGGTGGCCTCCATTCCGGCGTTGTGCGGTTTCGCCGGCGGCGTGCTGGGCGGCGTAGTGTCCGACTACCTGCTCAAGCGGGGATTAAGCCTTACGGCGGCGCGCAAGATCCCCATCGTGGTGGGAATGCTGCTGGCCACCAGCGTCATTTTATGTAATTACACCAACAACAATGTGATTGTGGTGGCGCTGATGGCGCTGGCTTTCTTTGGCAAAGGTTTCGGCGCCCTGGGCTGGCCGGTAATTTCCGACACCGCGCCAAAAGAGATCGTCGGGTTATGCGGCGGCGTATTCAATGTTTTCGGCAATGTCGCCTCCATCGTTACGCCGCTGGTCATCGGTTATATGGTTAAAGAGTTGCATTCATTCAACGCCGCATTGGTTTTCGTCGGCTGTTCGGCCCTGGCGGCCATGTTGTGCTACCTGGTGGTGGTCGGCGAGATTAAACGCCTGGTGTTGGTCAAGTCCTGATTCAGGGGGGCCGGTTGACTGCGGCCCGAGCACATTTTGTTTCTTTGCTAAGAGGTAAATTATGAACAATCCACTACTGCCAAACCGTTTTCGTCAGAGCCTGCTGCAGGGAGACACCCTGATTGGCTGTTGGTGCGCGCTGGCGAATCCGATCACGACAGAAGTTCTTGGTCTGGCGGGGTTCGACTGGCTGGTATTGGACGGTGAACATGCGCCCAATGACGTGACGACGTTTATCCCCCAACTGATGGCGCTGAAGGGAAGCCATAGCGCACCGGTCGTCCGCCCCCCCACCAATGAACCGGTGATTATCAAACGTCTGTTGGATATTGGTTTTTACAATTTCCTGATCCCGTTCGTTGAAACCGAAGAACAGGCGGTACGTGCGGTGTCCTCCACCCGTTATCCCCCGGCGGGCATCCGCGGCGTGTCGGTTGCCCATCGCAACAACAATTACGGCACCATACCGGACTATTTCTCCACCATTAACGACAACATCACTGTACTGGTGCAAATCGAAAGCCAGCAGGGCGTTGACAATATCGACGCCATCACCGCGGTTGACGGGGTGGACGGGATTTTTGTCGGTCCGGGGGATTTATCGGCGGCGTTGGGATATCTCGGCCAACCGAATCATCCGGAAGTACAGCGGGTTATCCGCCATATTTTTGACCGGGCCGAAGCCTTGGGTAAACCGAGCGGCATCCTGGCGCCGGCGGAAGCCGATGCCCGACGTTACCTGGAATGGGGCGCGCGATTCGTGGCGGTGGGCAGTGATTTAGGCGTCTTTCGCAGCGGTACGCAGGCGCTGTACGACAAATTTAAAAAATAATTTTCCGCGGCGTGCCGGGCGCGCCCCAACCTTAGTTAATGAATTAAGAGGTTATTTTCATGAAAATCGGATTTATCGGCCTGGGCATTATGGGCAAGCCCATGAGTAAAAATCTGCTGAAAGCAGGCTATGATCTGGTGGTACTGGATCGCAATAAAGAGGCTGTGGCGGAAGTGGTTGCCGCCGGCGCCGGCTCGGCGGACACGCCGAAAGCCATCGCTGAACAAAGCGACGTTATCATCACCATGCTGCCGAATTCCCCCCATGTAAAAGAAGTGGTGCTGGGTGAAAACGGGGTAATTGAAGGATTCAAGGCCGGCGGCGTTGTCATTGATATGAGTTCCATAGCGCCTTTGGCCAGCCGCGAAATTGCCGCGGCCCTGGCGGAAAAAAATATTGCCATGCTGGATGCGCCGGTAAGCGGCGGCGAACCCAAAGCCATTGACGGAACGTTGTCGGTGATGGTGGGCGGCGATGAAGCGGTTTTCAAGAGCCACTATGACGTGATGAAAGCCATGGCGGGCTCTGTGGTCCATACCGGTGATATCGGCGCGGGCAACGTCACCAAGCTGGCGAATCAGGTGATCGTCGCGCTGAATATCGCCGCCATGTCCGAAGCCCTGGTGCTGGCCACCAAAGCCGGCGTGGATCCGGAAAAGGTCTTCCAGGCCATTCGCGGGGGCTTGGCCGGCAGCACGGTGCTGGAAGCCAAGGCGCCGATGGTGCTGAACCGCAATTTCAAACCGGGATTCCGTATCGATTTGCATATCAAGGATCTGGCCAACGCATTGGATACCTCCCACGGCGTGGGCGCGCAATTACCCTTGACCGCAGCGGTGATGGAGATGATGCAGGCGTTGAAGCAGGACGATCTGGGCACGGCGGATCACAGCGCATTGGCTTGTTATTATGAAAAACTGGCCAAGGTTGAAGTTAAACGGCAGTAAGTTGGTCGGGCGCCGAGAGGCGCCCCATCAGGCGGCGAAAAAGTCATTTCGTCGGCCCCAGTTCAACAGGCGCAGGTAGTCTATGAAAATAGTAATCGCACCGGATTCGTATAAAGAGAGCTTGTCCGCGTTGGAAGTCGCGACGCAGATTGAAAAGGGATTTCGCGAAGTGTTTCCCGATGCCCACTACGTCAAATTGCCGGTGGCGGACGGCGGCGAGGGAACCGTGGAAGCGATGGTGGCGGCCACCGGGGGGGAAATTGTCAAGGTGCGGGTCACCGGACCGCTGGGGGAAAAGGTAGACGGCTTTTTCGGCCTGTCCGGTGATAAAAAAAGTGCGTTTATAGAGATGGCTGCCGCCAGCGGACTGGAATTGGTGCGCGCCTGTGATCGTAATCCGCTGTTAACCACCTCGTACGGCACCGGCGAGCTGATCCGTTGCGCCCTGGATCACGGTGTCAAACATTGTATTATCGGCATCGGCGGCAGCGCCACCAATGACGGCGGCGCCGGTATGGTGCAGGCTCTGGGCGGCGGACTGCTGGACGCCGAGGGCAAACAAATCGGCTATGGCGGCGGCGAGCTTGATAAGCTGTCGCGCATCGATATCAGCGCCCTGGATCCCCGCATCCGCGACTGCCGTTTCGAGGTGGCCTGCGATGTCACCAGCCCCCTCACCGGCGACGATGGCGCAACCGCCGTGTTCGGCCCGCAAAAAGGGGCAACGCCGGATATGATAAAGGTGTTGGATGCATCGCTGAAGAACTATGCCAGGATCATTAAACGGGATCTGGATAAAGACGTCGAACATATTCCCGGCGCCGGCGCTGCCGGCGGCATGGGAGCGGGTCTACAAGCATTTTGCGGCGCCGAACTGCGCCAGGGTATTGAAATCGTCACCGAAGCCCTGGGGCTGGATGCGCTGGTGCGGGACGCCACGCTGGTTATCACGGGCGAAGGACGCATTGACAGCCAGACCATACACGGCAAGGTGCCCATCGGCGTGGCGCGGGTGGCGAAGCGTTATAATAAACCGGTAATCGGCATCGCCGGCAGCCTCACCGCCGATGTAGCGGTAGTGCATGAGCACGGCCTGGATGCGGTATTCAGCGTGATTTATCAGATATGCACCCTGGAGGAAGCGCTGGACAACGCGGCGGAAAACGTGCGCATGACCGCCCGCAATATCGCCGCCACCGTTAAACTGGCGATGCGGTTTCCCTGAAATGCCAGGCCCGCCATCACCGTGGTCAAACCAAACGCGTTAAAGGGAAACCGTGCTGATGGGGCCGAATCGGGCATGGTTTTCCTGCCCGACAGAGCGCCCCTCAGCGCGGTAAGCCCGCCATCACCGTGGTCAAACCAAACGCGTTAAAGGGAAACCGTGCTGATGGGGCCGAATCGGGCATGGTTTTCCTGCCCGACAGAGCGCCCCACAGCGCGGTAAGCCCGCCACCACCGTGGTCAAACCAAACGCGTTAAAGGGAAACCGTGCTGATGGGGCCGAATCGGGCATGGTTTTCCTGCCCGACAGAGCGCCCCACAGCGCGGTAAGCCCGCCACCACCGTGGTCAAACCAAACGCGTTAAAGGGAAACCGTGCTGATGGGGCCGAATCGGGCATGGTTTTCCTGCCCGACAGAGCGCCCCACAGCGCGGTAAGCCCGCCACCACCGTGGTCAAACCAAACGCGTTAAAGGGAAACCGTGCTGATGGGGCCGAATCGGGCATGGTTTTCCTGCCCGACAGAGCGCCCCACAGCGCGGTAAGCCCGCCACCACCGTGGTCAAACCAAACGCGTTAAAGGGAAACCGTGCTGATGGGGCCGAATCGGGCATGGTTTTCCTGCCCGACAGAGCGCCCCACAGCGCGGTAAGCCCGCCATCACCGTGGTCAAACCAAACGCGTTAAAGGGAAACCGTGCTTACTCCGCGATAAACGGCTCCGACGCCAGCGTCACGTTCTCGATCTCATCCAGCACCTCCAACCATTCCGGTTCCAGCGCCGCCGCCGGCACCCCACCGCGCAACTGCCGTTCGATACCGGCGCAAAGCTGCTTGAGCCGGGGAACCCCGCTGTAGCTGCAACTGCCGTGCAATTTATGGATCAACGCACAAATATCCTTATCCTCCCCGCCGTCCACCAGCGCCTCCACCCGCTGCTTCACCTCCGGCAGAAAAGTCACCAGCATAGCCAGCAAATCCTGCGCAAGATCGGTTTTGTTGGCGGCCTGACGCAAGGCCAACTGCCAATCCAGAGTAATATCCTGCTGCCCCCCCGCCTCCGGCACCGCCGGTTGCGCTGATGGCACACGGGGAGACACCGACGGCTGAACCGACTCCGATGCCTCATGACCAGGCGCCGCGCCGGCCGGGGAGAAAGACGCCGCCGCAGGGGCGGGGTGCGAAGAATAACGTGCCAGCAGCTGCTGCAGCATGCTCTCATCAATGGGTTTGGCGAGATAATCGTCCATGCCGGCCTCTAGCAGATCTGCCCGCTCATTGCCCAGCGTATGCGCCGTTACCGCAACTACTGGGGTACGTCCGTGCAGCGGCAGCCCCCGCAGCAGTTCAGCCGCCCGCAGGCCGTCTATCTCCGGCATCTGTATATCCATCAGCACAATATCCAGCGGATGCAGTTCGGCATAGGCCAGCGCCTCCCGGGCGCTGCCGCACAACACCGTCTGCTCCACCTGCTCCTCCAGCAACGCGCCGATAAGCTTGAGATTGGCCGGGTTGTCGTCCACCGCCATCACCCGCAGGGAGAGACGGGAAGGGGAAGGCGGTTTTATCCGCGCCGCCGCCGGACGGGATTCTTTCCACAATAACGGCAAAAAGCGATTGGCTGAAACCGGTTTCGCCAGGCAGGCGTAGGCGCCCATGCGCTTAATCTGTTCCGCCTCCACCATGGATTGGCTGGGCAGCGCCAGGATAATGCAGTCCGCCAGGAGCGCGGCCTCCGCCAGTTCACGTTTGATATCAATCAACGGCGTCCGCTGGGCTACCGGTTTGCCGATAAGCAACACATCGTAGTGCCCCGCCGGCAACTGCGCCAGAGCCGGGCTGAAACTGATATTCAGCGGAGTGACGCTCAGCATATCCAATGTCGCCTGGGCGGCGGCGGGATTGGCTTCCACATACGCCAGCCGCTTATCTCGCAGATGTTCAAAATCCCCGGAGTGAGGCCGGCCCGGATGCGTGAGCTGCAGGGGAATATGAAACCAGAACGATGAACCGCGGTTGATTTCGCTGTGAAAACCGATGTCGCCGCCCATTTCCTTAATCAGCTTTTGGGTGATGACCAGCCCAAGCCCCGTACCGCCGTGCCGGCGGGTGATGCTGGCGTCCGCCTGGCGAAACGCCTGGAACAGCTGCGACTGCTGCCGCTCTGAGATGCCGATGCCGGTATCGTGTATCTGCACCTCCAGCTCCATTTGCCGGTTATCCGCGCCGTGCTGCTCAATGCGCAGGTCAATATTGCCCCGCTCGGTGAACTTGATGGCGTTGCCCAGCAGATTGGTCACCACCTGTTGCAGACGCAGCGGGTCGCCGATAACCTGATCCGGCACGTCCCGCTGTACGTTAAGGGTGATTTCCAGCCCTTTTTCATGGGCGGTCTGCGCCAGCAGGACCACGACCTCGTCAAGGGTGGCCCGCAGTGCGAACGGTATGGCTTCCAGGATAAGCTTGCCGGCCTCCAGCTTGGAAAAATCCAGCACATCATTGATGATACTGAGCAAATTATTGCCCGAACGTTCAATGGTTTGCAGATAATCCCGCTGGGTGGGGGACAAGGGGGTTTTTAGCGTTTGACGGGTGAAACCTATCACCCCGTTCAGCGGTGTGCGCAGTTCATGGGACATATTGGCCAAAAACTCGGACTTGATGCGCACCGCTTCCTGGGCGCGCTTTTTGGCCAAATCCAGCTCCACGTTCTGAATTTCCATTTGTTCCAGGGTCTCGCGCAGATCCGAGGTGGCCTGATCAATGTTCTGCTGCATCTCTTCATGGTACGCCGCCAGGGACATGGCCATGGAGTTGATGCCGTTTTTCAGCATATCCAGTTCCCCCAGCATATAACCCTCCACCCGGCTATCAAGCTGGCCGCGCCGGATGCGATCGACGGTACTGACCATATTGCGGATCGGGCCGGTAACGTCCCGCATCAGGCGATAGGCGAACAGCATGGCGATACACAGACAGAGCAGCAGTAGCAGGGTGGAAACGAAGGCTTCTTTGTACTGCTGCAGGCGCACCGAATCCAAATCCAGCTCGATGGCGATGTAGCCCAGGGGCGGCGCCTGTCCGGCGGCTCGATCGGCGCTGTCGGGCAGGTCTTCCCCGGCGAGGATGGGCGCCCGCATCACCAGCACGCCGTCTTGCCTGTTCAGCGTCAGTTCGCCGGGTAAACGGGCTCCCGGCGGCAGTTGTAGCTGGCCGAGATTGTGATGATAGTTCGAGCTGGCGAATAACGCATTATCGGCGTCGAAGACGCTGATGGAGCGCACAATATCGGAATGGTGGCGGTGCAGCATGTCAATCAAATGGCGCACGGCATCCCGGTTATGCAAAGCCATGCCGTTGGCGCTGGACGCCGCCAGCGGCTCGATAATGCTCGCCCCGGCTTCCACCAGCTGGTTTTGCAGTTCGTTATAGCGGTGCACAACAAAAAAAGCGCTCAGCAGCAGACCTATCAATAATGTCGGCGCCAGGATCAGGATCATCATCCGCGCGCGCAAGCTGTAGTTGGTCATAGCGTTCCAATATGGGAGAATGACGTATCGGCTATCCGGGAAATCCCTTACCAGCAATTATGGCGCAATTCTACTCTGCAAACCGTCGCGTGGCGACACAGCAAACCCTCAGCGTTACCTGTCACGAACTGGACGCCTTCGGCCAGGGCGTGGCGCGCCACGAGGGGAAAACACTCTTTATTCCCGGACTGCTGCCCGGCGAACGGGCCGAGGTGCGCATGACCGAAGACCGGCGCCAGTTTGGCCGGGCGCGGGTGATTCGCCGGGATAATGACAGCGCGGAGCGGGTGGCCCCGCGCTGTCCGCATTTCACCGTCTGCGGCGGCTGCCAGCAGCAACATGCCGCCCAGGCTTTGCAGCAGCGGAGCAAGGCGGCGGCCCTGGAGAATTTACTGGCGCGGGAAACCGGCGCGCCGATCCCGGCGGCGGAAGTATTGGGGGGCGCCCCTTACGGCTACCGGCGCCGCGCCCGCCTGGCGCTGGATTACCGGCAAAAATCCCGCCAACTGGCCATGGGTTATCGCCAGGCAAAATCCAGCGAAGTGGTGGATATCCGGGCTTGCCCTATACTGCAACCCGCACTGGAAGCGTTGCTGGCGCCGCTGAAACACTGCTTGCAGACGCTGAACGGGGTAAAGCGTTTGGGACATGTGGAACTGGTGCTGGCGGATAACGGGCCGCTGGTGGTGTTGCGGCATCTGGACGCGCTTGGCGGCGATGACCGGCGCCGGCTGGAGGAGTTTGCCGAGCATCATCAGGCCATGATGTGGCTGGCCGCCGACGGCGACTCCCTGGAATGCCTGCGGGGCGCGCCGCCGGTTTATCATATCGACGGTTTGTCCCTGCGGTTCAGTCCGCGGGATTTTATACAGGTAAACGACGAGGTAAACCGGAAAATGGTCGCCATGGCGCTGGCATGGCTGGAGCCTCAGGCCGGGGAGAGCGTACTGGATCTGTTTTGCGGCATGGGTAATTTCACCCTGCCGCTGGCCAAGCGCTGCGGGCAGGCGGTCGGTGTCGAAGGGGTTGCGGCGCTGGTGGCGAATGGGCAATATAATGCACAACAGAATTTAGTGAACAACGTCACTTTCTACCATGAAAATCTGGAAGGCGAGGTGGCAAAACAGCCCTGGGCCCGGCGGAAATTTGATAAAATAGTATTGGACCCGGCCCGTGCCGGTGCGCCGGTGGTCATGCCGCTGATAGCCGGCTGGTCGCCCCGGCGCATTGTCTATGTTTCTTGTAACCCCGCAACGCTTGCACGGGACGGCAAAGCGTTGTTGGCGTCGGGTTATACCCTGGCGCGCGTGGCTATGCTGGATATGTTTCCGCATAGCGGACATCTTGAGTCGATGGCGTTATTTATCAAAGATACAGACGGCTTCGCAAAGTAGGGAGAAGATATGGTTGCGGTAAGAAGTGCGCATTTGAATACGGCGGGCGAGTTTGTCCCGGAAGACTGGGTAGCCAGTCTGGGTCTTTCCAACCCGCAATCAAGTGAGCGGCTGGCCGAAACCTGGCGTTATTGCGAACAGCAGTGCAAAGACCATCCCGACGCCCCGCTGTTATTATGGCGCGGTATCGAAATGGTGGAAATCCTCTCCATGCTCAGCATGGACAGCGACAGCCTGTGCGCGGCGCTGTTGTTCCCCCTGGCGGACGACAATGTGGTGGCGGAGTCGGTGCTGGAGGAGCAGTTCGGCAAAAAAATCGTCGATTTGGTGCACGGCGTGCGGGATATGGACGCCATCCGCCAGCTCAAGGCCACCCATAACGACTCCATGGCGCCGGAGCAGGTGGATAATGTCCGGCGCATGCTGCTGGCCATCGTCGAGGATTTCCGCTGCGTGGTCATCAAGCTGGCGGAGCGTATTGCCCATCTGCGGGAGCTGAAGGACGCGCCGGAAGACGAACGGGTGCTGGCGGCCAAAGAGAGCTCCAATATCTACGCCCCCCTGGCCAACCGCCTGGGCATCGGCCAACTGAAGTGGGAGCTGGAAGACTTCTGCTTCCGCTATCTGCATCCCGACGAATACAAACGCATCGCCAAGCTGCTGCATGAACGCCGTATAGACCGCGAACAGTATATCGAGGACTTCGTCGCCTCGCTGCGCAGCGCCATGAAGGAAGAGGGCATCAAGGCCGACATCTATGGCCGGCCGAAGCACATCTACAGCATTTGGCGCAAAATGCAGAAAAAGTCGCTGGAATTCGATGAGCTGTTCGACGTGCGCGCGGTGCGGGTGGTGGTGGAGCGGCTGCAGGATTGCTACGCCGCCCTGGGTATCGTCCACACTCATTTTCGCCATCTGCCCGACGAATTCGACGACTATGTGGCCAACCCCAAACCCAACGGCTACCAATCCATTCATACCGTGGTGCTGGGACCGCGCGGCAAGACGCTGGAAATCCAGATCCGCACCCGGCAGATGCATGAGGATGCAGAGCTGGGCGTGGCCGCGCACTGGAAATACAAAGAAGGCACCGTCACCACCGGCGTGCGTTCCGGCTATGAAGAGCGCATCGCCTGGCTCCGTAAGCTGCTGGCCTGGCAGGAGGAGATGGCGGATTCCGGCGAGATACTGGACGAAGTGCGCAGCCAGGTGTTCGACGACCGGGTCTATGTCTTCACCCCCAAAGGGGACGTGGTGGATCTGCCCGCCGGCTCCACGCCGCTGGATTTTGCCTACCATATCCACAGCGATGTGGGCCACCGCTGCATCGGCGCCAAAATCAGCGGGCGCATCGTGCCGTTCACCTATCAGCTGCGTATGGGCGATCAGGTGGAAATCATCACCCAGAAGCATCCCAATCCCAGCCGCGACTGGCTGAACCCGAACCTGGGCTATGTCACCACCAGCCGGGGACGTTCGAAGATCCATAACTGGTTCCGCAAACAGGATCGGGACAAAAATATCCTGGCCGGCCGCCAGCTGCTGGACGATGAGCTGGAGCATCTGGGCATTGGCATCAAGGAAGCGGAAAAGCTGCTGTTGCCGCGCTATAACGTCAACTCGCTGGATGAACTGCTGGCCTCCATCGGCGGCGGGGACGTGCGCATCAACCAGATGGTCAACTATCTGCAGGGCAAGCTCAACCAGCCCAGCGCAGAAGAGCAGGATCGGGAGGCCCTCAAGCAGCTGACGACGCCCAAGGCCACGGCGGTGCCGCGCTCCAAGGACAACGGACGGGTAGTGGTGGAAGGGGTGGGCAACTTGCTGCACCATATCGCCCGCTGCTGCCAGCCGATTCCCGGCGATGATATTATCGGTTTTATCACCCGCGGCCGCGGCATTTCCATTCACCGCGCCGACTGTGAACAGTTGGCGGACCTGCAGGCCAACGCGCCGGAGCGCATTGTCGACGCGGTCTGGGGGGAAAGCTACTCCAGCGGCTATTCGCTGGTGGTGCGGGTAGTGGCCAACGATCGCAGCGGCCTGCTGCGCGATATCACCACCATCCTGGCCAATGAAAAGGTCAATGTGCTGGGCGTCGCCAGCCGCAGCGACGTCAAACAGCAGTTGGCCACCATCGATATGGATATCGAAATTTATAATTTACAGGTGCTGGGGCGCGTACTGTCCAAGCTGAACCAGCTGCCGGACGTTATCGACGCCCGCAGATTGCACGGGGAATAACATGTCCGATATCGTCAACGCCTCTTCATCCCAGCAGCGGCTGCTGGGCATCATGACCCGCCTGCGCGATCCGCGGGGCGGCTGTCCCTGGGATCGGCGGCAGACCTTCGATACCCTGGCCCCTTACACTCTCGAAGAGACCTATGAAGTGCTGGACGCCATTGCCCGGGGCGATTATGACGATTTGCGCAGCGAACTGGGGGATTTGCTGTTTCAGGTGGTGTTTTACGCCGAGCTGGCGCGGGAACAGGGTTTGTTTGATTTCGACGATATCTGCGATGCCATCAGCGATAAGCTTGAGCACCGCCATCCCCACGTTTTCCCGGACGCCGAAGGCAAAATTTCAGCGGCCCGGCCGGGACAGTGGGAAAACCTCAAGGCGCAGGAGCGGGCGGAAAAGGCCAGGACGTCGCCTATGGACGATATTCCCGATAACCTGCCGGCGCTGATGAAAGCGCAAAAAATCCAGCAGCGCTGCGCGGCGGTAGGCTTTGACTGGACCTCACTCGGCCCGGTGGTGGACAAGGTCCATGAAGAGATCGAGGAAGTAATGTACGAAGCCCGCCAGGCGGTGGTGGATGAGGATAAACTCGAGGAGGAGCTTGGCGATTTGCTGTTCGCCACGGTAAACCTTGCCCGCCATTTGGGTAAAAAAGCCGAAACCGCCCTGCAAAAGGCCAACCGCAAGTTCGAATGGCGCTTCCGCCAGGTGGAAGCTATTATCCTCGCCCAGGGCCTGACGCTGCAGCAGGCTTCTCTCACCCAGATGGAAGCCGCCTGGCAGCAGGTGAAAAAGCAGGAAAGCGCCGGCTAACAACGCGTTCTTCGCAGACAGCTGACGTACGTACTCGGCGTCAATAGGGAGGACAGGATGGTAGAGGAGTAAACCGTCCGCGCCATGGATGGATTTACGGCGGGTTTACTGATAGCTACCCTGCCATCCTGTCCCGACCCGGCATGTGACTGCCGTGCCGGCGTCGCATTTAGCAAAACGAACGTTTGTGGCCGATTAGCGCTTCAGGTATACTGTTTTCCCGTCTTGGTTATTCCGTCTTTACACCCTAATTCTCAGGTTCAGCATGACAACTAATTATATTTTGTAACCGGCGGGGTTGTGTCCTCATTGGGTAAAGGTATTGCCGCGGCCTCCCTGGCGGCTATTCTCGAAGCCCGGGGACTCAATGTTACCATCATGAAGCTGGACCCTTATATCAATGTGGATCCCGGCACCATGAGTCCGATCCAGCACGGCGAGGTTTTCGTTACCGAAGACGGGGCGGAAACCGACTTGGACCTGGGGCATTATGAGCGCTTCATCCGCACCAAAATGTCGCGGCGCAACAACTTCACCACCGGCCGCATCTACTCCGACGTGCTGCGCAAAGAGCGCCGCGGCGACTATCTCGGCGCCACCATCCAGGTTATCCCCCATATCACCAACGCCATCAAGGAACGCATCATTGAAGGCGGCGAAGGCCACGACGTGGTGCTGGTGGAAATCGGCGGCACGGTGGGGGATATCGAATCCCTGCCGTTCCTGGAAGCCATCCGCCAGATGGCGGTGGATGTGGGACGCGAGCACACCATCTACATGCACCTGACCCTGGTGCCCTATATGGCGGCTTCCGGCGAGGTGAAAACCAAGCCCACCCAGCATTCGGTGAAAGAGCTCCTCTCCATCGGTATCCAGCCCGATGTGCTGATCTGCCGTTCCGATCGTTCGGTGCCCAATAACGAGCGGGCAAAAATTGCTTTATTCTGCAATGTGCCGGAAAAAGCAGTTATATCCCTTAAAGACGTTGATTCCATTTATAAAATCCCGGCCCTCTTGAAATCACAGGGCCTGGACGATTATATTTGTAAACGATTCAGCTTGAACTGTCCGGAAGCGGACCTGTCTGAATGGGAACAGGTGGTTTACCAGGAAGCCAATCCGGGCGGCGAAGTCACCATCGGCATGGTGGGCAAATATGTCGAGCTGCCGGACGCCTACAAGTCGGTTATCGAAGCACTGAAGCATGCCGGCCTGAAAAACCGTTTGACGGTAAACATCAAGCTTATCGATTCGCAGGACGTTGAAACCCGCGGCGTGGAAATCCTGAAAAATCTCGATGCCATATTGATCCCGGGTGGTTTCGGCTATCGCGGGGTGGAAGGCAAAATCCTCACCGCGCAGTATGCCCGCGAAAAGAAGATTCCTTACCTCGGCATCTGTTTAGGGCTGCAGGTAGCGTTAATCGAATTCGCCCGCCACGTGGTGGGCATGGAAAATGCGAACTCAACTGAATTTGTGCCAGACTGTAAGTACCCGGTGGTGGCCTTGATCACTGAATGGCGCGATGAAAACGGCAACGTTGAAGTCCGCAGCGAACAAAGCGATTTAGGCGGCACCATGCGTCTGGGCAGCCAGGCCTGCCAGCTTACCGAAGGCAGCCTGGTGCGGGCGATGTACGGCGAACCGACCATCGTTGAACGCCACCGTCATCGCTATGAAGTCAATAATATGCTGCTTAAGCCGATTGAAGCCGCCGGCATGCGCGTTGCCGGTCTGTCGGGGGATAACCAACTGGTGGAAATGATTGAATACCCGGATCACCCGTGGTTCGTGGCCTGCCAGTTCCATCCGGAGTTCACCTCGACGCCCCGCGACGGTCATCCGCTGTTTACGGGCTTTGTGAAGGCTGCCGGCGAGTTTCAAAAGCGTCAAATGAAATAAAAACGACGTATGATCGGCGTGCCGTACCCCGGCGCGCGGGGTTCGTCCAGAATTTTGTTTTAACTTGTACTGAGGAAATACTAATGTCCAAAATTGTAAAAATCATCGGCCGTGAAATCATCGACTCACGCGGAAATCCGACTGTTGAAGCAGAAGTGCATCTGGAAGGTGGTTTTGTTGGTTTGGCCGCTGCGCCGTCGGGCGCTTCCACCGGTTCACGCGAAGCGCTTGAACTGCGTGACGGCGACAAATCCCGTTTCCTGGGTAAAGGCGTGACCAAAGCGGTTGGCGCTGTTAACGGCCCGATTGCCGAAGCCTTGCTGGGTAAAGACGCTAAAGACCAGGCCGCTCTCGACAAGATCATGATCGATCTCGACGGCACTGAAAACAAATCCAAATTCGGCGCCAATGCCATTCTGGCCGTATCACTGGCCGCCGCCAAGGCTGCCGCCGCGTCCAAGGGCATCCCGCTGTACGAACATATCGCCGAACTGAACGGCACCCCGGGCAAATTCTCCATGCCGTTGCCGATGATGAACATCATCAACGGCGGCGAACATGCCGACAACAACGTCGACATCCAGGAATTCATGATTCAGCCGGTAGGCGCGAAGACCGTTAAAGAAGCCATCCGTATGGGTTCCGAAGTTTTCCATAACCTGGCCAAAGTCCTGAAGTCCAAAGGTCTGAACACCGCGGTGGGTGACGAAGGCGGCTATGCGCCGAACCTGGAATCCAACTCCGCCGCCCTGGCCGCCATCAAGGAAGCCGTTGAGAAAGCCGGTTATGTGCTGGGTAAAGATATCACCCTGGCCATGGACTGCGCCGCGTCCGAATTCTATAACAAAGAAACCGGTAAATATGAGCTGAAGGGCGAAGGCAAAACCTTCACTTCTGAAGAATTTACCCATTATCTGGAAGGCCTGACCCATACCTATCCCATCAAGTCCATCGAAGACGGCCTTGATGAATCCGATTGGGACGGTTTTGCTTACCAGACCAAAGTGCTGGGCGACAAAATCCAGCTGGTGGGCGACGACCTGTTTGTAACCAATACCAAGATCCTGAAAGAAGGTATTGAAAAAGGCATTGCCAACTCCATCCTGATCAAATTCAACCAGATCGGTTCTTTGACTGAAACCCTGGCCGCCATCAAGATGGCGAAAGATGCCGGTTACACCACCATCATCTCCCACCGTTCCGGCGAAACCGAAGATGCCACCATTGCCGACCTGGCAGTAGGCACCGCGGCCGGCCAGATCAAGACCGGTTCCATGAGCCGTTCCGATCGCGTCGCTAAATACAACCAACTGATCCGTATCGAAGAAGCGTTGGGTTCACGCGCTCCTTTCAACGGTCTGAAAGAAGTGAAAGGCCAGGCGTAAAATCTTGGTGCCGGTAGTCAAAGCCCCATTGTGGTGGGGCTTTTGAGCCTACTGGCATAGTGCCCGGTCGGGACAGGATGCTAGATCGTAAACACGCCGTGAATCCGTCCCTGTAGGCTCGATCCACGCCATCCATTCCATGGCGTGGACGGTTTACTCTTCCAGCATCCTGTCCCGCCTTGTTGACTCCGTGCATATTTGTTAGTCGTCTGCGCCACATTCTTTTAGAATTTTCATCATCCTCTTACTTACCAACGCTATACATCCCTTAACCGCCGCTTTGCAATTAACGTGTTACCTTCCGTTATCGATTAGTGTTACTCTGCCCGCCACAATTTCGACCCGCCGGTGAAGCGGTGGAAGATAACATCCGCCGAATGTCGCGCTTTATGCCGGAAATCATCGCGGGTTTGGCCTAAGCCGCCTAATCTGTAATAATCAGCGCCCTATTTGATGTGACATCAATCGAGAAAAACATGCAGTACCCGCTCAACGAACTGTTTCAGACCCTCCAGGGTGAAGGCTACTTCACCGGCGTGCCCGCGATTTTTATCCGTCTGCAAGGCTGCCCGGTGGGCTGCAGCTGGTGCGATACCAAACACACCTGGCAACAAGATCCCCTCGAGGAAGTGCCGGTGGGGGATATCCCGCTGAAAACCGCGGACAGCGCGAAATGGGCCCTGGTATCGACGGAGGAGATGCTGGAGATTATCACGCAACAGGGCTATACCGCCCGCCATGTGGTGATAACCGGCGGCGAACCCTGCCTGCACGATCTCTTTGCGCTGACCCAGATGCTGGAGCAGCAGGGTTACAGCTGCCAGATTGAAACCAGCGGCACCCATGAAGTGCGCTGCACCAGCCAGACCTGGGTGACGGTATCGCCGAAAGTGGGGATGCGCGGCGGGCTGGAGATCCTGCCGCAGGCGCTGCAGCGTGCCGATGAAATCAAGCATCCGGTGGCGCGAGAGCGCGATATTGAACAGCTGGAAGCGCTGCTGGCCACGCTGGATGATGACAAGCCGCGCATTATCGCCCTGCAGCCGGTGAGTCAACAAGAAGCCGCCACCCGGCTGTGCATCGAAACCTGTATCGCCCGCAACTGGCGCTTATCCATGCAAACCCATAAATATCTGAATATTGCCTGATTCATGGCGTGCGTAATGTTTTAAATTTTTACGGCATCTCAATCACTATCTTGCCGAAAGCGCCCCGGTCGAGATGCTCCAGCGCCGCGGACAGATAGGCCATGGGATAACACTTATCGATGACCGGCTTCAGCCCGGTCCCGTCGACGGCTCTCACCAGGTCTTCCAGCCCACGGCGATGGCCGGTGCCGATACCCTGGATGGTTACGTCCTTGAACATTAACGGCGCGGACGGCGTCGTCGCCTCGAATCCCTCCAGCGCGCCTATTAAAGAGATGCGCCCGCCTACCGCCGAGGCTTGCACGGCCTTGCCGAGATGCGGACCGCCCACCAGCTCCAGAATGTGATCGGCGCCGCGATCGCCGGTTGCCTTGAGCACCGCCTCCACCCAATCATCCTGTCTGCGATCGATGACATGGTTCGCCCCCAGCGCCTTGGCGCGGGCGAGCTTGCCGGCGCTGCCGGAAACGATCGCTTCGGCCCCATGGGCCTTGGCGATTTGCAGGCCGAACAGCGCGACGCCGCCGGTACCTTCCACCAGTACCGTTTCACCGGCCCGCAGGTGGCCGCGCTCCACCAGGGCGAACCAGGCGGTAAGGCCGGCGCAGGGCAACGTGCTGGCCTGGGCATCCTCCAGCGTAGCCGGCGCCCGGACGAACCAGGCTTCCGGGAAGGCGACATATTCCGCCAACACGCCGGGGTAATAGCCGCCGAGGGTCCGGTAGGATGGCGTGCGGGCGTTGCCTTTACGGACCCCGTCGATCCAGTCGGGCGTAATGACGGAAATCACGCGGTCGCCGATGCTAAAGCGGATGGCGCTCTCGCCGAGGGCGACCACCGTTCCCGCCAGGTCGGAGCCGGGAGTGAAGGGAAAAGCAATGGGCAAGCCGCGGCCGTTCTCGATCACCATTTTATCGCGATAATTGAGTGAAACGGCCGCCACTTTAACCAGCACTTCCCCCCGTCCCGGCTTCGGTAGCGGAACTTCCCTCAGTTCCAGCCTGTTTAGACCGATTGCGTCCATCTCCCAGCGTCTCATGGTCTCAGTCATTTCTCACTCTCGTTGCGGGTTGTGGGCTAAGGGTTTTCCTCGGTGTTATCCGCTGTTCAGAGGCCCCTGCATGAATGTACCCACAATCTAACACGCTGGATTGTGCATGATAATGCGGTATAGTTTGCACAGACTGGTGAATGTGAGACAACTCTATGAAGGGAGCGGAATATGCCGAGCTGATGGCCTTTATGGCCGTTGCGGAGGAAAGGAGCTTTCGGCGGGCCGCGAAGCGGCTGGGCTTATCCCCTTCCGCCCTTAGCCATACCATCCGATCCCTAGAGGAGCGGCTGGGGGCGAGGCTGCTCAACCGCACAACCCGGAGCGTCGCGCCCACTCACGCCGGGCAGGCGTTATCCGACCGTTTGCGCCCCGCCATCGCCGACATGGAAGGCGCCGTGCGGGATGTGGGCGCCTATCAGGTGCAGCCGAGGGGCGTTGTGCGCGTGAACCTGCCGCGCATCGCCGCCCGCCTTGTCGTAACGCCGAGCCTCTCCGGCTTCTTGTCGCAATACCCCGGAGTCAGGCTTGACCTGGTGATTGATGACAACCTCACCGACGTTGTGGCCGGGGGTTTCGATGCCGGAATTCGCTCGGGGGATTTGGTACAGCAGGATATGGTTGCGGTCAGGTTGACGCCGGATCTGCGGATGGCCGTGGTCGGCACACCGGCTTATTTCTCGAGCCGATCCTTTCCTCAGACGCCCCGGGACATTCGCAATCATGTGTGCATAACCTATCGGTGGAGTGAAACCGGCGCTTTGTTTCGCTGGCACTTTGAAGGTCACGGCGAGTCTATCGACGTCGATGTGGATAGCGTGGTGACCGCCAACGACACGGACCTGCTGCTGACGGCGGCGCTGCAAGGCACGGGGCTGGCATTCCTTCCCGAAAGCTTCGTGGCGGCCCGCATAAAGAGCGGGGAGCTTATCCAGGTGCTGGAGAGCTGGTGCAAGCCCTTTGCGGGATTTTATCTCTATTATCCCAGCAAGCCGCATATGCCCGCGGCGCTAAGAGCCTTCATCGACTTTATCAAGCTGCCGGCTTCGCCCCTGGCGCCGGGGGATATGGCTGCGCCGGCGCAGACGCGCAAGCCATGACGAAATGCGTGTTCCATATCGCCATGGGTGCTGTCGTTGGGATAGAGCAGCGAGATAGAGCAGCGAGATAAAGCAGCGAGGTAAAGGGGTTATTACTCTTCACCGCGGTAAATACAGCCGGCGGTGCAGGTTTCCTTCACCATGATGGCGCTAAGCAACGGCAAGCGCGGCTTCAGCTGGCGCCAAATCCAGCGGGCGAGGATTTCGCTGGTGGGATTCTCAAGGCCGGGAATATCGTTCAGATAATAGTGATCCAGCTGTTCCAGCACCGGGCTGAACAGGGTCTTCAATTCACCGAAATCCATTACCCAGCCGGAATGGGGATCCACCGGGCCGGTAATTTCCACTCGCACCATAAACGAATGCCCGTGCAGGCGGCCGCATTTATGGCCGTCGGGCACATGGGGCAGACGGTGCGCCGCCTCAAAGGTAAAATCTTTAAATAACGTGGTTACCACGATGGGGCCTCTTTAAAAAACGAACGTTGCATGGTACAGAAATACCGCAAATCTTGCCATGCAATAATTAGCCGCAATTCTAATGCACTTTTACCGCTTTGCCCGGCGCATGTCCTGGATTTTCGTCGCTTGCGGTCACCGTCCCCATCCCTTTTGGCAGGAGCGGACAGGGGGTTATTACTTTAATCGATAAGTTTAACCGAAATTACTCTTTAGGCTATTTGGTTATTTATTATTGCCATCGCATCTTTTATAGATTGCATCACACTGGGTAACCTTACAAACTCTAACGATCCCATAATAAATGCCCGGCTATCCCGGTAAGCATAAGGAAATTCAGCAGCAATGACGACTCAGGCTCCACCCACTTCTTTGCTCCCGTTGGATCCGGAACAATTGGCCCGTTTGCAAGCCGCCACCGGCGACCTCTCACCCTTGCAAATGGCCTGGCTATCCGGTTACTTTTGGGGGCAGGTCCAGCAACCGGTCACGGCGGTAGCCGCCGCGGCGCCGGCCCAGCCCAAGGCTCAGTCCGTCACGTTGCTGTCCGCCTCGCAAACCGGCAATGCGCGGCGGCTGGCCGAACAGCTGCGGGATGCCCTGATAGCCGCCCAGCTGGATGTCAATCTGGTGAACGCCGGCGACTATCGATTCAAGAATATCGCCCAGGAAAAGCTCCTGGTGATTATCGCCTCCACCCAGGGCGAGGGGGATCCGCCGGAAGAAGCGGTGGCCCTCTATAAATACCTGTTTTCGAAAAAGGCGCCGCGCCTGGATGATACCCAGTTTGCCGTATTCGGTCTGGGGGATACCTCATATGAGCATTTTGCCAAAATCGGCAAGGATTTTGATCAGCGCCTGGCGGAGCTCGGCGGGCAACGGCTGCATGACCGGGTTGATGCCGATGTGGAATATCAGGCCGTGGCGGAAGCCTGGCGCAAGGATATCGTAGCGCTGCTCAAAGAGCGGATCCCGCGGGAAAGCCCGGCGGGGCAGCAACAGACCCTGAGCGGCGCCCTGGACCAAGTGGATGCGACGCCTTATACCAAAGAGCAGCCGCTGGCGGCGACGCTGTCGGTAAATCAAAAAATCACCAGCCGCCGGTCGGTAAAAGATATCCGGCACCTGGAAATTTCGCTGGGGGATTCCGGCCTGCGTTATCAGCCGGGTGATGCCCTGGGCGTCTGGTTTGAAAATGACCCGGCCCTGGTGGATGAGCTGTTGGAACTGCTGTGGCTCAAAGGCGAGCAGCCGGTGCAGGTGGACGGCACGCTGATGCCCCTGGCGGAGGCCCTGCGCGGCCATATTGAACTGACCCAGAATACCACCGTCATCGTGGAAAAATACGCCGCCCTGGCCCGTGATGAGGGATTGCTGTCCCTTACGGCCGATAAAGCCGCGCTGCAGCACTATGCCCAGACCACGCCCATCGTGGATATGGTCCGGCAGGCGCCGGCGGAGCTGACCCCGGAGCAGCTGCTGGGCTTGCTCAGACCGCTGACGCCGCGCCTCTATTCCATCGCGTCGTCACAGGCCGAGACGGAAGACGAGGTGCACATTACCGTCGCCGCCGTGCGTTATGAGGTGGACGGACGGGCCCGCGCCGGCGGAGCGTCCGGATATCTGGCGGATCGGCTGGCGGAAGATGGTCAGGTGCGCGTTTTTATCGAGCATAATGATAATTTCCGCCTGCCCGAGAGCGGCGACACGCCGGTCATCATGATTGGTCCCGGCACCGGCATCGCCCCGTTTCGCGCGTTTATGCAGCAGCGGGAAGCGGATGGCGCCACCGGCAAGAACTGGCTGTTTTTCGGCAACCCGCATTTTACCGATGATTTCCTGTATCAGGTGGAATGGCAACGCTATAAAAAAGAGGGATTGCTCACCCGGATAGATCTCGCCTGGTCCCGGGATCAGGCCCAGAAAATTTATGTCCAGGATCGGTTGTGTGAGCAAGGCGCGGAAGTCTGGCGCTGGCTCCAGCAGGGCGCGCATATTTATGTTTGCGGCGATGCCAATCATATGGCAAAGGACGTCGAGCAGGCATTGCTGCAACTGGTGGCCGAACACGGCGGCATGGATACTGAACAGGCCGATGAATTTTTAAGTGAACTGCGCGTTGAGCGCCGTTATCAGCGGGACGTCTATTAATGAGTGAAAAAAAACCTTCCCCGCCCCTGTCCGATAATGAGCGGATAAAAGGGCAGAGCAATTTTCTGCGCGGTACCATCGCCGAAGATCTTAACGACACGTTAACCGGCGGATTTACCAGCGATAATTTCCAGCTGATCCGCTTTCACGGCATGTATCAGCAGGATGACCGCGATCTGCGTGCCGAACGGGCCGAGCAGAAGCTGGAGCCGCTTATCAATATGATGCTGCGCTGCCGCCTGCCGGGGGGGATTATCACCCCTAAGCAATGGCTGGCCATCGATGAGTTCGCCGCCTCGGATACCCTGTACGGCAGCATTCGTCTCACCACCCGCCAGACCTTTCAGTTCCACGGTGTGCTTAAGCCCCATTTGAAGAAAGCGCATCAGATGCTGCACCGGCTGGGACTGGATTCCATCGCCACCGCCGGCGACGTTAACCGCAACGTGATGTGCAGCGCCAACCCGGTGGAGTCTGTGCTGCATCAGCAAGCCTATGAATGGGCGAAAAAAATATCCGAGCATCTGCTGCCCAGAACCCATGCCTACGCCGAAGTTTGGCTGGATGGTGAAAAAAGCGAAACCACCGATTCCGAACCGATTCTCGGGCCCGCTTATCTGCCGCGCAAGTTCAAAACCACGGTAGTTGTACCGCCCCTGAACGATGTGGATGCCTATGCCCACGATCTTAACTTCGTGGCCATCAGCGAACAGGGGCAATTAGTCGGCTTTAATGTCCTGGTGGGGGGCGGCCTGGCCATGACCCATGGCGATACCTCCACCTATCCCCGCGCCGCCAGCGAATTCGGCTACATTCCGGCGGAGCACACCCTGGCGTTCGCCGAGGCGGTGGTGGGCGTCCAGCGCGACTGGGGCAACCGTTCCAATCGCAAAAATGCCCGCACCAAATATACCTTGGAACGGGTGGGGGTTGAGGCGTTCAAAGCGGAAGTGGAAAGGCGCGCCGGCATTCAATTCGAACCCATCCGCCCTTATCATTTTACCGAACGGGGCGATCGTTTCGGCTGGGTCAAAGGGGTGGAAAACCGCTGGCATCTTACCCTCTTTATTGAAAACGGCCGTATACTGGATTATCCGGACCGATTGCTCAAAACCGGGATGGCGGAGATCGCCCGTATCCATAAAGGGGATTTCCGGCTGACCGCCAACCAAAACCTGATTGTCGCCGGCGTGGCGACCCGTGATAAAGCCAAAATCGAAGCGCTGGCACGGCAATACGGCCTGATCAATGACGACGTGACTCCGCAGCGCAAGGCCTCAATGGCCTGCGTGGCGTTCCCGACCTGTCCGCTGGCCATGGCGGAAGCGGAGCGTTTTCTGCCGGGGTTCGTGACCCAAGTGGAAGGGATCATGTCGGCCCACGGACTGGCGAACGACGAGATCATTTTAAGGGTGACCGGCTGCCCCAACAGCTGCGGCCGTTCCATGCTGGCGGAAATCGGCCTGGTGGGCAAAGCCGTCGGCCGCTATAACCTCTATCTGGGCGGCGATCGCAGCGGTGTGCGTATTCCGCGCATGTACCGGGAAAATATCACCGACAGCGAGATTTTAAAGATTATTGATGATACGACCGGCCGCTGGGCCGCCGAGCGCCAGCCGCAGGAAGCCTTTGGCGATTTTGTCTTGCGTGCCGGTATCGTCAAGCCGGTTATCGATCCGGCCCGCGACTTCTACGATTAACCCGGGGGTTTCTATGACCGAACTGAATCTGAACAGCCTTAACGCGCTGGATAAGGCGCAACAGACGGAGGCCCTGGCCGATATCAACCTTCGGCTGGAGGCGCTGACCGCCGAACAGAGGGTGGGCTGGGCGCTGGACAACCTGCCGGGGGAAGTGGTGCTGTCGTCCAGTTTCGGCATCCAGGCGGCGGTGTGTCTGCATCTGGTCACCCGACAACGGCTGAATATCCCGGTGATCCTCACCGATACCGGTTATTTGTTCCCGGAAACCTATCAGTTTATCGACGCCCTGACCGAAAAATTGCAGCTTAACCTGCAGGTCTTTCGCGCACAGCTGTCCCCCGCCTGGCAGGAAGCCCGCTACGGCAAGCTGTGGGAGCAGGGGGTGGAAGGTATCGAGCAATATAACCAAATGAATAAAGTCGAGCCCATGAACCGGGCGCTGAGCCAGCTGCAGGCGCAAAGCTGGCTGGCCGGCCTGCGCCGGGAGCAGTCCGGCAGCCGCGCCCGCCTGCCGGTGCTGGCTATCCAGCGCGGCGTATTCAAGCTGCTGCCGATTATCGACTGGGATAACCGCCAGGTGTACCAGTATCTGAAGCAGCATGGCCTGGATTACCATCCGCTGTGGGAACAGGGTTATCTTTCGGTGGGGGATACCCACACCACACGCAAATGGGAGCCGGGTATGAGCGAAGAGGAAACCCGCTTTTTCGGCCTGAAGCGGGAATGCGGCCTGCACGAGGGCTGAGTTCGTGGTAAAACCTGCCGTGCCGCCTTTTCACGGTATAAGTTGCAGGTGTGTTGGCAATACTCGGCTTATCCATGAGCCTCGCCCCTATCGGGGCCGCGACGAATCGCGTTCAAATCTGTTCCCGGCAGATTTGTCGCGGCGTCGCCGCCTTCCTGCAACTCGAATTATTTAGGGTATATTAATAAATCCCGCTAATCTATTTATAGGTTTAAATTATTGCAGAGCCTTGGTGGCGAATTATTCAGCATGCTGAAGTATGATAAATCTTTGTTTAAATATAACTGACTGAAACAAATCTAAGAATAAATATATCTTTATGTACCTTGGTTTTACCGGTCATTCATCATGACCTCATGTAAATTAATATGTCGCTATTCATAATTGTACGATCGTTAAAATCGGCATCTGCGTATGCTCTTTTCCCCAAACCCCGCCTAACGGCCTTATTTGTGACAGGCAGATGAATTTTTTTGGTCTTATATTTGCTGATTGTTTCCCGCTGCTTCCAGTTGTGCTGCAATGTCTATTGAAAGCCCATGATTTTCTTAATATCTTATCTTGTGATGCGACAGGACGCTCATTCATCCGCCTTGCCAAGTCTGACACAAATCATACTTAATCCTTAATTTCTTCATGATTTTTACGCAGAACTTACATTACAAGGGATTATTTTTCTTTAATGGAATAATAACGGCACTAAATAGTCTGTCTTTGAATAAATATCAGAAAACCTCAAAGAAAATTGTTACCTGGACGAACTTTTCAACGCGCCGGATTACCTTCATTTTTAACGCTAGCGGCCAGACGGATAAATGACGCCATGCCGGCATGCCGCACTACGTTGGCCATTATCTTTTAACATTCATTCAATCTGACGGGTTATATCATGAACATAAAATTTTGTATCGCCGGCGTTTTCATCGCAATACCTATTCTTTTCTCAGACGTGGTCTTCGCCGATCCGATCGTTGCTCCGTTCTGGACCGGCAATATGATGGATGATTTCAAACGGCCCAAACCCGCGCCGGTCGTCACCGCAAGCCAAAAGACCGCCGCCGCCCAGCCGCAGGCCTCAAAGATGAGCGGCGAGGTGAAAACGGGCATGGGCGCGCCTTTCTGGTCCGGTAACGCCATTGGGACTAAATAATCCCCCGGTAAGTGTAAGTTAGCCGGCGGCGGGCGAACCACGCACCGTTGCCGGCGATTATCCCTTGGGCTTATCTGCCCCGGTGAGTCTTTCCAGCATCGGTCCGAGCAGCGCCAAGCTATCCCGGGCGCGTTTACCCATTTGGCCGGTGAGGTGGCGATCCAGGTAGGTCAGATTATCGAGGGGACTCTGGTAACGCACCATGCCGTGGGGGAAATTGCGGCTGACGTTGCGTTCACGGCATCGGTTTCCGGCGATGCCCGAACCGACATCCAGTACCGCGAAGCCGGCTTTGGCGAAGGGCAGGGCGTCGGTGCTGCATTCGGCGGCGGCGCGGATGCCGGTATTGAGTATCAACGGAATGCCCGCCTGTCGCGCCCGGGTTCCCAGGTCTTTAACCAGCCCCAGCAGACGGCTGTCGCCGCTGTCCGGACTGTAGTCCACCCGCAGTTTTTCGCCGCCGATCAGGCTATCAAGATTAATCACCAACAGAGTATTGCGCTTTTCCTGCGGCGTCATCCGCTGTAGATAATCCTCGGCCCCCAGGGTCTCGGGTTCGCCGGCGCTGAGCGCCACGAAACGCACCCCTACCGCGAGGGGAACCGGCCCGAGCCGCCGGGCCAGATCGAGCATGACGCCGACGCCGGAGGCATTATCGTCCACCCCCTGCAAGGTTAATCCCCCAAGATTGTTATTCAGATCGCCGTCGCTGCGCGGCATAAACGTATCTGAATGGGCAATGACCAAGATTTCGCCGCCGGTGGCGCCGGCTTTGGCGGCAATCACCGAGGTGGCGGAAATCTTGCGCCAGTCGGCCTTGCCGTCGCTGCCATGAAATTGGTATCGGGTATTAAAGGTACGCAGATTGCTTTGATAACCCATCTGCGCCAGGCGCCGCTGCAGGTATTCCGCAGCCATCAATTCAGCCGGACTTCCCGCCATGCGCCCGGGGAAATAGGTGGCGATATAGCGCATCTGCTCTTGCGCATAATGGTCTGGCGCCGCGAAGGCCGGCAGACATACCGTCAGCAAACCGCTTAAGCCCAGAACGAGCCTGGCGCGCTTACTGTGGCCCACGAACCTGGTTCGCGTAATGCGACCGAGGTGAAACATAAACCTTTTCCTTGTTAATCGATGCGGCTGTCTGTATTGCCGCTACTCACTGGGTATAGTATGTAACGCCCGCAGGGCTAACACAATTTGTACCCTCCGGCTTATGGCGCTTACCGCACGATTGGTTGCGCTTCGGCGGCCGTATGTCAATTGCAGCGTTATTCCATTAAAGCAAATGTAATTCCAATTAAGAATTTAATAGAACCTATCTGCAAGACGTATAGTCATTTTATTGCTAAGTCACATCGTTAAAGGTTGCCGTGGATTATTTACCTCTGTTTGCCGATCTCAGGCAACGCCCTGTGCTGGTTGTCGGCGGAGGCGATGTTGCCGCGCGTAAAATCCAATTGCTGCTGCGCGCCGGCGCGCAGGTCAGGGTGGTTGCGCGCCGGCTGTTGCCCGAACTGGAACAACAGGCGCAGTTGAAGGTTATCCACTGGCTTGGCCAGGAATTTTCCGAAGATATGCTGGAGGGCGTTTTCCTGGCGATTGCCGCCACCGATGATGGGGATCTCAATGCCGAGGTCTTTGCCGCGGCCGATAAGCGCCGGATATTGGTCAATGTGGTGGACTGCCAGCCCTTATGCTCCTTTATTTTTCCCTCCATTGTCGATCGGTCGCCGATAACCGTTGCCATCTCCTCCGGCGGGAAAGCGCCGGTGCTGGTGCGTATCCTGCGGGAAAAGCTGGAATCGCTGCTGCCGTCGTTCCTCGGGCCGATGGCGGATATTGCCGGTGCCTGGCGTGAACGGGTCAAACGGCATATCCCTTCGGTTGCCGGGCGCCGCCGTTTTTGGGAAAAGGCTCTTGACGGCCGCTTCGCCACCCTGGTGGCGCAGGGGCAGCTTGTTAATGCCGAGGAAGTCTTGCAACAAGGGCTGACAGCCAATGCCGAGGAAGCGCTGCAACAGGGCCTGACCGCCGAAGCAGAAGCCGGGGGCGACGTTGCGCTGGTGGGGGCCGGCCCCGGCGATAGCGGGCTGATGACCCTGCGCGGCCTGCAACTGATTCAACAGGCGGACGTGGTACTGTTCGATAACCTGGTGAGCGAGGACATCCTGGAACTGGTGCGGCGCGATGCCGAGCGGATTGCCGTGGGAAAACGGTGCGGCGCCCACTCCATGGCCCAGGAAGAGATCAATCGGCTGCTTATTCTTCATGCGCGGCAGGGCAAACGGGTGGTGCGCCTCAAAGGCGGCGACCCCTTTATATTCGGCCGCGGCGGCGAAGAGCTGCAGGCGGTGGCCGCCGCCGGCATTCCATTCCAGGTGGTGCCCGGCGTGACCGCCGCCGCCGGTGCCGCCGCCTACGCCGGCATCGCGCTGACCCACCGGGATCATGCCCAAAGCGTGACTTTTATCACCGGCCATCTGCGCCCCGGGGGCGAACAGCTGGATTGGCCGGCCCTGGCCCGCGGCCGGCAAACGCTGGCGATTTATATGGGAGTGATGAAAGCGGCCGAAATCAGCCGGCAGCTCATCAAACACGGCCGATCGCCGCTCACGCCGGTGGCGGTTATCGGCCGCGGCACCCGGCCGGATCAGCAGGTTTTCACCGGCACGCTGGAAAAACTCGCTGACCTGGCGCAACAGGCGCCGACACCGGCCTTGCTGATTATCGGCGAAGTCGTCTCCCTGCATGACGAAATCGCCTGGTTCGGACAAACAGCTTTAGCGGCGCAGAAACGCGCGTCGTTGGTCAATCTGGCTTGAGGATGTAAATATGGATCAACAACGACTCACTCATTTGCGGCAACTGGAGGCGGAAAGTATCCATATCATCCGTGAAGTCGCCGCTGAATTCGCTAATCCCGTGATGATGTACTCCATCGGCAAAGACTCGTCGGTCATGCTGCATCTGGCGCGCAAGGCGTTCTTTCCCGGCACGCTGCCGTTCCCGCTGCTGCACGTGGATACCGGCTGGAAATTTCGCGAAATGTATGAGTTCCGGGACTATACCGCCAAAGCCTATGGCCTTGAATTACTGGTCCATCGCAATCCGGATGGGGTCGCCATGGGGATCAATCCCTTTATTCACGGCAGCGCCAAACACACCGACATCATGAAAACCGAAGGGCTGAAGCAGGCGCTGAATAAATACGGTTTCGATGCCGCCTTTGGCGGCGCGCGGCGCGATGAGGAAAAGTCCCGCGCCAAGGAACGCATTTACTCCTTTCGCGATCGCCTGCACCGCTGGGACCCGAAAAACCAGCGTCCCGAGCTGTGGCGCAACTACAACGGCCAAATCAACAAAGGGGAAAGCATCCGGGTATTCCCGCTCTCCAACTGGACCGAGCTGGATATCTGGCAGTACATCTTTTTGGAAAATATCGAAATCGTGCCGCTTTATCTGGCTAAGCCTCGTCCAATCCTGGAACGCGACGGCATGCTGATGATGGTGGACGACGACCGCATCAATTTACAACCCGGTGAAGTGATTGCCCAGCGGATGGTGCGTTTTCGCACCCTGGGCTGCTGGCCGCTCACCGGCGCGGTGGAATCCAACGCCCGCACCCTGCCGGAAATCATTGAGGAGATGCTGGTGGCCACCACCAGCGAACGGCAGGGCCGAGTAATCGACCGCGATCAATCCGGATCGATGGAACTGAAAAAGCGTCAGGGTTATTTTTAAGGAGCCATCGCCATGAATGATGTAATCGCTAAACAAATCGCCGAGCAGGGCGGTGTGGAGGCCTACCTTCACGCACAGCAGCATAAGACCCTGCTGCGTTTTCTCACCTGCGGCAGCGTGGACGACGGCAAAAGCACCCTCATCGGCCGCCTGTTGCATGACACCCGGCAAATTTATGAAGACCAGCTTTCCACCCTGCACTCCGACAGCAAACGCCTGGGCACCCAGGGGGAAAAGCTGGATCTGGCCCTGCTGGTGGACGGCCTGCAGGCCGAGCGCGAGCAGGGTATTACCATTGATGTGGCGTACCGGTACTTCTCCACCGAAAAACGCAAATTCATCATTGCCGACACCCCGGGACATGAACAATATACCCGCAATATGGCCACCGGCGCCTCCACCTGCGATTTGGCGGTCCTGCTGATTGATGCGCGCAAGGGTGTCTTGGATCAAACCCGGCGGCACAGCTTTATCAGCACGCTGCTGGGGATCCGCCATCTGGTGGTGGCGGTAAACAAGATGGATCTGGTGAACTACGATCAGGCGGTTTTCGAACGGTTCAAACAGGATTATCTGCTGTTCGCCGAAGAGCTGCCGGTGGACTTGAGCATTACCTTTGTGCCCATTTCAGCCCTGGACGGCGATAACGTGGCACAGCCGAGCCGCACCATGCCCTGGTATAAAGGCCCGACGCTGCTGGATGTCCTGGAAACGGTGGAAGTGATTCATCTGGACGAACAGCAGCCGATGCGTTTTCCGGTGCAGTATGTCAACCGCCCCAACCTGGATTTCCGCGGCTATGCCGGCACCGTCGCTTCAGGCGTATTGCGGGTCGGCCAGGCAATCAAAGTACTGCCCTCCGGCGTCGCTTCCACCATTGCCCGCATTGTCACCTTTGACGGCGATTTGACCGAGGCCTGGTGGGGCGAGGCGGTGACCCTGGTTCTGGCGGATGAGGTGGACATCAGCCGCGGCGATATCATCGTGGATGCCAAAGAGACACTGCAGCCGGTGCGTAACGCCAGCGTGGACGTGGTATGGATGACCGAGCAGCCGCTGGTGGCGGGGCAAAGTTTCGATATTAAAATCGCCGGTAAAAAGACCCGGGCCCGGGTGGAGAACATCCAGTACCAGGTGGAGATCAACAGCCTGACGCAGCGGGTGGCGGACAGCCTGCCCCTTAACGGCATCGGTTTGGTGGAACTGGCCTTCGACGAGCCGATGGTATTGGACAAATATCCGCATAACGCCGTAACCGGCGGCATGATTTTTATCGACAGGCTGAGCAATGTCACCGTCGGCGCCGGCATGGTCCGCGAACCGCTGGCGGACGTTTACCGGGAGCCGGCCCCTTACAGCGAGTTTGAACTGGAACTGAACGCTTTGGTCCGCCGACATTTTCCCCACTGGGGAGCCCGTGATTTAATGGGGGGAAAATAGCCATGGCGGACCCGGCGGAAGAGAATATCGTCTGGCACGATCATCCCGTGGCGCGGGAAGATCGCGAGAAACTGCACCGGCACCAGGGCGTGGTCATCTGGTTCACCGGCCTGTCGGGATCTGGTAAATCCACCCTCGCCGGCGCTCTCGAGCAGGCATTGCACCGGACGGGTGTAAGTACTTATTTATTGGATGGTGACAATGTCCGCCACGGTTTATGCCGGGATCTGGGTTTTAACGACGCCGACCGGCGGGAAAATATCCGCCGGGTGGGGGAAGTCGCCCGCTTGATGGTGGATGCGGGTCTGGTGGTGCTGACGGCGTTTATTTCGCCCCATCGCGCCGAGCGGCGCATGGTGCGCGATATGCTGCCGGCGGGACGTTTCATCGAAGTGTTCGTGGATACGCCGCTGGCGGTGTGCGAAGCACGGGATCCGAAGGGGCTGTATAAAAAAGCCCGCGCCGGCAAGCTGCCTGATTTCACCGGTATCGACTCGGTTTATGAAGCGCCGGAACAGCCTGAAATTCATCTGGACGGCCAACAATTGGTAACATATTTGACCGACCATTTATTAGACCTGCTGCGCGGCCGCGTTATTATCAAACCCTGAGATATCTTGTCGGCTCTGCGTCTCGGAGCATGCCGGTGTATTTAGAGCCCAGGGATTAAGATGTATGCTGAATGTTACCCAGTCCAAGCACGTCATACCCGTCACGGTGAAGCCTATCAGCGCCCGTGGCGGTGAACGCGGAACCGAGGAGCCGGCCTATGGTTTCTGGGGCGCCATGGCGGGTTTTCTCTTTTATTGGGTGGCCTTCGCCGTGCCGATTATGGTTTATGGCGCCAACGCCCTGTTTTTCCTGCTCTACACGTGGCCGTTCTTCCTGGCGTTGCTGCCCCTATCGGTCCTGATCGGTATTATTATCGGCACCCTGCTGGCGGCACGGGTCTTGCTGATGATACTGCTAAGCGGCCTGTCGGTATTCAGCCTTTTCTGGCTGGTTTTCTCCTTGCTCACCGGCTGGTAATGGCCGTTTTGGGTGAGTTCCGGTAACAAATGGTAAATAGCCATCATCAATCAGGGCGGAAAAACGTCTTTTTGCCGGTTTTGCACGTCATTTTATCGGCTGGGGGGGAGTCCGGTCAACAGGTATGGGATTATTGCGCAGTCTATTAGGGGGGGGGATGGGGAAAGTGACGCTGCTATTACTGGTACTGCTTGGCTGGCTGCAATATTCCTTGTGGCTTGGAAAGAACGGTGTTCATGATTTAGTCCGGGTTCAGGACGACGTTTCGGTCCAGCAGGGCAGTAATGCCAAGCTTAAAGCGCGCAATGATCAGCTGTTTGCTGAAATCGACGATCTCAACGATGGCCAAGAGGCCATTGAAGAACGATCGCGCAATGAACTCGGCATGATAAAGCCGGGGGAAAGTTTTTATCGCCTGGTGCCGGATCAATCCAAACGCCAGCCGGCCGCCCCGATTTCACAAGATAATCAATAATGGCCTCTGAAGTTTTCCCCGATGTTATCGCCATCTTGCCGGCCGCCGGTATCGGCAGCCGCATGCAGAATGACTGTCCGAAGCAGTATCTCACCATCGCTGATAAAACCTTGCTGGAGCATGCCGTTGAGGCGCTGCTGCGCCAGCCTTGCATCCGCCAGGTGATCGTGGCGGTGAGCGCGGACGATCGGCGCTTCGCCCGTCTGCCCCTGGCGGATAATCCGCGGGTGAGCCGGGTCATCGGCGGCAAGGAGCGGGCCGATTCGGTGATGGCCGCCCTGGACCAGGCCCATGGCGCTGACTGGGTGCTGGTACACGACGCCGCCCGCCCCTGTCTGCACCAGGACGATCTGGCGCGTTTGCTGGCGATTACCGCGTCCTCCGTCGTCGGCGGCATTCTGGCGACGCCGGTAAGGGACACCATGAAACGCGCCGGTCCCGGCGGCGCCACCATCGATCATACCGTGGAGCGCCGGGATCTCTGGCACGCACTGACGCCGCAATTATTCCCGCTGCCGCTGCTCAAGTCCTGCCTTTCCCGTGCGCTGAACGACGGCGCCGTGATCACCGATGAAGCGTCGGCGCTGGAGCATTGCGGTTACCAGCCGCTGCTGGTGCCCGGCCGTTCGGACAATATCAAAATTACCCGCCCGGAAGATCTGGCGTTGGCGGCATTCTATTTTTCCCGATTGTTATCCCCCTCTTTGCAAAATGCGCATTTTTAACGCGCCCGCATAAAAAGGAGAACCGTTAATGCGAATCGGTCATGGTTTTGATGTGCATAAATTCGGCGGGCCCGGCCCGCTGGTTATCGGCGGCGTCCGCATACCCTACAGCCAGGGCCTGTTGGCGCATTCCGATGGCGATGTGGCGCTGCATGCCGCCACTGATGCCCTGCTCGGCGCCGCGGCGCTGGGGGATATCGGCAAGCTGTTTCCGGATACCGATCCGGCGTTTAAAGGCGCCGACAGTCGGGTGCTGCTGCGGGAGGCCTGGCAACGCATCCGGGCCAAAGGCTACCGTCTGGGCAACATCGATATTACCCTTATCGTCCAGGCGCCGAAAATGGCGCCGCATATTCCGCAGATGCGCATCAATATCGCCGAAGATCTCGGCTGTCATATGGACGAGGTCAGCGTAAAGGCCACCACCACCGAACAATTGGGGTTTACCGGCCGGGGCGAGGGCATTGCCTGCGAGGCGGTGGTCTTGCTGCATAAAACCCTATGATGGATTTCCAGATATTGTACCGCCTGCATGGCGAACCGGCGGCTAGCGGCCTTATCAAGGCCCGCCCGGAGGATTTCCTGGTGCAGGAAGACCTGGGCTTCGAGCCGGACGGTGAAGGGGAACACGTTCTGGTGCGCGTGCGCAAACAGGATTGCAATACCCCTTTCGTGGCGCAGGCTCTGGCGAAATTCGCCGGCCTGCCCGACCGGGCGGTGAGTTATGCCGGCTTGAAAGATCGCCATGCGGTGACCGAACAATGGTTCTGCCTGCACTTGCCCGGCAAGGAAACGCCGGATTTCAACGCCTTCCATCTGGCGGGATGCACTGTCCTGCAAACCCACCGCCATCGCCGAAAACTGCGCATCGGCACCCTGAAGGGCAACTGCTTCACCCTGGTGCTGCGCGACGTCAGCAATCTCCCGGCGGTTGAGCAACGGTTAACGGCTATCCGCAGGGACGGCGTGCCGAATTACTTCGGCAGCCAGCGTTTCGGCCATCAGGGCAACAATATCGCCCAGGCGCTGCATTGGGCCCGTGGGGAAATTCACGTCAAAGATCGCGCCAAACGCAGTTTTTATCTCTCCGCCGCCCGCAGCGCCCTGTTCAACGCCGTGGTGAGCGAACGGCTGTCCCGCTTGGGGCGCTGGCATCTTATGAGCGGCGACGCGCTGCAGCTGGCAGGCCGGGGCAGCTGGTTTGTCGCCACTGACGACGAACTGCCCTCCCTGGATGGGCGCGTGCGGCAAGGCGAGCTGAACATCACCGCGCCCTTGCCGGGAAACGGCGAGCCGGGCACGGTGCGTGAAGCCTTGCTGTTTGAGCAAGCCTGTCTGGAGCGCCAGCCCGACCTGCTGGCGTTGCTTGTCCGCGAGCGGGTAGAGCCGGCCCGCCGCGCCATGCTGCTCCATCCGGCGGACATGCAGTGGCGCTGGCATGACGACGCCACCTTGCAGCTGTCGTTTGCGCTGCCCGCGGGAAGTTTCGCCACCAGTGTGGTGCGTGAATTGCTGGACGCGCCGCTTGAGGGCGCCTGGTGATCCCGGCAACGGCGAATTTTACGTAACGGCCTGAACTCCAGGCTTCACCACCGTGGCGTTTCATGCCATTATTGCTTTTATTCCCAGCCTGCTGCCGTTCATTGATAACCTCGAGGAACAGGCTGGTTTTTGCGTCCTATGGGTGGACGGCGCGTTATTCACTATTAATAATTAATAAAGCCAATCATGATATGCGCATATTGCTAAGTAATGATGATGGAGTCCATGCCCCCGGCATTCAAACGCTGGCGGTTGCCCTGCGTGAATTTGCCGACGTGCAGATTGTCGCGCCCGATCGCAACCGGAGCGGGTCGTCCAACTCGTTGACGCTGGATATGCCGTTAAGAACGGTTAAGCACGCCAACGGCGATATCGCGGTACAGTCCGGCACGCCTACGGATTGTGTTTACCTCGGCGTGAACGTCCTGATGCGGCCGGTGCCGGAGATCGTGGTATCGGGTATCAATGCCGGCGCGAATCTGGGGGACGACGTCATCTATTCCGGTACCGTTGCCGCGGCTATGGAGGGACGGCATCTGGGGTTCCCGGCGCTGGCTATCTCCCTCAACGGCGAACGACATTACGATACCGCCGCCATGGTGGCCTGCCGCCTGATCCGGGCGTTGGCGCAGGAGCCGCTGCGCACCGGTAAAATCCTTAACGTCAACGTACCGGATCTGCCGTTGTCTTCACTGAAGGGCATCAAGGTGACCCGCTGCGGCAGCCGACATCCCGCCAATCAGGCCATCGCGCAGCGGGACCCACGCGGGCACGAAATGTTCTGGATCGGGCCGCCGGGGGAAACCTTTGATAACGGGCCCGATACCGATTTCGCCGCCATTGAGCAAGGCTTTGTCTCCATCACGCCGCTGCAGGTGGATTTGACCGCCTATTCCGCCCAATCGGTACTCACGTCATGGCTGGCTAAAGCGGAGGTCAGCGGGAAATGGTAAACCGGCGCACGCAGACACTGATAGCTCAACTCAGGCAGCAAGGCATCCAGGATGAGCGGCTGCTGCAGGCGATAGAAACTGTCCCCCGGGAACGCTTTATCGATGAAGCCTTCGAGCACAAGGCTTACGATAATACGGCCTTGCCCATAGGCTCCGGCCAGACCATCTCCCAGCCTTATATCGTCGCCCGCATGACCGAGCTGCTGCGCCTGCAGCCCACCTCCAGGGTCTTGGAAATCGGCACCGGCTCAGGCTATCAGACCGCGATTCTGGCCCACCTGGTGCAGCATGTCTGCTCGGTGGAGCGGATAAAAAAGCTGCAATGGCAGGCCAAGCGCCGCCTGAAACAGCTGGATCTGCATAATGTCTCCACCCGTCACGGCGACGGATGGCTGGGCTGGCCATCCCGCGGACCCTTCGACGCCATTATCGTTACCGCCGCGCCGCCGGAAATACCTTCCGCCCTGATGGCGCAGTTGGATGAGGGCGGCATTATGGTGTTGCCGGTGGGGAAGATACCCAGGACCTGACCACCGTTCGCCGCCAGGGCGGCGAATATCTGGTGGAAACCGTGGAAGCGGTTCGTTTCGTGCCGCTGATTAAAGGGGAACTGGCGTAACGCCGCCCTGGCGATAGATTAGCGAATTTCATGTATCAGACCTTGACCTTCCCCGATGCTAACGGAGCGGACCTGTCCCCCCCTTTGTCACTATCGCCTTTTTTTAAACTTCTATACAACTGGTGTATGGCACCCTCCGCCTTATATTGCTAGCATTGACAACAGAATGTTTGTTTTCGGAAAGCGCTGAAAATACTCTCATTCATGGGGTCATGAGAGGTAATTGGATGTATAACGTTAGTGTCTAGCATGTTTGGAATGATAATTGGCGTTGCTGCCATAGGGGAGAGATGAGCATGGGAAGCCCAAAATGCTATTGGCGCCGCGTTGCGGTTTGTGCAATGGCGGGCAGTATCGGGTTGGCCGGTTGCGCCAGTAATGAATCTTCAGCACCCATCAGCAGCGTGGGCGGCGATAATAACGGCGAAATGACGACTCCGCCACCCCCGTCGCAAATGTCGATGCCGATGCCGGTTCAGCAAAATCGGGCCGCACCCGTCAGTGGAATCAACACCCCCCAGCAAGGGAATTATGTTTATAACCGCAGTTACAATACCATTCCCAAAGGTTCCTATGCCGGCGGCTCCACATACCAGGTAAAGCGGGGCGATACGCTGTTCTATATCGCCTGGATCACCGGTAACGATTACCGCGATTTGGCAAAAAGAAATAATATTCCGGAACCTTATGGATTAAATGTTGGTCAAACATTACAGGTAAGTAACGGAACGGCACCCCTTACCGGTAGCACAGCTGTAGTAAGTAACGGAACGACATCACCTCAAACCGGTAGCGGAGCCGTAACGGGTGGCGGCGGCATGCTGGCAGGCAACCACAATCAGCCGGTCAGCGCAGGCGCCAATGTCGTACCAAACCCGCCGTCAAATACGAAAATGGTGAGCACGGGTATTGATTCCCAAGCAAACAATGCGTATTCTGACGATTCAGGTAAACAGAATGTAGGGAAAATGTTGCCTTCAAACGGCAGCAAAATGTTACCCACATCTGGTGCTGTTGTGACCACCACCGTCACGACAACCGCGCCAGTTACCGCCCCAAGCACGACGTCAGGCGCTGTTTCGTCTGGCAGCACTGCGATAGCCGGCTGGCGCTGGCCGACGGACGGGAAAATTATCGACAGCTTCTCCGCGGCAGAAGGCGGAAACAAGGGCATCGATATTTCCGGTTCACGCGGACAGCCTGTGAAGGCTACGGCAGATGGCCGGGTTGTTTATGCCGGCAACGCGCTGCGAGGGTATGGTAATCTGATAATCATCAAACATAATGATGACTATCTGAGTGCTTACGCCCATAATGATACGATGCTGGTCCGGGAACAACAGGAAGTGAAGGCGGGACAGTCTATCGCTACCATGGGTAGTACAGGAACCAGCTCAGTAAGATTGCATTTTGAAATTCGTTACAAGGGGAAATCCGTAAACCCGCTGCGTTATCTTCCGCAGCGATAAATTGGTCGGAATATTTCGGTATTCTGTCCTGGGATCACGGGTAGGAGCCACTTATGAGCCAAAACACGTTGAAGCTTAACGAGTTACATGAAGATGCTGAATTCGATGAGAATGGTGCTGAAACATTTGACGAGAAGGCGCTGGTAGATGAGCCCGCTGATAATGATTTAGCGGAAGAAGAGCTGCTTTCTCAGGCAGCAAGCCAGCGAGTGCTGGATGCTACTCAGCTTTATTTGGGTGAGATCGGATATTCGCCGCTGCTTACCGCTGAGGAAGAAGTTTATTTTGCCAGACGTGCACTTCGGGGTGATGTTGCCTCACGGCGTCGGATGATTGAAAGTAACCTGCGGCTGGTGGTGAAGATTGCCCGTCGTTACGGTAATCGCGGACTTGCCTTACTGGATTTGATTGAGGAAGGCAACCTCGGCCTGATTCGTGCGGTAGAGAAATTCGATCCTGAAAGGGGATTCCGTTTTTCTACTTACGCAACCTGGTGGATTCGGCAGACTATTGAACGGGCGATCATGAATCAAACCCGTACCATTCGTTTACCAATCCATATCGTAAAAGAACTGAACGTTTATCTGCGTACCGCCAGGGAACTGTCACATAAACTGGATCACGAGCCAAGCGCGGAAGAAATCGCCGAGCAGCTTGATAAACCCGTTGATGATGTCAGTCGCATGCTGCGGCTTAACGAGCGGATAACATCAGTTGATACCCCGCTGGGTGGGGATTCCGAAAAAGCGCTGCTGGATATCTTGTCTGACGAGAAAGACAGCGGGCCGGAAGATACCACTCAAGACGATGACATGAAACAAAGCATCGTGAAATGGTTATTCGAACTGAATGCCAAACAGCGCGAAGTGCTGGCCAGACGTTTCGGTTTGTTAGGCTATGAAGCCGCTACGCTTGAAGATGTCGGTCGTGAAATCGGTTTGACCCGCGAGCGCGTTCGTCAAATCCAGGTTGAAGGGCTGCGTCGACTGCGTGAGATCCTGCAAGGGCAGGGGTTGAACCTCGAGGCGCTGTTTCGCGAATAATATCCGTGAATTTGCCCGGCGCGCCACATAAAAACGGTGGGATGTAAATCCCACCGTTTTTTATTGTGCCGCCGCACATGGAACCTTCAACGGTGGCATGTTTGGTCAGCGTGACTCCTCCCGTCTCCTGCACAATTTTTATACGTTGTTTACACGACGCTAAAGTTTGAGCAGGTCCTACTCTGTTGAATGCCATCAATGTGAGTATTGTTAGCTCTACCCAATGGAAAAGTAATTTCTTTGAGTCGTTTAACAATCTGCAGGAGGCCTATATGGAGCAGCAAAACACACCGGGGAATGGATGTTTAACGATTGATTCATTGAGTAAAATTCCCATCATCTCGATGATGGAACATTCGACAATCCCCTGGGCAATAAAAACTAATGATTCTCGTTTTGTTTACATCAATGAATCGTGCATGGATTTTTTTAATATCCCGGCTGGGTTTGACTTTGGGGGTCGGCTTGATGAGGAATTTCCAACCAAATGGTCCGAACAGGCCCCTGAATATAAGGCGCATGTGGACTGCCCCCAAAACCGTGGACATATTCTGTCCTCACGATGAGGCCCGTTCAAAGGCCTCGGGACTGACGCCGCCCAGATGGCTGTGCCGGCGGGTGCGGTTGTAGAATACTTCAATATAATCGAAGATATCGGCGCGGGCCAAATCGCGAGTCTTGTAGAGTCGCTTGCGTATCCGCTCCTTTTTCAGGCTGCTAAAAAACGACTCCGCCACAGCATTATCCCAGCAATTTCCACGCCGGCTCATGCTGGGCTCCAGATTATTGGCTAGGCAGAAGCGCCGCCAGTCGTCGCTGCCGTATTGACTGCCCTGATCCGAATGCACCAGGACGCGCCCGGCGGGTTTACGCCGCCAGAGCGCCATCAGCAGCGCATCCAGCGCCAGTTCGCGCGACAGGCTGGGTTTCATCGACCAGCCCACCACATTGCGCGCAAACAGATCCAGAACCACAGCCAGATAAAGCCAGCCCTGGCAGGTGCGAATATAGGTGATATCCGTCACCCAAAATTGGTTAGGTGCCGTCACGGTAAAAGCCCTCTCCAGTCGGTTCGGCGCGACCACCGAGGGTCTGCCAGCGATGTGCCGCGGCGCTTTATAACCACGCACCGCTTTGATTTTATTGGCGCTCATCAACCGGGCCACGCGATGCCGGCCGCAGGTTTCGCCAATTTCACGCATGTCGCCAAATACCCGTCGGGCGCCATAGACCCCACCGCTGACTGCATAAGAATCACGGATGAGGCCGAGCAAACGCTGGTTGTCTATCGCCCGGGCTGAGAGCGGCCGGTGCAGCCACTCGTAAAATCCTGCCCGTGCCACACCCAATACCCGGCACATCGTTTTTACGCGATACTCATGTCGATGATCGTTGATGAAGCGATACTTTAATCGGGGTCCTTTGCAAAGTACCGCGCGGCTTTTTTTAAGATATCGCGCTCTTCTTCAGTGCGACGTAACTGCGCCCGCAGCTTGAGGATCTCGCTTTTGGCTTCCAGTAAATCGGAGGCATGCTGTTCGGTTTTATCCGGCTTGATGGCTTTAACCCATTTATACAGGCTGTGGGGGGATACGCCCAGGCGGGCGGAAACGTCGGTAACAGAGTAGCCGCGTTCAACAATTTGGCGGACGGCTTCTTCTTTAAACTCAGGGGTGAAACGCTGTGTTCCCATGGGATCCTCCTATGCTCAAAATATAGGCCAGAAGTGTCCACGATCCTAGGGGCAGTCCAATGATAGAAAGGCCGAGTCCACTAAAGAGGGTGCGGAAATCATCACGACATCCTATTTTGGTCGCGATTCCATACTAGAGCCGTGGTACTGTCCAAAATTTCCTATATACAATCCCGATGGAGAGGTTATCGGCAGTATTTTTTATGGTAAAAAATTTAACTTTCTTTCTGTGTGCGATTTTTTCAATAATCTAAAGCCATCCATTATCACATTGACTCCTCCAGACAATATTTTTACTGAAAAGGAACTCGATGTAATTTTTTATGCAACTCAAAAACTTACATCTAAAGAGATTGCCGGCAGATTGTGTCTTTCAGCCAGAACCGTCGAGAACAGATTGGGTGTGATCTATAGTAAAATCGGCGTCAATTCCTCACAAGGACTCATTGAATACTGCCAAAATTCCGGGTTAAGCAGCTATGTCCCCAAAAATCCTCAGGCAGGGTGTGGATTTTTTGGTAAAGAACAGAAGGTTTAATTTTAGCCCGCCCCGAGCGGGCTTTTGAATGTTAAGGCTGAACCTGTGACGTCGGGAAGCGGTGGCGGGAGTCATGCCACCGCCAAAAACACAGCAATATGATTACAGCATTCCCTTCAGCCGGTAGAGCCACTCCAGGGCCTGGCGCGGAGACAGCGCGTCGGGATCCAGTTCGGTCAATGCCGTCACTACCGGCGATATCTCTTCCGGCTCCGGCTGCAGCAACGAGAGCTGTGAACCATCCACTGTACCGGTGGCGGCGTGGACAGACAGGTTTTCCAGCTCCTTCAGCTTTTGCCGGGCGCGTTTAATCACTTCCCGCGGCACCCCCGCCAATGCCGCCACCGACAGGCCGTAGCTCTTGCTGGCGGCGCCGTCCTGTACGGTATGCATAAACGCAATGGTCTCTCCCTGTTCCAGCGCGTCCAGATGCACATTCACCACCCCTTCCATTTTTTCCGGTAGCTGGGTGAGCTCAAAATAATGGGTGGCGAACAGGGTCATGGCCTTGATGCGGCCGGCGAGGCTCTCGGCGCAGGCCCAGGCCAGGGAGAGCCCGTCATAGGTAGAGGTGCCCCGGCCGATTTCATCCATCAGCACCAGGCTTTGCGGCGTCGCGTTATGTAAAATATTCGCCGTTTCGGTCATCTCCACCATAAAGGTGGAACGGCCCGAGGCTAAATCGTCCGCCGCTCCCACCCGGGTGAAGATGCGATCCACCGGACCGATGACCGCCTGTGCGGCCGGCACAAAGCTGCCGATATAGGCCATCAGCACAATCAGCGCGTTCTGCCGCATATAGGTGCTTTTACCGCCCATGTTCGGACCGGTAATAATCAGCATTCGCCGCTGGGCCGACAGCGCCAGCGGATTGGCGATAAAGGGTTCGCTTAGCACCTGCTCCACCACCGGATGGCGGCCGGCGGTGATTTTGACGCCGGGCACGCTGGTGAGGGTCGGGCAGACATAATCCAGGGCTTCCGCCCGTTCCGCCAGATTGCTCAGCACGTCCAGCTCCGACAGCGCCGCCGCGCTTTGCTGCAATGCCGCCAAATGGGGCAACAGCATATCGAACAGCTGATCGTAAAGCGCCTTTTCCAGCGCCAGGGCTTTGCCTTTGGACGTCAGCACCTTGTCTTCGTACTCTTTCAGCTCCGGAATAATATACCGCTCGGCGTTTTTGAGCGTTTGCCGGCGGACATAATGGATCGGCGCCTGGCGGCTCTGGCCTCGGCTGAGCTGAATATAATAACCGTGCACGGCGTTGAAGCCCACCTTCAGCGTGTCCAGGCCGGTACGTTCCCGCTCCCGCAGCTCAAGCCGGTCCAGATAATCCGTGGCGCCGTCCGCCAGCGCCCGCCACTCATCCAGTTCCGCATTATAGCCCGGCGCGATGACGCCGCCGTCCCGCACCAGTATCGGCGGAGTTTCCACCACCGCCCGTTCCAGCAGTTCTTTCAGGTCGGTAAACAGCCCGGTTTGCCCTAGCAGCAGCCGGATATGTTCGTTGTCATACCCGGCGAGCACGGCATGGATTTCCGGCAGTTGCTGAAAAGCATGGCGCATGCGTCCCAGATCGCGGGGACGGGCGGAGCGGAGCGCCAGGCGCGCCAGCACCCGTTCCAAATCCCCCACCTGCCGCAGCAGGGGCTGCAGCTCGGCATAACACTCCTGCAGGGCCTGTATGGTTTGCTGGCGATGGGTCAACACGGCGATATCCCTGGTGGGCATATGCAGCCAGCGTTTCAGCATGCGGCTGCCCATAGGCGTCACGGTATGATCCAGAATATCCGCCAGCGTATTATCGGTTCCGCCGCCGAGATTCTGGGTCAACTCCAGATTGCGGCGGGTAGCGGCATCCATCACGATACCGTCCTGCTGGCGCTCCAGGGTGACGGCGCGGATATGCGGCAGACTGGTACGCTGGGTATCCTTAGCGTACTGCAGCAGGCAGCCGGCTGCCCGCAGGGCCCGCACGGCGCGCTCGATGCCGAAACCGTTCAAATCACGGGTGCCGAACTGCAGATTGAGCTGCTGGCGGGCGGTTTCCAGCTCGAATTCCCAAATCGGCCGCCGGCGCAATCCCCGCCGATGCTCAATCAAACCCATTTCCGAAAAGGTCTCCGGATAAAGCAGCTCCGCCGGGTTGGTGCGCTGCAGCTCGGCGGCCATGGCCTCGCTATCCGCCGGCTCGCAAACCAGAAAACGCCCGGAGCTGATATCCAGGGTGGCATAACCGTAGCTTTGCTGGTCATGCCATACCGCCGCCAGCAGGTTGTCCTGGCGCTCGCTCAGCAGGGCTTCATCGCTCAAGGTGCCCGGCGTCACGATCCGCACCACCCGGCGCTCCACCGGGCCTTTGGTAAGGGCAGGATCGCCGATTTGCTCGCAGATGGCCACCGATTCGCCGAGCTGAACCAGCTTGGCCAGATAGGTCTCCACCGCATGATAAGGTACGCCGGCCATGGGAATCGGCTCGCCGGCGGATTGTCCCCGCCGGGTCAGGGAAATATCCATCAGCTGCGACGCCCGTTTGGCGTCGTCAAAAACATCTCGTAGAAATCCCCATCCGATAGAACAACAGGATATCCGGATGCTGCGCCTTCAGGCGCAGGTACTGCTGCATCATGGGTGTATGGCTGTCTAAATCTTCTGTGGTACTCATGGAGTTATGATATCCATTTCTCTGTTTTTCATGAAGTTAGTGATGATGATTGTTCTCATGAATTATCACTTATAGCGTAGCGCCCATGATAACGGAGTCTTTATGGCAGGGAAACAAGCGGGGACGCCTCTTTCGTCAAAAGCGATAGAAATGATGAAACCTACAGATAAAGATAAGGCTGATACCGGTGAAAACCGTGGCCTGCGTGTTGGTTGCGGTTCGACCTTATCCCAATCATTCGTTTCCACTGACAAAATGCCGACACATCAGCATCGTTTTAGCTTATAATATGTGCTTGTGGTAAGCTGTCAGCACGGGAGTTGTGATGAGTAGTAGTAAAAAGTGGTGGTATCTTATACCAAACCTTCGCGTGAACAGATTGTCCGTTCGGTTGTGACCTCGACGGCAATCGAAACAGGCCGGTCTTCGGAGCAAGTTGAGGCGTCCTCAACGCCCAGCGCAAAAATTCGCCCATCTTCGTCTGGGAGATTAAGCGTTTTCCAACGCCTCTCTCACCCAATATTTTATCGTCTCATAATTCATGGACATGCCTGCATGAATGGCTGATATGTATTGGCTCTTATTTTGCTCCCAACTTTGATAATTCAAAGGGTTAAACCCTCCTTGTACCGCCATAATGTCAGCCAGTAGCCGCGATAATCGCCCGTTGCCTTCCCTAAACGGATGGATGAGTACCAGCTCGACGTGGATAATGGCGATCGCTTCAGTGACTTGCTCTTTGTCCATCCCCGAGCAAGGTGTATATCTGGCGAGGTATTTTGTTTCGAACTCACTCAATAATTTCGGTACTTGGGCTGAAGGCGCAAACATAAAGCCGCCTTTACTGATATTCACCGTTCTTTCTTGTCCTGCCCACTCATAGACGCTCTCTAACCAGCGGCGATGCCAGTTTTTTATCATGGCAACCGTTATGCGCCCAAGGGGGAATTGCTCTTCAAAAATAGTCTGATAAAATTTTTCCAACAGAACCAATTCCGCGCCGTCAATCTCATCGGGGTTGGAAATCCCCAGCTTGTTTGCCAAGACCTGTTCGCCAGAGCCTTCGGCAAACTTTCCTTCGCTGTTGGAAACATCATATCGGTTCATTGGGGAATTCCACTTTGCGGATGTTACTGCCAGAGCGTCAGCCTTTAATTATAGTGCTATACTCGACTGGTTGAAATTAATGATTTATAAATCAATCGGTTATAAAAATGTAGGTTAAAGTGTAGTCTTTCCTTGTTTTCTAAAAATAATCATTAAATATCAATCAAAACACACCAATGCATCATGGGTGTATGGCTGTCTAAATCTTCGGTTGTACTCATGGAGTTATGATATCCATTTCTATGTTTTTTATGAAGTTAGTGATGATGATTGTTCTCATGAATTATCACTGTGTCTCAAGAAATATCGATGCATCTTAATTTCTGGCGCAGGTCAAAGTATCAGTCGTTCTCGTCGCGGCTGGCCTGCGGGGAAACTCAGGAATGAGGTTCATCACCCACGATAAGCTTACGTATGTAACTGATTCGGCGCAACGAGCGCAGCCAAGGCACCTGCTGCTTAAAGATGATGGGTATAGTGCAGCGCCCATGATAACGGAGTCTGTATGGCAGGGAAACAAGTAGGGAAGCTCCCGGCTTCAAAAGCGATTGAAATGATGAAACCGACGGATGAAGTCAAAAAATGAGGCGGTATCTTATGCCAGTTGGACTCGTCGGCGGTCTTTGCTAGAATCCATCGTTCATCGCGATTGAGTGCTTAAGGCATTGTCGCGGCAATCATCCTTATGAACGTCCTGCCAACCTTATATTGCATAAGTCAACAGTCTTAGGTAACACATGAAAACGATTCGCTGGGGCATGATCGGCTGCGGTGATGTTACCGAGGTAAAAAGCGGACCCGGGCTTTACAAGGCTGCGCATTCCACCCTGTTGGGCGTGACCAACTGAATGCTGGCCGATCCCGAGATTGATGCGGTGTATATCGCTACGCCGCCTTCCGAACACAAGGCGCTGACCTTGCAGGCTGCCGCTGCCGGCAAACACGTGTACGTGGAAAAGCCGATGGCAATGAACTACGACGAATGCAAGGAAATGATGGCGGCCTGCCAAGCTGCCGGTGTTCGGCTCTATGTGGCGTTCTACCGTCGCGCCATGCCGCGTTTCCTGCAGGTGAAAGACTGGCTTGACCAGGGCGCCATCGGCACTGTGTGTACAGTGAGCATTCTGCAGCGTCAGAAACCGGCGCCCGAAGAACTGTCGCCGGAGACGTTGCCCTGGCGTTTGCGGGCCGATGTGGCCGGGGGCGGAAAATTTTTGGATATGGGCGTGCATGTGCTCGATATGCTCGCGTTCTGGTTCGGCCCGGTCAGCGAAGTACATGGTCAGGCCGGCAACCGTGGCGGTGTTTACGCTGTTGAAGACACCGTCACCGCGACCTGGCGCCATGCCAATGGCGTCACTGGCGTGGGTAGCTGGTGTTATGTGGGCCACGATAATGCCGATCGCGTGGAGATTACCGGCACGCGCGGCCGCATCGAATTCGAATTTTTTGCTGATTCACCCATACGCCTGGTTACGTCGGCAGGGGTGAAGGAGGTCAATATCTCCAATCCGATCCATGTGCAGCAGCCGTTTATCCAGAGTATTGTCGACGATCTTAATGGCTTAGGCGTTTGCCCGGGAGATACTCAAGCCGCGGCGCAAACCAGTGCCGTCACCGACAGGATTCTGGATTCGTTTCGCCGCAAGTCAGACTGAGTGTCTGCCGGCCCTACCGGTATGTGCTGAAGCGGGTCGGTTACGATTGACCCGGACTTCCGTTAGGTGAGTCTAAGCGTTATTTCGTTTTTGAACCTCCTTTCATAAGCTTGAACCGTCCCTCCGGTCAGCCATTCATAAATGTGGTTAAAGTTCGGGAATATTTTGCTCGACATCATAAAGTTCACTTTAACCCTGCCGATAGAAACTCCTATAAATCTATAGAGATAACAACGTATTTTTGCCGCCGGCTGACGTTGGCGAGATTCAGGGATGGCCCATGAAACATCGTTTGCCGGTAAATATCGGCTTTGTACTGGTTGGTCTGCTCTGTGTCTGCGGACGGGCGGTAGCCATCAGCCCTGCCGATCGGGATGTTATTCAACAACAGCAAACGGAACAATTGAATCAGGACAGACGGCAACTGCAAGCCTTGCAGTGGGCGATACCGTTAACGGCGCCGCCGGCGCGCCGCGCCGCGCCAGGCGGTCCCTGTTTTCATCTCAACACGATTCTCCTGCTGGGGGCGGATACGATGCCCGAGCCCGTCCGTCAGCGGCTAACCTCGCCCTATTTGCGTCAATGCGCGGGGTTAAGCCAAATCAATTTACTGGTGAAACAGGTTTCGGACTGGTATATCGCCCAGGGTTATATCACCAGCCGGGCGTTCCTCACCGGGCAGGATTTGTCCGGCGGCACGCTGCGGCTGACGGTAATGGAAGGCCGATTGCAGGATATCCGCCTGGAAAACCATGATGCCCGCTTATTGCATATGGCGTTTCCCGGTCTAAAGGGCAAGATTCTTAACCTGCGGGATATCGAGCAGGGCATGGAGCAGATTAACCGGCTGCGCCGCGATCCGGTACAAATCGACATTCAGCCGGGCAGCCGACCGGGATACTCGGTGGTAAATCTGACAGCCGCCCGCGAGCAGTCTTTACGTCTCAACGTTGGGTTCGATAACAGCGGCCAGAAAAGCACCGGCGTCGGTCAGTTGAACACGGCGCTAACGTTGAATAACCCGCTGGGGCTGGCGGATCAATGGTTTCTGAACGCTTCCCGCAGCAGCGGGTTTGTCAGCGATCGCAATGCCCGCAGCGTGCAGGCCGGTTTTAGTCTGCCGTACGGCTACTGGCTGTTGGATTACAGCTATAGCTACAGCGATTATCTTAATACCCTTTATCAGCAAGGTTATGACTGGCGATCCGCCGGCGACAGCCAGGCACACCGGCTGTCGCTGTCCCGTGTGGTGTTTCGCAACGGCAACATGAAAACCGGTCTCATGCTTGCATTGACGCATCGCATCAGCCGCAACAATCTCAACGATACCCGGCTCGACAGCAGCAGCTACGAACTCACCAGCCTGACGGCGGGAGTCAATCACAGCCAGAAACTGTGGGGCGGATATGCGACGCTATCGCCCTTCGTCAGCCGAGGCATGCCTTGGCTGGGCGCGGGGAATGATTACCAGGCCGACGGACAGCCCGCCATTGACTTTACCAAGTGGGGCGCCACCGCCAGTTATTATCTGCCGCTGGCCGGCAATTTCACTTACCTCACCAGCCTGTCCGGGCAATGGACCGCCGATCGGTTATACGGCGCCGAGCGCATGACCCTCGGCGGCGAAAGTTCGGTGCGTGGTTTCAAAGAGCAGTACCTGTCCGGTGATAACGGCGGCTATTGGCGCAATGAAATCGATCGGCCCTTGAGGGTATTACCGGTGCTGGGGGATATCGGCGCACTGGCGGCGCTGGACGCCGGGTATCTTCGCCACGATCGCCAGGATATCAATTCAGCCGGCACCCTGTGGGGCGCCGCCGTGGGGTTGAGCAGCAGCAATCGCTATTTCGTCAGTCAATTCACGGTGGGCTGGCCGCTGGGGTATCCCCGCTCGCTGGCGCCCGATCGGGTTTCCGTTTATTACCGCCTTGGCGTGGTGCTGTGAAAATGAGGATGGCAGGGATGAAAAATCCGGTTACCGGCATGGCCTCACCGTGGCGTCTTATGCTGAGTTATTTGCTGGTCGCCCTGCTGGCCTGGCAACCGCTATTACCGGCACTGGCGGTAGCCATTATCCCGGCCAACGGTTCCACCCAGACCCTGGCGGCCGGCAACGGCGTGCCGGTGGTGAATATCGCCACTCCCAACCAGGCCGGTCTTTCCCATAACAAATACCAGCAGTTCGATGTTGGCGGGGAGGGGCTGATCCTCAACAACGCCACCGGCAAACTGACCCAAACCCAATTGGGCGGATTAATCCTTAACAATCCCAACCTCCAGGCCGGCCAGGAAGCCAAAGTCATCATCAACGAAGTGGTGGGGGCCAATCCTTCCCGGTTGCAGGGCTATATGGAAGTGGCGGGCAAGGCCGCCAGCGTCATGGTGGCCAATCCCTACGGCATTACCTGCGACGGCTGCGGTTTCATCAATACGCCGAACGCCACCCTGACCACCGGTAGCCCCATTATCGGCACCGACGGCAACCTGCAGTCCCTGGAGGTCACCCAAGGCGCCATCACCGTTGAAGGCAAAGGGCTGGATGCCAGTCAGAGCGATGCTTTCTCATTGTTGGCCCGCGCGGCGCAGATCAATGCCGGCCTGTATGCCAAAGATCTGACCGTCACCGTGGGGGCCAATCATATCGATGCCGCCGGCAAGGCCACCTCGCTGGGTGCTCCGGGCGCTGTGCCGACCATCGCGGTGGATACCGGCGCCCTGGGGGGCATGTACGCCAATAGCATCCGGCTGGTTTCCAGCGACAAAGGCGTGGGCGTTAACCTGGGCAATCTCAGCGCCGACGCCGGCGGCATTGCGCTGTCGGCGTCCGGGGCATTGACCGTGACCAATGCGGTGGCGAACAACGGCGCCGCCGCCGGCGATATCAACCTGTCGGCGTCCGGCAAGCTGGTGGTGAATAATGCCTCGGCGCAAGGTGATTTCAGCGCTTCCGGCGACGGTGTGCAACTGGGGGGCAACGTGGCGGCGCAGGGCGCCATGACCCTTGGCAGCCAAGGGGATCTTGAAACCGATAATGCTACCCTGGCCGCTGGCGGCAACCTGCAGTTGAATGCCGCCGGTGCTCTCGGCATCACTAACTCCAGCCTCGACGCCGGTACCGACAGCGCCGGGAATATTGGCGAACAGGGCAGTCTGGTTCTCACCGGAGGGACGGTCAGGCTCACCGGTAGCCATGGGGCGGCCGCCCTTGCCAATGTCACCGCCGGCGGCGCCATGATGGTGGATGCCGCCAGCCGGTTGCAGGCGCGCCAGCTGTCTCTTAGCGGCCAACAATTGCAACTGGACGGCCAGTTGGCATCCAACCAGGATCTGAAGATAACCGGCGCCAGTCTCACCGGGGGCACCGGTGCCGCCATCAGCAGTCAGCAGAATATCAATCTGAATCTCGGCGGCGACAGCCTGTGGAACGGCCAAATGCTGGCGGGAACCGGGCTGCATTTCCAGGGCGGTGCCCTGACCAACGGCGGACAATTGCTGGCGGTGAACGACCTGAGCATTAACGCCGCGACGCTGAATAATAACGGTCTGATTCAGGCCGCCGATCTCTCTTTTACCGGCGGCTCGCTGAACAATGCCGGCCGGCTGCAGGCGCAAAACAGCGCCACGCTCGCCGCGGGAGTGCTGACCCAGCAGGCGACGGCGAGTGTGATAGCCGGCGGTCGACTTAGCGTGCAGGCGGATAATGCCGCCACCGACGGCACCTGGCAGAGCCAGTCACTTGATTACCGGGGCGGCGATTGGCACAACGCCGGCAGCATCAACTCCCTGGCCGACATGAACATTACCCTGAGCGGTTCCGGGCAAAACAGCGGTAATCTGCTGGCGGCAGGCCAATTGGCGCTGACGGCGCCGCAGTTCACCAACCTGGGCCTGCTGCAAGGTCAACAAATCGCTGTTAGCGGTATATCCGCCGCCGCTCAGATATTTTCCGGCGGCGACAGCCTCGCCGGCGGCGGCCAAACCACATACCAAGGGGGCGGTACCTTCGCCAATAGCGGCACATTGCGCGCTGTTGACAGCTTGATCCTCGACGGTCTGGACTCGCTGTCCAACATTGGAACGCTGTTGAGCGGCGGGTTAAGCCGGTTCTCCGCCGCCCGGTTGACCAACGACGGCACCATCACCGCCGCAGCCTTACAGGCCACCGGCGCCAACCTTAGTAACAGCGGTACCCTAAACGTCGCCGGCGCGCTGGCATTCAACGGCGGCGCTATGGCCAACAGCGGCGATATCAGCGCGGATCAAGCCATGTTCGGCGGTCAAGCCCTGAACAACACCGGCAATATCGCTTCCAGCGGCAATCTGGCTATAAACGTCGATCAACTGGCCAACGGCGGCGCGTTTACGGCGGACAGCTTGTCATTCTCCGGCCAGGCCCTCACCAACGGCGGGACGATGGATATCGCCCAAGGCGCGAATATCCAAGCGTCTCAGTGGCAAAACAGCGGCACTTTTCGGGCCGGCCAGGTTTTCGCCACCGGGCAGAGCCTGTCCAACAGCGGAGAATTAACCGGCAGCGACCAACTGGTCTTGGGCTTTGACGTAGGAGTAAACAATAGCGGCATGCTGGCCACCAACGGTCTGTTGTCCCTGACCGCCGACGCCCTGAATAATTCGGGCACCCTGTCGGGGGCAACCGGTCTGACCCTGAGCCTGGGGTCTCTGCAAAATCAGGGGGATATCCTTGCCGGCGGCGCAGGAAATATCGTCGCCGCCTCGGTGGTCAATAGCGGACAGTTGCAGGCCGACCAATTACAGCTGACGGCCGGTACGCTGGATAACAGCGGTACCCTGCTTGGACAAGACGGCCTGACGCTGGCGCTGCTTGACACTCTGCAAAACCAAAGTGATGGCCGGATCCTTGGCGCCGGTCCGGCCACGCTGACGGCGGCGGCGATAACCAATGCCGGCGTCTTGCAGGCCGGCTCGCTGCAGCTTACCGCCGGCGAGCTTGACAATAGCGGTCATATCCAGGGCGATAACCAGCTCAGTCTGCGGCTGGGACAACCGGAAGACAGCGCAGCATGGGCATCGGCCACCACTCCCGTCGCTGTCGGCGTATTGAACAACCAGGGCGGGATCATCTCAAGCGGCGCCACAGCGCTGCAGTTGGCGCAATTGAACAACCAGGGCAGTCTGCAAGGGCAAAGCCTGGTTGTACAGGGGGATCAACTGCAAAACAGCGGTACCCTGATCAGTCCCGGTGGTTTGGATGTCTTTCTGACCGGCGCGTTGAACAACCTGGCGTCCGGACAAGTGCTGACCGACTCTCTATTGAATATCGCCGCCGGTTCGGTGAGCAATCAGGGCTTAATGCAGGGCGGTACGCTGACTGCCACGGCGGGAACCCTGGATGATCAGGGACAGTTGCAAGGCACTCAGGGATTGACCGTCATTACCGACGGCGCGCAGAGCTACGGCGCGGACAGCCGGTTGTTAAGCAACGGCACCGCCGCGCTGAGCGCGCAGGACATCAGCACGGCCGGCCTGTGGCAGGCGGGAGTGCTGAACATCATCGCCGATCGTCTGGATAACAGCGGCGCCATGGCCGGGCTGACCAGCCTGACTGTTCACAGTAGCGGCCAACTAAACAATCTGCTAACGGGACAGCTGTTGTCCAACGGCGATATCACCCTGCAAGGAGAGCAGATCGTCAATAACGGTCAGGTGCAGGGCGAAACCCTGACCCTGACCGGAGGCGCGCTGGACAATGACGGCAGCCTGACCGGGCTGGGAAGACTCGCGCTTACCCTGGACGGCACCCTGTCAAGCAGCGGCAAGCTGCTGACCAACGGCACCGGAACGCTGACCGCCGGTCAGTTCACCCATAGCGGATTTGCCCAGGCGCAACAATGGAATATTTCCGCCGCCAGCCTGGATAACAGCGGCGTGCTGGCGGGCCTCGGCGGCTTATGGCTGTCCCTGACCGGCTCGGCGCAAAATCAGTCGCAAGGCCAGTTGCTGAGTAACGGCGCCAGTCAAATCCAGGCCGCCGATTTTACCAATAGCGGTCTCTGGCAAGCCGCTTCCTTGGCGCTCAACGCCAATAGCGCCGCCAACCAGGGAATAATGCAAGGCACCGGGCAGGTGATGCTCACCCTGCTTAATGGCTATTCCGGCGCACTGGGCAGCGTGCTGGCCGCCGGCGAACAGGCCGTGCTCAGCGCCGCCACTTTCAGCAACGCCGGCACCTTGCAAGCCCAACAACTGCGGTTATCCGCCGGCAGCCTGACCAACAGCGGCACTTTGCAAGGCAGCGGACTGCTGGATCTGCAGTTGACGGGGAATTTCGTCAATACCGCCGGCGCCAGCCTGCTGGGGGCGGACCAGTTGCAACTGCGGGCGGCGCACATCACCAACCAGGGCATTGTGCAAGGCGGGGATGTCAGCGTTAACGGCACCGCTCTCGACAACAGCGGCACAATGCAGGGTAATCAGACGTTGGGCCTGACTCTGACCGGGCAATTAAACAATCTGGCAAGCGGACAGATATTGTCGGGCGGTCAAACCACCCTGGCGGCGAATCAACTGACCAACGATGGCTGGCTCCAGTCGCAGCAGCTTACCTATAGCGGCAGCCAGTTCAGCAATAGCGGCACCGTGTTGGCGGGGGATCTGCTGCAACTGACGGCACCGGCCTTTAGCAACCAAGGCACGGTGCAGGGCAGTCGGGCCGTCATCAACAGCACGACTCTTACCAATAACGGCACGCTGCTGGGATTAACCACCCTGGCGTTGCAGGCCACCGCCATCAATAATCAGAGCGGCGGACGCATCTACAGCGCCAAGGATTTGAGCTTCACCAGCGACAGCCTGCAACAAAACGGCCAATTCCTGGCGTTGGGCAACCTCAACGGCCATATCACCGGCGCGCTGGATTTCACCAGCCTGCTGGCGGCGGGCCAAACCCTGACCCTGAATGCCGACGGCGATTTCCATCAGCAAGGAACCTTACAGGGCAACGCCGTGCAGTTAACCGCCGGCGGCACCTTCACCAACAGCGGGCAGGTGGTGACCGGCAACGGCGGCCTGTCGGTGGCCGCCGCGACGTTCAATCAGCCATCGGGCGGCAGCCTGCAATCCGGCGGCGCCGTCACACTGACCAGTAACAACAGTATCACCAACCAGGGTTTTATCGGTACCCTCGGAAGTTTGCTGTTGCAGGCCGCAGGCACCTTGACCAACACCGGGCTGCTGTATTCCGGCGGCAATATGCAACTGCTGGCGGACAGCATCCAAAACATCAGCGGCGATATCCTGGCGGGCAACAGCCTGTGGATGCAACGGGACGCCGCCGGCGACGCCAATAGCCAGATAGTCAATAGCTCCGGCGATATCGAAACCCAAAATGGCGATATCACCCTTAACACCGAAATGTTGCTTAATCAGCGGCAAGGATTCAGCGTCACCCAAACCGACGCCACGCTGGCGGTGCCCGCCTGGGTCAACGGCGCGTCGATCCTAATCCCCGCCAGTTGGTTCCAGCCGGGAGACCTCGGCGTCAGCGATTACGGCGACACCATCGGCGGCGGCAGCCCCGGCCACGGCGGCGGCGGCTCCTATGTCACCACCTATTGGTATGTTCCTTATGCCAGCGCTTATGTTCAGGACATCGCCGTCGCCGAAACCACCTTCAGCGTAACCTCCGGCGGCAATGCCGGACGGCTGGTGGCCGGCGGAAATATCGCCGGCTATGCCGGCAGTTTGAACAACATCGCCTCCGACATCCTGGCCGGGGGCAACATCGCCCTGTCCGGCACTAGCCTCAACAACCTTTCCTATCAGGAAGGGACCACCACCGAATATCAGCAGTACCACTACGCGCCGCTGGATACCACCCCCGGCGATGAGATCGATCCCCCCATGCTGACCCTGGATGAAGCCCCGGCCTATTTCACCAGCGATGACCGCTTCGCGGATCGCTACACCTCGGACAGTATCGCGTACACCGCCGTCGGCGCGCCGACCTATGCCTACACCGCCGGCGGCCAAAACTATAACGCGCTGATCCAGGCCGGCGGTTATATCAGCGCCAGTTTCTCGCAGGACATCAGCAACACCCAGGTGGCGCCGGATATCGGCGGCATTACCCATCAACTGACCGCGCCTTCGCTGACCGCCATTAATGCGCTGGCCGGCCAGTCACAGCAAAGCAGCCGCCAACTGGCCGCCACCGACGCCGGCTTTACCCTGCCGGGCAGCGTGCTGGATCCCCAGACGGTGAATGGCGGGCAGAACGGCAGTCTGGCCCTTAACCAGGGCAGCGCCGCCGGTAGCGCTCAGGGCCTCAGCGCCGCCAATGGCGGAACCAAATCCCTCGTCGCCGCCGCCGGACCGGACGCGCCGCTCGCCACCCTGACCCCGGCGCAATTGAGCGCTGCCATTGCCGCCGGCCTGCAACCTTTGACCGAGAATCCGCTGGCGGATTACCCGTTGCCCGCCGGTAATGACGGCCTGTTTGTTATCAACAGCCAACCCGGCAGTCACTACCTGATTACCGCCAATCCCAAACTGACGCAGCTGGGTCAGGTGAATGGCTCGGTATTCAATGATTTAAACAGCCTGCTGGGACAGCCCCCCGCCACCAGCCCCACGGTGGAAACTAGTAGCCAGTTGACCAATGAACAGCAATTTGAAGGTTCGGCCTATCTGTTGGATAAACTCAACCTGAATGCCGATACCGATTACCAGTTCCTTGGCGACGCGGAGTTTGACACCCAATATGTCGACAACGCGGTGATAAGCCAGACCGGCCAGCGATATATCGACGGCGTCGGTTCCGATTTACAGCAGATGCAAACCCTGCTGGACAACGCGGCGTCGGAACAACAATCGTTAAACCTGCAGTTCGGCGTCAGCCTGACGCCGGCTCAGGTGGCCGCCCTGACGCAAAGTATTGTCTGGTATGTGCCGATCACCGTCGACGGCCAAACGGTGCTGGCGCCGCAGCTGTATCTGTCCCAGGCGGACGAAACCAACCTGCAGGGCAGCGTGATCACCGCTCAGCAGGTCGGGCTGGCCAGCGCCGGTTCCATCACCAACAGCGGCGCGGTCACCGCGGTGTCATTGCTTGATATAACCAGTCAGGACCAGATAACCAATCAAAACGGCGGGCTGCTGAAATCCGACGGCAGTCTGGATCTCACCGCGCTGAACAATATCAGCAATCTCAGTTCCACCATTTCGGGCGGCAACATAAGCCTTACCAGCCTTAACGGCAGTATCGTCAACCAGACCGCAAGCGATACCTGGTCGGCGGGCAGCCTGACGTCGCCCGCCCAGGGCGGCCCAAACCAGGCCGCGCTCACCGCCACCGAAACCGGCGATATGGCAAGCATCAGCGCCACCGGCGATCTGGTATTGGCCGCCGCCAAGGATATTTCCGTGATCGGCGCCAGCGTGGCATCCGGCGGCGATACCGTTCTGGCGGCGGGCAACGACGTCACCATCGCCGCCCTGAGCCAAACCGCTACCGACAGCACCCTGACCGGCCGGCAAACCACCGACAGCCGGCAAACCACGGCACAGTCCAGCAATATCACCGCCGGCGGCGCATTGAGCATCCTGGCCGGCAATGATCTCACCCTGAACGGCAGCGGCCTGACCTCCGGCGCCGGCATGCAACTGGCGGCGGGCAACGACCTCAATCTGCTGGCCACCGCTACCGGCGCGCAAAACGCCAGCCAATCGGGCCGATCCGGCCAGGAAAGCCAGGATCATACCCTTGGCGGCGTGGTCAGCAGCCTGGACAGCGGCGGCAACCTCAGCCTGACGGCCGGACAGGATGTCACCAGTCAGGGAGCCTCCCTGAACGCCGCCGATAGCGTCGCCCTCAATGCCGGCGGCGATATCACCCTGAATGCCCTGCAAAGCGACATCTACAGCGAAAATCACGGCGACAACAGCGAAAACATCGACGAAACCATCGGCCAGCAGGGCACCGCCATCACCGCCGGCGGCGGCATCCAGCTCTCCGCCGGCCAGGATATCGCCCTGACCGCCGCCCAGGCGCAGGCGAGGGGCGCCATCAGCCTCAGCGCCGGCGGCGACATCACCCTCAATACCGCACTGGAAAGCGATTATCACTATGATGAAGCTACCCATACCAGCAGCGGCCTGTTCTCCTCAACCAGCACCCATACAGTGGACGAGGACTACGACACCCATCAACTGGGCAGCCTGCTGAGCGGCGACAGCGTCAATCTGTCGGCGGGCAACGATATCGGCATTACCGGTTCGTCGGTGATCGGCGACGACCATGTCACCCTGCAGGCGGGCAATGACATCACCATCGCCGCCGCCACCGAAGAACAATCCAGCTATCAGCTGAAGGAGACCAAAACCAGCGGCATGTTCAGCGGCGGCGGGTTCGGCGTGACCTTCGGTTCCACCTCCATGCGTGATGAAATCGACCAGAACGGCACCACGCAAAGCCAGAGCGTCAGCACCATCGGCGCCACCGACGGCAACGTCAATATCATTGCCGGCGGCACCGCCCATCTCAGCGAGGCGCAGGTCATCGCCGGGAATAACCTCAACGTGGTGGCCGGGGCGATCACCATCGATCAGGGCGACGACTCGCTCAATCGCCGGGAAAGCTATGAACAAAAACAAAGCGGCCTGACCCTTTCCCTCTCCAGCCCGATTACCGATGCGCTGTTGACCATGGACAATCTGGTGGATAACGCCAGTGAAACCAGCGACAACCGCATGAAAGCACTGTATGGGGTGGAAGCGCTGCATGACGGCTGGGCGGCATCCCAGAGCAAAGGCGTCGCCACCCAGGCATCCCAACTGGCCAATGGCAATTATGACGCCAGCGTCAAACTGCAAATCAGCGTCGGCGCCAGCCAGAGCAGCTCGCTGAGCACCCTGGCGGAACAGCAGGCGGCGGGCAGTACCCTCAGCGCCGGCGGCGATGTTAATCTGGTGGCGACCGGCGGCAATAATCAAAGCGGTGATTTGCATATCACCGGCAGCGGCATTACCGGCGACAATGTCACCTTGGCGGCTAATCACGACCTGATACTTGACGCCGCCGCCAGCACCAGCGACCAGCACAACTCCAGCGACAGCAGCGGCTGGAATGTCGGGGTCAGCGTTTCCCTTGGGACCTCCACCGGTATCGGGGTATTCGCCAACGGCTACATGGCCAGCGATAACGCCGACGGCAGCACCACTGATTTTCTCAATACCCGCGTCAACGCCCAGGACCAGCTCAGCCTGAGCAGCGGGGGCGATACGGTGCTGGAGGGCGCGCAGGCGCTGGGGGATAAGATAGTTGCCAATGTGGGCGGCGACCTGACCATCACCAGCCTGCAGGACACTGATGAATATCAGGAGTCGCAAAAATCGGTGTCCGGCGGATTGAGCATATCCTTCGGCACGATGCCGGTTTCCGGCTCGTTCAGTATCAGCGGTTCCAGCATCAACAGCCAATACGCCAGCGTCGGCGCGCAAAGCGGCCTGTTCGCCGGCGACCAGGGCTATGACATCCAGGTGGGGGACCATACCCAGCTTAACGGCGCGGTGATTGCCTCCACCGCGGCGGCGTCGGACAACCAGCTGTCCACCGGCACCCTGGGCTGGGACGCTATCCAGAATGCCGCCGACTACAGCGCCACGGGCTACGGCTTTTCCGCCGGCGCGGGCGGCGGCGCGTCGCCGTTCGCGCTGCCTTCGCTGAGCGACAGCCAAAGCGGCAGCGCCAGCGGCACCAGTTCGTCGGCCATCGCCGACGGCACGCTGACTATCCGCGACGCCGCCGGCCAACAACAGGATGTCTCGACCCTCAGCCATGACACGGCGGACGCCAACGGCCATATTGATGAAATCTTCGATAAGGAGCAGGTAGAGCAAAACCTGGCGTTCACCCAGGCAGTGGGCCAAGTCAGCAAGGACGTGGTGCAGGATGTGCTGCAATACGAAGCCACGACCGTGAACGATAACAAACAGCAAGAGTTGCAGGCAACACCGGCCTATCAGCAGGCATCGGCGGAACAGCAGCAGACTATGAGTGCCGAAGTCTCTAAAGAGGTCGAGTCGGATTATGGCATCGGCGGCACCTACGCCATCCTGGGGGATGCCATCAGCGGGGCGCTGGCGGGTCTGGCGGGAGGTGACCTGACGCAAGCGGCGGCGGGCGGTCTGGCGCCCTATCTGTCGCAGGTGGTAAAAGGTGTCACCACCGATCCCGACACAAAACAGGTCAATGTCGCCGAAAATGCCCTGGGCCATGCCCTGGTGGGCGGGCTGGTGGCGTATTTGCAGGGGAATTCGGCGGCGGCGGGAGCGGCGGGAGGCGCCGGCGGTGAACTGGCCGCTGAAGCTATCGCGTACGAGCTTTATCCCGACATTGCTACCGCTGACCTGACGGAAGAACAAAAGCAGACTATCTCGACATTAAGCACCCTGGCGGAGGCGCTGGAGGGCAAGGTGGGAGGCAATAAAGAGGAGGGTGAGGTGACCGGAGCCGATGCGGGCAAGAATGCGGTGGAGAATAACTCACTGGGCGGGGCGGCAGCGGGTTCCGGGCTTGGACTGTGGCTGGGTGAGATACCGGACTGCGATACGGAATGTAAGGCCCAACTGGCCGGGGATATCGCGCAAGGAAATGCCAAGGTGTCGGCTCATCTGGCGGGGACAATCGGTCTGGCCATGTTGCCCGGTGGAGCGCAGGTTGCTGCCGGCATCGGCAGTGGTGCGAATGCCGCAATACAATATGCTGTGGATGGTGAAGTTAGTTACACCGATGCGCTAATTGCAGGTTGGGTCGGTGGTTTAACGGCTACATCTGGTTTTGGGGTAACGGTGGGGGTGAATGCGGTTGGCGGTGCGGCGTCAAATGCTATTAAAGGGGATGACCCGTTAACTGGGGCTATAACTAGTGGGTTGGGTGCCGTAGGAGGATACGGTATCGGTAAAGGCGCAATATTGGGATCTAACGCTATCGGTAAATATGCAACCAAGGGTTGGAACCCGAAATTTGATCCTAACCATCTCAAGTACAGAGAAGTTAAGGGATTAATGGGAATCTCTAAGGAGATGTCCCCGAGCAAAATTCCTGGAGTAGCAGGCAACGTTGGATCATCAGCAGCTACGGAAATTGGTACTAAGATACTAGAAAAGCGCGTTGAGAAGCTGAAGACTCAAAACGATGAATAAATATTCTCAGTACAATGTCTTATTACCACAATGTATATTTATATTTTGTGCATTTGTTATTGGGATGATTATAATAAGCGTTATTAGTCTACTGGGTTTTGTATTTTTTAATGGGATAATTACAGGTATTTATGAATTGGATGGGGATTATATAATGTTAGCCGTTAAAGTTGGTGTCTATGGCGGTTCCGTGGCGGGTGGTGGGATAATTATTGCGAAGATTTTCAATGTTAGGGGTTTTTGACTCTGTTAGTTTATTAATTTGTTCTGCTACTTCTTACTATAGGCATTGGGCTAAATAATATTATTGATGAATCCTAGAAATTTGCGATTTTCCTTTAAATCCCGGCCCCAAGCCGGGATTTTATCTTACAGGCCGAGCCTGTACATAGATTTGTGTAATTGCCTGATTTTGATATCTTCTATCCAACATCAAAAACAGGTTAATTTATGGACGAAAAACAGTTGCAGGCTCTGGCTAACGAATTGGCCAAAAATCTTAAAACCCCGGAAGATCTCAACCAGTTTGATCGCTTACTGAAAAAAATCAGTGTCGAGGCGGCTCTAAACGCTGAAATGACACATCACCTCGGTTACGATAAAAATCAGCCCAGGACCGGCTCCAATGCCCGCAACGGCTACTCGGCTAAGACAGTAACCACCGGCGATGGGCCACTGGAACTGCGTACTCCGCGCGATCGAGAGGGGTCCTTCGAACCGCAATTGGTGAAGAAAAACCAGACCCGGATCACCGGCATGGACAACCAGATCCTGTCGTTGTACGCCAAAGGCATGACCACCCGCGAGATCGCCGCCGCGTTTAAAGAATTGTATGACGCTGATGTTTCGCCGGCGCTGGTATCGAAGGTGACTGATGCCGTGATGGAGCAGGTTGTAGAATGGCAAAATCGGCCACTGGATACTGTCTATCCCATTGTTTACCTTGACTGTATCGTACTTAAAGTTCGGCAAGATAGCCGCGTCATCAACAAAACCGTGTTCCTGGCCCTGGGCATCAATATCGAAGGGCAGAAAGAGTTGCTGGGGATGTGGCTGGCCGAAAATGAAGGGGCAAAGTTCTGGCTGAACGTGCTGACGGAGCTGAAAAACCGCGGTCTGAACGATATTCTCATCGCCTGCGTTGACGGTCTGAAAGGCTTCCCGGACGCCATCAATGCGGTCTACCCGCAGGCGCGTATCCAGCTGTGTATCGTGCATATGGTGCGCAACAGTCTGCGGTTCGTCTCCTGGAAGGACTACAAAGCCGTCACCCGGGACCTGAAGGCCATCTATCAGGCGCCTACGGAAGAGGCTGGCTTGCAAGCGCTGGAAGCGTTCGCCAGTGCCTGGGATAACCGCTATCCGCAGATAAGCCGCAGCTGGCAGGTAAACTGGGCGAATCTTGCCACGTTCTTTGGCTACCCACCGGACATCCGCAAGGTGATCTACACGACCAACGCCATCGAGTCGCTGAACAGCGTAATCCGCCACGCGATCAAAAAGCGTAAGGTGTTCCCGACAGACGACTCAGTGAAAAAGGTGGTGTGGCTGGCGATCCAGGCAGCATCACAGAAATGGACGATGCCGCTGAAGGACTGGCGTATGGCGATGAGCCGCTTTATTATCGAGTTCGGTGACCGCCTGGACGGTCACTTCTGAGGAAAGGCATTTACACAGAATCATGTACAGGGCCCTGCTGGACGGAAGCTACCTGCCGCAGGCGATACGCCGGGTCGAACTGCCCAAGCCTAACGGCGGAGTCAGGGTCCTGGGTATCCCCACGGTGGTGGACCGGCTTATCCAGCAGGCCATCCAGCAACACCTTACCCCCTATTATGAACCTGAGTTCTCCGAATCCAGCTACGGCTTCAGACCGGGCCGCAATGCGTGGCAGGCGGTGCGACAAGCACAAGCCTACGTGCAAGGCGGCCGGCGCTGGGTGGTGGACATGGATCTGGAGAAGTTCTTTGACCGGGTTAACCACGACATCATGATGTCGAGGCTAAGCCGCAAAATCAAAGACGTCAGACTGCTCAGGCTCATCAGGCGTTATCTGGAAGCGGACATGGTCAGCGGCAAAGTGGTGACAAAACGGCGGGAAGGGATGCCGCAAGGCAGCCCGTTATCGCCGTTGCTCTCCAACCTGCTGCTGACCGACCTTGACCGTGAACTGGAGCGCAGGGGCCACCGGTTCTGCCGTTATGCGGATGACTGTAATATCTACGTGAGCAGCCGCAAGGCGGGAGAACAGGCGATGAACTCGATAAGCCGGTATCTGGAAAAGCACCTGCGGTTGACGGTGAACCGAGATAAAAGCGCGGTGGCCAGGCCCTGGGAGCGCAAGTTCCTGGGATATAGCCTGACGTGGCACAAGCAGGCAAAACTGAAGATAGCGGCGAGCAGCGTGTCCAGGCTGAAGGAGAAAATCCGCAGCCTGACGACGGAAACAGTTCAAAAGCGCTGAAAGCGGTTATCGACGGGCTTGCTCCGGTGCTGCGAGGTTGGATAAGTTACTTCCGGCTGACCGAAGTCAAAGGGATACTGGAAGAACTGGACGGCTGGGTCCGCCGTAAGCTGCGTTGTCTGCTGTGGCGGCATTGGAAAAGGCCATACAAACGGGCAAGGATGCTGATGAAAGGCGGCCTGAGCGAAGAAAGGGCGTGGATATCGGCGACGAACCAGCGCGGACCCTGGTGGAACGCGGGGGCAAGTCATATGAACCAAGCGCTGCCGAAGAAACTCTTCGATCGTGCAGGTCAGTTATCGCTGCTGGAGTTGCACAGGCAGTTCCAGTGTTGTAAATGAACCGCCGTATACGGAACCGTACGTACGGTGGTGTGAGAGGACGGCGGGAGTAATCCCGCCTCCTACTCGATCGCGGGTGGTGAAAAGTATCACCACCGATCCGGATACAAATCAGGTCAATGTCGCCGAAAATGCCCTCGGCCACGCCCTGGTAGGCGGGCTGGTGGCGTATTTGCAGGGGAATTCCACGGCGGCGGGAGCGGCGGGAGGCGCCGGCGGTGAACTGGCCGCCGACGCTATCGCGTACGAGCTTTATCCCGACATTGCTACCGCTGACCTGACGGAAGAACAAAAGCAGACTATCTCGACATTAAGCACCCTGGCGGCGGCGCTGGCGGGCACGGTGGCCGCCAATGGCGCGACAGGGGGTGTGACCGGGGCGGATGCGGGCAAGAATGCGGTTGATAATAATGATTTAAGTCCTGGAGATTTCGGCACGGGATTTGCGGACTATGGACTATCGATAACAACATTAGGAACGTCGATGGTACAGCAAGGGGCGACACAAGACCAAATCAACGCAGAGCTGACTAAGAATGCGCAGGGAGATTTACCGGAAGGTGCCAATATCACCAATGCCATAGTTGATGGCTATGAGAATGGGGTACTAATAGCTGGTGGAGTTTACATCGGACCCGCTGCGGCAATTGATAATGTGGTGGTTAGTTTAATTCTGGGGGCAGGTGCAAACGCTGCTTATCAGTGGTATGACATGAGCCAACCTGGCAATGAAAACAAAACATATGATTATTGGAGTACCACCGCAGCAGCGGTAACAGGAGGATTGGCTCCAGGGCGTGGTATCATAGCAAATACGGGAATTGCGGTGGGCGGGGCGATATTTACTGACGGGACAAATTCAGATTCCATAGGTGGCGCGGTAATCCCCCCGAAAAACTGGGGTACTCATAAGTAGAATTTTCTCGTAACATGAATCGAGGAGATTCGGATGAAAAAATCACGTTTTAGCGACAGCCAGATCATGGCCATTTTGAAGCAAGCTGAGGCAGGTACACCGGTTTCTGAGCTTTGCCGCGAGTATGGTATGAGTAATGCCAGTTTTTATAAGTGGCGCTCACGCTTTGGCGGTATGGATGCCTCAATGATGGCCCGCCTGAAAGAACTGGAAGATGAAAATCGACGGCTCAAAAAGATGTGTGCCGAAGAGCGTTTAAAATCCGAGATCATCCAGGAGGCCATGCAAAAAAAGTGGTAACGCCATCCCGGCGACGCGAGATGGCGCGGCACGCAGTCAGCGTTAAAGGTATCTCTATCCGCCTGGCCTGTTCCATTTTTGCCCTCAGCGAAAGTGGCTACCGTTATTGCACTAAATTGCGTGATGAAAATGTGCAAATAGCCAATTGGCTTACCGATTTAACGGCACGACACCGTAGTTGGGGATTTGGTCTGTGTTATTTATTTCTGCGTAACGTCAAAGGCTTTCATTGGAATCATAAACGCATTTATCGGATTTATTGCGAACTCAAATTGAATTTGCGGATCAAGCCAAAACAAAGGATTATCCGGCCTCATCCGGCCCCGTTAGTTGTGCCTGACAAGACCAACCATACCTGGTCAATGGATTTTATGCATGATCAATTAAGTGATGGCAGAAGTTTCCGCACATTCAATGTGATAGACGATTTTAATCGGGAAGGCCTGGTCCTGGATGTTGATTTTTCCCTGACGTCAGAACGCGTTATTCGTTCACTTGAACAGCTCATCGAATGGCGCGGAAAGCCGGCCTGTATACGGTGCGACAACGGCCCGGAATACCTGAGTATCCAACTGCAAAAATGGACGATTAAACATCAAATAACCTTGCTTTATATCCAGCCGGGCAAGCCCCAGCAAAATGCCTATATAGAGCGATTTAACCGCGCGGTACGTTATGACTGGCTGAATCAATATGTGTTTAGTTATATAGCCGAAGTACAAGATTTCGCAACGCGGTGGCTTTGGACCTATAACCATGAACGTCCCCATATGGGGCTAGGCGGCATAACACCCATGCAGAAGCTCGCATTGGTGGCATAATTCTTTAAAGATCCTGTTGAAAACGGGGAGATTACCGCGCAGCCGCTGGATCACTTGCAGGTGGATTATTTGGAGGATATGCGCCAGTGGTTGTACAAAAATCTTAAATGATAATTCAATTCCGGAATTTATTTATGAATTAGGAGCTGATGAGTTATCTGAGTTTACAAACGGCTACATAAATGAGATTGCTAAGCCTCAACTTGAAAGTAAAGATGGTAAATGATGAAAATTTTATATAGATATTTTACACTACTCTTATATTGCTGTCTTTTTTATAGCAATGCCAATGATTTTGGATTTATAATTTCATTAATATTTTATTTTATAAATGGAACATTTAATTTTCCTGAGCCTCAATTAGAAAGAGCAATAATATTTGGCCTGATAACAGGCATTGCTGTTTGGTTTGGAATATTAATATTCAAGTTACTAGATATATTAAAAATCCGCCATCTAGATAGTAATAAAATGATTTTGGCTATAACGTAGGTTTGTAGATTGAAGTTCTATAGTTCAGGCAGAAATGGCGAGGGTGAACAACTTCAAATGAGGTAATTCATGCTAATCAAATGTACTTTCGTATCTGGTGGCATTATCTAATAAAGTGCGAGTTATGGGATATACTGATGAGGCTATTTTTCTCTTCATCGCAAAAATAATTGTCACAAAGCATATGTATTGATGTTTTATGCAACTACATAGCTTTGCAAAATAGTAGATCACTTTGATGGAACTCTGCCCGAATTGAGTGATCTGATCAAGCGCCGAATTGAACAAATCACCCACCGGCCTTGCAGGGGGGGTACCCATCATAGGTTAGGCAACTTTTGTAAATCTCCGTAGGGGCCTCCACCGGTATCGGGGTATTCGCCAACGGCTATATGGCCAGCGATAACGCCGACGGCAGCACCACTGATCTTCTCAATATCCGCGTCAACGCCCAGGACCAGCTCAGCCTGAGCAGCGGGGGCGATACGGTGCTGGAGGGCGCGCAGGCGCTGGGGGATAAGATAGTTGCCAATGTGGGCGGCGACCTGACCATCACCAGCCTGCAGGACACTGATGAATATCAGGAGTCGCAAAAATCGGTATCCGGCGGATTGGGCATTTCCTTCGGCACCATGCCGGTTTCCGGGTCGCTCAGTATCAGCGGTTCCAGCATCAACAGCCAATACGCCAGCGTCGGCGCGCAAAGCGGCCTGTTCGCCGGCGACCAGGGTTATGACATCCAGGTGGGGGACCATACCCAGCTTAACGGCGCGGTGATTGCCTCCACCGCGGCGGCGGCGGACAACCAGCTGTCCACCGGCACCCTGGGCTGGGACGCTATCCAGAATGCCGCCGACTACAGCGCCACGGGCTACGGCTTTTCCGCCGGCGCGGGCGGCGGCGCGTCGCCGTTCGCGCTGCCTTCGCTGAGCGACAGCCAAAGCGGCAGCGCCAGCGGCACCAGTTCGTCGGCCATCGCCGACGGCACGCTGACTATCCGCGACGCCGCCGGCCAACAACAGGATATCTCGACCCTCAGCCATGACACGGCGGACGCCAACGGCCATATTGATGAAATCTTCGATAAGCAGCAGGTAGAGCAAAACCTGGCGTTCACCCAGGAAGTGGGCCAGGTCAGCAAGGACGTGGTGCAGGATGTGCTGCAATACGAAGCCACGACCACGACCGATAGCCAACAGGAAAAGCTGAAGGGAACACCGGCCTATCAGCAGGCGTCGGCGGCACAGCAGAAGGACATGCTTGACGCAGTCTCTAATGAGGTACAGTCGCAATACGGCATCGGCGGCACCTACGCCATCCTGGGGGATGCCATCAGCGGGGCGCTGGCGGGTCTGGCGGGCGGTGACCTGACGCAAGCGGCGGCGGGCGGTCTGGCGCCCTATCTGTCGCAGGTGGTAAAAGGTGTCACCACCGATCCCGACACAAAACAGGTCAATGTCGCCGAAAATGCCCTGGGCCATGCCCTGGTGGGCGGGCTGGTGGCGTATTTGTGTAGTCCCCCCTGAATTTAGTCTTACCGCTTAATGGAGTTCTCTGGTTAAAATGCAACCAACGGGAGGCTCATCATGAAGAAAGCGCGTTTCACTGAAACTCAGATCTTGCGAGTCCTAAAAGAAGTTGAAGGTGGCCGGCATGTGAAGGATGTCTGTCGCGAAAACGGTGTTTCAGAAGCCAGCTACTATAACTGGAAATCCAAATACGGCGGGATGGAATCCTCGGATATCAAGCGGATGAAAGAGCTTGAAGAAGAAAATCGCCGACTAAAGCAGATGTATGCCTCCTGAGCTTGGATCATGAAATCCTTAAGGATGTCGTAGCAAAAACTTTAACGGCACCTGAGAAACGCGAGTTGGTGCGTTATGTCATGAAGGAACATCACGCCAGCGAGCGTCGCGGGTGTCGGATTATTGGCATCAGTCGAAGTCTTTTGCATTATCGCCATAACACCGCGCGGGATCTGCCGGTGATAGAGGCATTACAAAACTGGCGCAACAGTATCCGGCCTATGGCTTTGGTCTGATGTTCAATAAGTTACGTCAGTTCGGACAGCGCTGGAATGCAAAACGGGTTTACCGAATATATCGATTGTTGAAGTTAAACCTCAGGCGTAAGGGAAAAACGATTGCCCAACCGTCATCCCCAGCCTTTGGTTATTCCGCATAACATGAACCACTGCTGGTCAGTAGATTTTATGAGTGATGCCTTGATAGATGGGCGAAGGTTCCGCCTGTTCAATGTGGTCGATGATTTTAACCGGGAAGCACTGGCAATCGAAGTTGATTTAAATATACCGGCTCATCGTGTCGTCCGTATCCTGGACCGACTCAGCAGCGAGAGAGGTTATCCGGCTTATATTCGAAGTGACGACGGACCCGAACTTACCGCTGTTGCCTTGGCTGAATGGGCAGAGGATAACGGTGTCATGCTGGATTTTATTCAGCCTGGTAGGCCAATGCAAAACGGATTTATCGAGCGGTTCAACAAAACCCTGCGAACAGAAATACTTGATATGTATCTGTTCCGGACGCTATCTGAAGTGCGGTTTTTAATAGAGAGCTGGCGTACAGAATATAACGAGGAGCGTCCACACAGCTCACTCGGCAATATGCCGCCAGTTATCTACGCAAGGCAAAAACTGGTCGGAGATCCTCATTGGCAGTGGTACTAAAAACCGGAGGGACTACATTTGCAGGGGAATTCGGCGGCGGCGGGAGCGGCCGGGGGCGCCGGTGGCGAACTGGCCGCTGAAGCAATAACGGGCGAGCTTTATCCCGGCATCAAGACCGCGGACCTGACGGAAGAACAAAAGCAGACTATCTCGACATTAAGCACCCTGGCGGCGGGACTGGCGGGCACGGTGGCCGGGAATGGCGGGGCGGGTGCGGCGGTCGGGTCGGATGCGGGCAAGAATGCGGTTGATAATAATGAGTTGAGTGATGGTTTTGGGGAGGGATCTTTTTGGGGGCAGATGACAGAGGCAGTAAAGTCTGATGCAACATTAGCTTTTGATGAAGCCGCTAAAGGAGAATCATCAGATAAAATAGATGAAGATATTGCACAGTCACATTTGCAACCCTCAATTGGAGACGAGTATAAAATACACGGGTCAGCCAAGGCGGGCGTTTCCGTTGGATATCTCATCGGAGCATATTTGGAGGGGGGAATTACTGGAGATAAAGCTAGTCTTGATTTTGGCGCGACCAGCGTTTTTGGTTTGCGTGGTGATGTCAGTGCCGGATTTGATTTTGGACCTTATTCTCTAACAAGCATTAATACTGATAAAGACTATGGTGCTAGTCTTGGTCTGGGGTTATTTACTTTAGAAGCATCTATAGGTACGGAAGGTATTGGGGGTCTTTGCGAGTAGGTTCAGGATTTGGGTTTAGTGGTACAATAAAAGATCATGATACAGAATCTTCTGTTGAACCTAATGGTACCATTAGCAATGAGATTTGGAGTTATACTTTTGATAAAGAGGGAAATAATTATGATTATTTTTTTGCATGCAGCATGCTTTTTCCATAGTATTGTGCTTAATGATATTTTTATTTTATTGTCATAAAAATAAACTTGCTGTAAGATCTCATAGGGCAACTTTTGTTTTTTGATTCTATTTTTTTGGCGGTAAAGAAAAATTATTATTAAATTTCTCGGCTTTATTAATATTAATGGCATTTTATGCGCTTTAGGAATTATGGTTATTAAAATGGATCCCGACAAAGGGGTTGACTCTGTTATGGGTTATGGCTTTGGGATTATTGGTGTGATCTTTCTTTTTGCATTGTCGGTATTTTTCAAAGAGAGATATCAGTAAGGGGATGGTAAAGAAGCATTAAAAGAGTTAATGTCTTTCAATACATTTAGTGCTCGTTATTTTTTCTTTGGTTGAGCCGATTTTCCTATTTGGTATGGTTAATTTTGTCATACAATTTAATAAATATCTATAGACATTTGGCATAAACCACTATCCTAATATAATTAGTTTATTACTTATGATTATTGCAGGAAAATTTTGGCGGCGTAAGCCACCGTATGTTTTTGTCAGACGGAACTATTAATGGATAATGGAGTGCCAACAATACCATGATGGCGGTAGCTGTCAACGAAGTTGACACCCTTGTTCGTTTTACGCTGCAGATTTTAACCCGGTTTCTGGCTTATCCGGATTCAGCATCACTACCTCGACCCGTTGCCATTGACGGCATGAAGATGACCACCGTTCCGGTCGGGTTTTTCTGGCCGATTCATATAACGCTTTCCGTTTTGCCAGCAGGTTTATATCTTCTCCTTGGTGTCGCTGTTCCGGGGTGACATAACCGATGCCGCTATGCCGATGCTCTTCGTTATACCACCGGCCGAAGCCCTCGGCCCAACGCCGGGCGTCAGCCAGATCCAGGAAGCCTGATGACGGCCACGACGGAACATATTTTAACGTTCTGAACAGCGACTCCACATACGGATTATCGTTACTGACCCGTGGTCGGCTGTGCGAACCCGTGATGCTCAGTTCTTCCAGTTTCTCTTTCAGCGTCTGGGATTTCATCGGCGCACCATTGTCGGCATGTAACACTAACGGATGGCGGTAACACCGTTCACGTAATACGGTGCGGTGCAGCAGCGCGGCGGCCTGCTCGCCATTTTCCTCTTCATGAACCTCGTAACCGACGATTTTTCGGCTAAAAATATCTTCTATCAGATACAAATAAAAATAACGGCCACGAACCCGGGAGGCCAGCCATGTGACGTCCCACGTCCACACCTGGCATGGCCCAACAGCCTGATAGCCGGTCGGTTTATTCACCTTCAGCGGTGCGCGGCTACGGCCCCGGTGATGCACTTGACCGTGCCGGCG